>JAAXCW010000001.1 GCA_013036095.1 Vulcanimicrobiota bacterium
GCCAACGCCGCCCCCGCCCACGCCCGTTCCCGCCACACCCGCGCCATCCGCGCCGTCGCCCAAACCGACGCCTTCAGCATCGCGTACTCCCGGACCGCAAGCCGCGCCGCCGCCCGCTCCGACACCAACACCTTTGCCGTCCGTTATCGCCGGAAAGAAACAAGCTCGGATACTCGCTTCCATCGATTATATGAACGCGCCGGCCATTTCAAATGAAAGCGCTCCCGCTCACACCATTGCTAACCAATCGTTCGGCATCCAAGGTTCGTATCTGTTCGGCGCGGCGCAGACCTTCTTAGTGCAGATCGATTTCAAGCGCTACCGCTTTCCGCATGACGCCTTCCAGAAAACGCAGTTCTGCGACCCGGGGCCCGGTTGTACAACAGTCAATGCGCTTGGCCAATATCAAACCGGCGTTTGTCCGGGTCCCGACCCCGGCTGCGTCACGGCGGTCGGCGCGAACCTGATCGGTAAGCAGACCGGCAGCGCACAAGAATATGTGACCGCGTTCAACGGGATCGATACCGACGTCGATCTGCGCGCGGCGCTGAAAATTCTTCCGCACACCTACGCCGGCGTAGGAGCCTACTTCAAACATTACAGTTACCTCGGTTTCCCAAACATTCGTGGAGTCGGAATCGGCATATCGAAACTTCCCAATCTCGATAAGCAGCTCTCCCTGTTTGCGAGCGTCTGGTACTACCCGGCGGTGACCGGCAATTACACCTACCCGGTTTCGCCCTATCTTGGGCCGTTTTCCGGACAGACCGTGCCTTTTGGGTATAGTGTTCTCAAATATCGCGCAGGCGCAACGTTCTGGTTGACCCAGACGAACTTATTCTTAGAGGCAGGCTGGGCAGGCGAATTCTTCAGGGCGACGATCAACACGCCGGTCAGCGGATGGACAGAAGGCTCGTTCTTCGGAATCGGCACGCGGTTCCCATGAAATATTTAAGTACCGCGGCGTTGGCGGCGCTCGTTTTGCTTGCGGGTTGCGGCTCGAACGGAGTAGCTCACGCACCGATCGGCGCCGGCCTCATCGCGTGCAACACTACGAATATCATCAACACCGGTTTTAATTTCGATTGGGTGTGTTGGGACCGCACACCGATCAAGCCGGGAACGCTGCCCGGGTTTCCGACCTTTACGCTCAAAACATCCGACTCGTGTCTGCCGTCGCAAGCGGGGAATCCGTTTGCGGCTATCGAGACGCCGGCCGGCGCCGATGGCTATCTTTCGCAGCAGTTCATCGACCACGGCGTGCCGCAATCGGTCTCGTTCCGCGTGTGGGGAGGACAAGATCCCGTCACGGTGACCGTGGGCATCGTTTTCCCGACGGGCACCTCTCGGGGCACTGAAACCATCCTCGACACGTTTACGCCGGCCCCGCTGCATGCGAGCTCAACCGCATGTACCGGCGCCGTGCCGATAACAAAGTCTTACTCATTTTCGCGAGCAGATTTTTCAGTTGGTTCGCTTATCGAGATTCGCCTGCACGTCACGTCAAACGGCGTAAACAACGCAACCGCGAACTTCGATGATATTACATCTTCGCCTTAATTTGCCTTAGCGCTGGCGCTGTTTGTCATGGTGAGCGGCCCAATATTGTCATGGTGAGCGGCCCAATATTGTCATGGTGAGCGGGCGCCATTAGGCGCCCCCGGTCGAACCACGGCCGAGCAGTGCGCGGAGCGCACGTGACGAGGCCCGCAGGCTACAAAGCTAGGAGCTCTGCGAAGATTTAAACGCCTTCCAGCCGCCGTACTCGGAGATATCTTTGTAGCCGCGCTCTTCGATCAGCGAGCGCGGATAGATCATTGCGCTGACGCTCGAACCGTCGTCGAGCACGATCGGGGCCTCGTAGAGATCGGGCGGCTCGCTCTCAAGCAACTGTTCGTGCTGCTCGGGCGTGAATTCGTATAACTCGCCCGCAATAGAAATGCCGCCGCTTTCGACTTCGTAAATCCCTGGGTGTTGATCGCGTACCGAATGCAAGCGGTATCGCGGCGCCGTGCGCGCTTCTCCCAAGAACTTCGCGTCACCCAGGTTCTTGTGGTCGGGCTGACCGCGCAGCGCGGACCCGCAGATAAAAAACCTCACTTGTCGACCTCCTCAATCGCGCGAGCCAGCGCCACGACTCCTAGTTCCAAATCCGCATCCGCGGTTTTCTCTTCTCCGACGTGGCTATGCCCGCCGATGCTCGGAACGAAGAGCATGGCCGCCGGAGCAATTTTTGCAATGCACATCGCGTCGTGACCCGCCCCGCTCGGTACGTCCAACGCCTTGTGTCCCATCGTTTCACAGACGCGGTGCAGCGCGGCGCGCAGTTTACCGTCCATCTGCGTCGGCTTGTGCACGTCGAGCTTTTCGAGCATGACGCGTACGCCGCGTTCTTTCGTGACTTTTTCCGCGGTCGCATGAAAGGCGGACTCGATTGCTTCCATCTTGGCAACGTCCGGGGAACGGTTGTCGATCGAGAAACTGACGCGCGCCGGAATGACGTTCGTGCCGCCCGGTTCAACGACGAGGCGGCCGACCGTGACGACAGCGCCGCCGGCGTTTCGTGCGGCCGCCTCCATCGCGAGCACGATCTCGGCAGCAGCCGAAAGCGCGTCGGAACGCCGGTCCATCGGCACGGTTCCGGCGTGGCCGCTCGTTCCTTCGACGACGGCGCGGTAGCGGATCTGGCCCGTAATCGCGCTGACGACGCCGAGCTGAACGCCCGCCGCTTCGAGTACGGGGCCCTGCTCGACGTGCAATTCCAAATAGGCGGCGGCGCGCTGCTCGCCGCGCTGCGGCAAATCCAGCAATCCGCCGTCCGGCGACGCAAGCGCCTCGGCAAGAGTGACGCCCGATTCGTCGCGCAGCGCATACGCATCGTCGAGTGAAGTCAGCCGCGCAAAAACCGCGCTGCCCAAACATCCGATCGAAAAGCGGCTGCCCTCTTCTCCGACCCACGCGACGGCTTCGACCGGGTGGCGCGTCTCAACGCCCTCGCTGTCGAGCTGTTCGAGCGCGCAGAGCGCAGCGACAACCCCGTATGCACCGTCGTATGCGCCGCCCGTCGGAACCGTATCGAGATGCGAACCGACCAGAATCGGCGCCGCTGCCGGATCAATTCCGTTGCGGCGTGCAAAAAGATTGCCGATCGGATCCTGCGTCAGTTGGTAACCGCTTCCGGTCGCCCACTTCACGAAGAGTTCGCGAGCTCTGCGCTCTTGCGGCGTCGCCAGTCCGCGGTTGATGCCGTGTTCGTACTTCCCGAACTCGGCCAACTCCGCCAGCCGCTGAACGACGCTACTCATAAAGGTTGGCGCGCTAACGCGCGCCCCGTTGGTTTGTCATCCTGAGCTTGTCGAAGGACCCCGAGTAGCGCGCGTGAGCGCGCATATCGAGGGGCGCATTACTCCGGCGCATGGTTCGCAATCCAGTGCCGGGCGATGTCGACGCGCTTGCAAATCCACACGCGTTTGTGATCGAGCACGTAGTCGAGAAAGCGGGCGAGTGCAGCGGCACGGCCTGGACGCCCGGCGAGACGCGTGTGCAAACCGACGCTCATCATCTTAGGTTGGGTCTTCCCTTCCCGGTACAACACATCGAACGTATCCTTCATGTATTCGAAATAACCCGAAGGCGCCGTAAAACCGGGTGGAACTGAAAACTTCATGTCGTTGACGTCGAGCGTGTAAGGAATGACGAGATGATTTTTCCCCGAGACCTTCACCCAATACGGCAAGTCGTCGTCGTAGGAGTTTGAATCGTAGAGAAATCCGCCTTCCTCCACCACGAGCCGGCGAGTGTTTTCACTTGGCGCATACCGGCAGTACCAGCCGTAAGGACGTTGGCCGATGGTCCGCTCGATCGATTCGACGGCGCGTTTCATCTCGGCGCGCTCTTGCTCTTCGCTCATATCTTGGAAGCCGACCCAGCGCCAGCCATGCGAACAGACTTCGTACCCGGCGTCGCGAATTGCGCGCGCGGCTTCCGGATTGCGCTCGAGCGCGAGCGCCGCTCCGAAGACCGTGATCGGGATGTCGCGTTCTTTGAAGATGCGCATGAGCCGCCAAAACCCCGCGCGGCTGCCGTATTCGTAGACCGACTCGACGATCAGGTCGCGCTTGTTCGGCCCAAGCGTCGCTCCGGGAACTTCGGTGAGGTACGTCTCCGAATGCTCGTCGCCGTCGGGGATGGAATACTCCGAGCCCTCTTCATAATTCATGACGATCTGCACCGCGACTCGCGCGTCTCCGGGCCAGCACGGGTCGGGCGGATTTTCGCCGTAGCCAATGAGGTCGCGCGGATAATTCGGATTCACGTCACGACCTCTTCCAAACGATCGGCATCCCGCGCAAAGACGATCTCCATCGCTATGCGTTCGCCGACCGAAACGTCGCGTCCCCAGCGGTAACTCGAATACGGCGTGTACCGCGTACCGGGCGAGCCCGGAATGCGCAGCGACACATCGTAGCAGACGAACTCTTTGGGCGGCCCCGCGACGATCGCGCACTGCAGCGCAAACGGCCCGATAACCCCGGGCGGATTGAGCTCGCGCGCCGCCTGCAGAAACGCGGCGCCCATTTCGAAGGCTTTCTCAAGCATCGATTCCGTCAGCGTTGCGGCGATATGGCCGGCCTCTTCCAAGCGCATCGGCACGTCTTGCAGCGTGCCCAGCGCCGACGGCGGCACGTTGCGAAAACCTTCGAGGTTGGTTTGCCGGCGAGTATCCGTCCCGCAGAGTTCTAGTTCGTGCAACACGGGCGAATAAAAAAAGTTCAGGTTAACCGTCGGCCCGAGCGCATACTCCTCGATGACCGCGTCCTGCAGTCCCTCCTCGCGCACCACATCATCGCGAATGAGCCGCTGCGAAATCTCTCGGTACTCGTGCGCCGACGAACAAAGAAAGAACGCGCGCTCGAAAGCGACCTTCGCGTGCTGCGCCTTCACCATAACAAGGCGGTCGATCTCGGCCGGACCCTTGAACTGCAGCGGATGTCGAATGCCCGCCCGCCGCAAGAGCGCATACTGATTGTTTGCTTCGCCACGTTCTTCGGCGCGCAGCAGTTTGCGGTTGCCGAACATCGGAACGCGCATACCGGCCTCGATTTGGTCGTAGGAATATTTTTCGCGCAGGTAGACTTCGAACGAGCGGTTCGCTACGAAGACGGCGTTGCGCTCGCGCAACTCGTCTTGCACCTTGGATTCGAGTATATCGACGAACGCCTCGAGCTCCAGCGTCGCATCGACGCACCCGCGAGCAGGGTCGTCTTTCTGCGCATAATATCGGGCATACGTTTTTTCGCGGCCCTTGGCGGTGACGACCAAATTACGCAGTCCCTGCGCCCGCGCGCCCGCGGCCACTTCCAACGCGGAATGACTGCCGATTGAGCACAACGTCAGCGCCGAGCGGTCGTAGCCATCGAGGAGTGCCGCGGAATTCACGAGCGGCGAGGTTAGACGCGCCTGTAGGCCGTACCCGCCTTGTAGCCATGACCACGCTTCTTTTGAAGAACGCGCACACGGTTGCGACTTTTGACCGCGAGCGGCACGAGCTGCACGGCGCGAGCCTCTTCTTGCGCGATAACGTCCTCGAAGCGATCGACGCCGCCGGCGCACCCGAAAGGCCGGCCGATGCAACGATCGACTGTTCGCGCATGGTGCTGCTCCCCGGCCTCGTGAACACGCACCATCATTTCTATCAAACGCTTACGCGCAGCGTTCCGGGAACGCAAGACGTCAAACTCTTCGATTGGCTGCAAACCCTCTATCCGATGTGGGGGCGTTTTACTCCCGACGCGATTCGCGTATCGACACAGATCGCGATCGCCGAGCTCTTGCTCTCGGGCTGCACCACATCCATGGACCACACCTACGTATGGCCCAACGGCGCGCGGGTCGATGATCAAATCGAAGCTGCGCGCGAAATGGGCTTTCGCTTTCATGCATCGCGCGGTTCGATGTCGCTCGGCCGCTCCAAGGGCGGCTTGCCACCCGACGACGTCGTCGAAGACGAGGCGACGATCTTAAAAGATACACAGCGCGTTATCGAAAACTATCATGATCCAAAACCGTTCGCGCTGACGCGCGTCGTCGTCGCTCCCTGTTCCCCTTTTTCAGTAACGCCCGATCTGATGCGCGAGAGCATCGCGCTTGCACGCAGCGCCGGCGTGCATTCCCACACACACCTTGCCGAAACGCTGGATGAGGAACGCTACTGCCTCGAGCATTTCGGCTGCCGCCCGGTGGAATTAGCCGAGCGGCTCGGCTGGGTCGGGAACGACGTCTGGCACGCGCATATGGTGCACGCATCCGCTGAAGAGTGCGCGCGCCTGGGCGCCACGCGCACCGGCATTGCTTACTGCGCAAGCTCGAACATGCGGCTCGGTTCCGGCATTGCGCCAATCTTGGCGTTGCGAGCGGCGAACGCGCGCGTCGGGCTCGGCGTCGACGGCTCCGCTTCGAACGACTCGTCCAATTTGATCGATGAAGTACGCCATGCCATGCTCTTGCAGCGCGTATCCGCCGGCATACCCGATGCGCTGACCGCTCGCGACTCGCTGGAGCTTGCGACGCGCGGCGGCGCAGAAGTTCTGGGGCGCGACGACATCGGATCGCTCGAGCCGGGGAAAGCCGCGGACATCGCCGGCTGGTCGATCGATTCGCTCGAGCTTTCTGGCGGCGCGGTGCACGACGCCGTCGCGTCGCTGGTCTTCTGCCATCCGCAGCGCGCCGACCTCGTCATCGTCAACGGCGAGGAGCGCGTCCGCAACGGCGAACTGCTGAACTTCGATCTGCAAGCGACAGTTAACCGGGCGAACGAGATCGCCAAAGCACTTGCGGGCTAAGGAACACTACGTCATGGTGATAATCGTGTCATGGTGAGCAGCGCATCTTTGATGCGCGTATCGAACCACGGCCGAGCTTGGCGAGGCCCGCGCTATGGTATTGAAATGCTCTCTGCGAAGGAGTGCGGTTCGGGGATTGGTTCGTTAAGCTCTCGCAACGCATCGATATAAGTTTCAATCGCATCGCGGACATTGCGTGCCGCATCCGCGCGGGATTCGCCCCAGCTGAAGCAGCCAGGCAAATCGGGAACCAGGGCACCCCAGCCCCCATCGCTCGCCTGCTCCAATAGAGCCACATAAGTTTTGCTCATTTCAACCCTGCTTGCTTCAAAATCGTCTTTAAGATCCCCAGCGGCACTTCCCTAGCCGAACCGTGGAATGGAACCGCTACGATCCGCGTGCCATCCGGGTGACGATATATTCGATGACTCCCCTTGCCTTCCCTAACGAAGGTCCAGCCAAATTCTTCTAGGAGCGCCACCAGGTCGCGCGTTTTCACGAAGCAAATTATTCGTACCAAGTGTTGTCCCAGTATTGCTAGAAAGTGGCGGAATCGTGCAGCTTGATTTCCGCCGCCCCTCGCCCGCGCTCGCGCCCGCGTTCGAGAAATTTTTGAACGCGTTTCTTCCTGGCGATCACGACATGTGGCCCGCGGATAGCATCTTCGGCCTCGCACGTACCGATATGCCCAAATATCTTGAGTTCTTGGACGGCGCCTCCAAAGGCCGCGGCCTGCCTGAGCGCTGGGTTACATCCGATACGTATTGGGTATTTGCGGGAGACGAAATGGCTGGAGAGATTCACGTGCGCCACTACGTGCGCGGGATGCTATGGCGCACGGGAGGGCACATCGGATACTCCGTGCAACCGAAATTTCGACGCCGAGGCGTGGCAACCGCGATGCTGCGCTACGCCTGCCAGCGATTACGGGAACTTGGCGAAGCCGACGCATTACTGACCTGCTGGGACGATAACGCCGCTTCGGCGGGCGTCATCGAAAAATGCGGCGGCGTGCGAATTGCCGATGCCGTCCATCCCGGCCGCAATATGCGGCGCTACCTCATCCCGCTAATCTGACCCGGCGCGGCTGTCACAACTACCCGCCGCCAAAGCGTTTCATCAATCTAAAGGTTGGGCCGGAAATGCGAAAATACGTTCGCCCTGTACTCATTACGTTTTGTGCCGCCGCTATAGTGCTCGCGGCGGCCATATTCGCGGCGTCGCGCTCTTCGACACAGGATTATCCGGCGATAGCCCCCGTTCAGTTCGTGCGTGTAATGAAATCTGCGCTTGAGGCTCACGATATAGCACTCAAAGGAACGGAGCAAGGCGCACCGCGACTTGCAGCGCCTTCTGCGGTGGCTGCGCCGGCAACTAAATCGGCGCGCAGTTCCGCTCAGATCGCTCGGGTCGGCTCCGTAAGCCTGTTTGTCCCGAATGTCGACAAGGCAATTGCGGCTGTGTCGGCGATCGCGCGCACTCAAACCGGTGACATACTTTCGCTCGATGACACCGCCAAAAACGAACAAGGCGGCGCGCCTTCGGCAGACATGGAATTGCGGGTTCCGGATAACCGGTTCGAAGCTACCATGCGTGACCTTACGCGTGTCGGGAACACTCGAGCGCGCTCGATCAGCGCCGAGGATCTGACCACGCAGATCGTCGATTCAGCGGCGCGCCTGCGGAATCTGCGCCGTACCGAGTTCGATATTGCGAAGATCATGGATCGCTCGGGCTCCGTCGGCCAAATCCTGGAAGCCGAAAACCAGCTTTCTTCGGTACGCGAACAAATCGAAACGCTCGACGCCCATCTCAAAGAGATGCATAATCGCGTGAGTTATTCGACCATCTCCGTGTCGCTAGCAGCCGAAGTAGCGACTGTGCCGGTAGAATCTTCCGCGACGGCGCAACTCGTCAGCGAGTGGCGCGCGGCTCGTCACGCCGTATCACAGTTCACCATCGGCCTGATCTCGGTCATCGTTTGGGCCGCAGCATTTGTGCCGTACGTGTTGCTCGTCGCACTCTGCTGGTGGCTGGTGAAGCGGCGACTCAGCCGCACTTCCACCTAGCGAGACCTCGCTAAACGCGTGATATACTCATGTGGCATGGACACGCTGCGCGATACGCTCTCGGACAAGCCTGCGATCGAAACCATCGACGGCCGGCCTGCACGCAAGGTGAGTCCACAACGAACCCATGCCCTCGTGCAATCCAACGCCCTTATTATCCTTCGGCGGTGCGCCGGCTCTCGCGGTCAGGTTGCGACCGAATGGGACTTCAGACTCGGCGTCGCTGATGGAACAAACACGCTCCTCGTCCCGGATCTCGCGTATGTTGCGATCGAGCGTCTGCGCGCCTTGTCTCGAGCCGATCGTGAGCAGCCGCCGTTTGCACCGGACATCGCCGTTGAAGTGCGGTCCCGGTCGTACCGCGAGCAATTCTTTCGGGAAAAAGCGCGCAAATATCTTGCAACCGGCGCAGCCTTAGTTCTCGACGTCGACCCCGCAAAGCGGCTCGTCACCGCCTACACTATCGCCGGTAAAACACAATATGCTAACGGCGCGCGCTTTCGTCACGATGCGGTGACGTGGTTAGATTTCGAAGTCGATGAACTTTTTGCGGATATTGACCTGCCGAACGGCTAGGTCGATGTACTGAGCCGTAGCTGCGAACGGAGCTGCACGATCTCGCGCTCGCGTTCAAGGGCATGCAAATGTTCGTAGGCGGTCGCCGAAGCGTGAGCAAGCGCGTTGAGAAGCTCCTCTTCTTCGCCGTCGATAGGCTCGCCGTTCACATGGTTTCCGTACAGCACGACCGCAATCACGCGGCGCCCCACGGTGATGGGCAATCCGAACGCCGGTTTAGCGTCGCCCTTTGGAATCGACGCATGCGAGCGCGGGACGTCCTCCAAGAATACGCCCGCAGGTGACGAGCGTGCGAAAAGAATGAGCGGATCGTCCGGATCCAGATGATCGGCTGCATCGTCCCAATCGCGCGCGCAGGTTCTAACATATGCGCCTTCATCCGCCCGAAAGAGAGCCGCAGAGGTCAGCTGCAGCGCGGCCGCAGTTTCATCGCAGAGCATCGTCTCGATCGTCTCTATTCTCTCGGTGAACGGCAGCGCGCGCGTGATGTGCCGTATACGCTCGAGCGCGCGGTGCCGGCTCGCAAAAAAGACGCGCTCCACGAAACGATCGATGCGCCGGTGCAAGCCGCGGAGCCAAAAACTGAACGCGACGGCCAAGCCCACTTCGACGAATGTTGCAAGGCGTGCATCCTGGAGCCGCCGGGCGAAAAACCAGTCGGCGATCGCCAGCAAAGCCACCGGAATTGCCGTAAGCGCCGCATAGACGATGGCGCGGCCGCCGAAAATTCGAACGTCGATAATACGGCCGCGCACCAGCGCATAGGCAAATGCGACCGGCGCCGGGTTGAAAAGCGTCAGATAAGAAACCCAGAGCGCGTTGGCGTGAAGCACTTGATCGGTGAAAAATATTCCCAATATCCCCAGGTAAACGGCGACCGCTACGGCTACCCAGCGCATGCGAAGAGTCTCCGCGCCGCGCGTATTCCAGTAACGAGCTATGAAGGCACCGGCTCCCAGGAAGTTGGCGAGCCATGCGCACGAAACGAAAACGTTGTAGAGCGGGTCGTTTTCTCCGTCGATAAATGCGACGGTATAGAAATGCCCGTAGTACATCAAAAAGAAGAGCACCATGATAGTCGGGACGGCGCGGTCGACCAGCCTCCACCGGCCGATCGCAGTCCCCGTCGGAAAGCGCAAGCAAAGTAACAGATAACCCCACGACTGCGCGAGCGGAAGTAATGCGGCGGCAAATGCTGCCGGCGGCTCCGCCCAGGGCGGAGAGACATGCATCCAGGCGGTATTGGCAAACGGACCGATCATTGCGAAGCAAAAGATCATGAACGCAAGCGACAGTGTCGAACGCGAAGCGAAATAGAACGCGCAGCCCAGAACGACATAAATGATGGCCGCCAGTATTTTAGCCAGATCGACGACGAGCAGGCCTGTGGATATGGGCTCGGGACGCTGAGCAATCAGGGTTACCGTCGTGCCATGGCCTTCGCGGATAATTGGAAGCGTCTTGGGAGTGCCGGCGCGTAAATGCCCCGACCGAATCCAGATACGCATCGTCCATCCGGCCCGAGCGTAATCGATGCGATCGCCCGGGCGCATGCCTGCGATGGATGCCGCAGTGCCGGGCAGCACCGCTTTTAGCGTGCCCGAGGGGTAATCGACGGTCGCGCCAATCGGCGCAGGATTCAAGCCCATGAAATTGCCGCTGTCGAGCATCAACTGTACAACCGGAAACGACAGCGTAAACGCGGCCGCTAAGATAATCCATAGTGCGGCGCCGCGTCGCTTCAGGCGGTTACCCCTTCCGCACTATGCGATCTTGCAATCGCCGCCAAGACGCGCTCGGGCGTAAACGGTACTTGCGTCACCCACGCGCCGGTCGCCGCGTGAATCGCGTTAGCGACCGCTGCCGCAAAAGGAACGAGCGCCATCTCTGCCACGCCGCGCGCGCCGAACGGACCGTTCGGATCGGCCAACTCCATAATGACGGGATAGACCTCGGTCGGCATGTCAAGCGTCGTCGGCAAAAGATACGTGCTGAAATGCGGCGTGAGGATTCTTCCGTCGCGGCACTGGAAGTTTTCGGTGAGCGCGTAACCCACCGCTTGCGCTAAGCACCCCTCGATCTGGCCTTCCACTTGCTGCTTGTTGATCGCACGGCCGACGTCGTGCACGCTGATGATGCGCAACACGCGCACCAAACCGGTCGCCGTGTCGACTTCGACTTCGACGGCTTGCGAAACGTAACCGTAATTGAAGTGCGGAAAGCCTTTGCCGGTCTCGGGCTCGAGCGGCGTGGTTTCCTCTGGGCGGAATTGCACCGTCGCCTTTGCCTCTTTACCGGGAAACCTCTGAAGCGCCGCCGTCGCCGCGTCCTTAACCGCCCGGCCGCCCATGAAGGTCATGCGCGACGCCGAAGCGCTGCCGGCGTTGGGCGACTCGTGGCTGTCCTCCGCAATCAATTCGATGCGGTCCAGCGGTACCTTGAGCGTAGCCGCGCAGATCGTTCGCATAACGAGATGTGCGCCCTGTCCGCACTCGGCTGCGCCGATGCGCAGCACGACGCGATCGATCTCCTGTTCACCGTACAGCTCAACGGTGGCCGTCGCCTGATCCGGAAAACCAAATGAATAACCGACGTTCTTAATCCCCGAAGCGATCCCCACGCCTCGCCGCAGCATCGTGTCATAGGCGCCGCTCACAAAAGTGTCATCCTGAGTGCGCATCTTCGATGCGCGTGTCGAAGGACGAAGGACGGCCGAGCTTGGCGAGGCCCCGTTACTCTTAAAGCGCGCCGCCATCTCCGCTACACACCGCTCGAGCACGGGTAAAGCACTGACACCTTGCGGCAATGGCGTTTGCGTTGCGGTCAAGCTGCCTTCACGGTACATGTTGCGCCGGCGAATCTCGACCGGATCGATGCCGAGGGCCAACGCCAATCGCGTAACCATAGATTCCGCGGCGAAGTGCGCCTGCGGTAAACCGAAACCTCGGAAGGCGCCGCACGGCACATTGTTCGTGTAGACGACGTATCCGTCGGTGGCGACGTTTTCAATCTCGTACGTCCCCGACGCGCCGACCGTCGCGCCCTTGAGCACTTCGACACTCGTGCTTGCGTACGCGCCGCCGTCGGCGAGCAACTCGGTTTGCGCGGCAACGATCTTCCCGTCTTTGTTCGCCGCCCACTTCGACCGAATAAAATACGGATGGCGCTTTTGATGGCCGACGATCGACTCCTCGCGGTTCCACACCAGCGCCGAAGGCCGCTTCAGTTTCCACGTTGCCAACGCCAGCAGCGGTTGGACGATCAAATCCTCACGGCCGCCGAACGCGCCGCCGATCTTCGCGTACCTGATCACCACGTCGTCCTCGGCGAGCTGCAGCATCTTGGCGATCTGCCTGCGGTCCTCGTGCAGCCATTGTCCGGCCGTTTCGATCACGAGCCTCTTGCCTTCGTAATATGCGATGCCGGCGTCGGGCTGAAGATACGCATGCTCTTGCCACGATGTGGAAAACTCTTCTTCTATAACGACGTCCGCCGAAGCGAACGCGGCATCCACGTCGCCCTTCCGAATACGGACACGGCCAAGAATATTGCCGTCGCGATCCGCGTGGACCAGCGGGGCATCGGACGCCATCGCGGCGCGCGCATCGGAAACGATCGGCAAGTCTTCGTACTCGACGCGCATGAGTTTTGCAGCTACTTCAGCGGCTTCAAGAGTTTCCGCGGCTACCAGCGCTACGCGGTCGCCGACGAAGCGTACCTTGTCGTCGCACAACAGCGGTTGGTCGTCGTCGATCAACCCGAAGCGGTTGTACGGAACGTCTGTCGCCGTAAACACGGCAAGGACACCCGGATGCGCCAAGGCCGCCGAAGTATCGACCGAAAGAATGCGCGCGTGCGCGCGGTTGGCGAACACGGCCTTCAGTTGGACCATATCGGCGCGCACCAAGTCGGCCGGGTACAGCGCCGCGCCGGTCACTTTGCCTAGCGCATCCGGCCGCGCCACTGCCTGGCCGATCAAAGTATTATCGGGCCGTCGCATTTACTTTGTCATCCTGAGTAGCGTTCGCCCTCGGCGAACGCGTAGTCGAAGGACGAGGGCTTTCTTCATGCCTCATCTGCTCGCTGGCTTGCTGCATCGCGTCGAGGATCTTCCGGTAACCGGTACAGCGGCAAATATTTCCGCTAATGGCGGTTTGATGCTGTTCGAGTGTCGGAGCTTCGCATTCTTGCAAGAGCTTGGCGCCCGCCATCAACATACCGGGTATGCAAAACCCGCACTGCACGGCGCCGCGCTCGATGTAAGCCTGCTGCAGCGGATGCAATGGTATGTCATCCTGAGTTTGTCGAAGGACGTTATGACTCGCAGCTAGGCCTTCAATCGTAACGAGCACGTGGCCGTGCGCTTGCGCGGCCGGAACGAGACACGACATCACCGCCTGCCCGTCGATCCAAACAGTGCATGCGCCGCATTCTCCCTCGGCGCAGCCTTCTTTCGATCCCGTGAGCGAAGCATTCTCGCGCAAGGCGTTGAGCAGCGTCTTACGCCCAGCGTCGCGCATCTCGGCGCGTTTGCCGTTGATCATCGTTACAATCGTGCCGTCGAACTCGCTGGTGGAAAGCGCCGGCGCCTCGCCCGTGTCGAGCAAGATGTGGCGATCGGGCAGGCCGTCCGCGCATGAGTCGCCGGCAATGCGCTGCAAGCTGCGCTCTACGAGCGCGCTAACCGCGAGCCGCCGGTACTCCGCGCTGCCGCGCACGTCACCGATCGGCGAAACGTCATCGAGCACCGCTTCTGACGCCGATGCCATCGTCTCCGCGCTCAACGCCTTCCCAATCAGCGCCGCCTCAGCGTTTTTCGCGCGCACGATCGTCGGCGCCAAACAGCCGAGCGCGATCCTCGCCTCGCTAATATTGTCATCCTGAGTAGCGGTCGCCCTCGGCGACCGCGTAGTCGAAGGAGCGTTGCTGAACGAAACAACCGTCGCAACGCTTATCACCGAAATCGCTTGTGCGCGGCGTAAGCCGAGCTTGAGAAATATCCCGCGTTCATTTTCGGCTAAAGGACGCACGCGAATTTCACGCAGCAGCTCGTCCGGGCGCATCACGGTCTGCCGGAAGCCCGTAAAAAAGTCGGCGATGTCGATTGTGCGCTCGCCATCGACGCTTTGCAGCACGACTTCGCCGCCCATCGCGATCAACGGGACGATCGTGTCGTTTGCGGGGGAAGCGGTAACCAAGTTGCCGGCGAGTGTCGCGCGCGTGCGAATCTGCGGCGCGCCGACTTCGACGCACGCTTGCACGAGCGGCAGCGCGCGCTGGGCGCACGCTTGCGAGGCGAGCACGTCATTGTGCGTCGCGAGTCCGCCAATCGCGATGCGCTCGCCTTCGTCGCGAACGTATTTCAGCTCGGTGAGCTGCGTAACGTCTATCAGCGTTTCCGTCGGCTTGACCCCGCGCTGCAGCTCGACGAGCACGTCGGTGCCGCCCGACACAATGCGGGCCGCTGCACCGTATTCGCGGAGCAATGCAAGCGCCCGCGCTATCGAACGCGGCTGAAAGTACTGCTGCCACAGCATCACGGTCGGACTTCACCGGGCCCCCGTTGAAGCCATGCGCATGCACGAATTGCTCGGGCCGATCCGCCGCCTTCAAGAGGCCGGCGAACGCGTTGCCCTGGCGACGCTTGTGGACGTCCTGCGCTCCGCGCCGCGCGACCCCGGTGCGGTCATGGCGATCTCGTCGGCCGGCACGCTCCTCGGCTCGATCAGCGGTGGCTGCGTCGAGTCGGCCCTGGCGCAAGAAGCCGCGGCAGTGCTGCGCGACGGAAATCCCCGTCTCGTGCAATACGGCCTTTCCGACGCCGACGCCCAAGCCGTCGGCCTCAGCTGCGGCGGAACGCTTAGCGTCCTGGTCGAGGCCTTGGAGGCCGCCGAAACCGCTGCCATCGAACGCCGCCTGTCATCTGAAAACCTCGTCGCTGAAGCGATCCGGCTCGACGAGGCCGGACGCGCAAACCGCCTCTTTCTTTTTGAAGACTCCGTCATCGGTTCGCTCGGCAACACGCGGCTCGACGACGTGGTTGCGGCTGAAGTGCGCGCCTCGATTGCAGGCGACGCCACCGAAATTCGCATGTTCGGCGATGAAGGCGAACCGCACGGCGACGTTAGCGTTTTCATTCATCGCACGTTAGCAAAACCGCGCATGTACGTTTTCGGCGCGATCGATTTCGCGCATGCGATGGTGCGCGTCGCCAAATTGCTCGGCTACGACGTCACGCTCTGCGACGCGCGACCGGCTTTCGCAACACCCGAACGTTTTCCCGAAGCCGATCGCGTGGTCGTTGCGTGGCCCGACGATTTTTTGCGCGAATCGCCGGTCGACGAGCGCACCGCGATCGTCGCGCTAACACACGACGAGAAATTCGACATCCCGCTAATTCGCGCGGCATTGCAAACAAACGCCGGATATATCGGCGTGATGGGCAGCCGGCGCACCAACGAACGGCGCATGACGCAATTGCGCGAGTTGGGGATGACGCCCGAAGAACTCGCGCGGCTCAATGCACCGATCGGGCTCGACTTAGGCGCGCGCACGCCTGAAGAAACCGCGATCGCCATTGCCGCCGAGATCGTGGCGCTGCGCCACGGCCGCGAAGGCGGGAGGCTCACAACTGGCAGCGGGCCGGTGAGAGGACATTGGAAGTCACCGCAGTTGTCCTAGCGGCGGGACGCTCTTCGCGCATGGGCGCGCAGAAGCTCCTCATGGACGTGCGCGGCGTCCCGATGCTCGATCGCGTGCTCGACGCCTGCCGCGATTTCGAAACGATCGTCGTCAGTTCGCCCGAGGTAGCACCGCACATTCGTCTGCGCCCGCGCATACAAGTCATTCAAAACAATCGACCCGAGCAAGGCATGGCGCACTCGTTCGAGATCGCCAACGGCGCCGCGCCCCCCGAACACGCCCTGCTGGTTTTTCTCGGCGATAAGCCGCTCGTCACCGCCACGCTCGCGAACACGATCGCTCAGCGCGCGATGGAGACGGACGCCGACGTCTGTTTTCCCGAACGCGATGGCGTGGGCGGTCACCCCGTCTACTTCTCGCCGCGCGCGAGAACGCGTCTCGAGGTGACCACCGGAGATTCGCTGCAAAGTTTGCGCGACGATCCGGAGTTGTTACGGGTAGCGGTACCCATCGATGACGAAGGCGCATACGACGATGTAAACGAGCCCGCGCAGCTCCGGACTATGAACGGCTGACGATGCGTATTATAATGAACCGGTAATGCTGCTAGCAGCCGTCGCTCTCCCTGCCTTGCTGGCGCCGCAAGTCCGCACCGGACAACAGCTCCGCTACCACACCACGTGGACGCGGCAAATCAATGGTCCGCAACTGGCAGCCGCAAGTCCGACTGTGACCGGTGTTACGTACACGGTGACCGTCTCGGACGGCTCGCCCGCGCATGTTTCCTGGACGCGCCGGTACACCGGCGGATCGAATTCGCTGCTCAAATTTGCCAGTGATATCTCCGGTCAAGTCGTCGATCGTGACAGCGGGAAAGCCGCCGGTCTTCCTGTCTTCATCTACAACACGGCGCTTCTTGGACAACCGCCGGGGCTGTTGCGGCCCGGCGTCAGTTGGACGAATTCGATCCACCACGGCGGAGCCTACGAGCTTTGGAGCAGCACGGTCACGGACGCGAACGCGGCGACCGGTCTTGTTCGGTTGCGCCTTTCCTTTCAGGGTCACAGCGGCTCGGGTTTCATCGGCGACAAGTATCTGCGCGATCAGCGTGAGGACGGAGAGGCCGTCTTCGTGCACGGGATCATGACCAAGCTCACGCTGCAGGGCGCGGAGACGATAACCTCTACTCAATCGCGCATCGTCGAAACCGTCGCGATCGAAACGCAGCTGGAGGATCCCGGAAGCCCTTAGGCGGCCCCGCGGCGAAGAGGCCCGCATGCAAGCTCCCGTAAGAACGCGGACCATTACCCATTTCATAGGCGGTAAGGCCTACGGCGAGGACGCGGCGCGCTTCGGCGACGTCTACGATCCGGCGCGCGGCGACGTGCAAGCACACGTCGCTTTTGCAGACCAAGCAACCGTCGACCTCGCGGTGCAGACCGCGAAAACCGCGCAAGCCGCATGGGGCCGTACCCCACTGGGAAAGCGCGCAGAAATCTTCTTCGCCTTCCGCGCCTTGATGAAAGAACACGCGACACAATTCGGCGAGATCCTCGCAAGCGAGCACGGCAAGATCGTCAGCGACGCCGAGGGAGAGGTTGCGCGTGCGCTCGAGGTTGTCGATTTTGCATGCTCGCTCACCCATCTCCTGAAGGGCGAGTTCAGCGAAAACGTCTCGACCACGATCGACACCTACTCGATGCGCCAACCGGTCGGAGTCTGCGCCGGCATCACCCCGTTTAACTTTCCGATGATGGTCCCAACGTGGATGTTCGCGATATCGATCGCATGCGGCAACACGTTCGTATTGAAACCCTCCGAACGCGACCCGTCGGCTTCGCTGCTGATCGCGGACCTCCTCAAGCGCGCCGGATTGCCGGATGGCGTCTTCAACGTTGTGCACGGCGATAAAGTCGCGGTCGACGCACTGCTGACGCATCCCGGCGTCAACGCAGTCAGCTTTGTCGGCTCGACGCCGATCGCAAAATACATCTACCAAACCGCCGCGGCTCACGGCAAGCGCGTGCAAGCGCTGGGCGGCGCGAAAAACCACATGGTCGTTATGCCCGACGCCGATCTCGATTCGGCCGCCGACGCGCTGGTTTCGGCCGGCTACGGCTCGGCCGGACAACGCTGCATGGCGATCTCGGCGTCGATAACGGTCGGTGACACCGCCGACGCGCTTATGAACCGGATCAAGGAACGCATAGGCAAACTCAAGATCGGCCCCGGTTTCGATCGCGGCAACGACATGGGGCCCGTAGTCTCGCCCGCCGCGCGCGATCGCATCCTGGATTACATCAAACAAGGTGAGGCGGCCGGCGCAAAGCTGGTCGTGGACGGACGCGATTTTCGCGTGAGCGGTTACGAGAACGGGTTCTTCATCGGACCGACACTGTTCGATAACGTCACACCGAAAATGTCTATCTACTCCGACGAAATCTTCGGCCCGGTGTTGGTGAACACGCGCGTCGGCTCGCTCGACGAAGCGCTTCAAATGCTCCGCGACAATCCTTACGGCAACGGCACGTCGATCTTCACGCGCAGCGGCGCGGCAGCTCGCCGGTTCCAGAGCGAAGTCGAGGTCGGCATGATCGGCATTAATGTCCCGATTCCGGTCCCGGTCGGCTATTACAGTTTTGGCGGATGGAAGGCGTCGCTTTTCGGCGACCTGCACATCTACGGCGAAGACGGCTTCCGCTTCTACACGCGCGGCAAGGTGATCACGTCGCGCTGGCACGATTCCAACGCTGGCGTGAACCTGGGTTTCCCCACGCATAAATGAGCGAACAGCTCGGCGCGTCGATCCATAAGCCGCTCTCGGAGATCGAAGTCACGATCGAAGCGAACCGCTGTTTGTATTGCTACGATGCTCCATGTATGAATGCGTGTCCGACGCACATCGACGTCGCTTCCTTCATTCAAAAGATATCGACCGGCAACGTGAAGGGCAGCGCCCGCACGATCATGGACGCGAACGCGATGGGCGCGAGTTGCGCGCGCGTCTGTCCCACCGAAGAACTCTGCGAAGGCGCGTGCGTCTATAACGAGGCCGGTGATTCGCCGATCCGTATCGGCGATCTGCAGCGTTACGCGCTCGACTACGTCGCCGCGCGCGATATCCAACTCTTCGAGCCGGGGCCCGACAGCGGAAAACGCGTCGCGATCATCGGCGGCGGCCCGGCCGGTCTCTCTACTGCGCGCGACTTGCGCCGGCTCGGCCATGCGGTCACGATTTTCGAATCGAAAGAACAACTGGGCGGCCTCAACACTTACGGCATCGTGCCGTTCCGGCTTTCGGTTGAAACGGCGCTGTGGGAAGCCGAACAAGTCGTGCGGCTGGGTTTGGACGTGCGCACCGGCGTGCGCGTCGGCTTCGACTTGACGCTCGAGCAGCTGGTCAAGGATTACGATGCCGTTGTCTTGGCGTGCGGCATGGGCAACGTCCCGAAACTCGGGATCGAAGGCGAAAACCTGGAAGGCGTTTGGGACGCACTCGATTTCATCGAACGCGCGAAGCTCGGCAAGCCGATACCGGATCTCGGCGAACGCGTCGCAGTGATCGGCGCGGGGAATACCGCCATCGACGCGCTGACCTGCGCCAAGCGACTATCAATCGCGCGCGGCAAAGAAGCACGCGTCATCTGCTACTACCGCCGCGGCGCCGAACAAATGACCGCCTACCAATTCGAGTACGACTTCGCCAAGGAAGAGGGCATCGAGTTCCGCTTCTTCTCCGCCCCCACGCGCGTCATCGGACAAAACCTGCACGTCAACGCCGTCGAATTCGTGCGCACGCAATTGGAAACGCAAGGCGACCGTGAGGTGGTCACTCCGCTTGCCGGAACCGAATTTACCGAGCCCGTCGACACGCTCATTTCGGCGATCGGTCAGAGCCGCCTGATCGAAACCTTCGAACGCTTAGGCATCGCGCACGATTTCGGCGTCGTCAAAGTGGACGACTCTCTGCAAAGCTCGCGCCCGGGCGTCTGGGCCGCCGGCGATTGCATCTTTGAAAAAGGCATGCGCGAAGCCATGGTCGTCGAGGTAGCGCAGCAGGGCAAACTGGCGGCACAATCGATCGACGCCTACCTGAACGCGAAGGTACCGGCATGACGCTGTGCGTGATGGTGGGCGTTAATAGTGTCATCCTGAGCAGTGCGCCGTCAGGCGCGCGTCCTCGAAGGGCGAGGCCCGCATGAAAGTAGCGTATGGCAAACTTAGAGAGTAACCTCGCCGGAATTAAAAGCCCCAACCCATTCTGGCTCGCGTCGGCGCCGCCGACGAACAGCGGTTACCAAGTCATGCGCGCGTTCGAAGCCGGCTGGGGAGGCGCCGTATGGAAAACGCTCGGGACGCCGATCGTGAACGTCACTTCTCGCTTCGCCGCACTCGACTACAAACAAAACAAGATCATCGGTTTGAACAACATCGAGTTGATTACCGATCGCCCGCTCGATGTAAACCTGAAGGAAATCGCCGAGTGCAAGAAAGCTTTCCCCGATCGCACGATCATCGCATCGCTGATGGAAGTTTGCGAACAGAAAGCGTGGCACGAACTGGTGAAGCGCGTCCAAGAAGTGGACATCGACGGCTTCGAACTGAACTTCGGCTGCCCGCACGGCATGAGCGAGCGCGGTATGGGCTCGGCGGTCGGGCAGCACCCCGATCTGATCGCCCAAGTCGCCGAGTGGACCAAAGAAGTCGCCCGCGTTCCCGTGATCGTGAAGCTGACGCCGAACATCACCGACATCCGTTTCGGTGCGCGTGCGGCGTCAGAAGGCGGCGCGGATGCGGTCAGCCTCATTAACACCATCAACAGTTTGATTGGCGTCGACCTCGAGACTTGGAACCCCGTCCCGCACGTCGACGGCAAAAGCAGCCATGGCGGGTACTGCGGGCCGGCAGTCAAGCCGATCGCGCTCAACATGGTCAACGAGTGCGCGCGCGACCCGCAAGTGACAATCCCAATCTCGGGCATCGGCGGAATCGAGACCTGGAAGGACGCGGTCGAGTTCTTGCTCCTGGGTGCGAGCAACGTGCAAATCTGCACGGCCGCGATGCACCACGGCTTCCGCATTGTCGAAGACATGATCGACGGCCTGAACAATTATCTCGACGAACGCGGCCTCGCGAGCGTTCGGGACCTGGTCGGCGGAGCCGCCAACCGCATCACGACTTGGGAAAACCTGAACCTCAACTACAAGATCGTCGCGCGCATTGACCAAGACAAGTGCATTCACTGCAACAAATGTTACGTTGCCTGCGAAGATGCAGCTCATCAGTGCATCGACCGCATCACGAACAACGGCTCATCCACGGTGGTTGTCGACGAACAAGAGTGCGTCGGCTGCAACCTCTGCCAAATGGTCTGCCCCGTCGAGGACTGCATCGAGATGGTGCAAATCGATACGGGCTTGCCGCCCGAATCGTGGAAGCAGCGCAGTATCCGTCTTGAAGCGCTGACGTAATGGGGACGCTTATCCGCGGCGGTACCGTCGTCACCGCGACCGATACCTACGACGCTGACATTTTGATCGAGGGCGAAACGATCGCCACGATTGGCCGGAATCTCGACGCGAGCAAACACGCGGTCGTCGACGCGAGCAACGCCTTCGTCTTTCCCGGCGGCATCGATCCGCACACGCACTTCGACATGCCGTTCGGCGGCACGGTTACCGCCGACGATTTCGAGACCGGCACGCGCGGCGCAGCGATGGGCGGCACGACGACCGTGGTGGATTTCGCGCTGCACACGCGCGGAGATTCGCTGCAGAATGCGCTCGACAAGTGGAAAGAAAAGGCGGCCGGCAAAGCCGTCATCGACTACGCCTTCCACTTAACGATCGCCGACGGCCGCGATGAGACGATGGCCGAGATCCCCGAGATGATCGCCGCCGGTGTCAACTCGTTCAAAGTCTTCATGGCGTACAAGCACGTGCTCTACGTCGACGATGAGACGATCTTCAAAACACTGCAAGCCTGTCGCGACGCCGGCGGGCTGGTGCAAGTGCACGCCGAAAACGGCGACGTGATCGAAGTGATCACAAAACAGGCGCTGGCCGCAGGCAAGACCGAACCGAAGTGGCATGCACTTACGCGCCCGGTGGAGTGCGAAGGGGAGGCAACCCATCGCGCGATTCGTCTGGCCGAAATCGCCGGCGCGCCGCTTTACGTGGTGCACGTCAGCAGCGCGATGGCCGCGGACGCGATCAGCGACGGCCGCAAACGCGGCTTACCGGTCTACGGCGAAACGTGTCCGCAATATCTGGTCTGCGACTTCACCGACTACGAGCGCCCCAACTTCGAGGGCGCTAAATACGTGCTCTCGCCGCCGATCCGCGAAAAATGGAATCAAGCCGTTCTGCTGCGCAAGCTCAAGAACATGGAACTGCACAGTTTCGGCTCCGACCACTGCTCGTTCAACTTGTGCGGTCAGAAAGAGCTCGGCAAGAACGATTTCTCGAAGATTCCCAACGGCGCGCCGACGGCCGAGGATCGCCTTGCGATACTCTGGCAAGTCGGCGTCAACAGCGGCGTCCTCGGCCCGAACCAATTCGTCGCGCTCTGCTCTACGAACCCGGCCAAATTCTTCGGACTCTTCCCGCGCAAGGGCACGATCGCGGTGGGCAGCGATGCCGATGTCGTCGTTTGGGATCCCAAGAAAAAGCGCACGATTTCAGCCAAGAACCATCATATGAACGTCGACAACAATGTCTTCGAAGGAATGACCGTCGAAGGCCGCCCGCGCTACGTCTTCTCGCGCGGCAAGATGGTAGCCGACGGCGACACATTCACCGGCGCCAAAGGCGCCGGCAAACATCAGAAGAGCGCCCGTTATTATCCGGTGCAGGTGTAGGATGGAAGAACCCGTGCCCTGTTCCGGAATGTGCGACATTTTCGAGCTCGACAGGATGTCGACTTCAAAACTTTGTTTTCTCGAAAATGCGCTCAAGCGGCAAAAAAACATGGACGTTTTTTTTGCCGGCGGTTCCGGAACTGGGTGTGGGTTCTTCCATCCTTCAACAAATAGGATAGGTGAATGGAATCTAAAGTGACGATCGGCCTAATACAGGCCCACCACGACACCGACGGCGCGCAGCCCGTCGACGTACATAAGAAAGAAGCGACGGACAAGCACATCAAGCTCATCCGCGAGGCCAAGCAAAAGGGCGCGCAGATCGTGTGCCTGCAAGAGCTGTTTTACGGCCCCTACTTCTGCACGGAACAAACCCCGAAGTGGTATACCGCGGTCGAGCAGATTCCCGACGGCCCAACGACCAAACTCATGCAAGACCTCGCGAAAGAGCTCGGCATCGTGCTGGTCGTGCCGATGTACGAGGAAGACTTCGCCGGCGTCTACTACAACACGGCGGCAGTCATCGACGCCGGCGGAAAATACCTCGGCAAATACCGCAAGCACCATATCCCGCAAGTGCAAGCTGGGCCACAGGGGTGCGGTTTCTGGGAAAAATATTACTTCCGCCCCGGAAATTTGGGCTACCCGGTTTTCGAAACCGCTTTTGCAAAGGTGGGCGTCTACATCTGCTACGATCGCCATTTCCCGGAAGGCGCGCGCATGCTGGGCTTACACGGTGCGGAGATCGTTTTTAACCCGTCCGCGACCGTCGCCGGCCTTTCCGAGTATCTCTGGAAGCTCGAACAACCCGCGCACGCGGTTGCCAACGGCTATTACGTCGGCGCGATCAACCGCGTCGGCGTGGAACCGCCTTGGAACATGGGCGAATTCTACGGGCAATCGTACTTGGTCGACCCGCGCGGCAATTTCGTCGCCGTCGGCAGCCGCGACAAAGATGAAGTCGTCATCGGCGTGATGGATCGCGATCTGATAACCGAGGTGCGCAACACCTGGCAGTTCTACCGCGATCGCCGCCCCGAAACATACGAAGACCTCGTTCGGGTCTAACGTGAACACGACCGCAACGCAGCTGCGCGTGGGCGACGTCGTCGTCCTGACGGACGCCGCACACAAAGAGGCCGAGCAGAATCACTCCATGTGGAATGAAGACCTGCGGCCGTGCACCCTCGCCGAACACTCGTGGCCCGGATCGAAGTTTGCGTCACTGTGGATCGGCATGTGCCTGTGCATTCCAACCTACACGCTCGCCGGCAGCATGATATCGATCGGCATGAATTGGTGGGAAGCGGTCCTGGCGATATTCCTAGGAAGCGTCGTCGTTCTGAGCGCGATTCTGTTCGTGGCGCACGCCGGAACGAAATACGGCATACCGTATCCGGTCTTCGCGCGCTTATGGTTTGGAACGCGCGGCGCGCACATTCCCGCGCTGGCGCGCGCGCTTATCGCGGCCGGCTGGTTCGGAATAAACTCCTGGTTTGGCGGTCAGGCGCTCGACGCGATCCTGTCCACGGTATTGCCCGCATGGCGGGGCTTGGACGCGCAGTGGGGCCATTACCAGCAACACACGTGGCTTGCATTCGCGCTCTTCTGGCTCTTAAACGTCGCCATCGCGATGCGCGGCGCGCAAGCGATCGGGCGGCTCGCGCAAATTGCCGCGCCGACGGTCGGCATCGCCGCAATCGCTTTGCTCGCGTGGGCAGCGCACGCCGCCGGTGGTTTCGGGCCGATGCTGGCGGCGCCGGCAAAAATACACGGCGGCCAATTCTGGATACAGTTCTTGCCTTCGGTCGTCGGCGTGATCGGTTTCTGGGCGACGCTCGCGCTGAACATTCCGGACTACACGCGCTACGCCCGTACTCAGCGCGGACAAATGCTGGGGCAGGTGCTCTCGATGCCGCTTGCGATGGCGCTCTTCTCGTTCCTCGGCATCGCGGTCACGTCGGCGACCGTGAAGATCTTCGGTACGGCCATGTGGAACCCGGTCGACTTGATCGAGAAGTTTCCGCTCGCGGTCATCGTCATCGCCGGTGTGATCGTCATCCTCTCATCGGTGACAATCAACGTCGGAGCCAACGTCATGGCACCCGCGCGCGCATTCGAAAATCTGTGGCCGCGGTACATCAACTTCGCAATCGGCGCCGTTTTGACGGGACTGCTGAGTTTGGTGCTGCAGCCATGGCGCGTGCTCGAAACGTCGCAGACATATGTCTTTCTCTGGCTTGGAACCTACGGACTGATGCTCGGAGCCTTCGACGGAATAGCCATTGCCGATTATTGGCTGGTCCGTAAGCGCCGGCTGGATCTCGCGCAACTCTACACTCCGCGCGGCGTCTACGGTTACGCCGGCGGTTTCAATCTGCGCGCGGTCGGCGCGCTGGTCGCCGGCTGGGGCATCGCGCTGATCGGATTTTTCGTGACGCCGGTCCATTTCTTGTGGAGCGGAGGGTGGATCTTCAGCCTCTTGGGCGGCCTGCTCGCCTACTGGCTGCTGATGCGCGGAGACCGCTCGGTCATCACCGAAGAACAATTTGACGCCATCACGGCGACGGAGGCAGACTAATGCAGTTGCTCAAGAAAAAGAACGCCGACCGCGCGAAGAAACATGTCTTCGCCGCGCAGCAAACGTATTACGAGCAGCCGCTGACGCTCACGGGCGGCCACGGCACGCGGGTCCGCGACGACGAAGGCAACGAATACCTCGACGCGTTCGCCGGCATTGCGACCAACACGGTCGGGTACGGCGAAACCGAAGTCGCGCAAGCGGTCGCCGAGCAAGCCAAGAAGCTGATGCACGTCTCGACGCTCTACTTGACCGACGAAATGCTCGATCTGGCCGAAAAGATCTCCGAGATCGCGCCCGAGGGCATGACGAAAACATTCTTCTCGAATTCAGGTTCCGAAGCCAACGAGATGGCCGCGCTCATTTCGCGCCTTGCGAAAAATTCGACCGACTTTCTTTCGCTCGAACAAGCCTATCACGGCCGAACGCTGTACACGGTCGCGCTCGCCGGCCAAAGCAACTGGCGCAATTTCGGTCCCGTCGTACCGCACGTTGCATTCGTGCCGAGCCCGTACTGCTACCGGTGTCCGCTCGGCATGACCTACCCGTCGTGCGGCATCGCTTGCGCGAAGGCGGCAAAGCGCGTTATCGAAACGCAGACGAACGGCAATCCCGCAGCGATGATCGCCGAGACGATCGCCGGCGTCGGCGGTATCATCACGCCGCCCCATGAGTACTTTAAAGTTTTGAAAGAGACGCTCGAACCGTTCGGCACGCTTTTTATTGCCGACGAAGTGCAGACCGGCTGGGGACGGCTCGGCGACGGCATGTTCGGCATCACCGGAACCTACGGCGTCGTGCCCGACATCATCACGTCGGCGAAAGGCCTGGCGAGCGGGATGCCGATCGCCGTCACGATCACGCGACCCGAACTCGCCGACGTCTTTAAGGGCCCGCACATTAACACGTTCGGCGGCAACGCGCTATCGGCCACAGCCGCCCGCGTCACCCTCGAAGTCATCGAAAAGCGCGACCTGATCGCCAACGCGAAGCGCCAGGGTGAAAAACTCTTGGCCGGCTTGCGCGATCTGCAAAAACGCTTCCCGCTGATCGGCGATGTGCGCGGCCACGGCCTGATGATCGGCGTGGAACTCGTGCTCGACCAAAAGACGAAAGCCTATGCGCCGAACGAAGCCTCGCGCATGCTCGAAGAGATGCGTAAGCGCAAGGTCCTAATCGGCAAGGGCGGACGTTTCGGCAACGTGCTGCGCATTCAGCCGCCGCTGATCTTCGACGACAACGACACGGCCGAATTCCTACGGGCCTTCAGCGAGTCTCTAGCCGCGCTGTAAGCGCGGCGCGCATATTGTCATGGGTGAGCCGGACACATTGTGTCATGGTGAGCGGGCACATATTGTCATGGTGAGCCCAGTAATGTCATCCTGAGCGTAGCGTTTCGCCTTTAGCGAAACGCGAAGTCGAAGGACGGCCGAGCTTGTCGAGGCCCGCTAGTGGGCGCCTTATTTCAGCAGATTGGCAGCCAGCTCTTCGAGTCTGCCTTCGAGGCTCTGGCGAGTACTGATGACGCCGCGCATGCTTGGAAACGAGGTGGCGGCACGCAGACGCGCTGCGAAATCTGCCCGAACGGCGGAATCGAACTCCGAAAAATCGGCGTAGCCGGCGACTTCGGCCGCGGCTTCGCTGGCGTCGTACATGCGCTTGACGAGCGAGCGTTCGAGGTCGGCGCGACAGTCGTCGCTACAATAAAGCGGTACGGCGCACGCCTGCATGGCTCCGACCGCTCGACTATGGCGTATTGACCCGGCGCACCAGAGGCAAGGGATGAAGCCGAGATCTGCGCACTCGTCACCCACACCCGTAGGTTAGTACGGAAGTACTAGTCTTCCTTCTAAGCTCGCTTCCGGCTCCGAAAAAGGCCGGCCAGCTGGGTCCGGTTGGTGACGTTATAAGTCCGGAAGAGCTGCGCAATGTGATTGCGCACGGTGTAGGGGCTGCGGTCCAGCGCCTTGGCGATGCCGGCGTTGCTCTTTCCCTCCAGCAGCAAATCGAGTACGCGCCGCTGCGCTTTGGAAAGCCGCCGGCTGTCGGCACCCTCATCGCCGGCCTCGGCAATCTCGCGCGCGACCCAGCTCTTGGGCCACGGCGCAATTTTCTGACGCGCCTCGATCAGCCACGCCGCCTCGCCTGTCGCGCGGTATAAGGCCAGCGCGCAGAGCGCGGTTCGCCAGCCGTAGTGAAACGCATCGAAGATCTCGCGCCCTTCGGAAAGCAGCGCGATCGCTTCTTCTTTTTCGCCCAGTTCGAGCATCGCTTTGCCGGCCGAGTACGCCGCAAACGCTCGCGTCCGGGGATCGTCGTCATAGGAAATCCCAGGCATCACGGGCGTGTTCAGCGAGCGAAATTGCGCGAGATATTTCTGCGAAAGCGCTGGATCGATCGTGGCAAACAATTCGGCCAAGACGAACAGCGAAGACCGTTCCTCCCGCTGCGTCTCCGACCACGAAAGATGCTGCGCGACTTCGTGCGCCTCGTGCAGCACGTCTTGCGCGAACGTGTGCTCGCCTGTGTTGCGCGCAAGATATGCCCGGTCGGTCAAACAGAGCACACGCCAATGCTCCGAAGGCGCGAGCGCGGAGGCCGCGCGAAAGGCGCGGAAAGCCGCCAATTCGTCGCCTTGCAATGCGTCGATCCAACCGATGTAACGTTGCGTTTGAAACTGCTCGAGCCGCGTGCCCGCTGCCCATTCCATCGAACCGTAAATCTCTCTGGCCCTGTCAGCTTCCTCGGTAAGCGGTAGTTCGCGGGCCAACAGGCTCAGCGTTCGAAGCGCCTTGGCGCGGTAATACTCGTCGGCTGCTTCAGCCGTCGCAAGTACGTCGAGTGCAGTCACGAGCTCACCCACTTGCCGCTCGGTGTCACGACGGCGCACGGCGATCCACGACAGCAGCACGTGCGCGCGCGCGCGGTTATTCGGCGACGGATCTTGGAGCGCGCGCTCCATCAAGGCGGCGCTTTCCCGGTGCTCGTGCTCCAGCCACGCGAGCAGACCCTTATAAAAAATCGCGTCTGCTTGCAATTGACTGCCGGGTGCGGCTTTTTCAAGCGCGCGATCGAGCCGGAGGCGCGCTGTTGAAAAGTCGTTCGTCTCGGAGTAGGCCGCGCCTAGGAGAATGTCGCGCTCGATCTCGGACTGCGAATCTTTCGTCTTCAAACCCGCGAGCCGTTCGATCATCTCGAGATAGCGCTGCTCGCGAAAATCTACGCGCGCGGACAGCAAGGCGGCTCGAACGGGATCGCGCCCGCCGAGCTCGTCCAAGAAACGCCGGCAACCCGGGTAATCCGCCGACAAGAAGATAGCGTTAAAGCCGTCTTCGTTGAAGCGCGCCGTACGGCTCGATTGCTTGAGTGTAGCCATGATGCGGCGGGAGAACCCGCCGCACCATCCTTTTGGTAGTACCTTCGTACTGCCCTGCGCGCTACGGCGTGGGCGTCGGATCGGGGCATCCCGATTCGGGGCAATTGTTGGCCGGGCCGCCCCCGTTGTCAGCCTTCTGAACCTGCGGTGGCTTCTGTTGCTGGGCAGTAAGCGGGACGAGCGTGGAGCCCTTGGAGGTGCAGGCCTGCAGCGAGCAAGCGAAGGCGGCGAGGCATAATGCGATAAGTAGCTTTTTCATAGTGACCTTTCTGGCACCGGTAGGTGCCGGGAAGGTGTACTGGTACGAAAAACCTACTGCGAAGCCTTGAAAGCGGGCGCCGCCCGGGAGGACTGCGATGCTAAACAGCTTTCCAATGAACGGTTTTGTGCCGACTAAGGACGCCGCGAGGGCGCGGGCCTTCTACGAAGGTGTACTTGGATTTGAGTTCATCAGCGACAACGAGTACGTGGCGACCTACCGCGCCGGCGCGAACCGAATCATGCTGCAAAAAGGCGCGACGCTGGAACCGCTGCAGCGCACGATCGTCGGCTGGGAAGTCACCCGGATCCGCGATGTCGTCGCCGAGCTCACCAAACGCGGCGTAACCTTCGAGCGCCTAGGAATGGATTGGATGAAGCAGGACGATCTGGGAATCTGGGACAGCTCGGACGGAAGCGTTGCCTGGTTCAAAGATCCCGACGGCAACACGCTCTCAGTCTCGGAACATTAGCCCTACTGCTTCGGTTTAAAGTTTAGCGATAACGAGTTGATGCAGTAGCGCGTGCCTTCGGGGCCGGGGCCGTCGTCGAAGACGTGGCCGAGGTGGGAGTCGCAGCGCTTGCATCGGACCTCGACGCGATGCATGCCGAGCGTATCGTCATCTAACAACCGGACGTTTTGTTGCTCTTCCGGACGCGTGAAACTCGGCCAGCCGCAATGTGATTCGAATTTCGAATCCGATTTGAAGAGCGGAGCGCCGCACGCGCCGCACGTGTACGTACCTTCGTCATCGACGCTGAGGAGCGAGCCCGTGAACGGACGCTCCGTGCCCGCTTCGCGCAGAATGTGGTAGCGCTCGGCTCCGAGCTCGTTACGCCATTCTTCTTCAGTTTTCGCAACGTCGGGCGCTGCGTCGTGTTTCATGACGGATCCAAATCTGCAAAAACCGCATCCACGTCGAATTGCAGCCAAGGCAGGGCCGGATGTTTGAAGCGTTCTCCCGCGTAATATTCGCGCACTCCATCGGCAGCATGTGCGATAATGCGACGCGCCTTGGGATCAACGTCGAGCGCCAGGATCGAACCCGTTGCGACGTAGCGCGAAATTTTCTTTGCGAGATAGCGCAGATTGTCTGAAGGCGAACGCACCTCGATGGCAATCTCCGGTGACAGCGGCGGTTTCTCTCGACCGTGCCCGGTCAATCGTTCTCGCCGCTCGCGGCTCAGAAAGGCGACATCAGGAACGAACTCCGTTTTCTTTGTGCCCACAATGGCGCCAGGGTCGAATCGTACCTCAGTCACAACGATTCCACGATCGCCGGCGCAGGCTTTGACGACTGCCACAAGGGCAACCTGAACGAGCCCGTGACTAATCTTGGGGCTCACCTTGGGATAGGGCCGGCCGTCGAGGTACTCGATTTCCGGCTTGTCGCACATCGTGGTCGCCATACTCTGCATCTCACATAATACCATCACGCGCTAGCCCCTAATGGAGAGGGGCAAAAGAAAAAAGGCGCCGGGGCGCCTTTTCGATGACTGCGACGCGCTTTAGGTAAGTGCGCCTTCTTTAATACCGGACCGTATTTGGCTGCGCAGTTCGGGCGTATCTTCATGCTTGTGCACCCTGACCGCGTGCGTGACCGCCGAGTCGAGCAATTCTTCTTCGGTGTCGGCCGCGATTGCGATGGTGCAGTTATTTTCGCTGGGAAATTCGCGGCAATCGATGGTTTTACGAGCCATAGAGACCCCTTTCCACATTGTGGACCTGAAAGGTACCGCCCGCCAGAACCCGTCTCCTCCAACCTTAGAGGGAGAGTAATTTGCGAGCCTGGGGCGTGTCCTGGTACTCGACGGTCAGGATAGCACGCATGTGCGTGCGAGCGGCGTTTGCATCCGGCGTGCCGATTTTTCCGAGCGTGGTATACATGTCGAGTAGGAGCTGCGGCAGGTCTCGGTCGCGCGGATAGACTTTGTGCATGTCGTCGATCGCGGTGGCGATCTGCACGGCCGCGTTGCTTTCTTGCGAAGTGTAGCCATAGCCGATCATGAAATTGACGCGCTTGAGTTCGTTTTGAATGCCGAGAATCGACATTCCCATCGGCCCGAAATACTCGTCCGCGGGCGCCAGCGTCGTTAAATACACGTCGTGCGGTTGTGACTTGACGCTGGCGATGAGCGGCGGCGCGTTTGCCAGGCGCAGCCTGTTGAGCACCGCCTGAGCGTTGACTTGGTCGCCCTGCGTGTAGCTTTCCGCGCCGGCAGCCGCATTGCGCAACGCGTTAAGGAAAGACGGCCCCCACGTGGAGGGCAAATTGGCGATCGGAAACGCCGGTGCGTTCGCATGCACGAAGGCTAAACTGCGCCACGAGGCGTCGCCGCTGATCAGGTAGCCGCGCCAGTTCGCCTCGACCCGCTCCAATTGTGCGTTCGCGTCGCGGGGATAGGCCTGCAATAGCGCGGTGGCATCTTCGTCGGCATATTGTGCGAGCGCGATGGGATCTTCGAGCGCGTTGACCCGCGCGAGCAAATCCTTGGCTTTGGTCTGCTCCGCGCGATCGGGATTGTTTTTCTGAACGAAGAGCGCCGCCTCGCGCACCCACCACGGTACAGCTTCGTGATTGATGAGCGGATCGTAATGTAAGGCAGACGCCATATCGACCGTCAGTTGCGCCAGGTTAGCATAACCCGGATCGTTTGGCCGCTGCAGCGAGTACGCGCGGCCGGCGTTAAAGATCGTTGAGAGATATTCTTGCTGATTGTAAAACGTCCAGCCCTGCGCAGCGCCCTTTTCGAACGATGCCTTCATCTGTGCGTACAGCGTGGCGGGATCGGCCATGAGCGTCGCGCTCGCCCGCAACGGCAACAAGAGCGCTAGTAACGCCCCCATTATCATCCTGAGTAGAGGCCGCCTTAGCGGCCTCGTAGTCGAAGGACTACCCATCATCTAATACCATTCCCAGTTTATTACTCGAAATGGCATTTTTGAGTTCCCTGGCAATCCGGCGCCCGGTCGACATGGGCTCCGAGTAATTCAGGTATGAATACGGCGAGCCGTCGATGAAGAGGTTGGTCCCCGCTACAATGCGCGCGGAAATCTCCATCACGAAGAACTGCATGTCGGGCGTAATGATCGTCTCGATGCAGAACGCGCCGAATAATCCCTTCGGCCCGCAAATCTCCTTACTAACCTGCACGACCGCCTCGCCCATGCGGTAGGCTTCCGCCAGCATTGATTCGCGCAGCGAGACCGGCGAGTTGCCGACGACAACATATGAAGGGCTGACGTCCATGCCTTCCTGCGCCGCTGCCGGAATTCGGCCAAGGGAGTCGACGTTGGTTTCGTACCGGCGATCCATGCTCATGATCTCGAGCCGGTCTTCCAGCGGCGAGTAAAAATAATGCACGTAAAGGGGAACGCCGACGATGTACTCTTGTATGATGTGTTCTTCTTTGAGGTGCGCGGCGCGCGCTTCGAAGTCGGCGGTATCGCGGATGAACATGTACCCTTTTCCGCCCTTGGCCCCGTACAGCTTCACAATAACGGGACGGTCAATATCGCTGCCCGTTTGAAATTGGCGGGGCAGCGTGAGCCCTGCGCGTGAGAGCCACTGGCGCTGCAGTTCGCGGCTCGCTTCCCAGTCGAGCACAGCTTTGTTTCCGAAATAGGGAATCGTCATGCGCTTGTGCTCGTCGAGGGAAAGATATGCTACGAACGAGCCGTGCGGCACAATGATAATCTTGCGCTTTTCGAGCTCGCCGATGAGTTTTGGAAACTCTTGGTACCGCTCGACGCCGATCACTTCATCGACGAAACGGAATGAACGATACAATGCTTCGGTGTCGCGGTTCGCGATTGCCAGCGTTCCGAATCCTTCGTCGTGCGCGCCTTTAAGAATTTGAAGCGCCGAATGCGATCCGAGCGTTGCAACAGTGTAAGACCGGTTCGGCATTATGTGATGGCGCGTTCGATCGCCGGATTACAGAGGAGCTTCTCGATCGCCGCAGCGACCGTTGCCTTGTCCGCCGGTCGATCTTCTCCGGTAAATAGCCGCCACGCCACGTAATGAATTGCGGCCACGTTCGATGGGCGCGGCGACGCATGGCCGCCACTGGGCATACTGACAACCCAGGTCTCCCCCACTCGCGGCGTGGGTGAATCGAGTATTTCCAGGACGTGCTTGTTTGGATTGAACAACGATTCGTTGCGCTTCACGCTGACGGCGACGTCTTCGCTCGATCCCGGCCCCGCGAATTGCCAAATATCGGCCCGCTCCACGCGGGCCACATCAACTCCGAGCCGGCGCAAAGCCGTCAAAGCGCTGAACGCGGTGTTGTCGGGAATCTTCAGTTTAATGGCAATGGTGTGCAGCACGTTAGAGGCCGTGGATACCCGCCCACGCTCCGAGGGTCCTCTGCAGCATGAAAAACGGGGGAGCGGGCGAAAAGCCCTAGCTCTCGAGAGGTTATACGCATGAACACTCAACGCATTCGTTTCTTTGCAATCCTCACGGCGCTGATCTTCGGCCTCCAGATGGTCCGCATTGCGCCGGCCTCGGCTCAGACGATTCCTATTTCCGATAGTTTTTCGCAGACCGGCACGCAGACGACGACGACCGCCATCGATGCAAACGGAAATACGGTCACGACCGTAACCAGAGACCTCTCGGGGCCGCTAAACAATGGCAATCCCGCAAACAATGCGCAGCCCGGCGCGACCTCGCAAACAAATCACGATGTGACGACCACTACGACCGACCCAAACGGTCACGAGCTCGACCGCACCGATACGCACGTCCACGAAAACCTCGACAAAGACGGCAAGCCGATCGGCCGCACGACGCGCACGTCGACCGATCATACCGACTGGAAAAAAGGCGTAAGGAACCACACTTCAAAAACCGTCACGGAGGATCCGCGAACCGGGGAAAAAACCGTTGACGATTTTACCACGGAAGATACGTTCTTCGGCGCGGGACCAACCGGTAAATGGGAACAAACCGACGGGCACCAAACGGTAACCGAAGAGAAGAAAGGCAGCCCCCCTAAGAAAACGATCGATCGCAAGTACGAATGGCCCGAAGGCATTTGGAAAAGCACGCTCGCCTTGTTGCAGCCGGCCATTCCGCAAGCCGGATCAGGTGCCGGCACGGAGCAAGTTTTTGCTCCAAACGTTTCCGGCCCGGGCTCGGAAATCGTTGCGACCGTCGTCGATTCCAACCAGAATTCAGACCAAAGTGGACCCACGGATCAAGTGACGGTGCAATTCGACGACAAGAAGGGCGGCCACCACTTCTTCCGGACGTTTACCGATCCCAATGGCCACGTGAACTTCAAGCTGCCGGCCTACGCCGCCGCTTTTGAGTTGTTCACTCACTTTACGGCGGATCACAAAGCCGGACCGGCCGCCGCACGCTGCTTGGTCGACGGAAATGCAACGGTTCCCGGTACGCAAGCCGTCGCGAACGTGCCCTCAACCGGAGAGGCGATTACGCGCGCATCGTCGGCCTACGAGCGCGGCACGAACAACCTCGTGGACCTGCAGACGCGCGGGACCGATCCACTGCGGGCGCAAATCAAGTTGAACGGAAGCACCGCCAACGTCGAAACCGTGAGCGCGTCAAACAAGGAAACAAAAGGGCTCATTTCGCAAGACGCTCCGCTCGGGCGCACGAGCGTGACCGTCGGAACTTCAAATGCGATTCCGGCCGATATCGTCCAATTGCGCGCTGATCCGATCGGCGTCTCCGAAACCGGCGCCGTGCAAACCGTCACGGTCCATTGCGACGGCCTGCCCGCATCCGACCCGGGCACGATGTACTTTCAGGTCGGCGGAGCTGCCGTTCTTGCCGACGGCGGCACGACCACGTCGGTACCGGTGCAAAACGGCATCGCGCAGGTGCGAATCAGGGGCGTGCACTCCGGTGCTGCACTCGTCCGGTTCAAGCTCCACGCGCAAATTGCCGGCTTTTGGACTTGATACGTTTTAACCCGTTGGCGTTAGCGCTGGCGTTCGGCGTCGCCAAAGGCGTCCTCGCCCTCTCGAATTTCGCTCCGCTGTCGTTGATGATGAACAGCACGTTTTTGCGGCACCTCCCTTTCGGATTGGCCGCGATCGGCAGTGGGTTCATGGTCACCTCGCTCATATGGAATTTCGTGGGCGGAGTTATTGCCGGCGGCTTGTTCGCGCTGATCTACAACAAAATAGCCGACGCTGCGGTTCGGGGTTCGGCGACGACGTAAGCGCTGTAGGTGAGCAAGACCTATTGGAGCGCTTTTGCAAATGCGCGAAAAAATGTTGCGCCGCCGGATGGGGCGAGAGTATCTTTACCTTCGGCGCGATCGGGGTGGTTAAAATTCCAAGCGTCGCGCTCGGGGTGCGGCATGATCGCCAGTACGTTGCCGGCCTTGTTCGTTAGCCCGGCGCACCGCAACGCCGAACCGTTCGGAACGGCCGCGTCGTCGACGGTTCCATCTGAATGTGCGTAAACGAACGCGATATGGCCACCCGAGGTTATTTCTTCCAAATGCTCGGCGGACGCGGCTAAGCGCCCCTCGCCGTGAGCGGCCCATGCCGGAATGAGCGTATCGCTCGCTAGTTCCGCCGTAATCGCGCACCGCGATGGATCCGCTGCGAGCTTTATGTGGACGTGTTTGCAGATGAACTTGCCGGTAGGAGCGTTGTGCGTGAAGGCTGCCGTTGGCTTGCGAAGGGCGCCGGTTCCCGGAACGAGTCCGGCTTCGAGTAAAATCTGAGCCCCATTGCAGATGCCCAAAACCAATTTACCCTTTCCAGCCGCTTCGATCACGTAGTCCATCATCGGCTCGTGCGCCGAGATCGCACCCGCACGAATGCGATCTTCGTACGCGAAGCCGCCCGGGAGTACATACGCGTCATATCTGAGAAGCGACGCCGCCTTACTCCAGTGGACGCTCTCCGCGTTGAGCCCTACGTCGCGGCAAATGCGAACCGTTTCGGCCTCGCTATTTGTGCCGGGGAAGACAAGCACCGCAACTTTCGCGCTCACGCGTAGATCTCGGCCAGCGGCTTTAGCCACGCAGCGCGCAGTTCGTCCAGATCCCAGAATTGGCCGCCTGAAGCGATGTCGACTTCGCCTTCGATATCTGCGACCGTCACAATGCCTACACGCCGCCAGTCGTCAGGCGATAGCTTCCGGCTTGCAAGATCCTCGAAAGCCGCGGCTTCGGCCGCTTCGATTAACCAGCCGCGATGATGCCCTTCCTGCGCAATTCCCGTTGTGAATTCGACGCCAAAATCATTTCCGGAGGCAAACGCCATTTGTGCCGCCGCTGCCAACATGCCATCGTCTCCGATCGCTCGGACCGACAAAATCAACCTGTCGTTGATTCCCTCAAGGACCGCAACCATGCGTTTACTTTCGGTTGGCGAGTTGGTCGCATCTCCCCGAGCTCCGACAAAATACAGGCGAGAACCCGGACGTTTCAGCGCCGGAGTGACCACCTTACCAATATTGTCGAGCACCCCGATGCATCCGATTATCGGCGACGACGGGATAGCCGTTCCGGATGCTGATTCATTATACAGACTCACATTGCCGGATACAAACGGCAGCCCCAGAATTTTGGCTTCCTCCGATAGCGCCGCGACGGCGCTAACGAGCTCCCCATAATGCTCTTCGTTATTCGGATTGCCGAAATTCAGGCAATCCGTTAAACCGATGGGTCGAGCTCCGACCGCGACGACTTTCCGAACCGCTTCGAAGACGCTTGCGCCAACGCTTAATGCTACGCCGAATGGCGCACCCGGAACCGGCGCAATGACCCCCGCGTCCGCGTGACCGCGCGGAATAACGGTCCTTCCCCGCACGACCGAATCGTATTCTTTGTACAGCGGTTCGCGCGAGCAGGCGTTTATGTGCGCCAGCGTTTTGGTTAAGGGCGCAGCCCCTCCCCGTATGTCATCCTGAGCGGTGATGTCATCCTGAGTAAGCCTGCCCTGAGCTTGTCGAAGGGTCGAAGGACGAGCGCTACCACCGAGCGTTCTTTCAGTCGAAGGGGCGCCGGTTAGAAAATCAACCGGCACGTCCATGACGATGTCGCTACCGTACCGCATGACGTAACGCTTCTCGGCCTGCACGGCTCCGATGACGGTCGCCCGGGCGCCGCGGGCAATCTCAGGGAGCGAAAACTCTTCATTATATATGCGCAACACGTCGGCGGTCACATCGCCGGGCAAGACCCAGGCCAGCCGCTCCTGCGTTTCGCCGACGGCAATCACTTCCGGCGGCAAGTCCTGCACCGCAACGTTGACGTCGTCGAGATCGATGATCGCTCCATAGCCGCCCGCCGCACAGAGCTCCGCGGTGCAACCCATGATACCGCCGGCGCCCAAATCCTTGAAGCCGGCCGTGATTTTCTTCTCGCGCAGATATTCGAAGACGCGATAGGACGCCCGCATGATGACATTTTTGAGAAACGGATCCGGAACCTGAACTGCGCTCTTGTTGGCTTCCTGGTTATCTTCTGCCAACGTCAGCGATGAAAATGAGGCGCCGCCGAAACCGCTTGCGTCGGTCGCTTTCCCGACGAGCACGATATCCCATCCGGCCGAGCCGTCCGGCGCCCGCGAACGTATGATCTCGCTCTCTTTCACAAGGCCCAATGCGATCACGTTGACCAGGCAATTGTCGTTGAAGCCTTCGTCGAAGTAGACGTCGCCGGCGATGTTTGGGACGCCGATCGCGTTTCCGTATGCCGCGATACCGTCGACGACTTGTTGCGCGACGTAGCGCTGGTGGGAATTCGGATCATCGACGTTGCCGAAGCGCAGGCAATCGGCCAGCGCGATCACTTCCGCGCCCATGCACAGCACGTCGCGCACGATGCCGCCGACCCCGGTCGCGGCGCCTTCGAACGGCACGACTTGTGAAGGATGGTTGTGCGATTCATGCGCGATGACGACGCCGTAACGCTCGCCCTTGTATTCCCCGAGATGCAAGATGCCCGCATCCTCACCCGGCCCGAGGACCACGCTTGCTCCGGTCGTCGGCAACTGCTTGAGCAGGTGGCGGCTGCTCTTGTAGGAGCAATGTTCGCTCCACTGCGCATCGAACGCGTGCAGCTCGACGGTCGTTGGCTCGCGGCCCAAACCCTCGGCGATGCGGCGCAACTCGTCGGGCCGCAAGGCCAAAGCGAGCCTAGCCAAAGTTCGGCGGGGGCTGTGCCGGCTGCATGTTGAGCGCGGCGTCGGCTTGCAGCACCGCCGAACGCATATTGGTTTGCACCATCAGCGTGCGTCCGAACATCACGGTGTCTTCTAGCCCGAGCACTTTGGCGCACTGCAGCGCCACCGCGCCGGGCTCTTTGCCGCCGGCTTCAAAAACGGGCGCACTCGTGGTGCCCTCGATGATTGCGTGTAGGGCGCCGTCGGATCCGGAAACCGTCACGTAAACCAAGCGCGCGAAGCTCGCGTCGTGTTGCTGTATGAGCTGCAATACGAAGCCCGGAGTTTTCGCGGCGCTGGCGACGTGGCGCACGATCGGTAATCCGAGTTGCGCCAGCGCTTGCGAGAGCGCGTTGACCTCGGACGTCTGATCGGGTTTCTCGGCAAAGATCGCGATCATGCCCGGACGCATGACCGGAAAATTTCCCGTCATCTCGGTCACTTGCTCATAAGCGCTCTTTACGTAGCTGAGCGCTTCGTCGTCGACCTTTTCCAGATTGCGGTAAATCTGCTTATCCAGCATCCGATCTTCACGTCCGCCGGGCCAGATGCGCCACGAGTCGTTGTCGATCACGTCGGCGATAACGAGCTGTCCTTGGTTTTCACCGCTCGCCAGCCTGCCGAACTCCAGTTTCAGATCGACCAGCATGACGTCACGCTTCCGCCACGCGTGCGCCAATATCTCAAACGTGATGCGCGCGATTTCACTCATCGCCGCAATTTCCGGCGGCTGCGCGATATTGCGCGAGACGATTTCATCTGGCGTAATCAGAGGATCATGGTTAGCGTCATCTTTTAGAAAGAACTCGAGCATACGCGGAATGAGAATGGCGCCGCGCTGCATACCGGGATTGCGCTTCACCAGCGACCCCGCCGCCACACCGCGCACCACCGCTTCGAGCGGAATCATGTTGCAGCGGCGCACGAGCATCTCATTTTGATCGTCGTCTTCGCCGCCGCTCAGATAGTGGGTCGGCAAACCGCAAAGATTCAGCAGCCGGAAAACGCGCGCCGTCGTTTGCGCCGCTAAACGCCCTTTGCCGGCAATCTCGTTGCGCCGCGCACCGTCGCCGGCGCTGATCGCATCGGTTTGCTTGATGACCGCGACATCCGGCTGCCCCGGGCTTTCGTAAAGCACTTTGGTCTTGCCGTGAGCGATCTCGATGCCTTTGTTCATTTCCCTATTGTCATCCTGAGTAGCGCGTCTTCGACGCGCGTGTCGAAGGACGGCCGAGCGACGCCGGGGCCCGCGTGATAGTCGCCTGCGCGGGAAACGGCTCAAGGTTCTCGATCCGGTCCGCAAGCGCAAGTGCGCGCGCGGGCGCACTTCCCGTGTGACCTGACGGTTCGAGCATCCGGCGAATCTCAGCCGGATCGAGGCGGCCGGTGAGCTCCGGTTCCTCCGTCAACAGCTGGCCGAGCGGGTTTTCCTTACCGCGCGCGACGGCTTCCCACGCTCGCATCGAAGCGGCGCGCAACAGTTCGTGCGTCGCCTGGCGGTCGCCGCCGGCGCGCACGGCCTCCAGCAACACCGACTCCGTTCCCGCGAACGGACCATAGGTGCGCAAGTTATCCGCAATGCGTTTGGTTTCAACCGTAAGCCCGTTCACCACTCGAATCGCCAACTGCACGATTTCGTCGGTGCAGAGCAGCGCCTCGGGCAGAATCGTTCGCCTGTTCGCGCTATCGTCGAGCGTGCGCTCGAGATAATTTGTCGCCGCGTTCTGCCAGGCAACGCCGGCATATGCTGGAAGAAGTCGCGCAAGCGAATCGATGCGCTCGCATAAGATCGGATTGCGTTTGAAGGGCATCGCGGAACTGCCGACTTGTTTCTCCCCAAACGGTTCACGAAGCTCGCCAAACTCCGGTGAGCTCAAGATGCGAATGTCGGCGGCGAATTTCGAAAGCGACGCACCGATTCCCGCAAGCGCGCTCAGGAGCAGAAAGTCCAGCTTGCGCGGATAGGTTTGTGTGCTGATATCGCGAGCCGTCAATCCGAATCGATCGAGCACCGCCCTCTCCATCGACTCCACCGAACCGGCGCCGCTGCCGTTGAGCAGTTGCTGGTATGAGGCGGCGGTCCCGACCGCTCCGCGCATGCCTTTGGCGGTGAGGTTCTCGAAAGCGAAGCGCAGCGCCGCGTCATCGATGAGTAAATCTTGTGCGTAAACGGCGAAACGGTATCCGAGCGTCGTGGGCTCAGCCGGCTGCAGATGCGTAAACGCCATGCAGACCACGTCCGAAGTCTCGCGAATGCGCCTGGCAAATGCGCGCAGCAGGTCGCCAAGCGAAGCACCAATCATCGCCGTCGCGCGCCGCAGCCGATACGTTTCAACCGTGTCTTCGATGTCCATCGACGTCGCGCCGAGGTGGAGCTTCCCGCCTCCGACGCGTGCCTGCGAAGCAAAAACACGGATCTCCGCCATCAGATCGTGATGGATTTCGCCTTCGATTTTTAGCGCGGCATCTACATCGACGTCGTCCGCGTGAGCGCGAATATCGTCAACTTCTTCAGCCGATACGAGCCCGTACTGCGACTGCGCTTCTGCTAAAGCCAGCCACACCTGACGCCACAGTCTGCGCCGTTCGTGCTCGGAAAAAAGCGAGCGCAGCTCGGCGCGCCCGTATCTCCAAGAGAACGGCGACGCGTAAGAATCGTAGGTCATGCGGTGGTCGAACGTTTCGCGCTCAGGCCGGCCAGTTCCGCGGTCAAGAGTTCGACCGCCAGCTCGGGGTCGTCGATGCGGCCGGTGACGATAGCGTCAAAGGCGCCTATCGCGCGCTCGAATGCGCGCCGGGCGCGCTGTTCCCCCACCCGGGCGGCAACCGGGCCCAGCGCCCGCGAACGCCACGCTGAGCGGCCCATCAGTTGGCCGCCGCGCGCGAGTTCCCACAATAGCCCGCATTCGGTCGCCGCCGCATAGACCAGTGGAACGCCGGCCGTACGATCGGTCGAAAACATTTCGCGCGCGATTGCGAGCGCTTCGGCAACGCGCCCTTCAACGAGAGCGCCGGCATACTTGTACGCTTTGGGGTCTTCAATAGAAAGTGTCTCTTGCTCGAGGTCCGCAAACGTGATCTTCTTGCCCCCGAGCGCGAGCTTTTGCAGATCGTTGCGGATCGCGGCGAGATCTGCGCTGCTGCCGGCAAGCGCACCGACGACGCGCGGCTCGGCCGTCGCTTTGAGATCCGCGAGCGTTTCCTCGGTGAATCGCTTGCGCACGTCGTCGTTCGCGGTGGTGTCGATGCGCAACGCGCTGCGACCCGCCATGGCGCCGAAGGGCTGCGGACGTTGCGCGCGCGGCGAAAGTAAATCGCAGATGACCAGTATGTTGCCGTCCGGTACGCCTTCGGCCACGCTCCAAATGTCGCGCCGGATCGCGGTTTTGAGCGTTTGCGCGTCGGTTATCACGATCAGCCGCGATGTAGACAGAAACGGCATTGCCTGCACGGCTTCCCGCAGCCGGATTGTATCGTCGAGATCGCCGGCCGGAAAGCGGTCGAGGTTTAAGTCGCGCGTCTCGGCGGGAAGGACGCGTTCGATCACGATTTCCAGCGCGCGATCGGCGAGTGCGCGCTCGGTGCCCTCGATAATCGCGAGCCTGCCGATCGCGGGCTGCTTGTCGACAAAATCGTAAAACTTCACGCCCGGCAGTATTCGGCAGGCCGCAAAGACGCGCCTCGCCAACCCCGCGCCAACACGATGAACCGATTGCCTCGCGCGGCGTTACTGATCGTTGCGGGAATGGCAGCCTTCCGGATTGCCGTCGCGTCGCATATTCCGCTCACCGAAGACGAATCGTACTATTGGACGTGGAGCCGCCATCTCGCGCTCGGATACGTCGACCATCCGCCGATGGTTGCCTGGCTCATCGCACTGACCGCGCCGTTCGGCTCGAGCGAGCTGGCTATTCGCCTGCCGTTCATTGCGTGCGAAGCGTTTGCAGCGATCGCGCTCGGCTACACGGCGATCGCGCTGACCCGTAACGTGCGAGCGGGTGGCGCAGCCGCCGTCATCTTCGCGCTCATCGCTCAGACGCGTATGATCATCGGCGAAGCGCTCCCGGACGGTCCGTATCTCTTGTTCTGGTCGCTCGCACTGCTCTTCGCTGCGCGCGCGGCTTCGCGTGTGCGCACCGCGGATATGACCCTTTTGGGAATCGCAATTGGAGGAGCGCTGCTCTCGCGCGCTTTTGGTTTCTCACTTCTGGCCGGAGTGCTCATCTTCTCCCTTCTGCCCGCTCAGCGGCGTATGTGGAAACAGGGCTTTTGGATTGCGCCCACCATTGCAGCAGCGCTCTATTCTCCATTCGTCTATTGGAATGCAACGCACGGGTGGGCGAATTATAGTTTCACCGTCTATCGCGAAGCCTACGAAAACTTCAGCGCCGCACATCTCCTAGTGCCTTCGACGCTGCGCTTCGCACTTGAGGCTGCAGCGTTTCTCGTCGCCACGTATCTTCTGACGATCCGGCGCCGCTACGATTTGCTGGCCTGCACGGCACTCCCGCTGCCGCTGCTCCTTATCGTGCTCTCGTTTTTCGAAGGCGTCGAATCGTATTGGCTCTTGGGACCGTTTGCCTCGCTCTGCGTTGCGCTCGGCATTGCGTATGCGAATTTTCCGCTGCTCTGGAAGCGACTTGCTGCCGCGGCTTGGATCGTTCCCGCGGCTTACGCGATGCTCGCCGTTGCGGCTCTTTCGCTACCCCAGCCCACGCAAGCGGCGCTATTGCGCGCGACGGGAAACGGCGCCAAAAATATGCTCTACTCAGCGGTCTATGCGTACGCGCCGCTGGCGCGTGACATTCGCGGGCTGCTGAAAAATCACAACGCAATCGTCATGACCGACAAATTCGAGATCGCATCCGAGCTGCTGTACCAGGGCGGCATCGAATCGACCGTCATCTCCGGAATTGGGCGCCGTCAGTGGGAGATGTGGCAAAGTCGCTCCATCCCGACGCGCTACTTAGTGATTTTGAATGAGCCGCCGGGCGCTGACCCTGAAGTCATGCGCGTGATCGCGAACGGGTGCTCGTCCGTGAGCAGCGGTCCCACGTTACATTACGCATTCGCCGGCCCGCCACTCACGACGTTTTACACAAAATGGTGCAGGAGCGGGCGCCATGCCCGGCTAGACGCGAGTTTCCGATTGGGCAAGTCTGCATTGGGAGGAAAGATGAAATGAGAGGCACGCGAATACCGCGCCAGGCACACGAAGAACGGCACTTCACGGCTACCGCGACTGTTCGAGATATTGTCATCGGCATGTCCGACGGTTTGACCGTTCCTTTCGCGCTCGCGGCCGGAATTTCTGGTGCGATCGCGGTTTCTCATGTCATCGTGACTGCCGGTGTAGCCGAGCTGGCAGCCGGGGGCATATCAATGGGCCTGGGCGGTTACTTGGCCGCCCGAACCGATTTTGAACATTACGGCAGCGAGCGCACTCGTGAATTTGCAGAGATAGACGACGTTCCACGCGACGAGGCGCGCGAGGTTTTTAAAATTTTTCATGGGTATGGCCTAAGCGATCAGGACGCTGAACGCGTCACGACCGCAATAACGTCCGATAAAAGGCGTTGGGTGGATTTCATGATGCGCTTTGAGCTGCAACTCGACAAGCCCGACAAAAAGAGAGCGCCGGTCAGCGCACTTACGATTGGGGGAGCATACGTGGCCGGCGGGATCGTGCCGCTTCTACCCTACATGCTCGTTCAAAATGCCACGCTCGCCTTATACTACTCGGCGGGCTTCACATTGCTCGCTTTATTTTTGTTTGGCGCGCTCAAGGGTAAGCTCACGGGGCTCGCTTGGGTTCGCAGCGCTTTACAAACGGTCGCCATCGGAGGAATAGCCGCCGGAGTAGCTTTTGCGATCGCGCGGCTCGTGAACGGTCACTAGTTAAACTCGCCCGGCAAGGCTATACAGCGGCTCAACGCAAGTCCTGACGAGCCGGCGCTAGTGCAGCGTCCGTACACGGAGCAGCTTTTGCAACATCCGTAACCTTTGTCTCGAACGGCCAACCGACCACGCTAGCCGCAAATCAAGGATTCATCGATACGGCGAACGTTACTGGGCAAGAAATCGACGGCGGAACGGGCAGCAAGCTGTTAGCGGCTTGACAGCAAGGCGCTCATATTCGGGCGCATCTGCAAATCGGGAATCGACTCACCATAAGGTGGCCGCAAAATACCATACTCGGTAACGAATGCCGTAATGAGGTGATTCGGCGTAACATCGAACGCCGGATTGTACGCGTTGGCGCCCGGAAGCGCGCTGCGAGTTTCGCCGAAGCCGGCGACTTCGTCTGCCGATCGTTCCTCGATGGGAATATCGCGCCCGGTAGCGAGGTCGAAATCGAACGTTGAGCGCGGCGCGGCGACGTAAAACGGAATGCGGTGGTGAGCCGCCAGGATTGCTAACCCATACGTGCCGACTTTGTTGGCCGTATCGCCGTTGCGCGCGATGCGGTCGGCGCCCACGATGACGAGATCGATCTCCTTGCGCTGCATGGAAATCGCTGCCGCAGAATCGACAACCAGCGTTGCGTCAACTCCAGCTTGCGACAGCTCGTAATATGTCAGCCGCGCGCCCTGTAAGAGCGGGCGCGTTTCGCCAACGAAGACATGCGGCCGTTTTCCGGCGCGCGCCGCAAAGAGTATTGTCCCCAATGCAGTGCCGCCTCCGGCCGTCGCTAGCGAGCCGGTGTGGCAGTGCGTGTAGATCGTCGCGTCGCGCTCGATGAGTTCGGCCGCGGCTTCGGCGATGCGGCGGTCAACCTCGCGTTGTTCGGCATGGATAGCCTGCGCTTCGGCGAGCATGTCCTTCGAATTCAGCACGCGCTCTACGGCCCAGCGCAGATTCACCGCGGTGGGGCGGGCCCCACGCACGCGCGCCACCGCGGCCTGGAACTTCGCGTCGTCAGCGATCTGCGAACGTAAGAGCGCGACGCCGTACGCGCCGAAAACGCCGATGCACGGCGCGCCGCGCACCGCCAGCGTTCTTATGGCGTCTTCGAGTTGCTCGGCAGAGACCGCGCGACGGACGATCGTCTCATGCGGAAGCGACCGCTGATCGAGGTACTCGATCGCGTTGCCGGCCCAGCGAACGGCTTCTGGTGTTTCGATCGTTAAACGGACGCCGCCGGCGCGTGCGCGGTATAGCACGTGCGGCAGTAGACCGGTCGATCGCCGCGCGGCTTGAACGGCACCGTGGTGTTGGTCCCGCACTCGGCGCAGACCGCCTCGAAACTCGGACGGTTCCCGCCGGCGCCGCCCGCTCCGGGAGCTTTGCGAGATTGACGGCAATCGCGGCAACGCTGAGGTTCGTTTTGGAACCCCTTTTCAGCGTAGAATTGCTGGTCGCGAGCCGAGAAAACAAAATCCCGACCGCACTCTTTACAGGTGATGTTTTTGTCTTCCACGAGACGGGCCTCCACGAAGTAGCAGGGGCTTGGTATCCGCTCTTAGCGCGCGGGAACCCTTGTGTCCGCGGGAATACCCAGCAGCGCCGCCGCCGCAAGTGCAGCGTGATAGCCTTTGTCGCCGCGCTTTGGATCCGCGCGGAACTCCGCCTGTTCGAGCGTATCGGTCGTGAGCACGCCGAATCCGATCGGCACGCCGGTCGCGAGCTGCACGTCCATAATGCCGCGCGCGGCCTCGCCCGCGACGTAATCGAAATGCGCCGTTTCTCCGCGCACCACCGCGCCAAGCGCTACGATCGCATCGGTATTGCCTTCGGAAATCACCCGCCTCGCCGCCAGCGGCAATTCGAAACAGCCCGGCACGGCGTACGTGCGTATATCTTCTTCACGCACGTTGCACGCGCGCAGCGCGCGGCGCGCCCCCGCCTCGAGCCAATCGGCGATCTGCGGATAAAAGCGCGCGGTAATGATGACGAACCGCTTCCCCTCGCAGTTGGGTGTCATGGGAAGGTCATTACTTTCTGTCATCCTGAGTAGAGGTCGCCTTAGCGACCTAGTCGTCGAAGGACGAGGCCCGATCTAACATATGTCCCATTTTATTGCGCTTCGTCTGCATATATTTGGTGTTAAAGGGCGTTTGCTCGGTTTGCAGCGGAACACGGTCCACGATTTTGAGGCCGTATCCTTCGAGCCCGAAGATTTTGCGCGGATTGTTGGTGATGATGCGCATCTCTTTCACACCGAGATCCGCCAGAATCTGCGAGCCGATCCCGTAATCGCGTTTATCGACCGGCAAACCGAGAGCGATATTGGCTTCCACCGTGTCCGCGCCTTGGTCTTGCAGCTCGTATGCGCGCAGTTTGTTGGCAAGCCCGATGCCGCGCCCTTCCTGGCGCAGATACAGGAAGACGCCGCGGCCTTGCGCCGCGATAATGCGCATGGCTGCATCGCGCTGCTCCGCGCAATCGCACCGGATCGAATGGAGCGCGTCACCGGTCAGGCATTCGGAGTGAACGCGCACCGCGATATCTTTGCCGTCGCCAATCTCACCCATGACGAGCGCGACGTGCGTATTCTTGTCGATGCTGTTTTCGTAAGCGTACCCGGTCCATTCGCCGAGCGGCGTCGGGAGCTTGAACTCGGCGATGCGATGCAGCAGTTTTTCGGTGCGCCAACGGTAAGCAATCAAATCTTTGACGGTGATCAGTTTGAGGCCGTGCTTTTTGGCGAACGCGATCAGCCCGTCGAGGCGCTCCATCTTGCCGTCTTCGGCCATGATTTCGCAGATGACCCCGGCCGGATACAAGCCGGCCAACCGCGCGAGGTCGACCGCAGCCTCCGTCTGCCCGGCGCGAACGAGCACACCGCCATCGCGCGCTCGCAACGGAAATGAATGGCCGGGCCGCAGCAAATCCGACGGCTTCGTCGCCGGATCCAGCAGTGCGGCGATCGTGGCGGATCGATCGTGCGCCGAAATTCCGGTGGTCGTCCGTCCTCGCGCCTCAACCGAAACCGTAAAAGCCGTTTCATGAAGCGCGCTATTTTCGGAAACCATCTGCGGCAAGTGCAGCTCGTCCAAACGTCTGCCGATCAGCGGCACGCAGATGAGGCCGCCCGCGTGTTTGCGCATGAAGTTGATCGCTTCGGGCGTCACCATCTGCGCGGCCATCACCAGGTCGCCTTCGTTCTCGCGATCCTCGTCGTCGAGCACGATGACCATTTTGCCGGCGCGGATGTCGCGGACGGCGCCTTCGATCGAATCGAAGGGCGAGGATTCCTCAAGCGTGCCGTTCAGTTCAGGCAGCACTTGGGTCAGCCGCTGCAGGGAGCGGTAAGACGGCTCGCGCTGCCCGGAGCGCAGGTAGGAGATGGCGGCCTCGGTCAGCCCGCTTCGGTCGGCCAATTCCGCAGCCGTCAGGCCGGCGGAGGTCATGGCCGCATTGAGTTCGTCAGCGAAGGGGATCACTAGTCCAGCTTACGAGGCGAACTTAACAGTTGTCAAGTATTTTTATGGGTCGGAAGACCTACGGCCGCTTGCTTTTTTGCCGATAGTAGGGGCGGGGGTTATTGGTGTGGAGCAACGCAGCAACTACGTCGCGGTCGTATTTTTCGCTTTGGGCGTGCTCATAGGCGCGCTCAGCGTCCTGTTTATAGCCCGCAACGACGCGGTTGCCCACGAGCAACTCGTGAGCAACCGCTGCAGTGCGCAGGCCTGTCAGACCGGCGCTTTACCGTTTTGGTAAGTGTCCGCAGGCTAAAACAAGGGTAGCGGTCTAAGCATCCCAGCTCGATACGGAGGTTGGGAGATGCTCAAAATCTTTTGGCGGCGATTCCTCGGACTTCTGCTTTGCGTATCGTTGCTCGCCCCGTGCGCGGCCACCGCGCAAACAGTCGAAAAGAAAAACAATAGCGATTGGATTTGGATCAGTGCGGGCGTCGGCGCGTTCATCTATCTGTTGACGCACCATCACTCGCATGCCGCGCAAGAGAGCTCGCCGAGCCCGGGTCCGACGCCGACACGCGAAACGCCCAAGACCCCCGCGACTCCGCAACCGGTAGTTACCGCGACTCCTCCTGTCGTTGCACCCACCGAGAATGTTCCGTGCAAGGTGGGCGTGCGCGACGGCTACATGCAGCCGACGCAAGGAATCTGGCAAGACGACCGCATCTTTCCTGAGCCGCATATCCTGGATCGCCTCGAGGCGGATTATCCGCTCTACCAAGCTTACTATCCGCTGATCGTGAACCGTCCGACGTTGCTCGCAGGCGTGTATAAATACAACCGCGTCCCTGGCGGCATTACGTACGTCCAGGATCGCGGAGGCGATTCCGGTCCGGGCACCATAAAACTCGGCTTCAGCACGAACTGCGATCACAAGTACGATGAACCCGTACGTTTAGAATTCGCCCTGTACGTCGGCGGCAAGCAGACCTGGAAAAAAATCTACGACCCCGGTTACAAGGCGCCGTTCCAGGGTTACGCGCAGGTCGAAGGCGACGCCTACACAATCGGGATTCCCGCTCCGCTCGGATACCCTTCAAACGACGTAGCCTTTACTCCCACAGAGCCGGGCGACTATGTCTTGATGGCGCACATCCAGCACTTACATGACAAGTATTGGGAAGACGTCCCGGGGTTGTTAATGACCGTGCATGGGTCGATTGTAAAGACCCGCGGTTTTGAGATTCACTATGTTCCCATTCATCTTACCGGCGCCGCTCGCGTCGCTCTAAATGACGACCCGATTGGAAAAGCGGCAAAAAGAATGGGTGAGGAGGTGGGGCTCAAGTTGCCGGATCTCTATCCGCTGCAGCCGAGCCATGGAAACTCGCAGTCGATTTTTCCGTGGAAAGTCGAATCGGATAAAGACGGCGATGTAACCGACCTCTCGCAGAGCAACCACATGTTGCACCCCGAGATTGACCTCCCCAAGAGTTTGCGCGACGCGCTGGGCCTGAATCCGGACCTTCAGCCCGGCCGGCTTAACTATGAGAACGCCCTGCTGGAAGAAATTACCAACACCTTTGGCCTGGCGGCAGTTCTAGAAAAAGCCGGACGCATGGTCATCGTGCTGAATGACCACGACTTCGACTTGACGGGGCACAGCAATGCCGGGGCTTACACGACTTCAGAGAAGCTGATCGCCGCTCGTGCCGAAAGCGTATACACGACTATCGGACACGAGCTTGCTCACACGCTCCCATGGGATCACTCGCAAGATTCCGACGTAAGCGATAAAGATAGCGTGACTTGGATGCTCAACGAATGCCAACAAGGCTATCACAACGAAACGGGCAGGGCCGAGGGTCTTCGCTTTATTTGGAGCGGCAAAACTCCCGGCTATCGCAAGCACTACAACTACTCAACCGGCCTAATGGGACCGGTCGGGGAAGACAATTACGACGAGCAGTGCACGTACCGCCATTTGACGGACCAGCTCAAGGGGACAATACCCGATCCGCGTGTTTTTCTGGTCCGCGGATATCTCGCGCGCAGTCCGGGCCGGTTGGCTGCTGCGTTCACGCCGTTCTACACGGTCGACAGCATGCTCGATAACGACCGCGTCGATCCTTCGCAGGATCTGCGGATCGTTTTGCGCAGCGCCTCCGGAGCGATGCTCAAGGAAGTCTCGTACAAGGCGCTGTTCGTTCGACCGGATGATATCAAGCGCACCGTCCTGCGGCACGCGCGGCTTATCGCATTCTACACGCGTATCCCGTACGTTTCAGGAACGCGCGAGATACAGTTGGTTTCGCGCGCTCACGGCGTGCTTGCAACAAAGGTCATTACCGGTGCGCCGCCCGCCGTCCGGATTTCGGCATCGACGAGTTCGGTCAATTCAACCGGGCGCGCCGCCCTGGAGTGGAGCATCGCGTCGAGCGCGCGCGGACCGTTTTACAGCTCGGTCTTCGATTCAACGAACGGCGGAAAATCGTATGTCACCAAGTCCATCGAACAACCCGGCACAAGTCTGTCGCTGCGGTTGGAGGGAATCGGCCCGCACATCTTGCGCGTCGTCGTCAGCGACGGCTCTCAAAGCGGCGAAGCGACGGTAAGGGTGCAGGTAAGGCGCTAGCCCAAAAGCATGCGCCCGATTGAAGCGGGCGCATGCGGGCGATGGAGGCTGGTTACTTCAGGAGCGTCGTGATGATGCCGGCGCCGCCGACGTAAACGCCGACGACCTGGCCGATCGCGATCTTATTTCCGTTGAGCACGTTGCTCAGCGACAGATTGACGGTATTGCCGTTGAGCGCGTTGTTGAGCGCGTCGGAAATATTGATATTCGCGATGATATTGAGCAAGCTGCCTAGCAAACCCGGTGACTTGGGCGCCGGTGATGGAGACGCGTTTTGCGCGAGCGCATCGTTGAGCGTCACCGGTTGGTAGGCCACCGCCGAAGCCTGGAACTGCGACGTGCGTTCCAACCGGCGCAGCGTTGTCGGCACGCGCTGCACTCGCAAGTTCTCGAATTTTACTTTATGCAGTTTCCGCAGCGAGGAGATTTCCTGGGGCATGTGCGTGAGCGCATAGGTCACTTGCGCGAATGAAAGATTACCTGCTGCGATCTTCTTGACTTGTCCGTTATGCTTCCCGTTGTTGGTCGCGCCCGGATGCGCCGTCGCCTGCGGTGCGCTCGTCGCGACGGGAACCGGCGCCATTGTGGCCGCAGGACTGGGCGCCGGCGTGGTCTGCGCCCAAACCGGGGCCGCGCTTGCCGCCGTTAACGCGGCGGCGAGAAATGCGTAGATCACTCTATTTGTCATGCTCGTCTCCGCTTAGTTGATGATGGTGGTAATGATACCGCCGCCGTTAATGAACAGGCCGACGACTTGGCCGATCCCGATTTTGTTCGCGTTCAGAACGTCATTGAGCGAAACGCTGACGTTGTTGTTATTGAGGATATTGTTGAGCGCGTTCGTCACGACGACGTTCGCGAAGATGTTGAGGAACGGATTGCTCGACTGCGCCAGCGCATCGTTTAACCGGAACGAGGGGTCGTATGCCTGCTGAGAACGCCATGCCTTGACCTGCGGGACGAGCGCCGGCGGGATCTTATAGAAGCGCAGGTTCGAGTACGGAACCTTTTTCATCGCTTTGAGCCTCGCGAGTTCTTGCGATTGATGCGTCACTCCATATTTTACTTGCGCGAGCTGCAGCACGCCGCTTGCGAGCTTCTTCAATTTGTTCAGCAGCCCGCGCTTGGCCGAAGGTGAACTGGTCGTCGAGTGCATCGGGGTCGGGGTTACAGTCGGCACGGCAGGAGCCGGGGCCATGGTTGCTTGCGGGCTCGGCGCCGGCGTGGTCTGCGCGGCCGCGTTCGTCGCGAGCGCCATAACGAGGGCCGCCGTTCCGAGCGAAAACAGAAGCTTCTTCATTAAAGTCTTTCTCCGTAGTGCAACTGGTGAGGAACTCTACGGGGAGTTGTACCCGCTTGACGGCCCGCTGCCCACCCGAGCGGGCTAGTGGAAAAGCGAGGGCTCGAACGTGACGATCGGCTTGAGAATCTCCGAGCGCAGCAGGGCGGCGTACGCCGCGGGCGCCTCTTCCAGCGGATAATAGGACGCACCAAGGCGTTCGGCCGTCACGACGCCTCGCTCGATGAGATCGAGCGCTGCGCGTGTGTCCGGCGGACCGCACGAGTAGCTCGGAACGAAGCGCAGATCGCGGAAATAGAGATCGTTCGGATCGAACGTAAACGGAATGCCCGGCTCGAGCGGCGTGAACATGACGACGGTCCCACCGGGAGCCGCGGCCGCGAATGCGTCGCGCAGCGCTTCAGGTGAACCAGGCCCGCAAATTACGACGTCCGCGCCGGAAAACGGCTGCACGGGACTGACGGCGCGAATGCCGAGCGAACTCGCAAAGCGCCGCCGCGACTCGATGAAATCGCTGCCTACCACCTGGGCGCCTTGTGCCTGCGCGGCCAGCCCGTGCATCAAACCCATCACACCCAGACCGATCACGTAGAGCGTGTCGCCTTCGCGAAGTCCGCCGCGGCGCAGCGATTTTACGACGCAGGCCAGCGGCTCTACCAATGCGCCGTCGGTAAACGGCAGATCCACGGGCAGTTTTAACGTATCCCGTAGATTTTCACGCGGCACGCGGAAGTACTCGGCGAGGCCGCCGGGATCGATCTTGCTTGCACGCCACGTTGCACATTGCACGTACTCTCCGCGAGCGCATGCGCGGCATTCAAAACATGGCGCGTGGTGATGCACGAAAACGCGATCGCCCGGTGCAAATTCCTCGCTCTGCGATTCGACCACAACGCCGGCCGGCTCGTGACCGAGCACCAGCGGCGCTTTGCGACGAATATACCACCCCATCACGTCGCCCGTGCAGATGCCCGCTGCCCGTGTTTGCACCAGGACTTCGCCCGCGCCGATCGCCGGTACGTCGCGCGTTTCTATGCGGATGTCGTCGACGTCGTAAAGGACGGCTGCCCGCATTTTTTCGGCGCGCTTCATGGCGCCACCGCGAACTTTATGCCTTCGCCGTTCTTCAAGCGCTCGAAGACCGACGCGATCTCGGCCAGCGGAACGGTTTCGGTGATCAAAGGCAGCGGGTCGATCTTCTTATCGGCGAGCAAGTCACGCGCGCGTTTGACGGCGGCGGGCGTAAAGTGAAACGGGCTCACCAAGCGGATCTCGTCGTAGTGCAGTCTAGATGCGGTAAATAGCGCCTTTGCCTCTGCCGGCAATCCGCCGAAGAATGAAACCGTGCCCCCGCGCCGGGCCAAGTCGGGCGCCGCTTCCCATACCTCTTCCCGCCCCGTGCACTCGATCACCACGTCGGCTCCGCGATCGCGAGTGCGTTTTCGCACTTCGTCGCCGATGTTTTGGCTGCGCGCGTTCATGGTCTCTATCCCGAGATCGCGAGCGATCTTCAGGCGCGCTTCGCGGCGGCCCGCCAGCAAAACCGTGGCTCCGCTCTGCCGCAGCAGCATCGCGTGCAGCAGCCCGAACCCTCCGTCACCGATGACCAATACGGTATCGTCGGGCCCGCAATGCAGCAAGTCCAGCGAATGAACCACACACGACAACGGCTCCAGGAAAGCTGCCGTCGCGTACGAGAGATCGGCCGGCTTCGGATAGCAGTTGCGCTGTACGATTCGCTCGGGAATCGCGATGTACTCCGCGTACGCGCCGAGGATCATGGTCGCCATGATCGTTTCGCAGAGCTCTTCCTGTCCGCGTTTGCACCAGTAGCATTGGCCGCACGGGGCCGTGTGCACGCACATGACGGCGTCTCCGGCGGCAAAGCTGCTGTTATTGCTGGCCGCGACGTCGCCCGAAAACTCGTGGCCGAACGGCGTCGGCATCGGCATGCGCGGATGACCGCGCCGGTAGGCTTTGAAATCGGTGCCGTCGGTCAGCGCGGTGCGTACGCGCACGACTAGGCCGCCGGGAGGTGCCTCGGGGACGGGCACATCTTGCAATTCGATCGTCCCGGGGCGCAACAGCACGGCTGCGCGCATCGTCTTCGAAGCGATCAATCGATCTCTTCCAAACAGGCCATCAGTGCGTCGCGAATATCTTGCGGAAGCGGCCGGCTCTTGTGCGAGGTGCGGTCGATGCAGACGACCGTCACGTCCATCTGTGCGCCCGCTTCTCCCGTGCGCTCGTTGTGCATCACGGTTTTCCATTTCACCGACGACGTGCCCACATGATAGATGATCGTCTTGAGGGTCAGCCAGTCTTCCATCGCGGCGGGTTTGAAATAGTCCGCTACCACATGTACGCGCGGAAACCAAATATCGTATTTCTCGAAGACCTCGCTATACGGAAAACCGAGCTCGCGAAAGAAATCCATTTCAGCGCGTTCGACGGCGCGTTGATAGGCCGCGAAATACATGATGCCGGCGATATCTACATCGGCCCATTGTACGAGGACGCGGCTTTCAAAAGTACGCCCTCCGGCCTTACTCACGGCTGGACCGCATATCGCGCGATCGGATCCGCTTCGAGATTGACGAGATCTCCGGTCGCCCGGCGGCCGAGCGTCGTGCGCTCCATCGTTTCGGGAATGAGCGCGATCTCGAACCAGTCGGCGCCGACGGCCGCGACCGTCACGCTCACACCGTCGGCACTAACGAAGCCTTTCTCGCGCACGAACGGTTTCAGGCTTTGCGGCAACTCGATACGGAGTCGCGCGCCTTGTCCCTCCGGCGTGAGCGCGAGCACTTTCGCGGCCGCATCGACGTGTCCGTAGACAAAGTGTCCACCCATTCGGTCGCCCGCGCGCAGCGCGTACTCCACATTGACGCGCTCGCCTTTGCGCGCACCCAATAAGGCCGAGCGCGCGAGCGTCTCGGGAACGACGTCAAAATCCACGACGTTGTGATCGATTGCCGTTACCGTGAGGCAGACGCCGTTGATCGCGATCGAATCTTTCGGTTCCACGTCTTCGTCCGATGCGTTCTCGCAGCGCACGCGCAAGCGAAGCCCTCCCTGGGCAGCCGGCCGTACATCCTCCACGACGCCGTTAGAAGAGATGATGCCGCTAAACATGATGCGGAATGATGCCCGAAACGAGCGCGTCGGCGCCGAGCTGCTCGACCCGATCGATCTGAAGCTGCGTGTTTGCCAGCGCGGTTGTCGTAAAAGCGGCGATGGCGGATGGCCCGCGCAGAAAACGCGGCGCGAAGATCCAGTGGAAGCGATCCACCAGTCCGTCTGTAAGAAGATGGCCTGCCACAGTAGGCCCTCCTTCGCACAGCAGGCTCGTTATTCCGTGCTCGCGCAACGCGTGCAAAGCGCCCGCGAGATTCAGCCGTTCGGAACCGGCGTCCCCCGAATAAACCACGTCCGCGGTTTTTTCCAAGTCAGAGAACCGGTCGCGCGACGCCGCCGGCGCGAGCACGATCGTTTTGGCGTAGCCCTTCTCTTTTTTGAAAACAGCGCTGGCCGGATCGACCGGAGCGTTTTCGCAGATTACGACGCGCACGTACTCCCGCAGCCGCGTATGCGAAGGCCGCACGGTGAGTTGCGGATTGTCGATGCGGACCGTGCCGGCGCCGATGGCGGTCGCATCGTGCGCGATGCGCAACTCGCGCACAAACTCGCGCGCCTCTTCTCCGGTTAGCCATTCTTGCACGCCGGGCTTCGACGCGATAAAACCGTCGAACGAAACAGCGAGCTTCAACGAGACATACGGACGGTGCGAACGGATCGCTCGCGCAAATGGTTCGATTAACGCGGCGGCGCGCGGCTCGTCGAGCACGTCGACGGAAATCTTTCTTTCGAGCAGGCTCGTGATGCCCGAACCATTGGTTTGCGGATTCGGGTCGTGCGCGCCCGCGACGACGCGAGCTAGGCCCGCCTTCTCGATCGCGTCGGTGCACGGCGGTGTGAGTCCGGTATGGTTGCACGGCTCCAGCGAGACGTACAGCGTCGATCCACGCGCGGCTTCGCCCGCGCTTTTGATCGCATTGATCTCCGCATGCGCATCCCCGGCACGATGGTGGTAGCCTTCGCCGACGATCGTTTCATCACGCACGACAACCGCACCGACCGGCGGATTGGGCGACGTATTCCCCACACCGCGCTCGGCGAGTTCGTATGCACGATCCAAGAACAACCGGTCGAGCCTGTCCACCGCCTGGTGATTCGGGGTCGCGCTACTGTCATCCTGAGCGGGCGCCATAAGGCGCCCCAGTCGAAGGACGGCCGAGCGATGTCATCCTGAGCAGCGCATCTGTGATGCGCCGGTCGAAGGGCGAGGCCCGTGCGAAACCGAGCTTGCGAAACGCGGCGGTCCGCGTGAATGGAACGCATGAGGCTGCGTGCACTCTTGGATTTCGCATTTCCCCCGCAGTGTGGCGGATGTGAACGGACCGGATCCGGCCTTTGCGATACGTGCTTACCACCTGGCCCGCTTATCGAACGCGGGCTCCCCAGCCTGAACGTGTCGGCGCTGGGAATATACGACGGCGCCCTTCGCCGCGCGGTACTGGCGCTAAAGAGCGGACGACGCGACGTCGCCGAAGCTTTCGCGGAAAAGCTGCGCACGCGACTCCCGGCCAACACGATCGCGGTGCCCGTCCCAACCACTGCGGCGCGCCGCCGGCAGCGCGGCTTCGACGGCTGCGAACTGATCGCGCTACTCGCGTTCGGATCGCGTGTCGCGCCCGGCCTCATGCAGGTTCGCGGTGAAACCCAGCGTGGTCGCGGCCGCGAAGCGCGCCTTAGCCACCGTCAGCGCTTTCGTTGGCGCGCCGCGCCGCTGAACGGCTCACGCATCGTTCTGCTCGACGACGTCGTCACCACCGGAGCGACGCTTGAAGAATGCGCGCGCACCGTGCGCGGCGCGGGAGGGATGGTTACTCAGGCGCTAGTGATTGCGACCGTTCCATAAATCCCAACACTGCCACCACGAATTCATCGCAGCGCGTGATACTGCTCAAATGACCCGCACCGTGGAACGTGCAAAGCGTGGCGTGTGGATACGATCGCTTGAACGCGAGCCGTTCAGCAAGAGTAAAACCAGACTCGTTGTCCGATTCGATAATGAGCGTTGGCCCCTCGTACACTTTTGCCGGCACTGTTGCGACGGAATCGGCCACGCACTGCCCCCGGTTTGCGGCGCCTCGATTGCCGATGCGCGCGAACTCGTCGTGGGCGAAATACTCGACCCAAAACTCGCGGTCGCGGTGATCCGCCAGTAGCCGCCTGACGCGCGCGTTTAAATACGACGTCACCAAGCGCCTCGGAATATATCCCGCGGAGCGCAGGGCAGCCCCGACGAGACGCCCGCGCCGCGGAGAATACAAGGCGGTGTTGGCGAGGATCAATCCGCGAACACGTTCCGGATGCGCCGCCGCGAACGTTTGCGCAAAAATGCCTCCCAGTGAATGCCCCAACACAAAGCATTGAGCTGCGTCGTACTCGTGGAGAAGGCGCTCGAGCCCTTCGACAATATCGCCGACTCGGGTCACCGTCACGGGGCATCCAATCGAAAGAACGCGCGCGTGCTTCTCCAAGAGATCGATCAGATGAAACTGGGACTCCGCGCTGCCTCCACCGCCCGGCAATAACACCAGTGCCGGCTCACCTTCGCCGCCGGCGATAACGTCCCACACGTGCGCGCCGATGCGGTGCGTGCAAACGGAATGCGTCGAGCGAAATTCGCGCAGCAGCTCGCGAGCGCTACTCGTTGGCGACAATTGCATCTTCCAATACCGCATCGGGACCGACTTTGTAATTCATTCCGACGATGGAATCGCGCAACACGGCGTTCTTGCCGATGCGCGACCCCTGCCATATGATCGACCGTTCAATACGCGCGCCCTCTTCGACATGCACGCCGGCGCCGACAACGCTCCCCCCGTCGATGTGGGCGGTTTCCGCCACCTCCGCATTCGGGCCGATCCAGACGCCGCCGTCCACCCAAACGCCGGGAACGCGTAACCTTCCCATCAGCACATCGGCGGTCGCGGCGCGGTACTCGCCGGGCGTCCCGATATCGTGCCATTGCGCGCCGCGCGCATCGAAACCGTAGAATGCTGCTCCGGCCCGCTGCAGCGCCGGAAAGACGTTCGTTCCGAAATCGTAAAACGTGCCGGCCGGAATGTGATCGAATATCTCCGGCGTGAAGACGTAAATTCCGGTGTTGACCAGTTTGCTGCGCTCGGTGCCTCTGGCGGGCTTTTCTTGGAACTCGGTAATTCTGCTGAAAGCGTCGGTTACGACGACGCCGTACTGATCGACTTCCTCGCGCTCGACCAGCCCGATCGTCGCGAGCGCGGCTTTCTCTTTGTGAAAAGCGACGACGCGGTCGAGCCGCATATCGGTCAAGTCGTCGCAGCCGATGACGACGAACGAATCGCCGCCCAGAAACTCTTGCATCTGTTTGACGGCGCCGGCACTGCCGAGCAATTCTTTTTCGTGCAAGTATTCGAGCCGTGCGCCATACGCCGAGCCGTCGCCGAGCGTCTCGACGATCATATCGGCCAAGTAGTGCACGTTGATCGCGATCTCATTAAAGCCGTACAACGTAAGATAGCGGATCAAGTGAACCGCGTTCGGTGAACCTACGACGGGTACGAGCGGCTTGGGCACTTGCTTGGTCAGCGGATAGAGCCGGGTACTCAAACCGCCCGCCAAGATCATCGCACGCACTAGGTTTTCTCCCGCGCGAAGCGGTTGCGCACGTTTTCGCCCGCGACCAGCAGCACGAAATACGGGAGCGCGAGCTGGCGGCGCCAGCGCTGCGGCTGCGTTACCAAACGATAGAGCCATTCCAGGTGCGCCTTCCGCCAGCCATCCGGCGCTCGTTGCACGTTGCCGCTAAGAACGTCGAAAGAACCGCCGACGCCGATTCCAACCCCGCAACCCGTTTGCGCCAAATATTCCGAGAGCCAAAACTCTTGTCGCGGAAAACCCATTCCGGCGAAAAGCATGCGCGCGCCGCTCGCGCGAATTGCGGCTGCTACCGCCGCCGATTCGCTGTCGTCGAAATATCCATCGCGCGTTCCGGCAACTTGCAGACCCGGATGCCGCGACTGCAGCGCGCCCGCGGCGCGTTCGGCGATTCCCGGCGCTCCGCCCAGCAAATACACCGGCAAGCCTTCCGCGGCGGCCCGCGCACAAAGGTGCTCGATTAACTCGACCCCCGCGACGCGCTCGCGCAGCTTCGCGCCGCGCGATCGCGCGACGCCCAGCAACCCCACCGTATCACACAACGAGAGCGCGCTCGCATTTACGACGCGGCGGTAATCCTCGTCGCGTTGCGCATAGACGACCATCTCCGTACCGAGCGTGACAACTTGCGCGCCGGTTCCTTCGCGGGCATAGCGCACGATAGCGTCGGTGGCCTGATCGGAGTCGATTGGATCGAGCTTACACCCGAGAATAATCATACTGCGAAAGCAGCGGCCGAAGGTTGCGGGCGAGATGTTCGGGCATCGAATCGAGCGGCAAGCGGCACTCGCCGGCGCTGAATCCGAGCTGCTTCATCGCCCATTTTACCGGGATGGGGCTAGTCGTCGCGAACAGCGCATCGATCAACGGCAAAAGCGAGGCATGAATGCGTGCGGCCTCCGAGGCGTCGCCGTTCTTATACGCTCGCACCATGGCGACGTACTCGCGCGAGCACAAGTGCGAAGCGACGCCCACGACGCCGTCCGCGCCCATCGCCAGACAGGGAAGGAACAAATGGTCGTCGCCCGCCCAAACGGTAAAGCCCGCGTCGCGGTCGCGCAGAATAAATCCGATCTGCCGCAAATCGCCGCTCGACTCTTTTACGCCCACGATGTTTTTGTGGCTGCGCGCAAGTTTGAGCAGTGTTTCGGGCAGCATGTTGATGCCCGTGCGCCCGGGGATGTTGTAGATGACGATGGGTAGCGCCGTCGCCTCGGCAATCGCGCTGAAGTGCGCGATCATGCCGCTCTGCGGCGGCTTGTTGTAGTATGGTACGACGGCGAGAATACCATCCGCGCCGGCCTTCTCCGCAGCTTTCACCGATCGCACCGAATCGCGCGTGTTGTTGGTGCCCGCGTTGGCGATCACGGCCGCGCGCTCGCCCAACTCGTCCTTCACGGCCGAAAATAGCCGGGCGCGCTCCTCCGGGGTCATCGTTTGACCCTCGCCGGTTGAGCCGGCCACCACTAACCCATCGTTGCCACGTTCGACGAGCCACGAAGCGAGGCGAGCCGCTTCGCGGTAATCGACTTCGCCATTGCCGTCAAACGGCGTGATCATTGCCGTCACGATCGTCCCGAGCTTCTTCATTTGATAACAGTCTTTTCGCCGGTGTTCCCCTTGTCATCCTGAGTAGAGGTCGCCTTAGCAAGCTTGTCATCCTGAGTAGATGTCGCCTTAGCAAGCTTGTCATCCTGAGTAGAGGTCGCCTTAGCAAGCTTGTCATCCTGAGTAGATGTCGCATCAGCGACATCGTAGTCGAAGGACGACAAGTGGAATTCGTCGTGCACGGCCTGTTCGGAGCGCGCGGCGTCATCGGATGGAACGAGGATCGAGACCGTGATGTTGCTGTCGGTCGCGTGGATGATCTCGATGTTCGCTGTCGAGAGCGCCGAAACGATCCGGTGAATGACGCCTGGTTCGTAGCGCATACCTTCGCCAACAACGGAAAGCTTCGAACAAGCCTCGCGCGCGCGCACGGCCAGATTCAGATCTCCAAGGAGCTTGCGAATTTCCTCGCCGCGATCGCCTTCGACAACAAACATGACGCCGGCTTGATTGATCGTCACCTGATCGATGGATATCCCCGCTGCTGCAAGCCGCTCGAACATATGCATTTCAAGCTGCATGCGCCGTTGCCGGTCTTCGATGTCCCCGCGAATGGCGCGAATCCAGGTGACGCGTCCCGACGCCGTGACCCCGGTGACCGGCTTGCGGGGCTCCAGCCGCGCGTCAACGACGGTTCCTTCGCCCGTCGCGAGACTGCGGATAGCATATGGCGTGCGCGTGCGCTGCGCGTAGTCAGCCGCCTTATGGTGCATGATCTTCGCACCGTGCTGCGCGAGTTCGGTCATCTCTTCGAGGCTTGCGCGATCGATCGTGTGCGCGCCGTTCACGCGGCGCGGATCGGCGGTCATTGCGCCGGCGACGTCGGTGTAAACGTCGATGCGCTCCGCATCGAGCGCATGTCCGAGCGCAATCGCCGTCAGGTCAGTTCCACCGCGTCCCAACGTGGTAATCTGGCCGTCTTCGCTGATGCCCTGAAAGCCGGCGATAACCGGGACTTTCTTCGCCGCAAGAACGTCGCGCACGCGCTGCGTTTCGACCCGAACGATCGTCGCATCGCCGTGCACATCGTCGGTAATGATTCCGGCCTGTGCGCCGCTCAACGCGACCGCTCCGATGCCGTCGCGCTCCAATTCAGAGGCCAGAACTGCGGCGGCGATAAGTTCGCCCGACGCCAGCAGCAGATCCGCGTTCGGACCACTGCGCGCGCCGTCAATCAGCGAAAGCAGCGAGTCAGTCGCATAAGGCTGGGGCGCGCGGCCCATCGCGGAAACAACTGCAACAGGCGATTCTCCGCGTTCGATGGCCTCACGGATTCGTTCAACCGCGATGTCGCGCGTTTCGGGCGACGCGACCGACGTACCACCAAACTTCAACACAGCGATTTTCACGATGTCATCCTGACCCAGCGATGTCATCCTGAGTAGCACGTCCTTGACGCGCGTAGTCGAAGGACGAGGCCCGCACGCCACGTGCGATCAGCAACTCAAGTATCTGCACAGCATTCGTCGCGGCGCCCTTGCGAAGCTGATCGCCGACGACCCACATTTGAAAGTGCCGCTTATCATCGCCGGCGGAACGCAACCGGGCGACGTGTACGTCATCGGTGCCCTCCACGTCGCGCGGCGTCACGACGCCGCTGCGATGGAACACCACAGCCGGCGCTCGGCTTAATACAAGCGCGAGCTGCTCGACCGTCGTCTCACGTTCTGTCTCGAAAAACACCGCCTCCGAATGAGCCGTCCTCACGGGTACGCGTACCGTCGTCGCATAAAGCGGCAGCTCCGGCAGATCCAAAATCTTCCGCGTCTCGTCGCGCACTTTCAATTCTTCGCCGCTGTAGCCGTCGTCGCCGAAATCGCCGACCTTCGGCACGACGTTGCGCACGAACGCACCCTCGCCCGCGTCGAACTCCTCGAGCGCCGCGCGTCCCGCTCCGCTCACTGCCTGATATGTCGCGACATTGACGGATCGCAGCCCTGCCGCGTCCCGCACGGGTGCAAGCGCGACGCATAAGATAATCGCGGTACAGTTCCCCACCGGAAATAAATGATGCTCCGGGAGAATCGCCGAGGCGTTAATTTCCGGTACCACAAGCGGCACATCGGAACGCATGCGGTACGTGGAGCTGTTGTCGATCACCACACCGCCCCGTTCCAAAATAGGGGGCACGAACTCCGAACTCGCCTCATCCGATCCCGCAAAGAAGACGGTATCGTAGTCCGCGAGCGCTTCCGTCGAGGTTTCCAGCACCCCGCTGCGCGCGCTCGAAGCAAACAACCCTAAACGCTCGACGGGGATTTTCCGCTCGCGCAGCACCTGCACGATCGTTTCACCGACGGCTCCGGTCGCGCCAACCACGGCGACGTTCACCTAATTGTCATCCTGAGTAGCGCATTTGTGATGCGCGTCGTCGAAGGACGCCCGAGCCGGGTCGAGGGCCGCTCGATCACAGCTTCAAACCCACTTCAAGGCCCTCGAGTGAACGCACCATTCGGATCGCCGCAATAATGCCCGGTGCGAAGGACTCACTCGAGAAAGAATCGTGCCGGATGGTGAGCAGCTCGCCTTCATTAGAGAAAAGCACTTCTTGGTGCGAGAGCAGTCCTTTCATACGGATGCTGTGAATGGGTACGTCGGCACGGCCTCCCCCGACGTGAATGCGCTCGGCCGTGGCCGAAGCGGTCCCACTCGGTTTGTCGCGCTTATCGGCGCGGTGCATCTCGACGATTTCAACCGACGGAAAAAACTTTGCGGCCTGCTCGGCAAAGCTCATCATAAGAATCGCCCCGATAGCAAAGTTCGGAACGATCAGCGCTCCGGTTTTGTGCCGATCGCAGAGCTTTTCCAACTCGCCGCGTTCGGCCGCATTCCATTCGCTCGAACCGACCACTGGCGAAATGCCGCGCGAGACGGCGGCGCGCGCGACGACTTGCGTCACCGGGCGCGGCGTAAAGTCAACGATAACATCAGGTTTACGCTCGTCCAGCAGCTGCTCGACGTTATCGTAGATTCCCGTCGACTGATCGGCAACCCGCGCTAAACCACCGGCGAATTCCAAGTCCGGGACCCGCTTAATCGCCTCAAATGCGAGGCGCCCCATGCGCCCTTGAGCGCCGGCGATCGCTACCTTCACTCGCTATTCTTCGGCCAACCCCGGCTCGCGGCCCGCGAATGCGCCGCGTCTAACGCGCGGCGCGCAAGCAGGTATCGACGGAGGCGATCGTTTTACCGCCCGAGTGCACCGTCGCGTGCTGCGTGTACTCCGTCGCCGAGATGCGGTCGAACGTTGTGGCGATGCTTGCGTCGGGGTAGACGCTTCGGTAAGCAATATGGTTCGGATCGCTACCGGGCGCGCGCAGGATCGTGGCCGTTCCTTGGTCGTCGAGCACAACCGCCGTCCAGCCGCGGCGCTGCGCGTCATAGGCGACTAACTCTTCGGAGCCGCCCCCCGTAAAGGACGCGGTCTGCCGGAATGTGTGGCCGTCGCGATCGTACGCGTACGTGGCGTCGTAAGGCAAGCGTACCGCTCCCGCGCGGTACGTGCACTTCCACGAACCGACAAGGAAGTGCAGGCCGGCGATCGGCGAGGCCGTCGCCGGCAACGTCGCAGCAAGCACGACGGCCGCGAACGTCGCGACGAAGCCCACTTATCTTAGAGTTTCTCCAGCGGTGCGTATTTCAGCATCACCATTTTTTGGCCGACGTTGGGGAAATCGATCGTGACGAGGCCGTCGCCGCCCGCGCCGATGACGCCGGATATCTTGCCTTCGCCCCATTTGGGGTGACGCACGCGATCGCCTGACTGCAGATTCATCTTGATGCCGGCGCCCGCCGACTCGTGAATTGCGACCTCGCGCCAACGCCCGCCCGAAGGGCGAGGCAGCGCGATGCTGCCCAGCATTTCGATGTTGGGCATCTCTTCTAGAAAGCGCGACTTGGGATGCGCGAACGTGTTGCCGTACAACGTGCGGCGCTCCGCATACGAGAGGAAGAGGCGGTTCATGGCGCGCGTCACGCCGACATACGCCAAACGGCGCTCTTCTTCGAGCTCGGTCATGTCGACGAGCGCACGCGAGTGCGGGAAGACGCCTTCTTCCAAGCCCGTCAAAAAGACGTTCGGGAATTCCAACCCTTTGGCGGAGTGCATCGTCATCATGGTGATATACGAGGCCGAATCGTCGAGCGTGTCGAGGTCGCTGATCAGCGCGACATTGGCGAGGAAACCCGCCAGCGTTGCTTCCGGATCGCCGGATTCGTACTCCCGAGCAACGCCCACCAGTTCTTCCAGATTCTCCATGCGCGTGCGCGAATCGGGCGTATCTTCGTTACGCAATTCGCGCAGGTAGCCGGACTCTTCCATGACCGCGACCAGCAAGTCGGCGATCGTAAACTCTCCCAGGCGCGAACGCAGCGACTCGATGAGCTCGGCGAACCGCTCGAGCTCGCGCGTCTTCTTCGGAACCGCCTTCTTCAGCAGCTCCTTATCGAAGATCGCTTGCCCTACCGGCACTTTTGCGGCGTCCGCAGCGGTGACGAGGCTGGCGAGCGTTTGCGATCCGATGCTGCGGCGCGGCACGTTGACGATTCGCTTGAATGCAATCGCGTCCGAGGGGTTGTCGATATAGCGCAGATAGGCGATGACGTCTTTGATTTCGGTCCGCGCGTAGAATCCGACGCCGCCGATGACGCGGTAAGGAATGCCTTCGGCGATAAACGCTTCTTCGAATACGCGTGACTGCGCGTTCGTGCGATAAAGCGCCAGGAAGTCGCTGTACGAAGCGCCTTCGCGCACGAGCTCTTTGACTTTTTCTACGACGTAGCGCGCTTCAGAGCGTTCCGTATCCGCCGCGAATGCCGTAATCGGTTCCCCCGCGTCGCGGCTAGTGAAAAGTTTCTTCGGAGCGCGCGTCTTATTATTGGAGACCAGCGCGTTTGCCGCGTCGAGAATCGTCTGCGTACTGCGGTAGTTTTCTTCCAGCGTAAAGACTTTTGCGCCCGGGAAATCTTCTTCGAACCGCAGGATCATCTTGTAGTCGCTGCCGCGCCACGAGTAGATCGACTGGTCGTCGTCGCCGACGACGGTAACGTTGCGATGCTTCTCGCCTAAAATCGCGATCAGTTTGTACTGTGCGAAGTTGACGTCTTGGTATTCGTCGACCATGACGTAACGGAAACGGTTCTGCCATTTCGTGCGGGCGGTTTCGTCTTTTTCGAAGAGGTCGATCGTGCGGACGATCAGGTCGTCGAAATCGAGGCTGTTCGATTCTGAAAGCCGGCGCTGATATTCCTGATAGACGTTTGCGTAACGCTCGCCCAAGAACGAAGTATTGCGCTCGTGATATTCCTTGGGCCAGACCAGCGCGTTCTTCGCCTTGCTGATTTCCGCCAAACATGCGCCCGGCGTTGTTTGGCGCTCGTCGTAATCGAGATCGGTCAGGATCTCGCGAACGACCGTGCGCTGATCGGCGTCATCGATGATGGCAAAGTTCGAAGCGATTCCGGCCCGCGAACCTTCGCGGCGCAAGATGCGCACGCACATGGAATGAAACGTGCCGACCCATAAGTCGCGCGCTGGCGCCCCGACCATGCGTTCCAAACGCGTTTTCATTTCGCCGGCGGCTTTGTTCGTAAAAGTGACGGCGAGAATTTGATCCGGCGAAACCTCGAGCTCGTCGAGCAGATACGCAATGCGGTGTGTCAGCACGCGGGTTTTTCCGCTGCCCGCACCGGCAAAAATCAAACACGGGCCATTGGTATGTCGGACGGCGGCCGACTGGACGTCGTTGAGAGCATCGGTTTCCAGGATCATTGAGAGTTTATTCGCCGCCTGTGGATAAAGCGCCTATAATCGCGCGTCCCTTTCCGTGGCTGTCATCCTGAGCTTGTCGCAGGAGCGCCATCGAATACGCGGCCGACAAATACGCCAGCGTGGATTCGGCCCCCATATTAAGGTTGACGGAAGTTTCGTTGAGTCCGTCGAGACAGCCGCCGCCGTTGGCCATCGCGATACCGCGGGAGTTCCTCCCCAAGTACCAGTCCAAGCCAAGTTGGGCGGTCTTCGCGAACGCGAGGTCCCCGGTCGCCTCGTATGCAGCCAGCGCCGCATCGACCAGCGAAACGGCTTCCAAGGGCTGCTGAGAATAGCGGGGCCGCGGCCCGCCGCGGGGATACCACCCTTCGTTTCCGATCGGCACGAAGACGCCGTCTTCGATCGTCACGCGCTCGTAAAATGCGAGGCTGCGCAATCCTATGGACTTGACGTCTTCGTCGGCCAGCGCCGCGCCCGCGCGCAGCATCGCTTCGGAGAGACGCGCATTATCGTAGGTCATGACATCTTCGAACCACTCCCAGTCCGCGGCGCAGGTCGCTTCGAAGCGCGCTTTCAGCGAGCCGGCCAGTTTGCGAAGCGCCTCGCTGTAGGCGGGCAGTTCGATGTCGGCGATGCTCGCGTGACATGCGTGCGCCAGCCCGATGACCGCATACGATTGTGAACGCGCGTACTGCAGCCAGTCGATCGAGTTCAAGCCTTTATTGAAGAGCCGCTTGCACAGCCGGCGCCAGGTTGCGCGCGGCGCGTGGCGCATGCCGAAGCCCAGCGCCCATAGGGCGCGCCCAACGGAATCGTGCGTTCCCACGCAGTCGAGCCACTGCCGGTCATAGCCCATGAAATTGTGGAAACGTCCGTCGGGCAGTTGTGCGTCTTGCAAGAAAGCCAGATAAATTGGAGCCAGCCGCAGCGCTTCGGCGTCGCGCGGATCGATGGCCAATTTTTGGTAGACGACGATCAGCGCGCGGGCGACGTCGTCGGTGCAGTATCCCGTTGCGCGATTCGGAATATCTTCCGTCGCGTGTTGAATAACGCCCACGTCGTCGCTGAGCGTTATGAGATGTTCGAGACTAGGCTGAATGGACGAGCTCCAATTCGGGCGGAGCCAGCTCGGCAAAGAGGCGGCCGTATTCGACTGCGACGTGCGGCCATGTCATCTGACGGCCGAAGCGGTACGCGCGCCGTTCGGTCGCGCGCCGGAGCGCGTCGTCGTCGAGCAGCGCGCCGGCGAGGTCGGCGATCGATTTGGCGTCGCGGAACATGCAGAGAAAGCCGCGGTTGTGCGCGAGCAGTTCTTGCGCGTAAAGATAAGGCGTGGAAACGATCGCTTTTCCGCAGCCGACGGCGTACGCCAGCGTGCCGCTGACGATTTGCGTCGGATTCAAATAGGGCGTCAAATAAATGTCGGTCGCTTCCAGATAGCCCACCAGTTCGTCGAACTCCAAATATTTGTCGACCAATTTTACGTTGTATTGCAGCCCGTGTTCCGCCACCAACGCTTGCAGCGACTCGCGGTACGACTCGCCTTCGCGCCGGCGCACCACCGGATGCGTCTCGCCCAAAATGAGATAGAGCACTTCGGGGTGGCGCTTGACGACTTCACGCATCGCTTCGATCGCGTACTCTAGACCCTTACCGCGATTGATCAGCCCGAACGTCGAGACAACCATGCGCTGGCCAATGCCGAACGACGCCTTCGCGGCGTCCGTGTCGCGGAACGGTACGTCAGGCACGCCGTGATGGATCACGCGCAGCCGCTTCGGGTCGACGTCGTAGACGCGTTCCAGCAAGTCGCGGCCCGTTTCGGAAAGCGCGACGACCGTACTGGCGTAACGGCAGAGCTCGCGCGTGACGCGCAGCATCGTTTCGTCGGGCTCCGGTAAAATCGTGTGCATCGTCAGTGCAATCGGTTTCTCGATCGCGCGCAGCGCATCGATCAGCCACTCGCCGCGCTCACCGCCGAAAAGACCGTACTCGTGCTGAATGTTCAGCACACCGGCGGGATGCGCGTTGACGATGGCGGCGATATCGCCGTAGGATTCGCGGCGGTCCTCGCGCAGGCGCGCCACGACTTCGGGCCCGTAATGGCGGACTTCACCGCCCGGCTCGTCGATCGCGATAATTTCGGAGCTGGTGCCGTAGGCGCGGTCGAACGATTCCACCGTGTCGCGCGTAAAGGTCGCGATGCCGCACTCCCGGGGCGGGAAGGAGCCCATGAAGAGGGTGCGCGGAACCACTCCATACTCCTAACTCCGGCTCTTCAAAATGGAACGCGAAACCTGGCAAGGGGAAAGCCGGTGGGGACCCCTGCTCGTGCGCGATTTATACCCGTGGGCTCTTGTTTCTTAACCTTTAAAACGCAGCAAAGGTTACAAAGCGCTTGTTCGCTTGCCAATCCCTGTCATCCTGAGTAGCGTCGCCCCGCCAATCCCTGTCATCCTGAGTAGCGTTCGCCCGCGGCGAACGCGTAGTCGAAGGACGGACGGGGAGGGCTTTCGGACCCAAGGGGGCAGGCGGGCGCTGCCGCGTATAGCTTCAGGGTGAAATCATATTTTCTGCCCGTTGCGCTGGTTGCGGCGGCCATTGTCACTTTTGCCGTAACGCGAGCTCCGGCGCAAGATACCGGCAACATTCATAGGATCCGTCACATCGTCATCATCATGCAAGAGAATCGCTCGTTCGATTCTTATTTTGGAACGTATTCCGGCGCCGACGGCATCCCCGCGGGCGTCTGCATTCCAAATCCGGCGATCGGATGCAGCCGGCCTTATCACGACAGTAACGATCTCAATCAAGGCGGTCCGCACGGACATACGAATGCGATCGCGGATATTGACGGCGGAAAAATGGACGGATTTTCGCGCCAGGCGCGGCGCGGCCGGCGGGCATGCGCCGGCACGAACGATCCCCGCTGCGGCGGCGGTGACGTGATGGGCTATCACGATGGCGGTGAACTCGTGAACTACTGGCGTTACGCGCGCGACTTCGTACTGCAGGATCGCATGTTCCAGCCCAACGCGTCGTGGAGTCTACCGCAGCATCTTTTCATGGTCTCGGAATGGTCGGCCAGCTGCGCGAAGCTCGGCGATCCGATGAGCTGTGTCAACGAAGTGCAGAATCCCGACCTTCCTCCAGACTTCGGACGCAATTCGCGCGCGCGAGCGCAGGGCCGCCCGGATTATCCTTGGACCGACCTCACGTACTTGCTGCACAAGAATCACATTTCGTGGGCGTACTATGTCATGACCGGGACGGAACCAGACTGTCGCGACGACAGCGCCGGCTGCCAGCTCCGGCGGCAAAACGTGCACACGCCGGGCATTTGGAATCCTCTGCCTTCGTTCGACACCGTGAAGCAAGACGGTGAATTAGCAAACGTGCAAGATCTGCGCAAATTTTACGTCGCGGCCAAAAACGGAACGCTGCCGAACGTCGTTTGGCTCTGCCCAGCCGGAAAATACAGCGAGCATCCTCCTGGACTCGTGAGCGCCGGACAAGCGTACGTCACGGGTGTGATCAACGCGGTCATGCAAGGCCCCGACTGGAGCAGCACAGCGATCTTCGTAAGTTGGGACGACTGGGGCGGCTTTTACGACCACGTTGCGCCGCCGGTTGTCGACAGCGACGGATACGGTTTACGCGTTCCCGGTTTGGTAATCAGTCCGTACGCTCGCCGAGGCTTCATCGATCACCAAACGCTCAGCCACGACGCGTACGTCAAATTTATTGAAGACGACTTTTTGGCGGGCGCACGCATCGATCCGAAAACCGACGGCCGCGCCGACACCCGTCCTTTCGTGCGCGAAAGCTATTCCCAACTCGGCGACCTGCGCCGTGACTTCGATTTCACGCAGACTCCGCGCCACCCGGAAATACTTCCGGGGGGCTATGTGTGGAACGGAAGCTAGCATCGTCGTGGTGAGCAGCCCATATTGTCATCCTGAGTAGCCTGTCCTGAGCTCGTCGAAGGGTCGAAGGGCGAGGCCCGCGCGAAGCTAGCGCTGCTCTAAAAGATTAAAGCGTCTCTCGAAGACATCGAACCGAACATCAACCGAATCAAATCGCTTGTTCATGTCGTAGCGCAAGTTGCCGAGACCGTGCTCCACGCGCTCCATGCGACCTTCCATGGAATCGAAGCGACCTTCCAGGGAACCCAAGCGACCATCGAGCGAATCGATGCGCCCTCCAAGCCCTCCAAGGCCATCCCGAAGATCCAGGATAGCCGCCATGAGATCCGCGGAGGAATATCTCTTAGCCATGCGGTCAGCCTAGAGTACGGCTGTTACCGAGATGTTTCCTAGCCGTTTCGAGTTCGCGCGGGTTATGGGCTGTCCGCCTCGACGTTGAGCGAGATGTCGATACTGTTGCCGACGATGACCGGACCGAAGCCCATGCCCCACTGCGAGCGTTCGATGGTGCCCGTCGCAGCGTAAGCAATAACAGAACGTCCGCGCGGCGTCTTTCCTGCGCCGACCACGCCCGCGCTAAGCGTGACGGGATGCGTTTGGCCGTGCATCGTCAGGTTGCCGACGATCGTAAAATGTTTCGGATCCGTGCCCGTGATCTTCGTGCTTTGGAAAGTCATGTTGGGATACGTTGCGACATCGAAGTAATGGCCCGAACGAATGTCGTTGTCGCGCGTACCGTTATGCGTATCGACGTTCGACGGGTCGAGCTCCGCGCTGACCTCGATCGGAATCTGACTTCCCGACGGCAGCTTTACAACCGCACTCTTTATCGGAATGGTACCGATGACCGGCACGATGCCGAAATGACGGGCGGTAAACTGCGCCGTGCTGTGGTTCGGGTCAACGCTCCACGTCTCGGTCGCGGCGAGCGCGATCGCCGTCGTGGCAACGGAAAATGCGAGGCTGAGCGCGGCTAATCGTTTCATGATCTACAGGAAACCGTACGAGCCTGAACGGTTGCTGAAAGCTTAGGGGCGGGCCGCCTCGACGTTCAGCGAGATATCGATGCCGTTGGCGACGACAATAGGCCCGAAACCCAGCCCCCACAGCCTGCGATCGAGCGAGCCCTTCGCAGCGTAGGCGATTACGGCACCGCCCCGCGGCGTTTTGAGCTCGCCCACTACAGCCGCATTCAACGTTACCGCATGCGTTTGGCCATGCATTGTCAGATTGCCGACAATGGTAAAGTGCCTTGGATCGGTGCCGGTGATTTTGGTGCTTTGAAACGTCATGCTTGGAAAGGTCGCGACGTCAAAATAGTTGCCGGAGCGTAAATCTTTGTCGCGCGAGCCATTGTGCGTATCCACATTCGAGGGGTCGAGTTCCGCGCTGACCTCGATTGGAATCTGGCTGTCCGGGTCGAGCTTCACGACGACCTTCTTCACCGGAATACTGCCGGCGACCGGGACGATGCCGAAATGACGCGCCGTAAATTGCGCGGCCACGTGGCCGGGATCGACCGTCCAAGCCTCTGTAGCGGCCACGGCACTCGTGCACGTGGCGACCGAGAAAAGCAAGCCGAGCGCGGCAGATCTTGTCATCCTTCTATTAAGGTAAACCGCACCTCTGAATCGTTCCTGAATTTCGGCGTCTACATCTTGCGCTTGTGGAGCGTTACGCTATTCCCCTCAGTATCTTGAATCATCGCAAGGAAGCATTTGTCCGTCTCGTGCTCCATAACGACTGGAACGCCACGCTTTTTTAGGCTGGACACCGTGCCGTCGAAATCGTCCACCGCAAAAAGAATGCCGTTGCTCGGCTGGAACGGCATCATGCCGCCGCCGGACCAAAGACCGAACGCCGTGCCGTCGGCAAATTCATACTCTGCACCGTTATTGTCCGGATACACCGTGGTCGGTTCGAGGCCCAGCGTGTCGCGGTAAAAGGCGATCGCGCGCGCCGCATCTTTGACCATGTAAGCGCTCAAGTCCAGACCGTGAATTTTAGAAGCCATTATGTTTCCTTTAAGGCTCGTTGAGCCACATTTGACGTTCGAGGGGATACGGATTAACCAGGGGCATTCGAGCGACGCCGCGCGCATAGCTATTCGGATGGCGCTTGGCCCATTCCGCGGAGATGACCGTCAGGTATTCAAAATCTTCAAACAGACTGTCGGCGCCGGTATATTGCCTGGCCATTGCAATATATTCTTTCATCCGGTCCCACGTATTGGTGACAACCCACCAATAGTTTGCCAGGAAAATTTCCGGCGCCACCACGCGATTCCGAACCATTCCGCCGATGAGCTCGAAACTATTCCCGAGTGCGACGGCCGCTTCGAGAAGATCAATGTACCTTTGAGGCACATCCTCGACCGGAAGCCTTTTGGAGATTCTGTAGAGGTAGCGCCGAAACTGAGGATCCTCGAGTTCGCGCGCAAGATCTCCGCCACGCAGCAACCGGTTGGCCTTGCGGTGCTCATCGTCTTCAAGCATCGCGCGGAAGGATAGAACCGCTTCTATCAAATTTCCCGACCGCATGTGGCGCAGCTGAATCACGGCGGCAACAGCAGTCGCTGCAATAACCGCCGCGGTCAGGGCTGACGAAATCGCGGTAATTGTTTCGGGCGACATACGCTTCTAGCGTGCGCCGATTGGCGCGGAGGGTCCAATGCGCGAACCTTCTGGCGCGACCGTACCCGGTTCGATCCGCGCATCGTGTCCGATGACCGAGCCTTTGCCGATCTTCGCGTTTGCACCGACGATCGAACGGCTCGCGATGATCGTTTCTTCAATCGTCGCACCTTCTTCAACTGCGACGTCATCCCACAGCACGGAGTCCCTAATCGCAGCATTGGCCGCAATCCGGCAATTTTTTCCAAGAACCACGTTCGGGCCGACTTGCGCCGCGCGCGCGATGATCGTGCCTTCACCGATATGCACCGGCGCGACGAGATTAGCGCAATCTGCATGAACCGCGCCTGGCCCGCTGATTCCGGGCTCGATCTTGAGCGGCATCACTCCGCTCAGCACGTCGCGATGCAGGGTGAGGTAGTGCTCCGGCCGTCCGACGTCGATCCAATAGTCTTCCGTCGGATAGGCGTAAAGCGGCTGCCCGTCGGCTAGGATTTTCGGAAACGTTTCGCGTTCGATCGATACGTTTCGCCCAGGTGGAATGAATCTCAAAACTTCGGGCTCGAGCAGATAGGTGCCCGCGTTGATTTCGTTGGTCGGCTCCGTCCCTTTGGGCGGCTTCTCAATGAATTGGGAGATGCGGCCGGACTCGTCATGCACCACACAGCCAAATGACGACGGGTCTTCTACCTTTATAAGGTGCAGCACGCCGAGGCCCCCTTTCTCCTTGTGGTAGGCGATCATCGCGCGCAGATCGAGGCTCGTGAGCACATCGCCGTTCATCATAAAGAACGGACCGGTGATGTGTTGTTCGACGTTTTTTATGGCGCCCGCGGTTCCGAGCGGCTCGTCCTCGATCACATACGTAATCTTCATATCGAGGCGCGAGCCGTCGCCGAAATATTCGGTAATCGCCTGCGGCATATAGCCCGCGGGCAGAATCACATCGCGAATGCCGGCCTCGTATAAGCGTTCGAGCGTTCGCGCCAAAAAGGGCACGCCTACAATCGGAACCATGGGTTTTGGCGTGCCGAAGGTAAGCGGCCGCAGCCGCGTTCCTTCACCACCGACCAAGATGACCGCTTGCACGCTAAAACCTCCGGAGGGGCATCTTCCCTTCCGCGCAGCGGCGCAAAACGCTTGCGCGAATCGGCCACGGTTGTGTACGATAGGCGTCGCGCACCCATCCCGGGTCGTTCAACGGTAGGACAGCAGACTCTGAATCTGCTTATCGGAGTTCGAATCTCTGCCCGGGAGCGCGGCCCCATCGTCTAGAGGCCTAGGACGCCGGGTTCTCAACTCGGTAACACCGGTTCGAATCCGGTTGGGGCTAAAAACTCACACGTTACGCAAGCCCAAGCTTGCGAACCATTTCGCGATCAGGCTGCGCGGTTGCGGTGGGCGGGACGTACAGGGTCGACAACGCGCCGATTTTGGCTTCGAGCATACGCCCAAGGTCGACTCGCGCGATCACCGGGTCGCAACAAACATACTGCGCGGCATCATAGATTTGTACTTCATGAGATGCGGGATAAAACTCAAGTAAACGATCACGGAGCACTTCCAAACCGGCCAAGCTCCAGGCATCGAACTGTTTTTTGAACCCCTTTTCTGCGATCACGCCAATTTGCCAGAGCACCAGGGCACTGCGTGTATCGAACGTTCGCGCATAGACCAGGAAGTCGGTTGCCTCGAAGCTTTGACAGCCTGCATTTCCGGGATCGACGCCGAGGTCTGCGAACAAACAGTCCTCCGCCGAAATCGCGGGAAGCATCGTCGCCTGGTAACCCTCGGCGCGAGCGCGACGTACAGCTTCGTGCATCGGCTGCGCAAAGACCCCTGGATGGCCATATGATACGAAGCAAACTTCACTGCCCTCGCGCACCGGTTTCAGCACTCGCTCGACCATTTCTTCATACGTCTGCGTGCGCTCTTTTTCGACCGCGTAGAGATCGTGCAATGACTGTGTCGAATCGTTCAGCTCTTCGAGCCAGTATTGCGTTAGCGGATCAGCCGGCAGAAAGAAAACCTTGTGTGCGCGCTCGATGCATGCAAGCGCTTCGGGCGAGGTTTGCGCCGCTATTTTGATTCCCGTCCCGACGACGGTAAGAGAACCTGACTTCCTAGCGGGCGATGCCGCGCTATGCGGGCCTATCGAAACTAAGGCTGATGGTCAGCGTGCAGCTGTTCAACGCCCCTTGTAGTGCGGCTGAGGCCGGCATCTCGCCGGTAATAGCCTTCGTTATGTCCGCTTGATCGCCGTCGAGCAAAAGCTTCTTGTGTTCGTCTTTTAGGCCCGCCGCGTCCATTGCTTCATTCGCTGACGCTCTGGACTTACTGAACTTCGCACGCTCGGCCGGATCGCGGGCCAAACGCAGCACATATTCGCTGAGGGATGCCATTAAATGCCCCTTCCATAAAAAGGATGAAGATTTCGCCTGCATTGCTTCATTGGACAGCTTCGACTCCCTGCCCGAACCAATCGGGTACCTCGGGGAGTGCCGGAAAAGCTCACGTGCTCCAAGAATTGAGACATGTGCGACGATCCGCAGGGAAATCGATCCTGCCAACAGGCACGGTAACGTTTCTGTTTACCGACATCGAAGGCAGCACGCACCGCTGGGAAGCATTTCATGACGAGATGGCGCGTACCGTCAAACGTCACGATGCCATTCTCGACCGGGTTCTCAAAAAGCATGGCGGCGTCGTCTTCAAGAAGGCGGGCGACGCTTTCTGCGCGGCCTTCGATCGCGCATCGAACGCGGCCACCGCTGCGGTCGCTGCTCAGCGGGCGTTTGCGGACGAAGATTTTTCAGAGATCGAAGGCCTGTATGTGCGCATGGCCTTGCACACCGGAGAAGCGGAAGAACGTGCCGGCGACTATTTCGGGTCAACCGTGAATCGCGTCGCGCGGCTACTCTCAATCGGCTGCGGCGGACAGGTCTTGGTTTCAGGAATCTGCGCCGATCTCGTCGGCGAAGACTTGGGTCCCAAGATGCAGCTGCGCGATCTTGGCGTGCACCGTCTGAAGGACCTCACGGAAGCAGAGCACATTTTTCAACTGTGCGCGCCAGGCCTGCGCACAGATTTTCCGCCGCTACGTTCATCCGACGTTTGGCCAAATAATCTACCGCTTCAACTCACCAGTTTCGTCGGACGCAAGAAAGATCTAGAGTCGCTCAAGCAAGGCGTGCGGACGTCGCGCCTGATCACCATAGTCGGCGCGGGCGGGGTTGGGAAGACGAGGCTTGCGATACAGCTCGGCGCCGAAGTTTTAGATCAATATGCAGATGGTGGCGTATGGCTCTTAGAGTTCGCTTCGATCACCGACCCAGCTTTACTTGTCCACGTTCTGGCCTCAACACTCAACGTACGTGAATCCCGCGATCCCCTCACGGTGAAACACGTCGTAAAATCGCTTGCGGCCAAGCATGCCCTCTTGATTTTCGACAATTGCGAGCACCTCATCGGCGAAGTAGCGAAGATTGCGGATGCGCTATTACGCGAATGTCCGAATGTCAGAATTATCGCGACGTCTCGGCAACCACTGCAGATAGCCGGCGAATGGATTCATCAACTCGCTCCAATGGCAGTCCCGCGCGACAGCGGGGTGATTAGCCTCGACGAAGCGATGCACTACAGTGCAATAGCATTGTTTGTCGAACGCGCCCGCGCGGCAGATAATAAATTCCTTCTTACGCCTGAAAACGCAACAACGGTCGCGGATATATGCCGGCGGCTGGACGGCATCGCGCTGGCTATCGAGCTTGCGGCCGCGCGCGTCAAAGTGCTCAACGTCGAAACCCTGGAGGAGCGCCTAAACGAACGGCTCCGGCTCCTAACCGGCGGAAGCCGGGCCGACTTGCCGCGACACCAGACGATGCGCGCGCTCATCGATTGGAGCTATGATCTTCTCGATCCGCGCGAAAGACTGCTGTTCGATCGCTGCGCAATATTTGCGGGCGCATTCTCATTCCAAGCGGCTAGTGCCATCTGCGCGGATGACTTTCTGAAGGCCGATGATATTTTCGACGTGCTTATATCGCTGGCAGAAAAGTCGCTCCTGGTGTCGGACCCAGACGAGTTGAACGCGCATTACCGGTTACTGGAATCGACCCGAGAATATGCGCTCGAAAAACTCAAAGAGTCCGGCAACTACCAGCAACTAGCGACGAAGCATGCCGAGTTTTATCGTGCGATCGTCCAAGAGGCGGACGTAAACTTCCACAAAATCCCGCAGCTAGAATGGTACAGCCGCTTGCGGGATCACGTGGAGAATTTCCGCTCCGCGCTCCAGTGGTCGCTCGGCGAGCGGCAAGACGCGGCTTTGGGCGGAGCGCTCGCGGGCGGCTTGGAGCGGTTTTGGTACGAGACGGGGCGCCTCGGGGAAGGGCGTCTTTGGATCTCCCGCGCGCTGGAGCTCACCGACGAGAAACAGAATCCTGAAATAGCCGCACGGCTGTGGCTCGCGCGCGCCGTTCTCTTGGCCGGCACCTCGCGGGGAGCCGAGAGCCAAAAGGCAGCCGAACGCGCCCAAACACTTTATGAATCCGTGGGCGACAAGCGCGGTACGGCTTATGCTTTACGCGCGTGCGCGATTGCTTTGCGCGATACTCACCAGTTGCCGGAAGCCGAAAACATGTTGCGTCGAGCGGCAGATCTTTTTGAGGAGACGGGCGACGGTGGCGGTTTGGCGCTGGCGCTCGCGACGCTCGGCTCCATCTGTTCCTACCGCGGTGACCTCGAGACGGCTCGCACGCTTTGCGCCCGGGGGCTTGATGCGGCTCGCGCGCAAGGTGCTGAATTCGCGTTCACGCTAGGATCGCTCTATCTCGCTGACATCGAATTCCAATGCGGAAGATTCGAAGAGGCGCTCACCCACGCTGAAGATGCGCTGACGTTCGCCGAACGTAACAAGAACTCGCGCGTCGCCGCGAACCTTCGAAACAATTTGGCCGCATACCGTATCGCCCTCAACCAACATGACGCGGCTGCAGCGGATGCGCGTCAAGCCTTGAGCATGTTGCGGGAGAGCCAGAACAGCTATGATATCGGAATCGCCGTGCAACACTTGGCGTTGATTGCTGCCTTGCGCGGAGACGCCACGCGGGCATCCCGGCTCACCGGCTATGTGGATGCCTACTTCAAAAACAGTGGAATTCAACGCGAACCGACCGAAAAATGGTGCTACGACCGCATAATGGCGTCGCTTCACGATCAACTAGAAGAGCACAACATTTCGTTACTCATGCGCGATGGCGCGTCCCTCACGGAGCCGGAAGCCGTCGCTCAGGCGTTGGCCGGAAACCCACTTTTTTAAGTATCCGCCCGATCGTTTTCCAAATGCATTTCCCAGCACCGGTTAGAAAACGAGTGGCGCGAAAACCGCTATGTTACGGGCTTTTCACACGTCCTGCCGTGGCGCCGTTCGAACTCTTCGATCGAAAGCGGCCTCGAGACCAGGTCGAACGCATCCGGAAATGGGCACACTTAATTGCTTGCTGCGCGTGCGTGACGATGTGTTCTTAGAAGTGATCGCTTCCGATTCGGCCGCTGATCGGCCCGCGCGGTCGCGCTGGTTCGGGCTCGATGACGCGAAAGATTGCTCGTCACGGCGCCGTACTCGGCCGGGAAACTCGAATCTCTCGTGGAGATCGATCGTGGTTTTTCGCGGTGCTCCGGGACGGGTCGCTTCCGAACGAGATTGCGTGAACGCTCGAAAAAATAGAACGCGTGTATGGCCGCCGCTCCCATAAATTATGGTTTCTGGAGGACCACCCCACCAACGGCGCCCGGGTGGCCGGACCACGCAGATATATTCGCACCGACCCGACCTACAAATGAGGGCCTGGAGGGAGCCCCAGGCCGGGGACGCCCTTGGGGCCGTAAAGATGAAAGGTTTGTTCCAAGTCTAAGTACCAAGTTAGCGGCCCCCAGGCATGCCTGGGGGCTCACCCTATTGCTACAAATTCGGTTAACAAACCGGACACTTTTTCCGGAGGGTAAATGTCGAAATTAGTTGCCTTTTTTCTCGCGATTTCGGTACTTCTGCCGATTGCTGGCGCCCAAGCCGCATCTTCGATTCCAAAGGGCGGGGTCGGCGTTCATAACGGGACCAATATGGTCACCATTAAGAACCACAAATTCGTCATCGTCGTGAAAAACAACGAGGTCGTCAGCGTCAACGAGAATCGCGGCGGCAAAATGGTGGCGGTCAAAGGCTCGGCATCAAAGCGCAAAGGCTTTACTGTATATTATCGTGACTGCTCCGCCGCTGTCTATAGCAACTACTATCCCTACCGGTGGCTGTACTGGTTCTGGTGGTGCTAGCCTTAGTAGAATAGCGCTTCCGTAAAGAGAGCCGGAGCGATAGCTCCGGCTCTTTTTCTTCGGCGAAGAGCCCGTGCGAAAGGGTTTCCTCGCGACATCACTCTTCCCGGCGAGCATCAGCGCCGCTACGGCGGCCGTGCCGGCCCACGAGCTCATCTCGCAAAAAGCAGCGCAGCCGCAAGCGGCTGCCTTGACCACATCCGGACACGGCATGGCGTCGTCAAAGAAGGCGAAGCCGGCATCGCACAAGTTTGCCAGCGTCGGCCCAAACGGAAAAAAGAAGTAACCCACTCAAACGTTCGATAGTCAAAACGCCTCGAGAGCTGGGTGCCGGTGGCGGATCCTCTACTTCCCTTCTACTTACAGGCTATAACCGAACGTACTCCATTGTAATCGCGTGCGCCGATCCTGCCATCCTCACCGAGTCCGGCAATCCATGTGAACGCGTATTAACCAGCCAGCAAGTTCGAATCCCGTTGGGCTACCAAGAGTTTTTCGGGAGACCACGAAAATGCGTGCGACAAAAGGAGACGTGAATGATCCATAGGACGCTCGCAATCTTGGGATTGCTATCGTTAGTGGCGATTCCCGCTACCGGCGCAACCAATCCGTTTATCGGCACGTGGCAGGCGACGACGGTCACCTCCGGCGTCCGGCTTACCATTCAACTCGTGCTGAACCCGCAAGGCGGATTCAGTGAACTCGATCAGGGTATCAGCTCGGGCAATAGAATGATAACGCAAGAAACGGGCACGTACGCTCTGTTCGCACCGAACACGTTGCGTTTAAACGTCCTGAACTGGCAGCCGAAGGTGCAGTGTATGGCGCCGTCAGGATGTTTCCCGATCCGAAAACCACCGGGCACGACTTATCGCTACCGGTTCACTTCGGCGACGACGTTCATGGCTCAAGACGTCACCTTTGGCAACGGTCCCATCTTCATTTATCACCGAATCCAGTAGAAGTCGCGGCTGGTCCGCGACGTCGCCACATCAGCCCGGTGCGGCGCAAACTCCCTGCTGGACCTTGCGTGCCAGCGTCGTCGCTGTTGCCCGGGGAATTCCGTAGCGTTCCATAGACGCGACGTTGTAGGCGCGACCGCCGGCCGCTAGAACCTTCCACGACCCGTTCTTCTTCACGAGGAGAACGGACTCTGAGGTATTGCCGCTCGCTCTCGATACGCCGGCTTCGGCGTAGTTGCCGACAATGGTGATAGGAAAGACTGTTCCAGTTACGTGGTCGTGACGCATAATGGCGCCAAAGACCGCCTTGTGATCGGCGGCGCTGGCGCATATGGCCGAGGATAGCGCGACCGTTGTCAGGAGCAATAGAACTGGCATAGCGCCTCGTTGTTCCAAAAAACGTGAAGCCGGCCCTTTTCAAGGAGTGGTTCACCTTTGCGGCACAAGAGTAAACAGCTGCTCTTTTTCAGAGGAGGCCGTTATGCTTTCCGTGAGTGAGGCCGTTTCTTCATCCTTCGCCGACTCGCGCGCCACGCTCATGACATATCGCAAGGCGCTTTACATCTGCCTCGCGCTGGCGGCATTCGCGGGTCTGCTCGGAATATTTTTCCCGATAGGATCGCAGAATCAGGCGCTGGCGGCGGTGAGCTCGTTCTATTACGTCATCATTCTCTCCGTCGTGCTCAGCTATTTCGGTCTTGCGGCCGCCGTGCGCACGATCCGGCCGCATTTTGGCATGACCGTGGGGCGTTTCTTTGGCGCTCTCCTGTACGGCCTTGCTGCGGGGATTGCCATCGAAATCGCCGCCGTCTTCTTGATCATTCCCGGCATCTGGATTGGCGCCAAACTCTCCTTGACGATTCCGATGTATTTGCTTTATCCCGATGAGGTGTTCGGAAAAACTTGGAGTGCAACGGCGTATCGCTTTTGGCCAACCCTCGGTGTAGTAATCTTGACGGCGATCATTACCGCAGTGTTGGCGGGCATCGCCACCGTCGCGGCGGTCGGAATTATCACGGTTCTGCCGTCCGCGGCGATCGTGCTGGCTCCTCTGGCGCTTTTAGTTTTTGCCTTCGTGCAGCAATTCCATTGGCTCGCACTCGTACGTTGGAGTCAAAATCTCGTAGAACATCCGGTGACTCTCGTTCCAGTCGCCGCAAATGCGTAGCAACATGGGCACTCCCTCATGCTAGCTCCGGGAGGGGTTTTTAGCGGCGGGCGCAATCGCCATCCAATGCCGCGTTTCATAGCCCTAACCGTGTGTGTTCTTATTTGCACTGTGTTGCTAGGACCGGCGGCCCAAGCAGCGTCCGTCCCGCAGACCGAGCGCGTTCGAATGCACGCGCTCACGGGGCCATACGACTTTTACCCAGCGAGTCTTCCGCCGGGGCTTAAGTACCTAAAGTGGAAACGCACCGCCCTATCACCGATGGCTTGCGGCACAAATCTAAGCATCGTCTTTACAAATGGCGGCAAAGAAATTGATTGGTCGTCATCTCGCGATTGTAATGCCGACGCTAATGTAGCCTGTCGTGCGGACGGGTATCCAGGTTATGGATTTATTATGAGCGCAACATATAGCGCTAAAATTAATGGGCGACGCGTGTACTTCTCGTCCGGCAATCATGGATCAAATGCGTGGGCTTGCGTTCCGTTGCGCGTAGGCGGGTATGCAGACATGGCGGTCGTTGGTATATGGGAGAATTTCATGAAACCACGGGATGCGATGAATCTCGTCGCCTACGCACAGCCTTTTTAAAAAAAGAGACGCTTGATCTTTTTCATTTTTGAAAGAAAGTAAGGAGAACACACAGGTTGATCGCATTTGCAGCCGCGCTTTCGTTGCTCGCTGCCATCCCCGCTTACGCGGCGTCCTCAGCGCAGAAGACCGCCGTTGCGGCGCTCGTCGCAGCGTATCACGCACGCGGCTGGAGCGACATCGAGCAGCCCTCGTGTTTCGTTGTGCAAACGTGGGCGCAATGCGATTTCGGAACGGCGCACGGACGGGGGGAAGGCACCGCGTGGCTGCACCTAAAGAACGGCAAGTGGGCGTTCCTCGGTCAAGGCGGTGGCGTCACATACGCATCGATGATGGAGAAACGCTACGGCATCCCGCCGGCCGTCGCGAAACAGTTCCAAGCGAAACTCTGTCCGAACCCCTGCCCCGGTGCTTAGCGGTCATTCAAGCACTTGCCTGAGCCAGAGATAGTCGTGGGCCTTCACGGTCGTATATATGATCATCGAAACCCAATTCGCGTCCGTAAGGTTTGAACCGCATTCCGTAACGACCCGCTGACCGGGCTTAACGTCAACACGTAGCGTGTTGCTCGAACACCAATCGAGTTTTACGCAAACGTTATGCGGACCCGGAGAGACTTGCACGGTCAGCGGGTCGTTGCCATCGCCAAGCAATCCGACCTTTTGATCGTCAACAAGTACCCGGTACCGCCGACGCCGATCAGCGTAGAAACTCACACGACGAACGGAAAGACTGCCTGAGTCGGAAATCATGGATCGCACCGGCCGTCCTTAGCTTCGCCGCCAAACGAGGACGCTTTGCGTGCACCATATATATGGAGGCAACGTGCGAATCACCAGCTTATCTCCGCGCATACGTGAAATCATTGCCCTACTGCGGGGGAATGTACCGCGTCTTGTGCGCCGGCATGCGCCTCAACCTCACTTTATGACGTTGACCTTGAGCAGCATGCTCCCGTGACCTATGCCGCAGTACACGGCGCAACGGGCCACAAAACTGCCAATGCGAGCGGGCGTCACTTCCACGGTCGTCGGTTTGTTACTGATCACAATCACTTTGCTTAGGCCGATCTCCGGGATCGTAATTCCGTGCGTTCCCTGTGTACCGACGAAAACCAATTTCGCGCGTTGATGCAATTTGAGCGTTATCGTCCCCGGCGTGAACGCGAAGTTCTTCGCGGAAACCATGGTGGATTGTTCGCGTGCCACAACCGGCGCGGCGAGGGCGGCTGCCAGGCCGAGAGTTGACGCGATAGAAGTCATTTTCACTGTGTAGTCCCTTTCGAGTCCGTAACGGTTATGGTGAGGGTCATGTTGGGATGCCCGGGACCGCATATGATCGCACAATGCAAGACATACACGCCGGCCTTCTTCGGAGTGACGTTGACGATGTCGCCGCCGCCGGGCTGCATGACGGTAAGCGGGATGGCGAGATCCTTGGATTGCAAACCGTGAACGCCTTGCGTGCTCACGAGACGCAATCGCGTCGTTTCGCCGGTATGCAGCGCGATCGTGCCGGGCGTAAACTTCCAGTTCGATGCGGAAATCGTAATAATCGGGCGAGCCGCGACCGGAGCTGACGTGGGAGCAGCATGAGCGGCCGAGGCGCTCTTGCCGACCGCCGGGACCGCCGGACTTGGTGTCGCGGCGGCCAATGCGCTTGTTGCTGCGGCGACATTTTGCAGCGGCATCGTCCACCACAGCATGTAGCTAAACGTCGGCGTCGTATTTTGCGCCATCGCCGTCTCCAGATACACATGGAGATATGGCAACACGTGGTAGGCGAAATCGATGTTTCCGCTCTGGGTCTGTGTTCCTAAGCCGTCCTTTTGGAGCTCTTTGCGAAACGCGATCAGACCTTTGTCGCCGACCGGCTCGTAGAACTCGATCGTTGCGGCGGTGCTCCGCGCAGGTCCCAACGGATTGCCCAGCGCGTCCTGTCCGGCGTTGCTGTCGAAAGCCGTCTGATACATCGCAAAGATGCCGGGAAACACTCCCACGGGATCGCGTTGGACGTAAGGCGTAAACGATGAGTACTGATCGAAGCCGCCTTCGGCCAGCGGGTATGAACCGCGCGCGCCCATGAGACCATATTCCAGCGGTTGTTCGGGATTTGCATGCGCCAATCGCCATTGGAACGTCTTCTCAACATCCGATGAGTATTTTCCGATGCCGCTGAGGTCACCGCCGTCCGCGAAGTAACCGATCTCAGCGTCTAGTGAATTCTTTACGAAAATGAATTTGGAACCCCACCGGTTGCCGTCGTTTTGGTATACGTGCTCGCCGACGGTCAGCTCCGGCGTCGCAAATGAAGCGATGTCGAACCATTGGCTTAAGGGCGACGCCGTCGTCCCGGGCATTTTGCCGACAAAAAGATGCCCGTTACGGTGAAATAAATTATTGAATGTAATCCAGGCGGTATCGATGCCGCCGGCTTGACCGCCCTGCACGATCCACTGCTGATAATGGAAGGTCGTATTTGCATCAAACGCCCCGGCGGCGTGAAATGCGACGTTTCCGAATACCGTTCGCGGAGAGCTCGCATCTTGGGAGTTATGAGAATAGTTCGCGGTTTCGCCAATCCAGAACGGCGTCGAGCGGTGCAGCGTATGAACGTCTAGCTCAGCATAACCCGTACGTTGAAGGTAGCGGCCATACGAGTTCAAGGCGGGGACCTGCGTGTGACAAACGCTGCATTTCATTCCGTACGCTTGCGCGAACGGCGGCATTGCAGAAACCGGCGTCGAGTTCAGCAACATCAATGTCGCTGCGATAAGCATCCCGATAAAGACGGCCCTTGCGCGGAAAACGTTCATGAATGCTCCGTACGGTGTGACCGCTCCGACTCGTTGAGCTGTTCATTAGTGGGGCACGCTTGCTGGAAAGCAACATGACGATCGTTGATGTAGCGGCGAAGGCGGTCAAGCAAATGGTCCATGGTACTGTTTGCGAGCCGCCCGCCGATCAACCGATCGAAAATCTGGCCGGCTAGACCACCGGGCGGTTCATACGAGCCTTCCAGAGCGAGAATCGAACCTGGAGATTGCGGGCGAACCGTAGCGAGGCCACGGAACGACGGGAATGCTGACCAACGCGGTTGCCATGAGATCGTGAGCGCGTCATGGCCACGCACGGCGTCGGTCTTGTCATCTACTAATGCGCGCTGCGTTTCCACTGTGACATTGGTAGACGCAAGGGCCTTCACGCGAAGCTGAGGTCGCTCGTTAAAAAAATCGGTAACGTACTCTATGACGCTGCTGAACGGGGCCTCGACCATGGTCGTGCGGAAAAGACTCGTTATGTGCGGCGCCTTTTGGGCCCGCATCACGTGTTGTGAGATAGATTCTCGCTCTCATTTGAAGTGCGCTGTCAACATGCCTAAGCGGCACTCTTTCCGCGCCTCACGCTTAGCATGCGCCTTATAAGGGCGAGCGTCTGTGTGAATTTAACGTCAGCGCGCCAATTGTGCTCGCAGGGCGCGATTCTCATCCTCGAGTTCCGCCAAGCGGACCGAGTCGAAGGCCGCCGCCACGCCGCGCGCAATTTGCGACAGCGCATCACGCTCGTCCGGCGCATAGGATTCGTTGACGCTCTTGGGTCCGCAAACGAGAAACCCCATAACTCGCCCGCGCGCAAATAGCGGGAGCACGAGCGCCTCATCGAAGGCTGAGCCTTTGAGCTGCTCCACGATCCCGTGATCGGTCCGCATTGCGACGATGGCGGCGTCGTTTTCGGAGACGCTGAGCGGCGGCACATAATCGCCGCAGTGCGCGCCAAGCGCATAGTGCTTACCGGCATCGTCACGCATATACATCGCGGACCACGCGGCGGTCGTACGCTCGCAAACGGTTTCTACCGTCCGATCGCCAATCGTTCGAGCCTCTGTTATGAACAGCACCTGACGGGCAAAATCGCGCATCGCCATTTCGTTTTCGATTCCCCACGCCGCGGGGCCCAAACCCGTGAAAAGAAAAACGTAGAGCATCCAACCCGCAACCAGAAAGATCGCGGCGAACGCAACGCGGCGCATCACGCGCTGCCCTGAGCGGCGCAGCTGATCATCGCTTTGCGGTAAGTAGCCAGGCCGATTACGGGGCGGCGGCGTGCGAGCGCATGATACCCGCTAACATGTCCGGCACGGCGGCAATGCGCTCGAGGTGCGGATATTTCAGGCCGTCGTGATAATCGAGATCGATCGTTTGATACCAATGGCCTTGCTTTACAAGCAGATGAACCGGCGCGCTCGAACCTTTGGCGTCTTTAATAGCCTGCGTCCAGAGGTCGGCGCTAAAATCGCGCCCGTTAACTGCAACGACTTGCATGCCGGGCGCGAGTCCCGCCTTCCAAGCTGCCGAATCCTCGCGTACGTCGCCGACCGTTCCCGTTCCGCTTAACGTGACGCCGGCGTCGAACCAAGCGGGGACTCCGCGGCCGCCGCGGCCGTTGACGAATTTATTCGGCGTCTCGTTGAAAACGAGTTTGTAACCCGCTCGCGCGATCTCGTCGGTGGGCGGAATCGGCGCGACCGTGTAGACGTATTTCTCGAAAAATCCATGCCAGTCGTACGGGACGACTTGATTCAGATAGTTTTCGATATCTTCACGCGTGTACGTCACGACCTTTGGACCGGAGACGCCGCCCGCGAAGAGCCGTGTGTAGTCATCCAGCGACTTCGTGCCGTGGGATTGCTCGCGAATGATCGTGTCCGCGTCGAGCCAGACCAGCTCGCCTTCCCGGTAGAAATCGCCGGCCGTGCGCCGCAAACTCGGATAGACGCCGCGCGCGCAGCAATAGTAGTACGGCGCGCCCGTTGTCGTGTCGATCAGCGGCGTCGTGTTTCGTCCGGGTTCGTAGGCGAGACCGGAATACAGCGAAGCTAAAAACTCCGGATAATCCTTCGGATCGCGAATGCCCGAGCGGAACGAGAGCATGTCGCCGATATATTGGTTCATGCCTTCGTATTGCCAAAGCAGTTCGGTGCGTTCCGGAAAAGGCTCGTTGTAATCGGGCTGCTGCAGGTCGAACGGGCGCCGGTACTTGCCGTTCCAGGAGTGCGAAAACTCGTGCGGCACCAAATCGCCGCTGAGCATTTGCTGGCGAGGGCTTGTCAAGAAATCGTCGCCCGCGCGATCGTCGCTCGACTGGTGATGTTCGATACCTTGGAATCCGAGCGTGTTGCTGAGCGTGAGCTCAGCGTGATACACGTTCCAGTGACGACCTCCGTACACCGCCATCGCTTCGGGCGTCAACTGTTTGTAGGCAGCGATTACTTTGTCGTCGATCTTCAAATCTTCCGGCGCGTCCGCGAACAGATCGAGATAGGTCGCGGCACCGCCGCCGGTCCAGGTCGTGATGTGTTTCACGTACGCGCCCATATCGGTCGGTGAATCGACCAGCGTCTCAAGTGAAACCGTCTCGAAATTCACGCGATTGCCGGAACGCGACGCCACCGGAAGCGCCGATGCAAAATCCCAGCCGGCCGGCAGAATGATCGATGCACGCGCGAAGTACTGTGTGTTGTCGATATTGCGTTGATAAAAGATGTAGCGGTTCCAGTTGCCGACCATGATATTCCGCGTCGCCATGTTGTCGCCGCCGCCGTTGAGCAGCACGGTGAAATCAACGTTGACGGTGGAGGTGCCAGGCGGCACGTTGAGATGAAACGCGTACATGTCGACCTGGTCGCGCTGCCAGCGCAGCTGCTTGCCGCCGGCACTTACGCGCAATTCCGAAATATCAGTGAGCGGACCGGTCGGCCCGTGTTCGCCCGGTATCCACTCCGGGTAATCGATCGTAAACGGCCCGGGCGCCGCGGGAATGGTCATGTGCGCGTACGCGCGTCCGAGCGCAGATTTCCGCGCGTCGAGCACTATGGTCATCGGATTGCTCTGCGTCGCTAGCGGCCGGTCGAACTGCGCGTTCGGCAACGTTTGCGCGGATGCAGCGCCGCCGAGACCGGCCGCAAATGCCAGTGCAACGATGCCGGCTCGAGCTGCGTGCTTCATTTCATTCCCTCTCATTTCGCGTGCGGCCGCATGATCTGCGCGAACATATCGGTGGTTCCCGGTATTCGGACGAGGTGCGGATGCTTCGCGCCGCCTCGATAATTCAGGGTAATGTTCTGATAGAAATCGCCTTGCTTCACCAGCAACACGATGGGCGAGAAACTCGCCGAAGTCGCAGCGACGGCACCGTTCCAGGCATCTGGCGCAAATTCGCGGCCGTTCAATGCGACGATCTGCATTCCGTCACCTAAGCCGGCGTTCCACGCGGCCGAACCCTCGCGCACGTCGATGATGGTTCCATCCTCCTTCAGATTTACTCCGACGTCGTACCAGGACCCGATCGTTTTTCTGAGCGTCTCGCGGTTGGCTTCATAGGTATTCGGCTTCGCAGTGAAAACCAGCCGGTAACCCGCGCGCGCGATTTCGTCGGTCGGCGGTTGCGGCGCGATGGAATAGACATACTTCTGAAAAAAACCGTGCCAGTCATACGGCGCAACCTCACCGAGGTACCGCTCCAAGTCCGCGCGGGTATAAGTGACAACGTGCGGCCCCGACGTCCCTCCCGCATACACCTTAGCGTAATCGTCGATCGATTTCTTACCCTGGGTTAGTTGCCGGATAATCGTGTCGGCGTCCAGCCACATCAGTTCGCCTTCGGTGTAAAAATCGAAAGCATTACGCCGCAGCGATCCGTATGGGCCATCTGCGAGATAAAAGTACGGCGCGCCTGTGGTCAGATCGATGATCGGCGTTGTCTTGCGTCCCGGCTCGAAGGCCATCGACGAATAAATGTACGCGAAATACTCCGGGTAGTCCGAAGGCTTCCCTTTGATGCCGCTGCGGAACGCGAGTAGATCGCCCATGTACATGTTCATGCCTTCGTACTCCCAAAGCAGTTCGGTGTGCTCGGGGAATGGGCGGTTGAAGTTGGGCTGCTGCAGATCGAATGGGCGCCGGTACTTTCCGTTCCACGAATGGGAAAACTCGTGCGTCAGCAAATCTCCGCCCGCGAGCTGCTCGGCGTGATTGGTCAAGAATGTGTCGTCGCTACGATCGTCGCTCGATTGATGGTGCTCGATTCCCTGTGGCGGAATCAAATCGCTCAGTGTGAGCTCCGAGTGATAGACGTTCCAATGCCGTCCGCCGTAGAGCGCCATCGCCTCCGGCGTCATCCTTTTATACGCGGCGAGTTCACTTGCCGGCATCTTGAGATCTTCGGGATGATCGGCGAACAGATCGATGTACGTGTGCGTGCCCTGCCCGCTCCAGCCGACGATGTGGCGGTAGTAGCGCCCCGAGTCCGTCGGCGAATCGACGAGCGTCTCCAGCGTCACCGTTTTAAAGTCGATCCGGTTTCCGCTTCGCGCGGCGACCGGAAGCGCGCTGGCGTAATCCCAGGCCGGCGGTAGAATAAGGCTCGCGCGCACATAATACTGCGTGTTATTGATATCGGGCTGGTACAAGATGTAGCGATTCCAGTTGCCCACCATGACGTTGCGCGTCGCCAGCTGGCCGTCGACGAAATTGTTCGGATGGTTCAGCAGCACCGTGAAGTCAACGTTGACCGTGGCGACCCCGCTCGGAACGTTAATGTGAAAGGCGTACATGTCGACGCGGTCGCGCTCCCACGGGATCGATTGGCCGCCCGCACTGATTTTGAGCTCCGCCAGATCGTTGAGCGGTCCGGTCGGACCGTGCTCGCCCGGTATCCATTCCGGATACGACAGTGTAAAGGGTCCCGGTTTGACCGGTATCGTCATGTGCGAGTAAGCGTAGCCGCGCGGCGCGGTTCGCTCGTCGAGCACGACGGTCATCGGGTTACTCTTGGTTGCCAGCGGCGTCTGAAGCGACGCCGGGAGCGCCTGGGCCTGCGCCGCAAAAACGAATAAGGCGCAGAAAAAAATAGCGGTTCGCTGCATGAGGCGGCATTCTCCGGAAAACATCCGGAATGCCTTTTGGAGCCGGAGCCGCCTGCACATTTGCGCCGTCCTTCAGGATCGGGTAGAATCTTGCCGTTATGCGCTAGCGACTGAGAGCCCACCCCAAACGTCCATCCCTACCCGGAGGTTCTCGTCGCATGTCGTTCGCCAGCGCGCAAGTTCGGCGCAGCATATTTTCAGTTCAACGGTTTCGGCAATATTACATCGGGCAATGCTTGAGCTTGCTCGGCGACGGTTTCCGTTTGCTTGCGATTCCGCTGCTGGTCTTCCGCTTGTCGCATTCGGCGCTTTCAACGGGCGTGGCGTACTTGTGCGAACTAGCTCCGTTCGCGCTATTCTGCGTGATCGCCGGGTCGCTGGCCGATCGGCTGAACCGGCGCGCGGTCATGTTCGTTTCGAACGCCGTTCGCTGCGCGATGATGCTCTTGTTCGCAGCGCTGTATGCGTTACACATGCTGACGGTGGGGGATATTTACGCCGGCCTCGTCGTCGTCGCGATTGCCGCCGCGCTCTTCTTGGGCGGCCAAACGTCGAGCATTCCGTTTTTGCTCGGAAAAGAGCGCGGAACCGAAGCAACGGCGGCTTTGGGGGGCGCGGAGAACTTCGCCAACCTCGTAACACCGATTATCGGCGGCGCGCTCTTCGCTCTTTTTGGCGCCTTGCCGGCGCTGCTCATTACGGCGGCGGGCTACCTCGGCTCGATGATCTCGTTATGGCGCATTCCGTCGCTTGGACCGGAAACCGCCACGGGCATACCGTCGCATCGCGAGATACTCTCCGATATTCGAACGGGCTTTTCTCTGCTCTTCGGCGACCGGGCTATGCGCGCGCTCGCGTTTACCAACCTCGTGATCAACATGCTCGGCTTCGGAGCTTACGCCGTGCTAGTGCCCTTTCTCAAACGCGATTTCGGCGCCAGCGATCGCGACGTCGGCATATTCTTCGGCATCTCGGCCGCGGGTGCAATCTGCGGATCGGTACTGTCGACCAAATTCGCGAGTCGCTGGGTCTTCGGCCGCGCGCTGACGATCGCGTACGTAATCGACGCAGTGATTTTTCTGCCCGTCGTGTTCACGCGCAATGTGTGGATCGCCGGGGTCTTTTGGGCGCTCGCCAATGCGGTCGTGCAATTTGAGATCTCGCAGATCGTCGGATTTCGCCTGCGCGTCATTCGCGAGGAATATGTCGGTCGCGTTTTCGGCGCCGTCCGGCTCTTGGTGCTCTGCGGGATACCCGTTGCGGCCGTCGGTTTTGGCTACGCCGCCGACCACTGGGGAGCGCGCCTGGCGATGGGAATCTCGGCGATCGGATATCTGCTGGTCGCTCTTTGTGTGTACGCGATCCCAGCGATCCGCAGCGAGACGCGCTAAACGTGAACGAAACGGGTATCGACGACCAGCCGCTTGACGTCAACGTTGCCGGGCTTGGTTAGCACACCATAGACGAAAAGAATCGCGCCGGCACGAACGTCGGACGCGGTGCCCATAATCGTCGGCGTCCCGTCGGGAAAATAAAGCGTGACGCGGAGGCCGGTATGCAGTGAGAGCGTCTCGGTTTTTTGGCGCAGCACCTCCCCGAAGACGATCTGCCGGTTTCGCCCGGTGACCCGCACCGCTATTTGCACGTTCGCTCCAACGTGCGCGGCGGAAAACTGCGCGGGCGTCATCGGCACCGGCGGCGTGTGGCCGCCCATCATTTGGGCACCGGCAGGCACGGCAGCAAAGACGAAGGCTAAACTAAAGATCATGTACTTCATACCGAAAGCATAGCGGAGCGCGGGGCGGCGCGACAGATGCTGCGCGCCCCCAATTAGTTCAACCGGAAGTAATTCACATGCGCCGAAGGAGAACCTTATGCTTGAGGAAGCGCGCGAGCTCCTGATCCTCGGAATATTGCGGCGCGCGCCGATGTCGGCATACGCGCTCAACCGCACCGTGCGCGCACACGCCCCCCTCTATCGCACGCTCAAACAGGGAAACGTCTATCATCTCGTCGTGAAGCTCGAGCGGCGCGGACTGCTGCTCGCGAAAACCACCGGCAGCGAGCGCGGCCCAAAACCCACGAAAAGCGTCTTCCGCTTGTCCGCCGCCGGCGAGCGCCGTTTTCATGCGCTGCTCGCCAAGATCGTTGCCGACGTGCAAGCCGCCGACCCCGCCATCGAGATCGCCTACGTGCTTCTGGCGCAACTCCCGCGCGCAAAAGCCCGAGCAATGATTGCCGCTCGGTTACAAGCCATCGGGGATCAAGAAAAACGTTTGAGCCGGCTCTTCGGAGCCGGCAGCGACCGGAGCGGCGGCGGTCACCTCGCTCTCGCCCATACGGCCGCGCGTTTGCGCAGCGAACAGCATTTTCTGCGCGAATCGCTCGCGCTCTTCGACAGCAAAAAATGGCACCCCGATTGGGAGTTGTAGCGCTACCGGTTCAGCGCAACGTGCAACGCGCTCAATACGAGAACCGCCCAGAATAACCGGACGTGCCAGCGCCGCAAGGGTTGGCGGTACGCACCGGGATCTTGTAGACTGGCACCGCTAAACGCCTGTGCCCCCAGTCCGGCCGTTGCAAAGGTTGCCAGCCAGATGCCGTTGCCGTTTGCGCCCGGCATCGCGCTGCTCGACAGCGCGAGATGTAGCACCGCAAAGACCAGCGCGGCATAGCCGATGATGAAATGCGGGCGCATCCGGCGGACAAACGAGCCTCGCGCGAATCTGCGCAGGATCAGCCCCGCTACCGCGGTTGTGGGGAGCAATCCCAAGGCGATCCAGCCCGCCACCGATGAAAATGGCATCGCCTTCACGATAGCGCTCTGACTGCAGATTGAAAAGCCGCCACGCGGCGTAATTACTTCAAGCCGAAGTAATGTCGCTCGAATTGCGGCAGCGGTCCCTCAGGCAGTCACAAAATTCCCCTAAGTGTTCCTGACGCGGTTTTCGCTCCGCAATCCGATCGCACTCACGATCTTTTATCTTCTGATCTTCCTCGTCGGAGCGGTCGCTTTCTTTCGTATCGGTCGCGCGATCTTGCCTCCGGTGAATTTTCCGGTCGTCACCGTTACGGCGCCATATCCGGGAGCGGCCCCACAGCAAATCGAGCAACTGATCGTGGAACCGCTCGAAGATGAGCTCGACAGCCTCCCAAACGTCGAGCGCATTTCCGCTTCTGCGCAGAACGGCATCGCCGAACTCAGCGTGCGATTCCATTTCGGAAGCGACGTCGAGACCGACCGCACGAACGTTCAACAAGCCGTCAACGCAGCGCAGCCCAATCTTCCCGCCGACCTCGTCCCGCCGTCGGTTTCGAAAGACGATCCCTCGCAAGCGCCGATCCTTGAAGAATCTGTCAGTTCGCGCATCGTGGCGCCTTCCGCCGTCTCCGAAATCGTCCGGCGCAGCATCGTGCCGGCCCTCCGCGCGACGAACGGTGTCGGAAATGTTTTGATCGCCGGAGCGGTGCCGCGCCAGTTTACAATCCGCCCCAATGCGGCGGCGCTAACGGCGGTCGGCGGCACCGCCTTGGATGTTTTCCGCGCGACCGCGCGCGCTAACGCGGTGCTTCCCGGCGGCCTGTTGCGCTCGCCGCTGACCGAAACGACTATTGGCATTAGCGCAGCCGCTTCGTCGATCGAACGGCTACGAACCGTTCCCGTCTTGCTCCCCTCCTCCACCGTACGCCTCAGCGAGGTCGCCGCGGTCGAGGACGCCTCGGCCGATCCTTCCGTGATTTCGCGTGTGGACGGCGAACCGGCTATCGTCATCTTCGTATCGCGCGCGGCCGGTGACGATTCGATCCGAACGATTCGAGCAGCGCGCAAAACGCTTCGCGCGCTTGCCCTTGAGTATCCCCTTCTGCGTTTCGAAGAATTGCGCACCGACGAACCGTACACGACTGCGGCAATCGGCGCCGTGACGCAGACGCTCGGCGAGGGAATCGCGCTGACGGTTCTCGTGATGCTGCTCTTCCTGCGCGCATGGCGAAATGCAGTCATCGCCGTCGTTGCGATTCCGGCATCGCTATGCGCGGCGTTCATTGCCATGTGGGTCATGGGATTCACGTTAAACGTACTCTCGCTGATGGGCTTGTCGCTGACGATTGGAATCCTCGTTGACGACTCGATCGTGATCATTGAAGCCATCGCGCTCAACGTCAAACGCGGGTTACGAGGCGAACGGGCGGCATTGGCAGGTCGCCGCGACCTCGGCGCGGCCGCCTTTGCGATTACGCTCATCGACGTTGCCGTATTCTTGCCTATCGCGCTGATGAACGGCATCGTCGGAGAGTTCATGCGCGAGTTCGCGCTCGTCATCGTTTTCGCTACGGTCTTTTCATTGCTCGTTGCCTATACGCTTACGCCGCTGTTGAGCGCGCGCTGGGCTCTGATCGATGTGGACCGAACCATCGACCCGGCAAGACTTCCTTGGACCCTGCGCCTTCTTTCCGTCTCGCGCGCGGCGGCCGGCTGGCGCAGATTGCTCGACGCCTTTAACCGCTGGGAAGAAAAACTCGCGGACTGGTACGCATTCGCCCTCTTGCCCCGCGCACTACACCGCCGCGGACTGGTTCTCTCGTTTGCGGCCCTCACGTGTATCGCTTCGCTCGTGCCGCTGTTCGCGGGATGGATCGCGACGGAGTTTTCCCCGCCGGCCAATCGCGGTGCGATCGTTTTGGACCTCACGATGCCGCCGGGCACGCCGCTCGCCCGAACCGACGCTGCGGCACAGCGCATCGCGTCCACGTTGCTCCAGGACGAACGAGTTCGGCACGTCGAGGGCAGTGCGGGACGTGCATTTAACGGGGTCTCCGACGTTTTCGCCGGAAACGTCGCGCAGATAAAGATCATCTTGGAAGATCAGAATTCCAACGGCGACGATGCCGTTCGCCGCCTGCGCGAAGCCGCTGGAATGCCACCCGAAGCCGAAATCGCGGGCGCCGGAAAAGGCATGGGCGGTGCGGCGCCGATCAGCTACAGCATTTCGGGAAAAACCAACGCCGTCGACGAGGCAGCGGCGCGGATCGCGGATTTTCTGCGTGCCGACCCGCAAGCCGCCGACGTGCGGACGACCGGTGTTGGACTGCGTCCACACCTGCAACTCACGGTGGACGCCGGGCGCGCGGAGTTGTTGAACGTCTCTACCGACGAAGCCGCGCAGACGGCGCGCATAGGGAGTGGCGGCGCGATCGCGATGAAGGCTCGCGAGCCCGACGGACTCGTGGACGTTCTGGTGCAGTCAAATGCCGGCCGGACCGCAGACGTGAATGCGCTGGGCCGGCTGACGGTACGAGCATCCAACGGGACGCTCGTGCCGCTTCGCGCGCTCGTAAAAATGCAATGGACACGCCAGCCGGTCGTGATCGAGCGCGAGAATCGGCGGCGCGTCGTCACCGTGAGCGCCAATACCGCGGGCGGCGCGCCCATAAGTGTCGTCACCGCGAGCCTGGGGAAGCTGCTCGCCGATCCGAATTTCCTGCCTGAAGGCACGCGCATCGAGCCTCGCGGTGATATCGAACAATTCCTCGATACGGTCACAAAGATGCTCGCCGCGCTGGGCCTCTCCGTGATAGCGGTCTATGCCATTCTCGCGCTTCTTTATAAGAGTTATGGCCTTCCGCTCATCATTATGGCCACCGTTCCGTTGGCTTCAATCGGCGCGTTCGGACTGCTTTTCATAACTCGTCAACCGCTCAATCTCTACTCGATGCTCGGAATCGTCTTGCTCGTCGGGCTGGTCGCAAAAAACGGCATCCTACTCGTGGAGTACGCGGAGCGATCGCTGCGCAACGGTAACGGTGCACTCGCGGCAATTCAAAGCGCTGCGGCCTTGCGGTTCCGGCCGGTTCTCATGACCACGCTCGCTATGATCGTAGGAATGCTGCCGCTGGCGTTGGGTCAGACAGTCGGCGCCGAATACCGTCAGGCGCTAGGAACCGTCGTCATCGGCGGACTGTCGAGTTCGCTGCTGCTCACGCTTTTTGTGATACCGGTCGTCTACGTCGGCTATTGCAGCCGCAGGCGGTTATCGACGCGCTTAACGCCGGGCACGCCGGTAGCAGCGCGCACGACGGTTTGCTCGACCTGATTATCCGGCACGGTTCCGCTTAACGTGACCACGCCCGCGCGCACGTCGGTTCCGACGCGGAAAACGTTGGCGCCGGCCTGCGCCGCCACTGCCGCAGTAACGCGCACCTTGAGCGCTGCGTCCTTCGCATCGATTTTCTGCAGCGCGCCGTTGACCGCTTTGAACGACTGCGCGGTTTCGTGCGAGACTTGCTGCTGCGTTTGTGCGGCTTGCTGATTGGTGCAGCCGGCTAAAGCGATTGCCAGCCAGAAACCCGTGACTATGCGCTTCACCTAGGGCCGCAAATCGCGGTCGTCCCTGCGGACAGGCCCGCCCATCGTCATCGCCGGAAAACCGACGGCCGCAAAGCCCAGTACGAGCACGGCGAGCCACGGAATAAAGGCACGCAGAGTGGGGCCGGCCATCCAGAGGTCGATGAACCAGACCAGCATCAGAACCCAAAAAACGATCATGAGAGCGCCGCTTCGTACCATTCGAACCTCCTTGCGGCCCCTTATTCCCCGGACGGCGATAGATATCGCGGCGTCCGCCGTTAACGGATAGCCGGTGGAGTCATGGTGGGGCTTCGTCACGGCGGCGCGAACTTGCTTCCCCGGAGGCATTATGTACACGCGTGCAATTGTATTTTTCTTCATCGCAGCGTTCGCGCTGCCGGTCTTCGCGCGGGCCGATCAAAATCCGACTTACGCCGGCCCCCTCGGTCCGGCCGAATCGGCTTTCGTCACAGCGATTCAAGCCGATCTCATGTCGCGATTTCCCAAGGCGCAAGACGCCGAAAAAGCGGGATACGTGCGCTACACCAACGCCGACGAGACCGGCGCGATCAGTTACGCGAATTTCCAGTGGACCTCATCCGACGCAAAGCATCCCAGTCAACTGTGGTACGACAAGGCCGGGAATTTGCTTGGGGCGGATTTCTCGGTGCTGCAAACGAGCACCACGCGACCGAGCATTTTCGGCGTGAATCCAGGGCGCCTCTACGAATTCGACGACCATGTACATTGGGTCGCGCGAAACGCGGATGGCACGATGACCTACGACAATTGGGTCGACGCGCGCAAATACCGCGCCGCGGGCGGCGATCCGGCGCATCCCACGGCCGCGCAGCTGGTTGCGATGGGCCGCGTCAAGACTGCGTCTGCGGTCGTCACGATTTTCGATATGCCGTCAATCTGGGATCTGATCGTCTGGGTGCGACCAAATCCGAACGGCGCTTTCGCCGTGAAAAACCCGCTCGTCACTCCGTAACGGCGTGGCCTGGATCGAGCCGGTCACCCTATCCGGCAAGAGCGTCACGCTCGCACCGCTCTCGAAGGAACACCATGACGAGCTCGTCCCTGCGGCGAGCGATGGCGAACTCTGGAACTTGTGGTATACGACCGTCCCCGAACCTGCAGGCATGATGGCGGAAATCGACCGCCGTTTAGCGTTGCAAGAGCGCGGCTCGATGCTGCCTTTCACCATAATCGAACGCGCGACCGGCCGCGCAGCCGGTATGACGACATACATGAACATCGATAGCGAGAATCGCCGGCTCGAAATCGGCTCGACGTGGCTGCGCAAGAGCGTGCAGCGCACCGCCGTGAATACCGAGTGTAAACTTCTGCTCTTGTCGCATGCGTTCGACACGCTCAAATGCATAGCGGTTGAATTCCGCACGTCTTCCGCCAATGCTCAAAGCCGCCGCGCTATCGAACGCCTAGGCGCGAAGCTCGACGGTATTCTTCGCAGCCACGCGCTGCACAAGAACGGCACGCTGCGCGACACGGCCGCGTACAGTATTACGGTCGCCGAATGGCCTGAAATCGAGCGGCGGCTAACTGCGGCGTCATGGTGAGCGGCCGCCTTGAGGCGGCCCGGTCGAAGCACGGCCGAGGAGCGCGCCCTAGGCGCGGGCGGCGAGGCTCGCGCCGCAACGGGGCATTCGTGCGTACGCGGCTATACAAACGCTCGTTTGGTATTTAGGTTGGGATTTAGGTGGGTATATGCCCCGTCATGCAACTTGGCCCGGATCCCCAAGACGAGCGCCCGATCGAAATCCAAGCCCATGAGCACGCCATCTCGAGCGACATCCGGGACGTCGTAAAAGAGCTGGTGGACGCACTGGGGGCGACGATGGTTGCCGCCATCGGAGGCGTCAGCGAAACCCGCGCGGTTAAGCAATGGATGACCGACCGCGAGCCGCAACGCCCGCACCTTCTCCGCTTCGCGTTGCAGCTTGCGTGGGTCATCTGTGAAAAGGGCGACCGCAACACGGCGCGTGCTTGGTTTCAAGCGCTCAATCCGCATCTCAACGATGCCGTACCGTTGCTCTTGTTGCGCGAACGCCAGCTCGCAGACATTCAGGCCCCGCTCATGGCAGCCGCCCGCGCTTTCAGGCCGCGTCCCGTTTAGAATCCCAACTTGTATGTTGCTCGCCCACCAGCCATACTAAGGGACGAAAGGCAGGCGCACCATTTCCTATCACAGCGCGGCGTTTATACGCGAGGATTTTGATGCGGTCATCGCGCTGCACGTCTTTGGCGAGCTCGATATCGCCAACTCAAAAGATTTTGAAGCCGCCGTAGTGAGCGCCGAGCCCGACATGGGCGCCGAGCGTCTTTTAGTGATCGACCTGGGCAGCTGCACCTTTTTGGACTCCACCGCGCTCCAAGTGGTCGTGCGGGTTCACCAGCGCCAGGGCGACCGGCTTGTCGTCATCGTCCCCGAGGCCAGCGTGATCCATCGCATCTTCCGCATCACCAATCTGGACCAGCGGATCTCCATCGTCGAAAGCTTGAGCAAAGTTTTACCGTAGGACCCCCCTAAGCTATCAACTTGGACTCAAGGGTGAGAATTAGATCGGTAAGGGTCAAAACTCGCGCTACAACGAAGTCACCCCATGCTATAGGATTGGCGTGGAGCAAATTTTAGTATGAAATACCTTACCGCAATTGTCGCGCTTGCCTTGCTGACGGCGGCGGCGCCAAAACCTGCGCTCGTCATTCACCTGACCGACTTTTCGTTCAAACCGGCATCCGCGTCCGTGAGCGCCGGCGACACGGTGGAATTTATCAATGACGACTCCTACCCGCACACCGTGACGGCCTCCGGCGGAGCCTTCGATTCCGGCAACTTGGACGAACATGCGTCCTGGAGCTACACCTTCAAAAAGGCCGGAACGTACGCGCTGATGTGCACGTATCATCCGAACATGAAAGGCATGCTCACCGTCAGGTAATAAGGGTCATCCGGCGATGACGAATCACGCTTTTCAGACGACGCTTCGCTGGACAGGAAACCTCGGCACCGGAACGAGCTCGTACCGGGCATACGGACGCGACCACGAGCTTTCCGGGCCGCAGAAAACCTCCACCATAGCGGGATCCAGCGCGAAAACCTATCGCGGCGATGACGCGCGCTATAACCCCGAAGAGCTGCTGGTCGCGGCCTTGTCATCGTGCCACCTGCTGGCCTATTTGCATCTCTGCGCTGATGCCGGCATCGTGGTTACGGCGTACGACGATTTCGCTGAAGGCACGATGCGCACCAATCCCGACGGCAGCGGAGAATTCGTCGAGGTCACGCTCCATCCGCGCGTGCAGATCGCCGATCCGGCTCGCACCGCGGAAGCCACGACGCTGCACGATCGCGCGCATGACGTATGCTTCATTGCCCGCTCGGTAAACTTCCCGGTTAAGTGTGTACCAACAACGACAGCGCCACCTACGGTGTCATCCTGAGTAGCGCATCGTAGATGCGCGTAGTCAAAGGACGCGTAGTCGAAGGGCGAAGGGCGAGGGCTTTCCGCTTCGTCTTCCTCATGAGCGTTGTCAGCTTATTTGCCGACATGACGTACGAAGGCGCGCGCTCGGTCACGGGCCCGTTTTTCGCGTTTCTCGGTGCGAGCGGAGCGGTCGTCGGTTTCGTCGCGGGCTTCGGCGAGCTCTTGGGCTTCGGCTTGCGTTACATTTCCGGCGTCGCAGCCGATCGCACGGGAAAATATTGGGGAACTGCGCTGACCGGTTACGCGATCAACGTCATGGCCGTTCCGCTGCTGGCGTTGGCGCGCACGGTTCCTGGCGCGGCTGCGCTCGTTGTCGGCGAACGCGTCGGGCGCGGCATTCGCAAACCCGCTTCGAGCGCCCTTATCTCGTACGCCGGGTCCGAACTAGGACACGGCTGGGTTTTTGGATTTCGCGAAGCGATGGACCAAACCGGCGCAACCATCGGTCCCATCCTCGTCGCCGTCATCCTTTTTTATCACGGCGGTTTCGCGCGCGCGTTCGGCGTGCTCTTCGTGCCCGCGGTACTCGCGCTGATCGCGCTCGTTATCGCGTGGCGGAAGTTCCCCGTGCCGCAACACTTGGAAACGAAGCCGCTTAAGGTCGGCGGCCAGCAACTGCGATCGTTTTGGCTCTACGCAATTGGGGGAGCTTGCCTCGGGGCCGGCTTCGCCGACTTCGCGCTCATCTCGTTCCATTTCAGCAAGACGCACGTCTTTGCGCTCGGCCTCATCCCGATCTTGTACGCCGCCGCGATGCTGATGGGAGCCGTCGGCTCGCCGCTGCTGGGCAAGGCATATGACCGGTACGGCAACGCCGTTCTCGTCATTGCTTTCGCGGCAAGCGCAGTCTTCGCGCCGCTTTCATTTCTTGGAACGCCGTGGATGGCGGTCGCGGGCGTATTGTTGTGGGGATTCGGAATGGCCGCGCAAGATACGCTCTTCCCGGCCGCGATCGTGCAACTCGCGCCGCCGGATCGACGCGCTACGGCGCTCGGAACTTTTGACGCCATCTACGGCATCGCGTGGTTTGCCGGAAGCACCGTGATGGGTTTGCTCTACGATCGCAGCTTCACGGCGCTGGTCGTCTTTTCGCTCGTGCTGCAAGCCGGCGGACTGCCGCTCTTGGTGCTCGCCGGCCGCCAACGGCGAGACGCTACGTCCTAAACGACTGCAGCGTATAGGTGCACGAATTGAACGTGCTGACGTTCGCGACGGTCAGCTCGGCGGTATAGGTCATGCCCGGCTGCAGCGGACCAAAACCTGACTGATAGTAGTAGTCGGAGTTATACGGATGAGGACCGTTGGGATAAGAGGCCGGCTGTAACCCGCCGCCCGAGATCCGGCCGCCGAAATCGTCAACCAGCGTGATATTTAGCGACTGATAGTTCTGGCCGAGAGCATTGTTGTTGCCGTTGGCCACGATGACGATCTGACCGATGTTCGGATTGACGCCGCTTTGAAATGGTAACGGGTTAGCGAGCTGCACGTCGGTACCGGGATTACAAGATGCTGACGATCCCAAAATGCCGCCGATGGAGCCGATGCCGCCGCCCAACAAGCCGCCGGCGCCGCTGCAGCTTGCCAATGCAAGCGCGAACGCGGAGAATGCGAGAAAACGAAGAGAGCGTATCATGTTGCGAGTACCTCGCGTGAGAAACGGTGCGGCCGTGCAGGGTGTTTCACAGAACACGTTAAGGAAACATCATGACTGGCGCTCGCTTTGCTTTGGCTGCTCTTCTTGTATTGCTGACAACCGCGGCGGCGCCGGCGCCGCAGCTCGACGCGACGTCGATGACTCCGGCGCAGCTGCTCGAACGCGCCGACAAGACTTCCGGCACGCTGACGCCCGGAAACTACCTGCGAACGTACATGTCGGACGGCGGCGGACTGCACACCGAGGGTGTAACGAAAATTTCGGGCGGTGATCGCGAGACGGTCGAGCACACCGGTCCCTTCACGACGGCCTTCGGCAGCTTTCACGGACAGCAGTGGCGTCAGAATGAAAACGGCGTCGTCATCTTGCTCAGTGGATTTCACGACACCGCCGATCCCGATGCGAACGCGCTCTCCCGCGCGGACAGCTCCACTGCTCTGCATGTGCTCGGCGTAACGCACAACGCGCCTCAGCAATACGTCCTGGAAGTCGCGCCCATCGGCGGCCCGCGCGAACGGCGCTATTACGATGTGGAAACGTATTTGCTGAACCGGATCGAAATCACGGGCAGCGACGGCCGCACGCGTGTCTGGACGTTCTCCCGCTACCGCCCGGTCTTCAACGAGCTGATCCCATACACGGTGCGCTACACCGATGGCCGCCCCGCCAACGACAGCGTGACGCAGATCACGTCGTTCGCTGCATCGCCCGTCTCGATCGCGGGGATTCCGGCCGGGCGCAAGCTGCTCCCCGCTTCGCAAACAAAACCCGTCGAAATCCCCGCGATCTTCAACGAAGATGGCATCATCGTGCCAGTGAAAATCGGGCGAAACACCTACAATTTTGCGCTCGACAGCGGATCCGATAGCCTGGGACTATCGCCGCGCATTGCGGCGGAGCTTGGCTACAAACGCTATGGGTTGAGTAAGGCCAACATCGCCGGCGAATTCGACGTATCGCAAACCGTCGTGCCTGACCTAGGCATCGGCGACCTGCATCTCACCAACGCGGTCTTCAGCGTGATTCCGATCGATCAGCCCGACGACAAAAACCACATCGTTGGCGTTCTTGGACTGGACTTTTGGTCGAGCGCCATCGTCGGTATAGATTTCAAAAACAAAACCGTGACGCTCTATCCCGCGAACACGAGCCCGCCCGATGCCGCAAGTTTGAGCGCCATGCCGATAGTGCTCGACGACGGCGTGCCGCGCGCGCCGGCGTCGGTCGAAGGCGTGCAGGGATATTTTCTGCTCGATACAGGTTCGGCTTCCACTATCATTTACCGTCACTATTTCGACCAGCTGCGGACAAAGACGCCGCTGGAAGTAACGCTTGAGACCCGCTGGCTGGGCGGCATCGTCGATATGGCGGGATATTCCGTCGACGACTTTGCGATGGGCCCGGCACAATTCAAACACGCCAGTATCGCGCTGCCGCCGGCAACGTCCGACGATAATCCCGACTACGACGGCATCATCGGCCGCAATATTATGGAGTACTACCAGATGTACTTCGACTACGAAGGTCACGCAGTCTATTTGAGGCCGAACGTTTGACGGGCGCGTACGTCGCCGCGGTGGCCTTAGCGACCGCGCTCGCACAAGGCAACGCCGCCTTTGCAGCCGGAGATTTTGGGGGCGCGCTCATCGACTACCGTGCGTCGATCGCGCACGACGGCAAGAGTTTCGCAGCATATTTCGGGGCGGCGCAAGCTGCGCTCTATGCCAACGATTTGCGCGCCGCCACGGAGTATCTGGATGCGGCGCAGGTGCTGGCCGACGCCAAGCAAACCGCGCCGGTGAAGATCTTGCTCGGCGAAGTGCAATCGCGAATTCGTATGCAGCAGGCGCGGCCGATCTCGAGGATGGCCAGCATTCCGATGGCGGCAGTGGATCCGCTCCCGCTGTTTTCCGTGCAGGTGAACGGACGCCAAGCGTACTTCATGCTCGACACCGGGGCTCCCAATCTCATCATCGATCCCAATTTTGCTAAGGAGTTGGGATTGCCGATGACGGGCGGCTTCAACGGTACGTTTGCGGGCGGCAAGCATGCAGAAGTACGCGATGTCCTGGTGCCGGCCTTTCGGATCGGCAGTGTGACGCTGCGCAATCTCCAGTCGTCGGCGCTTCCCACGCGCCCGATTCCATTCTTCGGCCATAAACGCGTGGACGGCATCATCGGCACGATCTTTCTTTCACAGTTTTTGTCGACGGTCGACTATCCGAACAGGCGGCTCGTGTTGCGCCCGCGCAGCGCCTCGGCCGCTTTCGAGCAGTCACTTGGGGCGGGGGCGGCCACGATACCGTTCTGGTACGTGCCCGATCACTTTCTCCTGGCGCGCGGCAGCGTGAACGCGTTAAACGACCAGTTATTTCTGGTCGACAGCGGAATGGCCGGCGGCGGCTTCGGACCGTCGCAGGAAACGGTCGCCGCGGCGAACATCGGGCTGGACGAAATGCACACGGGCACCGGGGTCGGCGGCGGCGGGGCGGTTTCGATTATTCCATTTACGCTAGATCGACTCTGTCTGGGTACCGCGTGCCAAGCGAACGTGCGCGGCCTCTACACCCCGCAAGGCTCGCCGCTGCAAAACTTCCCGTTTAAAGTAGCCGGCATCATCTCGCATCAGTTTCTCGAGCACTTCGCCTGGACGATCGATTTCGACGCGATGCGGATGGTGCTCCAAGGCTCCTAAGCTTCGCTGTAAAAACAGCGGCCGCACGTTTGGATGTAGCGCGTCTCTCCTTCGATGGCAATCTGCTCGCCCTGAGTGATGCGTTTTCCGAGCTCGTCGATCCGCACGTTCATGGTAGCCTTTCGTCCGCACGCGCAAATCGTTTTAATCTCTTCGATGCTGTCCGCGAGCGTCAGTAGATGCGCCGCGCCGGGAAACGGGTTACCGAGAAAATCGCTGCGCAGTCCGTAGCAAATGACCGGCACGCCCGTCACGTGGGCGACGCGATGCAGTTCGCGGACTTGGCCGACCGTCAAGAACTGCGACTCGTCTACAAGTAAGCACGAGATCTCCGCAGTGTCGCTTCCGATCGCTTTGGTAAAATTGGTTGTCTCATCGAACGTCTCGACCTCGCGTTGCGGTCCGAGGCGCGACGTCACCAGACCGTCGCCGAAGCGCCGATCGATCGCGGCCGTAAAAATGCGAACCTTCCGGCCGTGCTCTTCATAGTTGTGGGCGACTTGCAGCAGCGCCGTGGACTTCCCCGCGTTCATTGCCGAGTAGCGGAAGTAGAGTTTCGCCATCCCGGCCTAGGTACGAAGGCGGGGTATGCGAGCCCTCGAAGGAGCGTGTGCTTAAGCGCTAGATGCTTGTGAAAGCGCTCCGGCCTGATCGTTCAGCAGCGATTCGCCGGCGCAGAGAACCTCGACCGCGCTCTCGCGATCGCGGCGCAGCGATGCGCGGAGGAGTTGGCGCACAAGAAAAGATGCCGCCTGCGGCGCTCCAGCGTACTCCTGGCACTGCATATCAAAATAGCGGTAATCGGCCGGCTTCAAGAGACCTTTGAACGTACGCCGCGCGGCGAGATAGTCGGTCGCGCGCGCGCGAAAATATGGCGTGCCAATCGCGTCAAGCGCGTTGGCGAGTTCGATCGCCAAGCTCGCATAGGCAATGCCGATGACCGTGTTGTCGTATGGGAAAGAACCTTCGGCCCCCCGGTTCGCGAGCGCAATCATTCCCAAATGGTAAGGGCCAAGTATGAAGAAATCCTAAAGCCCTTTCGTTCGGAGGTGTACTCATGCCCAACCCCGTTGTTCATTTTGAAGTCACCGGCAAGGATGCCAAAAAACTGCAAAATTTCTACGCCCAGGCGTTCGGCTGGAGCATGAAGGACGCCGGGAACGACTATGCGATGGTGACGACGGGCGAGAGCGCTACGCTCGCCGGCGGCGTCGGGAAAGCCCAGTTAGGCGAGGGTTGCGCGACGTTCTACGTCGGCGTTCCGGACATCGAAGCAGCTTTCCGTACGGTCGAAGGCCTTGGCGGACGCAAACTGGCCGGTCCTTACGACGTGCCCGGCGGACCGAAGATCGCGTTCTTCGCCGACCCCGAAGAGCACGTCATCGGCTTGGTAGAGACACCCTAAAACACTCAAGACCTCCGGCGCTGTTTCTTGAAGGGAACTGGGTATCAGGGCCCTCGGAGGTTCACATGAAAATTATTTCCGCATTGCTCATGGGCGCAGCGATCGCCGCCCTCACGACCGCGGCAACGCCGAAACCCAAACCGCACTCGACAAGCGCTTCGCGACTCGTCATGGTGCGCATGGATATCGACTTCAAGCCGCACAAGCGCTCCAGTTTCGGAAAAATTTCCGGCTACGACCCGGTCGAGCTTCACGTGCATATGGGCGACCGCATTCAGTTCGTCAATCCCGACGACCAAAATCATACGGCGACCGGTATGGCCTACACGGGCGACCAGGTGCCGGCGAATTATAAATTTCAGAGCGATTTCACCAAGCCGCACGGGCGTATCATCGAGGCCAACGAGTGGGGCACCGGCAACGTCCGCGCGCACGGCGGCAAATCGCCCATCTTCGTGACGAAACGAACGGGCCATTATTTCTACGCCTGCGGTTATCATATCGGCATCGGCCAGATCGGCGTCATCGTCGTCGAGCCTTAACGGCGCATGCCCTCAATCAGCCCGACGCGATTCGATCACATCCCCATCTTTCCGGCGGGCGGGAAAGATGAGCTGCTCGTTCACGCCATCATCGAAACCCCGGCTCGCCAGCGCCACAAGTATGCATTCGTGCCGGACCTTGGCGCGTTCAAGCTGATGACGACGCTTGCCGAAGGTTTGGCGTGGCCCTACGACTACGGCTTCATCCCGAGAACTCTAGCCGAAGACGGCGACCCGCTGGATATCCTCTTTCTGGCGGACCAATCGACATTTCCGGGATGTCTTGTCGAAGCGCGCGTGATCGGCATCGTGCATCTGAAAAAGAACGGCGACGAAAACGATCGCATCCTCGCATGCGCCAAGAAAGTCAAGGGCATAGCGCAAACGACCGACGCCTTCGACAAAATAGGCGACGTGCCGGAGGAGAACATCCGCGGACTCTGCCGTTTTTTGGTGGAGTACTCGGTAGAACAGGGCAACGAGATCGACTTTAAGGGCGTCGATGGCCCGAAAAAGGCGATGGCCGCGATCCACGAGACGGCGGAACGCTTTAAGGAAAAGCGCTCGTGATTGCCTTACTGAAGGAAACGTGGGCTGAGTTTGGCCGCCACAAGGCACAGTGGCTCGCCGCCGCCATCTCGTACTTCACGATGTTCGCCATCGCGCCGCTCATCATCGTGGTCGTCGAAATCGCCGGCCTGTTTCTCGGCCATCATCGAGCGGCGCTCAACAACATCATGGGCTATCTGCAGCACACGGCCGGGAAAGCTGCTGCGACCGGCGTCCGCTCGATGGTGGACGCCACGTTCAGTCAGCGGCGCGCCGGCATCATCGCGCAGGTCATCGGCTGGGGCGTATTCATTCTCGGCGCCATTGGGTTGTTCTCATCGCTGCAAGAAGCGCTCAACACGGTGTGGGACGTCGAACCCGAAAAGAAAAATTTCCTTACTCTCGTGCGCGAGCGCGCGACGTCGTTCGGGGTCGTGCTCGGCATAGCATTCGTCCTGCTCGTTTCGCTGGGTCTCAACGCCGTGCTGACGATCGCCGCCGGCGCCATGCAAGACGTCTTCCCCCTCTTCCCAACCCTGATAAAATTCGTCGACTTCGTTCTCTCCTTCGCCGTGATTACGGTGCTCTTCGCGCTGCTCTTTCGCTACTTGCCGGAAAGCGAGATCGAATGGCGCGATGTCTGGCTGGGCGGCGCCGCAACCGCGCTGCTCTTTGTGATCGGACAATTCTTGCTGGGCTGGTACTTAGGGCGCGCCGGCATCTCGACCGGCTTCGGCGCGTTTGGATCGCTGGTCGTCTTCTTGGTCTGGGTGAACTACTCGGCGCAGATCATGCTCTTCGGCGCGGAGTTCACGCACGTCTACGCCCAAAAATACGGGTCCCGCTGCAAGTCAGCGTGAGGGCGCGTCGTCTTTCATGCCGGATTTCGCCCAGGCAATGTCTTCTTTGACGTTTTCAATGGTTTGCTCGGGCAGAAGCGATCCGGCCGCCTGAATTTTTTTCTTGCCGCTGAGCGCCAGCGCGGCAGTGACCGCGCCCCACAGAAGCGTCACGATGAGCGCTGCGACCCAGGGGGCGACCGCAAGCGATAGCGCGAGCATCAGCAGTGCCGTGAGCGAACCAAGTGTCAAGAAAGCGGTAACCGCGGAACTGCTGAGCATGCCGACGCCGGCGCCAGCGGATTTGGCTTTCTCGGCCATCTCTTCGCGAGCCAGTTCGAGCTCGTTGCGAACCAGAACGACGACGTCTTGCGAAAGTTGCTTCATCGACTCGGCCATCTTTTCCGCATCCATATCGCTTACTTACCCAAATCGGCGCTCGTTTGGTATCCAATTGTTGGGGAAAGAGCTTAACCATGGCTAGAAAAAAACGCGGGCGCAAAAAAGCGTCCTCCAAAAAATCCGTCGCCAAGCGCGCTAAAGGCGCGGCACGGAAAGCACGCAAGACGGCCGGCAGCCTGGTAAAGCGCGCCAAGAGCGCCGTCAAGAACCGCAAGCGCACGGTTCGCAAAGCCGCGAAAAACGTCCATAAGACCGCAACGCGCGCGCGCCAAGTCGGCGAGACTGTCGTAAGCGCGGGTGAAATGATTAAGCAAACCGCCGACGTCGTGGACTCATTCGCGCAGCGAGCCGCGAAACGGACCACGCGCAAGAAAAGGTAACGACCCGGGCTAACGCCCTCTTAAGCCTCCTGCCGCGGGGAATTCCGGGAGACCGGAGAATCGCCGCCGCAGGAGGCGTATATGAAAAAATCTCTTTCCGCCTTATGCGCTGCCGGAATTTTGCTTTGCTCCGCTGTTGCAGCCCGCGCCGACACCGGTCCGAGCTCCGACACTGCGGCGATTCGAAAACTGGCGACTGTTTCGAAGGGGCACTGTCCGCAACGCGTCTCGCACGTCTCGGTTAGTGGTAGCTACGGCCTGGCGACCGTCGAAGAGCACGGCGCTTGCGATATGGCCGCAGTCTGGGTCTTCGCGCGTAAAGGGCGCGCGTGGCGCTCCACCGGCGCCATCGGCGGCGTTCCGGACGCGTGCACCATCCACTCGAAAGGCGTGCCGCTTGCGATCGCGCCCGGCTTAATACGTGCTTTCACGGGAAGCTCCGACCCATCGCTGACCTCGACCAAATCTTGCGGCGGCTGATCGGCGGCGCGGCCGGCCAAGCATTCTTGCTGGCGGTTTCGATGGTCGTTCCGTTGCACGTCGTGCAAGGAACGCACGGCGAACCTCGCTTGGGAATCGATCTTACCATCGGAAGCGATCCGGTCAGGGTACTCGTCGATACGGGTTCTTCGGGACTTCGCGTTTTGGCGAAAGTTTTGCATCCCGATGCCGCTCGGCGCAGCGGACACAGCGCGGGCGGCGGCTACGGCAGCGGTCTGCGCCTGCAGGGCGAGGAGGCTTACGCCGCGCTAACGATTGGCGGCGCGCACGGTGACGGCGTGCCGATCGAACTCGTCGACAGTTACCATTTCGAAGATAACGGGCCGCAGGGAACGCCGGAAATGTTCGGCGGCGCTTTTCCCGGCATTCTCGGAATCAATCTCGATTCGCCGCCGCGCGGAGCGTGCTGCATGAGCCCGCTTCCGGGATTGAGCGGCGGAATCGGAAAGCGCTACATACTCCGCGCGTCGTTCCGCGGTCCGCAACTCATTCTCAACCCCGATGATGCGCTCGCGCAAACTTTTACCATGGCGGATGTCGGCGACAACGGTTGGCCGCAAGGATGCATCACGGTTGACGGGTTACTGACTTATGACTTCTGCGGCGAAGTGCTTTTCGACACGGGGTCGCCGGGACTCACGGTGCTGGTCACTAACCCAGTCGACGCAACCGGCTACGCAGCGCCCGGTGCGGTCGCCCACCTGCGACTCGCACAGTGGGACCACGATTTTACCGCCGGGCACGGCGTGCGGATCGACGTGAGGCAAGGTCCGTTTTCGGCAATTATCGTTGGCCTGAGCGCCCTCCAGCAGATCGATCTCCTCTTTGACTTCGATCGCCGCCAGATTGGCGTGCGCAGCCGCTAGCTGCCCCAGCGCGTGCGATAGCGCTCATTCGGCACGAGATAGATCGTCGCATGGTGGTAATCGAAGTAGAGATCGAAGTTGCGCAGCACGTCCTGGCCAATCAACCCGTCGTAGTCCTCTTGGTTGAACGCCTGATCTTTCTGCGTCACATAAAAGAGCCAGCGCGGAAACTGTAGCGTTGATAATCCGAGCCCGCCGACTTCAACCGGAGCGATCGGAATCTCGCCGCCGACGCCACCGCTCTCTTGGACGAACGGAAACGACTCCATCATCGCTTGGCCTAGCCCTTGGTCGACGGTGTCCCCCGGGTGAGCCGCCACAAACTCCTGAAAGAGCAAGCTGCGATCGGCACCCGTATCGAAGACGAATTTTTGCGCCAGCTGTCGCTGCGCAGCTTCAACGGGCGCGGCGGATTCGCGACCCCCGGCCTCAACCTGGCAGCGGCTTTTCATGCGCGTACCAAAAACGGCGACCTCTACCTCAATTTTGGTTCGCCGTCGGCGGATGCTACGCTCAACCGTATGATACTCAAGTACGTGTTCCGCATCGGAGCCGACGCCGGAACGTAGCGTTACGGCCGGTGCCCGAGATGCCAGCCATGCTGGGCGCACGAGTACGCTGCAAGCCCAACGCTCGTGCGTGGAATCGCACGCTCGGCGAGTTTCTTCGTACGGAAGGCACTTTTCGGCGAACCGTTCTTGTTGTAGCACGACCGGACTCCGCCCCGCTTGCGATCGGTCATCCGCCGTGCTTCGCGTAAGGAGAATCCATCGCCCCGTCCAAGAACGAGCATCTCTCATTCTGGAGCCGCGCAGGAGTTCGAACATGGAAGAGATTCAAATTACTGATTGCCCGGCCTGCGGGCATGCAATGAGCAATCACCACGGGCATCACTGCAAAGATTGCGAGCGAGATGGCGGCGAGTGCGCCGCGCTCGAAGGCGGCGTCGAAAGCCCGGGGGGATAGGTGATCCGCGACTGCACCAAAGCCGATTTCTCCGCGATCGAAACCATCATCAACGAAGCAGCGCAGGCGTACCGGGGAGTCATTCCGGACGATTGTTGGCACGAGCCATACATGTCGGGATCGCAGCTTCAGGCAGAGATAGATGAAGGCGTTAACTTCTCCGGCTGGGACGACGCAGAGGCCCTGAGAGGCGTTATGGGCCTGCAAAGGGTTCGCGACGTCACGCTCATCCGGCACGCGTATGTCCGTCGCGCTGATCAGGGACGGGGCATCGGCAGCCGTCTGCTCACGGAACTGACCGGTCGATCTGCGGAGCGGCTTTTGGTTGGGACGTGGGCTGATGCGGTCTGGGCGATACGCTTATACCAGAAACACGGCTTCAAGCTTGTTTCACGGCAAGAAAAAGACCGTTTGCTACAGACATACTGGAACATTCCGCGACGTCAGCAAGGAGTTTCCGTCGTGCTCGAACACGCGAGGTGAACCGAGAGCGCGCGGCGCGCATACTCGCTCTCGTCCGCGCAATTCCGAAAGGCTTCGTTCAAACGTACGCCGACATCGACCCGCGCGCACCGCGACTTGTCGGGCATATTCTTGCCACGACGAGCGATGAGGTTCCGTGGCATCGCGTCGTCCGTTCCGACGGCCGCGTTACTCAGGGGCGAAGACAACTCGCGCGCCTTCGTAAGGAAGGCGTTCCGCTGCGAGGCAATCGCGTAGACTTAAACGCCGCCCGGTTGCCGCGCGGCATAACCCCTAGCGTCGGTCGAGGAAGTCCACGACAACCCACGCCGAAGCGGCGATAGCAAACGTCTCCACAAACTCGGACCAGTTGTCAAAATTATGAGGAGCGGCAACGACCGCCGGAAGCCAAACCAGCACGCCGAAACCCACAAGCATTGCGGTGGTCAATCGCGATGCGAGCCGCGCCATAAATCCAGTGAGCAGCGCTGCGGAGGCAAGCGCAAACGCGGCGGTGGTGGCGATCGCCCAAAACGTTTGTCCGGGCGGAATCCATTTGGGAACGAGACTTGCTGTCGCGGAGAGATAGAACAGCTGTTCCAGTCCGAACGAAAGGACGCAGATACCGAACGCGTAGTACCCGATCTGAGCCCATCGTGCGGTTCGAGCTATTGGATCGGAATACGCGTAGAGGATCATTGCGCCTGTCGTTAACGAGAACCATTCGAAGAAATTGCCGAAGCCGTTGTAGACGAGCGGATGCTTAACGATGCTCGGTACTGCCAGCAACGCGAAGATGAAGTATATGGTACCCAACGCGGCGGCGCCGGCTCGGGCGGTTCTCGGCCATAGAACGGCTGCGCCCCCAAGGACTTCGATGGTAGCCACAACGTACGTAAAAATCGCGCGCTGAGGATCGTCTGCAAGCGCCTTAATCTGATGCCAATTGATGATGTCATGGAACGCAACGGCGCAGATACCGAAACCAATCGCCGCCAAACCGTACACGTATCGCCCGAGAGAATATTTCATGGGGGAATAATCAGAGAGGTGAGCTCCATAACCCTTCGAAGTTCGGAAGCATGCCCAAGTTACTGTAGCTGGGCGACCAGGAATATCTTGCGCGCGCGCGGAGGTGCCTTCGCTCGTTTTAGGCGCTCATCTGCTTCTTCCAGCATAGGACTGGCCGCTTCGCCGATCTCCTTGACTAAAGCGTCTCGGTAGAGATCGATCGATTCAAAGAGCGCGTTGTCCTTTTCTGCGGAATCCGCAAGCTGCTCGTAATCGCATATCGAAAAGCCCGTCGTCTTGAAAACTGCGCGATAGTCCTTGGCGACCGTCGCAACAGGCAGATCGTCGACGAGTGCTTCCATGGTGGTCAGAGCCGCGATTCCGCCCGGCCGCAGCACGCGAGCGATCTCCGTCGCGACGCTTCGTGCATCCATGAATTGGATCGCGTCGATGCTCATCAGTCCATCGAAAGATTTTTCCGGGAGCCCGGTGTCGGTGGCATCGGCGCTCACGAAAGTTGCGCGCGCAATTCCTCGGTGACGCGCAAGTGTTGTTGCAGCGCTGATAGCGGCTGCGGAAAAATCTACGCCGACGAGCGACGCTCCGGTCCGCTCGCAAATCCAAAGGCCTGGGCCGCCCATCCCGCACGCGAGATCCATGAAAGATGAGGCCGGTCCGATATTCAGAGATTGAGCAATGCGTTCGAGCAAAACAAGCGAAGGCGATACGCTATACGGAATCAGCCATTCGGGCAAGTCCGGAAACGCGCGATGAGTGATCTGCCGGTAGACCCGGCTACCGGCGATTGCGGAATACATACTGTCGAACGCAAGGCGCGCTTCATCCACGGCGCGTGTCGATTCGCCAGAGAACAAGTTTGCCGTCCTCGGGATCCAAGCGTTCTCCGACGCGCGCAAATCCGTTCCGCTCGAGCGCGCGCTGCGAGGCGATATTTTCGACCGGTGTGCTGGCGAGGATCGTTTTAACAGCCGGATCGTTTTCGGCGATTGCAAGCATTGCCGCAACCGCGCGAGTCGCATGACCTTTCCTCCGCCGGCTGGGCGCGACGTTGTATCCAATCTCCACTTCGCCTCCGGCTGAGGGAGGCTGATGATAACCACACAGCCCGACAACTTCGCCGCCCGAAACCATCATCCACGTGGCGTCGCAATTTTGCTTGCGAAGGCTGGCAGCTATTGCGCGAACGTGCTCGAGGAGGTAGGTCTCATCGATGCCTCCGGGCGGGAGGCGGAGGCCGCGATGAATGGTTCGGTGGCCCTGAAGGATCCAATCGAAATCGGAATCCGTGGCCGCGACGATTGTCGTTTCCGTCAATTCGTCAAACCGAAATAATTGCGATACCACTCGCTCTCGTGGTGGTCGCGCAGATCGTCCCTGTGCGGAAGTTGCGGTTGCAGCTTACGCTTTATGTAGTACAGCGTTTTAAAGTCTCGCTGGCTAATTACTGGAATCCCCGATTCGATGAGAAGCGCCGCGCAGACGCCCTGGGACGACTGGTAGCGCGCTTCCGGCCGCGCTCCCGCGTAGATCACCTGCGACCCGCAGGCCGCGCTGATATCCATGAGGACTGCTACCTCACAGGCGTTCTCATGCGCGATGCGCAGCATCTTCTGAGCGGCCTCGATCATGCGGTCTGTCCAATCCTCGCCGACGGCCGAAACGACGCGCGCCCGACCCGCGAGCACATCGTGACCATCGCCACCCTGAATGTCGCAAATATCTCGGGGAGTTCCGAATGCGAAGTCTTCGGGGCAGAACGTCACCGCCTTCACATTCGGTAGCGCGATGATCTCCGCGATCTCGTTATGCGTCCCGTAGGTTGATCCATCGAAGCCGACTGGTATACCCGCCAGGCACGCGCTGACGAGCATTCGCAGCGGTCGCGACGGCGTAAACTCAGGCCAGCTCTCGATAGTCTTGCGCGATGGAAGATGGTTTGCTACTCTATCTCGTTCTTCCGAAACGACTGCTGCGACGAAGTCGCCCTTTCCGGCCAGATAAGCCAGCCGATCATCGCGGAACGTTTCGGCCAGACGCATCTTCAGATGCGCGTATTGTTGGGCCTTAGTTTGATCGGCTCTCAGGGCGTCGCGAAAGACGATTGTCCGTTTCCGGAAGTCGCTATGATCCGGGACGATATGGAGATGGATGAGCCGCCGGCCTGTATTGTCGCGCTTGATGAAATAGAGCCAATCTGCAGCATCATCGTCATCGCTATGCCCCCACTCATATCCCAGCGCGACCCAAAAATGATCGTTGCCCCTCGGGACCTTATTAATGTCCTCAACGCTAGCCATGATGTCGATGACAGGTTTGGCGATCATTCCGGGGATTGCCGTGCTTCCGACGTGCTCGAGGTCGCAGACCGCGTACCCCGCCAACGCGTCGCGCAACTTACTAGCCTCTTCCTCGAAAATGCGCGGCCACGCTTCGGTGTATGCGCTGAGGATTACAGCCTCACTCATGGTGTGTATCGCGCCTTCGAGATCTCGCGCCAAATTGAAAGAATCTTAGCAGTCCCGCGCACTCTAGGTCTTCGCTTCGCCGTGGAGTCGCAAGGTCTTGGGAGTGATACTCGGCATCCCGACCATCGTAATCGGTTCGCTCCGGCCCGGCAAGGCAAACCCGCTTCTTCACGCCAAAGGACTGGAATGGCGCCTATCGAGGTTCCCGAGTATCGCGTTCATTCGCAACCGTCGCCCGTCGAACGCATGCGCCACATCGTCGAAATCGTTGCACTTATTGGTGCGGCACTGTGCGGCATGTGATCAACGTTGGGATGACGCACCTTCCACACGTTATGTGCCGAAGCGAGCGGCCGATGGCGCATTCGATTTGTCGGACTTCCTACAAAAAGGCCGCGTCGCTCACGCCGGAATCCAGTGTCTCGGCGCCTTCTTTGCCGGTGGAGAGTATGCGCTCTAAAATCAGAAAAGCGGGCAGTTGGAGAGGCCATCTATGACGGCTCTGCGCGCAATTTTCGCGATCGGCCTTGCGGCGTTTTGGCTTCTCCTTGCGGCGCCGCCGATGTTTCAAACGCCTCTGGGCGGCTACACTGGGACGCACGCACTCGCGACGGGAGCGTCCTTTTATCGGCCGGTGGTAACCGTGGATCGCGGGTCGCCGGCGTACCGCGCCGGTCTGCGAACGGGCGACGTGCTGGGATGCCTTTCGATGCGCGACTTTCGGCTGCTGCTGCAGCCGACTGGCTCGGAACAAGGGTATCGTCCGGGAACCCCAATCTCGACATGCGTTAGCCGATTAGGTACTGTTCGACCGGTTCGGTTTGTTGCGCAGCCTGGTCACGCCCTACCGAACATTTATGGCGGAAATCTAATTGCTGCGCTCCGCCTGTGCGTCGTGCTTGTGTTCTTTCTTACCGGCATCGCGCTATTGACCATTCGGACGAGCCTCATGACGTGGATATTCTACGCCTATTGTCTATGTAGCGCGCCTTCGCTGAGCGCGCAACTGAATTCAACAATTCTGCCGGCATGGCAGTTCGCGATCGTTTACGGCCTGACAGCCCTGGGCACGTGGAGCGCGGTCGCATTTCTACTGCTCTTTGCGGTATTGGTGCCCGATGATCGCATTCCGCGGGGATGGCGCGGCACTGCGTTCTGGATTTCCAGTATCGTCGCCATAATTTGGGTTTCGCTGGGAATCATACGGTCGGTTTACACCGGCATCGTTATGGCGCCGGCGATTCGGTTCGACGTTGAATGGGCTCTGACCGCCGCGACGATTTTGGTAGTCATTGCGCGGCTCGTGACCATGGAACGGACGGAACGCGCGCGTTTCGGCTGGGCGGCCTTCGCGATCATCTTTGGTGTCGTTGCCAACGACCTCCGCAACGTTTTTGCAACAACACACGGTTGGACACAGGAACTGAGCACCGTCGCGGCAGTTTTGACCGTCGTCATGCCGATTGCGCTCGTATATGCTATCCTGCGACGTCACGTTATCGACGTCCGCTTTGTGATCAGCCGTACCGTTGCGTATGCGGTCATTACAACGCTGGTCGTGGGTCTCATAGGCGTCGTCGATTGGGCGACCAGTGCGTATCTGCATGAAGCTCGCTTTGCGATGGCACTCGACGCCCTGGTGACCGTCGCACTGGGTTTTTTGCTTCACCGAACCTATCGATGGTTGGAGTACGCCGTTGACTTCTTCTTGTTCCGCCGCAAGCACGAAGGCGAAGAGTATCTGCGGCGCTTGGGACGGACTTTGACCTTTGCGCAAACGGAGGAATCCATCAACCGCGCGCTGGTGGATGCGCCGTGCGACAAGTTCGATCTCGTCGCGGCAGCTCTCTTCCGTTTACGCTCGGGCGCCTTCGCGCCGGTATACTCCGTAGGATGGAACCCCCTGGAACTGCCGGCATTCGAACGCGACGACGACGCCGTGCGCTTTCTGATGGCCGAACGAACCCGGCTCTACCTCACCGACTTGCACGCGCGCGTTCATGGCGCGTCCTTCGAGTCGGGGACGGCGCCGGCCGTTGCCATCCCGATCTTTGAGGGCAATTCCCTCACCGGTTTTGGGTTGTATGCACTGCATCGCGATGCGACCAAGCTCGATCCGGATGAGATTGAGACCTTAGAGCGGCTTTGTGAAACGGCTGCTCAAGCCTATACAGGCATCGAGCTGGCGCGGTATCGTAGTCTCACCGCGCCATCGCTCGCAACCGAAACACCGTAAGAGAGTACTATGGCGTCGCGAGCGAGGCGGCGCGCTGAGCGTCGACCGCAAGCCACGGATCGGAGAGATGCTTGCGCCGCATGCCGGCCGGATAGGTGCCATGGGGGTGTTTGGCGTTCCAGTCCTCGACTAAGACTGCCAGATACTCAAAGTTTTCCCAAAGATCGTCCCCACCCTGGCGACGAGCGATCGCCGTGTATTCCGCGAGTACTCCCCAATAGTAATCAACGTTCCACATCTGCATGGCGAGTTCACGATCGAGGAAACCGGCCTTGATCAGCAGGCCCATATCCTCGTAGAGATTGCCCACCATTTTTATTTTCTCGATCAGTGGGTGATTCTCGCTGGTTATCGCGGCTCTGTTTTCGATCTGGTAGCGGAACGCCGGGTCCTTGAGCTTTTCACCGAGCTCGGTGCGTATGAATTGCAACGCATCTCGAAAGTACGGCCTCTCCGTCGATTCACGAATTTCGTTGAGCGCTTCAAGCTGGTTGCTGCCCCGGGCGTGGCGCAATTGAACGAGGGCAGCTAGTGCGGTCGCGGCGATGACAAGGAATGTGCCGAATGTGGCAAAGGAGTTCCAGAGTTCTAAAGTCATGCGAGTCTCCGAGCGTGTGAGCGTGCGTTTAGGAGCTCGTTAGACCAGGCGATGGATTATCCTTACGTAGCGGCCGTGCATCACGGCAGGGGTTTTTTCGCAACCCAGAAACGGCTGGCGAATGAACTGGGAAGCGACGACCGCGCTCGCGTCGATCTCCAGCGCTATCGTAATTGCGGTATCGGCATTTGCGGCGATACGTCAGATGCGCAATGCGCAGCGCGGTCAAACCTTCGAAGGAACCGAAACGCTTTTGGAACGCTGGGAGTCGCCGGAGATGCGCACGGCCCGCCGGTATGTTCTTGATGAACTGTCTCTTCGTTTGCAAACCGAGTCGTACCGCAAAGAACTCTTGGACATCGGTGCGCGCGGGGAGCTCTCGGAATACCCCGAGCTGACGGTGCTTCGATTCCTCGAGCGGGTCGGAATATATATCTATTATGGTGTTCTTCCAGGCGAGGCGATCTATGAACAACTTTTTATTTATGTTGCACGCGCGTGGCCCAGCCCTTTTGCGGTCGCTAAGCTCATGCGAGAGGCCGAGAACAATCCTTACGCGTTCGATAAAGCCGAAATGTTTTACGGCTGCATGATGCAGTTGGCCCAGCGGCAGTTGGGCAAGCTCAATAGAGAGTTGCCCAAAGAGAAACGGCGCGCGACCGTCAAAGACATTACCGGTCACTACTCAGATTAATTCTGAAGTTGCCTGTTCCACGGGTGCAAATTGGAAAATTCGAAAATTGGTGGAGCTGTCGGGGTGCTGCCCCCCGAGTCCGAAAAGCCGGACCAAAGCTTTCTCCAGGCTCAGCTTCGACTTTTACTTACTCGAACGGACTCCTCAAAGCGTAGATTACCGTTCGCAGCAGACTCTGTTTCTTACACGGCCTTAGAGTCGGTCGACCGTGCCAGCCCGAATTCGTGACCGGAGAGCGAAGTAGTTCGGGCCGACTCTTCGCGTCCGGTGGCTAACCTAGATTAGGCAGCCAGTGCGTATTGGTTATTTGCGTGTAAAACGCTTGCGATCGTTTTAGGAGGGCTCGCAACTCCGCCTGCTTACGTTGACCACGGATCTTCCCGTCGAACCTATTTCAGCCCCATGGGTGACCGCCGTAGAGTATAACACGAAGTGGGTAAGAGCTGGATGCAGCCCCAGGAACCGGAGGAAACAACCATGCGTACGGTCAGTGCAGTGACCATCGCCCTGCTGGCGCTCGCGCCGATCGCGGCCCGAGCCGCAGGCGACCCGTATACGGCCATCTCTCAGGTGCGGGAAGCCTTCTCGCACGTGCAATCGGTGCAGCTCGTGGAGAAATTTCCGAGCGGCGCCGTCGCGACGGTGCAGTTTTCGCCGTCGGCTCCCGCGCGAATCGCAACCGCCGGCGTCTCACAATATCAGCTCCTGCTGGATTACGCGACGCAGCCGGGCGGCCCGCTTTCGAGCGATGTGCGCGATCAGTTCTCGGTAACGTCGCTCGGTCACAAATCGCTCTACGGCATGCCGGTCGACGGCTATCGCTTAATCGATCAAACCGGCGCGATTGAAACGTTGTGGGTTAACGCAAGAGCGTTGCCGATCGCAATGCACGTCGACGCGTACGGCGAATCGATGGACGTCCTCTACGGCGATTACAACAACCCGACGTTTTTCGCCACCAAGCAATAACTAGCGTACGAGCAAAAAAAGAGCCGCGATTGCGGCTCTTTTTCTCGTGAGCTCGTTTTAAAGCCTAAACTGCCGCGCGGGGCGCTTCTTCCGCCTTGAAGATGTGGTTGACGATCAGCGATACGACCATCATGATCAGCGCGCCGATAAGGGCCGGAACGAATCCGGAGACTTTGAAGTTCGGTGTGAGCCATGTGACCAACCAGAACATTAGTGCGTTGACAACGATGACGAACAGGCCCAGCGTCAAAATCGAAATCGGTAAGGTTAGCAACAGTACGATCGGCCGCACGAGTGCGTTTACGATACCGAAGATCAGCGCGGCGATAATCGGCGTCCAAGCGCCGGTCATGGAAAAGCCGGGCACGTACTTGGCGATCAGCCACAAGGCCAGCGCGTTGATTAACAGGCGGATTACGAAATGCATCGTTACTCCTTTAAGGCGACTTCTCCAGTGCGGCTTTCACCCGCGAAGCCAAAGCCGGCGTCATGCCCTTGACCGCCGCGATCTCATCGACGCTTGCGCGCCGAATACCCGCCGCGGAACCAAAGGCAGTCAATAAGCGCTTCTTTCGAACCGGACCGACCCCTGCCAGCGCGTCGACCGCTGAACGCGTCATCTCTTTTCCGCGACGCTGACGATGATACGTTACCGCAAACCGGTGCGCTTCGTCGCGAATCCGCATCACCAAATGCAGCGCAGCGGAGTTTGGCGGCAGAACGATCGGCTCCGGCTGACCCGGCACGTACAGCCATTCGTTTTCCTTTGCGAGGCCGGCGACGGATAGGCCCGTCATATCCATCTGTTCGAGCACCTCCATCACCGCGCTCAACTGCCCTTTGCCGCCGTCGATCAGCAAGAGGTCCGGCTTCTTGTTGAATTTCTCTTTGCGGGCTAATTGATCGATGAGCTTCGTGCCCTCGTCCTTCGACACGCGCCCTTCGACAGCGTCGTCGCGATTGGCGACATCAATATCGGTTTTGGTGCGGAGATAACGCAGGCGGCGCCGCAACGTCTCCTGCATCATCGCAAAGTCGTTCGGACCCTTGTCGTACTGGATTTTGAATTTGCGATAGTCGCTCTTCTTCGCGCGGCCCTCCACGAAAACGACCATCGAACTGACCGCATTTGAGCCTTGAATATTCGAGATGTCATAGCACTCGATCCGGTGCGGCGGTTCGGGTAGTTCGAGCGCGTCGGCGAGTTCGGTGAGCGACTGCGCCTGCGCCGTCTCTTGCACTTCCTGATGCGCCAGGAACGCTTTGAGATTTTGCTCCGCGTTCTTCTGCACGAGCTTGAGATAGCGCGAGCGCTCCCCCCGGAGCGGCAGCAGCACGCGCACGCGCGTTCCTTTATACTCGGTCAGCCACGCCTCGATGACGGACGTATCGCCAGGCAACGCTTGCACCAAAATCTCTTTGGGAATCGCGCTAGCCGCCGTGCGCGCGGACTTGGCATTGGCGCGCGGCAGCGGAACCGGCGCTTCAACGCCGCGTGCCGTGCGAATCGAAGCCAAGGGCGACATGCCCGGCGGCTCAGGCGCGCCGGCCGTACGGGCCGTGTAAAACTGTTTGAGGAACTGGCTGAAGAGTTCCGAGTCCGGCTGATCCGCGACGCCGTCGAGAATAAAGTGCTCCTGCGCCAGTAACTTGCCGGCGCGCACCATAAAGACTTGCACACAGGCTTGACCCTGCGCGCGAGCGAGCCCGAGCAGGTCCATATCGATACGCGAACGCCACACGACCTTCTGCGCCTCGGTCACGCGCCGCACCGCAACGATGCGGTCGCGCAGACGCGCCGCCGCTTCAAAGTTATACGACGCCGCCGACGAGACCGTGTCGTGTTGAAGGCGCGCGAGCAGCGACTCTTGCTTGCCCGCTAAAAACAGCACGACTTCCTCGATCATTCCGTCGTAGTCGTCTTGGCTTTGGTAGCCCACGCATGGCGCCAGGCAGCGTTTGATGTGATACTGCAGACACGGGCGCCGCCGCCGTCCGTCGATCGGCTCGGGACACGTACGCAGCGGAAAGACCAAGCGCACGAGATCGATCAACTCCCGCAGCCCGTGTGCGTTCGTGTACGGCCCGAAATAGCGCGCGCCGTCGTTCTTGACAACGCGCGTAAAAAGCACGCGTGGAAACGGCTCGTTGGTGACCTTGAGGTAGGGATAGCGTTTGTCGTCGCGCAGCCGCACGTTGTAGGGCGGCTGGTAGCGCTTGATGAGGTTTGCTTCCAGAATGAGCGCTTCGACTTCGTTGGTGACGACGATCGTGCGCACATCTTGCACGCGCTCTACCATTGCCTGGGTGCGCACGTGATGCGCGGCGCTCTCCTGAAAATACGAGCGGACGCGGCTGCGCAGCGAAACCGCCTTCCCGATATAGAGTACGTCGCCATTTTTGTCCAGCATCATGTAGATGCCGGGCGCATCGGGAATCTGTCCGAGGGTCTGCGCGAGCGGCGCGGGCGGCGTGTTCACGCTAAACCGTTTTCTTGGCCGCGCGGTTCCTTACGATAAAATAGATCGCGAGTGCGACCAGGGCCACGCCCGCAATAAGCAGCGCGTAGTGACGGAACGTCTCGCCGACCAGAGTCGCGTGGGAACCCAGCGCGCTCCCCAACAACACGAAACCCCCGCAGAATATGAGCGAGCCGAGAAACGTCCAAAAGTAGAAATGCGAAAGCGGCATCTCGGCGAGGCCGGCGGGGATGCCCATCACTCCCCTGATAAAAGGAATGAAACGGCAGATAAAGATCGCGAAACTTCCCCAGCGCGCGAAGAACCTGTCGACTTTAACGAGGTCGGCATGTTCGAAATGCGCGTACTTACCGAACTTATCGACGAAGGGGCGCCCGCCGAAACGCCCGACCGCATAGCCGATGCTTTGACCCGTCAGCTCTCCGGCGACCGCAACGGCAATGACAATCCACTTGCTCGAGAGGTGGCCCGTCGCCGCGAGTGCGCCCGCCGCCGGCAGTACGAGTTCACTGCCGACGGGCGCGCCGATGTTCGCCAGCGTCATCACGACGTACAAGCCGAGATAGCCGAAGTGGTCTACCAGGCGGAGGAAAAATTCGCTAAACGCGTGCACGCGATCGCTTGAGGGCTTCTGCGGCGCGGCTGCCGCCTTCGAGTTCGATCGCTGCGAGCAAATCTACGGGCTCGATCAGGCCCTCGGTATCTTTTTCGGCGATGGCGACGATGTTGCGGACGCGGGGCGTCACAAGGATACCTTCCCAACCCCGATCTTCGCCGGTTCCAAGCGAACGGCGGATTTCGGAGTGCACTTCAGCGGGATCGATGCCTTCACGGTTCAAGCGCTCGGAGATCGCAGCGTCCGGCTCTTGAAGCAACGCGACGAGCAGGTGCTCGACACCGATGTAGTAGTGGTTGTGATTTCGGCACTCTTGCTCGGCCGCGCGTAAGATGCGTCCCGATGCCGGACTAAATTTTGAGAACAACCAGCATTGCTCCGGGTGCCGTTGGAGTAATTTCGGGGCGACTGGATTCGAACCAGCGGCCTCTTCGTCCCGAACGAAGCGCTCTACCAAGCTGAGCCACGCCCCGGAAATTCGTGCTCCCGTAGGTTCGGTCGGCCCCCTCCCCCTCCTGCCGGATCCAACCGGACGGGAAAACGCGCAATGCTAGCTAAAAGTTTCCTCCAGACCCATGAGATACCTCATCGTCGGCTGCGGCCGCGTCGGTTCCACCCTCGCGAAGCTGCTCGACGCAGACGGGCACGAAGTTATCGTCGTCGACGAAGACCCCAACGCTTTCAAACGCTTGGGAACAAAGTTCAAAGGACACGTCGTGGTCGGAACCGGGATAGATTACGACGTGCTCAAGCATGCGGGCGCCGCGCAAGCCGGCGGATTCGTCGCCGTGACCAACGGCGACAACCGCAACGTTATGGCCGCACTGATCGCACAGCGGATGTTCCATATCAAGAAAATCGTCGCGCGCATTTACGATCCGACGCGCGGCATGATGTACCGCGAGCTCGGCATAGATACGGTCTGTCCTACGACGACCGGGGCGAAAATGATCCGCGACGTGTTGATGGAGGCGCCCTGGGATACGCTGCAATCGTTTGATTTCGGCAACGTGACGTCGCTGACCGCGACGATCCGCGCCTCCGACGCCGGCAAGCCCGTCTCCGATTTCGAACGGGCCGGCCGCATCCGCATTGCCGCGATCCGAACGGGCAAGAGCGTGCGCGTTGCCGCCAATGACACGGTCGTGGCCGAGAGCGACGAAATCAATGCGATCGTCGCGCCCGAAGCGATCAGTGAATTTGCCCAGATGTTCGCCGATGCGCGCATACCGGAAAAGGTCGGCTGATGTTCGTCCTGATCGTCGGCGGCGGTAAAGTCGGCTCGTATCTCACGCGCGCGCTCGTCGCGCAAGGTCACGAGGTCGTCATCGTTGAGAAGGCCGAACGCAAGGCGCGCCTACTGGAACAGCTCTTAGAGCGCAACGTCACACTCGTAGGCGACGGCTGCGACCCGCTCGTGCTCGAACAAGGCGGACTCAAACGAGCCGATGTCGTTATCGCGGACACCGGAGACGATGAAGACAACCTGGTCGTCTGCCTGATCACCAAGAAAAACTCAACGGCGCGCTGCATCGCCCGCGTCAACAACCCGCGCAACAAACTCATCTTCGAATCACTCGACGAACAGAATCCCGTCACCGTCATCTCGTCGACCGAAGTGATTCTGGACGCGATCCACAAACACGTCACCGCCCCCGTGTAGCGACGGCTGGTGGTGGCGATCACATTGTCATCCTGAGTAGCGCATCTTCGATGCGCGTGTCGAAGGGTGCGTGTCGAAGGACGCCCGAGGAGCGTGCCCTTTAGGCGTGCATGTCGAGGGCCTTCACCCGGCGCTCGAGCGTCAACAACCCGACAAGCAGCGTGATAACGACCACGACGAATGTTACGTTGACGACGAGCTCGCGGCCGGGAATACCCGGCGGAATGGACAAAGCTAGCGCGAGGGAAAGCGCGCCGCGAATTCCCGCCATGCGCACGACCGATAGCCACGCGAGGTGCAGTCGAGGGCGAACGAACTCAAGCAGCCCGTGAACGATCGCAAACCGCGCCGCCAGCACAATTGCCGCGGTAAGCAGTGAAATCGGGAGTGCCCGGCCGATGTGCGTAACATCGATCGCCGATCCGATCAAAAAGAACAGCGCGGCGTTCGCGACCAGCGCGATACCTTCCCAAAAGCGGCCGACGGCCTCCGAACAAGCGGCATCCACCCTGCGTTCTTGTAACAATTTTAAAGTGACGCCAAACGCCAAGGCTGCGAAAATACCGGATGCGCCGAATCGCGTGGCAAGATAGTACGAGCCGTAAGCGCCGGCCAACGTCACAATGCCGTACGCGATGAACTGTCTGCGCCGGCCAAGCACCAGCGCCGCTGCGCCGGCCATCGCGGCGCCGCAGACGATTCCCAAAAACGCGCCGAGCACAGCATGGCCGGTAGCCTGCCACAAACCCGCTGCCACTGTTACAGTTGCCGCCGCCGCTACCCCACGATAGATGATGACAGCAACGGCATCGTTCAACAGCGCTTCGCTCTCCACGAGCGTCAGGAGCGAATGCGGCAATTGCAGGCGCCGGAAGATCGCCAGCACCGCCACGGGATCGGTAGCGCTCAGAATAGCGCCAAGCAGCAAGGCGGGAATCCATCCGATGCTGCCGGCGTAGTGAACGCTGACGGCAATGATTGCAGCGGTGCCGATGACACCCGGAACAGTAAGAATAAGGATCGGGCTCCACATGCGTCCCATCGTGCGCGGTTCCAGCCGCCAAGCGCCTTCGTATATGAGAGCCGGAAGAAAAACGTAGAGGGTCGCCGCACCGAATAGACCTGTAAGCCGCCCAGGAAAGATGACGCCCGCGGCGATGCCGGCAATCAAGAGCGCGGCGATGTAACCTAACTGCATCAGTGTGTGTGCGTGAAGTTACCGACCCGAACGCCGGACGCGCGCATTTCTGAGATCGCCTCGCGCATGCCGGTGGGCTCGGTCGGCCGGCCCACCGTATCGAAGTACCACTCCGGGTCGATGTTCAGCGTGCGCGTTTGGATCATATCGACGCTGACCGACCCCAGAAACTCGCGCATCGCCTCCAGCTCCTCGCGATCGTCGGTAATTCCGGGATGCGTTAGCAAGTTGAGCGATACGCGCAGGCCCGCATCGCACGCCATCCGGATCGACGCGAAGACGTCGTCTAGAGCATAGCCAATCGGACGATAGTACGCGGCGTAAACGCGCGGACGAAACGAATTGAGGCTGACGCGAACGGCCTGAAGTCCCGCGTCGATGCAACGCCGCAACGCCGATGGTAAACTGCCGTTTGTGTTGAGATTGATAACGCCGTTCGAGCGGCTAGCTCGAATCATGGTGATGGCGCGCGCGATCGCGATCGAGCGCAACAGCGGCTCTCCCTCGCAGCCTTGACCGAACGATACAATGCCATTCGGCACGCGCTCGAGGTGATGCACCGCTATCCTCGCGAGATCGCGTGCGGCCATTTCCTCGGCGATGCGCAGCTGCGGCGAAGGCACGCCGGTCTCCGGTTCTTGTTCGGAGATGCAGCCAACACAGCGCGCGTTGCAGGCCGGCGATACCGGGAGCGCCGCTTCGCCGCGCTCCAGAAAGACGTTCTGTGCCGTAAAACAGCTGTACTCGAGCGAACATGTCGCGAGTTGCTGCAGCACGCGGTTCCCGGTACCGGCGCTAACGCGGCGCTCGACGAGCGCTTCGAGCTCGCCCCGCGCGAAGGTGCGCGGCTGCCAATCTTCCCCCTCGTCGGTGCGCATCGCGGCGACGTGCAGCGTTTCGTCGATCGCGCAGGCAAACGTGTAGCCGAACAAGGGCAGCGCCGGCGCGCCCGCGTCGCGGTTGTAGGCGGGCAACAGTAACCGCGTATATCCAGAGGGCAGCATAACGGCCAGCGTCTGGCGTCTACGCTCGACGCCTTTGGTCACGCGCGGGTGACGCGCCGGCAACACCATCGGCACCGTGCCGGGCGGGGCGGGAACGAGCTCCGCGCGGGCAACTTCGCGAACGAGGCCGCCGTCAGCCAGCGGTTCCACCTTCTTGTCGTAGAATATGCGCCCGGCTTTGTCGCAGTAAGCGAGGCCGATCACAGCGTTTTTTGAAAAACGTACTCGGTCTTCAGCACGTCGTAGCCAAGGCGCGCATAAAACGTATGTGCCCGCTCCCGGACGATGTTTGAAAGCAGCCGCAGCGTCGCGCAGCCCTGCTTTCGCGCCCACTCTTCCGCCGCCTCGACGAGCATCTCGCCGATCCCGTGGCCGCGAAACTCGTCCTCAACGACCAGCCCGTAAATCGCGGCGCGCCGGCTGGCGATCAGCGTATCCTCGCGCGCCACGAATGTCCATCCTACGACGCCCGCGCGCGGGACGACCGCAACCAAGATCGCGCGATCGTCGCTTACCGAATGAACGACCGCTTCCACGTGCGCGAGTGGAGTTTCGTATCCTAACTGCAGCGCAAGCGCGACGATGCGCTCGGCGTCGGCGGGCATCGCATCGCGAATCGAGACGGCGAGATCGTTAGACGGCAGCTGCATGCAACGCCGCGACGGTTGTATCGAAGACGCGCACGGCCGGTCCGGTCAGAAACGCCTCACCCGCGCCGTCCCATTCGACAGCAAGCACGCCGCCCGGAACGTGAACGGCAACCGGGCTCTCCGCCAAACCAAAGCGAAGCGCCGCGGCTGCGCAGGCGGCGGCGCCGGTTCCGCACGCTTGGGTCAATCCGACTCCGCGTTCCCAGTGGCGAACATCCAACCGGCCGCGGTCAACGGCGACCACAACGTGCACGTTGACGCCGTTTGGGAGTAATTGCTGGAGCTTCGCCGCGGTCTGCTTCAAGTCGATCGCATCGAGCGACTTTTCGAAGATCGCGACGTGCGGATTTCCGATCTCCACATACGCGGCATTTGCGAAAGGCAGGGCGCGCGGCTCGAAGTGCGGCGTGCCGATCTGCGTGCGAATGGTAAACGTTTCCCCTTGGCTCATGACCTCGGCTGAAAGTACGCCGGCAGCTGTTTCAATGCGGAAACGATCGCCTTCGCCGGCCTCGCAAAGAAAGCGCGCCGCGCAGCGCAATCCGTTTCCGCACATCTCCGCTTCGCTGCCGTCAGCGTTGAAGATACGCATGCGCGCATTTGCTTTTTTCGATGGCTCGATGAGGATCAATCCGTCGGCGCCGACGCCGCCACGGCGATCGCATATCCGGCGCGCAAACGTATGGAGATCGAACGCTTCATCTGCATTGCGCCGGTCGATGACGGCGAAGTCGTTGAACGCGCCGTGCATCTTGGTCACGGCCACGCCGGACATTACGAGGGGGTCACCTCTGCGGCCGCTTCGGGCGCGGCCGGGGCCGCCTCGCCCCCGCCGGGCGTCGAAAACGGACCTTGCGGTGAAATGGTCGACACGGCGTGCTTATAAATCAAATGCGTTTTGCGCTCGTATTCGATCAAGATGGTGAACGGGTCGAAACCTTTGACGACTCCGCGCAATTGAAAACCGTTGACCAAATAGATGGTAACGGCAACGCCCTGCCGCCGAACTTCAGCAAGGTAAGTATCCTGAAGGCTACCGGGCATGAATCACGCTTCAACCCACTGCAGGGTTTCCCTTGCCAGCCGTTCGACGTCCGCGGATAATGCCTGCACGATCTCCGGCTCGCTGCGAAACCACGTCGTTTGCCGTTTCGCATAGCGTCTGGTGGCGCGAATCAATAATTCGCGCAGCTCAGCGCGCGTGCTCCATCCTCGCGCGTACGCGATTGCTTGCGGGTATCCGACTGCCGTTGCAGCGACGGCGCCCTCGCCTACGCGCTCGGCTTCTTCTACGAAGCCGGCCTGCAGCATCGCGTCCGTACGTCCGGCAATCCGCTCGCGCAGCGCATTTTCGTTAACGGTAAGGAAGACTTTGAGGAACAGGATGCCCGCCGAACGCAGCGACGTAATCCGGCCTTCGCGGTTTCCGGAATGCGGCGCCAACGCGACTTCCAGCGCTCGTAATACGCGGTAGGAATCTTGAGGGTGAATCGCTCCTGCGCGGGCGCGATCGAGTACGCTCAGCCAGGCATGTAAGAATTCCGCGTCATGTACGCGCGCCTCGCGCGCGAGCCGTTCGCGGACCGCTTCATCGTATTGCGGAGCTAAGTTCACCGCGCCGGTCAGCGCGCGAACATAAAATCCGGTTCCGCCGACGACAATCGCGCGTTTGCCGCGCGCGTGAATCGCTGCAATGACCGCGACTGCGTCCTCGGAGTAACGCGCCGCGGAATAGCGTTCGGCGGGATCGAGAAATTTGAACAGGTGATGCGGCACTGCTGCAAACTGCTGCGGCGTGGGCGCGGCCGTGCCGATCGGCATCCCGCGATAAATTTGGCGCGAATCGGCGTTGACGATTTCAGCATCGAACTTCTGCGCGACCTCGATTGCGAGTTCCGTTTTCCCCGACGCGGTCGGTCCGGCGATCACCAGAACGCCGGATGCCGGACTCACCGTTTGAAGAGCCGCGCGATGCCGCCCGGTTCGATGCGGACGATGGCCGGGCGCCCGTGCGGGCAGTGCATCGGATTTTCACAGACTTGCAGGCGGTCGAGCAGAGTCGTCATCTCTGAAAGGTCGAGCCGTTCCCCGGCGCGCGTCACGGAATGACATGCCAGCGACGCCCAGACGCGCTCGCGAACGTCACGCTCTTTCGCGTCGGCGTTCAAGTCATCCAAGAAGCCGGCGACGTCAAACGCGCGCGCGCCGTAACCGGCGGGCGTCGCGATGATTCGGTAGCTGCGATCTCCGAAATTCTCTATCTCAAGGCCGCCCTCGCGCAACGGTTCGAGTACGCGCTCGAGCGCGGCAACACGATCGCCGCTCAGCTCGAACGTGAACGGCACCAGCAGCCGTTCGGCCGGCGCGGTTGCCGCGTTAGCGGCCGCGACGATGCGTTCGTAGGCGATGCGCTCGTGCGCCGCATGCTGATCGACCAGCACGATCGCGCTGCCGTCGGTGGCGAGAATATAGGTGCGGTCGATTTGCGCGAGCACGCGTAGCCCGCTCTGCGCGCCGCCCGACGGATCGTCGGCGGGGACCCGCTCGAAAAGCGTCTGCAAGTGCGCGAGGCTGGCGTCGATGCTCTCCGGCGCTGCCGATACGGTAACCGCATCGCCGAAGCGCTGCGCGGCGTGATTGCGCAGAGTAACGGATATCGCGCGCCTCACCGTGTCCGCCACTTGATGGCCGAAACGCAACCGCACGTCGCTCTTGGTCGGATGGATGTTCGGATCGACGTGATCGGACGGCAGCTGTAAGAACAGCACGCCGTACGGCTGCCGTCCAGTCATCGCGAAGGTCGCATAGCCCATGCTCCACGCGCCGGCCAGCAGCGTGCTGCGCAGCAGTCGTCCGTTCACGAAGAGAATCTGCATGCGCCGGTCCGCGCGATCGTTTCCGGGCGTGCTGATGAAGCCGGAAAGTGATCCGTGCATGCTGCGCGCGGCCTCGCCGTCGATCGGAATCAACGCTTGTGCGGCCGCCTTTCCAAAGACCATCGCAAGGCGCGCCTTTTCGTTGTCGACTGATGGCATGACCCAGACTTCCTTACCGTCGTGGCGGAGCGCAAACGTGACGCGCGGATAGCCGAGCGCGAAGGTCGAGAGCCAGCTCGAAATGCGCGACAGTTCGGACGCCGGCGATTTCAGATATTCGCGGCGGACCGGGACGTTGCCGAAGAGTTCGCGCGCGCGGACGATCGTCCCGACCGGCGCGGCCGCCTTTTCGATCGGACTGACGTCTTCCGCATGCGCCGTGACACGCGCGCCGACGTCGCTTTCGATCCCGCGCGAAAGAATCTCGAGCCGCGAGACTGCAGCGATGCTCGCCAAGCCCTCGCCGCGGAATCCGAGAGTCGAAATTGATTCGAGATCCGTGGCGCGGATGAGTTTGCTCGTCGCGTGCCGTCGCACGGCCAGCGCCAAGTCAGCGGGCTCGATGCCGCCACCGTCGTCGGCAACCTCGATCGCCGCAATGCCGCCTTCTTCCAGCGTTACCGTGACGCGCGTCGCCCCGGCATCGACTGAATTCTCGACGAGCTCTTTCACCACCGAAATCGGCCGTTCAATGATCTCGCCGGCGGCAATCTGTCCGACGGTCTGCGGATCGAGGACGTGGATCATCCCGCTACTCGAGGAAATTGAGCTGCCGCTCGGCGGGAACGATCTTCGGCAATCGCCGGCGCAGCGGTACCTGCTCCTCGACGTCGGCTTTTCCGGAGAGCGCGTCGGCGATCTCCTGAGCCCGCTCGACAACCGCATCCGGCAAGCCGGCCATGCGCCCTACTTCGATGCCGAACGAACGCGACGTACTGCCCGCGAGCACGCGATGCGAAAAGACCGGACCGCCGTCGGGGCCGGTTTTCTCGACGGCCGTTACGTGATAGTTCGCAACGAGCTTCCAGTGTCCGGCCAGCGCGACCAGCTCGTGAAAGTGCGTCGCGAAAAGAACGAGCGGCGCCTGATCCTCCAGGCCGAGCAGAAATTCGCAGATCGCCTGCGCGATCGATAAGCCGTCGATCGTGCCGGTGCCGCGCCCGACTTCGTCGATCAGCAGCAGACTGTTGCGCGTGCAGCGGCGCAAAATATTCGCCGCTTCAGCCATCTCGATATAAAACGTGGATTGTCCGGAGGCAAGGTCGTCCCCGGCGCCAATGCGCGTGAAGATCCGGTCGACGATACCGAGGCGCGCGGATTTCGCCGGCACGAACGAGCCGATCTGCGCCATGATCGTCAGCAAGGCCGCTTGGCGCAAGTAGGTAGACTTGCCGCCCATGTTCGGCCCGGTCAATAAGACGAAGCGGTGCTCGCCTTCGCGCAGATGCAGGTCGTTCGGCACGAAGCTGGCGTGCAGAATCGCTTCCATCACCGGATGCCTGCCGTCTTTGAATTCGACGATGCTCTCCTCGACGAACTTCGGCCGTACGTAGCTCCGTTCGGCCGCGCACTGCGCCAGCGACGCGAGCGCGTCGACTTCGGCCAGCGTTTCGCCGGCCGCCAGCAGATCTTCGATTCGCGCGGCAATCCGGTCAACGAGCTCGCCGAAGAGTTGCTCTTCGAGCCGCAGCTGCCGCGACTGCGCGGTCGAGATGGCGATCTCGAGTTCCTTGAGCTGCGGCGTCGTGTAGCGCTCTCCGGTCGTCAGTGTTTGTTTGCGTACATAGTCGGCCGGGACGCTCGAAGCGTGCGCCTTGCCAACTTCGATCGCATATCCGAACGTGCTGACATATTTAACCTTCAGTGTTTTGATGCCCGTGCGCTCGCGTTCGCGCTCTTCGAGCTCCGAAAGTTTCGCGCGCGCATCGGTCCGCAGGCTCACGCACTCGGTGAGTTCGGTATTTGCGGCGGCCCGTATCACGCCGCCGTCCATGAGTTGCGCGGGCGGCTCGTCAACGAGCGTCATATGGAGATCGGCCAGCATCTCTTCGAAGTCGCCCATGCGTTCGGCATATAATTTTAAGGCGGGCGGCGTCACCTGGCGCAGCGGGCGCAAGTTTTCTAGCGTACGGCGAAGCGACGCCAAGTCGCGCGGCAGCGCCCGTTTAAAGCGGACCTTCTGCGAAATGCGTTCGAGATCGAAGCAGCCACGCAGCAACTCTTGCATCGATTCCCGCCGGACGTGCTCGGCGATGAGCGCCGCCACTGCATCTTGGCGCTTGCCGATGGCTTCGGCGTCGACGAGCGGAGCGAGAATCCAACGCGCCAGCAGTCGCGAGCCCATTGACGTCGCACACTTGTCGAGAGTCGCCTGCAGTGTGGCTTTCGGATTCGCGCCGAGTGCTTTCACCAGTTCGAGGTTTTTTCGCGTATTCGGATCGAGCGCCAAGAACGTGCGGTAACGATAGAAATCGGGCGGGCGCAGCGTGCTCGCCTCGGGCGACTGCGCCGAGCCGGTAACACCCGAACGGCGCACGAATCCCGCGACTGCGTCGAGCGCACGGTGCATTGCGAGCGCTTCGTCGACCGAAAATCCCTCGATCGATCGCCGGTCGCGCGTCTCGACCGAACAGAGTGCCGGCGCAGCAACGCGCACTCCCGAACCTTCGAGCGTTAGGGAAAGATTCGCGCGCAACCCCGGCGGGACGTCCGCCACAATCTCCGCCGGACCGATGCGTCCGATCTCGGCCAGCAACTCTTCGAACGCAGCTTCTCCAGAAAGCGCGGTCGCAGCGCAGAGACCGGTCGAAACGTCTGCGTAGGCCAGCCCGTACGTGTCGTCGACCGCGGTGATCGCCGCCAGATAATTGTTTTGCTTGCCATCGAGCAGCTGATCTTCGATCAGCGTGCCGGGCGTGACGATCCGAACGACATCGCGGCGGACCAGCTTGTTGGGCTGCGGCACTTCGAGTTGCTCGGCAAGTGCAACGATGTAGCGCTGCTGCACGAGGCGCGCTAAGTATTGTGAAAGCGCGTGATGCGGTACGCCGGCCATCGCGATGCGCTGCCCGCTGCCGGCTTCTTTTGACGTGAGAGCAATCGAAAGTGCGGGCGCGATCCGTTCTGCGTCCTCACCGTAGGCCTCATAAAAATCACCGACACGCGAAAGCAAAATCGCTTCGGGATGACGAGCTTTCATCCCAAAGTACTGCTCGAGCATCGGTGAATACCGCTCGCTCACGCTCCGCGCATTTCGGGAGACGGGCTGTGGATAACTTGCGACTACGCTGTGAGCAAGCTGATTAATGGAGTTTTGACGGCCGATCCGCGATCGGCAAAGCGGCGCGCCCGCCTCACAACGGTGCCGCCGCATCCCCACTTGTGGGCCGAATCGATCCGAACGTCGAGCCACGGCTCGCTCGCGTAAAGCCGCTCTTCGTAATCCGGCGGCTGCGGGACGATGACCGTCACGTTGTCGAGCGTTTTGGCGGCGAGCTTTGAACGGTCTTTTTTCGAGACTCCTTGCACAAGCGCACGCGCTTCCGTCCTCACTTTCCTCTCGTGGAAAGCGCAAGCGACGGCGTTTTGCGCCTCGGCGAGCCGCGCGTGGCGCTCACTCGCCACGGCCGGCTCGACCTGCTCCCAGTGCGCTGCCGGCGTGCCGCGGCGCTTGGAGTAGATGAACATATAGGCGTTAGCAAAGATCCCGCTGCGAACGCAATCCAGTGTTGATTGAAAATCTTGCTCGGTCTCGCCGGGAAAGCCGACGATGAAATCGGTCGTGATCGCCGCTTGCGGAAAGAATTCGTGAATCCAAGACACTTTTTCCATGTACTGCGAAAACGTGTACTTGCGGTTCATGCGGCGCAGCATCGGGTCGCTCGCCGACTGCAGCGGCAAGTGTATGCGCGGGTTGAGCTGCGGAATCTGCGAAAGCTCGCGCAGCATCTCGCGCGTGAAATCTTTTGGATGCGGCGAGATGAACGACAGCCGCTCCAAACCAGCAATCCGAGCCACGTGCGAGCAGAGCGCGCCGAAGTCGCCGTCCCCCACCGGATTGAGGTAAGCGTTGACCGTTTGCCCGACGAGCGCGATCTCGCGGGCCCCTTCGGCTACACGCTGATGCGCTTCGCTGAGGATCTCCGCCATCGGGCGGTGGTCGAACCGGCCGCGCACATGCGGCACGATGCAAAACGTACAGTAGTAGGAACAGCCGCGCTGCACCGTGACGAATCCCCGTAGCCGCGAAAACGCGCCGGCCACGCAATCTGGCGAACCGCCGATCGGGAAACGCAGCGCGCGCTCTTCGGTGAGGTCTGTTTCAGAAAACTCTTCGCGCCAGCGCGTAATGACATCCCCGAGCTGCGCCAGCTCCGAGGTGCCGAAGATGGCGTCCACGTGCGGCGCGATCCGCCGCATGCGATCGCGATCGTGCTCCGCCAAGCAGCCGGTGACGATCAGTCTGCGCGCCGGGTCCGCGTCCTTGAGCGATTTGAAGTGGCCCATGCGTCCGTATGCGCGCCGTTCCGCATTGTCGCGAACCGTGCACGTGTTGAGAATAACGACGTTGGCGTCTTCTGCCCGATCGGCCACGGCATAGCCGGCCGATGCGGCGCGATCCGCTATATACTGTGAATCGGCCTCGTTCATTTGACAGCCGTGTGTTTCGATGTAAATGCTCGCCACGGGCATCGCCTGTTCGGCAGCGGCCGCGGGAATACCCCGAGTGCGGCGGAACCCTCCGACGGTGCAAACTGACGAGCGCGAAGGCGCTATGCTTCATCCGGCGACCGTCGCTATCGTCGGGCGGCCGAACGTCGGCAAGAGCGCGCTCTTCAACCGCTTGATCGGGCAGCGCATGGCGATCGTGGAAGACACGCCCGGCGTGACGCGCGATCGATTGTACGGGTTGTGCGAATGGCGTGGCCGCACGTTCAGTTTGGTCGACACGGCCGGCATGGATCCGACCGCTGAAAAAGATCCGGATGCCGCAATCGCGGCGACGCAAAGGCAGGCCGAAGCGGCCGCGCAGGAAGCCGACGTCATTCTCTTTGTCGTCGACGCGGCCACTGGGCGCAACCCGGTCGACGACGATGTCGCGAAGATTTTACGCAAGACTCGCCGCCCCGTCATTCTTGCCGCCAACAAAGCCGAGGCGCCGAGCGCGCACGCAGCCATGTACGCCGAGTTCGCCGCGCTCGGTTTCGGCGAGCCGCTCGCGGTATCGGCGATCCACGGCGAGGGCACCGGAGATTTACTGGATCGCGTGGTCGAGCGGTTGCCGCCGGACGCTTCGGCCGAAGACAACTCCGGCGAGCTGGCGATCGCGATCGTCGGGCGGCCGAACGTCGGCAAGAGTTCGTTGCTGAACGCGCTGATCGGATCGGAACGTTCGGTCGTCTCAGACGTTCCCGGCACGACGCGCGACGCCATCGACTCCATCCTCACTTACCAGGATCGCCGGCTGCGGCTCATCGATACCGCCGGCCTTCGCAGCAAACCAAAAGCGCACGGCGCGATTGAATATTACGCCGCGCTGCGTTCGCTCGGGGCGATCGCGCGCTGCGACATCGCCATCCTGCTCTTCGATACAATGCAAGGCATTCTCGCGCAGGAGCGCCGCCTGGCCGGATTGATTCTCGAAGAACGCAAAGGCCTAATCCTCGTTGGCAACAAGTGGGACCTCGCGCGCGAGCAAGGCGAGTACAGCCAAAACGAACTGACGACGGTCATTCACGAACAGCTGCCCTTCGCGCGATTCGCGCCGGTGGCGTTTCTTTCGGCGAAGACGCAGCGCCGGCTCGGAAGCCTGATGCCGGTGGTCACGCACGTCGCGGAGAATTTGGACCGGCACGTGCCGACCCCAAAGCTCAACGCTATCGTGCGCGACGCATCGCTCGCGCATCCGCCTCCGGCGCCCGGCGGCAAGCCGGTGAAAATTCTCTACGCTTCACAGCCGGGCACGCATCCGCCGCTCTTCGTCTTTCATGTCAACGACCCGAAACTCGTGCAGACGTCTTACCGGCGCTTTCTGGAAAATACCATCCGGAAAAACTTCGATTTCGAAGGCGTGCCGCTCACGCTACAGTTCCGCGAACGCACCCGGGAGGTTCGGGAATGACGCTCGTTCTGCTCGCTGTTCTAGCTTTTCTTATCGGCTCGATTCCGTTCGGCTACATCATCGGCGCGGTGTTTTTCAAAACCGACATCCGGAAGTCGGGCAGCGGGAACATCGGCGCGATGAACGCGATGCGCACGATCGGCAAGGGGGGCGCCGTCGCGGTACTGTTGCTCGACGCGCTGAAGGGATTTTTCCCGGCGCACTATCTCTTTCAGCGCGATATCGTGCCGCCTTCGGGCGCCGCGATCGTGGCGGCTTGCGCGGTGCTCGGCCATTGTTTTTCGCCGTGGATGGGCTGGAAGGGCGGCAAAGGCGTGGCAACGTCGTTCGGCGCCATCTTTGCGTTGTGCTTGCCGGCCGGCGTCGTCGCAGTCGGCGGCTGGGTTGTTGGTGCACTCGCATCGCGCTACTCGTCGGTCGGCTCCATGCTCGGAAGCGTGCTGGCCGCAGCAGCCCTCTGGTATTTCACGCGCGACCCATGGCTCACGGGCTACGGGATTTTCGCAGCCGCCTTCATTGTATACACGCACCGCGAAAACATCGCCCGGCTGCTTGCCGGCCGCGAAAACGCCATCAAGCTGTAGGGCTCGGCAAACCGCGCTGCGTAAGGCCCCGTCATGATCTCTTCAAACGACTTGCGCAACGGCATCACGATCGTCGTTGAAGGCCAGCTCTGGACCGTCATCGAGTTTCAGCACGTAAAGCCCGGCAAGGGCTCCGCTTTCGTGCGCACGCGGATGAAGAACGTCAAGACCGGATCCACGGTCGAACGCACCTTTCGCGCGGGCGAAAAGCTCGAACGCGCCACGGTCGACAACCGCGAGATGCAGATGCTCTACAACGACTCCGAAGGCTACCACTTCATGGACAAGGAGACGTTCGAAAACGTCACGCTCCAGCGCGACCTCATCGGCGGCCCCGCCGACTTTCTCAAAGACGGCATGATGGTTGAAGTCCAGTTTCACGACGGCGTGCCGATCGGCTGCGATCTGCCCGCGCACGTCGAGCTGCGCATCGAAACCACCGACCCCGGCTTCAAAGGCGATACCGCGCAGGGCACCACCAAGCCCGCCACGCTCGAAACCGGCGCCATCGTCAACGTCCCGCTCTTCGTCAATTCCGGCGACGTCATCCGCATCGACACGCGGGACCGGCGTTATATCGGCCGCGTGTAGTCGGGTATAGGCGGATACTATGTCGATCTGGTTTCATGAGCATGTTTAAGAAACCAGATCGACATAGTATCCGCCTAAGCTCTGTCTCCGCGGAGTACGAGGAAGACAGCCGCAGCGTTATGTCGATTTCGTTTCTTAAACATGCACCAGAAACGAAATCGACATAATGCTGTGGCTGTTTATCATAGGATTTATCGCGAGCGTCTTCGGATCGATGGTCGGTCTGGGAGGCGGGTTCATCATGGTGCCGATACTGCGGCTCATGTATGGGCTCTCGCCGCCGGTCGCGGCGGGGACGTCGCTGGCGCTGGTGGTTGCGAGCAGTCTGGGTGGGTCGATCGAGAATTTGCTGCAAAAGCGCGTGAACGTGCGAACAGGGTGGCTGATCACGGCCGGCGGAATTCCGGGCGGGATCCTCGGCGCGCTCGCCGTCAAACATTCGACCGCGCAGCTCTTCGACTGGCTCTTTGCCGCGTTCCTGATCGCCGTTTCGGTTGACATCGTCGTCAACCGGCAGAAACGGCTGCACGAACGACGGGACGCCGAGCGAAAGAATCCGGGCGGCATGCTCGCGATGGGGCTGGTCGTCGGCTTCGTTTCGAGTTTATTCGGAGTCGGCGGCGGCGTGATCTTGATTCCGTCGCTGCTCTATTTGACGGCGTTGCCGGCGCACGCGATAACCGCTACGTCGCAGTTCGCGATACTGCTGACGTCGCCCGTGGGACTCATTACGCACGCGTTCCAGAGCGATGTCGCATGGTCGTACGCCGCGCCGCTGGCTGCGGGCGGTTTGTTGGGCGGTCCCGTCGGCGCGCGCCTTTCGGCGCGCGTAAAATCGCCCGTTTTGCTGCTGTGCGTTGCGGTTGCGCTGACGATCGCGGCCATCGCCATGGTCTTCCGTCACATCACCGGGTAGGGAGCCCGCCTGCGGACGGGAAGTAGAAGCTACCGATGCAGCAGATCGGATCTGTTTCGGGCCGCCCGGGTTCGGTCAGCGATCTCGAGCGGCTCTTTGAAATCACGCGCGACGTCTTGGAGGCGCCTACTTTGGACGCCGCGCTTACGTCGCTTGCCCGCGGCGTGCAAGAATTGTTCGGCTGGCGCTTCGTTTCGATGGTTGCCGCCGAGGAACCCAACGGCGATCTGCGCCGCCGCGTCATGCTCGGATACCCCGAAGAGATCGTCAAAGAGCGCCTGCACGAGAACGTCGATCGCGAAGCGTTTTCCGCGATGCTCGGCCACGCGGTGCGGTTTTTTGACGACTGCTACTTCTTCCCGGCCGAGCGCGACGCGGAATGGGAGCGTTCTATCTACACCGGGTTTAATCCCAACGAAACCAAACGGCAATATCCCAATCAATGGCAGGAACGGGATGCTCTCGTTCTGACGCTGCACGATCGCGACGGCGTGATGATCGGATATATGTCGCCCGACGGGCCGCTCAACGGAGAGATTCCGGCCGTCCAGACGCTGCGCGCGATGCAAGTTTTCGTGAACCTCATGGGACTGGCGCTGGTGAATGCGCGTTCGCAGAGCCGGCTGCAGTACGAAGCGACGCACGATTCGCTGACGGCGCTTCCAAACCGCACGGTTTTTTCGCTGCAGCTCGCGCGCAAACTCGAGGCCGTGCACCGCGGCGAAGGCGAACCGCACAGCGTGCTCTATCTCGATCTCGACGAATTCAAAGCGATCAACGACACACTCGGACACCTTGCCGGCGACGACGTGCTCAAAGAAACGGCGCAGCGCTTGCGCATGATTGTGGACGAACGTTCGCTGGTCGCGCGGATGGCCGGCGATAAATTCGCCGTTCTCGTTCCCGGAACGTCGACTCCAGCCGTGCAGAGCGTGCTCGACACGATCCACGAAACGCTTCGCCGGCCCTACCCGATGGCCGGGCGCACGCTGGCGATGACCGCGAGCATCGGTGTGGTCTCGGTCGATCAAGGCTACACATCTATCGCGGAAGTGTTGCGCGATGCCGAAACCGCGATGTATCGCGCGAAGAGTCAAGGCCGCGATCGCCATGCGATCTTTACGCCGACGATGCATGAAGAGGCACTTCAGCGCCTCTCTTTACGCCTCGATCTGCGCGCGGCGATCGAAGAGCGGCAGCTTGTGGTCATGTATCAGCCGATAGTGATGTTGGATACGCGGCGCGTCGAGTGCGTCGAAGCGCTGTTGCGATGGAATCATCCCGAACAAGGCTACCTCGCGCCCGCGGCATTTCTGCCGCTCGCCGAAGAACTCGGGTTAATGGAGCCGGTCGGACGCTTCGTGCTCGATACTACGTGCCGCGATCTCGCGCGCTGGCATCAGGCCGGCTATTCGACTCTGGGACTGAACGTCAATCTTTCGGTGCAAGAGGTGCTGCAGCCGAATCTTCCTGATTTTCTGCGGAAGTTGATCCGCACATACTCGATCGACCCAAAGATGCTCACACTTGAAATTACGGAGACATCGATCCTGCAAAGCGAACACCGCGCCGCGGGAATTCTCGAAACGCTGAAAGCCGTCGGTGTCGACCTGTGCATCGACGATTTCGGCACCGGCTATTCGTCACTCCAGTACATTACGTCGCTCCCGATCGATTCGTTTAAGGTCGATCAAAGTTTCATCGCCGCGCTCGACGAACCGAAAGGCGAGCAGATCGTTCGCCTACTCGTTGGATTGGGCGAGGCCTGCGGATTGCGCGTCACGGCGGAAGGTATCGAAACGCAAGCGCAAGCGGAGACGCTGTTGTCGCTAGGATGCAAATCCGGACAAGGCATCTACTTTCATGCACCGGTTCCAGCCCAAGATATCTCCATACTGCTTCGATAAAAGAACGGCCGGCGCGGGTACAATTCCGGCGATGATCGTCGCCAAAACCGCCGGGGCCACCTGGAAACTTGGGCCGCCCTGCGCGACCGTCGAATACGGCACCGTAGACGACCACTATTCGCAGCGCTGGTCGTGGGCCTGCGGCTGCAGCGGCGAATTGATCGGATCCGAACTCATCGAGCTCTTCTGCTGTCCGCAGCATTCCGTTGCAGGCACGACAAGCGTCGAGCGGTTTTAGGCCAGCGCGTCCGCTACGATGCGGGCCGCCAACGCCGCGCAACGCGGCGCTTCGCGCGCGAGAAACGGAATATCGAACCACGCATCCGGCCGGAAAATAACTAGGGCGGGATTTTCCCACGCCGCCGAAAACTCGTGCACCGGCGTGTCGAGGATAACGCGAACGCATGCAATGCGCGGCGACTGCAGCAGTCCCGTCTCCATGTCGGCGCCGGCATAACCTTGTTGCGCCCAGCGCATCCGTTGGGGACCGCGCACGATCCGTGCCGTCGTCAGCAGCGGCGCATCGACCGGTTCGCATCCGGCCGCGCGAGCGGCACGCACGAGCCAGGCAAAAAGTTCCGGGTCGCACGTCAACATCGTTCCGTCGGGTCGTCGAACCTCGCGCGGAATCAATACCGTTCCGGTCGGCAAATCATCGCGCAATCCGCCGGCTAAACCGCAGCTGATCGTTATCGGACCAGGATCGCCGCGCAAGCCGCGCAGCGCGATTCCCGACTGGACGACGCGCGCGCGACTTCCGAGCGCGGCCCTGGCTGCGCGCGCTTCGATTCCGGTCGCCGCCACGACCGTGATGCGATCAGCAGTAGCCATGCGCGCGATACCAGTGGACCGCGCGCTCGAGCGCGCTCGTAACGGAACCGGGTTGGAAATCTAACTCGCGCCGGGCTTTGGCGTTGTCCGCAAACATCAGAGCGCGCGACATACGCACGCCTTCTACCGGTACAAATGGCCGGGTACGCGTTAAACGCGCTCGTAGTTCGTCGACGTGCGCGATTGCGAGCGCGAGCCAAGCCGGCGCGCGCCACGCCGGGATTTTCTTGCCGGTCACTGCCGAGAGCAACGCCCACACCTCGTCGAGAGTAAGATTGTCGCCACCTAAAATGAAACGCTCTCCGGTTCGCCCGCGTTGCAGCGCGGTCACGTGCGCGCGCGCGACGTCCTCGACGGGCACCAGATTCATTCCGCCGCGCGGCGGTTTCGCGAAGATCTTTCCTTTCGCATACTCGAGGACGAGCTGGCCGGTGGGAGTGGGCTTGACGTCGCCGGGGCCGACCGGCGCGGTCGGCAGCAACACCACCACCGGAACGCGCGCGGCAAACGCGGCGCGTTCTTGTTCGACTTTCGAGTGGTGATAGCCCCAACCGCCGGCTTGCGCGTAATCTTCTTCGGTACGCGGCGTGCCGTCACGCGCGGCTCCGAGCGTCGCGGAACTTGAGGTAAGGACCGCGCGTTCCACGCCCGCCACGCGCGCTGCCTCGAATAAGCCCGCCGTTCCGCGAACGTTGACGTCGTGCAACGCTCGGCGGTCGGCCGGCGCGAAAGAGTACAATGCGGCGCAATGCATGAGATACCGGCAGCCCTCGAGCGCGCGCGCGAAATCCCCGACACGGCGAAGGTCGCCCTCAACGATCTCCACCCGCCCAGTGTCATGGTGACCGGTAATGTCATCGTGATCCGTAATGTCATCCTGAGCGGTGTTGTCATCCTGAGTAGCGTTCGCCCTTGGCGAACGCGTCGTCGAAGGACGCGTGAGAGCCCGCACGCTGTAACCCGCGTTTAGCAGTTCTCGTAAAACGTGCGAGCCGACGAAGCCGGTCGCACCGGTCAGGAAAACGCGGTCAGTGGGCAAGCGCCGCGCGAATGCTCTCCTTGACCGAACCGGTGGTCCGTACCACGGCGGTCGGCTCGTAGCCGCAGTGCGCCATGCAATTCGCGCACTTCGGATTCTTGCCGCGGCCGTAGAGCGACCAATCCGTCTCTTCGATCAACTCTTTGTAGGTTTGCGCGTATGGCGCGTCCGACATCAAATAGCACGGCCGCTGCCAGCCCAGGATGGAGTATGACGGAATGCCCCACGGCGTGCATTCCATATCGAACTTACCTTCGAGAAAGTCCAAATAGAGCGGGCTGTGATTCAAGCGCCACTTCTTGCGCTTTCCGCCGGCGAACGCTTCCTTGAAGATCGCGCGCGTGCGGTCCACGCCCAGGAAATGCTCTTGATCGGGCGCTTTTTCATAGGCATAGCCGGGTGAAATCTGCATCGCGTCGACTTTGAGCTCGTCGTTGAGGTAATCGAGTACGCCGCGGATCGCCGTCGCGTCGTCCGGATCGAAAAACGTCGTGTTGGTGCCGACACGGAAGCCTTTCTCCTGCGCCACCTTGATCGCGGCAACGGCCTTATCGAAGGTTCCGTCACGGCAGACCACTTCATCGTGCCGCTCGCGCATGCCGTCCAAGTGGATCATCCACGTGAAGTACGGAGAAGGCTTGAATTGATCGATCTTCTTCTCGAGAAGCAGCGCGTTCGTGCAGACGATCACCACTTTCTTGCGTCGCACCAATTCGTCTACGAGTTCCGGAAGTTGTTCGTAGACCAGCGGCTCGCCGCCGGCGATGGAGATCACCGGCGCGCCGCACTCTTCGATCGCAGTCAGACATTGTTCGAGGCTCAGCCGTTTGCGCAGCGTTTCGGCCGGATGTTGAATCTTTCCGCAGCCCGCACATGCCAAATTGCACTGATAGAGCGGCTCGAGTTCCATCACCAGCGCGTACTTTTTCACGCCCTTCAGCTTCTTGCTGAGGACGTATTTGGCGATGGCGGCTTTTTGCGCAAACGGTGTGCTCACGAAACGGTTAAGTGCTGGCTTCCCGCCGATATTCCCCCCTCGGCACGCCGGAACGGGCGATCCATCGCCAGCGCCATAGCCGGGAAGAGATGACGGTACATGTGGTAGTTCAGATAAAAGTCGCGCGGAAAGCCGGTGCCGGTGAAATGCGGCTCGTCCCAAGTTCCGTCGGCCCGTTGTCTCTCGCGCAGGAAGCGCAGGCCTCGCTGCGCGCCGGGATGCTCGCCTAAACCGGCCCACTGCAAAGTCATGATCGCCCAAGCCGTCTGCGAGGGCGTGCTGGTGCCGATCCCCGCGAACGACTCGTCGGCGTATGAATGGCAGCTCTCGCCCCAGCCGCCGTCGCTGTTTTGCATGGCGATCGTCCACCCGGTTGCGCGCTCGACCATGTCGCGCCCGGCATGCAGCTGCGCGAGCGCCGATACGACGCACCAGGTTCCGTAGATGTGATTGACGCCCCACCGCCCGAACCAATGTCCGCGCGGCTTCTGCGTTTCACGCAAGTACTTCAATCCGCTCGCGACGTACGGATCGCGTTCGTCTCGCCCAAGCAGTGCAAGCATCTCCAGCACGTGCGCAGTCACGTCCTCAGTCGGCGGATCGATCATCGCGCCAAAATCTGAGAACGGCATGCGGTAGAGCATTTCGCTCGTATTGTCGCGATCGAATGCGGCCCAGGCGCCGTTGCTCGAACGCATTGCCAGCGTCCAGCGCACCGCGCGTTCGATCGAAGCGCGCACGGCTTCGCCCGCTCCGCCTTCCAGCAGCGAGCAGACGATGACGGCCGTATCGTCAATATCGGGATAGATGTCGTTGTCGAATTCGAAAGCCCAGCCGCCGCACGGCTCGCCTTTGCAGCGCACTTGCCAATCGCCGGGCGCATCCGCGGGAATCTGCTCGGCCAACATCCAAGCGACGGCGCGGCGCATGGCCGGATGATCGGCGCGCAAGCCGGCTTGATAGAGCGCGCGAATCGCCCACGCGGTATCCCAGACCGGCGACATGCAAGCTTGAAAGCGCCATCCGCTTTGATCGCTGAATGCAAAGCGCTCCATTCCATGCAAGCCTTTGCGCATCACGGGATGGTCGAGCGCGTAGCCTTCAATATTCAGGGCGATCAGCGAATAGACCCACGGCGGCTGGATGCCGCCCCAGCTCCCGTCGGCTTCTTGACGCTGAACGACCCAGTCGATCATCTTCGCACACGCCGCATCGCGGCCGGGCCTATACGGAAGCCGCTCGTACATCTTGAGCAGTTGGTCCACCCACCACAACCAACCCGAACCCGGAACGCGATGCATTCGCGTTTGCGTACCTTTATTGACGATCTCGCTCACGCCGACGCCGAGTTCGTGGCGCGGACGTCGCGCGATGACGACGCAAAGCGGTGCCACGGTTCCGCGCGCCCAGCATGAAAAGTCGTACAGATTGAACGGCATCGACGGCGGAAAGTAGACGATCTCCGGCGGCATGGTCGGTATTCCGTCCCACGGATACTCGCCGAAAAGAGCCATCCAAATCTTCGTGAAGACGCGCGCCTCGGCCAATCCACCGAGTCGGCGTATCACCGCGAGCGCGCGCGTCATCTCGGGGCGTGCTGCATCCACACCGAGCACTTTGAGCGCCACGTAAGCTTCGATCGTCGTGCTAAGATCGGCCGGCCCCTCGTAATAGAGCGCCCACGATCCGTCCTCGCGCTGATGGTTTAGGATATGGCGGGTCGCGCCGTCGTGAACGCCATCGATCGGGACGCCGAGGAAACGCAGCAGCAACACGTGCTCGGCGGTCATCGTCACGTTCGTCTCGAGCTCGTCCGTCCACCACCCGGCCGGGGACTGCCGCTCCAGCAACCAGTTGACCGACGCGGTTAAAGCTTTGTCGTCCATGCGTTTTGTTCGAGGAGAGCGCGCGCGGCTTCGCGGCCGCTGCGCACCGCCGACTCCATAGTATCCGGCCAGCCCGTCGCCGTCCACGATCCCGCGATCGTCACGCGCGAATCGAGCGTACGGGCCGCCGGGCGCACCGTGCCGGGCCGTGCGTTGTACGTCCCCTCGGGGTTACGCGTGACCGCGCCGCGCACCAGCTGCGCGTCGCGCAGCTCCGGAAGGGCCGCCGAGACTTCACGCCACATCGCGCCGACGACATCGCCGGTCGGCGTCGAAACCAACGCACCGGCCGCGCTCAAACTGCAGCACAAGTAGCCGTCGCCTTTTTGAAAGATCCATTGCACCGGCGAATCGAGCAGCGCGCAAAAGTCGAAGTCCAACCGTCCGCGGTCGTGCCACAGGTGCACGTCGACGATCGCACTCGTTTCGTACTTGTCAAGATCCGTTACGCCGAAGCGGTTCGGCTCTCCGAGAACGCGCTGCAGCGCGCGCGGCGGCAGCGCTAGGACGATCGCATCGAAAACGTCGTCTTGTGAGTCCGCAGTGCGCAGCCGCACGCCGCCGTCGTAGGTTTCCATTGCGGCCACGGCCGTCCCGCGCCGGACCGAAGCGAGATCGCGCGCCGCGGCTTCCATAATCTGTGCCAGCGGCACCTTCGAATAGCCGAAACGTGCGGCGCCGCGATCGCCGAGAAAGGCCGTCCGGATCACGAACGCCGCTTCCGCGGCGCTCATGGCTTCCAGCGGCGCGTTCAGCGCCGGCACCATGAACGGATCCCAAAACGCGCGGAGCGTTTCGTCGCCTTGGCCGTGTTGCCGCAGCCAGTGCGCAAAATTCCCTTGCGGCGCCTTCTCGCGCGACAGCGCGATCAGCGCGCGCGTGAGTTGTAATTTTCGACGAAAGTTCAGATGCCGGTACGCGATTATGGATGCGAGCAGGTGCCAAGGAGCCGGCAGGTTTGCGGCTCTGAGCTCGCTGCGCACACCGTGCGAGTATACGGTGACGTCGAAGCGATCTTGGAGATAGAGCGCGTCCGCCATTCCGGCGCGCTCCACGAAGCCGGTGAATTCCGTGCAGCATGCCAAATAGACGTGCTGGCCGTTGTCGACGGTGTGGCCGTCGATCTCAAACGACGTCGCGCGGCCGCCCAACAGCCGGCTTCGTTCGAAGAGGTGCACTTCGCATCCGGCGCCCGTTAAGTCGAGGGCTGCAGCCAGTCCGGCGAGACCGCCGCCCGCTACCGCTATCCGGGGCGCAGCCACGACGCGACCACGACGCGCAGCTTCTCTCCGTTCGAGAGCGCCGCACGTCCGCGCAGCGGCAACTGCGGATCGCGTTCGATCTTTTCCAAGATCCGCTCGTAGATGCCGGCCATCGTTTGCACGCAGGCTGCAGGGCGACGCGGAATATATTGAAGCACCTGATACCCGCTCTCGAAAAGCGCGCGCGTTCGCTGCGTTTCGAAGTTGACCAGATGCTCCCAGCCCGCGCCGGGGTTCCCCTCGAGTAACGCCTGTTCTGACACGCCGAAGCGCGCGAGATCTTCTTGCGGCAGATACACGCGCCCCATCGCAGCATCTTCCCGTACATCGCGCATGATGTTGGTCAATTGCAACGCCAGCCCGAGGTCGTCGGCGCGATCCAGCGCCTGCGAATCGTCGAAGCCGAAAATGCGCACGCACATCCGGCCGACAATCGAAGCCACGAGTTTGCAGTATTCGTGCAGCTCGGGCCATGTCGCGTAACGCGTCTTGGTGCAATCCATCTCGACGCCGTCGATCAGAGCGAGCAACTCCGCTTGCGGTATACCGTACCGTTCGACGGCGCGCGATAGCACGTGCATCACCGGATCGCCCTCCGGAGAATGCTCCGAACGTGTTACGCGATCGCGCTGTGCGGAGAGCCTCTGCGGAATCAAATCCGGCCGCGGCGCGCTATCGACTTCGTCGTCCACTTGGCGCGCGAAATCATACAGCGCATAGATCGATATTCGCTGCTCGTGCGGCAGCGAAATGAATCCCCAGTAAAAATTCTTGGCCTCGCGGCGCGCCATCTCACGGCAGAAACGTTCGGCTTCTTGGTCGACCCAGAGCGGGCTCAGCATCCCCTTTTCCCGTTGCGGCGGGCCAAAGCAAGAGCCGCCCGAATCAATAGCGCCACTTTCGTGGCCTTCGATACCGACGGCCGCGTTACATCCGTACGAAAACCGCTCTCTTCGATACGATCGCAAATCGCCAGGCCGCCCAAACGGTACAATGACAGCTGCAGCCGCAGCACTCCGCGTGTCATCCGTTCCAGCGCCTCGCCCGATGCGAGCAGCGAACGGGCGCGCTCGACCAGCGCCTGAATTGCGCCGCGCGTGCCGCGCAGATCGCTGTCTTCGCGCAAGAGATACGATCGGCCGATCTTCGCATCGCGGCTGACGTCTTGAGCGTGATTGGCAAGTTGCAGTCCGATGCAGACGTCGTCAGAGAGCTTAAGCGCCGCGGCTCCGTCGATTCCAAAGATTTTCAGCACCACGCGGCCGACCGGTGCCGCCGACAGCATGCAATATGCGCGCAGCTCCGGCCACGTCGAATATGAGAACACGGTTTGGTCTTGCACGTTGGCAGCGATCAGATCGAGAAAAGGCTGCGCTTCTAGAGCATGTTTGGCGACCGTTTCGTGTAACGCGATCAGTACCGGATGGACGGGCGCCGCTCCGGAAAAAAGCGCTTCCGTTTCGGTGCGCCATTGCCGCAAGTGCTCGAGCGCCGCTTCGCGCGACGAACTTTCGTCGCCAAGATCATCGGTCGTCCGGCAAAATGCATAGAACCGCATGAGGTCGGTGCGCAGCGGTGCCGGCACGAACCGCGATGCGACCGAAAAATTTTCATAATGGCGCGCTGCTAAATCGCGGCAGTACACATCGGCCTGCATCATGGGTGCTGGTCCGGTCTCAGCAGCCGTTTGGTTTCGCGCAAATCCGCGATCGTTCGCTCGCCCAGCGCGAACATGGCGATGCGCAATACTTCGCGGAGTTCGCGTGCGAGATCGTTTGCGGCTGCCTCTCCGGCATCGGCTGCGCGCAAAAATGGACCGGCGATCCCTACCGCGTCTGCGCCTAACGCGAGTGCCTTGACCGTGTCGATACCGCTGCTGATGCCTCCGCTGGCGATCAGCACGCCGTCAGGTTCGGCCGCACGCGCCGCGCGCAGACATTCAGCCGTGGGAATTCCCCACTCCACAAACGATCCGGCGACGCGCGCCCGCCACGGTTCTTCGATGCGGTGCTTCTCCACTTCGCTCCACGACGTTCCGCCCGCGCCGGCGAGATCGATTGCCGCGACGCCCGCGTCGAAAAGGTCGCGCACCGTGTCGGCCGCGATTCCCCATCCGACTTCTTTCACGATGACCGGAGCATTCAGCTGCTTACATAACGTTTCGATTTTTGCGAGCAGTCCGCGAAAACACGTGTCGCCGCCGGTCTGCACGGCTTCTTGAATTGCGTTGAGATGCAAGACGAGCGCGTCGGCTTGCAGCATGTCAAGCAGTCTCCGGCAATCATCGGCGCCGTAGCCCTTATTTAATTGAATGGCGCCGAGGTTTGCAAGCAGCAAAACGTCGGGAGCCTGCGCGCGAACCGCAAACGTATCGAGCAAGCCGGGCTCTTCGAGCAATGCCCGCGCCGACCCGAGTCCCATCGCAAACCCATGTTCCTGAGCAACCGCTGCCAGAGTCTGATTGATTCGTCGCGCTTCTTGGGTGCCGCCCGTCATGCACGAAATGAGAAACGGCGCGCCGAGTTTTCGTTCGAAAAGCCTAGCGGACGTATCGACGTCTGCGAGATCGATTCCGGGAAGCGCACGATTGACGAAACGGTACTCGTCAAAACCGCTTCCGGGGCCTTGACCCGCTACATCTTGCTCGAGGTTTATGCGCACGTGGTCCGCCTTGCGAGCGACCGTCCCTTGCGCCGCCGTCTCCGCCATCGTTTCAGCCTTCCTTCGATGGTCGCGCGAGTTCCTTGGGGAATGAAAGCGGTGGTGCGCCGCCTGATTGTGACCGCGGACGATTTCGGATTGGCCGTTCAGGTGAACGAAGCCGTGGAGCAAGCGCATGTGCATGGAATCCTTTCGACCGCCAGCCTCATGGTCGCCGCTCCGCAGACCGCCGACGCCGTTATGCGCGCTCATCGCCTGCCGGGCTTGCGCGTCGGTTTGCACGTCGTGCTCGTAAACGGGCGGCCTGCGCTTCCGCCAGCACGCGTTCCCGGTCTCGTCGACGCGCGGGGGCGCTTTTCCAGCAACCTCTTCGAAGCCGGCGTGCAATATTTTTTCAAGCCCGGCATCCGCGCACAGCTCGAAGCGGAGATTCGCGAGCAATTCCGTCTCTTTGCCGAGACCGAACTCGCGCTCGATCATGCAAACGCGCAGAACCACATGCACGTGCATCCGACAATTCTTTCGCTCATCATGAAGGTCGGACGCGATTTCGGATTGCGCGCGATCCGCGTTCCCTACGAACCGTTCGGCCCCGCTTGGCGCGCGACGCGGACGCATTTCCGCGCGCGTTGGATGCAAAGCGCGTCGCTGGCACCTTGGATGGCGCTGATGAAACGGCGCGTGCGCGCCGCGGGATTTGCGGCCAACGACTACGTCTTCGGCATGATCGACACCGGCCACATGAACGCAGTGCTGATCGAGAAATACATTGCGGCCCTTCCGCCCGGAGTTTCGGAGATCTATTCGCACCCCGCGACCGCTCGATTCGATTCGGCGGATCCACCGGACGCCGATTACGGCGGCGAGTTCGCGGCGCTGATCGATCCGCGCGTGTTGGAGCGGTTGCGCGGTTCAGATGTACGATTGGTGACGTTTTCGGAGTTGGCGCATAATGGCGTTTAAAGTGCGCGACGCTGTAGCGCTTGCCGGATACGCGCTGACGGCGGCCGGATTAGCGTACGCTGCGACCGAGATCCTTGGAATGCGCCGTTTTCGCAATAGGCCGGCGCGACCCGTGCAATCGCGACCGCCGGTGACGATTCTTAAACCGCTGCACGGCGGCGAACCGGAGTTGTACGAGAACCTGCGCTCCTTCTGCAAGCAGTCGTATCCGCGTTATCAGGTCGTCTTCGGGTCGCGCGACCCATACGATCCGGCGCTCGCTGTCGCCCGGCGGCTGGTGCGCGAGTTTCCGGAGGTCGATCTTTGCGTGGTCGCGGGCGGCCCTGCGCCGCACTCGGCAAATCCGAAAGTCGAAAACCTGCAATCCATGATCGGCCAAGCCAAACACGGCCTGCTCGCCATCATCGACAGCGACATTCGGGTCGGACCCGATTATCTGAGTGCAGTCGCCGGCGCATTTACTGATCCGAAGGTAGGCGCGGCGACGTGTTTATATGCCGGCGTTCCTACAGGTGTCACGATAACCGAGCTCGGCGCGGCGGTCGTGAACGAACATTTCATGCCGTCGGTTCTGGTAGCGCTGATGATCGAGCCGCTTACATACTGTTTCGGCGCAACAATGGCGGTTCGGCGCGACGTGCTTGATGCCGTCGGCGGCCTAGCGGCGCTCGGCGAATACATCGCCGACGATTTCATGCTCGGAAAACTCGTTACCGAGGCGGGCTTTAACGTCGCACTTTGTCCGTACGTTGTGCGCATGACCATCGCAGATGCCGATCTTAAAGCGCTCTGGCTGCATCACCTGCGTTGGCAGCGCACTGTATTCGCCGCGCGTCCCCGCGGTTTTGCGGGGTCTCTTGTAACCTATACCGTGCCGCTCGCCGCAATTTCCGCAGTTCTTTCTCGGAGCCCGTTAGCAGGGGCGATGCTGGCGGCGGCCGTCGCTCTCCGAGTCATGGTTCACGAAGAAGCACGGAAAACGTTCGCACCTGAAGTCGAGCTATCGCCCTGGCTTATTCCGGTCGCGGACGCATTTGCGTCTGCGACGTGGCTCGCCGCCTTTTTCACAAAGGACGTAAGCTGGCGCGACGAGCGCTTTATCATCGACGCAGACGGCAAGCTGTCGGATGCACGCTGAGAGGGGCGCCATTACCCTCTGTCATCCTGAGCGGGGAGGCCCGCTAAGAACCGGCGCTCAACTGCCGATTCACGATATATGGAAGCGGATCGCGAGTCTGTCGCCCTCGAAGCCGAAGGCTCGTATTATCGCGATTGGGCGCAGGATTTATTCAGCCGCGAGCAGCTCGCAGCCGGCACCTACAACGAACATGATTGGCAGGCGACTCGCGATGCCTGCAAGATCGTTCTGATCACTAACAACTAGCCGCTACTTCGGTTTCGTCATTTCGTGCGGCACGACATATTTGTCGAAATCCTCCGCGCTCACGTGCCCTAAGCTTACCGCAGCCTCTTTGAGAGTCGTTTTGTGATAGTGCGCGTGTTTGGCGATCTCGGCGGCTTTGTCGTAGCCGATTTTCGGCGCTAACGCGGTCACGGTCATCAGCGAGTCGTGCAGATACTTCGCGATCGTCTCCTCGTTGGCGGTCAGCCCTTCCACGGCATGTTCGCGGAACATCGTGCACGTGTCGCGCAGCAGCGTGCACGAGTGCAAGAAATTGTAGATCATCACCGGGTTGAAGACGTTGAGTTCGAAGTTGCCCTGCGAAGCACCGAAACTGATCGCGAGGTCGTTGCCATAAACCTGTGCGACGACCATCGTCATCGCTTCGGACTGCGTCGGGTTGACCTTTCCCGGCATGATCGACGAGCCGGGCTCGTTCTCGGGAAGCGTCAGCTCGCCGATGCCGGCGCGCGGTCCCGAGGCCAGCCAGCGAATATCGTTGGCGATCTTCATTAAAGCTGCACCCAGTGTCTTGAGCGCGCCCGACGCGAAGACGAAGTCGTCGTGCGAGGCCAGCGCGGTAAATTTATTCGGGTGCGAGCGGAAGGGCAGTCCGGTCAGCTCGGCGATCTTCTTGGCTACGCGTTCGCCGAACTCGGGATGCGCGTTAAGCCCGGTTCCAACGGCCGTACCCCCAATCGCTAAATCGTAGAGCGGATCGAGCGCCGCCTTGCAGGCCGCCATCGCGCGGTCGAGCTGCGTCACGTAGCCGGAAAACTCTTGACCGAGCGTTATCGGCGTCGCGTCCTGCAAGTGGGTCCGCCCCACTTTGACGATGCCCATCCATTCTTTTGACTTGGCGTCCAGCGCATCGCGCAGCTTTTTAATAGCGGGCAGCATCCCCGACATAGCTTCTGCCGCCGCCATATGCATCGCGGTCGGGAACGTATCGTTGGACGATTGCGACATGTTGACGTCGTCGTTCGGATGCACGGGCTTCTTGCTGCCCATCTCGCCGCCGGAGATCTCAATTGCACGGTTGGAGATCACCTCGTTGACGTTCATGTTGGTCTGCGTACCCGAACCGGTTTGCCAAACGCGCAGCGGGAAATGGTCTTCGAGCTTGCCGGCAATCACTTCGTCGGCCGCCTCTACGATGAGTTTGGCTTTCTCGTCCGCGAGTTTGCCGAGATCACGATTGACTAGCGCCGCGGCCTTTTTCAGCGTCGCCATCGCACGGATGACCTGGCGCGGCATGACGTCGCGCGGCGACTCGCCGTCGCCAATATCGAAGTGGACGAGCGAGCGGGCGGACTGGGCGCCGTAGTATTTGTCGCTGGGGACCTGGATTTGGCCCATGGAGTCGGACTCGGTGCGTGTCTTCACGCCCTTATCTTCTCGCTTGGGCCCAGGGTTCTGCCCCTATAAAGGTCGGAGGGCGCTCTTTACCCGTGCGAGACGAAGCGCCCAACGAGCGGCAACAAAATGGAAACAATCACGAGCCCCGTGAGCCAGATAAATTTGCGGTCCATATTGGCCTGCAAAGAATCCATTCGCGCCAACAGCATATCGCGGGTCGAGTCGATTCTGGGCTCGAGGGCCGCTAGACGCAGATCGATGCCGTTCAGCCGGTCACTTATCTGCTCGTAAGCCTCCTTCCAGGCGGGCCATGCGAATTTCCATGGGTTGTGCACTCAAAATATGGGCCCTAGCCGTGCGGCGCGAAACGCTGGACGAGCGGCAACAAAATAGACACAAGTACCAGTCCGATCACCCAAAGAAATTTATGGTCCATGGCGGCGAAGCGCTGGTCCATTCGCGTTTCGATAGAACCGAGCCGAATATCAATGCTGTTCAGCCGGTCACTTATCTGCTCGTAGGCCCCTTCCAGGCGGGCCATGCGAATTTCCATGGGTTGTGCCGTCATGTCTCTCCTCATACGTACTCTATCACGCGTTCCCGAAGTTGTCGCTAGGTCTAACGCTGAGATTTAAACGCCGCGCGGGGAACCGTCATGCCGAGCTCGCGCGTTTCGGTGACTTCAAGGAGTGTCAGCGGAAAACGCGGATCGTAGCCCTGCTTGCTGCAGCGGCCGCAGCTCATGGCCGCGCGGGGCAAGCGACGGCGTAAAATTTCGAGCGCGCACTGCTCGCAGCGCAGTATATAGCGCTTCGCTGATTCGTTGAGCGGCTTCATGTTGCCGAGATCGTGATAGATCGACGTCAGCCCGCACTCTGCCATCTTCTTTCGAAACTCCGCGCCATGCCCGGTATCACCCGTGCGGTCATACAGCCAGGCGTGGATCATCTCGTGCAGCAGCGTTTCGCGTAGCGCTTCGGGGTGCTCGCGAAAATGTTTGACCGACAGCTCGATCAGCACCGGCCTGGTACTGTACGTAATGCGTCCGGCGGAGTTCGAAAAACGTGCGTTGTAGCGAATGCGGCAGACCGGCGTTTCGCCGTTGAAATAATAGTTGTTCAATTCGGCGAAAAGTAGTTGAAGCTCGGTTTCCGTCGGCACGAAGAGTTTGTTCGCCGTTCGTCCAACCGTTTCTTGGTGATTGCCGCTCCCAAGCGCGGGCTGCCGCCGCGCATCTATCTTCCCATCGTCATCGTTATCGCGGTGCTTTTCCTTGGGGCCATCGGATGGCTGCTGAAGCAAGGCTTTGCTACGGGCGGATCGGTTTTCGGCACCGGCACGGGCGTCGCCGCGCAAGCACCGGCGGCAAACGAGACCGCTGGACCGCCCGCTGTCAACGTCGAGGGCGGTCCTCCCGCAACCGTTCGCGTGCAGCTGCAAGAATTACGCGCCCGCATCGCGCGTTCGCCCAAAGACGACGTGACGCTGACGCAACTGGGCGATCTCTACCTCGCGGTCGAAAAATATAGCGACGCGATCCCATACTACGTTCGGGCGCTTGCAGCGAATCCGCACAACGTCGCCGCGCGCGAGGGCTTGAGCGAAGCGCGCGCCGGGCTGAAAGAGGCCCAGTGATGCGCCTTTACATCTCGTGCGACATGGAAGGGACGGCCGGCGTCTGCAGCTGGATGCAATGCGATCCGTCCAACACACACGAGTATCCGATCTACCGCCGCTACATGTCGCAGGAAGTGCGCGCGGCGATCGATGGCGCGCGAAAAGGCGGCGCCGGCGAGATTGTCGTGAACGACTCACATTGGGATATGCGAAACCTCCTGTGGGACGAGCTGCCCGCCGACGTACGCGTCATTTCGGGTGGCCGCAAGCCGCTTTCGATGACGCAGGGCTTGGGAAAAGGCTTCGACGGCGCCATGTTTACCGGCTATCACGCTAAGGCCGGCGATCGGAACGGCGTGCTCGCGCACACGTACACGGGTGAAACGATCTATAGCGTGCGCGTCAACGGAATCGACTGCAGCGAAGCGCTGCTCAATGCCGCTATGGCCGGTTACTACGGCATACCGCTGCTGCTCGTCACCGGCGATCGCGTCGTCGTAGAGCATGTCACTCAACACATGCCGTGGGTGACCGGTGTGATCGTCAAGGAAGGCATCGGCCATTACGCCGCCGACTCGATGACGCAGCAAGCCGCATGCGCCGCGATCCGCGACGCAGCCGCGCAGGCCGTAAAAGGTGCGTCGAAGGCCAAGCCGTTTACGTTCGACCCGCCGCTGACGCTCGAGATCGACACGACGCATGCCGAGCAAGCCGACTTCATCGAACTGATGCCCGGCTATCAGCGCACCGCCGGCCGGACCGTACGATTCCAAGCCCGCGAATACCCCGAGATCTTCCGAGCGTTCATCGCGGCCTTTCGGCTCGGCGGCGCCGCAAACGTGCGCGCATGAAGATCTACATCTCCGCCGACATGGAAGGTACGGCGGGCGTCTGCTCCTGGGATCAGGTCGACGCGCGAAATTACACGCCCGACTACTATATCTATCAAAAGATCATGACCGCCGAAGTCTGCGCCGCAGTCGAAGGCGCGCGCAGGGGCGGCGCGCGCGAATTTACGATCAACGATTCGCACGGTCCGATGCGCAATCTGTTGCTCGACGAACTGCCGGAGAATGCCCGCGTCATCTTCGGAAACCGCAAACCGTTTTCGATGAACCAAGGCCTGAACGGCGAATTCGACGGTGTCTTCTTCACCGGTTATCACGGCGCAATCGGTGAACCCAACGCCACACTTTGCCACACCTATACGCCCTCGGTCGTTTACGACGTGCGCCTCAACGGTATGCGCTGCAGCGAAGCCACGCTCAATGCCGCGCTCGCCGGGCACTGCGGCGTTCCGGTTCTGTTGATCACCGGCGACCGCTCGACGATCGAAAGTGCGAAGGCGCAGATGCCTTGGATTACCGGCGTCGTCGTAAAAGAGAGCATCGGCAACTACGCCGTCGACTCACTGTCGCCGCAAGCTGCGCAAGACGCCATTCGCGACGGCGCCGCACAAGCGATGCGCTCGATCAAAGACGCGCGCCCGTTTATGGTCGAGCCGCCGATCGTGCTCGAGATCGACCTTGCGCGAATCGAACAAGCCGACTGGGTCGCGCTGATTCCACAGTTCGAGCGAACGGCGCCCCGCACCGTGCGGTTTACGAGCGACGATTATCCAACGGTCTTCAAAGCGTTCGTTGCCGCGTTTAGAATGGGCGCCGTCGCCGACGCGCGGGTCTAATAGCTAGGAAGCGGCGAGATCCAACATCGCTGGAAACACCAAATCGTTATTCTCAGCGTATTTACGGGCCTGCGAGAGCGTCTCGGAATCGAGCCCCAGCACCTCAATGCCGATAATGCCGCCTTCGGAATCTAAGTCGGCCGCTACAGTTCCTTCTTCCCACACGTCGCGCGTCTCGGCGACTTTGTTGTCGGAATAGGTCACATAACCGGCTTTTACTTCTAGGTCTACTTCAACTGCGATGGGTTTCATCATGATGCATCTCCGGGTTTGCGCCAGTCCGCCCATGCGACCGTTATTACCACCGCATTTGCGGACACTGTTACTCGAATCCGATAGCCGCTGATCGGCCCTTGCCCATACAAGTTCTTGGTCCCGGCGCTCCCGCGAGAAATCTTACGCGGCCAACCGACGACTACCTCTGCATCAGATTGAGGGATGCCCCGGCGGCGCATCTGTTTGATTACATGCTTGCTGAATCGCACGCATAGATATCACGACGAGCGATCCTTTTGGCAAGGGCTAGCGCGCTGCTGTTTTGGACGCACCTATCGCGGCCGCAATCTCGACGACGTCGTTTTCATCCAACGATAGCTGGCCCATCGCGCGATCGTACACGGCGATGGTTTCTTCGCTCTTGCTGCCGGCTGCGCGCTCTTCGCGCAGGCGTTTGATTTCGTCGGTCACACGATGCGCGAGTTCGTCGGAGGGCTCGACACCCTGGGCGGAAAGCTGCGCAGCGTGCTTGCGCAGCGTATCTTTGACGAGCGCCACGCCGGAATGTTTGCCGAAGATCCAGGTAATTTCGCCGCCGACCAAACCCGCCGGAACGGCTTCGTACATACGCCGGTCGATCAGCATCGCCTGCGTGTGGATGCCCGACTCGTGCGCGAAAACTTTCGATCCGACGATCGGCTCGTGCTGCTGCATCGGCACGCCGCTCATGCGTTCCATGAAACGCGCGAGCTCCCGCAGCTTGTCGTATTTGAATCCCGGGATCTCGATGCCATACAAGACGTTGAGCGCGGTCACGAACTCGTGGAGTTTCACATTGCCGGCGCGTTCGCCGTACCCGTTGGCGGTCACCGAAACGACTTTGAAACCGCACGAAACCGCTGTTATCGCGTTGATCGTGCCCAACCCATAGTCGTTGTGGAAATGGCAGACCATCGGCAAGCCCGGCGGCATCGCATCGACGATGCGCGAGCAGTACCAGCGCGCCGCCTCCGGGGTTAAACAGCCGACCGTATCCGGCCACGCGGGGCGGTCGCCGCCGGCTTCCAAGCTGCGCGTGAAATAGCGAATGAAGTAATCGACGTCGCCGCGGCTGCCGTCTTCCGCGCCGAATTCGATGCTCGTCACGCCGCGGCTGCGCGCGTAACGAATCGCGTCGCACTGCATTTTGATGTTCGCTTCGCGGTAAAATTCGAGCGGAAGGTCGAGCCACTCGCGTTCGTCGCGGCCTTCCAACTTAAGTAGCGTCTTGCCGATCTTGTATTTGAGATGCAGATCGCTGCCGCTCGTAAAGATGAAGAACGTCACTTCCGACGGCGAAACGCCCACTTCTTCCAACGTCTTCGCGGTGACGTCGATATCTTTGGGATTGCTGCGGCACATGACGACGATTTCGACGTTGCCGAGCTCGTCGCGGCGCTTCGACTCCATCACGAGCTGCAGCGTCTTGCGATCGCCGGCCGATGCGGCCGGGAACCCGACGCTCATGATGTGCACGCCGATCGCGGCCAGCTGCTTGGCGATGTCGCGTTTCTGTTCGGGCGTGTAGCAGACGCCCGGCATTTGCTCGCCGTCGCGCAGCGTTTCGTCGTAGATCCGGATTTCGGCCGGATCGGGGAACTTCAGATCCTTGGTGAATTCGCGCGGGTCGCGTATGAGCTGCCCGATCGGCTCCTTCAATTCCACTTTTTACGGGTTCTCGTCGCGCGGGAGAAGCCCCGCGTCGGCAGCCGCGCTCGACTGCGCGCGCCGCGTGTAGACGCGCAGTTCGGAGATGTCGCGCGGGAAGAGCAGTTCGAGCGTCCAGTCGAATGCGACGCGCAGCTTGCGGTCCAAGCCGGGCAAGCGTGCCAGATAGTACGTTCGCCAGAGAAACCAGGCGAGAAAACCGGTCAGCACCCGATCGCCCGGCAACTGCGCGACCGCCTTGCGCGCTCCCAGCGACGCCATCATGCCGAGCGATGTGTAATGGAATGCGCGCGTTACTTTTCCGCGCATCGCGGCGACCAAATTCTCCGCCAGCACCGGCGCTTCACGAATAGCGTGCTGTGCCGTCGGCGGATAGAACGTGCCCGTGCCGTCGGGAACCGCGGCGCAATCGCCGCATGCCCACATCCCCGGAAAGCCCGCTACGCTCAGGTTGGCATCGACCAGAATCGCACCGTTTTTCGCGTGCGGCAGCGCTTCCGTTCCGGCGATCACCCGCGGTTTGATGCCCGCGCTCCACACGATCGTGCGCGTTTCGATCCGCCTGCCGCTGATCAGTTCGATCCCTTCGTCGTCGGCGCCGCGCACGCCGTCGCCGGTCACCACTTCGACGCCGCGCTTGCGCAAGAAATTCTCGGCGTACGATCCCATGCGCGGCGGAAGGCCGGGCAGCAGCGTCGCTCCGCCTTCGATCAGGACGATGCGCACGTCTCCAGGCCGGACGTTCGGATAGAATCGCTCGACGTTGCGAAAGAGCTCCGCCATCTCGCCCGTGGTTTCAACGCCGGTGAAGCCGCCGCCGACCACAACCAGCGTCAGTAGTTTCTTGCGTTCGCTTTCGCCGGCGTCATCGGCCAGCTCGAGCAGCCAAATAAAACGGTTGCGCAAAATTGCCGCATCTTCCAACGTCTTCAGCGCGAAGACACGCTCCGCGATCCCCGGCAGTCCAAACGTCGAGGTTGACGCGCCGGTCGTCATCACGAGCTGATCGTAGCCGATGCGTTCCGTAACACCGGTCAAGGTGTGCGCGTAAGAAACCTCGCGTTTAGCTATATCGACGCCGGTGACGTCGGCGAGAATGAAATGCGTGCGCCGCACTTGCGCGCGGATCGGCGTCACGATGTCGCGTGTTCCGAGCGCGCCGGAGCTCACTTCGGGCAACATCGGCGTGAAGAGCGAGAAATTCTCGCGGCTGATCAGCGTGAGTTGGGCATCCACCGGACGCAAGATGCGCTCCAAACGCTGCGCTACTCCGATCGCGGCGAAACCACCGCCCAAAATAACGATCCGCGTCACACCGCTCTCTTCCGCTAAGAACTTGCGTTGTCATCGTAGAAGGACCCTGTTGTGCACGACGACAACGGGAAAAAGCCGCCGAAAAATCCTTGGGCCTCGGGGTTTAGCGCCGAGCGGCCGGAGAACCGCGCGTACGACGTTGACTACGTTTCGCCCGACGCCAAGAAAGCACGCGCCAAAAAAACCGCTGAGGGCATAGGCGCGGCCGGGCTCGGCCTCGGCGCCATTCTGCTGAAATTCAAATCGCTGCTGCTCGTCCTATTCAGCTTCCCGAAGCTCTTTTTGATTTTGAAGTTCGGCGGATCGATGTTTCTCTCGATTTGGCTCTATGGACTTTTCTGGGGCTGGAAATTTGCCCTGGTCTTTGTGCTGATGATTCTCGCCCACGAACTTGGGCACTACTTCACGATCCGCAACTATGGATTGCCCGCCCGCTTACCGATGTTCATTCCGTTTATCGGAGCGTACACCGTCGGCGGCGTTCCCGAGTCGCTCGAACATGACGCCTATATAGCCCTGGCCGGCCCGCTCACGGGTTTAGGCGTAGCCATCATTTGTTACGTTTTTGCTTTGGAAACGCATCAAGCGTTTTGGTATATGGCCGCCTATATCGGAGCGTTCCTGAACCTCTTTAACATGATTCCGACCATGCCGTTTGACGGAGGCCGCATCGCGGGCGCGCTCTCTCCCGTGCTGTGGGTGGTTGGATTCGTTGCGTTTTTGGGCCTCGCGCTAACGACGCATATCTCGCTCTTCTTCGTCATCCTGTTTGCCGCGCTCGCATTGCCCAGCGCGATCGCAGGATGGCGCGGTTATCGAGATCCGCGCTTCGCGACGATGACGGCGGCGGGCAGAGTTCGCGTTGGCGCCTGGTATCTCGCGACGCTGTTCGCGCTCTTCTATCTCATGACAATGACGCACACCGCCGGAATGCCATCGACCCACGCGTAACGCGCTGGGCGGCGCTGGCCATTGCAGTAGTTGCAGCGAGCGCGGCGCTGACGATTGCGCGGCCGCATCGCGCGCCCGGCCCGTCGTTGCGGGATTTCGTGGCCTATTATTCGGCCGGCGCGACGTGGATGCACGGCGGCGATCCGTACGGGACCGACATCTGGCAAACCGAACGAACGCTGCCCGGAGTCAGTCCTAAGCGGTACGAGTTTTTACCGTTCGTCGGGCCGCCGGCAACGCTGCCTTTGTGGGCAGCCTTTGCGCGGCTTCCATATCCCACGGCAGCGATGGTTTGGCGAGCCGTACTGTGGTTGTCGATTATGGTGATGGTGTGCGGCGCGCTACAGCTGGGTGGATTACCGCGATCGCCATTCAACGTTGTAGCACTCGCGCTCGCGGCACTCGGATTCGGAGCGGTCACCAACGCGTTTGCATTAGGCCAGATCGCGTTACCGGTAGCCGCCGCGATCGTCGTTGCATACGCCGCCACGAGATTTGGCGGGAAAGTCCTTGCCGCAACGGCCGCGTTTGCGCAGCCGAATCTTGCGTTATCGCTCGCCGGAGAGTTTCGCCATAAGCGTACTGCACTTACCGTTATCGCGGCCGTCGCCTTATTCGCGCTGCTGTGCGCCGGCATAAGCGTAAACGGCGTCTTCGCCTATGCGCTGGTGCTCCTGGCGCATGGAGCCGCCGAACAATTCTCCGCGATACAACTCACGCCGGCGGCCATCGCGTATGGTTTCGGTGCACACGCCGGCACGGCAATCGCGATCGGCGGCCTAGCCGCGATCGCCGCAACGCTCTTCTGGTTGCGCGCGATGGTAAAATGCGACGACCGCCCGACGCTGTTCGTCATATCGTGCGCGTTCGTGCCGTTCGGCTCAGCATTTTTTCACCAGCACGACTTGGTCATCGTCTTCGTTCCGGCGGTCGCGTTCGCTCTGCGAACGCCCGCCGCGTCGCTTCCCCTTGTCATGACCGCCGCTTTGCTCTGTGCGACCAATTGGGTCGGGCTCGCGCAGAATCCCGAAGCGACGGTCCAAACTTTTTTGCTGACCGTTACCTTTGGGATGGCCCTGCTCGCGCTGCGCGGTGACATCGGGTATCGGACGCTGGCAGCGCCGGTTATCGTCTGGCTGCTTATCGTCGCCGCGGGAATCTTCGCGCGAACCCACCTCATGCCGGTTTGGCCTGATGCAATGGCGTCACCACCGCCGGACGTTGCCGGCGTCACGGCGGCCGCCGCGTGGCATGCCGAGCAAGTCGCAACGGGACTCTTCGCGCGCGACGCGTTCTGGGCGCTGCTTCGCTGCGCATCGCTCGCGGGCTGCGCGCTACTCGCTTATGCGGCGTGGATCAGTTCGAAATGTCCTGTGGATTCCAGAACATCATCTGCGGTCCCGGATTGATGCCGGTGAAATCGTCATTGAACGTCACGTGATCGGTCCGCTGGCTCAGCACGATGAACGGAACGTCGCGCGCCATGAGTTCTTGCATGAGGATATAATCAGCGCGCCGGCGCGCGGGCTCGTAATGCAGCAGCGCATCTTGTAACGCCCGGTCGACGTCACGGTTGCAGTAAGCCATATAGTTCTGTCCGAGCGGCGAGATGCGCGAGCAAGCCACGAGGTTCGTGAGATCCGGATCGGGTGCGACCGTCCACGCGAACGACGCAAGGTCGTAGTGCCTGGTGGCAGCGATACCCCCGGCAGCATATGACGCAAAGAGCCGGTTAGTCTGATAGCGCGTGTAATCCAAACCCACGCCGATCGCCTTAAACCATTGTTGGATCATGAGCACGCGCTCATCGAGCCCGGGATTGCCGGTATTGCCGGCAAAGTCAAAGCGTAGCGTAGCGCCGCTTTTGTGGCGCAGCCCGTCCGTACCGAGCTTCCAACCGTCCCGATCCAATTGCGCAGCGGCGGCTTTTAGATCGAACGAATAGCACGGCGCGTTCGAGTCATAGGCCCAGCTCAAATGTGAGATCGGCGTGCAGGCGAGATAGCCCGCCTGGTGATCGACCTTCCGCCACATCAAATGCACGTCGATCGCGCGCGCCAGAGCTTGGCGCACTTGCGGGTCCGCGAGCATCGGATTCTTGAGGTTGAAGTCGATGTGGCCGTAGGTCGTGACGTCGTGCGCGATGGTGCGCGTCTCCGGTGTAGCCTCGACCGATTGATACTGGAACGTCGGGACGCGTACGTAGGCGTCGATCGCGTGCGACTGAAGCGCCACGAATACGGAATTTGCGTCCGGAATGATTTTGAAGACGATCCGCTTCAGTTTCGGAGCGCCGCCCCACCAGCGCGGAAACGCTTCCATCACCACATCGTTTCCGCGGGCCCACCGCACGTACCTAAACGGCCCGAGGCCGACGGGGAGCGAGTTATAAGCGTTGCGGTTAACGTCTACGCCATCGAGCAAATGCTTAGGCAGAATGGCCGGATTTCCGACCGGCGTGAAATAGTGATTGATGAATGCGGCGTACGGTTTCTTCAGCCGGAAAATCGCGGTGTAGGGATCCGGTGTATCGACGCGCGTGACGAGGTCCCAGCCTTCGCGGGTCAGCACGTTCGTGCGCGGATCGAGGATGGTCTTCACGGTGAATGCGACATCGGCGGAGGTAAACGGTTTTCCGTCGTGCCAGAGCACACCGTGACGCAAGCGGAACGTCAGCGATTTTCCATCGGCCGAGATCAATCCGTTCGCTTTGGTCGGCACCTTTAGGCAGAGCGAGGGTATCGTATTGCCCTTGTCGTCGAACAAAAAGAAATAGCCCATCGTAAAAGACGAGAGGTCGTTGACGAGCGTCTCCGTAGAGAGCAGCGGATTGAGGTTGTCGATATCTTCGCCATCCGCCCAGCGGAATGTACCAGGAATGGTCCAGGCATGCCGCTGATGTCCGCTCGCGTTTTTGCCGGCCATATTTCCGCCGCATGATGCGAGCGCGGCGCCCGCGAGGAGCGCCGCACAAACCCGGGCCGCGCTCACGCTAAATATCGACCTCCATGAAGTCGTCAAACTGCGTAACGCCGTTCGGACGGAAGTTGTGAAGATCGCGGTTGACGACGTAGATATCTTCGCGCGCGTTCGTGACGATCGTCGGCACGTCCGCGGCGAGCTGCTCCATCATGATCGCATCGTCTTTGTTCCGTCCGGCCTGGTCGTATTGCGTATAAAGATCGAGCATTGCCTGGTTCGCCTTCTGATTGCACCAACGCATATCGTTCTGGCCGGCCGGCGGGAACGAATTGCAACCATAGATGGTTGAAAAGTCGCCGATCGGGTCCAATCCCCAAGCAAAAATGATGATGTCCCATTTTCCGCCGTACACGATTCCGCCGGATTCCACCGGCTCGAATAACATGGGAGCCGGGTAATGCTTGACGAGGAATGACACGCCGATTTGTTTCCACCAGCTGCGAATCAGTTCGATCTGTAGATCCGTATCCGGTGTTCCAGTCGCTGTGACGAATTCGAGGTTGTCGAGTCTAACGCCGTTCTTCGCACGAATTCCATCGGCTCCGCGCACCCAGCCGTTCTTATCCAACAGCGCATTGGCTTGCGCGATGTCGAAGGGCGTCATTTTAATATTTGCATCGAAATAGGGCGCAGTATGCGATGCCGGCTCTTCCTGAAGATAGCCGACATCGTGCGCGATTTTGTGACGAATTGTCGCCCGATCGAGTGCTAGCCGCAGCGCCTGCCGAACAATCGGATCTGCCACCTTCGGCCGCACGATATTGAAATCCATATGGTTGAACGTATAAGCGGGCTGCCTGACGATCGTGAAACCCGGAATGGCCTGGGCACGTGCAAGGTAGTTGCCCGGCACGGGATACCACAAATCTAGCGCTTTGGCTTGCAGCTCCGTCAGGATCGTATTTCGGTCCTGAATAATCTTAAACACGATTTTCTGGAGTTTTGGAGCGCCTCTAAAATAGAGAGGATTTGGCACCATGACGACTTGCGAAGCCCGGTCCCAGCGCTGATATTTGAACGGTCCTATTCCTATAGGCAGCGCATTGTAAGGCGCCGTGTTAATGTTCGGCAGACCGCTAAGTAGATGCTTCGGCAGAACGCACGGGTTGGCGCCGGCACTCGAGAAGAACGTTTCGACAAACGGCGAGTACGGTTTGCTCAAGTGATAGACGACCGTGTACTTATCGGGTTCGTCAGCTTTGAGGATGCGGTCCCAACCTAGGCGGCTGACTTCGTTATTCGCTTTGTTCAGCACGACTTGCGTCGAAAAGACGACATCGTCCGCGTTGAACGGAACACCATCGGACCACTTCACACCTTTTCTGAGGTGATACGTAATCGTCAGGCCGTCCTTGCTAACGCCGCCATTTTGTTTGCTCGGGACTGCGACCGCTAATTCAGGAATCGCATTATTATGCTGGTCCCATTTTATCAGCCAAGCCATCGTCAGCGAAGCCATCAGGCCGAGCGTCGTCTGTTGAGCGAGGTGAGGATTCAGCGACGAAATATCTTCGCCCGTCGCATACCGCAACACGTGCGGCTGCGTAAACGAATTCACGCGGCTCGTTACCGGACCGCTGACGGTCTCCGCCGCACCGTTGCTCGGGATGGCCGTCGTCGTGCTCTGCCCGCCGGTCGTCGTTGTTTTGGAACATCCCGCAAGCACAAAAACCGCGGCAAGCGTGACGGCGAAAATGCGTTTCATCCAGGCTCCTCTCTCATGGCGTCGGGATCGAGTCCGTGCTTTTTGCAGAACTCGCGGTACGCAAGCGGCGATATCTCGGACGGCTTGATTTCGCTTCGTCCTCCCCAGAAGACATTGGTATACCCGAAGTCGATGCCGGCTTCCCGCAGGTGAGTGTCGATGGCCGCCTTGTGCGCGAGCACGACGTCCTTATCGAGCCCGTGCGCCACCGCCATAACGTTGACGTTGTGAAATTCCTCGCCGCCCTCGCGCCAATACGCGTGCGTGACGATGTGGTGCCGCCCGACCTCGCGGCCGGCGTCGAGTTCCCGCCCCTTGGGGACCGCCCAATGAAAGAGCGCGTTATAACGCGTCACGCGCTCGTCGCCCGCGGTCTTCTTGACGTGTTCGAGAAATGTTGAGAATCTGCCGATCACGCCGCGCTTGTTTAATCCTCGCGCAGCTTCGTAGAATTCTTGCAGATCAATTCCCGCTTCCGACGCGCGTTCGCGCCAGAGATCGCGCACGATCTCCTCGAGCGCGAATTCTCGTTTGAGCGCCGTCAGCACGCGCCATTCGCGGTCGCCGAGTTCGACGATCGTCGTGTCGATTGGTTCGGCCGGAACCTCTGCGCGGCTGCCGATCTCGATGCCACGCCGTCGTACGTGTCCGACACCCAGAGCGAAGAGCTTCATGGCCGGCATGAGACGGAAATGATCCGCGCCCACTTGCCGTTGCAAGAACTCCGCATGTTTACGCAGCGAATATCCTTGCGGAACTTTGAGCGTGGTCCACAAGCGATACGACGCGCCGGGCGTCGCCGGATCGGCGGTGCGGATGACCACATGTCCGGAAAACGGATCGTCGCGGAACATGTAATCGAATGCCGCGTCGAGTTTTTCGGGAGAAACGCGCCAAGCGACGAGCGCGCCCTGCGCGAGGCTCGTCGCGAGCAGCGTCTGCCGCACGCGCCGGATCGTTCCCGCGCGCAGCATCGCCGCGATGCGCTCGATCACCGTTTCAACGGGCACGCCGCTGCGCGCGGCTATCTCACCAAACGGATCTTCCTGAAAGCCGGCCAGCCGGTCTTCGGAGATGGCAAGAATCTGCGCATTGACCGGATCGCTAACCGCCGCCGAAACCGTCTCCGTGTTTTTCTCCTTAGCCTGTCAAGCCAAGCATGGTGCCGCCCGAGCGGTTAACCATGCCTAAAGCGAGGGTGGCACCATGCAAGCGTAAGCGATTAACCGGACTCAAAGCGAGGGCCTTATGATGCACCGCATCAGCATCATAACGAGCTACAAGGTCGAAGCGCCCAAGTCATTCTCTCCAAGTGCGAACAGATACGTTTGCTCGGCTTGGCGGAGCGCGTAGACGGCGTTGAGTTCGTCGGTTTCAGCCTGCGTCAGCCCGACTTGGGCGTTCAGCAGCAGCGGCAGTGTGGTCACACCGGCGCGGTATTGCGCCTGCGTGGCGCGCAAGATCTCTTGCGCCTTCGAAAGTTCGGCCTGAGCTTGACCTACCGCCGCTTGCGCCGAGATAAGCCCAACCAATGCCTGGCGCACGTTGAGCTCGACGGTCAGTTTGCTTTCATCCAGCTGGCTGTTCGCGATGTCGGCCTGCGTTTGGGCTTGCGCGATTTGGACGCGCGTCACGCCCTGATCGAAGATGGGAATGCTCAGCGTGACGCCGGCGCTTCCGCCGGTGCGAAAATCGGTTCCAGTCGCGGTCGTCGAGTTCGTTCCGTAGGCCGCGTTGCCGGTTAGCGTCGGTAATAGGCCGGCGCGCTGTGCGCGTACGTTATATGCCGCCGCTTGCGCGGTGTACTGCGCCGCCAAGTAGTCGGGCCGCTCCAAGAACGCGCGCGCAACCGCTTGATCGTAATCCACTTTTTGCTGCGTCAAGAGCGAAGCCGCCGGATTCGCCGGCGTGTCGTTAACGGGCATGACCAGCGCGCTGGCGTCGAGCCCGAGTTGATTTGCGAATGCCGCCAGTGCGGAGAGCTGGTTGCCTTGCGCGCGCACGAGCGCGACGCGGGCTTGCGCCGTCGGCAATTGCGCTGTCGCCAGATCGACGCGCGATGCCGTTCCCGCGCGCAGCTGCGCAGTCACGAGACTCTCCTGCACTTCGTTTTGATGCACGACCTGCACGGCCAGCTGCGTCGCGGACTCCGCTTGCAGCGCGTTATAGTACGCCTGCGCGACGTTGAATGCAAGCGTCTGCAGCGATCGCTGATATGTTCCGGCGCCCGCCAGTTGGCCGGACTGCGCTTGGCGGATCTGACTGATGACTTTTCCGCCGTCTAAGATAAACTGCCTCAGCGTCGCGTTTAGGCCTTCGCTCGTGAATCCGCCGCCGATCGCTCCCGAGTTACCGCCGCGTGCCCCGAACGATCGCGTGACGCTGGCCGTACCTGCGAGATTGGGATAGAGTCCGGTGCGCGCGAGATCGACCGAGAGCTGCGTCAAACGGTAATCCGATCGGGCGATGGCCAGAACCGGCGAACGCGCCGCCGCAATCGCAATCGATTGCGCCAGCGTAACGGAAACCGGGACCCCGGGCTGCGCGCGCTGCACGGCCGCACCGGGGGCTGGGGTGCCATAAGCGGGATACGGTAATGCTTGCGGCGTGGCCGCGGGAATGGGCGTCGGCGTCGCCAGAACGACGGCCGCTAGAATGAACGCGTGCATCGTTTACTGCGTCCGCTTACGGTGAGTTCGTCCGGCTGCCGGCGGCTTTGCGCCTCCGGCGGCACCCGGCTGCGCACCGCCCACGCCGGTCGTGCCGTACGCTACCAAACTGCCGTCTTGCAAAGCGTCGGGACGTGTCGTGATGACGGTCGTTCCGGCGGTGATCAAGGGGCTGCGCACTTCACTCAGCGTGTCGGTTTGTAGCCCGACTTGGACGGGCACTTCTTTTGCTTTCTTGTCGGCGCCAACCACGAACACGGCAGTGCCGCGGTCGGATTGCGCGACGGCCTGCCGCGGTACGACGATCGCGTTGTCGTGACGCGCCTGCTGCACCGTCACGCTTACGAGCATTCCGCCGCGCAGCGTGTTGCCCGGATTGACTTGCCGGATGCGCGCCTGGTACGACAGCGTGCCTTGCGTCGGCACCGCATTCACCGCGTTGATGCGCGCGGTGAAACGCTGGCCGCCCGCGCCCGTCGTGAACGTAACAGGCGTGCCGGCATGGACATAGGGCAAATCTTCGTCGGGAACGTTCACGTTAATCCACACAGTATCGATTTTGCTCACGCGCAGCGCCGGTGTTCCAGGACTCGCCATCGCGCCCGGATCGAGCAGACGAGCCGTGACGACGCCGTCGAACGGCGCGTAAAGCGCGGTCTGGCCGATCTCCGTCTGCAGCGTATTGGCCTGCGCTTGCGCCGACTGCACCGCCGCGCGATCAGCGGCTGCGTTCGAACTCGATACACCCGTCGACTTCTGATTCGCAACCGCGGATTCGTATTGCGTTTGCGCTGCAATATATGACGAGCGCGCCTGCACGAGTTGCGACTGCGAAACATAACCCTGTTTAAAGAGCTGCTGATCCTGATTGTAGGTCAACTGCGCGTTATCGAGCGCGGCTTTGGCCGAACGCGCGGCGTCCGATGTCTGCGACGACACGATCGGCACGTTCATTGCCGAAGATTGCGCGCGCGCCGAAGCCTGCGAGATCAGCGCCTCGTCTTGCGCGAGTTGCGCGCGCAGTGTCGAATCGTCGATCCGAGCCAGCAGCTCGCCGGCGCTGACGCGATCGCCCTGATTCACGTAGACTGCCGAAACCGGTCCGGATTGCTGGAACGACAGCGTCGAATCTTCCAACGGCGAGACTTGGCCGTCCAAATTGATGTAGGTCGCGATCGTGCGGCGCTGCGCTTGCGAGACGTCGACGTCCAGAGCCGTCGGTCCGCGTTTCTGCTGACCGCCGCCGCCGCACGCGGCCAGTATGAGGACCATAGCGAAAATCGTGAGGCTTTTTGCTTTCATTCTTCTTTTTATACGGAGATCGTAGTGGTTTGATTCAAGTAGTACGTATCGGACCTTAAAACCGTCTGCCCTTCCTCCCGTTGCCTATCAGGCCTCCACCTACGTTTGTCCCCACCCCCTATCACACGGAGGCTAGGCGAGCCGGTTGCTGCCCGAGCGATTAACCTGGCCCAAAGCGAGTGCAGTAACCGGGGAGCCTGAGCCTTCGTGTGGTACAACATCTTCGCCATGGGCGCCAAACTCGAGATCGGCCGCACGTACAGCAGGCAGAGCCGCGTCGAAGAGTGGATGACCGCAGAAAAAGCGGGCAACAAAGGCGTAGACGCCCTTTCGACCCCGACACTCGTTCAGCTGGTCGAAGAAGCCGCGATGGCGTGTGTCGCCCCCACGCTCGCCGAGGGCCAGGTGAGTCTGGCCACCCACATCGACCTCGAACATAAGTCGCCGGTGCCGGTCGGGTTCATCTTGAGGACCGAGGTCGAGGTCGTGCTGGTAGACGGCCCACGGGTCAGTTTCGCGGTCCGGGTCTTCGACGAACAGGAGGCCGTGGCCGAGGGAACCCACGAGCGTTACGTGATGGATCGAACAAAATTCCGCTCAAAGCTTGAAGAGAAGCTCACTTAACGCTACCTTTATAAACGATGGGACCGGGCCCTGGGCGGGCTGGGCGGCAAAGGTAGCCGTGCAGCAAGCCCGTACTCGCTTATACTGAAGGGGGGGCAACCCGGCTCCCTGAAACGATTAGCTTTGCTTGTCCTTGGGTATCCCTGCGACGAAACCCACGCTTGGTTCGCGGCAGGAGGTACGGATAAGTCCGTGCCAGCCCAGGCAAACCGAGCTCCTCATTCTAGCTAGGAGGAAAACTTGAAACGACTGAGCACCGGAGTCCTCGCCGCGTTGTTAACGGCCGGCTTGGGACTTAGCGCGGTGGCAGCTCCGTCGCAGCCTGGATCGCATGGAAACTTAGGAACCAACGTGGTCGCACAGGCTAGCCCGGCTCCGCCGCCGATGAACTTCGGTTCCCCGCCGTCCGGCCAAATTCCGATTCTCTATAACGATCATCACGTTTACGCAAAACCGGACGAGCTCAAACAGGGCCGCGTACTGGCAGCGCTAGTGCGTGGTGGTACCATTCTCATTCCATTACGTTCGATGTTCGAGCAAATGGGCGCAACGGTCGCATACGACCCTGCTTCTAAAACGGTCGACGTCACCAAGCCCGGCTCGGACGTAAAAGTGACCGTCGGCAAACCCGAGGTCGTGATCAATGGCGAAACGCGTCCACTCGACGTGCCGCCCGAGATCTACCAAGGACACGTCGTCGTTCCGGTCCGCGTCATATCTGAAGGTATGGGCGCTTACGTGCAATGGGTTCCGGACAAACGTCTGGTTGTAGTCCGCTACATACCGCCGACGCCGCCTCCGACCCCGGTTCCGGCCACGCCGGCGCCGTCGCCCGTACCCACACCGACACCTGTGCCGCCGCCGTACATGGACCACTTCATCGCCGGTGACTACATCATTTCGCCGAAGGTGTACAACGAGTTCAGCCCGGGCAACACCGGTACGAACACGCAAGGTGGTTTCTCGTATCGTCTACACGGCGCATGGGAGTTCAATCTCCTCAACCTGCCGTGGATGATCGAAGGCGACTACCGGCAATTCAACTATCCGCACAATCAGGGCGTCAACACGACGGCTGCTAACGCCTTCCAAGTCTGCGACGGCCTTGGCGGACACGCGGCACCCGGAGACACGGGTTGCGTGACCACGATCGGCAGACAATCCGCAACCTTCATTCCGGCATTCATCGCTCGCGAATACACGGGCGATGCGCGTGTGGGCCTCAAGGTTATGGATCCGCGCATCTACATCGGCATCGGTTACCTGTGGAAATCCAGTAATTACGGATATCCGCACCTTGGTAACTTTGGCGTCGGTTTAGAGAAACTGCCTGACCTCAACGAAGGCTTCACGTGGTACGGCAGCTTCTACTACTATCCGAACGTGCAAGGCAACGGCACGACGTGTATCGCGGCGAACGGCTGCGTACCGCCTGGCGTACCCTTCACGCTCGCGTACAACGTCTATCGCTGGGATATCGGCGGTGCGTTTACGTTCGGACCGAACGTTCCGGTCTTCATCGAGTTCGGCTTCCTTGGAAGCAACGGCAAGAACAAGACCAACGCCCCGAGCGACTACAGCTACACCGGCGCATACGGTGGGCTAGGTCTGAAGTTCTAATCTCGTAAGAGATCTAGAAGAGAAAGAGCCCCGGCGACAGCCGGGGCTCTTTTGTTAGGCGCTCGGTCTAACTTGGTGTCATCCTGAACTCGTCATCCTGAACTTGTCATCCTGAGCCTGTCATCCTGAGTAGAGTTCGCACTGCGAACTCGTTGTCGAAGGACGAAAAAAACATGGACGTTTTTTTCGAGCGGTTGCCGGACGCCCCAGCGCATACGAAGTGTCAACGTTTCCTTATAGATAGGCGGAGTGGCGTGGGAGCCGGTGATGGCGTTAGCGACGGATGTACCGACCGTAACGGCGTCGGTGTGAGCAAACCCGTCGGCAACGGTACGGGCGAACCGTGCGCGGTCGGTAGGCCGCTCGGCAGTGCGGTCGGCAGTGCGCTCGGTCCTATAGTCGGAATCGGCGTTGGCGACGGCGTCGGCGGAATCGGCGTATAGCACGGAACCGGCAGAACTTCTACGATCGGCTGTCCCGGAGCCGGACTCGGCGTTGCTGCAGGAAGGGGCGAAGGCGACGGACTCGGCGTCGGCGGCGGACGGCGGCCGCCCGGCGACTGCGTCGGCACGGGCGACGGGCACGGCTGCGGCTCCATGAAATAGTGCTCGGTAAATCCGATGAGATCTTTCTTGATCAGTTTCCCGTAATAGCTCGAGGGAAAGCGCTGTTCGATAATGTGCAGATACTGCCAGGCTTTGGTCTGGCCGGGCTGCGTCCAGACTTTTCGGTACATCGCGTACGCCAGGAAATAGGAACGGGCGAGCTGAGGGTCTTTCGGATAACGGTTGGCCCACCCGCGCAACGCGTCTTCAGCGAAATCGACCTGTGAAATGATGTGTGAATCGGTCGTGTATGCGCCGGCGCGGATGGACTCGTCGCGGAACGTGTTGTTGATTCCCAGATAGCTCAATTTGAGCCGCCCGAAATACTCGTCTCCCGGCGCGGAGACTTTCATCATGTCGAGCTGGTGCTGCCGGAATTTCGAAACCGCCGGTGGCTTTGGCCCTTGACGGGCCGGTTTCGCCGGCGGTTTCGATGTCGGCGCCGCTGCTACGGAGCCGAGAATGCAAGCTGCCGCTGTGGCAGCTAAAAGAGATGTTGTGGTGGAGCGTCTCTTCATCACCCGTCAGGTTCGCTTACTTCAGAGCGCTTCCCACCTCGGTTTGCGCGACGTTGCAGAACGGCGAGCTGTGATAGCGGCTGACCAGCCAGTGCAGCGCGCTCACGGCCTTGACGTGCCCGCCGGCGGTATGGATCTTCGCGTACACGTGCGTCAGTTGATAGACGCTGCGTGCGAGCCACGGGTCGGCCGGATACTTGGCTTCCCAATCGCGGATCGCGTTTTCAACGAAAAGCGCGGTTCCTAACGCGCTGGCCCCAGCGTCCGGGGAATAGGTCAAACGCTGGTCGAGGTCGCGCAGTTCGTTGCGGATGCCGAGAATGCTCATCTTCAAACGGCCGAAATATTCGTCGGCCGGTGCGACTCGCGACGTAAATCTAGCCATCGCTATATGCGTGGCCGAAAATGCGGGCTGCGGCGCGGTAAACGCCAACAGCGAAAAGGCTGTTAGGATAAACAGAAAGCGATGTAAGCGCATAGCGCCGCTCCTTTTTTCTCTCCCCAACCATGCTTCGGCCGCAGTTCGTCTGCCTATTAGCCGCTTACGTTCCTCTCCAAGCGAACAGGAAGGGTGGCCACGGCTGCAAACACCCTTGCTGCACCATGAATCGCCGTCGAATGACGATCTCAGCGATCCAACTCTTAGCTCACGATCGCGCTTCGCTGCCGCGGGCGTGGCCGCCAATCGCGCAGCGCATTACCGACGCGGCGAAGGCGGGTGCGCAGCTCGTCGTGCTGCCGGAGGGAACGCTTCCGGCTTACGTGCTCGGGCGGCGGCCGTTTGGCGGAGCGGAGATCGCGGAGGCACTGGCCGATTGCGGCAATTTGGCGCGCGGCTTCAAGATCGTGCTCGTCGTCGGCGCGGCGCGCGAACACGAAGGCCGCGTGTACAATAGCGCGATCGTCTTCGATGCTGACGGCGAGATTGCGGGCAGCGCCGACAAGCATTTCCTCTGGCACTTCGACCGCCAATGGTTCGCACCGGCCGAGCAGCTTCAGCCGGTTCGGACGTCGCTGGGCAACCTGGGCGTTCTGATCTGCGCAGACGGCCGGATTCCTACGATCGCTCGGACGCTGGTCGATCGCGGCGCCGAGATGTTGGTGATGCCGACGGCTTGGGTGACCAGCGGTCGTGACCCCGGCAATTTGGAGAACATTCAAGCCGATCTGCTGGCACGAGTGCGCGCACGTGAAAACGGCGTTCCGTTCATTGCCGCCAATAAGTGCGGCGTCGAGTTGCAGTGCGTCGCATATTGCGGGAAGAGCCAGATCGTTTCCGCCGACGGGACCGTCGCGGCAATGGCCGGCGAAACGGAGCCCGCGATCGTTTCTGCCGAGGTCGAGGTTGGCGGAGCGCAGCCGCTGCGCGCAAGCGAAGTCCGCGTGCCTTCGAGTGCCGCGCGAAACGAACGCTCGATGCGGCTGGCGCTTTCGGTTGATGAATCTTTTGCGGGCAATCGCGAGCTGCTGGGCATTTTGGAAGCTGACGCGATGCTCACTCCGGCAACCGCCGCCGGACACGCCGTTTGCGTTTCAGACGACGTCGTCCGCGACCCGGGAGGCCTCTCGGAGTACAGGCTTGCGGGCGTCGACTTGGCCGCGTGGACGACGCACAGCGACGACGGTTGGCAAATGAGTTTCGCGCGAGCTCGCGCGATCGAACTGCACATGTACCTCGTCGTGTTCGATCTGAAGGCCGGACGAGCATATGCCGTCGATCCGGATGGCCAGATCGTTTGCGGCACGTTTGATAAGTACAAAGTCGCGAGTTTTACATTTGACCCCGCGCGAACTTCTCAAACGCTCGTCGCTCCCGGAACCGACGTCCTCGCCGGACTCGAACGCGCGCATGCTCACGCGCGTTAGCGCGATCGCTTTTCTCTTTCTGCTCGGAACGGCACCGCACCGCGCGCCGCAAACGACCGGTACGTTCCGGCTGCACGTACCCGCCGGGTCATATTTTTCCGGCAGCCGCGTGCATATTTCCGCAGAGGGTGTGAGCGGCCCGTATACCCTCGCTATCTTGGGGCCGGGGAAAATCGATCGCGATACATTTATCGCGCCGCAAATGAAGCAGGCCACGTGGAGCACGATCGTCGGCGCATCTTCGTCCGCCGTCGCGTTTGCGGCGATCCGCACCGTTCCGCCACCCACCTCCGAGCATCTCATCGCGGTTGCAACGTACCGCGGCGGCATCGCGCTCCACGACGAGCGCACGTTCGCAACGCTTGGAAATTTCGCCATCGCGGGGGCGCCGGCCGACGTGGCCTTTCTTCCGAACGGCTCCATCGTAACGGCCGACACGGATGGCGACACCCTGACGCGCATCGACCGCACTCCGTGGAGTATCTCGAATATTTCCGGAGTGGAGAACGGGAATGAAATTGCGGTCGACGCCGGCGGCAACATCTTCGTGAGCGACCGCGACGTGCAAGGCCAAGGCGCGCTTACCCGCATCACGCCGGCCGGAACGGTGACGCGCGTCACGACCGGTGTCACGGCCGAAGGCCTCGCGTTGGATTCGGCCCGGCATACCGCATACGTCAGCAACGTTAATGATAATTCGATCGCCGCCGTAGATACGCAATCGATGCGTGTGCTGCAAAAAATTCCGGCGGTGGAGCGTCCGTTCGGCATCGCGCTCGACGAACGCGGGCGCCGGCTTTTTGTCGTCTCCAACGCCAGCCCGTCGATGACGCCCGGCGGCGGCTTTGTCGCGGCGATCGCTTTGAATGGCCCATCGCCACACGTGGTCATGCGCAGCCCGCACCTAAAGTTTCCGGTCGGCGCGGCGTTCGATCCGCGAACGAATCGCGTCTTCGTCACCGACGAAGCGGCCGACGTCGTCTACGTATTGCACGCGGCGACGCTGCGCCCGGCTATCGCGCCGCTGCAAACGTGCTCGACGCCCTGGCGGCCGCGCATTTCGGGCGATCGCCTCTACATTCCGTGCGCGCGCGAAGATCGCGTGGACGTCTTTTCGCTGGTAACGCTAAAGCGCGTGCGCGGCGCGCCCTTTCCAACGAGCGGATACCCGCTCAGCGTCGCAACGTGGCATTAATTGCGGCGGTCGCGCTGGCCGCGCTCTTACCGCATGCGCCGCATCCCGCGGAGCCTTTTCCGCGCATCTTGACCGATGCCGAAACGATCAGTGAAGTCGCTCCGGGCGTAGCTTATGGTGACTACGAAATGCTGACCGCCGACGGTCCGCTCTCCGTCCATGTCGTCGCCATCGACCTCGCGGAGCCGACGGTTCGCCTGGGGGCGATGCTCGCGCAAGACCACCTGGTTTCGCAAGGCGAAACGGTTTCGTCGATGGCACGGCGCAGCGGCGCGGTCGCCGGCGTCAACGGCGACTACTTCGACATCAACCAAACCAATGAGCCGCTCAACATTCTCGTGCAGAACGGACGCTTGGAACGCATGCCTTCGCAGCGCTGGGCGGTTGCCATCGACGGCAAGAAAACTCCGCGCTTCGCCGAGTTTTCGATCGCAGCCGCCGCCCAAATCGGGACGACGAGCGTGCCGCTTCGCGCGATCAACGAATGGCCACCAGGCCACGTCGTGCTCATGACGCCGGAGTTCGGGGCGTTACGCCCTGCGGCCAACGTCACCGAGGTGCATCTGCAGCCCGTCGGCGGCGTGCCACCATTTGCGACGTATCGCGTTACCGGCATCGCGGATAACTCCGTGGCGCAGCCCGCGGGCTATTACTTGTCGATCGGTCCGACCGCCTACGGAACATTTCCGCTCCCAAATCCGGGCGACGCGATCGCGATAACCTCCAACGCGGATGCGGCGTTGGCCGGCGTGGAAACGGCGATCGGCGGCGGTCCGCTGCTCGTGCGGGGCGGCCGCTGGTATACCGATCCCGATGGCCCCTCGGGCGGCGAGTTTGCAACGCACGTACCGGCCTCGGGAGTTGCAGCAACAAGCGACGGACGTCTGCTCTTCTTCCAGATTGACGGCCGGCAGCCGGATCGTTCGATCGGCGTGTTGCAAACACAACTCGCCGCGCTCATGATCGCGTTCGGCGCGGATACCGGTATGGAGTTCGACGGCGGCGGAAGCTCGACGATCGTGGCGCGTTTACCGGGAAATCCGAGCGCCGGCGTTCTGAACGCTCCGTCCGACGGAACCGAACGCAGCGTTGCAGACGGTTTCTTCGTCTATAGCGATGCGCCGAACGGGCCGCCGGCGCGCGTCATCGCGTGGCCACAAACCGTTCGCGCATTTCCCGGTGCGAATGTCACGCTGCGCTTCGCGACAATCGATCGCGCAGACCGTCCCGTTTCAGATGCGAACGCCACGCGCGTCGTCGTCAGGCCGGGAAACTTGGGAAGATTCGCGGACGGTCAATTCAAAGCCGGAAGCCGCGCCGGCAGCGGCGTGTTGCAAGTGCGGCGCGGAACGATGAGATTGAACGTTCCGGTGACCGTAACGACCCAGATCGCGCGCACGCGAATCGTACCGCTCGACCCGGTTCTCACACCCGGCGGCAACGTCCGGCTGTCGATCCTCGCCTTCGATCGCGAAGGCTTTCCGATTGCATTGCCGCCCGCGCTTCCTTGGCGCGCGCAAAACGGCGCGATCGACGATTCGGGAAATTTCCGCGCCGGTAAAACCGACGCAACCATAACCTTACAACTCGGATCCTACCTCGCGACGGAGCGCGTCATGGTCGGGGAACACGAAGAGCCTCTCTCACTTGCCTCAGCCGTGTTTGCCACCGCGCCGCGAGGCAACCCCGGGCAACTCGTGCCCGACCCGGATCCCGCATGCAAAGAATGCCTGATTCTACGCTACGATTTCACCGGAGCCGAACGGGCCGCGTACGCCGACGCATCGATTCCCTTACCGCAGCGCGCGCTCGCCATCAGCGCGGAGATCAACGGCGACGGAAACGGCGAAGTGCTGCGCATCGCGGTCAACAATGCGATCAACGAGCGCTTTATGTATACGATCGCACACATCGACTGGCACGGCTGGCGGCGCGTGCAATTCCGCTTTCCATCCGAGCTGCCGCAGCCGCTCACGTTCAAGGCCATCTACGCGATCAATCGAGTCGGCTCGGAAAATCCGGTAACCACCGCCGGCGCGGTCGGCATCCGCAAGGTGCGGCTAACGCTGGCAGGCGGCTCCGAACAGCCCCCCAAATAGCGCGAACGCATGAGTTTTGACGATCTGGCCGCACGCGCGCTCGATACTGCCTCTAAGCGGGGCGCCGAGTACGCGGACCTGCGGTTCGAGGTCGTCCGCGCCGAACGGATCGAAACGCGCAACGGCGTCGTGGCCACGCTTTCGGACGCCACCAGTCGCGGATACGGCATGCGCGCGCTCGTCGGCGGCGCTTGGGGCTTTGCGGCCTCGTCCGATCTCACGTCAGCCGGCATCGATGCAACGGCCGCACGCGCGGTCGAAATCGCAAAAGCCGGAGCCGCGATCGCGCGGCACCGCTTCGGCGCCGCACCCCCGCGCGCGTACGTCGACTCGTTCGCAACGCCGATCGTGCGAGATCCCGATGAAATTCCGCTCGGCGATCGCGTTGCACTATTGCTCGGGGCTGAAAAGGCATTGCACGTTTCGCCAAAGATCAGCGTCGGGCGCGCATGGATCGATCTCTGGCGAACCGACAAGACGTTTTACAGCACGCTCGGTTCGCGCATCGAACAATCGATACGGCAAACAGGCAGCGGACTTGAAGCGCTTGCGGTCGGCGAAGGCGAAGTGCAGTCGCGCACGTTCCCCGGCGATATCGGACTCTATAAATCGGGCGGCTGGGAGATCATCGAAGAGGCGCAGCTCGTGCAAAACGCGCAACGCATCGGTGAGGAAGCGCAATCGCTGCTGAGCGCCGAGCAATGTCCTAGCGGAACGCGCGACATCATTTTGGGCGGCTCGCAGGTCTCGCTGCAGATTCACGAATCGTGCGGACACCCGGCCGAACTCGATCGCGTCATGGGCTGGGAAGCGAACTTCTCCGGCGTAAGCTTTCTGGAGATCGCACAACTCGACAAACTCCGTTACGGCTCGGATATCGTCACCATCTGCATCGATAACACGCTCCCGCAAGGGATGGCGACCGTCGGTTACGACGATGAAGGCACGAAAAGCACGTACTGCGACATCATTCGCAACGGCATGCTCGTGGGTTATGAAATGAGCAACGACACTGCACGCGCGATCGGCCGCGAAAGCAACGCCTGCGTGCGCGCGCAGAGTTGGGAATTCGTCCCGATGATCCGGATGTGCAATCTGAATCTGCTGCCGGGCGACGTTCCTTTCGACGGTCTTTTTGAAGACGTTAAAGACGGCATCTATATGGAGAGCAACCGCTCGTGGTCGATCGACGATCACCGCTTGAACTTTCAATTCGGCTGCGAAATCGCGTGGGAGGTCAAGAATGGCAAGCGCGGCAAGCTGTTGAAAAATCCGACCTACGCCGGCATGACGCCGCGATTCTGGAACTCGTGCGATGCGATCGCCGATGAAAAATCGTGGGTGGCGTGGGGTACACCAAATTGCGGAAAAGGCGAGCCCATGCAGACCGGGCGCACGGCGCAATGCGCTTCTCCCGCGCGCTTTCGCAACGTGCAAGTTGGCGTAGGCTACGGTGGATAGCAAACAGCGCGAAGCGCTCGCCGAACGCGTCCTGGGCTTCTCCGCGGCCGACCAAACCGAGGTCACGATCGGAACCGAATCCGCCGATCTCACGCGTTTTACGCACGAAGAGATACATCAAAACGTCGCGCGCGCCGATACCGGCGTCAGCGTACGAGCGATAGTCGGGCTCCGCACCGGGACCGCCGCGACGAACCTGCTCGATGAAGAATCGCTGCGCGCCACGGTGGACCGCGCGCTTGCGATCGCCCACTTGGCGCCCGAGGATCCCGAGCTTGCGCCTTTGCCCTCGGGCGGTCCGACTCAGGCACCCGAAGGCGCTTACGTGAAAGCGACGGCCGATGCGTCGCCCCAACTGCGCGCCGGTATGGCCGACGCCATCTTCAAAGTCGCCGAATCGAACGAATTCTGGTGTGCCGGTTTTGCGCGCACCCAAAGCGCCGGCTTCACGATTGCGAATTCCAACGGCATCCGCGCGTCGTTCGACGGCACCGACAGCGGCATCAACGTCAAGATGAGCGCGCCCGATTCGACCGGATACGGCCAAGCCTATTCGCCCGACGCCTCCACACTGAACGCGCGCCGCGTCGCGGAAACCGCCGCGGGCAAAGCCAAAAACTCCGCGCAGCCGCAAGGCGTCGAACCGGGCGAGTGGACCGTCATTATGGAGCCGGCGGCGTTCGGCGAGTTTTTCACGTATCTGGCATCGCATTTTTCGGCGCAGGCCGTTGACGAGGGTTCGTCGTTCTTGAGCGACGGGCTCGGCAAGCACTACTTTGGCGAAAACCTCACGGTCTCCGACGATTATGCACATCCGCTCGCGCCCTCGATGCCGTTTGATTTCGAGGGCCAGCCGAAAAAACGGCTGACGCTCGTCGAAGCCGGCGTTGCAAAAACGTTCGTAACCGACAGCTATTGGGCCAAAAAACTCAATCGTGAGAATACTGGGCATGCGTTGCCGGCGCCCAACGCCTACGGCCCGCAGGCGATCGACCTCATTGTGAAGCCCGGAGCGAAATCCACCGAACAACTGATCGCCGAGACGAAACGCGGCCTGCTCATCAGCCGCTTCTGGTACATCCGAACGGTCGATCAGAAAAAGGCGATCGTTACGGGCATGACGCGCGACGGCACGTTCCTGATCGAAAACGGAAAAGTTGGCGGCGGCGTGCGCAACATGCGCTTTAATCAGAGCATTATCGCCGCGTTAGGGAAATGCGAGTTTTCGAACGCGCCGCAGCGCACGGGCGACTACTGGTTTTCGCTTGTCGTGCCGGCTGCAAAAATTGAAGGCTTCACGTTTTCGAGCGGAACGCAGTTCTAGCCGCACCCGCCAACACTATGAGCAAGCCCCCGATGAGCGCGGGGAGATACGGCGCCGAGGCAACCGTAACGCCGGGATAAGTGCCGGCAGTTGCGCCGAGAATCAATCCGCCAATTTTTCTCTGCGAGCCCGACGGCACGATGCCGATTCCCGCGGGCACCGGATGGTCGTTGCGATCGGCGACGGCAAATAACACCGCAGGTCCCCCGTTCGCCGGCGACTGCGCTCCCAAGCGCGAAGCTTGTTGCGCATCGAACAGCACGGCTTTCACCGTTCGCCGTTCGGCCGGCACGGCGAAGGTGTCGTATCGAACCCTCATTCCGCCGATGACCGTCGATTGCTGCATCGCGAGGACCGGCGACAAGAACGTTCCGTTCGTCGGTTGCGTGATCGTCAAGCGCCCGGCGGCGTCGGCGGCTGTAATCCAGACCGAAACGCGCGGGGTCTGCCACATGATGAGACTGCCCCAGTAGCGCCGGTGCGCTCCGATTGAAACGAGCGACGAACCGCTGCGCAGCGAAACCGTGACCAACCGCGGATCGACGTCCGGTTGCGCGAGCGGAAAAACAAATGCCGATCCGATTTGATCGTCGGTGACGGTCGCGCCCGGTGATCCGACGACGGTATGCGTGTCCGATCCCATGAGGCCGGCGGCGACGCCCGAGAGCACAACGACCGCGGCGCCGAAAAGCGCTATCGGATTCCTACGGCGTTGAAAAGCGGCCGCGACGATCGCTACAACGTTCAGCGCGTTGTACCAGCCTGAATGGAAAAGCGCGTCGCCGGGAAAGGCGTCTTGCGCGACCGTCATGCCGGCGGCCGCCGTAATCAAGAGCCAGAAGACGATCAATGTTGCGCGCGAATAAGCGGTGCGACGGCGGCTTTCATTTGCGCGTAGGTCAGTGGACCGTCGAACCCGGGCGGCACGGGCACGCCCGAACGGTCGATGACGACAGTGGTCGGTAAGCCGAGCGCGATGTACGTGCGCCCGTACTGCTGCTGGGAATCCAGCCAGATCGGATACTTGATGTGGAGCGACTGCGCGAACGACGCGGCGCGCTGGCGCGATTCACCTTGATTGATGCCGATCACGACCAAACCGCGGCTGCGGTACGTTTCGTAGAGCTTTTCGAAATCCGGCATTTCCGAGCGGCACGGCGGGCACCACGTCGCCCAAAGATTCATGACGATGACTTTGCCGCGATAGGCCGCGAGCGTCTGGCTCGTTCCGTCAGTCGAGGGCACCGCAAAGCTGGGCGCCGTCTTTCCTGCCGATGCAAGTTGCGTCGCGCCGGCAGCGGCGCTGGGAAAGTATTGTTTGAGGACCACGGCGGCAACGAGGGCGCCGCCCATGGCAAGAAGCCATTTCACGTTTGCATTCGTGCTACTATCCCAGGTGAGGTTCCTTCCGCAAACGAAAGCGCGAGCCGTGCCGGCACGCATATTAGACGGCCGTTCTATCGCCAACGAGCTGCGCGAAGAACTGATTGCCGAAAACACGCGACTGCAATCCAGCGGCATTCATCCGCGCCTGGTTGTCGTGCTGGTCGGCGAAAACGAATCCTCGGTTGCTTACGTGCGCAATCTCGAAAAAACGGGAGAGCGCGTCGGAGTTTCCGTGCACGTCGACGAGCTGCCCGAAAACGCCGCCGCCCACGCGGTTCGCGAGCGGCTCGAAACGTGGGCGGCCGATCCAACCGTACATGGCGTCATGCTGCAGCAGCCGCTGCCGGCGCATCTTTCGATCCGCGCGATCGCCGATTCGATTCCGATTCATAAGGACGTCGACGGCACGCATCCCACCAATCAAGGGCACCTCGCGTTCGGCAGCGGCGCCGAATTCGTGCCCGCAACGCCGGCGGCGGTGATGCTGCTGCTCGAGCGGAGTCCGCACTGGCCGCTGAGCGGTTTGCACGCCGTGATGATCGGACGGTCGGTCGTCGTCGGCGCGCCCGTTGCGATGCTGATGCTCGCCCAAAATGCGACGGTAACGATCCTGCACAAAGAATCGTCGGGACTTCAGCCGTACGCGCGCATGGCGGACGTGCTGATTGTTGCGACCGGCGTTCCCAATCTCGTTCGCGGTTCCGACATTAAGCCGGGAGCGACGGTTATCGACGTCGGGACGACGCTGGTCGCCGGAGAACTCAAAGGTGACGTCGACTTCGATTCTGCGGTCGAAGTGGCAGGCGCCATTACGCCTGTTCCCGGCGGGGTCGGCCCGGTGACGAACGTTGCGCTGCTGCGCAACGTGATCCAAGCGGCCGCCCGCGCGGGGAAGCTTCAGCCGCGCGACTAAGCGTTCGATATGGACCGCGAGCTACTTTTCGAAATCGAACAAAAAGCCAAACAAGACGGTATCGCTACCGTGCCCGAGGCCGTTGGACGGCTGCTCTCGGTTTTGACAAGCGCCATGCAAGCCAACCGCATTCTCGAAATCGGCACCGGTTATGGTTATGCAACCGTGCAAATGGCGCTCGCGCAACCGCCGGCGGGGAAAATTTGGACGTTCGACCCCTATATCGAGCGCACGGAAATTGCGCGGAAATTTTTCGATCGGGCGGGCGTTGGCGATCGCATCGAGATCGTCAACCAACCCGCCCTCGAAGTGTTGCATATTTTTCCGCAGCGAAATCTCGACATCGCGTTCGTGGACGCACCGCGCCGCGACTACGCCGAGTACCTGAAGCAATGCCTGCACGTGCTGAAGCTCTCGGGCCTGGTCATCCTGAACGGACTGACGGCCGACGACGAAACGGACGCATTCAATCGCGCCTTCTTAAAACACGCGCAGCTTGAAGCGACGATACTGCCAATCGGCAGCGGCTTAGGCATCGGCGCTCGTAAGGCGTGAGCAATTCCACGGTAACGCCGGACGCGTTCAAGGCGGCGATGCGCCATTTTCCAACCGGCGTAACGGTCGTCACCAGCGTGCGCGAAAGACAGCCGCGCGGCCTTACCGTCAGTTCGTTTGCCAGCGTTTCGGTCGACCCGCCGCTCGTGCTGATATGCATTAACCGCGAGGCGCGGAGCTATCTCTACATCTCGGAATCGAAGATCTTTTGCGTCAATATTTTGTCCGGAGACCAAGGGGAGCTCGCCAAACGCTTTGCCAGCAAGATGCGCGATAACCAATTCGAAGGCGTCGCATTCGAGACCGGACGGACAGGGGCGGCGATTCTTTCCGGCGTCGTCGCCCATTTGGAATGCGATGTGGCCGAAGAGCATCACGCCGGCACGCACAGCGTCTTTATCGGCCGCGTGGTATCGTGTGCATCGCGTGCCGGTTCGCCCCTCGGATACTACAACGGCGCGTTTCACGATTTCGGAATTCGTATCGATTGACCGTCGAGACGTTCCCGGTCGGTCCGCTCGCATGCAACTGCACGATTCTCTGCGACGATAAGACGAAGGACGCGATCGTCATTGACGGCGGAGACGGCGTGTCCGACGTGATCAAGCGCCTGGAGCTGCTAGGTGCACGCGCCAAGTATCTCGTGCATACGCACGCGCACATCGATCATATCGGCGATCTCGGAACGCTTCGCGAACGCACGGGCGCGCAAGGCCTGCTGCACCCGGCCGATCTGCCGCTCTATCACACCCTCGGCATGCAGGCACGCTGGATCGGCGAGTATGCCGCTCCGCGAATCGTCGAGCTCGATGGCGAGCTTCAAGACGGCGATCGCATCCGCGCCGGCGGCGTCGAAATCGTTGTGCTGCACACGCCCGGCCATACGCCGGGCAGCGTCTGTTTTGCCTTTGCGGACGGCAGTACCCAAACGATTCTCTCCGGCGATACGCTCTTCGCAGGCGCCATCGGCCGTTGGGATTTGGGCGGAACGTCGATGGAAGACATCGTCGAGAGCATTCAGCAAAAGCTGCTGCCGTTCGACGATGAGACGCGCGTGATTCCCGGCCACGGTCCGTTTACGACGATCGGGGAGGAGCGCAACACAAATCCCTACCTACAGTTGTAAGGCGTGGTGTTAAGAAACGTGGGCTGTAGGGCGCTGTGTTAAGAGGCTGGGCTGCAGTGCTGTGTTAAGAAGGTGGGCGAAAAAATGGTGTCATCCTGAGCCGCCGTTCATCCGCTAAGGATGAACGTGTGTCGAAGGACGGCCGAGCTTGTCGAGGCCCGCATGAAGCGTCTTAAGCTCTTCGCCGGCATCGATCTCACGCCAACGGTGCGAGCGAAATGTAGCGGCGTGATCGAACGCTCACGCGTCTCCGGCCTTGACGCTCGGTTCGAAGCGCCCGAAAAACTGCACATTACGCTGGCCTTCCTCGGCTGGGTCGATCCCGATGCGATAGAACCGGTGCGCGACGCGCTCGCACGCGCGGCGCAAAGCGTGCATGCTTTCGAACTGACCCTGGACAAGCTCGGCGCCTTCCCGCACGAGCGGAAAGCGCGCGTTATTTGGATCGGCGCGAGCAAACAAGGCGCGAAGTTCCGCGATCTGTCGCGAACCTTGCGCGCCGCTTATGAAGAGCTCGGCTTTCATTTCGAGAAAGAAACCATCGCGCATGTTACGATCGCTCGCGTAAAAGGCCCAAGCGTGCATCTTCCGAGCCTCGATATAAAGTCGATGACACTCCCCGTGCGCAACCTCGCGCTGTTCGAATCGATCCCCGCAAGCGGGACCACCCGCTACGAGGTTCGCGCCCAGTACCCGCTGAAGGCCCGGCCATGACGCGGGTCGGCATATTTTTCGTTGCTGTCGTGGCACTTTCTCTGGCGACGGGCGTGGCCGCCCGAGCAATGGCCGAGTTTTGTCCAGCCAGACTTGCGGTGCGGCCGATCGACGATGCGCCGGTAACGGGTTCGCGACTCTATGGTTTCGATCTCATCGCGCAAGGACCGCGCTCTGTTACGGCAATGTTGGCGTTGGATACCGACGCGGGCTGGTTCACCGCAACGGTCCCGCCTGTCATCATTGGAGAAAAAGACCGGCATTACACTAGCCCGTGGGCAGACTTCGTGCGACGCGACTGGGTGTCGCCGAAAATGTACTTGCGATTCCCCGTCGCCTTAAAACTTAAGCATGCGTGGGTTTACACAGCCCAAGCGTCGGGCGATGATTTCGGCTGGGCTGCGAAAGGGCAGGTTACGTGTGCGCCAAGTCCCGATGCAGCCGTGCCGCCTAACTTTGCGGAGCGACCGCCGATACTCGACCCAAAAGACTCAGACCGCCTCAGCGATTCGCCGCCGGCGGACGCCAGGCCGATCGTACCGGTGACGTCTGCTCCGCTCGGGCAAACGAACTGCGGTCAGCCTTTTTCCGACGGCACCGTGACCAGCCAGGCCACACCGGATTATCCAAGTGTGATGAGCGTGCGCGCGCCGGACGGGCATGCGACCGGAACTTCCGTCATTCAAGTAGCGATAAATCCAAACGGCACATTGAGCGACGCCTGGATTTGGGGAACCTCCGGATTCAGCGCGCTCGACAACGCCGCTTTAGACGCGGCCAAACGCTCGGCTTACCGCGGTGCGATGGCCTACTGCGAGCCCGTTCCTAGTATGTATTTTCTTAAAGTGACGTTTTCGCCGAACTAGTCGCCTGTCGGTATAACACCACGCTGCTCGACCATGAGAACAACAGTGCGTTCCGGCGCGCGCGTGCGGTGCATAACGCTTTTCGGAACGGTGTAGCCCTGATGCTGTTTGAGCGTGTGCGTTTCTTTGTGGTCGATATCTAACAGCAGCTCGCCCTCGAGCACGAAGAAGAACTCGTCTTGTTCGTCGTGCTTGTGCCAGTGGAACTCGCCGTGAAAAACGCCGAGGCGTACAACCGCATCGTTAACCGTCGTGAGCGTTTGATTGAACCAGGGAACCGTGCACGCATTCGCTTCGGCACCGGCGTCGATCAGCGTGGAAGAGCCGAACTTATCGTCCAGATGGATCTCGTACTTGCCGGCGCTCACCGCGTTTAGTGCAGTTTGATGAGGAGTTTGCCGTTGTCCGACGGCGGCGGCGGTTCGGGAACCGTCTCCGCGACCGGTTGAACCGGCCGATCGGGTGCGGGCATCGCGCTGTAATCCGGAACCGCGCCCGACGCTACTTTCTGTTTGTAGTCGTCGATGGCGACGTGGAGCGCCTCGAGCGCTCGCTGCGGATAATCTTTCTTCTTCTCGGGATAGCCGTCGAGCGCGCTCTCGACGTCGGCTTCCTTTAATGCGGCGGCTTCTTCGATCGTCTTGCCCTTGGCGAGATCGACCACGATGCTGCACGTCGCCGTGCCGAATCCGCAGCCCGTTGTGAAATACGACATATCCTCAATGACGGCTCCCGGGCCGACCTTGAGAAAAAAGTTGTACATGTCGCCGCACGAGTCGCTGAAATACTCACCGCTCGCGGTCGGATTCTCCATGGTGCGAAACCCGGTGCGGTCTTCGACCAGCTTTTGAAATTTTGGAAAGTTCATGCCTTCAGCTCAAACTTGCATTCGGTGCCGCCGGTTGCAAGGGACTCGGTTTGCACGTGGGTGCCGCCGATCGTCTCTCCCAGGACTTGGTGGATCACCGAGCAGACCTCCGGATTGTCTTTAGCAACCGCCGAGTAGGGGCAGTTGTGCTCGTGGAGTTCAAATCCGCCCTCGATTAAATTGTAGTCGGCGACGACGCCGCCTTCGCGCAGCACTTCCGTCAGCTGCCCGAGCCGGCCCGCGGTATCCGTAGCCGTCACCCGCGCACGCGCTTTGGCGACCGTGCGCTTGGAAATGCCTTCGAAGAGCGCGGCGACGCCCGTTTCTCCATGCTGCGCCCGCACCTCGCGTAAAACCGCGCCGAGCATCTTGTCGTAATGCTGCGGAAAGAGCTTCTCGCCGTCTTTGGTCAGCGAAAACTCGTGGGTGGGTTTGGTGGGGCCGCGGCGTACCGACTGCTCGACCACCAACCCGTCTCGTTCCAGTACCACCAGTTGCTGCCGGATGGCATTGGGAGAGAGTCCGAAGACATTGGCCAGGTCCACGGCGGAGGCGGATTTGCGCCTGCGGAGTTCTTCAACGATGCGTCCGCGAGGCGTTTGGAAGAAGCGATCGGCCTGCATAATCTGCTCGAATGCTAGCACGAAATACGCAGATAGTCCAGGTTTTCCTTGACTTTCTATACCCCGGTCCGTAGGATTGGAGAGGCGGCTTAGGCCGCTTTCCATCGCCGGAGGAGCAAAGCGTGTCCGAACGGGGCCTACGTATCCAACAGCTGCGCGCTAGTGCGGGCGGCACCCAGATTCTCAAGGGTATAGACCTCTCGGTTGAAGCCGGGCGCGTTCACGCATTGATGGGTCCCAACGGCAGCGGTAAATCGACGCTCGCGTTTTCGCTCACGGGCCACCCGGGCTTTAAGGTAGAGAGCGGTTCCGTCACGCTTGACGGCGCCGACGTGCTCGCCATGCCGCCCGACAAACGGGCGAAGGCCGGCCTCTTCCTCTCCTTTCAATACCCGGCCGCGATCCCGGGTGTGAAAGTCGCGAACTTTTTGTTTGCGGCACGACAGGCGCTGCACCCCGGCGACCTCCCGCCCGCGAAATTCCGCGCGCTGCTTTTAGAGAAAATGGATCTGCTCGACATGGATCCGAGTTTCATGGGCCGCTATCTCAACGACGGTTTTTCAGGCGGCGAGAAAAAGCGGCTCGAGATGCTGCAGCTCGCGATGCTTGCGCCGAAGTATGCGATTTTGGACGAAACCGACTCCGGACTCGACGTCGACGCGCTGCGCGCGGTCGGCGAATCGGTTAACGCCATGCGCGCGAGCGAAGCTGGAAAAGATACGGGTTTCCTCATCATCACGCACTACCCGCGCATTCTGCAGTACGTCAAACCAGACGTCGTGCACATCATGATCGACGGACGCATCGTGAAAGAAGGCGACGCCGAACTCGCCCAGCGCATCGAACGCGAAGGCTACGACAAGATCCGCGAGGAGACGGCGCAGATTGCCTAGCGCGACCCTCGACAAAGCGCTCGACCTGCGATCGGGACGCGAACGCCCGGGACAATTTTGGAAGATCGATCTCGACGCGATCGACTTCTCCACGCTTAAAGCAGCGCCGCCTTCCGATCCGCAGATCGTCGCTCCGTCCAAGCCCGGCTTGATCGCCTGTGGCCTCGATGCAGCAAAACGCGATCACGCGGAGATCTTCAACCGCGCCTTCGGCAGCGTCTCGGGTTCGCTCAACGATAAATTCGCGGCGCTCTCGGCCGCGCTCTGCAATACGGGCGCCTTCGTCTACATACCCCCGGATCAGGCCGTCGACGATCCGATTGAAATTACATACACCACGAAAAACGGCGCGCTCTTCCCGCATACGCTGGTCGTGGTCGATCGCGGCGCGCGCTGCACAATTATCGAACGCATCGAGGGTGACTCCGCCGACGCCGTCTGCGGCATCGCGGAGATCGTCGCCGCCGAAGGCGCGTCGGTCACCTACGCCGCCGAACAGAATCTGCCGCTCGAGTCGCAGGCTTTTTTCACGCGCGCAGCCTCTCCCGGCAAAGATGCTTCCGTGACGTGGTGCATCGCGGAGGTTGGCGCGGGGCTGTCGGTAAGCCGCATCGACGTGCTCGTCGACCATCCCGGCGTAGACGCGCACCTCAACGGCTTTTTCTTTCCGCGCCAGGACCAGCACGTCGACATGGTCTCGACGATTCGCCATAACGTTGGAGAATCACAGTCGCAAACGCTTATTAAGTCCGCAGCAACCGGCCGCGGCCAAGCGCGCTACCTCGGAAATATTCGCATCGCACCGCATGCGCAAGGCACCGAAGCATCCCTGCGCGACGATGCGCTCCTACTCTCGCCGCGCGCGCACATCGACTCCGTGCCGGCGCTCGAAATCGGTGCCAACGACGTCAAAGCGTTTCACGGCGCGACCATCGGTGCACTCGACGAAAATTTGATCTTTTACATGGAAAGCCGCGGCATCGAACGCGAAGCTGCCGAGAAGATGATCGCGCTCGGATTCTTCGAGCCGGTCGTCGAGCGTTTTCCGACTGCCGCCATGCGCGACAGACTGCGGGCAGCGCTGGAAGCGAAGATCGCGTGAGCGTCGCAATCGCGGATCCCAAGGTTCGCCGCATCATCGCCGACTTTCCGATACTACAGCGCCGAACCTCACGCGGCAAACGCCTCGTCTATCTCGACTCCGCAGCCACTTCGCAAAAACCGCAAGTCGTCATCGATGCGCTCGTTGAGTACTACTCGCAATACAACGCCAACATTCACCGCGGCGTCTATGAAATCGCCGAACGCGCTACCGCCGAATTCGAGAAGGCGCGCGAAACGGTGGCGTCCTTCTTCAACGCTCAAACGCAAGAGATCATCTGGACGCGCAACACGACCGAATCGATCAACCTCGTCTCCTATTCTTGGGGTCAGGAGAACATCGGGAGAGGCGATGCGATCCTGGTGACGCAGCTCGAGCACCACTCCAATCTCGTTCCGTGGCAGCTGCTCGCCGAGAAAACCGGCGCGGAGCTGCGCTTCATCCCGGTGGACGATCGCGGACTGCACGTGCTCGACGATCTCGACGCGCTCCTGGACGGCTGCAAACTCGTCGCGCTTGCGCACGTCAGCAATTCGCTCGGCACGATTGCGCCGCTCGACATCATCATTCCGCGCGCGCACGCGGCTGGAGCGCTGGTCATGGTTGACGGCGCGCAGGCTGCGCCGAACATGCCCGTCGACCTCAAAGCGCTCGATGCGGACTTCTACGCTTTCAGCGCGCACAAGATGTTAGGCCCGACCGGCATCGGCGTGCTCTACGGAAAACGCGCACTGCTCGACGCGATGCCGCCGTTCCTGACGGGCGGAGACATGATCCGCAAGGTCGAGTACGCGAAATCGACCTTCAATGAGGTGCCCTGGAAATTTGAAGCCGGCACGAGCAACGTCGCCGACGCGATTGCGTTTGCGGTCGCCGTCGACTACTTGAGCGGAATCGGCATGGAGTGGGTGCGCGACCACGAGCGCCGGCTCGTCGCCTACGCCCTCGAACGCCTGGCAACACTGGAAAGCCGCGGGCTAGCGATTTACGGCCCGCGCGATCCCGAGCGCATCGCCGATGTCATCTCGTTTAATTTCGGCGACGTGCATCCGCACGATCTCGCCTCGATCCTCGACACGGACGGCGTCTGCGTCCGAGCCGGCCACCACTGCACGATGCCGCTCATGGAAAAGATGGGATGGCCCGCCACCGCGCGCGCGTCGTTCTACATTTACAACACCGAAGAAGATATCGACGCGCTGGTAACGGGCATCGAAAAAGCTGCCCGCGTCTTTAAACTGTAGCCTTGGACGACTTCTACCGCGACTACATCCTGGATCACTACCGCAATCCGCGCAACTTCGGCCGGCTCGAGGCCGCTGACGCATTCGCGGAAGATCTCAATCCGCTGTGCGGCGATCAGATCCGCATGGAGCTGAAAGTCGACGACAACGGCTTGGTCCAGGACGTGAAGTTTTCCGGCAAAGGCTGCGCGATCAGTCAAGCCTCCGCGTCGATGCTGACCGAAAGCATCAAGGGCAAATCGCTCTCGGAGATCGCCACGCTTCCCAAAGAAGCCGTGCTGGAAAACGTCGGGATCGGCATCAGTCCGACCCGGATGAAGTGCGCGATGCTCGGCCTCAAAGTCTTGAAAAGTGCCGCGATCGGCGAGCTCGCCGCGTGGCCCGACGAAACTTAAACTAGAGCTTCGAAACGCTCTTCTGCAAGATCTTGCTGCCGTCGGCGGTTGCCGACACGTTGAAGGTCTCCAAATAATTTCCGCGCGGCGTAGACATCGTTACCGCTACAACAAAGCTGCCGTCGGCGTCACGCGCGGTGTGCATGCTGACGATGTGCGTGCTCGAGTTGATGAAGCCTTCGTCGGGCGAGCCGTTCCCTAAATAGGACGCCGCGGTCTGCGGGTCGCCGCCGCGCAGCGCCTCGATATACGACCGCACCGTTACCTCGGCCGCATTTGAAGGCACCGGCGCAGCCGGTACGGCGCGCGTGGGCGTCGGCTCGGGATGCCGCGCGACCGGTAACGTGCGGCGCGGCGCCGCGGTGCGTACCGGCGTAGGCTTTGGCGCAGGCGGAACGGTCGGCGCGACGGTGGGGCGCGCCGTCGGCTTTGGCAACGGCGATGGCGTTGCGGTCGGGGCCGCGGTAGCGCTGGGTTTGGGTTTGGGCGAGGCCTTCGACGTCTTGGCGGGCGACGGAGTTACGGAAGGCGATGCCGCCGGCGTAGGAGCTTGGGTCGGCGACGCGGTCGGCGACGGCGCAATGTTCGCAACCGTATTTTGTTTTTTCGGTGCGTTGGCAAAGCGCGCGAGCGCCATGCCCAAGAACCATCCGGCGATCACGACGACGATAGCGGCAGCAATGGTAATAGCCCAGCCGTTTCCACCGCCGGACGAACGCCGCGGCCCAGATGGCGTCAACCGGCGCCGCCGTCCGAGATCGTCGTCGTTCACGCTAAATTGATTATCCGAAACAGCAGGCAGGTCCTCGAAACTGCGTGAAGATTACGCGCGTGATTACGGTGCGCGTGCCCGTCGATCTCCACGCAGTCGCTGAAAGCGGCTGCAGCGCGTTTGCATCGGCCACACCGCTGCGCTTGTATCATCTGCTCTCGCTGGCCGTGCGCGAAGTCATCGGCGCGCGCGCGACCCAAGAACACTTCATGCGAAACTTACGCGCAACCATTGCGGGTTTGCGCGCCGGGCGTTTCACGGTTGATGTGAACGGGCGTACCTTCGCGCATCCCGACGAAGTGGTGGTCTGCGGCGGCGATACGGTGCGGGTCAGATTCTTTCTAGCGCGCGAGAGATTCCAGCACCGCCGGCAGACGGCCCTGGCGCGAGAGCATTAACTGCGCGAAGAGCGCATTGGGCCATGCGAAGTCGTCGCGCGTATACGACTCGGGCCAATCTGAATTAAACGATTCATGCAAACGGTGATCGCCAGTATCTGACGCGGCGATATAGCCCATAACTTTGTTGACCTCGCTCGAATCGGTCGACGTAATCGCTTCCATCACCAGCGAGAGCGGCCAAATGTAGCCGTGCGGCGTGTGCGGGCTCCCGATGCCCGAGGCATACTTTCCGGCGAAAAAATACGGATTGCGCTGCGAGAGAATAAATGCTCGCGTCGCCTTGTAGACGGAGTCGTGCGCGTTGACGTACCCGAAGTACGGTGCCGAAAGCAGCGAGGGAATGTTGGCGTCGTCCATCAGCGTGGCGTTTCCGAAGCCGTCGATTTCGTAGGCGTAGATACGGCCGAGTCCCGGCACGTTGACCAGCGCGTTGTGTTCGATGCCATGACGGATCTGAACGGCGAGTCCCCACGTTTCAAGCGCCATCGCGTTGTCGCGGTAGACTTTTCTTTCGATCTCGGTCAGCTGCTGCAGCACCACCGCCGCGAACATGTTGTCGGGGATGTTGTACTGATAGCGTGCGGCGTCGTCGGACGGACGGAACGCCGTCCAGACCAATCCGGTGTAAGCCACTCGAGTTCCGATGCCGTTGTTTGCCAGCTCGGCGTGCCGGTAGTGCGAACGCGTTCCGTGATGCTGCTCCAGGCGAAGGGTCCGCACTGCCATCGTCATCGCTCGCTGTAGCGCCGGCGTGAAGATCGAACGGTCGCCGGTAGCCTTCCAGTACACATACGCCAGCCGAATCGGGTAGAGCAGCGAGTCCATCTCGAACTTGCGCTCCGCTACCTGGTAATCGCTGGTAAAAGCGTTTGCGTAAGGATCGATGAGAATATACTTGGCCTGGCGCGCGATTGCGCCGCGCAGCATGTTCCGGACGTACGAATCGGTGGTTGCCAAGCCGATGTAAGGCGTCAGCACGGCGCTCGAGTCGCGCAGCCATTCGGCGCTGATATCGCCAGTTGAAACAAAGGTCGTGCCGTCCGGCTCGACCGTGGCGTGACGGCTGTAAGCCTCGTCGTAGGCGCGCTGGTAAATGCGTTGCAGCGTCACTGCAACCGTCGTCGGAGCGTTGGGGATTTCAGCAGTAGGAGACGCAACGGCGGGAACAGCCGTAAGTGCCGGCCCAAGGGTCAGAACGAAGGATAAGGCGATGCTGGCGGCCTTCACGTACCGGAGCGTACCCAAGAACTTCCTACCTTCAGACGTTTGAAATAAACGTCTTTATTGGGATAATAGGTTCAGCGAATTGGGCCTATCTACCTAGAACGACTAAGAAAGAGAGTCCAGCCATCACTCGTCACCGCAGCATCGTCGGCCTCGGCTTGGCAGCGGTACTGGTGATTGCGCTGCCTGCCCGAGCCGATCAGCGATACGCCGTCAGCGGAAGCGACCGGTACCGGATCGGTTCCTCCGACCTGCAAACCAATATCTCGTACAGCGGCACGCAGCAGCTGACGATCCGTCATAACGGGAAGCAGACGCTGTTCCGGGCCGATGCCAAGTACCTGCGCATCGACGAAAGCGGACGGGTTCCGACCCATGCCGCCTTCGTTCAAATTTTGACGCCGCAGGGCGAGCTGCAAGACCGCACCGACGGCGACCCCGACTATCTGACCGTCCTCAACCAGCCCTTTGCGATCGAGCTCGATCAGCAGACGCTTCACGATCTGCTTCGGTTGAAAAGCGAAGTTCCGTTCGAGTTCCCCGCGCCAGTTATGGGCGGCACGCTGCGCGGCTACCTGCGCCGTGGCGCCAACGAACGCGTCGCCGCGCAAGACGCTTTGGCGGTCAATTTCGATGCGGCCGGACCAATGGCCGGACCGCTACCGGATCGCGCCGCGATGACCATGCGCGGAACGATGCGCATGCGCGGAACCGCGTACTATGCGATGAACGGCGACCCACTTCTGCTCGCGCTGAACGAAACGCTTACAATTTCGGGCACGCTCCAAAACGGCTCGCATCACTCCCCGGTTACGATCACCTACGAGCGCTCGATCAAGGCGCAGCCAGCGACATTACCCGCACGCACGGAGGCGAGCTCCCACTAACCAAAGCTGCGGCGCTTTGTACGGTGCTAAGGGTGGAATGAGCGCTAGGGATGGCGCTTTTTTAGTTTGTCATCCTGAGCCTGACGATGTCATCCTGAGCCGCGGTTCATCCGGTAAGGATGAACTGCGTGTCGAAGGACGACCGAGCAGCGTGCGCATCGCGCACGCATGTCGAGGTCCGCAAGAAAGGAACAAAGTTGTCGGAGCGCCGGCCTACCAGCCACGAACGGATGGCGGGACAATCGTGGGACGCTTCGTACCATGACGGCCCTGCGCCATGGGATATTGGCAGTCCGCAACCAGCGGTAGTGCGTTTGGCGTCGGCAGGCGGATTTGCGGGAGCTGTGCTCGATGCAGGCTGCGGCACTGGCGAAAACGCTCTGCACGTTGCGTCGCTCGGATTGTCCGTTCTTGGCGTAGATGTGGCTGAGACGGCATTGGCGATCGCTCGCAAAAAGGCAGACGACCGTGGGATCGAGGTTGAGTTCGCAGCAGCCGACGCGTTCGAACTGAAGCGTCTAGGGCGCAGCTTTGAGACGGTGCTCGACTGCGGATTGTTCCACACCTTCGATGCCGACGAGCGACCACGATACGTGGCGAGTCTGGCGCCGGTGATGGAGCACGATGGAACTCTGTACGTTTTGTGCTTCAGTGACGGCGGCCCCGAAACCGGACCGCACCCCGTAAGTCAGGAAGATCTGAGAGCGGCGTTCAGCCACAGCAATGGCTGGGACATAGCCGCAATCGTTCCGGACCGGCTTCAGACGAGATTCCACGACGTCGGCGCACCGGCGTGGCTCGCAACAATCAAACGCAGCTAAACTGCCGCCAGTAACTCCACGGTCAGCGGGTGCGTGAACGGCACTTCGCGCAAGTGGACAAGCGGCGTGAATGCCAAGTGGTTTTGATGGCAGTCGATCAGCATCTCAACGCCGCGTTTGCACGAACCCGTCTCCTCGATATACTTATTGAGCTTCTTCACGAAGTACGCGTGCGGATCGCGCAGCACTTTTGCGTAGTACGGATCGTCAGTCAAGCCTTGCGCCGAGATGCCTTCTTTGGGCACAAGCCAGACGAACCACGGATCTTCGCCGCTTCGGTAACCGATCAGGACCAGAGGGATAGCTCGTGAAGAATCGAGCGCCGGAAGAAAACTGCACATCGTGTACGCATCGAAAGTAACTTCCTTCGGCTCGATCGCTTCCATCAATACCCCCTAAAAAGCAAAAACCGCCCGGCGCAGCGCGCCTGAACGGTTAGGGATCTTTTATGAACGCTTGGGGCGTCATGGCGGACGGGTTCGCCCAGCCCTATGTGAAACCTTCGCCCTAGGCCGCGGTGTTTCGAAAGCGTATATGACCGCTCTCGCGCCGCTCCTGAGGGAGTACTGGGTGCCGGCTCCGGCACAAAAGAAAGCGGTGAAGCGGATCGGCGCTCCTGAGGCCGACCGCTTCGACAGCATCGTCGACGAATACGAGCGCCGGCTCTACGGCTTCGCCTTGCGCATGACCGGCAACCGCGAAGACGCCGAAGAGATCGTGCAAGATGCGTTTGTCCGCGCTTATCGCGCCCTTGCCAAAATGTCTCCCGAGCAGCGCGCCGAGTTGCGCCTGCAGCCGTGGCTCTACACCATCACTTTGAACGTCACGCGAAACCGCTTGCGTGGAAAGCGGCCGAGCAACGTCGCGCTTGACGCGCTGGCCGATCCCGACGCCCTGCTGCGCAGCTCCCGCCATGATGGCCCCGCGCAGCCCGAAAAAATCCTCGAACGAAACGCTGATATGGCGCTGGTGGAGCGGGCGCTCCTCCAACTCCCGATGCACCTTCGCGCCGCGGCCACGCTGCGGTTTATCGAAGGCCGCAGCCACCCCGAAATTGCTGAAATTCTCAACCAACCGATCGGAACGGTCAAATCGCACGTGCACCGCGCAGTGCGCATTCTGCGCCGTATCCTCGGACCGCAAATCGGCAAAGTCGTGCCGGAAGGAGTCCCTGTCCATGCGATGTCGTGAAGTCGAAGCGCTGTGGGATGATATCCGCGAAGGAATGCCCCCGCTCCGCGCCGCCGTCCACACTCATCTGCGCGCGTGTCAACGCTGCCAGGATCTCTACGAACAATACGAAGGCGTCGCTTACTGCCTGTCGTGCCTGCCGCAGCCCGAACCATCTTGCGATCTCGCCAAACGCGTGATCGAACACATTGCGACTCTGCAAAGCAAATACCGCGGCACGCCGATCGTCCTGACGTGGCTGCGCACGCAGATCGGACGCGTCTACGTTGGATACAAAGGCGACCGGATCGCGTTCATCGGCTTGGATCGCGGCGAAGGCCTCGAAAAAGTGCGCGAGCAGATCGAGCGCCGCTTGCACCGTCCCGTCGACAAGGGCCAAACTCCCACGTGGCTGCAAAAAATCTTCGATGATTACTTCAAAACGTGGCGCGTTGACCAAAACAAAGTCGACATCACCGATCTGACGCCGTTCGAACAAGACGCGCTCAAAGCTGCCGCCAGCATTCCGCCCGGTGAAGTGCGTTCGTACGCGTGGGTTGCGCAAACAATCGGCCGTCCGAAGGCGGCTCGTGCGGTCGGGCAGGCGATGGCGCGCAATCCGCTGCCGCTCTTCTTCCCGTGCCATCGCGTCGTCGATTCCCACGGCGAGCTGCACAATTACGGCTACGGAATCGAGATGAAGGCACGCTTGCTCAAGATGGAGGGCTATCGCCCGCAGCGCTGAACGTCGCCTGAAATTAGTCCGCGGTTCCCTCAGAAATAGACGAACGAGGGCAAACAGCCGGACGGAGGAGGTGGTCATCGTAAGTATCGATAGTCACAAACGTTTTCACACCATTACGATGAAAAGAGGTGCCGCCTCGTAGGCGGCAGCCAAGAACCACAAGTCCAGCCGGCTCGTAGGAGCCGGCTTTTTTTCACCTAACCTTTTTAGCGGTGTCAAGTTCGGTTCTCGTGACGGGGTTCGAGCCGTTTGGCGGCAGCGACGTCAACCCCAGCGAATTGGTCGCGCGCAGTCTGGAAGGGCGCCTCATCGCGGGGCGCCGCATCGTCGTGCGGGTTTTTCCGGTGGAAACGTCCGGCGTCGGCGACCGCTTACGCCAAGCATTTGAAGAGGAGCAGCCTGAGTTGGTCGTCTGCACGGGGCTCGCCGCCGGCCGCACCGCGGTCTCGCTAGAACGCGTCGCGGTGAACATGCTCGACTTCGAGCAGCCCGATAATGCGGGTGAGGAGCGCACGAACGAGCCTATTCTGCGGGGCGGACCCGACGCGCGGCTCTCTCCCATGCCCATCGCCGAGATCGTCGACGCCTGGCAGCGCGAAGGCGTCCCGGGCTACGTCTCAAACTCGGCCGGCACCTATCTGTGCAATCAGATCTTATATGAGGCCCTCGGCATCGCCGAGTCGGTCTCGCCCCCGGTGACCGCCGGATTCATCCATCTGCCCTATCTCCCCGAGCAAGCCATTGCGGCCGGAGCTGGAAACAGTCCCTCGATGTCTCTGGAATTGATGAATCGCGCGATCGAACTGGCCATAGCCGCCACCATCCCCTCGATCGAAAGGCGCAACGCCGGCAGGCAAGCTGCGGCGGCCGGAGTCTAAGGAGAACAATCTGAGCGACCCCCGCACCGCCGCCATCCCCGACGTTCACGGCCACGCTAAAGGCGAGCACAAACCGTTTGCCGAGGAACGTCCCATCGCATACTCCGCACGTATGCTTTTCTTGTGGTTTTACCACGCGTGCCAGCGAGGATCGCCGCGCTTCCTGATGGTCTCCGACCATATCAACTACCTGACGTTCGAAGATCCGGGCGCGGTCAACACCGTCCGTCGCGCGCTGAAGCTGGCCGAAGCCGGCGACTTATACGGCGCGGCTGAAACCGCCGGCGTCGACGTCGCGCACGCTGCCATCGTTTCCGAAGGCTTGCGCAAGGGCATGCGTTTTTCGATCGGCGCCGAGATCGACAACGATCCTCGCGCGCGCCCCGACGCGCAAAATATTGTCGACGCGATGAAGCCCGACGGCATGATCCGCTCGGTGCATTTTCTCACGATCGAACACCCGGAAAAGGGCGCCGACTGGTCGTGGCCTTTCGATAATCCCGAGTTCAAAGATCTCTTCGCCGTGGTCGGCACGCAAAAAGCGTGGGAGATGTACGTCGCCAAACTGATCGACGATATCGAGAAGCTGCCCGGACAGATCGTCGCGCATATCTATGCGCCGGCGGTCTTCGGCAATTGGCCCGATATGAAACGGCTCGAGCAGTACGAAAACCGCGTGCTCGAAGCTTGTGTCGCGCGCGGCTTGGCAATCGAAATCAATACGCGATTCATTTACCGGGATAACCCGGCCGAACAAAAACAAAAATATCGCGACGCACTGTTGCGCCTCATGAAGAAAGCCAAGAACAAAGGTGTGGGGATTGCCGTCGGTTCGGACGCGCACAGCCCGAAAGATCAGGGCAGCGCCTTCGAGATCGTCCTCAAACTGCTCGACGAGGCGAAAATCAACGAGCTGGTCTTCCCGGTCGCGGGGCGGCTCGCGCGCGTCGCCCTGCGCGCCACCAAAGAACATCTACAAAAAGTGCTCTCGCGCGAACCCGCGGTTCAGGCTGGCAGCAGCATCAGCGGTTATGGACGCGCCGAGCTCGGCCTGCCCGAACGCAGCGAAGAGGAAGAGCGCATCCACCGCGGCGGACGCGTCAAGAAGGGGAAGAAGGCAGCCGTTGCGAGCAAACGCCTTGCGGCGCCGACGCGCATCGCCAAAAAGGCCGTGAAACCGCCGGCAAAAGCCGTGAAGGCCGCCGCGAAAAAGAAACCGGTCGTCAAAAAAGTTAGCCGCCCCGTGCTTAAGAAGGCCAAACCGGCGGCGAAGAAACCCGCGCCGAAAAAGCCAGCGGTCAAAAAAGCCGCGCCCAAGAAGAAAGCGGCCCCTAAGAAAGCCGCCAAAACTGCGCCCAAAAAACTTGCGGCCAAAAAAGCCGCGCCAAAGGCCAAAAAGAAAGCCCCAGTCCGCAAAAAACGTTAACTGCTCCAAGGAGAGTTTGCCATGCCGGACATTTCGCGCGTTCGTAATATCGCCATCGTCGGAACTCACCACGCCGGCAAAACGACGCTGGTGGAAGCGATTCTCTCGCACTGCGGCGCGACGAGCCGCAAAGGCGCCGTCACCGACGGCACGAGCACGACGGATTACGAGCCGGAGTGCATCGGCCACGCCCAGTCCACGACGGTCGGCTTCGCGCATTGCCCATCGGCAAGCTCAGGACAGGCGCTCGAGCTCACTCTGGTCGACTGCCCCGGCTTCATCGATTTCTTCGAAGAGACCAAAATTGCCGTAGCCGGCTGTGATGCGGCCATCATCGTGCTCGACGGTGAGCCGCTGCGCGTTCCGCAGACGCAAGCGCTGATCGATTTCATGGAATCGCGCAAGATGCCGCACTTGTTCGTGGTCAACAAGCTCGACCGGCCCGGCTCCGATTTCTACCGTACGCTCGACGCACTTCAAGGCGCATACGGACGGCACGTGGTTGCCGAACAGCTGCCGATCGGCTCGGCGGAAAACTTTAACGGCTATGTCGACTTGGCCGACGGCAAAGCCCACCAATACGACGGCACCGGTGAAAAAGATATCGACGTACCGGCCGACATGAAAGACCGCGTTGCCAAAGCGCACCTGCAGTTGCTCGAAGCGATGGCGGATTTCGACGACCATCTCATGGAAGAGCTGCTCGAAGGCGTCGAGCCGCCGCTCGAAGAGGTCGAAAAAGATCTCTGCCTGGAATGCGCGCACGATCAGATCGTCCCGGTGTTGGTCGCCGCCGGACTTCCCGGCTATGGCGTTTCTGCGCTCGTGCGCGCGATGGAAAAATGGTTCCCTTCGCCCGCCGAGGCGCCGGTGCTCGATGCCGAAGGTTGTCCGATCGAATCGAAAGCCGACGGTCCCGTCATCGCGCACGTGATCAAAACCTCGATTCATCCGCAATCCGGAAAACTTTCGATCGTTCGCGTCATCTCGGGCACGCTAAAATCCGACGCAACGCTCACAAACATCACCAAGGGTGGCGAAAAGGTTCGTTCCGGCGGACTCTACCGGTTACAGGGCAAGAAACAAGAACCCGTACCGGAGGTGGGCCCGGGAAGCATCGTCGGCATCGCGCGCATGGAAACCGTTGCCACCGGCGATACGCTGACTGAAAATAATTTCAAAGTGCTCTTGCCGCGCGTTCCCGCCAACGAGCCCGTCTTCGCGGTAGCGATCCGTCCGAAAGAGCGGATGGACGAAGCTAAAATTTCTCAGATGCTCGCGCGCATCGTCGACGAAGACCCGTCGCTGCGCTTGGAGCGCGCCCCAATCACGAACGAGCTATTGCTGCTCGGCAACGGAGAACAGCACGTAGCGATTGCCGTCGAACGGCTCACGCGCAAATATAAAGTCGAGGTGGTTACGGCGCCTCCGATGATCCCCTACCAAGAGACGCTCACGGCCGGGACCGAAGTTCACTCGCGCTATAAGCACCAAACCGGCGGCCACGGACAATTCGCCGACGTATGGCTGCGCTTTCAGCCGCAGGATCGCGGGCACGGCGTGACGTTCGAAGTGAAGATCGTCGGCGGCGTCGTTCCCCGCCAATTCTTTGGCGCGGTCGAAAAGGGCGTGCGCGAGGCGCTCATGCACGGCAGCGTCGGCGGATATCCTGTAACGGACCTCCACGTCGTGCTCTTCGACGGCGCGTACCACGACGTCGATTCGAGCGAGCAGGCGTTCAAGACGGCCGCCGGCATGGGCGTGCGCGATGCGATGCCGAAGTGCAATCCGGTCGTGCTCGAACCGATCGTGCACGTCGCCGTCACGGTCCCAACGAACTACACGTCCTCGGTGATACAGCAGCTCACGGGAAAGCGCGGGCAGATCCTCGGGATGAATCCCGCCGATAAGCCCGGCTGCGACACGGTCGAGGCCTACGTCCCACAAGTTGAATTGTCGCGATACATCACCGAACTACGAACTGCCACACAAGGGCTCGGCACGTATTCCTGGCGGCACGAGCGCTTCGATCCCGTACCAGGCAAATGGTCTGCTCCGAAAGCTGCGGTTTAAGAGAAACATGAAACATTTCGTCGTTGCCATTCTAGTCATCTCGATGCTCGCCGGCTGCACCAAAACCGGCGGCGGCGCAACTGCCGTCAACTCGCTCTCGTGTGGCGCGCCTGCCGATCCGCCCGCCGCCGGCACGACCCGCGGAACGCTGCGCATCTCGATTCAGCAAGACGTCAAGAACCTCAACCCGCTGCTGAGTTCGAACACGACCGATGGGATGCTCCAGTTCCTTGCCTTCTTGCCGCTGTTGCACGCGAATCCGAAGGGCGATCCGGTCCCTTCGCTTGCAAGTGAAGTGCCCACACTCGAGAATGGCGGCATCAGCAAAGACGGCTTGACGATCACATACCACTTGCGCAAGAACGTGAAGTGGACCGACGGCGTCCCGGTCACGAGCAAAGACGTGAAGTGGTCGTGGCAAGCGATCATGAGCAACAGCAACAACATCATTTCGCGTCACGGCTATGATTATGTTAAGAGCGTGGACACGCCCGACGACTACACGGTCGTCCTGCACCTGACGCGACGGTTCTCGCCGATCATCAACACGTTCTTCGCCGACAGTGACCAGCCGTATCCGGTTGCGCCCGCGCATGTGCTTTCGAAGTATCCGAACATTAATCAGATCGCGTTCAATTCGGCGCCGACGGTCAGCGACGGCCCATTCAAATTCCAGCAGTGGGCGCACGGCGATCACATCACCTATGTTGCAAACGACAACTTCTTCATGGGCAAACCAGGCCTCGCGAAGATCGTCATAAAGGTCGTCCCGGACGAAAACACGATGCGCTCGATGCTGCAGACGCACGCGCTCGATTGGATGTTCGAGGCGTCGCTCAGCAACTATCCGCAAGTCAAGAATATTCCCGGCGTTTGTTTAGCCTGGGTCGACGCGAACGGCTACGAAGACGTCCAACTCAACGTCGAGAAAGGGCAAATGCTGAACGACATGCACATCCGGCGAGCCGTTGCGTATGCGATCGACAAGAAGCGCATCGTCGACACGCTGACGTTCGGGCAAACTCGCGTCGCGGTCGAAGACCAGCCGTTCTGGATGTGGTCGTTCTACCCGAACGTGCGGCAGTATCCGCCCAATATTCAAGCGGCGCGTAAAGAGCTCACCGGCGACGGCTACAAGCCGCGCGTTGCTGACGGCATCATGATGAAAAACGGCCAGCCGCTCACGCTGACCCTCGTCAGCAATAACAGCAACGTGACGCGGCGCAAGGGCAGCATCGAGATCCAGCAGATGCTTCACAAAGCCGGCATCATCGCCGACATCAAGTACTACCCCGGTGACATACTCTTCGCGCCGGTCGGCGAAGGCGGCATCTTGCAAGGCGGTAAGTTCGATCTGAGTCTGGCCGGTTGGTATGCCGGGATCGATCCCGACGACGCTTCGCAGTATGCCTGCGCGAACGTGGCGCCCAAAGGCTACAACTACTCGCGCTACTGCAACCAGGATATGGAAGCCGCGCAGAAGATCGCGCTGAATAACTACGATCGGCCTACGCGCAAGAAAGCCTACGACCTTATCCAAACCTATCTCGCGCGTGATCTCCCTGAGATCTTCATCTACGACCAGCGCGCGATGCATCCGATCAGCATCAACTTCAAAGGCTTCGCACCCAACCCGGTGACCGAATCCTGGAACGCCTGGCAGTGGAGTATCTAGGCTCAAACGAATCTCTTGGGCGGCTCCCCGATCTCAACTGGCTGCGTAAGATCATCGTTGAACGCGCGCTGACCCGCGGCGATTACATGCTCGCGGGCGGCACGCGCAGCGATTATTACATCGACAAGTTCCGGCTGTTTTCCGATCCTCACGTCTTGCGTCGGATTGCGCGGCTCTTCGTTCCGGTTATCTCCGAGGTGAATCCGGACCTCATCGGCGGCACCGAACTCGGCGGCGTCGTGATCGCTACCGCCGTTTCACAGCTGGCGAACCTTCCTATGATCGCCGTGCGCAAAAAACCGAAAGGCTACGGCGCATTTGCGGGCGAGTATGTTGAGGGAGCCTACGAAGCCGGGCAGCGCGTGCTTCTGCTCGAGGACGTCGTCACCACGGCGCGCGAGTTGCTTGCGGCCAAAGATCGCCTCGAAGAACTGAAACTTCGCGTCACGTGTTGCGCCGTGGTCAGCCGCGGGCTCGCTCCCGTGCGTTCGCTTCTCCAGTTCTCACTTCCGCGCGGCGAGGCGAAGACCGAAAACTAAAGGCCGTGCCCGCTGTCTAACGAATCTAGGGCTTTTTTCGCAGCGGGGACAAATGGGGCAGCCATTCGATACAGATCCCGCGCACGAGCCAAATCGTACGGTACACCCATACCCGCCGCGAAAAGTGCGCCTAGCTGATACTGAGCCAAGTGATCGCCGGCGTCGGCGCTTATTTGCCAAAGCCGGGCAGCGGCGAGATACCGTTCGCGACCCGCAGAATGCGCTGCCGTTCCGTTGTTCCAAATCGGAGACGATGCGGACTGAGCTGCAGAAAGGCCGGTCGCGGTTTTGCCGGGCGATGCGGCGACATGAGTCGCTGCCTCTGCGGGGGCGCGCTCGTCAATTATGAGTCGTCCGAGGTTATATCTCGCTCGCGCATCTCCGGCGTTGGCTGCCAATTCATACCAGTGCGCTGCCCGGTTGTAATCAGGCGAGCCGGCCGCGCCTGCTTCATAGAGTTCGCCCAGGGCATTCTGCGCAGGCCCGTATCCAAGCGCCGCAGACTTGCGCATACCAGCAAATGCTTCAGAGCAATTCATAGCTGAGGCAAATTCAAGAGCGGACCTATAGGACGACTCGGCCGGCACCGCGGGTTGCGCTCCGCCCTTAAGCATGATCAATGTGATAGAGATACCGCACGACGGTGCGCCGTCGGCAGCGTATACCGTCGCAGGTGCGCTGAGGCAGAATGCAAACAAACACATGACGAAAACTGACCTGGGTAAGCCGCGCTGCTTCACTCGTGTCGCTTCGGGGACTGACTTAATGTACCTTGCCGCTTTAGCTCTTTCAAGCGTCGTTTATCTCGAACGGCAAGCCGCCGGTCAACGCGGCGGACTCGGAACGGGCGAGACGGGGACCGGCTTCGTTATTGCATCGACGCCACGTGTTTCATATATACTGACAGCGGCGCACGTTCTGGGTTGCGGCGAATACGGGGATCATTGCTCATCGACTATCGCGCTGCGTTTCTCCGATTCACCTGCGCGCGTCTGGCAAGCCGAGCGAACATACTCCGGCGCGGCGTTAGGTTCCGACGACCTCGCGATTCTGCTCGTGCACCGGGGAAATCTTGCCGCGTTCCCCATCGCCGATGCTCACGAACACCAGTCTCTGACAGAAATAGGCTATCCGCAATCGCTGGTACGGCGCTTAGCGCATGTGAAAACGATCCGTCTGAAGCCGCGCGCACTGCGCGGGGCGATTAATGCGCACCTAACGGACGGACGAGAGCTGTTGTCGTTGTCCAGCGAACCGGGCGATAGCGGGGCGCCGCTTGTAAATGAACGCGGCGCCGTCGTGGGCGTGCTGCAAGGGAAACAAGACAGGGATCACGACATTGCAATAGGCGCGACAACGGTGCGGGCGATGGTTTCGCCGCTGCTGCTCACGCTGCGCGAGCGGCTGGGCAATCCGACGAACGATCCGGACAATCGGGCGCGCGCGTACATGCTCTACTTAAACGTGCTGCATGTTGCGAGACAGCTCCAAGACCGTCAAGTGTACATAGGGAAAAGCGCGTTTGAGCAGATAGAAGACCAGCTTTATGGTGAGGCACTCGACGCGGGGAGTTTAAACGCCGCGATAGCGCTCTTATCGACGTTCGGGGAAAGAGGATTTGGCGACCTCCCGCTCAGCCCGAGCGGATTTGATTCCTCCCTTTCGGAAACGACGAGGCGAGGTTCAATCCTCACGAAGGCACTACAGCTCGCAGTGACGGCCGTCAAATCACGAAACTCAGCGGCCACTTATGCGATCTATAAGTATTTAAGCTCGAGCCCACCGCCAAGCGGTTCCCGTGTGAGTGCGGCTGAAGCGGCTTCTTTGGAAAACAAGTATTTGCAGATGGCTGCCGATCTTGGAAATCCGTACGCGTTGGATGACCTCGCCGCAAAAACAACGGATCATGCGCGGCAGATCGATTTGATGCGACGCGCCATGCGAGGCTATGAGTTGCTCATGCAGCAAGGCGACGCCGATGCTGCCGAGCGTTACAGTTTGGACTATACGACGGCAAATGAGGATCTTCTTAGTATAAAAAACGCAGCAGTGGCTACGGATCAGAACACGTGGTACGCAGCTCGTCTCGGTTCCATAGAAGCGATAACAAAACTGTTAGACCAGCTGCAGAATCGGGCTTTGCCGGCCCAACAGGCTGAAGCTTTAGGCCTTGCGGTCAAGGCGGTACAGCGTGGATATGTGGGTGGAGCGAGCAGAGTTCTTGCCGGCCGGGTTGGCGATGCGTATGCGTTAGGCAAACTCGTGCCGCGCGATCCGCTGCGGGCGCTTGATTTCTACGCGCTTGCTGATTTTCGTAACGAAGACGAACTAGAGAAGAAACTCATCGCTCTAGTTCCCGCGGGCGCCGGCTACACGGGCGAGTTGCAAACGTCGCATGCTTATCAAAAGGCCGCGGATGCAGTAGTGCAGCTTAAGATAGTGGATTCCGAAGGTCGGGAATCGATAGCCTCCGGCACTGTGGTCCATAGTGATTCTCGGCGTAGCATTATCGTTACAACCTCCATTGCAATGGGCTGCGATGCTTATCTCCTTAACTGCTCCAAGGTGGAATGCGTAGAGTGGGCCGGCGGCCAGAATTTTAATGCATATCTCGCTCCTGGATTTCCGGACTCCATCTGCCCGAGCGATCCAAAGAACTCCGTTTATGATAAGGGACACATTAATATAGTCTACGCCAGTGGGGCAAGCATTGAAAGCGGCATTGTCCTGATAGAGATGGGCCTTCCGAACGCCAAAAGTGTTTCCGTTGCGAATGCCGTACCGGAGATTTTGATTTCAAGCGGTGAGGGAGGGTCGGACTCTACTGTGAGCTCGAAGTTTGGGCATAGAAGACGTCCCTACTGGGGCATCTTACGCGGCAAGTCAGCGGATGATCGCGTCATAACGTTCGATCTTCCAATCGAAACACTTTTTCTTGGTGCAGGAATCTTCGATTATTCCACAGGGGATCTCGTCGGCATTTTTTCCGACCCGTATGACGCGCGACGCGCGACGGGGCCGACCGCAATCCGCGAGGCACTAGCGGCTATAGGTATTCCATAGTTGACCATGACACAAGCGAAGGCGCTGAACTTGTGTCATCACGTCCCCTTAAGTTGAAGGCAGCGAGTTGTAAACGTCCTCCGCGTGGCCGGCAACGCTGACTTTCGGCCAAACTTTGTGGACCGTGCCGTCTTTGTCCATGAGAAACGTGGTGCGCGCATCTACGCCAAAGGCGGCGTACATTTTGCCGTCGGTGTCCGCGATGAGCGGAAACGGCAGAGAGTATTTGGCTTTGAATTTTTGATGGCTAGCGACGGAGTCTTTACTGACTCCGACGATTTGGGCGCCCTTCGCTTGAAAGCGGTCGATGGCGTCGCGAAACTGCGACCCCTCGTTCGTTCAACCCGGTGTGTCGTCTTTGGGATAAAACCATAAGACGAGCGGCTTGCCGAGCAGCTCGCGCGTATTAAATTTCTTGCCCTCGTCGTCGACGACGTCGAGCTCCGGCATTTTCGCGCCTTCGGTTAACATGTGCGTCCTTTCATGAGTCCGCTTTGAATTGCGAGAGCGGTACGACGTAGAGCACCCGGTCCTCGGGCTCCATCTCTGAAAAATCGCGTATCGGCCGCAGCTTCCCTGCCCGCCAAGCGTAGAGCGGCACGGTGCCCTCGGCGCGCGGAAGGCGGTCCGTCGCGCTGCGCACGCCCACGTTAAAGCTTTCGCCCGCAAATGAGACCCGCCCGCGCGTCCCCGGAAACCGCGCGAGGCCTGCAATCATCGGCGCGGTTAACTCCGCTGCGGAGAAGGATTTGGCGATATTGAAATTGCGTTCGATGAGGCGCGAAAAGTCCGGATCGTTGATGCGCACGACCACCGGAATCTGTGGATTTTGCACCAGCGCACCCAGCGCGGCTTCCAGATTGGCCGTATCGCTGTCGGTGACAGCGACAAAACTCAGCGCCGATTGCAGATCGCAAAACTCCAGGGTGTCGTCGCTGGTGGCGTCTCCGGTAAGCAGATCGATACGCCGAGTACGCGCGAGTTCCAGCACCAGGGTGTCGGGGCGCTGTTCGAGCACCACCACTCGCTGGTGCATGTCGAGCAAAAAGTCGATGACGCGGGTACCCGTGCTGCCGGCTCCGCAGACCACGACATGATCCTCCGCGCGGACGCGCCGCAAACCTTGAAGCGCCGTTTCTTGCGCGCGGCTGAACGCCGACGCGATCGACGCGATGAAGATACCGGCGATCGTCACGCCGCCCACCATAATCGCCATTGCTACGAGTAGCGAAAAGTCACCGCCGTGCCGGTTGTACGGCGTGATGTCGCCGTAGCCGACGGTGAACATCGTTGCCGCCGTGAAATACATCGCTTGGATAAACGTCAGGTGCAACTGGAACGTGAAATACAACGAGCCCGCGAGAAAGAGCAGCGTGGCAAACACGAACGTATAGATAAGAAACGGCTCGTAGCGCGTCGCGGCCCGGAACATATCGCCGAGCCACTCGCGGCGGCGGCGAAATTGAGGCCGTGCGCGGCTTCGCCGGTGCCACGCGTGCTGCAGCGCATCCATCGGCCCGAACGCAACCACGCGATCGTCGCGCGCTATTCGCGCGGCGCGTTCCGGCGCGACGCTGTTGTTAACACTGACCACGCGCATGCCCAAACGGCGCTCGGCTTCGCCGACGCTGGTATCGCGCAAACCGAAGTCCCGCGCAAGCCGTTCGGAAAACCCGACAAGTGGACCGTCAACGTCGGGAAACTGCAGCGCGTAGACGCATGCCGGATCCACGGCGGCGCCGGCGTAGGTCGCGGCCGCGTGCGCCGCGGGTGATATCGCGGAGCAGTCGGAAAGATTCTGTTCGATCTTATGTCCCAGCGCGCGGTTGAATTGGCGCAAGACGATGCGGATCTTGGGATTCATCTCGCGCGCCTTTAAGGCGATCTGCAGATTGAGGCGGTCATCGCTAGAGACCGGAATAATGCAGATGGCGCCGGTCACGCCGGCGTCGCGCAGCGCTTCATCGCCCGCCGGCCAGAGTTGCAGCACATCGTGGCCCCGCGTCGTGCGCAGTTCGTCGCAGACGCGCCCGGCAAGGTCATCACCGCCAACGACAATAATCAAAGGCAGCTCACGCATGACCGAACCTTCCACAGACGCCGGGAAGCTCCGCCGCGCACATCCGCTGACAATCTCGCTAATCGCACGTCTCCGCGCGGTTCCAAACGCGCGCGTCTTGGAAATCGGCGTAGGCACGGGACGAAACACTGAAGCGTTGCGTGCCGCTGGTCTCCAAGTCGACTCGCTTGCGGACGGCGTCCAAATTCCCGTGCACGACAATTATTACGACGCCGCGCTCACCACGCACGCATTGCTTCACGGAACGCCGGGTACGATTGCGGCTTCACTCGGCGCAATTGCGGATACGCTAAAGCCAGGAGCCCCGCTGCACGCGACGTTCGCCTCAACCCTCGACGCGCGCTTTGGAAAAGGCCAACGTATCTCCAAACACGTTTATGCGGCCGAAACGGGCGACGAGGCCGGCGTCCCGCACGTGTATTTTATCAGTGAAGAATTACGCTCGCTGTTGGAAGCGAACTACCGCGTCGAGTCGATTCAAGAAACCGCCGCGGACGATATCGTCGGGACGTGGGGCCACCGCGAACCGCTGCGCGGCGTCGTTCATTGGTTCGTTCGCGCGGTCAAGAAAGGCTAAGACTTGTTGACGGTAATGAGGTCGCGCATCGGGCTTGACGCGTTCGCATAGAGCCTCTTCTCCATCCGTCCCGCTAGAAACGCCAGCCGGCCGGCCTCGATCGCGCGTTTCATTGCTTCGGCCATGATCACCGGCTCTTTGGCAGCTGCAATGCCCGTGTTCATGAGAACGGCGTCGACGCCAAGTTCCATCGCAGTGGCGGCATCGCTTGCCGTACCGACGCCCGCATCCACGATGACTGGAATACCGGCGCGCTCTTTAATAATGCGAATCGAATATGGATTACAAACCCCCAGGCCGCTGCCGATCGGGGCTGCCAGTGGCATGACTGCCGCGCAACCTAATTCTTCCAGGTGCTTGCACGCGACCGGATCATCGACGATATAAGGCAGAACCGTGAAACCGTCGCGCACGAGTTCCTCCGCGGCAGCGAGCGTTTCGCGGGTGTCGGGATAGAGCGTTTGCGCGTCGCCGATAACTTCGAGTTTGATGAGATCGGTTTCGCACAACTCGCGCGCGAGCTGCGCGGTCAGCACCGCCTCTTTGGCGCTGTAACAGCCGGCCGTGTTCGGCAGAATCGCGTAGCGCGATCGGTCGATATAATCCAGCAGCGTCTTCCCGCTCTTGTCATCGAGATTGATCCGCCGGATGGCGACCGTAACCATTTGCGCGCCGCTGGCATCATGCGCCGCTTGCATCACGTCGATCGATGGGTATTTCCCGCTCCCCACGATAAGGCGCGATGTCAGTTCGAGTTTGCCGATGCGCAATGTATCTTGCACGTTACCCTCCGGCCACCGCGCGGATGATTTCGACGCGGTCTCCATCTTCGACGACTTCTTGCGCGAACGTGGCGCGCCGCACGACGCGATCGTTCTTTGCGACCGCGATGCCGCGCTCGGGCGCGTCGATATGCGCCAGCAACCGCTCCATCGTCATGCCGTCGGGAAGTTCGCGCACCTCGCCGTTAATCGTCGCCTTCATATTGCAACGCTTACATGTTGGTGTAGACCGGGCCCTCCCCGCCTTGCGGGGGTACCCAAGTGATAATTTGGTAGGGGTCCATGATGTCGCAGGTTTTGCAGTGCACGCAGTTCGTGAAGTTGATTTGCAGCCGGCCTTCAACCTCGCCGTTGCCGCCCTTCTTCTCAAAGAACGGTTCGTAGACTTGCGCCGGACAGAAATATTGGCATGGATTGCCGTACTCGACGGTGCAGCGGTCGCGGCAAATATTCGTATCGGCGACCTTCAAATGGCTCGGCTGGTTCTCTTCATGGGAAACGCCGCTGTTGTACACATCGGTCAGTTTTCCGAACGTCAGCACGTTGTCGATCTTTGCGCGCGGCGTTTCTTTGGGCTTGTAACCGGCCTTTTCCATGCGCGCGTAACCCGCTTTTCCGGGCAGCTTGTTTTTGAAGCCGAAACCGCGCCCGCCCGTGATCATGCCGAGGCTGACGTTAAGCATGCCGGCAACCAAACCGCCTTCAAAGCCTTGATGGAAGTTGCGCGCCGCAAAAAGTTCGCGATAAGCCCACGAGTCTCTGAATCTGCTTTCCACCGCGGAGAGGCGAGCCGAGCCGGTGTCGCCGGCTTGCAGCGCTTCAAATGCCGTCTCGGCGGCGAGCATGCCCGACTTCATTGCCAAGTGAATGCCTTTGAGCCGCATCCCGTTTAGAAAGCCGGCCGAGTCTCCCACGATGAGCAGGCCGTCACTATACATCCGAGGCATCGCAAAGAGTCCGCCTTCGGGAATGGCTTTGGCGCCGTAGCGAACGAGCGTGGCGTTTTGAAGCAGCGCACGGATGGCCGGATGTTGTTTGAATCGCTGCAGTTCATTGTGCGGATCGGTCGTCGGATTAAGGTAGTCAAGGCCCGTAACAAATCCGACGTCGAGTATGTCCTCCTGCATTCCGTACACGAAACCGCCGCCGAATGTTTCGTGAGGCAACGGATAGCCGAGCGTGTGAATCACGCTGCCCGGCTGCACACGCCCCGGCGGACAGTGCCACAACTCTTTGACGCCCGCCGCGTAGACTTGCGGCTCACGCCCCGCATCGAGATTTAATCGCGCTTCGGCCTGCTTGACGAGCGTACCGCGCGGACCTTCGCCGAGCACGACGATCTTTGCCAAGATATCGGCGCCCGGTTCGTAATTCGGTTTTGGATTGCCGTTCTTATCGACGCCTTTGTCACCGGTGCGCACGCCGATCGCGCGCTCGCCGTCCCACAATAATTCTTGTCCGGGAAATGCCGGAAAGACTTGCGCGCCAGCCTCTTCGGCTTTCGCGCCCAGCCACTTCACGATCTTTTGCAAGGAAGCGACGTATTTTCCGCGGTTCTTGAGCATCGGCGGGTTGATCGGCGCTTTGATTTTGGCGTTCTCGGTGAGAAACCACAATTGATCGCTCGTGACTTCGGATTCGACCGGCGCTTGCGCGCGCCAATCCGGCAAGAGCTCGTCGAGCGCCTTCGGATCCATCACCGCGCCGGAGATTCCGTGGCTGCCAATCTCACCGCTCTTGTCGATCACGAGCACGTCCAGCTCGCGCCCAGCGGCCTTCGCCAACTGCATCAGGCGAATCGCGCCCGCCAAACTGGCCGGGCCCGCGCCCACGAACAGGACGTCTACTTCGAGCGATTCGCGGTCCGGCATTTTTCCGGGCTTCGGCGGCGCCCACGGGAAGCTCTTGTATGGAAATCGCATTCAGGCGCCATGAGGATACAAATCGGCGTTATGGGCTCAGCCGGCGGGTCGATTACGGACAGCGAGCTCGCCCTTGCGGCGCGCATCGGACGGCGCATCGCCGAACGGGACTGTACCATCGTCACGGGCGCCTGCCCGGGCCTGCCGCACGCCGCGGTCATCGGGGCGAACGAAGCCAGCGGCGTCAGCCTCGGCGTTTCGCCGGCGCTATCGCCCGAAGAGCACGTCAATGTCTACGGATCGCCGCTGCAGCCATATACAAGTATCGTGTTTACCGGCTCGGGCTTGATGGGACGTGAAACGCACAACATTCACAGTTCGGATTTTGTGCTCTTCGTCGGCGGCCGCAGCGGAACGCTCGGCGAATTTTGCATCGCGTACGACGAAGGCAAACTGATCGGCATCTTGCTCAACTCGGGCGGCATCTCTAACGACTTTTCATCGATCGCCAAACTGGTGCATAAAGAGACCGGTTCGATCATTCTTTACGATGAGAACCCGGAGCTGCTCGTCGACCGCTGCCTGGAAAAATATCGCACCGAACCCATTCCCAGCTCGCACGCCTTCGACCGCCATTCAAAATCGGCCATGCCTCCGCCGCGCCCGCGTCTGCGTATCGTGCAGGAATCCGGTGGCTGAGCTCACCTTCGTGGGTGCGGCCGGAACCGTTACCGGCAGCAAACATCTGCTCACCAGTAACGGCCGGCGGATATTCATCGATTGCGGGCTCTTTCAAGGCACGTCGAATATTGTCGCGCTCAATAGCGTGCCTTTGCCTGTGCCGGCCGCGGAGATTGACGCGGTTGTTATTACGCACGGCCACATTGATCACATCGGATACTTGCCCAAACTCGTGCGAGACGGTTTCAAGGGCCCGATCTATGCGACCGTCCCGACTCGCGCGCTCATGAATATCGTGCTCGATGATGCCGCCCATCTGCAGCAACACCTAAAAAAACGCGGTTTTCACGAGGAAGCGTACGCGCCGCCGCCGTTCTACGACGAGACGAACGTGCAGCAAACGTTACAGCAGACGAAAGGCTTCGATCTCGAAAAATCGTTCGAGGCCGCCGGCTTTTCAGTCGTCTATAAGAACGCCGCGCACATTATCGGTTCGGCTTTTGCATGCATCGAAGTTGAAGGACGCCGCGTCATCTTCTCCGGCGATATCGGGCGCTACAATCGCACGCTGCTCTACGACCCGACGCCCATGGGCGAAGCCGACGTCCTGGTCTGCGAATCGACCTACGGCGATCGCGTTCATCCGCCCGATGCGCTTCAGCAACTCGGCGAAATGCTGTCCGCCGGCGTTGCGCGCGGCGGAGCCATCGTTATTCCGGCTTTTGCCGTCGAACGCTCGCAAGAAATCTTGCTTTCGATCGGTCAGCTGCAGCGGCAAGTTCCCGCTCTTGCACATGTGCCGGTCTTTCTCGATAGCCCAATGGCCGCGCGCGTGGACCAACTCTTCACCGATTATCCCGCTTGGCACAAACCGGTCGCGTTCGAGACCAACGGCAAACCGTTCGGCTGTGATAATCTCACCGTTGCCGTTGAGACGGAGCAATCCAAAGCGATCAATAATGCATCCGGACCGCACGTCATCGTCTCCGCCAGCGGCATGGCCGCCGGCGGGCGGGTGCTGCACCATCTGCACAACCACGTCTCCGATCCGAAAGCCACGATTCTCTTCGTTGGCTTCCAAGGAGCCGGCACGCTCGGATTCCTGATGACCAATGGCGCGAAGTCCGTGAAGATTTACGGCGACGTCTTACCCGTGAAAGCAACCACCGGCATTATCTCTGGCTACAGCGCGCATGCCGATCGCAACGAGATCCAGCAATGGCTGAACACGTGCTCGAGCAAGCCGACGTACTACGCCGTGCATGGCGATCCGGTTTCGGCGCAATCGCTCTGCGATCTGGTGAAAATGAAGTATGGCTGGGACGCGCACGTTGCAGCTCGCGACACGACAGTTACGATCTAGAAACAGTTGTCATCGTGAGCCAATAGTGTCATCCTGAGCAGCGCGTCTTTGACGCGCGTGTCGAAGGACGAGGCCCGCGAGGATCTAGCTAAGGAGCACCTTCGGCGGAATGAGCGAGTGCAATTCACCCGTCATGGTCGACGCGTCGGGCAGTTCGACGCAGGCCAAGCCGCCTTTTTTGAGATCCATTCTTGCGACGCCGATCAGCCGGCCGATAACCGAGCTCATGCTCGGCTCGTGTCCGACCAGCATCAGTGACTTTAGGTCAGCACACCCCTGCAATATCGCTTCCAAAGCTGACATATCGAAATCACCGCCGAGCCGCTCGTCTTCTTTGGAGACCACTTTGAGTTCGCGCGCCACTATCTCCGCTGTTTCCTTGGCGCGAACGAGCGGGCTCGTGAGAATAGCGTCGAGACCGAGATCCAGCTTCCGGATCGCTTTTGCTTCTTGTCCCATGCGTTCGCGCCCGTCGCTCGTCAGAGGACGATCGTAATCGTCGCCCTTCCAATCTTCAGGCTCAACGGCAATCCCGTGGCGTAAGAAATAGATCTTCATCTAGTCATGTGTCCACTCCAGCATCGTCTTCCATTGCGGCTTAGGGAAGCGCTCCTTGCTCTTGATTGTGTCAACGTACTTGCGTTTTCCGCTGCGGTTGCCTTTGCCCATAAAGAGGCCCCCGACGAGGCGGTCTTCCCAAAAGTACAGCGCGCGGTACCATTTCTTTTCTTTGTCGACCATGAAGACGGTTTCGATGTCCTTGCGATACTCGGGCGAGAGGCCGAACTGTGTGATCGTTTGGCCCTTGAAGAGCAAGCTCGAATACTCGGGAACGTCATGGTACTTCTCACTGCCGCCCATCATATTTTGCGCGGCGACTTTACCGTGCGCGCCGGCATTGTTCCACGTTCCCATCCGGTAACGCATCTCTAAAATCGGATCGTAGAAATCGGCGATGTCGCCGGCGGCGAAAATACCTTTAACGTTCGTTTCTAACCCGTCGTCGCAGAGGATCCCGTTCTTGCTGGTGTCGACACCGCTGCCGTCGAGCACTTCGGTGTTCATCGTCAAACCGAGCCCGACGCCGTAGCACTGCGCTTCGATCTCTACACCCTTTTTCGTGCGGATCTTTTTAACAACGCCGTTATCACGCACGAATTCGGTAATCTCATCGCCGTAATGCATGTGCACGCCGTCGGTTTTTGCAGCTTCGTCGATCAGATTGCCGGCAACGTCGTCGAGCATACGCGAGAGCGCATACGGTCCGCGCATCAGCCAGTGCGTCTCGACTTTGCGCGAAACGAATGCTTCGGCCAACTCGTAGGCGATGAACGAGCCGCCAATGGCAACGCCGGCCTTTGCCGTTTCCAGCTCAGCTGAGATCGCCTTAGTGTCGCTCATGTACTGAAAGTTATAGACGTTGCCGCCGTCATAACCCGGGGCCGGATGCGGATTCGGCCGCCCCCCGGTCGCCACCAGCATCGCATCGTATCGATATGACTTCCCGGCGGCCTGCACAACCTTCTCGCCGGAAACGACGCAGTCGACGCGCGTCTCCAAATGCAGTTCGATGTTCAGTTTTTCGTGCCAAGCGAGATCGCGCATAATGACTTTTTGTTCGGTCACCTGCTTACGGAGCATCGGCGGCAGGGCGATCCGGTTGTAAAGCGTGTAGGGTTCGTCGGTAAACAACACGATCGAGCAGGATGGATCGTGTTTGCGCAGCTGTTCCGCCGCCGTTGTCCCCGCAAAACCGTTTCCGACGATCACGTAGCGCCGAGAATCTCCAACCAAACTCACTACCAGGCCGCCTTTCGGCGCTAAGCGAAATCGCTCCCGTAGATGGAAGTTCGGCTGGTGCAACTACTGGCTTCATTCATTAGCGTGAGTGCCGATTACGCGCTTGCGCGACTGGAATTCGCGTTAGGAGATCCGGCCGTGCCCGCGCCGCCCGTAATAGAACGCCTGCCGGACGCCTCCGAAGAATCGCTGCGCGGCTGCTGGCCCCAGGTCGAGGCTCAGCTGGACGCGGCGCTGACCTACGCGAAACACCTTCCGCCCGCCCGCGGTAACGACGATGAGAAAGGCCCCTCCGCCTGGCTCCGGCGCACGGTCCGCGAAATGGACCAGTACGCCCGCGCCATTCGCTGGGTGCTCACGGTGACGGAACGATGAACGACGACACGATCGAAAAGGCCAAAAAACACGTGCAAGAGGCGTTCGAGCAAACCAAGCCCCAGCTCGAAGAGGCTGCAAATCAACTGACAAGCCTCTTCAAGAAGGGCGCCGCGAAGGCGATGAAAGCCGCCGACGCCGCTTCGCAAGCGATCCGCGACGACATCAATAAGCGGCCCTAACGCTACTGCGTAAAAACTGAGCGCAGCACGAAATAGCCGGGCACGTTTTGACAGAACGCTTTGCCCGGCGCGTATTTTGCTTTGCGCGCTTCGTCAACCACAGACTGATCGAGCATCGGCGTACCAATCGGCTCCCACACCCACGCGTCGACCACGCTTCCGTCACGGTCCACTGCCACCACCACGACGGTCACGCCGGTCGGCCGCGCCGTCGGATCGTCGCGCCCCAGAATGCCGGGATAATGAAACGCGCCGGGCTTGGTGACTTGCACGTCGGCGAACGGCTCTGCGCACGTTGCGGTAAATGGCGCGTCAATCGATTTCGCCGTCAGCGCGATCGGCGTTTTTGAAAGTACCGGCATCGGCCGCGCCGCGTTCCGCTTATCGCTGGGCGCGAAGGGCGTCGGCGAACAGGCGACGTCGCCATACCGATCCCAGTTCATGAACGTGTCGCCCGTGGCCCGCGCCTGCGCAACGTACGCATACAAAACCGGATCGCGCGCCGGCATCTTCACCATGATGTCGTCGGAAAGATAATCCTCATGACTGAACGTCATGCCTTGGTCGTTATAGTTCTGCTCCAGCGCTTTAAACGCGACGTTCTCAAAGGAGGAAGCGTACCACCCTTTCGCGGTTTGCAGCCTCACGACGCCACTCACGGTACGCGGGCTAATCGCGCCCAGACGAAGACGCGCGAAGTTCCCGTCGACCATCACCGGATCGGTCACCAGTGTCGCGGGACAAAACTCAGCGGCAGCTTGTGCCCGTGCAAAGCCGAGCAACCCCAAGACAACGAAAACGACAAGTGCGGCTAACCGGCCCATGATGCGAGTTTCGGTGCCGCCGCAGGATTTGCTCTTGAATTCGGGCGAGTACGCATGCCGATGGCAAGCACGGCGACCCCTCGCACGCCTGAGTTTGAACGGCACGGCTTGAGCGACGAGCAACTCGTCGCCATGCTGCGCATCATGATCCTGCATCGTACGCTTGAGAACCGCGGCTTCGCGCTCAACCGCCAAGGGAAGATTCCGTTCGCGTCGGCCAGCGAAGGCCACGAAGCAGTGCAAGCGGGCGCGGCGATGGCGTTCGAACGCGGCAAAGATATTCTCGTGCCCTACTATCGCGATCTCGGCTTGGATCTCGGCATCGGTCTGACGCCGTACGAAGTCATGCTCTCGCTCTTCGCGCGCATCGACGACCACAGCGCCGGGCGGCAGTTTCCGCACCATTACGCAAGCAAGAAGCTCGGACTCTACACGATCAGTTCCGTCATCGCCGCGCAAACCTCGCACGCTGTCGGCGCGGCCTATGCCATCAAACTGCGCAAAGAGCGCGGGCGTGCAGTCTTAACGACGTTCGGCGACGGCGCGACCAGCGAAGGCGAGTGGCACGAAGCCGTGAATTTTGCGGCGATCCACAAACTGCCGATCGTTTTTCTTTGCGAAAACAACGAATGGGCGATCAGCACGCCGCTCTCGGCGCAGATGGGCCAACCGGATATCTATAAACGCGCGGCCGGTTATGGGATGCCGGGCGCGGTCGTCAACGGGTTCGACCCGCTCGCGTGCTACGCGGTGACAAAGGAAGCGATGGAGCGCGCGCGCCACGGCGGCGGGCCGACGCTCATCGAAGCCAAATGCTACCGCTTTCTCTCGCACACCACCGACGACGACGACCGCAGTTACCGGACGCGCGAAGAAGTCGAGGAGCGGCGCAAGGAAGACCCCGTTCCGGCGTTCGAGCGGGCCCTGGTCGAGCAAGGCGTCCTCACGACCCAGTCGCTGACAGACCTGAAAGCCTCTATCCTGGCCGAGACCAATGACGCGACCGACCGCGCCGAGTCCGTCGCGTACCCGCGCCCCGAGGACCTCTTCACCCGGCTCTACGAGGGTCCGTGGGAGCCCTGGCAATAAGGTAGGCTCGATGGCCAACATCCCGACACAGGTCCGGAAATCGCTCGAGCGCCACGGGCTTTCCGACGATCAGCTCAAAGCGATTTTTCGGACGATGCTGCTCCAGCGGCAGCTCGATAATCGCGGCTTTCAGCTGAACCGCCAGGGGAAAGTACCGTTTGCGCTCGGCAGCGAGGGACACGAAGCGCTGCAAGCCGGCGCGGCCATGGCGTTTGTGCGCGGCAAAGATATTCTCGCGCCCTACTATCGCGATCTCGGTTTGTCGATCGGAATCGGCCTCTCGCCCTACGAAATCATGCTCTCGATCTTCGCTCGTGCCGACGATCACAACGGCGGCCGGCAATTCCCCAATCACTACTCCTCAAAGCGCGCAGGCCTCATGTCTTTCTCGTCGATTTTGGCCGCGCATATCCCGCACGCTGTCGGTGCAGCATACGCGTTGAAGTATCGTAAGGAAAGCGGACGCGCGGTGCTGGTCACGTTCGGCGACGGCACGACGAGCGAAGGCGAGTGGCACGAGTCGATGAATTTCGCGGCCGTTCACAAACTGCCGATTGTCTTCTTGTGTGAAAACAACCAGTGGGCGATTTCGACGCCACTCTCGCTGCAAATGGGGCAACCAAATATCTATAAGCGCGCGGAAGGTTACGGCATGCCGGGCGAGCAGTTCGACGGTTTCGATCCGCTGGCCACCTACGATGCTGTCGCGCGCGCGATGGAACGGGCGCGCAACGGCGGCGGTCCAACGCTGCTCGAAGGCGTCTGCTACCGGTTCTTGGCGCACTCGACCGATGACAACGATATGACCTATCGCACGCGCGACGACGTGACCGAGCGTCGCAAAGACGACCCGGTTCCGCGTTTTGAAAATCTGTTGCTCGAATCGGGCATCATGAACGCGGAGCAAGTTGCCGCGATGAAGCAAGACGTGCTGCAAGAAACCAACGAAGCCACCGACAAGGCCGAAGCGATGCCGTTTCCGACAGCCGGCGATCTCTACAAGCACGTTTACGAAGGAGCCTGGGAACCGTGGCAGTAGCGACCTCTTCCTCGCAAGTGCTCAACAACGTCGAGGCGGTGCGCGCGACGTTATACGAAGCGCTAAAAAGCGACGACAAGGTTGTGATTCTCGGCGAAGACGTCGGCAACCGCGGCAACGTCTTTCTGATCACCAAGGATTTCGTGAAAGAGTTCGGCACCGAGCGTATTATCGACACGCCGATCGCCGAAGCGTCGATCGTCGGGATCGCGGTCGGTATGGCGATGGAAGGCCTGCGCCCGATCGCCGAGATTCAATTCGCCGACTTCATCTATCCGGCGTTCAACCAGATCGTCGGCGAGGCCGCCAAGACGCGCTATCGCTCCAACGGTGAGTATACCGTTCCGATGGTCATTCGCACGCCCTACGGCGGCGGTGTGCGCGGCGCGCTTTCGCACTCGGTCTCGGTTGAAGCGCTCTTCTATCACGTACCGGGGCTCAAGATCGTCGTGCCGTCGTTTCCGGCCGACGTCAAGGGTTTGCTTAATGCGGCGATCGACGATCCCGATCCGGTGCTCTTCCTCGAACACAAGAAAACGTATCGCCTCATCAAAGGCGAAGTGCCCGACGGCCATTACGTTATTCCGATCGGCAAGGCCGATATTAAGAAGGAAGGCTCGCAGCTCACCGTGGTTTCATACGGACTCTACGTGCACTGGGCGCTCGAGGCCGCCAAACAACTAGAAGGCGATGGCATGTCCGTCGAAGTGATCGATCTGCGCTCGGTGCGCCCGATGGACAAGAGCGCGATTTTAGAAAGCGTGCGCAAGACGCGCAAGCTGCTGATCGTTCACGAGGATAACAAATTCGGCGGGATCGGCGCGGAGATCAGTGCGATGGTCGCCGAGGAAGCGCTCTTCGATCTCGATGCGCCGATACGACGGCTATGCGCACCCGACGTTCCCGCGATGGGCTACGCGATGCCGCTTGAGGAAGCGTACATGAGTTCGCCGGCGAAAATGGCCGACGCGATGCGCGATATGGTGAAGTTCTAGTGGCGACGACGATCACGATGCCGCAGCTCGGCGAAACGGTTACCGAAGGCACTGTCGAGCGCTGGATCAAAAAAGCCGGCGACCCGGTTGAAAAATACGAAGCCTTCCTTGAAGTTTCGACCGACAAAGTGAACTCCGAAGTTCCCTCTCCCGTCACGGGAACGATCCGCGAATTGCTCGTGCAAGAAGGCACGACCGTTGCAACGGGCACGCCGATCGCGGTCATCGACGAAGTCGGTGCCGCAAAAAGTTCGGAGACCGCTTCTGCACCTCCGAAATCGCGCGACGCGATGGCGGAGAGTGCGAACGCCGAACCGGTCCCTGGTTTCAACATTCCTCAGCTGGAGGTGAAATCGGTGGCTGCGTCCAGCGGCGCGCCGGCGAAAGTTCCACCGCATAGCAACGGACAGCGCGAAGAAGCCGCACTGCGCGGCGTTTCGCCGGCCGTGCGCCGTTTGGCGCGCGAACACCATGTCGACGTTCGTAACGTTCGCGGATCAGGTGCAAACGGACGCGTGACCGCCGACGATGTGATTGCCGCGGCTAAACTCACGCCAACGGGCGCAGCCACCGCTGAGGCACCGCGAGGGCCCGCGAAGCCGGGGCCCGGTAACACCAGCACCTACGCCGATCCAATTCCGGGCACGACGATCCAGCTCAGCAGCATGCGCCGCATTATCGCGGAGCGCATGGTCGAATCACGTAAGACCGCGCCGCACGCGTGGTCGATGATCGAAGTCGACGTGACCAACGTCTGGGAATGGCGCAAACGCGAAAAAGACCGCTTCGAACGCGACACCGGCGTCAAACTCACGCTTCTTCCGTTCTTTATTCGCGCGGTCGTCGAATCGCTGGCCGTCTTCCCGCTCATGAACTCGAAGTTCATCGCCGACGGACCCGCGATTCATGTCGAAAAAGAAATGAACATCGGCATCGCAATCGGCTTGCCCGCGAACCTGGTCGTTCCGGTTATCAAACACGCCGACAAACTCTCGATTAAGGGCATCGCGCTGGCAGCCGGCGATCTTATCGATCGCGCGCGCCGCAACAAACTCTCGGCTGACGATCTTAAAGAGGGCACCTTCACCGTCAATAACACGGGAGCGAACGGTTCGCTCGCGTCGGCGCCGATCATCAATGCCGGCCAGGCCGGCATCGTTACGATGGAAACGGTCGTCAAGCGGCCAATGGTTATGGAAGACGACGCGATTGCGATCCGGTACATGATGAACTCGTGCCTATCTTTGGATCACCGCGTGGTCGACGGCTACGTTGCTAGCGGATTCCTCGCCGATCTCAAGAAGCGCCTGGAATCGATGGGCCCCCGCGGCGCCCTCTAACCCTCATCGCCATCCTGATCCTAGTAATGTCATCCTGAGTGGCGCATCTTCGATGCGCATGTCGAAGGGCGAAGGGCGCCCGAGCAGCGCACCATAGGTGCACGTGACGAGGGCCGCACGTTAGTACTGAAAGTCCTTAATGCTGAAGATTGGCCATTGTGGCGCGAGCTTCGAATTGACGCTCTGCGCGAAGCGCCGTATGCATTCGGCTCAAAGCTAAGCGACTGGCAAGGGCCGGGCGACACCGAAGAGCGCTGGAGGGCACGCCTCAGCGACGTCCCGTTAAATATCATCGCGCGCCTTAACGATCGGCCGGCGGGAATGGTCGGTGCCATCAACGCGGACGAAGATCGCGTGACCGAGCTCGTTTCTATGTGGGTTGCGCCGTTCGCACGCGGGCATGGCGTCGGCGACGCACTGATCGAAGCAGTGGTTTCATGGGCAAAGAAGCAGCGCGCGAACCGCGTTGTGCTGGCGGTCAGGAATGACAACACGCACGCGATATCGCTCTATCGTCGTCATGGATTCATCGACAGCGGCCCTGCTCCTAATACCGCCGATGGTCAACCGGAAGAGCGACTGATGATCATGCCCTTGACGTAAGGTCCATGCGCCCCTCGCCCTTCGTCCTTCGTCCTTCGACTACGAGTTCGCGCTGCGAACTCTACTCAGGATGACACGTGGGGCCCCATAGCCAAAGCCAAGCCTTCCTCTATCATGCAAATTCGGAAAAGCTTCCGTTTCGAAGCCGCGCACACGCTGCCGTTCCATCAGGGTAAGTGCGCGCGCCCGCACGGACACTCGTACCGGCTCGAAGTCGGCGTGCGCGGACCGCTGCAAACCGAAGGCGCGGCGCGCGGCATGGTTGAAGACTTCGACGTGCTGACGGCGATCGTCGACCGGCACGTGATCGACGCACTCGATCACACCTCGCTCAACGATACGATCGAAAACCCGACGTGCGAACACATCGCGATGTGGGTTTGGAAGCGCCTACAGCCGGTGCTCCCCGCACTCGACGAGCTCGTGCTGTGGGAAACCGAAACCGCGCGCGCCGTCCTTAAAAAAAGCGACTTCTCCTAATGCTGCAGCTCGCGGAGATCTTTTATAGCATTCAGGGCGAAGGCGAGCATACCGGAAAGCCGGCGGTCTTCGTACGCCTGGCCGGATGCAATCTCTCGTGCGGTTTTTGTGACACGGATTACTCGCTAAAGTTTTTCGCCACCGTCGGGGACGTCGTCGCGAAGGTTCGCGAACTTGGCAAGGATTGCCCGATGGTCGTGCTGACCGGCGGCGAGCCATTCGCGCAACGCGAGGCGCTCGATTTAATCGAAGCGCTGCGCAAAGACGGACGCCGCGTGCACATCGAATCCAACGGTACTATCGCAAGCGATCTGCCCGAAGACGTGTGGCTCACCGTCTCTCCGAAAGAACGCGTCGACGAACGAATGGCGAAACGCGCCAACGAAGTGAAGCTGATCGTCGACGAGCGCGTGCCGGAAAACTGGCTCGACTTTTTCGCCGACAAAAAGACGCTGCTGCTGCAGCCCGAAGGCAACAAACCGAAGAACGTCGCGATAGCCCTTGAATACGCAAAGGCACATCCCGGTCGCTTCCGCCTTTCACTGCAGACGCACAAATTCATCGGTGCTCCGTGATCCTCATCACGTGCGCAGTCAACAAAGAGCTGGCGTTCCTCGAACCGCAGCCACACGTTGAAGTGCTCGTGACCGGCGTAGGCCCGGTCGAAGCGGCCGCCAGCGTCTCCCGCGCGCTCGCCCAAAGCCGCCCCGAGCTCGTCATCAACGCGGGCCTCGCCGGTGCATTCAAAGAGAGTGCTGAGATCGGCGAAGGCGTCGTCGTTTCCGATGATACGTTCGCACTTTGCCTCGAAACCGGCGCACCGATCGCACTGCCCGACAATGCGCACGTCGTCGATCGCGCCAGCTCCGATCTCGCGCTGGTCGATCGACTCGTAGAGCTCGGATTTCACAGCGTTCGCGGCGTAACGGTCTCCCAAGTGACCGCGCTCGACGGAACGGCAGCTCGCCTTGCTTCGCAAGGCGTTGGCGTCGAGACGATGGAGGGCTTCGCCGTGTTGCGCGCGGCAGAAATCGCCGGCGTGCCGGCCATCGAAGTTCGGGGTATATCCAACCTCGCCGGCGATCGCAGCCGCAGCGGCTGGGATTTTGACGCCGGTGCTCGCGGGCTGGAACGCGTTTTGAATGCGTTGCTCTCGCTGCTTGGAACGAAGGATGGATAACGAAAAGCCGCTTACCCTCGCGTACTCGCCTTGTCCGAACGACACCTATATCTTCGCCGCGCTCGCCAACGGCTTGCTTGAGGACGCGACGCCGATCAACGTGCAGCTCGAAGATATCGAGAACCTCAATAACTCCGCGCTCAAAGGCGACTACGAGTTGACGAAAGTGAGCTACGCGGTCGTGCCCGACTTGCTCGAAAACTATAAGATGCTTCGTGCGGGCGGAGCACTCGGCCACGGCTGCGGCCCACTATTGGTCGCGCGCCCGGGTACCGGCAAATCGCTGGATGACTTCAAAGACAAACTGATTGCGATCCCGGGCGAGCGCACGACGGCGTTCATGCTGCTCAACCTCGCGATGGGGGCCAGGCCGCAGACGCTTGCGATGCGCTTCGATAGGATTATCGAATCCGTAGCCGGAGGCACGGTTGACGCCGGCCTGATCATTCATGAGTCGCGCTTCACGTACAAAGACTCCGATCTGGTCAGCGTGGCCGACCTAGGCGAATGGTGGGAGAGCGAAACGAAGATGCCCGTGCCGCTCGGGGCCATTATGATACGCGACGACATTGCCGAACGTTCCGATGAAATCAACGACATCATCCGGCGGAGTTTGTGCTATGCGCGTGAAAACGAAAAAGACGTTATGAAGTACGTGAAAGAACACGCCAATGAGATGGACGACACCGTCATGCGCAAGCACATCGACACCTACGTCAACGAGTACACCGACGACGTCGGCGACGAAGGGATAGCGGCGGTGAAGGAACTCTTCCGCCGGGCGCGCGAGCAAGGCATTATTCCCGAGCAAGTCGAGGCGGTTTTTGCTTAAGGCACTCCTAGCTGGGACGCTCGCTGCGGTCTTGCTCGGCACAACGCCGCCGCCGGCCCGCGTCACGCTCGGCGACGAAGTCTTCTTACAGAGCGCGTGGCGCGATCTCGCCGGCAAATGCGTCGGCGTCATCACCAACCAAACCGGCGTGACTTCGCGTCTGGTCAATATCGTCGACGCGATCAAAGCGAATCACAATATCTGCCTGAAAGCGATCTATTCGCCCGAGCATGGATTGCGCGGCGATCGTCCGGCGGGCGCGTACGTTGCCTCCTACACAGATCCGCGAACTGGATTACCCGTCTACAGTTTATATGGAGATCAGCGCCACCCGACCGCACAAATGCTCGCGGGCGTAGACGTCTTGCTCTTTGACATCCAAGACGTGGGCGCGCGCCCGTACACTTATGTATCAACGATGGCCTACGCCATGCAGGCGGCCAAACAATTCGGGAAAGAGATTTGGGTACTCGACCGCCCCAATCCAATCGGCGGGACGATGGTCGAAGGACCGGTGCTCGATCCGGCATTCAAATCGTTCATCGGACTCTATCCCATTCCGATGCGCCACGGAATGACCGTCGGCGAACTCGCGCGCCTCTTCAACAACCAATTCGGCATCGGGGCGAATCTGCGCGTCATAAAAATGCAAGGCTGGAAGCGCTCGATGCTCTGGCCCGAGACCGGCCTGCAATGGGTGCAGACGTCGCCCAACATCCCGGAATGGAGCACGACGGTCGTCTATCCTTGCACGGGACTCACGGACAGTATCGGCTTGAACGGCGGCATCGGCACGACCAAGCCTTTCAAATATGTCGGCGCAGAAAACGTAGATGCATACGGCCTCGCGAGCGAACTCAACGCGCGCAGTATTCCGGGCGTCTACTTCCGTCCCGCTTACTGGTCGCCGTTTTTCGGTGCGCTCAGCGGCAAACAACTCGCGGGGGTCGAGCTCGACGTCTTCGATCCGAAACTCTTTCCGTCGGTTCGCACCGCCGTCGAAATTGCAACCGCGGTGCGGTCGGTATCACCGGGAGAGCTCAAAGTCAGCGTCAAGTCCACTGCAACCGACTGGGGCACCGATACCTTTGCCACCGCGCTGCAAGCGGGCCGGTCAGCGCAGCAGATCGAGGCGCAATGGGAACCCGGTTTGCACCGTTTTCTCGCCGTGCGGCAGAAATATTTGCTCTACCGTTGAACCACTAGCCGGTGCTAAAGCAGCGGCTGATCGAAGCGCTCGGAGCGGATGCGGTAAAGACCGAGGCTGAAGATCTCGCAGTCTACGCTTTCGATGCGTATTCGCAAGGCGTCGTGCCCGCGGCTGTCGTCCTGCCCGCCAACACACGCGAAGTCGCCGCCGCCGTAAAAATCGCCAAAGACTCCTGCGAGCCGATCGTCGCTCGCGGCGCCGGCACGGGTTTGTGCGGAGGCGCGGCGCCGGCACGCGGCGGTGTCGTCTTCTCGTTTGCGCGCATGAACCGCATCCTCGAAGTCGACGTGCGCAACCGGCGCGCGCGCGTACAGCCGGGCCTCATCAACCTCGATCTTTCAAAGCACGTCGCCGCCTCCGGTCTCTTTTACGCACCCGATCCGTCGTCGCAAAAAGTTTCGACCATCGGCGGAAACATCGGCACGAACGCGGGCGGGCCGCATTGTCTTTCCTACGGCACGACGGTCAACCACATTCTCGAACTCGAGATCGTCGACGAAAACGGCGACGTGACGACGACCTCGGTCGACGACGTCGGTTACGATCTCACCGGCGTTCTCGTCGGCAGCGAGGGCACGCTCGCGATCGTCAGCTCGGCGTGGGTGCGTTTGCTGCGGCAGCCCGAGACGGTTCGCGTGTGGCTGGCCGCCTTTGACGATATCAACGCGGCCTCGGCGGCGGTCACCGGAATCATCGGCGCCGGCATCATTCCGACCGCGCTCGAAATGCTCGATCGCGTTATGCTGCCGCCGATCGAAGCGGCTTTTCACGCCGGCTACCCGACCGACGCAGCTGCCGTGCTGCTCATCGAAAGCGCCGGATTCGAAGACGAAATGAATCTGCACGAAAACGAGATCCGCCGCGTGATGAAAGAAAACGGCGCGACCACCTGGCGCGCCGCAAAATCACAGGCCGAGCGCGACGCACTCTGGGCGGGCCGCAAAGGCGCGCTAGGCGCCACCGGACGCCTCGCGCCCAACTATTACATCCAAGACGTCGTCGTGCCGCGCACGAAACTTCCGCAAGCGCTCCAAGCTGTCGAGGATGCGTGCGCTCCCCAAGGGATCATCGCGGGGAACGTCTTTCATGCCGGAGACGGAAATTTGCACCCGCTGCTGCTCTACGATCGCGGCGATCCCAAACAAGTCGCGGCCGTCATCGAAGCGGGCAACGAGATTTTGAAAGCGGCCGTCGACCTCGGCGGCACGATCAGCGGCGAGCACGGTATCGGTTACGAGAAGCGCGATACGCTTCGGCGCATCTTCTCGACCGACGATCTCGCGACCATGTCGCGAGTCCGCGAAGTATTCGATCCGCGGCGCAGTCTCAATCCCGAAAAGATCTTCCCGGCCGGCGTCGGCTGCGCGGAGGTCGCATGATCGCCGCGGCCGTTCCCGACAAAGTCGTGCCGAAGTCGCTCGACACGCTGCGCGAAACGCTCGAACGCTGCGATCGCGAAGGCTTGAAAATCTCTGTCGAAGGCGGAAAGACGCTAAGCGGCATGGGCCCGGTTCTTCCGCGCGCCGACGTCTCGCTGATCACGACCGGACTCAGCGCGATTCTCGCGCACGAATATCAGGACCTGACCTGCTCGGCGCAGAGCGGCGTGCGCGTCGCACAACTCAACGCCGCTCTCGCCCGGCATGGACAATTCATTCCCATCGATGTTCCGCTGCGGAAAAAAGCGACGATCGGTGGATCGCTTGCGGCGGGCTGGCCGGGACCGCGGCGCCACATGTACGGACGCGCACGCGATTTTGTCATCGGTTCGCAGGTCGCACTTGCCGACGGCACGCTGGCCAACGCCGGCGGTATGGTCGTAAAGAATGTGAGCGGGTACGACATGAGCAAGCTCTACATCGGCTCATTCGGCACGCTCGCGATCTTCACCCAACTCAACTTTAAAACGGTGCCGCTTCCCAAAATGCGCCGCGCCATGATCGCGCCGCTGCCGGAAGCGACGCGCGCGCGCGCGATCGAACGGATCGCCTCCCTTGCCGTTCCCCCCGCCGCGGCTTTCTGCGTGGAAGGCTTTGGGAAGAACGTCGACGGCGCCGACGACATCGACGGCCGCGTACTTCTCTACTTCGAGGGCACCGAAGAACTGCTCGAACGCGCCACGCTCGATACGCGCTCGGCGCTCGGTAAGGCCGGCGTTCCGGAGACGACGATCGTCGACACCGGCGCGGCGGAGAGCCTCGACCGGACCATCGACGCCTGCATCGCGAACAAACGCGGCCGCTCGATCACCTATCGCCTCTTCGGTTCGCCCGGTACGGCCGAAGAACGCGCCGAGCGCATGCGCGACGCATGCAACCGGCACGAACTCTTTACCGACGTGCTCTTCGACGTCATGAACGGCGACGTGTTCGTCCGCGCGAGCGAGCGTGATGCTTCGCATTTCGGTGCAAAAATCGAAACTTGCCACGCCGAACTGCGCGAACTTGAGCCGCGCTGCACCATCGTGGCCGGCGACTCGGCGGCGCGCGCCTCGTTCGAAGCCTGGGGCGCGGTACCGCCCGCGATTGAAAAAATGCGCGCGATGAAGGCGCGCTTCGACCCTCATGGAACGCTCAACCCAGGGAGATTCATAGGCGGAATTTGATGCGCATCGCCGTCTTCGGCGCTAGCGGCTTCATCGGCAGCCACCTCGTGGCCGCTTTGCGAGCGCGCGGCGACGACGTGCGCGCGGCCTCGATGCGCGAACCGCATGCCGCGGCCGCCGCCGCCGGCGGAATGGACGCTGTGGTCAACCTCGCCGGCGAACCGATCGCACAGCGCTGGAACGCCGAAGTCAAGCAGCGCATCCGCGAAAGCCGTACCACCACGCCTTCGAAATTCTTCGACGCGCTCGCTCACGTCGAACCCAAACCGCAGACATACGTCAGCGCATCGGCAATCGGCTATTACGGAACGAGCGAAGAGGATACGTTCACGGAAAGCAGCCCGCCGGGAATGGATTTTCTGGCGCAGGTTTGCGTCGAATGGGAAAGCATCGCGCAGCGTGGACGCGAGCACGGAATGCGCGTCGCCTGCATCCGTAACGGTTTGGCGCTCGGCCGCGACGGCGGCGTGCTGGAGCGAATTCTGCCGATCTTCAAAACCGGCACCGGCGGCAGGTTGGGAACCGGAAAGCAATGGTATTCCTGGATCCACATCGACGATCTCGTTAGTCTCTACCTGCTTGCGATCGACAGACTCGACGGCTCCGTAAACGGAACCGCTCCCAATCCCGTACGCAATAAGGAATTCACGGAAACGCTCGGAGAGACGCTTCACCGCCCGGCCGCGCTGCCCGTTCCGAACTTTGCGCTGAAAATGATGTTGGGTGAAGCGGCGGAAATGGCGCTGCAGGGGCAACGCGTTCTGCCGGAGCGCGCACAGTCCGAAGGTTTTCTATTTAAATATCCAACACTCGAGTCCGCGTTGGCCAACTTGGTGTCAGCGTAGCAACCCGGTGTCATAGTGATTACGGTGTCATCCTGAGCTTGTCGAAGGACCCCGAGCAGCGTCCCCAAAGGGACGCATGACGAGGGTACAGTGCTAGTGTCATGGTGAGCTTGTCGAACCACCCCGAGCAGCGCGCCTATGGCGCGCAAGCCGAGGGGCGCTAAAAGGGAGAATCCATGAAGCAAGTTATTTCCGTCGCAATCATTCTTTCGCTGACGAGCTTTGCAGCGGCGCCGGCGATGGCCTACCCCGGCCCTACAAAAATCGTAAGTTATAGCGCCTCCGGCATGAAAGGGAAAGCCGTCACCGGCTCCTGCTGGACGAGCTCGATCGCGTCATCGCGCAGCGACGCATTCCGCTGCATGATCGGTAATTCGATCATGGATCCGTGTTTCAAACTCTCCGCAAAAGCCGTCGCGTGTCCGCAGAATGTCGCGGCGAACACCGGCGTGATCATCAGCCTCACGAAGCCCTTACCGCAACCCAACCCTAAGAGCGCCGCAAAGCCATGGCGCTACCAAATTGCTGGAGGCAGCGGCATCATGTGCAATGCCGGCACCGGAACGGTCGTCGGGAATTATCCCTACTACTGCAGCGGCAACCTCGTCTGCACGGTTCCGGCCGCCACAACGAAATGGCCCACAACATTTATGGCGCAATGCGGCACCCCCAGTGGCCCTATGACCGTCAAAGGTGCGCGCCCCATGTTTGTGATGACGCTCTGGCAATAGGCACCCGGCCTACGCTCTATAGCGGGTTGAAACAACACTCTTGCTTGGTTCCGCCACCACGCCACAAAACTCGAAAATGCACACATTGACGGCCGTTCCCGTGATGGGCGTTGAATGTTTCACCCCAGACTTGTGCATATCGTAAGTCGAGCAGATTCGATGGCATGCGTGCCTTAACAACTAGGGTAGCACCCTTTCCCGAAATCGACACATTCAATGGCTGAGGTAGCCTTGGCTCCATCGCGGAGTCCACGTTAAAGCGGTTTGCCATGTAGAGCTGCCATATTCCGGTCCAAAGTTCATGCGCTTCGCTAGATTGTGTTTCATACGAATCAAAAACCGGGGTGGGATCGAGGCAAGAACCACGCAGAAATGCATAGACAGCACCAAGCATGATCAATGCACTGATTGCTATTGCCGCTACTGCGGTGAGAACGAAGCCCAGCTGAGGTTCCCGTCGCTCCAAATCCGTGCCGTAGTAGTTTAGGCTATCGCTTCTTCGATTGGAAATTCGAGCGCTTCGAGATACTTTTCCGCATCCATTGCCGCGCGGCAGCCGGCACCGGCGGCAGTGACGGCCTGCTTGTAGCGGATATCGTTGACGTCGCCGGCGACAAAAACGCCTTCGACGTTGGTTGAAACGCCGTCGGGCGAAGCGATATACCCCATCGCATCCAAGTCGAGCTGGTCCTTGAAGATGGCTGTGTTCGGATCGTGGCCGATCGCAATGAAGAGGGCGTCCGCCTCAAGTTCGCTGCGCGTGCCGTCGGCGAGATTGTGCAACTTGAGCGCGCGCAATTTCTCCTCGCCCACCGCTTCTTCGACAGCCGTATTCCAAATGAACGAGATTTTGTCGTGCGCGAAGGCGCGGTCGGCCATGATTTTGCTCGCGCGCAGCGTGTCGCGGCGGTGAATAACGGTGACCTTATAGCCGAAGCGCGTCAAGAAGAGCGCCTCTTCCATCGCCGAATCCCCGCCCCCAACGACAACGATGTGTTTCTCGCGGAAAAACGCGCCGTCACAGGTCGCGCACGTGGAAATGCCGCGCCCGCGTAATTTCTCTTCGCCCGGAATATTGAGCCAGCGCGCATTCGCGCCGGTGGCGACGATCACGCTTTTGCCTTTAAACGTCGCCTCCGCCGTCGTGACTTCGAGCGGGCGCTTGGAAAAATCGACCGAAAGCACGTCGACGTTTTCGATCCGCGCGCCAAAGCGTTCGGCTTGCTCGCGAAACTTGATCATCAGATCGGGACCCATGATGCCGTCGGGGAAGCCCGGATAGTTCTCGACCTCGGTCGTCAACATCAGCTGTCCGCCGTACATGCCGCCGGCAAGCACCAGCGGACGCAAATTAGCGCGCGCGGCGTAGATTGCGGCGGTCAGTCCCGCGGGACCAGAGCCGATGATGATGACGCGTTCCATGCCGCTCGCTTCGACCGGGCGCGTTCCCCCTCCGGTTGCGACGGGCCGCGGAAGCGGCGGCGCAGAAGCCGATTTCGATGGCGCTTGAGGACGAATTCGGCGACGTTCTAACCAAGGCGATGAAGGGGACGCGGGCGACGACGGCCGCGCTTGCCCGCGTCACCGGTCTCCAGGCCGGCGATATCGACGACTGGCGCCGCGGGCGCGACGTACCCAATGAGGCGCAGGCGCGCGCCCTGGCAGTGCTCCTGCGCCTCGATCCTGGAAAGCTCGCCGACGCGGCCGCCCAGCGGTGGCATCCCGAGCACGTCTCGCTGCCCGACGTGCGGCACCACCCGCAGCATCCGCATCCGAGCAACGGCTACGTCTTTTTCTTAGATGGCGGAAAGCGCGCCGCGCTCGTCGATCCGGCTGGCATCCCCGGCAATTTGCTGCGCATTCTGCGCGACGGCGCGTACCACTTGGAGTACATCTTCGTCACGCACAAGCACGCCGACCATTGCGATGCGACGGCCGATGTCGCCGCCAATTTTCCGAAGGCGAAAATCGTGATGCATCGTGCCGACGTGCAAGCCATCGGATCGCTCGCGAGCTCTGCGCTGCTGGTCAAAGACGGCGAGGAAGTACCTTTCGGCGACGTCCGGATCCGGCTGCTGCATACGCCCGGCCACACCGACGGCTCGTCGTCTTACCTATTTAAATCCACGCTCTTTACCGGCGACACGCTCTTCGCCGGCAGTGTCGGCGGCGCGTACGGCGATGCTTCGACCTACGAAGACATCCTCAACAGCGTTCGCTCGAAGATTTTCACGCTTCCCGAAGACACCGTACTTATGCCCGGCCACGGTCCGCCGTCAAAAGTGGCGTGGGAGAAAGAGCACAACCCGTTTTTCTAGCGCGTCGCGGTCGCGACGATGTGGTTATTCGCGCGAATGGTCGCGCGCGTGTGAGCAGCAGCCTTCGGATCGGTGCGGATCAAACTAAACTCATACTTCGCGCGGCCCCTGCCGTCGAGCGTCACCATCGCGTGGAACGGCGAGCACAAACGTGGCGTGCAGAATGCGGCCACCCAGCCGGCCGCGACGCCGTCGGCGCGCAGCGTGACGCGTGCGTTAGGCGCGCCGCGAACGCTCATGGCGTACGAAGTTTGATAATTGCCGCTCGGCGCCGTCGGCAGCGACGCTCCCTTCCAGGGCGAGAGCAGCACGGTAACCAACGCAAGAACGATCATCACCGTCCGTTATACCCTAGTTGCCGAGTTCTTACGGGCTCCGCTCCGCCAGCCGCCCCAGTGCCTGAATGACGAGGATCGCTATAATCGTGATGATGACGGCATAGGCGAGTTCGGCCCAAATTCCCGAGCTCGCCTTGAGAAACATCGCGATGAGATCCGTGATGAATTTGTTCCACGCGAGGGCGGCGATTAATCCAAAAGCGGCCGTGCCGAGCGCGATCATCGTCCCCAAATACGTCGGTTTTACTTCCACAAAACGTCCTTCCCAGTACCGCGTAGGCCGTACTTTAGACGCGCAACTTATACCCGGTTACGGCCATGGTTAGAGCTATTCCCAAGCAGAGTGCCGCCAGCCCCGTGATGACGGTCATCGAAAGCCACAGCGGCAGGTAGCTCGCGTTCGTATAGCTATACCGGAACGCGTCGATCGCATAAAACATCGGATTAAAATACTCGAATCGCAGGATGCTTGCCGGCAAGAACTGCGCCGGCGTAAAAGCGCTGCCGACGAAGACTAGCGGTGTGATTGCAAACGTCGTCAGCACGGCAAGGTGATCGAACTTCTCCGCCATCAGCCCAAAGATCACGCCGAGCGCGGAAAAGAGCAGCGCGACATCGACAATCACGGCAAAGTAGAGCAGCCAGTCCCGCGGCAGCGTGTGCACGAGCGCGAAGCCTAGCCCCATAATGAGACATGCAATGAGCATCGCACGAGTGATGCTGCCCAAGATGTATCCGAAAACGATCTCATATGCCGACATCGGCGCGATCAGCATTTCCTGGATCCAATTCATGAAGCGCGCCTGAAAGACCGAACTGCTGCACTCGCCGTACGACGAGTCGATGACTTGCAGCATGATGAGTCCCGGAATCAAAAACACCGAATACGACATGCCGTGCGGCGCGTGAACGCGGCTGCCCAGTGCAACGCCGAAAACAAAAACATAGAGCGCAGTTGTGATCATCGGCGGCCAGATGACTTGATTGATGATCTTCAGGCTGCGCACCATCTCGCGCTTCATCAGCGTGAACATCCCGACCGAGTTCATAAAACGTCCGCCGGACCAGAACGGGTCAGTTCCAAAAACACTTCTTGCAGCCCCTTGCCCTTACGCGTCAGCAATTCTTGCATGGGTTCTTGCGCGACGAGTCTTCCGGCGCGAATGATGCCGACGTCGCGGCAGAGCCGCTCGGCTTCCTCCAGGTAATGCGTCGTCAAGAAGATCGTCATGCCTTCGCGATTGAGCTGCTGCAGCAGTTCCCATAGCTCCAGCCGCAACTCTACGTCCACTCCTGCCGTTGGTTCGTCCAAAATTAGCAGCTGCGGAGAATTGACGAGCGCGCGGGCCAGTGTGAGCCGCCGTTTCTGTCCGCCCGACAGTTTCAAATAATCGAGCTTCGACTTCGAAGCCAATCCGAAACGCTCGAGCAGCATGTCCGCGCGCTCCGATACGTCGCGCGCGCGAATCCCGAAATAGCCCGCCTGATAGATGAGAATGTCGCGAATGGAAAGGTAACGGTCGAAGTTGTACTCTTGCGGAGCCAAGCCGATGAAGCGCCGCGCGTCACGCCACTGCGTGAGATTGTCGTAGCCGAAGACGCGGATCGATCCGCCGTTGAGCCGGGCCAGCCCGACGATGGCGTTAATCGTCGTCGTCTTGCCGGCGCCGTTCGGACCGAGAAATCCAAAGAAATCGCCGGCTTTCACTTGCAGTGAGACGCCGTCTACGGCCGTGAAGTCGCCGTAGCGTTTGAGGATGTTCGATATTTCGAGCGCTAAGGGATCAGCGATTTTAATCGTTTGTACCGGTGGCGGCGGAGCGTCGTGATCAAATCCGATGAGCCGGGAATTCCGCAGTCGGCGAGCTGCGTCGAAACTTTCTTCACGTCGAAGGCCGCGCGGCGGTGCCGCACCTCCCAGCCGTCCGACCGTTCGGTCAAAATTGCGTACCCGGCGCGCGCGTCGCCGTCCTTCGGTAAGCCCGCCGACGAGACATTGACGAGCATCTTGCCGCGCCACATCCGCACGTAGGGAATGTGCAGGTGGCCGAATGCGATCGTCCCGGCGGGCTCGGCTCCAATCAGCCGCTCGAGTACGTCGTCTTCCGCGCCCGGCCAGAGATGTTCGTTGTCGCTCGTCGGGTTCGCATGCACGACCAGCAACTGGTTCTCTTCGCTTCCAAAGCGCAGCGAAAACGGAAGCGTGCGCAGCCACGAGACCCACTTCTCGCCGATCTCTTTGCGTTGCCACTCAAGCTGTTTGCGATCGGCCGCATCGGCCCCCTCCAGCTCTTCGTCGGATTGCGCGCCGATGTAACGGTCAGTGTTTCCGCGTAAACATTGCGCGCCGATCTCTTGAAGGCGCTGCAGCACTTTCTTGGGTTTGGGACCATCCATGCAAAGATCGCCGGCCGCCACGTGGATGTCCGCGCCTCCCTGTGCCTGCAGGTCGGCCAAGCACGCCTCGAGTCCCATGAGGTTTCCGTGAATGTCGGAAAAAATTGCGATCCGCAGCTGTTTGTTAGCCACGTTTCAAATCGATTGCAAGCATCGATGGAGTCAAACCGATGCGCCCGAAATCGTAAAGGTCGATCGCGTCCACGCGCGTGCCGGCTGCCCGCAGCGCATCGATGACGCTCGGAAAACGGACGTCCGCGATGACGTGCCGGTGTCCGACGTTCAAAACCCCCGCGCCAAACTCGTCACCGCGTTCGACCGCAATCGTTTCGAAGCCGGAGAAAAGCGAGCGGTCCAGGCGCTCCGTAGCGATGACGAGCTCTTCGTCGGAAAGGACGCCGCAAACTGCGCGCAGCGAAGGCACACCCGCGGCTAACGGCACTTCGACCGGCGTGAATCCGTGCGCGTGCGCAATTCGCGCGAACCCCTCACGGCCAAGCGCGTTGCTCCGGCGGCTGACGCCGATAAATGCGGTCTTGCCGGCCAGCACGACGTCGCTTCCGTCCAGCAGTCCCGGCACCGAAAGGTGCGCCGCGATCGGAACGTCGCGCTTTTCGAACTCTGCCTCTATCCATGCGGCCTCCGCGCGGCGCGCAGGGGATGAAGGCCGCATGATCGCGGCGCCCGATTCAAAGACGACCGCGACATCGGCGACTGCGCTCGCCAGCGGATCGTCCGAAGAGTTGTGCAGCTCGACGACCTCGCAGCCGAAAAAGCGCAGCGTCTTGGCAAAGACTTCGAGTTCGGCAACCGCGCGCGTATGCACGGCGTTCGGCTCGCCCGGCAACGGCCGGGCATTCTCGATCGCCTTTGAAGGCATAACGATAAGCGCGCGGCGCAAAGCGGCCGCCGGGCTGACGATCAACCGCGGACCGTACTCCACTGCGTGCTCGCTCATTTTCGGTTCTCGCCGACTGCGCGCAATGCCGCGGCGTAGAGCGCATGCTGAGCGGCCTCATATTGCGCCGCGCCGATCGCGCCGCGCTGCGCGGCGAGCTTATCGGCTTGGCGCGAAAGATCGATCAGTCGCGCCGATCTTTGGACATCCGCGTCGGGCCCGCTTTGGTCGGTGTACGCAAGCAGCGCCCCGATGCGCCGCCCCTCGGCGCTTGCAGTCTGCGCCGGAACCGGAATTGCATCATACGGGGTGGCGTCAGCCGCCGATGCCGTAAAGAAATCGGCCATATCGGTCGCGAGCAGATCGCCGAGCGAAAGCGCCGGCAGTCCGAGCAGCTCTTCTTCGGTCTTCAGAATACTGACCGTTGAAAGGTGAACCGCACCGGTGTAGCGGCGGCGTGCATACGGCGAGACGACAATGGCATAGAGCCGGTGCTCGCTGACGTGATCGCGAGAGCTTTGCGCGTCGTCGGGCGTAATGAAGATCGCCGTTGAATCCCACTCCGGCTGGTGACTGATGAAATCGACGATCGCGCCGAGCGCGCGGTCACCGTCGGCAACTTCTTCGGGAATCGGCGGAATGTCGGGGCCAACCCCGCCGTGATCGCTCGGCAGCCAAATATAGGTGAAGTCCGGCATCGGCTGATTGCGGAAATCGGCAATGTACTCGTTCGCGCGCCGGACGTCGCGGATGCGCAAGTTCCAGCCCGGATAGTTCGTGTCGATATGACCCTTCAATGCGGCCGGCGCCAGCGTGTTGAGCGAATACAAGCCGCCCAACCCGCTCGTCGGCGCGCTCTGATCGTTCACGCCGCGAAAGTTTGGATCGTCCGCGCGCGGATCGAGCGCTCCGCCTTCGTCGTAACCCGACAAGCGAATTAAGTCACCGTAATCGCGATACGAGATCCCGCCGCGCGCAGCATTATTGAAGATGTATCCGGCACGCGGATAGTCCTCGACGTCTTCGTTCTTATTGACCAGCGGATAGCGCCCTGATTTTACAAGCAGCGTCTTCTCGGAGTACGCACTTGCAATTCCCGCGGATGCGAACTGGTGGCCGGCGTCTGACTCGTCGCCGTCGGCGTACATGTTCACGGCCAAGCCGAAATCGCGCGCGAGTTGGTGCAGATTGGGAGTCACGTTCTGCCCGAACGAAACCAGCGACGGGTCGCCCTTGCCGTATGGCTGTCCCTGCGCGTCGGTCAGATCCCCCAGCATCGCATCATACGTCTTGTTCTCCTCTAAAATGAAGACGACGTGCTTGATAAACGTGCTGCGTTCGAGCGACCGCAGCGGCGGCACCATCGTATTTGCCGGCGGATGCTGGGGTACGCGCGCGTATTTCAGCGTCGAAAGCGTCATCGCCGTCAGCGGAAGTTTGCGCAGATCGATCTTCTCCAGCGTCGCCCAGAGGACGTTGCTGTCTTGCAGCACCTGCAGCACGCGGCCGCCGGCGATGTGCGTAGGAACGGCGCCTTCAAAGTTCGGCTCCTGCCCGAAACCTTTGGCGTTGGCAACGTAGAGATAGCGGCCGTCGCGCGAAAGCGCGAGCGCGCTCGGATACCAACCCGTCGGGATCAATCCTAAACGATGCAGCCGCGAGGGCACCTTTGCGTCAAGCACGGCCACAGCGTTGAGTCCGGCGAGCGCAACGTAGACGCGCTTGCCGTCGGCGCTGGTGACGATGGCGTTGGGCTGCATACCGTATGGTGATTTGTCGAAGAGCCGCAGCTCGAGGCCGCCGACGACGTGCGGTACGCCGAGCAAATCTACGACGGCTATGCGATCGACGTTCGTCATGCAGACGTAGGCATAGCGCCCATTTCTGGAAATGGCGATCGCGGTCGGCTGCGCGCCGCCGACGTTCTGCACGCCGTCAGGCGCTCCGTCCAAACTCAGCGTTCCCATCGCGGCACCGGCGATCACGCCGGTTGCGGAAAGCGGCAGCACCGTCAGTGACTGCGCGAATTGCGGCGCAGCAGCGACATTTGCAAATTGCGGAAAGCGCACCGGATCCGGTAGATTTTGATAGAGCGACAGCCCCGGATTGGTCACATACAGTCGCCGCCCCGAAACGGCCACGCCATAAGGAAAGTATCCGACCGCGAAAGGCGGACCGTCATGCAAACGGCGGCGAGTCGCGACATCAACGTCGGTGACGGCATTACCAAGGTTGTTCACCACATACGCGACGCGGTGATCGGGCGAGAGTACGATCGAGCCCGGAAAGGCGCGATTCGCGTTGGCGTAAAGTGGTTTGCTCGGCGCGGGGATCGGCGGCATCGTCTGCAGCGCCGGCGCATCCTGCTGCAGTTTGCCGGCGGAATCCAAATGGAAGAAAGAGATCGTGTCGTTCCCTCCGCCGGCTGCGATGACCAGTGTCTGTCCGGCATGCGCCGGATCTTTGAGCGCGACGACGCCGAGAAACAGTTTGATATCTTTTGTGGCGTAGTTGTCGGTAACGGCCATCGTCGCCGTATTGACGACGGTCAGCGAATAGCCGCCGTGCACTTGCGTGTAGCGGCTGATCGCGATGCTTTCCCGCTCGTCGTCGTTGGTAACGATCGCATATTTTCCGTCGGGTGATAGCGCAACGCCCAATGCGTTCATACCGACGACCACGCTGCGGCCAGCGGGCGCGACGAGGCGGCCGTTGGGCAGGATGACGTTGTACGGGTTATTCGGATTGACAGCTCCGGCGATTCGGTTACCGGCCGGCGCGGAATACAGGGTCAGTGCGAGGGCGAAAAAAAACAGGGGCACCTGTCTTGGGTTACGGACGCTTGGAGACGCTCACCTGCCGCGAGCGCTACTTCGTGTCGAGGCGATACCCAATGCCGCGCACGCTCGCGATTTCCACCGGAGCCTCTACTTCCGACATTTTCTTGCGCAGTGCCGCAATGTGCACGTCGACAACGCGCGTCGGCACGCCGGACGTGTCGTTCCATACTTGTTCCAGAATCTGCGCGCGCGTCAACAAGCGCCCTTCACCTTCCGCCAAGAACCAGAGCAGCCGAAATTCGAGCGCAGTCAGCGTGATCGTCCGGTCGTCGTAGTTGAGCGTGTGGAAATCGCGCACGAGTTGGGCCCTTCCGATTTGCAGTACGCCCGCATCGTCTTTCTTCTGCAGATATTTTTCGCGCCGCCGCAAGAAACTGGCAACGCGCGCCACGAGTTCGTTGCCCGAAAACGGCTTGGTGATGTAGTCGTCGGCGCCCAGCCCGAGCCCGAGCAGCACGTCTTGTTCGCGCGAATGTCCGCTGACCATTAATATGAACGCGCTGGTCGTATTGGAAAGCGTGGTGCAAACGTCGAGCCCCGAAATATCCGGCAGACCGATGTCTAGGATCACCGCATCGGGCTTGTACGAATCGGCGAGTTCCAGGCCTTGCACGCCGCTGCCAGTCACGCGAACTTCGTAGCCGGCCCGTTCGAGCACGGCTTGCTCGAGTTTGGAGACTTCTTCGTCATCTTCGATGACGAGAATTCGCGCTAGTGCCACTGAGCGGGTTCGCCTTCGCTTAAAACTCCGCGGCGCGCTACTCCTTCCTCAACCGCCGCCGATGCGACCGCTTTCGCAACCGCTTCGACGACGCGGGAGTCGAAGACGCTCGGCAAGATGTACTCGGAGCTGCACTCGGCGCCGACGATTGAAGCGATCGCGTGTGCCGCCGCGAGTTTCATTTTATCGGTAATCCGGCGCGCGCGCGAATCGAGCGCGCCGCGGAAGATTCCGGGGAACGCCAGCAGATTGTTTACTTGGTTGGGAAAATCCGAACGCCCGGTTGCGATGACGCCGACGTAGGGTTCCGCAACATCGGGCATAATCTCCGGCGTCGGATTCGCCATCGCGAGCACGATCGGATCGCGCGCCATTCCGCGAATGTCGTCGGGTTTGAGGATGCCCGGCGCCGAAACGCCGATGAAGACGTCGGAGCCTTTGAGCACTTCGGCCAGCGAACCGCGGCGGTTTTCGCGATTGGTGTTCTCGGCGAGCCAGCGCCAGTGGGAGTTTTCGTAACGGTCGGTGCGGTTGAGCGCGCCCGGACGGTCGACCGGGATAACGTCGCGCACGCCGGCTTCGAGCAGCATCTTTATGGTCGCGGTGCCGGCAGCGCCGCTGCCCGCCACGACGATTTGCAGGTCGCTCATCTCTTTGCCGACAACGCGCGATGCGTTAATAAGCGCCGCCAGGATCACGACGGCCGTGCCGTGCTGATCGTCGTGCATCACGGGGATGTCGAGCGCTTCGATCAGCCGCTCCTCGATCTCGAAGCAGCGCGGCGCCGAAATATCTTCCAGGTTTATCCCGCCGAAGACCGGCGCGATGTGCATGACCGTTTCCACGATCTCGTCTACGTCTTTCGTGTCAAGACAAATCGGAAAAGCGTCGATGCCCGCGAACTGCTTGAACAGCATCGCTTTGCCTTCCATCACGGGGAGTGCACCGAACGGACCAATGTCGCCCAATCCGAGTACCGCGGTGCCGTCGGTGACTACTGCGACCGAATTACGTTTGATACTGAGATTGAATGCTTTGCTCGGATCGGCCGCGATCGCCATCGATACGCGCGCGACGCCGGGCGTGTATACCGTCGAGAGATCTTGGCGCGTTTTGATGGGAATCTTTGGCTCGACCGTGATCTTTCCGCCCAAATGCGCGAGAAATGTGCTGTCGGAAACGAAGACGACATTCACACCTTCAATGGCTTCGACCGCGTCGCGCACGGCTTTGCCGATCGATTCGGAGCTGACGTTAACGGTCACGTCGCGCACAACCGTGGATTTTCCAGGCGCGCGCATATCCACGGCAGAGATGACTCCGCCGGCGTCGCCAATCACAGCCGCGAGCTGGCTGAATGCCCCGGGGCTCTTGGGCATCTCGACGCGCATGATCAAGGCGAAACTAATGGGAACCATCGCACCTTCCGTTTCGGCCCGGCCTCGAAAGCACCCCGCTTAGCGCTGCGCTATACGATCGATCGCGCTTTCGACCGCCGGGTCGGCCGCATCGCGCACACCGTTGAAGAGAAACGCGAACGCGACTCTCCCGTGGTGCCTCGTATTCACATACCCGGCTAGCGCGGAAACCGATGCCAGATGACCGCTCTTGGCGCGGACCCGCCCGCTCGCTTGCGAAAAGTGGTACCGCTTCAGCGTACCGTCCAAGCCGCCGCGGGCGAGCACGGGATAGAGCGCGTCGTTTCGCGCCAGCACCCGCACCAGCGTTATCGCCGCGATCCGGTTTGCGTCGGCCAACCCGCTGCCGTCTACGAGATGCATCCCGGGCGACGGAATGCCCTCGTTCTTCAAGACGGCGCGCTCGGCCGCAAGCCCGTGCGCGTCGTCGGCGCGTCCGCGCGTTCCACCAAGCACGCGTAAGAACTGCTCGGCGAAATGATTATCGGAAAAAATCATCATATGGTGTATGAGTTGCGTCAACGCAGGAGACGGGTGATCCCATAGCACGTACGCTTCGCGCGGAAGTTTCCCGGCGCGGGGCCCGTGCGCCAAAGCGATCCCCGCATCGCGCAAGAATTCCGAAAGCACCACGCCGGCATAGTGCGGAATATCGTGCACCGGTAGATAAAAAATGTGTCGCTTACCCGGGGGGATCGTTCCGGTCAGCCGGAAAACGCCGGGCGTTCCGGTCGCAGCGATGACGACGTCGTCGGCATATCCGGTTGCAATCGATCCGAATGAGCTTATGGCGCCGCTCTGTGGTTTAACGCGCACGCTCGCGGGAAAACCGGCCGCCGCACCCGCTACGCGAAACTCCACGGTGTCTTCATCAATCGAAACCCCGCTGGTCGCCGCCATGAAATCTTCGTTGGCGTCGCCCGGATTCCAGAACGGATTGAGTTCCGGACCTGCCAGCGCACTTGCATCGACGGCAACGCCGCCTTCGATCGCGCGAATGCCACGGGCGCGAAGTTTTTCGACGCCGCGCCGCAGATCGTCCGAGCGCAGCGACGGATCGCCGGAGCCGGCGAGCCAGAAATCGCCCGCAATCGTGCCGCCATTTGGCGGCTGAGTGCTCGCAAAAAGCGTGTGAAAGCGGTAGGTGGAATCGAACGTCGCGAGCGCCGCGGCGCCCACGATCAGCTTCTGCGTCGAAGCTGGAACGACGGCATGTCCGCTGCGATCGGAGTAGAGCAGCGTGCCATCCTGAGCGACGACCGCGCAGCTCCAATCGTTGGAAAGCGCCACCGCGGGAGCGAGCGCCCGCGCGACAACGGCCCGCATGTCGCGCTTTGCCGCCTCTCCCCAGGCCGGCGCACTCGGCCGAGGCCTGACCAGAGCCGCATGCCGCGGCCCGGGCGGCGAATGCGCACAACCGGCCAAAACCGCGGACACGACGAAAACGGCGCGCTTAAGCGCGTGAAATCGCGTCGAGCTTTTCTTGGATTTTGCGGTGTTCTTCACGCAATGCGTCGAGATCGGTGCGCAGCCCCGTAACGGCCGCCGGCGTTTTTAGTGCTTCGCGAATGCGCGCAGCAGCTTCGGCGGCGTCGCGCCGCAGCCGTCCGTCGAACCCGGTTTGCGCCAAACGATCGAGGGGCGCCAGAAAGTGTTTGTCGGCCAAACGCTCGGCGGCGAGCACTCCGCCGCGCGCGATGAAGAAATTTCCGTCCCGAATTGCGCCGGCGATCGCGTCCACCGCGGCTGCGCGTTCGGACTCCAAGAGTTCGGCTTGGCGCGCCAGTGCCAGCAGCGCCGCTCCGCGTGTCGCAATGTCTCCGCCGGGTTTCGTCAGTTCTAACAGCAGCGGCGTCGCGCGGGGGTCGGCGAGTTCTCCAAGCCCGAGCGCTGCCCCCGATTCGATGACGCCGTTCCATGACGTCGTGCGCGCCGCGTCGCGAAGAATCTTGAACGCCTTCTCGCTGCGGGTTTTTCCGAGCGCGTGCAAGGCCGCGCGCTGAACGAAATACGACGCATCGCCGGTAGCCGGAGCAATCAAAGCTTTCGCGACCGCGGATTCTCTGAATTCGCCGAGCGCATCCGCGACTGCGCGGCGCACCTTTGGATGCGGATGCGCGAGAGCGCCGACGAGCAAGTCGCGCGCCCAGGCCGCACGCGACTTTCCGAGGGCGCCGGCCAGTTCTGCCGCCACACCCCAAAACGCATCGCCTTTGAACGCTGCCTCCACAGCGGACCGCGCCTGCGCGCTTCCGTCTTTCACGAGCTCGCGCCCGGCCCGGATGCGCGCGACGACCGATGGATCGCCGGCCAGCGCCGCCGACGCAAATCTCACGCCCAGCGCGTACGTTACGTCGGCCAAAATGAAGGCGCCCGGATCGAACCGGACGAGCGTTGGTTCGGAATCGAGCGGTATCGTTATCGTTTCGTGTTCGCGCTCGATCCGGACACGGACGCGGCGCCCGTCCACTTCAACGTCGACCGCGAACGCAAACGCCGGATTCTGCAAGTCGACCGGCTGCGTTTGATCGATCGTCAGCGCCAGCGCGCGCCGCTGCGCGTCGTAATTCGCGCCGACGCACAGCTGCGGATGCCCGCCGCTAAAGATCCAGCGGTCGAAGAAACCGCGCATGTTGCGTCCCGTGGCTTGCTCGATCGCGCGGATCAGATCGATCGTCTCGACCGAGCGCTGCGCGTTGTCGCGCACATAGCGCCGGATCGCGCGCCAGAATCGCGCCTCCCCGAGCTCGCCGCGCAGCATATGAAGAACGGCGCCGCCTTTTTCGTAGAGATGCCGGTCGAAGAGCTCGATCGGGTCGCGGTAATCGTTGCAGACGATCGGGCGCCGGTACCGCCGGCGATCTTCATCCAGATATCGCTTGACCCACTCGAAGGCGTCGTAGATATACTCGTCGTAGCCAAGGTCAGCTTCGCGGAAGACTCCCTCGAAGAACGTTGCGAAGCTTTCATTCAGCCACGCTTGCGACCAATCGCGGCACGTCAGCAGATCGCCGAACCACTGATGCGCGAGCTCGTGGGCCACCAGCGGGTCGCTGGAAAAATCCAGATGCGCGCGTTCGTCGTGGAGCGTACGGTCCGTCTGCGTGGTTGCCGACGTATTTTCCATTCCGCCAAAGATGAAATCCGAGACGGCAATCTGCGAGTACCGCGCGTAAGGATACGGGCAGTCCAGACGCTCTTCGAAAACGGCCATCATCTCCGGCGTTTTTCCGAAAGCGCGCTCGCCGTCGGCTTCGCGGCCCGGAAGCACGTAGTAATAGGTGGGAACGCTCGCACCGGCTTGCGGGACCTCGACGAAAGGCCCGGTCACCATCGTCACGAGGTATGTCGCGTGCGGTATACCTTGCTGGTAACGAAAAATCGTTTTCCCACCTTCGTCGCGCCGTTCGACCAGTGCGCCGTTCCCTAAAGCGAACTGCCCCTTGGGCACGGCAATCGTTGCCGACGTACTCTGTTTTTCGTGCGGATAGTCCAAACATGGAAACCAGTAGCGCGCGTTTTCGTCTTGACACTGCGTCCACGCATGCCGGATTTTTTTTGGATACTCCGTGGAGGGTTCGACGAAGAATAACCCGTGCCGGGGATTTTCGACGCTGTAAGCGATTGCGAAGGTCGCCGTTGTTTCGGGCGCGAGCGGCGGATCGAAGTGCACGTCGAGACGATCGCCGCGCGTCGTGAACTTCAGCTTGCGCGCGTCCGACTCAACTGAAGAAATTACGAGGTCGACGGCATCCAGCGTCAACACCGAAACCGGTTCGTCGAGCGCGCGCACCGTCGTCGTGCAAACGCCCTCTAACCGGAGCCGCTCCAGGTCCGGAACGAGATGCAGATCGACGTGCTCGACGTCGACCGTCTTGTCGGGACCGTAGTGCAGGGTCGAGCCGGGCAGCGCGAAGGCGCGTCGCTCGTTCGTATCGTCGAAACTCATGAAGGGGTGGCGGTTCGCTCGTACGGTTCGATCAACCCGCCGCTTACCGCGAGCACCGCGCCGTTGATGAAATCGTTGTCCGGCTCCAGAAAGAAGCGCACCGCGTCCGCAACGTCGTCGGCTGTACCCGGCCGCCCGCGCGGATTTTGCGCCTGCATCGCGAGCGCTTCTTCGCGCGAAATCGACTTCTGCCGGATGTCACCCGGCTCGATCACGTTGACGGTGATCGCATGCTTTGCTTCCTCGAGCGAAAGCGTGCGCGCGAATGCGACGACTCCGGCTTTTGCCGCCAGATGCAGCGAGAGGCCGCGAACAGGACGCGTGACGCTCGATCCGTTCATGCCGAAAAATATCAACCGTCCAAAACCGCGTTCGCGCATTGCGGGCAGAACGGTGCGCGCCGCGATCACGGCGCTGCGCAGATTGCCGTCGATCATGTCGCGGTAATCCGTTTCGGAAGAGCGCTCGAACCGTTTCACGACCATCGGGCCGACGGCATGCACGAGAGCATCGACGGGCTCGTGGGCGGCTTCGCTCAACGCCGCGTACACCGCAGTTTCGTCTCCCAGAAACTCGACGGGGAAAGCTGCGGCCTCGCGCCCCGCGCTGCGGATGAGTCCCAGCGTTGCATCCGGCGGCGTCCCACCAGGGCGAAACGTGAACACGACGTCATGCCCGTCCTGTGCCAGCGCCAGTGCAACGCGCTGGGCCAGCCCCGCGGCAGCGCCGGTAATCAAGATCCGCATGCGCGCCCTTTAACGAAGAGAGCGCCGGTTTCCCGGCGCTCTCGCGGAGCAGCCTATTGTGCGCTGTAGTTGAGCGTTCGAGAAACCGAGGATCCGTTGGTTGCCGTCGTCGTGATGATGACGGTCACGTGTCCCCCCGACGTCGTGTTGAGACTGACGGGAACGCTGAAGTCGCCGTTACCGTCGGCCGTCACGTCGGTCTGGAACGTGCCGGTCCCGATCGGAATGATTCCGAACGCTGTCGCGCTGGCCGTTGCAGCAACGTGCACCGCCGCGCCCGGACGCGTATGCCCGGTCAGCGTAAACGAGCTGCCGACCGTGCTGCCGTCGGGCGGGCTGATGTTATTGAGGACATTGCTCGTGGCGCCGGCCGCCGTTGTAAACGACCAGCTCTTATCAAACGTCGCGCCCGCGGTCGTGGTGCCGGTAACGCGCACGGTGTGCGTTCCCGGATTCAGCGCGAACGGCGCCGTTACGTTGAAGCTGCTCGAGCTCGCTTCAGTTGACGCGCTCACGTCTTGTCCATCCACATAGACGTGCAGCGAATTGCGATCGACGGACTCGCTAAAGCTCGCGCGGATGTTCGGCTGGGTCGTACGGGCAGTCGTCGCCGGGCGCGCGTTCACCAGCGAAAACGATGAATTCGAAGGCGGCACGTATGTCGAAGCCGAGCCGCTGCCCTGGATGTAGACGGTGTTGTTCGACGCGTTCCAGTTGACGTTTGCGCCGAGAGCTTGCGCTACAAAGCGTAACGGAACGAGCGTGCGCGCGCCTACCAGAAACGGCGCGACGTCCATATAGACCGTCTGCCCGTTCACGGTCGCCGCCGTCGAGCCGATATGCAGATGCACGCTGCGGCCGTTGCCCTGCGCGTTGATGTCGTTGTTGGCGTAAACGACCGTCGCTCCCAAGCGCTCGAAGACGCCGCGCAGGGGAACGAAAACTCTGCCGGCGCGCTCGATCGGCGGCTGATCGAATGTGATCGTTCCGCCGTTGACGACAACGTTGACACTTTGAGCTTGCACCGGGGCTAGGCCGAAGCCGCCGATCAATGCGGCGGTCAGCGTCCACGCGGCAAGCCGTTTGACAGTAATCATAGTTTTCTTTAACTTCCTCCGAGGCACAGCAATTGTGCCGGCTACGTTGAATACGCGATGGTTCTTTGAGCTACCACACCGGTTGGCGAAGTCGAAGTGAGCGCGATGCGCAACGAACCGCCCGAAACCGCGTTGATGCTTACGAGGATGGAGAAATTACCATTTGCGTCGGCCGTTGTGTTGTAACGGTTGACGCCCGTGGCGACTCCAACGACGCCGCCGAGCAAGCTTGCCGTAGCGGTAACGACCGCATGCACGGTCGAGCCCGGACGCGTGTGCCCCGAAAGCGTGAACGTTCCGCCGACATGCGTGTTGGGCGCGGGATTAAGCCGGTTCAGGACGTTCGTCGTTGTGCCGGCAACCGGCGGCGCCACGTTAGCGCTGCCGTTGCCCTGAATGTAAACGGTGTTGTTGGATTGGTTCCAGTTGACTGCTGCACCAAGCGACTGCGCGACAAAACGTAAGGGCACGAGCGTGCGCGCACCGATGAGAAACGGCGCAACGTCCATTGTGAGCGTCTGCCCGTTTACGACCGCCTGATTCGATCCGATATGCAAGTGCACACTGCGGCCGTTACCTTGGGCGTTGATATCGCCGTTGGCATAGACGACCGAAGCGCCGAGCCGTTCGAAGACGCCGCGCAGCGGCACGAAAACGCGTCCCGCGCGCTCGACGGGCGGCTGGTCGAACGTAACACCGGAGCCATTGACCACGATCGCGACGCTCTGCGCAACCGCCGGTGAGCCGGCCAGACTTCCAAACAGGGCTGCGGCCAGCGCCGCTGCGGCGAGCCGTTTGACGATCAGCATTGTCTAAAACCTCCGAGATCAAGTCTCAGAAGGTTGCTTACCCAGAGTGCAGGCCGATAGCGGCAAGCGCCCGTCAGGTTATGAGGCGGGAACCCCCGCGGCGACGCCTCCGCCCTGGGGCTGAAGCTCTTGGCGGACCGCTTTTGCGTCCGCGCGCTTTTCCATGTACCCCATCCATGTGTTGTAGATCATCGGCACGATAAAGATCGTCAGCGCGAGCGAGCTCAGCAGCCCGCCGATGATGACGGTTCCCATCGCGGTACGCCATTCGCCGCCTTCGGCGTAGCCGAGCGAGAGCGGCAGCATGCCGAAGATCATTGCCGCGGTCGTCATGAGAATGGGACGGAACCGGGTGGCCGAGGCGCGCAGGACCGCGTCACGCACGCGCATGCCGCGCTTCACGAGCGTATTCGAATAGTCAACCAACAAAATACCGTTCTTCGACACCAATCCGAAGAGCATGATGATGCCGAGCATCGATATGATGTTCAAGGACTGGCCCTGCTCAGGCTGGACCTTGCCCATGACGGCCAAGAAGATCAGCGCACCAATGATCGCAAGCGGAACCGAGAACATTACAATGAGCGGTTCGAGGAAGGAGCTGTACAGGATCACCATCAGGATGTAGACGAGCACGAACGATGTGATCAGCGCGATACCCAAATTGACCATCGTCTCGCCGACCCATTGCGCGTTGCCTTGCGCGGCCGGTGTGACGCCGGAAGGTAAGAAGCCAGGCTCACGCAGTTTTTTCTGCAAGGGCGTGATCACTTGGCCGGTCGAGTAGCCGGGCAAGAGATCGCTGAAGACATTGACGACGCGCTGCCGGTTCAAACGCTCGATGCGCGTCGGAGCCTTCGTCCACGTAAAAGTCGCAAGCGATCCCAACGGCACGAGCATCCCGTTACCTGCGCGCACACGCACGTTTTGCAGCGACGAGACGGCGTTGCGATCGGATTGCGGAAACTGTATGCGCACGTCGACGAGACCGTTCGGCGTGCGAACTTTGGTCGCGACGGCGCCGCCTACCGCGATGCGCGCGATGTTGGCAGCCGCCGAGGGAGCGACGCCCAAAAGCGCGGCCTTGGATTGATCGATGTCGACGTTCAAACGCGGCGCCGCGATCTCCGCGGAGGTCTGGACGTTAACCGTGCCGGGAACCGTTCGGAGGAATTTGGCGATCTTTTCGGCTGCCGGTCCGATTTGATCTTCGGGCCCGGTGATCGCGTACGATACGGCCGCTCCGCCTCCGCCGCCGCCTTCGGCCGCTACTTCGAACTCGCCGCCGGGAACCAAATATCCCAGCTTGCGGATCTGAGCGACTGCCTTATTTGTATCTTTGATGTACTTATCGTCCATCTGCGCCACGACTTGCGCAAAATTGCCGCCCGTAGTCGCGCCGAATCCGGAAGGCTTGCGTCCCACGGTCGAGCTCACGGATTTGACGCCCGGCATCTTCATGATGACGTTTTCCAATTGGCCGACGAACTTCGTGGTCGTCGCAATCGGCGTCCCGGTAGGATAACTCACCGTCATGCGGATGACGCCGGTTTGCTGCGCCGGGAAAAAGTCGAAGTTGATTCCGCCCAGCAACGCCATGACGACCCCAAGCGCGATGGGCCCCAGCAGGGTCGCGATCGTGAGCGGGCGATAGGTTCCGAGCGAACTCAAACCGCGCAACATGCGCGCAAAGGGATTCCTGGATTCGGTTTTGTTATAGCCGAACATGCGGAGCACGAATGCCAGGCCATAGAAACCGGCCGTAACCGCAACGATAAACAGGTCCATCATGACGATGGTCATTCCGCCACCGCCCACGAGCATAATCGAGTTGAGGAACAGCACGCCGCAGAGAAAGACCACGAAACTGCCGTGCGCCAGCGCAAACGGCAGCAGCTTGGCCTGGTAGTATTCCGTAAACGCTTCGTAGCGGTGAACGACGAAGTTCAACACCAACAGCGCCACGATGAAGACTGCGAAGACGTTGAGCAGGAACCAGCCCGTCATGTTGCCCAGCAAGAACATCCCGACCGAAACCGCCAGCAAAATAAAGTCTAACAACCGATTGTCGAGCGCGCGGACCCACTTCGGATCTCCCTCGGAACGGTTCAACATACTCCACTTCGCCGCCAGCAGCGGCGTGAGCGTGAACGATACGAAGAGCGAGAACAGTGTAGCGGTCACGACGACGGCGCCGTACTCCTTGAGGTATTGCCCCGTGATTCCCGGCAAGAACGCAATCGGCAGGAAGACGACCACGTCGACCATCGTGATGGCGACCGCGGCGCCGCCGATTTCGGATCGACCGTTGATCGCCGCGTCCACCGGCTTTTGCCCCAAGTCTCGATGTCGAGCGATATTTTCCAAGACCACAATCGAGTCGTCGACGAGGATACCGATGATCAGCGAGAGTCCCATCATCGACAAGTCGTCGATGTGAAAGCCGAAGATCTTCATCAGAATGAACGTTGAGAGAATCGAACTCGGAATCGCGACGAGCACGACGACGGCGTTGCGCCACGCATGCAGGAAGAGCATCATAACGATAGCCGTCAGGAAGATGCCTTCGATCAACGATTGGCCAACGCCCCACAATTCCTTGGCGGTGAAATCGCCCGGCGCGTCTTCTTCCGTGAAACGCAGGTGCGGGAAGCGCGCCTCGATCGCCGCCATCTCCGTCCGTGCGATCTTGGTGGCCTTGATCTGATCCGCATCGAGCGTCGGGTTAATCGAGATGTAGACGCGCGGCTTGCCATTGAAGTGTGAGATCGTGCGCATCTCGAGATGGCTGTCGTAGACGTTCGCCACGTCGGCGATGTGCATGCCTGAAGCGCTCGCGCCGGCCACCGGAAGCGGAATCGCGAGAATATCGCCGGTGTTATTAATGTAGGAGTGAACCGCAACGGTCGCCTCTTGCGTCGGTTGGGTCATCATGCCGCCCGGGACGTTCAGGTTATCGGATGCGACCGCGCCGAAAATATCGCTGAGTGTTGCGTTGGTCGCAAGCAATTTGCCCGGAACCGGCTCGACGTGAAATTCGCGGCTCGCCGAACCGTAGACGTCGACGGACTGCACGTTGGGAATCTGTTCGATCATCGGTTTGACTTGGCTGGTGATGATGTCGGCGATCTCCGCCTGCGAGAGCGAGCTGGAGCTGACGGCGATATCGAGCAGCGGCGGCTGCGAACTGCCGGCCTTGATCACATTGGGCGGATCGACGTCGTTGGGCATGTAGATGCGCGCGGTATCCGTCCTGCGCTGCACGTCGACGGCGGCGAGATCGATATTGGTGCCGAGTTTGAAATAGACCGCGACCGACGCTTGGCTCTCCTGGGCCGTGGCGGTGATGTGGTCGAGATTGTCGATGCCGGCCATCTGATCTTCGATCGGCTTGACGATCATCCGTTCCATATCTTGCGGCGAGGCGCCCGGATAGAACGAGCTCACCACGATCACGGGAAATTCCGTTCCCGGCGGATTCGAGCTGCGCCCCAGCTGCAGGAACGAAATCGTGCCAAAAATCGCGAGGGCTGCAAAAACCACCGCGGTGATGATGGGACGACTGATCGCGAACCGGGTCAACCACATGATAGACGGATCCTACGCTCTCTTCTAAGCCGCACTTCCCCTAAAGTACGGTTCCGGGGCCCCGAGGGTTTCATGCGCGAGAGAGGCTGGGGTTCCTTGACGGCGGAGCCGTCGAATGTTTATGCGCGAGAGAGGACTCGAACCTCCAGGCCCTTGCGGGCGCTAGCACCTCAAGCTAGTGCGTTTACCAGTTTCGCCACTCGCGCGCGGGGGGTCCCGGCCAGTCTATCTACTTAATGGCGTTGGGGTCAAGTGCGTCGCGGAGCCCGTCGCCGATATAGTTGATGGCCATCACGGTGAAGAGAATGCAGAGGCCTGGGAAGACGGCGGCCCACCACATGTTCTCGAGGTTGGCCTCGGCGTTGCTCAGCATGTTTCCCCAGGAAGCTGTCGGCGGCTGGATGCCAAAGCCTAGGAACGAGAGCACGGATTCCACGATGATGACGTTGGCGATATCCAGGGTCGCCTGGACGATGATCGGCGCCATCGCGTTGGGGAGCAAATGGCGCAGCATGATGCGCAAGTCCCCATTGCCGACCGCCCTTGCGGCTTCGGCGTATTCGCGTTCCCGGAGCGAGAGAAACGACGCTCGAACCAATCGGGCGACGCTGGGCCACGACAAGGCCCCGATGATGAAGACGATGACCTGAAAACTGAGCGCTGCCTTGGTCGAGCTCGCCGCCACAATCCCCGTCAGCACTAACAGCAGCGGCAGGAGTGGAATCGACAAGAAGACGTCGGTGATGCGCATCAGGAAATAGTCGACGTATCCGCCGTAGTAGCCGGCCAGCGCCCCGAGCAGCGTTCCGATGATCAACTCCATCAGCACCGCGCAGACCGCGACGGTCAATGAAATCTGCGCCCCGAACATGAGCCGCGAAAGTTCATCGCGCCCGTTCTCGTCCAAACCCAGGAGATGGCCGCCGCATTGTGCCGCGTTGAGGAAGCACGGCGCAACCGGGTTGCCCTGCCAGTGCACTTCATCGATTGCGTTGGGATCGAACGGCGCAATCTTCCAGGCAAAGACGGCGACCAAGACCATGATGAGCAGCACGACGGCGCCGGCCAACGCGAGCCTGTGGCGCCGGAAGCGGCTCCAAACCGTGACCTTACTGTAGACGGCGGAGTCGTCGGCGATTACGGGCTGTCCGATCGGGGCGGAGAGTGCCATCAGTCGTACTTCACCCGCGGATCGAGCCATGCGTATAAGACGTCAGCGAGCAAATTGAAGAACACGACTAAAAACGCGTTGACGATGAGATAACCCATCAGCACGGCGATATCTTCTTGCCCGAGCGCGGTGATGAACAGCCGTCCTTCCCCCGGCCACGCGAAGATCGTTTCGGTGACGATCGCGCCGCCGAAAAGTGCGGGAAGAGTAAGCGCCGTCACCGTGACCAGCGGAATCAACGCGTTCTTCAAACCGTGTTTGAAAAGTACCGTGCGGAAACTGAGGCCTTTGGCGGAAGCGGTGCGCATGTAATCGGTACGGATCACTTCGAGCATCGAACTGCGCATAAAACGGCTGAAGAGCGCGATGTTGAGAAACGCAAGCGCGGTCGCGGGCAAGATCAAATGCGAGATGCGATCGCCGAGATCGAATGTATCCGAGCTCGAGATGCCTGCCGACGGCAGTTGCAGCACGTAACCGAACGGCAGCGGAATTCCGTGCACCGCAAAGGCCAGCTGCAGCATGAGCGCCAGCCAGAACACCGGCATGGACTGTCCGAAGAACGCGAACGTGGTGATCAGGTAGTCCCAAATCGAGTAGGGACGCACCGCTGCGAAGAGCCCGGCCGAAACGCCGACAACGAAGGCGATCGTAACCGCGGTGCCCATCAGCAGCAGTGTCGAGGGCAAACGCTCGACGATGGCCGTGAACACGTCTTCGGAATTGCTGGTCGAGTACCCGAAATTACCGTGGAGAATTTGACCCAGCCAAGAAAAATATTGAGAATCCCATATCGGCCAACCGCACCGGAAGAACCAGCGGCAGTTTATGAGCGTCGGACGATCGAGGCCCAGATTATGCTTGAGCCGCGCGATGTCGGCGGGGGTGATGTGCGGATTTTGCAGATACGGCCCGAGTCCGCCGCCCGGAGCGCTGTGGACGATCAGAAACAAGAGCAGCGAGATCAGCAACAGCAGCGGTATGGCCTGGAACGTCCGCCGCACGACGTACGTAAACAAGAATCGCTACATTAAAGCTCCGCGGGCTTGCTCCTGTAGCGGCGGCAGGCCCAGGATTTCGCGCGCTTTCGCCGGCGTTGCAACCGGGCGGCCGAGTTCTCCGGCGATGCGTACGACGCGCGCCACCAGCTCGTCGTTCGTGGCGAGCTTCCCCCGGGAATAATAGATGTTGTCCTCGAGCCCGACGCGCACGTGCCCTCCCATCGCGATGGCGGCCATCGACATGGGCAGCTGCGCGCGGCCGATCGCGGCAACCGACCACGTGCAGCCGGGTGGCAATGCGTCGACGAGATCGCAGAGATTTGAAACGGTCGCATCCAAGCCGCCCGGCACGCCAAGCACAAAGTCCACGTGCTGCGGAAACTTGAGCAAGCGTTCCCGCTCGAGCTTGCGCGCGTTGGAAAGGTGACCCTTATCGAAGATCTCGAGCTCCGGACGCACGCCCAGTTCGCTCATCTTCTTCAAAATGGCGCGCATGATCGGAAAACTGTTTTCGAAGATATCGTCGCCGAAATTGACCGATCCACAGGTGAGCGTCGCCATCTCCGGGTGCAAGTCGAGTACACCCGCCCGTTCTTCCGGCGACATACCGATCGCTCCGCCGGTCGAGAACTGCACGATCAGATCGCTGCGTGCGCGAATCTCATCATAGGCTTCTTTGAAACGCCCCACGTCGTGCGTGTTGCTGCCGTCGTCGTTGCGGCAGTGCACGTGTATGATCGAAGCGCCGGCTTGCTGGCACTTCTCGGCAACGTCACCCAACTGCGCCGGCTTCACCGCAAGGTGCGGCGTTTGCTCGGGTGTGAGTTCCGCACCGACGGGTGCGACCGTCACGATCAGCGGATCCATCACGCCTTGCTTCGCCAAGCTCAGGACAGGCTCTTCGAATCAGTTTCGGAGAACGTATTTGCGTACACGTCGAACACGGGCAAGCCCGTCTCCCGCGCGACCGCCTCGCGAAAGACCTCCGGTTCGAAATGTCGCTCGCGGCCGATCGACGCGACCGTAACTGCCACCACGTGCAGCGGATGCTCGCACCGCAGCGTGACGCGCTCAGTCAACCGCAAAAATGCCTTTCCCGCGATCACCACGCGCGTCGGATCGCTCACGACGACTTGGCGCTGTTCGCCGTTTTTCATCAACGTCTCGGCCTGCGCCGCGGTCAATGCGCCCTCGACCTTCTCGTACGGCTTCGACGAGTCGTACGGCGGCAAACACAGGCGCTGCACGAGCGCCTGCACGTTGAGGGCTGCTTCTTCTATCGTCGCTCCGGCGTCCGGACCGACCGAAACGATCACCGAGTCATCGCCGCCGGCTAGCGCCGCGACACGATCGATCGCGCCGTCAACGATCGTTTGATCGCAGCCGAACTCGCGCAGGCGTTCGACGCAGCGGCGCAGCTCGGAGGCTCGTGGCGGTCCTGCGAGCTCGAAGAATGCTGCGCTGCGGACCCGTGCGAACACCACCGGCCCGGCCGCAGTTTGCCATGGCGTCTCTTCGAGCAGCTCGTAATCGTGGCGCGCCGAGAGCAACGTGCGGGCCGTGGCGATCAGCGTGCCGGGTTCGAGAAATAACCGCGGCTTGGCGGCAGAATCGACCGCGTCGAACATTTCACCGTCGCGTCCGGCCGACGTCAATCCGATCGTCAAGCCGCGCCGCGTAGCTGCGGTCGCGACCGCACGCATCGCAACGGTCTTGCCGGCATTCTTTCCGGTGCCCACGACAAAGAGCGAAGTACGTCCGCCGGCGCGCGCGAGATCGAGCAGCGCCTCGCCGGTATTCACGCGGGCAGAAATACTTTCGCCAGCGTGAACGCGATGCCGGTCAGCGCCAGTACGATGCCGGCCCACAATTCAGCGCTTTCCTCGGCACGGCGCCCGACGATCCGGCCGAGCGTTAAGCCAAGTGCGGTCGAACAGATCGAGACGACAAAGATGACGCTGAGTGAAAGCACGAGCGGCACGCCAATGTATAAGATCGAAAATCCGATGCCGAGCGAATCTAAACTGATCGAAAGCGACCCCACCAGCAGGCCCCATCCGCGCGACATGTCCAGCGGCCGCTTCCGTTCGGACTCGCGGACGGCTTCGATGATCATGTAGCCGCCCAAACCGATCAACGCCGCAAATCCGATGTAGCCCGCGACGTTTCCCAGCAGTTCGCCGGCGATTTTTCCTAAGCCGACGCCCGCCAAATTCATCACGACCTCGGCGGTCGCAAACGCGATTCCGATGCGCACTTTTATCGCGCGCGAAGTGCCGCGCATGCCCACGCCCACGCCTACCGCAAACACGTCTAATCCGAGCGAGAGGGCGACGACCAGAATCTTGAGGAAGTTCAAATGGGAATGGGGTTCTGGAAATTCTCACTCTTTCATGTAGCCGCGGCGCTGCTCATCGTGATGATGCTAGGCCCCGTCGTTGCGATGCTTGCTGCGGTCAGGCCCGGCGACGTTGTCGCGGCCTTTTCAGCGCCCCAGGCGCGTGACGCGCTCGTCGTCTCGCTGCTCGCTTCGAGCATCGCGGTCGCGATTGCGACGCTGCTTGGAGTGCCGGCCGGCTACGCGCTCGCGCATTCGAGCGGCCCCATCCGCGCGGTCGCTCTCGCGGTGCTTGCGCTGCCGCTGGCCTTCCCGCCGGTTGCGTCGGGAATTATGCTGCTGCAAACCGTCGGCGCGCATACACCGCTCGGCGCGGCACTGTCCTCGCATGGAATAACGTTTGTGGATTCGCTAGCGGGAGTCGCGTTAGCGGAATTTTTCGTTGCCGGCTCGTTCGTCGCGATCGTTTCCACCGCGGCATTTGCAACACTCGATCCGATCTACGAGGAATCAGCGCGAACCTTGGGAGCCGACGCCTTTCGCATCTTCTTCCGCGTTGCACTGCCGCTCGCAGCCCCCAACGTCGTGGCCGGCGTCGTGCTTGCTTGGATGCGCGCGATCGGTGAGTACGGCGCAACTTCGATCGTCGCATATCATCCAACGGCGCTGCCCGTCCAACTCTACGTCACGCTCTCGGCGCAAGGAGTCGCTCCTGCGCTTGCCCTCAGCTACGGCTTCGTGGTGCTCGCGGCGATCGCGATCGCGCTTCAATGGGCCTTGCGCCGCCGCGTCGTATAGCAGCTGCGATGGCCGCACTCGATCGCTTCTTCGCTCCCGACTCGACCTTCCAAAAACGGTTCTTTTTTTTGGCCAAGCGGTTCGTCGCCGGCAAAGCGGTTAGTGAAGCAATTGCCGCGGTGCGTGAGCTGAACGAAGGCGGAATGAGCGCATCGCTCGATTTTCTGGGCGAGGACGTCCTGGAGCGTGCTGCCGCCATAAAAACGCGCGAAACGTACATGGAAATATTCGATGCCATTCATAGGAGCGGCGTCGACTGCAACGTCTCCGTGAAACTTACCGCACTCGGGTTGCTGATCGATGAGACTTTTGCATTCGAGAACCTTTCCGCTATCTTGGAGCGCGCGAAACGCAATCCCGATCCATTCGTGCGGATCGACATGGAAGGCTCCGCCGTAACTGAATCTACGCTGCGCGTTTTCGAACGCGCCTTCAGCGCGTGCGACAACGTCGGCTCCGTACTCCAAGCCTATCTCAAACGCACGCCCGCCGACGTGGAGCGCATGATCGAGCTGGGCGCGCGCGTGCGGCTTTGTAAAGGCGCCTACAACGAGCCGGCATCGATCGCCTACAAAGAGATGCCGAAGATTCGCGAGCAGTACATGCACTGTGCGCGCGGACTGCTGACGCGCGGCAACTATCCCGGCATTGCGACGCACGACCGCCGCTTAATCGCGGCCGTAAAAGAGTTCGTAGAAACCAAGAACATTTCGCGAGAGCGGTTCGAATTTCAGATGATTTACGGTGTGCGTCCGCAACTGCAGCGCGACCTTGTGCGCGAAGGTTATCGCCTGCGCATCTATGTGCCGTTCGGCACGCACTGGGCGGCCTATTTCTACCGGCGCGTGGCGGAGCGCAAAGAAAACCTGCTCTTCGCGCTTTCGAGCATCTTCTCGCGCTGACGTGCGGGCCGTCATTCAACGCGTCTCACGTGCGCGGGTGCGCGTTGCCGAAAAGCCTATCGGAACGATCGACCAAGGCCTCGTAGTGCTCTTGAGCGTCGGCGTGGACGACGACGAACGCGACGCCGAACAGATCGCGGAAAAAATCGCAAACCTGCGCATCTTTCGCGACGGCGAGGGGCTGATGAACCGCAGCATTGCCGAAGTAAGCGGCGCAATACTCTTGATCTCGCAATTCACGTTGCACGGCGACGCGCGCAAAGGACGGCGCCCGTCATTTGTTGCGGCCGCCCGGGAAGAGCAGGCGCAGCCCCTTTACGAACGCGTCGGTGTTTTGCTAAGGCGCGAAGGCTTGCACGTGGAATACGGCGAGTTCGGTGCAACGATGGACGTGGAGCTGGTCAACGAAGGTCCCGTCACCATACTGCTCGACACAAAGAAAATATTCTAAGGTTTGACGCTCTCCGACGTCCCATCGAGATAAGAGATGTGCGTAGCGAGACAGCGCAGTGCGCGGCCTTGCGCCTGCGCGGGGGGCGCGGCGATGTTAAAGAGGATGCTGCGTTGCTGACCTGGATCGAGCTCAGGACGAATCGGCGTTGAGCCCTGGACGGTTGCAGAGCGAAAGTCGTGGTAGAAGTCCACCGAAACCGCAATCCCCGATATCGGTTTCGCCGCCTTGCTAATCACCAGCGCGGTGAGAGCGATGCCGTTTGCGGATTTGACCGCATCGCAGCGTGGAATTTCCAGCGGCAAACGCTGCGGCGTTCCGCAACCCGCAAGTGCGAACGCGAGAAGTGCCCCGGCCGCTGCGGCCTTCACGGCGAGTCCGGAATGCGTTCGGCGCGAATGATTTTATCGGACTCGATCAACCGCCCCAAAACATCCGTGCCGCCGATGACGCGCCCAAAAACGGTGAAATCGCGATTCAAATGCAGCTGCGGTGAGAGCGTGATGTAAAACTGCGTCCCCGCCGAGTCGCGAATCGCGTGCGCGTTGGGAGGGTCGGTGTAGTTCATGCCCATCGAAATCACGTAGCTGCTCTGTTCGATTGGATTCTCTTCTGCAGGAATCGTGTAACCGGCGTCGCCATTTCCGTCACCGTTCGGATCGCCCGTTTGCACGACGAAATCCGGCACGATCCGGAACCATCGGTTGTTGTCGTAATAGCCGGACGACGTAAGGTTGAGGAAATTCTCGACGGTCAGCGGCGCCCACTCGGGAAACAGCTCGACGTAAATGTTTCCTTGCGTGGTAACCAGGCGCACGCGCGGATGCACTCCTTTTGCGCTCCCGGTCATCGAGGCGATCGTGGCCGGATCGAGCTTCGTCGTCGTAGAGATCGCGTCCGCCGACGGCTTTTGAGGCTTGGTGGAAGAAACGGCGCGCGGCAACGCCGGCAGCGAGGCAAATTTATCCGGCCCGGGGGCCGGCGTATGCACGCCGGCCGGAATTGTTTGCAAATGTGCCGTCAGCGATCCGCCTTGCAGCACTTTGATCGACTCCATCGTCTGCTCTTGCACGCGCCAGGACGGATCGGCCGCCAGCGGTTGCAGCAGCGCAAGCGCCGATTTGTCGCCGCGGCGACCAAAGGCGCGCACCGCTTCGATGCGCACGAGCTCGTTGCGGTCATGCAAACCGCTCTGCAGCGTCTCGACCGGCGCGCGTTTAGCATAGGCGCGGAAAAGCGTCCACATGATATGCCAGCGCACGTAGGAGTCCGGCTCGCGCGCGTAACCGCGGGCGAGTGTGCCGACCACATCTTGTGAAAACGTCGACCCGTGAAACGCTTCCAGCGCCGTCGCAGCGCGGCCGCGTACGATGACATCGCCGACGCCGAGCAATTCGCGAACGCGCCGTCCGGCTTGACGCTCCTGCGTCACCGAAAACATGTGCGCCGTCTCCACGCGGTCGGTCGCGTCAAGCGCCGCAACTTGCACCGCCCCCGCGCGGTCGCGCAGTAGCGCATCCAAAACGGGCTGTGCCGCTGGAATGCCGCCGATCAGCCCAAGCGCGTAGATGCTCGTCGCGCGCATCGCGATATCCGAATCGTTGAGGTGCCTGAGCAATAGCGGAATGCCGGCACTCTGCTTGGTGCGGCCGATGGCCAGCGCGGCCCGGATCGCTACGTGCCGGTCGGACGATGTCACAAACTCGGCGAGCGCACCGTTGCCTAAAGAGCGGGACGCCTCCAAGCGCTCGATTTGAACGTACGGGTTAGCCGGCGGCGCCGCACTTGCCGATACTAGAATGGGAGCGCTTGCTAGTGTAAGGCAAAAAATCAATCGCAGGAACACTTGAGACCCCAACTTTCCGGGCCGAATGTGCGTTCTAGTATATGGAGCATGAGATTGCCGTCCTTCTTGGGCGGCGCAAAGAACCGAGGTAAAAAGTCCCTATGAGTAACCCCAACGCCCCCCTGAAGAAAGCCGGCGGAATGACCGTTCGTGAAGCCGGGCAAAAAGGCGGCGAAACCGTCAAGAAAAAGTACGGCCCTGAATTCTACGAGCAAATTGGCCGCAAAGGCGGCCAGGCTACGAAGAACGCCCACGGCCACGCCTTCTACGAGCAGATCGGCAAGAAGGGCGGCAAGAAGGGCGGCGAAGCGACGCGTGACCGGTACGGCCCCAGTTTCTACGAACAGATCGGACAAAAGGGCGGCCAGAAGGTCAAGCAACTCATCGAAGAGGGAAAACGTGCCGCAGCAGCCGCCGAAGAGCAAAAAAAAGCCAGCTAAAATCGGACGCGCCGCGCTAGCGGCGCTCGCTGCCGCCGCCGTGGCAGTTTCAATGAGCGCGAGTCCTCAAACGGCTCGCGCTATTGTCGTTCCAAAGACTGTCTCCAGCGCCAGCCCGCTGCCGGAACCGTCGGGCACGAAAACCGACCTGCCGCCCAACTCGAGCCTCTTTTTCATCCTCGACGGCGCCATCAGTTCCCGCGGTCAATCCGGCACGCTTGTTCGCGCGCACTTGCGCGATCCGATCGTGCTTGGCGGCATCACCGCCGCTCCGGCGGGTGCGCCGGTGCAAATCCAGATCGTCCATGCGACGGGCGCGCAGCTGGCTAACGTCGACGGCTTCGTCGATATCTACTTTGAGCCGCTGACACTTGCAACGGGAGGGACGCTTCCGCTGGTCACGCCGACCAGCCACATCGACCCGCATCTTACCGCCGGACAGGCGTCGACGCGCGGAGTGACCGACACCGTCGGCGACATTTTCATCCCCTATCACTATCTGTACCACATGCTGCGCAAGGGCCTGGAAGTCGATCTGAAGCCCGGGACCGTCATCCGGGCGCGCACCGGGTCCGAACTGCGCTTCACCGCGGGCTCACTCGCGATCGTCAGCCCCCCGGCCATCGCCGGCGCGGCCGACGCGCCCCGAGCGGCCATTAAGATTGCCCCGGTCGCGACTCCTCCGGGATTCGTGGAACCCACGCCGAAGCCGTCGCCAAGCGTTCTACCGACCGCTCAACCCACGTAATAACAGACGGAGTGTAGACCCATGAAACGTGCGCTTTTCGCACTGGCGCTATCATTGTTCGCTTCCTCGGCGGTGTTGGCTCAGACGCCCGCCCCGCTCCCGGATACGCCGCTCCCGGGCGAAGTCGCTTTCGTGCAGTCGGCCACCAAAGATCTCAACGCCCGCTTCCCCAATCCGGCAGCGGCCGTGAAAGCCGGCTACTTCCGGTACAACAATGAAGACAAGACCGGCGCGATCAGCTACGCGAACTTACAGTGGAACAGCGTCGATCCGCGTCACCCGAGCCAACTCTGGTACGACGTGAAGGGCCGTTTGCTGGGCGCGGACTTTTCGCGCGCGCTTGCGATGCCCGCGGTGGCGCCGAACCTCTGGGGACTCAACCCGCAGCGCTGGTTCAAGTTCCGCAACGCTCACGTGCATTGGATTGTGAAGAATCCCGACGGGACGATGAGCTACGGACTAGCTGCCCGCGGCAAAGATTTCGTCGCTGCCGGCGGCAACCTCAGCCATCCGCAAGCCGCTACGCTCGTGACGATGGGCAAAGTCAAAGATGCATCGCAGGTCGTAAAGATCTTCACGTTTCCGGCGCAGTGGGATACTGAGATCTGGCTGACGCCCAATCCGAAGGGCGCGTTTGCAACCGCGAACCCGCTGGTTCATCCTTCGACGGAGAACGCCAAAGGAGAGATGTAGCTCCGGCTACTCGTTGCTCCAGTAGTCTTTGAGCGCTTTGCCGCGCGAGGGATGGCGCAGCTTGCGTAACGCCTTGGCTTCGATTTGACGGATGCGTTCGCGCGTCACGCCGAACTCTTGGCCAACTTCTTCGAGCGTCCGCTGGTGGCCGTCTTCTAAACCGAAGCGCAGCACGAGCACTTTGCGTTCGCGATCGGTCAGGTTTTGCAGCACGTCCTGCATCTTCTCCTTGAGCAGCATCACCGACGCAGCTTCGGCGGGCGCGACCGCTTCCTGATCTTCGATAAAGTCGCCGAGGTGCGAATCTTCTTCCTCGCCGATCGGCGTTTCGAGCGAGATCGGCTCTTGGCTGATCTTGATAACTTCGCGCACTTTTTCCGGCGTTAAGCCCATCTCAGCGGCGATCTCTTCGACCGATGGATCGCGTCCGAGCTCTTGCAAGAGCTGGCGCGAAATCTTGATGAGCCGGTTGATCGTCTCGACCATATGCACGGGAATGCGGATCGTGCGTGCCTGATCGGCCAGCGCGCGCGTAATGGCTTGGCGTATCCACCAGGTGGCGTACGTGGAAAACTTATAGCCCTTGCGGTAGTCGAATTTTTCCACCGCGCGGATCAAGCCGAGGTTGCCTTCCTGGATCAAGTCCAAGAAGAGCATGCCGCGGCCGACGTATTTCTTGGCGATCGATACGACGAGGCGGAGATTGGCCTCGGTCAATTGGCGTTTGGCTTCCTCGCCGATGGTCACGATGCGGGGATCGACCGAGCCGTTGCGCTCGAGCTCGCGCTCGCCGGATTCGATTTTCATGGCGAGGTCTTTCTCGTCTTGCATCGAGAGCAGCGGTACGCGTCCGATCTCTTTGAGATACATCCGGACGGGATCGTCCAGCGCCAATCCGGCGGCGACCGCTTCTGCGGCCTCGGCTTCCTCGTCGGCTTCGGCCTTTTCTTCTTCGGTTTCCTCGAGAACTTCGATTCCGGCGGCGTTGAGATCCGTCATCAATTCTTCAAAGATCTCGGCTTCGTTGAGCTCGTCGCGCGTCTCGGCCAGGCGGCCGACTTCGAGATTGATCTCATCAAGCGTTACCGAGCCGCGTTTTTTTCCGCGGTCCAGGATCCGCTTCTTGAGTTCCTCAACCGACGTCGCCGGCGCCTCGATCACGGCCGTGCCGTTTGCCGATGCCGCTTTTTTGCGTGGCATTATTTTACTTTCACCTCCTTTTTATTTTTTAGTTTCGCAACGAGCGAATCGTACTCGCCGCGCAATTCCGTGCTAATGTTTTGCCCGGCAGTCGCAAGTTCATCTATCTTTAGGGAAAGTTCGCGATAGCGTTCGCGCTCGTCGTCGAGCTGCAGCCGTTCGACCACCCGCTCCAAATGCGCTCGCCGCTCGTCGGAGTCTGTATAAGGCAGCGTGGAACTCCGGTCCCGCTGACTCAACCCCGAAAGGAGTGCGAGGGTTTCACTGTCGTCCCCGAAGAGCGTGAAGACGTCGGTGGTGCTCTCCAGCCCCTCGGCGTTCGCCAGCCGCTCGTAAATCCGCCGGTAGACCTCGTTCCGGAACCGTTCTTGCGGAATCCGATCGCGGAAGGCGCGCAGGAGCGCCGGCTCTTCCACGATGATGGCGAGTACGTCGCGTTCGAAGGACGAGGGGAGGACAGTGCGCGCTCGGTGCCCGGTAACCGGAAGTTGGCGCGGCCCGAAGTTTGCGCTGTTCGCAAGAAAGCGGCTGTTCCGCAGATCGTCGACGTTCAGGTGAAGGCGCTGCGCGATCCAGACGCGCCAACGGTCCCACTCCGCCGCCGGAATAAGGCGCCGGATCAAGGCTTCGGCTTCGCGCGCTATCGCCGCCGGAGAATGGAACCCCGTTTGAAGCCGCGCGATCTCGCCTTCCAGACGAAACTCGATCGCCGGCTTGGCGTTCTTGAGCAATTCCGCGAACGCTTCCGGACCCTGGTCGCGGACGAAGCCGTCCGGATCGGATCCTTCCGGCAACTCGACGATGCGCACGCCGGAGCCGGCATGCTCGATGACTTGCGCGGCGGTTTCGATCGCCTTGGCCGCAGCCGCATTGCCGGCGGTGTCGGCATCGAAGCACAGAAAGATTCCGTCGGCGTACTTGCGCAGTTCCTTGGCCTGGTCTTGCGTAAACGATGTGCCGAGTGCGGCGACGGCGTTTTCGAAACCGGCCTGATGGAGCGCGATGCAATCCAAGTAGCCTTCGACCACGATCAGCGTGCGGTCGTGCGAGGCGGCACGCCGCGCGACGTTGAGCGCGAACAGGTGACGGCCTTTTTCGTAGACCGGCGTCGTGGTCGTGTTGATGTATTTGGGCTCGCCGTCGTGTAGCAGCCGGCCGCCGAACGCGATGGCTTCGCCGGTTGTGGAATAGGTCGGCACGATGAGACGGTCGCGGTAAAAATCGTAAAAGCCCCGCTCGCCGCGTTTGAGCAAGCCGGCCTTTTCAGCCAGCGCCGCTTCGACGTTGTTGCGCGCGAGTTCGCGCGTCAGCCCCTCCCACTCATCGGGCGCATAGCCGAGGTGGAATTTTTCGATCGTCGCCTCGGAGATGCCGCGCTTCTCGCAGTAGGCGCGCGCTTTTGCGCCTGACGGTTCGTGCAGCATGCGTTCGAAGAACGCGACCGCGATCCGGTTGGCTTCGTAAATCGCCTCGCGTTCGTTGCGGGCGCGCGCGGCTTGCGGGTTTTGCGGCTCCAGTTCAACGCCGGCGCGCTGCGCCAGCATCCGCTTCGCGTCGGGAAACGTCAAGTTCTCGTGCAGCTGCGCAAAGGTGATCACGTCGCCGCCGGCCCCGCAGCCGAAGCATTTGAAAAAGCCCTTATCGGGATGGACGTGAAACGACGGAGTCTTCTCGGCGTGAAAGGGACACAGGCCGACGAGATCGTTTCCGCGCTTGCGCAGCTGGACGTGCGATCCGATGTAACTCGCGATGTCGATGCGCGCTTTTATCTCGCGAATCGCGCCGTCGTCGACTGCCATCAGCGCATCTTCGCCGCCCCGCCGGAGTCTCCGCCGCTGCCGCAGAACCTGCAAGACGTATTCACATGAAGCGGATTTACGATCCCGTCCACCATTTCATCGAGCTGGAGCCCGCCGAGGCTCGCTTGTTGGACACGCCCGCGCTGCAGCGCCTGCGCCGCCTACGTCAGCTCGGCTTGGCTTACCTGGCGTTCCCGTCGGCGGAACATTCGCGGTTCAGCCACGCCCTTGGCGCGCTCGCGGTCGGAACGCGCGCCTTCGACGAACTGCTGCATCACGGCCGCCAATTCTTTACAAGCGAAGATGACGTGGCATACCAGCGCCGCCTGGTTCGTGCCGCGCTCATTCTGCACGACGTCGGTCACGGACCGTTCAGCCATGCGTGCGAAGCCGTCGTCGGCGTTCGTCACGAAGACCGCACGCTCGCGATTTTAGCGCGTCCGGAGATCCAGGCGCACCTCGCCGATATCGACGTTGACTCACAGCACGTCGCCGATCTTATCTTAGGGCAAGGTCAGTCGCAGTTTCCCGTGCTGGCCGAACTCGTGAGCGGTCCGAACCTGGACGCGGATCGCATGGACTATTTGCAGCGCGACGCGTATTTCACCGGCGTCGCCGGCGGCAAGTACGACGCCGACCAGCTTTTGGGTTCGCTGCGCATCTTCCAAGTGGAAGGGCGGCCCGTGCTCGGGATCGACCGGCGCGGCGTCGTGGCACTCGAATCGTTCTTGCTTGCGCGCTATATGATGTTCGCGTCGGTCTATTTTCATCACACGACTCGAATGTTCGAGCGTATCTTGCAAGAGGCGCTGCGCGAGCTCTGGCCCGACCCGCGCTTGCTCGATCCAATCGACGAATTCTTGCGCTGGGACGATTTTCGCGTGCTCAACGAACTGCGCGACCGCGATTCGATCCCGGCTCGCGCGCTGCGCGAGCGAGTCCGCCTCTACGCGGTCGCCGCGGAGTTCAACGCCGAGCGCGACCTGAAGGCATTCGAACGCTGCGAGAAAGCTTTAAGGAAGGCCTATGGCGACGCGGTATGGGCCGACGAGCAGTCGCAGCTGCTTCATCGTTTGCCGCTGCAAGCCGATCCGAAGGCGCCGACCATCTGGGTAAGCACGAGTTCGGGCGCGGTCGTCGATGCGCGTGAAGCGTCGGATTTGATAGCGAAGCTTACCGGAAAAGCCTACTGGCGCAAACTCTTCGTCGAACGCGCCCGCGTCGACGTCGCGGAGGCGCGCCGCATTTGCCGCGAGGCTGCGCACACGTGATCGCAGCCGCGGCACTTCTATTGGGCCTTGCGACCCCGTCGCCAGCGCCCTTGACCGACCCTTACCAAATCTATAAATCCGCAATGCAGCATTTGGTCACGCTGCCACAGCCTGAATTTATCATTGACACCGAACACTGGATAGCGGCCAGTGCCGGGGACAACGGTAACGACGAGTGGGGCGAACGCAGAATTTTCGATTCGACAAATCGGCTCGAATGCGTGCTTGATGTACCGTACACGATCTCAAGGCCTCCTCAGATCGGAGAATCAGAGTTCGCGCCGGATACCTGGCTAATAGCGCATCGCCAAACTACGCAACCGCCGGGCGGGACGAACATGAATCCCGACCTTTCGGATCTCAAGACGATCGCGACCGTCATCTCAGTCGCTCGGCCTTCATACAATATCACGCTCGTCGGAGTTGACTCACTTACGCAGGGGGGCACGGCATATCATCTATCTTTGCGCCCCGTATCGGATCCCAAAAAACACAACCTCCGAGAGCTTTGGATTAACACGGCATCCGATAACATCATGCGCGCGATAATTGAAGGAGATTACCGCCCAACTTATCGAGATGTTGCGAGCGATACGTTTGTTCTGGAAGATTTCGGTTTAGTGGGCCCGTACTGGCTGGTTATCCATCATGTTTGGACCTATCGCAATCCGTTCTCCGGTCGCACGGTCCAGTATAACGCCACATCAACGGCTATGCGATTCCTAGCCGCCCTTCCAAATTGGTTTTTCGATGTAAAGCTCTTTGAACAGCACCGCGGCGACGTCTTACCGGTGATCGGGCCATAGATATGAGCTACATCGCATGGGAGCGCGTCCGATAATGAAAAAACTTATTGTTTTCGATCTCGACGGGACTTTAGCGCCGAGCAAGTCGGCAATCGACGCTGAAATGAGCGGTCTGCTGGGTGCGCTCCTGAACGTCGTTAAGGTTGCGATCATCTCCGGAGGCGGCTTCCCCCAATTCGAAACACAGCTCGTTGCGAATCTGCCAAAAGATGCGCCCCTCGACAAGCTGTCGCTGCTGCCCACGTGCGGAACGCGCTTCTATCTCTATAAGGACGCCGGGTGGAAACTTCTCTACGCCGAGGACTTCACCGACGCCGAAAAAGCGACCATCATTGACGCGCTGAAAAAGGCGGTCGCCAATTCTGGCTTCGCAAGTCAACAAGTGTGGGGAGAAACGATCGAAGATCGCGGAAGCCAAATCACCTACTCCGCGCTGGGCCAGCAAGCCCCGCTGGATGCGAAGGAAAAGTGGGATCCGGACTTCGCAAAACGCAAGGCGATCAAAGCGCTGCTCGACCCGATGCTGCCGAACTTCTCCGTCCATATGGGAGGTACGACCTCGATCGACGTCACCAAACCGGGGATCGACAAAGCCTACGGGATCCGAAAACTGCGCGACATTCTCGGGATCGCGATCGACGAAATGATCTACGTCGGCGATGCCCTGTTTCCGGGCGGTAACGATTACCCGGCGCGTGAAACCGGTGCGCTTTGCATTCAGGTCCGTGATCCGGACGAATCAAAACGCGTCATCGAAACGACCGTCGCCTGCTTGGGCGACTCCACGAGGGAAAGCCCGAAGCCCTAGCACAACCCTCCGGCTATGAAGAATGCAGGGCGCGCGGCCATCGCCGCGCTGTTGGGAATCGTTTTCATCGCGGCGATCGCGGCGCCGCCTCCGAAAGTGCATCCGCGCCCCTATGGCCGCGGAAAAGCCACTTACCACAAGACGGCAATCGCACCATATATCTTTCGCAACCTACTGATCAAGCTCAATTTCAATTTCCAAAAGGGCATCGTCTACGGTGACGTCACGAATGTGATCTCGCCCAAGGCGAACGGATTATCGTCCCTCCCTTTTAACAGTGTCGGTCTGCACTTCTCGAGCGTCACCGTGAACGGTGTCCCCGCTCGTTATAGCACCACTGCCGATCATCTCTACATCACTTTGGCCAAGGCCGCCAAAGTCTCCGATACGCTGGCGATCGAGACGAAGTACAGCGTTACGCCGGCCCGCGGCGTTTACTTCATACGCCCGGACAAATATTATCCAAACTACCAGCCCGAGATTTGGTCGCAGGGCGAGGCCGAAGACAACCGGCTGTGGCTCCCGACCTGGGACGAGCCGAACCAGAAGACGCCGGTCGAGCAAATCATCACGGTGCAAAATGGCTGGCGCGTACAAGCCAACGGCCACCTGAAATTTCAAAAATCAAACGCTTCCGGCAGCACGTGGGATTGGGTCGAACCGGCGCCGATTTCGACCTACCTGATCGCGTTCAGCGCCGGCCCGTACACGAAATTCCACACGCTGATGCAAAAGACGCCGGTCGACTTCTTCACGTCGCAAGCCGATGCGCAGTGGGGCTCGCAATGCTTCGGTCGCACCAACCAGATGGTTGCGTACTTCCAGAAGATCATCGGCGTCCCGTATCCCTGGGAAAAATACGACCAAACGGCGGTCGAGCGTTTTACGGCAGGCGGAATGGAAAACGCATCTGCTACCACGCAAACTGAACTCGCCATTCATCCACCGCAGTACGAACTCGAACGGTCCTGTGATGGACTTGTCTCACACGAGCTGGCGCACCAGTGGTGGGGCGACGACGTCACGATGTCGGATTGGGCCAACGTTTGGATCAATGAAGGCTACGCGACGTATTTTCAGGAGCTGTGGTTCCAGCATCATTTCGGCGAAGCCGAGTTCCAGTATCAGCGCTACCACGCGCAGCAGGCGTACTTCAATGAAACCAAGCGCTACTGGCGCCCGATCGTCGAGTACACCTATGCCAACGCGATGGACTCGTTCGATTCGAGCGGCTATCCCCGCCCGGGCCAAGTGCTGCACATGCTGCGCTGGATGTATGGCGACGCGCGCTTCTTCCACGCGCTGCGCGACTACTTGCTGGCCTACCAGCACAAGAACGCCGACACGCATCATTTCTTCGTCGCGATCCAAAAATCGCTGGGCGAGAATCTGGGCTGGTTCGAGAACGAGTGGTTTCACCGGCCCGCGTACCCGCATTTCTACGTCAAAGAAAGCTACGATCCGAAAGCGCAAACGCTGACGCTCGACGTCACGCAGAAAAACCACGACGGCAAACCTTTCCGCATGCCCATCGACGTCGGCGTGTGGGCGGCGCGTGCGATCCCTTCCGCGCCGTTCGGCATGTCAAATGAAGCCCGCCTCCAAGTGAGTGCCAACCACGAGGTCTTCACTATTCCGAAGGTGCCTTCGCAACCCGTGATGGTGCTCTTCGACGAAAACAATAACGTGCTGCGCGGCTTGGACGACAATAAATCGATCGCCGACCTCGGCTATCAAGCCATCCACGCGCCCTACGTCGGCGACCGGCTCTGGGCCGCGGGCAATCTCGGTAAAGCCGGAACCAAAGATAAACCGGCTGCTGCCGGATTTGTCCGCCAAGTCGTTACACGCGATCCGTTCTACGGCGTTCGCGTCGATGCGCTCGATGCGGCCGGCGCGCTCGACGACGCCGAAACCGTTCGCCTTGCGCTGCACGACAAAGATCCGCGCGTTGTGATTGCCGCCGCAAACGAGGTCGAGAATCTGGACCATCCATCGAACGCGGCGCTCGAGTACGATCTCAAGGCGCTCTCCGCATCGTCCGACCCCCTGATCGCGGGAGCGGCGCTGCGCGGCCTCGGCGCAACGAAGGCGCCGGGAACGTACGCCGTTCTCGTCGCGGGATTGAACCGCCATGCGTTCCGCGAGCCCGTCGCTAGCGGAGCGCTGCTCGGGCTTGCGAGCCTCGGCGACGTGCGCGCTGTCCCGCTCATGAAGATCCGCGCTGCGTACGGTCAGAACGAGAACGAACGCCTCGACGCCATTTCGGCGCTCGCAACGATCGCGAAGAAACAGCCGGCACTTGTCGAGAACTACCTCATCGCAATCGCACAGCACGATCCGTACTTCCGCGCGCGGTCATCGGCGGTGCGCGCGCTCGGCCGTCTCAACCAGAAGAGCGCAATCCCGGCGCTGCAGTTCGTCGAAGCGCACGATACCGAGCCCGGTGTCCGCAACGCCGCTTGGGATGCGATCGCGGATCTCAAAGATCGCGGCAAGTAGCGGTATAGCGCGGCGATTTTTAGCGGTACAGCCGAGCGGTTTTTTAATGGTGTCATGGTGAGCAAGCCTGTCCTGAGCAGCGTTTCATTGAAAACGCATGTCGAAGGGAACCACGGCTGAGCAGCGAGCGAAGCGAGCGTAGACGAAGCCCGCATGAGCTGAGCTCGCGCGGGCCTCGACTCGCTCGGCCGTCCTTCGTCCTTCGACAAACTCAGGATGACAATGTATTTCGCTTAAGGCGAAATGCTTCGCTCAGGATGACACATTATCGACCGCGCAAGCGCGCTCTCCCTCGCGCCGGCGCAAAATGGCCTTAGTGCGCTAGTGGCCACCGCGCTCCTCGTACGCTAGACCGGCGTCGATTTGCGCGCGCGCCTGCATAAGAAGGTCGACGGCGGTTTCACGGTGCCCGCCGTAATCGCGCGGGTCGCGCTGCAGCTGGTCGATGACGGTTTCCAGCCGTTGCCGGTCGATACGAAGATTGCGGTCGCCGCGCTCATCTACTCTGACGAGCGGAATCGCTGAGCGAGCCTGCGCGCTTGCGGTCCATGCCGCTCCCGCGCCGAAGGCCGAGAGTGAGAGAATCGCCGCGCCGAGCGCGGCCTTCCAGTTCTGAATCATGCGAAGCTCCTTTGCGGTTGAAGACTCGTGTCTCCGCAAAGAAAACGGACGGCGAAATTATCCCGGTTCCTTTCTGAGAACGGGAAACGCGAACTCTAACCTGGGTTTAAGCGGGCGAAAGCGACGGCAGCGTGACGGGTTCTTGTGAAAGCCACGCGCAGGCGACGCCGACTTCCGTTGCAAGATAGGCAAGCGCGTCGATTTCGTCGTGCAGGTACGCAGTGTGATCGGCTTTGGGTCCGCAGCACACAAATCCGACCAGCGCGCCGCGCGCGCTCATCGGCAAAACGAGCGTTTGATGCTCGCCGCCGGCGTCCATCGTTTCGAACGGTTCGTTCCAGCGCCGCAGGCGCAGCAGCAGCGCGCTGTTCATGTCAAAGGCCTCCTGCCATGGAACGTCGCCGGCCGCGCAAAGCGAAATGTATTCATTTCCCTCGCGCAGATAAAACCCAACCGCCGATATATCGAGACCGCGATGCATCGTGGCGCAAGCGACTTGCAGCAGCGCGTGCGAGTCGGTGGCGATGTCCGCCTCCCGCGCAACGCGGCGGATATCGTTCAGGCCGGCAATCCGTTTGTGAAAGACAATTGCCGTTAAGCGGTTTTCCACAAACGCATGAATCCAGCGCACCGAAATGCCGAGGCCCAGCACGATGAGCAGCGCGACGAACTGCGGCGCGCGTTCGAAGAGCCGCCCGATGAGCCACTCCGCCAGTACGAACAGCGCAACGATCACTAGCAAAACGACGGCGTAGATCGTCGCGCGCGTCACAAAGATGTTCAGGTCCGTCAAGCGGTGGCGCAGAATCGGATACGAGATGCCGAACGCAAACAACACATAGGCGACAAACGGCAGCGGATCCAAGGAATGGAAGCCAAACGTCCCAACGGCCAAGTCGTAAGCGACCCCGTACGCTGCCGCCAGCAAAGCCGCGATGAGCCACGATCCGGCCAGCCATCGCGTCGCCGCGCGGTATGTGATGGGCGTCCGCACCAGGGCGTCGATACACGCGGCGACCAGCAACAATTGCACGAGACTTCCAAGCGCGATGCCGTTGTTTCCGGCCTGCGTTCTGAATTGCTGCGCGAACGCAAACGGCAAATAAAATGCCAAGTAGGGAATGGTTGGCGCAAGCCAAGCAAACACACCGGCGGGAATCGCTGCATACTGAAACACTCGCCGGACGATGCCTGGATTCGGCGGGAACGTTCCTAAGAGGAAGAGCATGGCCGAAAGAATGATGCCGTCGGTGAACCAGACTGCGTACTGGGCCGCTTCGCTTAACGCTGTCGTGGGGGCTGCGAGCGTTGTCGCACCTGCGATCGCACGCCAGCCAAGCGCGAGCAGAACGAATGTCGCAATAGACCCTAACCGCGACTCTCGGGCACGAATCCCCACCAAGAGAGCGAGTACAAACGCGAGGAGTGCCGTGATCGCGTAACCCGTTTTTCGCCATTGCTCGACGGCCGCAAGCATCGGCGTGAAGGGACCCCACACCAAGTGCGCGGACTGCCGGGTGCCATTGCGCAACATCGTGAAAGCGACCGAATCGCCGGCGCGCCCCGAATTCCATGTCACGCGTTCGCCGTAGTCGAGAAGAAACTTATCTCCAACGCGCAGTCCCGCCCGCGCCGCCGGACCGATGGGATCCACATTGCGGACATTCGCCACCGTCGCATCAGCGGTTCTCCCCGCCACCCACCGCACCGTTATGCCACCGTATCCCCATGTCACCGGAGCAAACAACAACACCAAGGCCAGCGGAATCCCAATGGCTGCAAGAACAACGCTTACGGCGCGCATCGTCTTATTTCAGCGAACCGAGCGCGGCCTGCGCTGCAGCGAGGCGCGCGATCGGCACGCGATACGGCGAACACGAGACGTAGTTCAAGCCCAGGCCGTGACAGAACGCAACGCTGGACGGATCGCCGCCGTGCTCGCCGCAGATTCCGATCTTCAGATCCTTGTGCTTCTCGCGTCCGCGGCGCACCGCGTCTTGCATGAGCGATCCGACTCCTTGACGATCCAATACTTGAAACGGATCGTCTGCGAGAATCTTGAGTTCGAGGTAACGCGGAATGAACGTGGCCTCCGCATCGTCACGGCTGTAGCCGTACGTTGTTTGAGTCAAATCGTTCGTGCCGAAGGAAAAGAATTGCGCGTGATCGGCCAGTTCGTCCGCAACGGTGCATGCCCGCGGCAACTCGATCATCGTGCCGACGTGATAGTCGACCTTCACGCCGCGCTCAGCGATGACTTCTTCGGCAACCTTGCGCGCCGCATCGCCCGTAAACTTCATCTCTTCTTTCGTGCCAACACCGGGAATCATCACTTCAGGCCGCACGTCGACGCCGCGCTTCTTCAGATCGCAGGCGGCTTCGAAGATCGCGCGCACCTGCATCGCATAGATCTCCGGATATAAAATCCCGAGCCTGCAAACGCGCAACCCCAGCATCGGATTTTGCTCGTGCATCTGCTGCACACGTTTCAGGATGCGCATTTTTTCGCGATAGGCCGGCGACTCTTCGCCTTCGCGCAGGCGCAGCTCGGTGGTTTCCACCAGAAGCGTTTCCTGTGACGGCAAGAATTCGTGCAGCGGCGGATCCAGCAACCGGATCGTCACCGGCAAGCCTTGCATCGCTTCCAAGATGCCGTGGAAATCTTCGCGCTGAAACGGCAGCAGTTTGGCGAGGGCGTCCGCGCGCGCCTCATGCGTGTCGGAGAGAATCATCTCCTGGACGATCGGCAGCCGCTCTTGCTGCATGAACATATGCTCGGTGCGGCACAAGCCGATTCCCATTGCACCGAGCTCGCGCGCTTTCACGGCGTCTTGCGGCGTGTCCGCGTTCGCCCAGACTTCCATCGTGCGCGCTTCGTCGGCCCACGATAAGAACGTCGCCAACCATTCCGGCAATTTCGAAGGCGGATCGATCAACTTTAGACCGCTCGCGATCACGTCGCCGGTCGTTCCATCGATCGTGATCCAGTCGCCTTCAGCAATCGGCTTGCCGCCTAGGGTGGCTTTGCGGTTGCGCATGTCGATTTGCAAACCGTCGCACCCGGCGACGCACGGCTTTCCCATCCCGCGCGCAACGACGGCGGCATGTGAAGTGGCGCCGCCCTTTGCCGTCAGCACGCCGCGTGAGGCAAACATGCCGTGCACGTCGTTCGGATTGGTCTCCACGCGCACCAGCACGACGGCTTTCCCGCCGTTGCCCCACTTCTCGGCGGTATCCGCATCGAACGCGACTTGTCCGGCGGCAGCGCCGGGCGAGGCGTTCAAGCCCGTGCAGGCGATCTCGTATTTCTCTTTCGGATCGATGCGCGCGTGAAAAAGTTGGTCGAGTGAAGACGCACTGACCCGGCTCAGGGCCTCGTTTTTGGTGATGAGGTTTTCAGCGACCATGTCGATCGCGATCCTGACTGCGGCTTCGGCGGTTCGCTTAGCGTTGCGGGTTTGCAGCATGTAGAGTTTGCCGCGCTCGATGGTAAACTCGAGGTCTTGCATATCGCGGTAATGCCGTTCGAGTTTTCCGGCGATATCGACAAACTGATGATAGACGTCGGGCTGCGCGCGTTCGAGATCGGCGATCTTCTCAGGCGTGCGAATGCCGGCGACCACGTCCTCGCCCTGCGCATTTCGCAGATACTCGCCGTAGAGTTGCTTGGCACCGGTGTTCGGGTCGCGCGTAAATGCAACGCCCGTGCCCGAGTCGTCTCCCAAATTCCCAAAGACCATGGAGCACACGTTGACGGCCGTCCCCCAGTCGTCGGGAATCCGGTTGTAGCGCCGGTAGTCGGTCGCGCGTTTGGAATACCACGAATCGAAGACCGAGTTGATGGCTAATTTCAGCTGTTCGTGCACGTCCTGCGGAAACTCGCGTTTGGCGTGATCGCGGACCGTTTGCTTAAAGTCGCCCACCAGTTCGCGCCAATTCTTCGCATCGATCTCCGGGTCGGTGGAAACGCCCAGTTTTTTCTTGCGCGCCGTTATCTGCTCTTCGAAGAGATCCTTTTCAATGCCCAAAACGACGCTCGAAAACATCATGACGAAGCGGCGGTAAGCGTCCCACGCAAAGCGATCGCTGCCGGAGAGGTTCGCTAGCCCTTCCGCCGTTTGATCGTTGAGGCCCAGATTGAGAATCGTGTCCATCATACCGGGCATCGAAGCGCGCGCGCCGCTGCGCACCGAAACCAGCAGCGGATTGGCCGGATCGCCGAAGCCCTTGCCGGTCCGCCGCTCGAGCTCGACCATCGCCGCCTTGATGCCGTCGTCGAGACCCGGCGGGTTGCGTCGCCCGAGTTCGTAGTACTGCAGACATGTTTGAGTGGTGATCGTGAATCCGGGCGGCACCGGCAGCCCGGCGCGCGTCATCTCGGCAAGCCCCGCGCCTTTTCCGCCCAGGAGCTCGCGCATGTCGCCGTTGCCTTCTTCGAAAAACCAAATTGGTTTTTCAGCGGTAGCGGTCGTGGACATATGCGGTTATCTTCCGATGGCGATTCCGAAGATCGCAAACGTGCCGGGAATGGTCAACGTCACCGCAGGAGCGCTCGTGGCGCTGAACGGCGCGGTGTAGACCGTGATCGTCGAATTCCCGAGGTTTCCGACGTACATGTTGCCGTTCTGATCGAACGCAATCGCCTCGGGCACGTTAACGCCGGTCGTTATTGCAAAAGCGGGCACGCTCGTGTTTGATAGCGGTAAACCGTACGCATCAATGCGGCCCGTCGTTCCTGCGACCGAGCAAACGTAGAGCGTGCTGCCGCTGCCGGCCATTTTCCGGTATGCGGTCGCCGCTACATTCGGCGTAGTAACGGCGGGCGCGCCGGTGTACGGCGGCGCAAAAACCTCGAGATCGCTGCCGGTTCCTCCGCCGGTGCCCGCATTGGAAACGTAAAGGCTGCCGGCGTTGTCGAGCACGTCACCGATGGCCGATATAAGCCCTCCGCTAACAACCGTTGAAGGCGCGCTCGAACTCGTGAACGGCGGATTGAACAGATTCACAGTCGACGTGACGGTCGCTACGAACGCTTGTCCCGCGAGATTAAAGACGATCTGTCCGTTATTCGATGCGCTCCCGTTATTGAATGTGACGGACGGAGTGCTCGTCGCACTGAGCGGAGCGGTGAAAAATTGCAGATGGCCCGCATTATCGCCTACGAGCGCGTTATTGTTCGCATCGAGACCGACCGAAACGACGTTGTTGGATGCAAACACGAATGCCGGTGTGGAAGATGCAGTAATCGGCAGTGTGTAAGCCTGCACCGTGCCCGGCGTGTTGTCGTTGCCGACGTACAGATGCTGAACGACAACCACCGACGGCGGCGTCGACGAACCGGCGGCAACATTGCAGCCGGCGAGCAGGCCGGCCAGCGCGAGAAATACGGGAAGCTTGCGAACCATTGGAGCCTCTTTTTCGATCGAGATCTGAGACGGGGGCGTTCGCCCCGGCGCCCGCGCGGGCCCGCAAAGTCCTAGGGTCCCGCCAAACGCTCCCCCAGGTACGATTCGACCGCGCCGATGGCAACGCGCTCTTGGCGCATCGAGTCTCGCTCGCGCACGGTTACGTCGTGGCCCGTCAAGCTGTCGTAATCCACCGTCAGGCAGAGCGGCGTCCCGATTTCGTCTTGACGGCGGTAGAGTTGGCCGATATTTCCTTCGTCGTACTGCGTGCGGAACTTGGGCCGCAGACCTTCCTCGATCGAACGCGCAAGTTCGACGAGCTCGGGTTTATTGCGCGCTAGTGAAAATACCGCCGCCTGGACCGGCGCGATTTGCGGGTGAAAGTGTAGAACGATGCGCTCAGTTTGTTTTCCAGCCGGATCGGAGGCCGTTTCTCGTTCGTAGGCATCGACGAGCATCACCAGCGTCGTGCGATCCATTCCCGCGGAACTCTCGATCAGCAACGGCGTATAGTGTGTTTTGCTGGCCTCGTCGTAAAAGCGCAGGTCTTTACCGGATAAGCGCATGTGCGCGTCCAGGTCGTAAGTGCCGCGGTGCGCGATCGATTCGAGTTCGCCCCAACCCCAGGGGAAAAGATACTCAACGTCGATGCCCGCCTTCGCGTAATGGGGCCGCTCGTCTGCAGTCAGTTCAGCGAAACGCAGCCGTTCCGGTTTGACGCCGTATTTCGAATACCACGATTTCCGGAGCTGTACCCACTCTTCGAACCGTTTGAGATCCTGTCCATCATCAGGAACGAAATACTCGAGTTCCGCTTGCTCGAACTCACGCAACCGGTAGGTAAAGTTTCCCGGAGTTATCTCGTTGCGAAAGGCTTTGCCGATTTGGGCGACGCCGAACGGCGGACGTTTGCGCGCGCTTTGATAGATGTTTTTGAAGTTGACGAACATACCCTGAGCCGTCTCCGGACGCAGATACGCCATCGCGGCCGAGTCTTCCATCGGGCCGACGAACGTACGCAGCATCAAATTGAATGCGCGCTCTTCGGTAAAAGAGTTCTTGCTGCCGCAGTCCGGACATTGCTCGCGCGATTTCAAGTGATCGGCGCGAAAGCGGTGCTTGCAAACCTTGCAGTCCACTAACCGGTCGTTGAACGCTTCAACGTGGCCGGAAGCCTCCCACGTCTTCGGGTGCATGACGATCGACGAATCGAACGGCACGACGTCGTCGCGCAGTTCCACCATGTCGCGCCACCACGCATCTTTGACATTGCGCTTGAGAATTGCGCCAAGCGGGCCGTAGTCGTAAAAGCCGCCTATGCCGCCGTAGATTTCGCTTGACTGAAAAATGAAGCCGCGGCGCTTCGCTAACGCCGCGATATCTTCCATCGAAACTTGCCCCGCCGCGGGCTCCTTCTCCATAGAGCTCTTGAGTTTAGGTTACCGAGGCAGCGCGTCCTGCGAGCGGCGCTCCCTCAGCAATCACCGAAAAACGGGCATCTGAAAAGCGAGCTCATTTTTTGGCTTCAAGTCTCCGTCTTCGCGCGCGATGAACGCAACATCGTTACCTTGCAGAATCTCGCCAATCCACGCCACCTCGTTTCGCACGGGGGTCGCGAACGCGAGCACTGGAGTTGCTTTTCCGATTTTGGCTCGGTAACGCACAGAGTAATCGAATAGCTGGCCCATTCCGTAGCGCATTCGATCGACGGCTGCCGACTGGTTGTTTAAACTTTTTACCTCGATAAGAAAGCGATGCTCGTCAAATTGCGCCAAGAGATCGACATTGTTATTGAAAAGGCATGTCCCACCGCATAAATCGATCCGTTCTTTGAGGAGCCTCACCGTCTTCTGGTGATCGTCGCGCGCTCGCTCCTGAAGCGCGGCCGCCTCAAAAACGTCCGGGCCCTCTCCGCTTGGTTTATATCCGGTGCCTTCGGGGACGACGAGCAATGGCCGGAACGCATCGGTGGGTGGTCGCAGCATCGGTGATGCCAATCCCAACATGACGTCGTCAATCGTCGGCGCAGCCGCGAACGCGGCGCCTGTCAGACTCGCAGCGTCTAGAATACGATGGAAATCGAGGTCGTCGATATACCGCACAGACTGACCCTGGAATGCGTTGCGATTATTGAAGCGCGATTCGTACAACCGGCCAAGCCCATCAGCATACGGGACGGGTTTTGCAAATCGAATGGGTTTTCGGATACCGACGAACCTATGTTGCGCTTCAAACGGATCATCCCAAATATCGCCGAGCTCGCCACACCCAAAATAGCTGCTTGCCTCCCCGACCGCGGCTCCCCGAGAAGGGCGGTAATATACAAACTTCTCACCGCCATGAATTCGGTCGAAGTACTGTTGTGGGTAGTGATAAACGACAAACTCGGTGTCTTTGTACTTAGGGTCGTCTCGCCACGCGCGCTGCATAAGCACAATAGGCATCACATGGAACGTTCCTACGCGATAGCGGCTTTCCTTGAACTCAATATCATGAGACGAAAACCTCCCGGACCGCTGAAAGGAACCCGGGATTTATCGCTTGCCCAATATCGAGAACGCAGTACCGGTCGGAGGCCGCACTGAAACCGCGGGTCGGAAAAGCGGTAAACGCCAAGAACCAAAGATAATCCACTAGAGATTCCCCCTCGTGCCATGTCGTCATTACAACATCGCCCGCGTCTGGCATGACGCTGTCGCGGACGCGATCAGCGATGTCGTGCGCCTCTTCACACCGTGGTCCATGAAAAGCTAGATACACTGCGCCGTTTCCTATGAGATCTCGAATGACATTTGTGAGCCACGGCGCTAACCAACGAGGATCGCTCAAAGTCACCCCGCACAGAAAGGGGGCCTGCGGTAGTAAGGTTTTCGAAACGGCTTCGCCGGTCATTAGGTGAACGACAGCTAAGTGGCCTTGACTAGTATGCCCCTCGAAAAGCGCAATCACTAAACCTGTGTGACGACCTGCTTGGCCCTGGGTCGCGGTTCGGCGCGTAGCTGGCCGCACGCCGCCGCAATGTCGCGTCCCATGTTTTGGCGCACAGTAACCGGAACGCCCGCCGCTTCCAAAATCCCCGCGAAGCGCCAAATCCGCTCCTGATCGGTTCCGGCGAACGACGCGCCCGGCGTCGTATTGTACGGGATCAAATTCACATGATAGAGATGCCCGGTCATGATGCGCGACAACTCGCGAGCATTCTCTTCGGAATCATTGACGTCGCGAAGCATGACGTACTCGAAGAAAATTTTTCGGTTGGTCTTGGTGATGTAGCGTTCGCACGCCGCCATCACTTCTTCAAGCGAGAACTTCCGGTTGACCGGCATCATCGCACTGCGAATGGCATCGTTAGGCGCGTGGAGCGAAATCGCCAGGTTGACCTGCAGGCGTTCGTCGGAAAAGCGATCGATTTTATCGACAAGCCCCACCGTCGAGATCGTAATGTGGCGATGACCCAAACCCAGGCCGTGCGGATCGTGCAGCAGCGCGACCGCGTTCATAACCGCGTCGTAGTTGTGAAACGGCTCGCCCATTCCCATAAAAACGATATTGGTGATGCGCTTGTCTTTGGCGGCCAGCTCGCGCGCAAAGTACCGCGCCTGATCGAAGATTTCATCCACGGTAAGATTTCGCGTAAAGCCCGCTTGGCCGGTCGAACAAAAGGCGCATGCGAAGGCGCACCCGGCCTGGGAACTGATGCAGATGGTGTTGCGGTTGCCGAAATGTTCCATGAGCACGGCTTCGATCTCGGCGCCGTCCGCCAGCTTGAACAATCCTTTGCTCGTCTGCGCATCGCTCGAACGTTGGATAACGACCGGCGTGATGCTGTCGAAACTGAACCCGCCCGCTTCCAGCTGCGCGCGAAGTTCTTTGGGCAGCGGCGTTACAGCTTCGACGTTCTCCGCCAGCTCTTTGGCCGCGGCACGATAGATCTGCTCGAGCCGGTACGGCTTCAGGCCGAAATGCTCCGCAAATGCGGCCGCATCGGCAAAGCCAGCGCGCCGGACTTTTTCCGCAAACCAAATCTCTTGAGCGTTTCGAACCACGGCGACCGATTATATCACGGGCGGCGATTGGAACAAGTCTGCCTGCTCCGGTTGGCCGGACGGTTTCCGCAGCGTGTCGAGTTTCTCGCGCACTTGCTTTAGATCGGACCAAACCTGCCGCTTGGTCTCGGTCATCGCCATCCCGCCTTGCCTTAAGATGTAGGCCGGATGAAATGTGGCGATCAGCGGGATGGAGTTGGGACCCTCGTACCAGATGCCGCGCGACTTCGTAATGCTGAAGTGAACGCCAAGGAACGATTTTGCGGCCGGCGCTCCCAAAGCGAGGATGACTTGCGGCGCGATCACTTCGATCTGTTCGTCTAGATAAGGACGGCAGTTCGCCATCTCGGCCGGAACGGGCGCGCGGTTGCGCAGCTTCTCGCCGTCGAGAACGGTTGGCCGGCACTTGACCGTGTTGCAAATGTAGACGTCTTCACGCGGAAGATCGATCGCGGCCAGCATTTTATCGAGCAGCTCGCCGGCGCGACCGACGAAAGGCCGCCCCAGCAGATCTTCGGTCTCACCCGGGCCTTCGCCAATCACCATGAGACGCGCGCACGGGTCACCCTCGCCGTAGACGTTGTGCCGCCGCTCAAAACCGATCTGACACTTTCGGCATGCTGCAGCGGTCGCCGCAGCTCGTTCCAGAAAGCGTTCGCGGCGCGCGCGCTCTTGCAGGCTCACTGCAGCCGCACCGCTTCGCCGCTCGCGACCACCGCGGTGATGCCGCCTTCGTCTTCCATCGCATCGAACCGGATTTTGATGACCGCGTCGGCGCCCAAGGCCGAAGCGTTTGCACGCAGCGCTTCGAGCGCTTCTTCACGCGCGCGCTCGGCGTCGGTCAAGTATTCGATGGGCGCGAGGCCGATGAACGCACCGATACTGCGGAACGTCGCGCGCAGCATGCTGTGCGGGCGGCTGGCGCTGCCGGTGACGCGCCCCAGAGTGCAGGCGACGTTAAACCCGTCGGGTGCATCCAGGGTTACCAGATTCTCCTTCGCAATCATTGGCTTCAGTGAATTCTTCCCCATCGGTCCTCATCGTCCGTCTGGACGCCATCGGTGACGCGCTTGCGCTGGTTCCGCTACTGGCCGCGCTTCGGGAGCGGGGCGCGCGCATCGACGTCGTGCTCTCGCCGAAAAATGCGGACGTATTTTCGAAGAGCGCCGTCGACGGCGTCTACGTCGAGCAAGCTGGTCTCGGAGATCGGCTCGCGCAAAACGGCTACGACTTCGCGCTCGTCGCCACCGAAGACGCGTCGGCGTACCGTCTTGCGCGTGCTTCGGGAGCGCGGCGCCGCGTCGGTTTCCAAAACGGCTGGGGCAAGCCGTTGAAATCCCTGTGGACGCGCTCGATGCTTACACGCACGGTCTACCGCACCGCGGGATTAGATCCGCGAGCGCCGCACGAAAGCCAAGTGCTCTTCCAACTCGGCAGCGAGATCACGGGAGCGTCGCAGATCCCGCGCGACCCACGTATCCTGCGCAGTTTTGTCGTCGATGCCGAACCGCAGCCTGACGAACGCGTCGTCATGCAGATAACAGACAAGTGGCAGCGGTTGGGAGCGGCACCGAAAGCCCTTGCCGACCTTTCGCAGGCGCTGCAACGGCGCCACTCAATGCGATTTGTCGCGGCCGAAAACGAGCGCAGTTATGCGCAAGAACTGGCGGCTGGCGCCGGCATTTCCGTCGAGTATTTTCGCGAGCTCGGTCCTTGGAAAGAAGCGATCGCTTCCGCCAAAGCGATCGTTGCACCCGACTCGGGCGCGGTGCACGTGGCGGGAATGACGGGGACCAAGACAGTCGCTATCTTCGCAGCGCGGAATTTCGCGCTGCAAACAGGGCGCTGGTCGCCGTGGGCGTCGCCTTATCGCGTTGTGAAGTTGGAAAGAGGTTGGCCGCTCCTCGCGTCGGACGCGCTGGAGGATCTACTCCGCTAAGGTTTTTTTGTCGGCTTCGGTTCTGGCGTTGGCTTCTTCGCTTTGCCAACGTGGACCATCGGAGCCGCAAGGGCCCGCACTTTCCTGGCTGACTGATTGTAAATCCTGGGAGCGGGGGCGCTGATCACGGCGCTTGCCGGGACCGTCTTGTCCTTTGGCGGCTGCTTGTGAGCAGCGGAAACCTGCTCGGAGGCAAACGCGAATCCCGCGTTACCGACGAGGCCTAATGCCGTTAACAGCACCAAGACGGCTGCCATAGGCAAGCCGGCGAACTTTCGCATGAACACCCCGTTCGAGCGAGGAAGAGGTCCGCCCTTCGCCTATGAGTCGCATGCAACGGTTACTTACCGGCTTTTGCCTCGGAATTGGTTGCGTCGTTTTTGTCGCTATCGGCGGCAGCATTGCTCTTGGCAAAGTCGCGTTTGATACCGTCGCTAAGAGCATCGTGCTGATTGACACCGGCGACGGTATCGGAACCGGTTTCTTCATCGCCTCAGACGAGAAACGCTCGATCATTTTGACTGCGCAGCATGTTCTCGGTAGCAAGAAACGGGTGAAGGTCTACGCTAACGCCGGATACCGAGGATCCTTCGTCGCGACGATCATGCGCGAAGACCGCGATCGCGACCTCGCCCTCTTGAGCGTTCCGACTGGGCCGTTTCCTACGCTGCGACTCGCTGCGTCGGTCACGAGCGGCGAAGCGATCGCCGCGGGCGGTTTCGACCAGCTGGCGTACCGGTATTTCAAATCGTCCGGCGACTTGCAGCCAAACTTTCATCCGGGCAGCGTCAGCTCGATTCGCGGTCCGCTCGTCGTGCACGATGTGCCGACCGACGAAGGCAACAGCGGCGGCCCGCTCTTTGACGTCGAGTCGGGTGACGTCGTCGGAGTCGTGAAAGGGTCGTTCAACCTGAACTACCTTTACGCCGCGGTGGGACCGGTATCGATCAAAAAATTCCTACGCGAGGCCGGGGTCCAGGCGAACATCAGCATCGCAATTCAGACGACGCCAACGCCGCAAGCGCCACCGGCGCAGACTCGGGGCCGCGGGGTTCCTGCGAATTACGCGGCCTTGTTGCGCACCTATCAACTCTCCGCCGCAAAAGGCGACGCCTACGGCGAGACCGGCCTCGGCCTTATGTACCAGTACGGCCGCGGCGTTCCTAAGAACTACGCGACCGCGTTGCATTATTATCAACTCGCCGCCGCGCAAGGTGACGTTCACGCCGAGATCTTCCTCGCCCGCATGTACGAGCAGGGCCTCGGCGTTCCTAAGGCTGACGCGACTGCCGTACATTATTATCAACTCGCCGCGACGCAAGGCGACCCCTACGCGGAGTACACGCTCGGCACTAGGTATGAGCAGGGCCGCGGCGTTCCTAAGGATGACGCGACCGCGTTGCACTACTATCAACTCGCCGCCGCAAAACGTTACGCCCCCGCGGTAGGCGCCGTGGCAAGGCTTTCAAAGCCTATCAAACGGTAGCATGAGTCGCATGGAACGATTACGCCGCTTCTTCATTATGAGCGGCTTTTGCTTTGTAACCGGTTGCGCTCTCATTGTCGCGGCCGGAAATCTCGTTGCGTTCGGCAACGTCGCGTTTGACAACGTCGCCAAGAGCATCGTCCTGATCGACGCAGGCGACAACATCGGTACCGGCTTCTTCGTCGCATCAAATGCGAATCGCTCAATCATCTTGACCGCGCAACACGTTATCGGCGCCAAGAAAAGCGTCAAGGTCTACGCTCACGCGGGATACCGAGGCTCTTTCGTCGCGACGGTCATGCGAGTCGACCGCGATCGCGACCTCGCGCTTTTGAGCGTTCCGACCGGGCCGTTTCCCACGCTGCCCATCGCCACATCAGCGACGATCGGCGAATCGGTCGCAGCGGGCGGTTTTGACGACCTGGCGTACCGGTATTTCAAGTCTTCCGGCGACTTGCAGCCAAACTTTCATCCGGGCAGCGTCAGCTCGATTCGCGGGTCGCTGGTCGTTCACGACGTGCCGACCGACGAAGGCAACAGCGGCGGCCCGCTCTTTGACGTTGAGTCCGGTGACGTCGTTGGGGTTGTGAAAGGTTCGTTCAACCAGAACTATTACGCTGCGGTGGGGCCACCGTCCATCAGGCAATTCCTACGCGAGGCCGGAGTCGAGCCTAGCGTCAGCTCCGCAATTCAGGCGACGTCAACGACGGCGGCGACACCAACGGCTACGCCAGGGCTTAGTGCTGCCGATATCAGCTACGCCTTGTCCGGCTCATTTGCATTCAGATGGTGGAACGGCGGCGCGGTCGGCAAAGGGGACTATTTCGACGTCAGCGAGACGACTACAGTAGGGTTCTCGGAGTGCACGTTTTCCATATCATGGTCTGAGGTACTCAATGGCTCTCACTTTGACCACTTATGGACCGGCAGTCTGGGCAATATTGAGCCTGCTAGTATACGCACAACGATGATTGATACTGCTGAGCCGCCGCATGCGGCGATTGGATTTTCCTCGAAAAGCGGAGATCTTACGTTTAGCTACCAAGGCGCCATACAATCAGAAATCGGTCAAAATAAAGTTCTGTTTTACACGAAAACTGACCCGTCGGCGCTGATTGAGCCGTTTCGCGCGCTGATTAGGAGCTGCGCGGGTTCGTCCAAGACACGCTAGCATCGCCGCGACTTATAAAGCGTGATGCCACCTTCGCGACGCATTATAACGTAGCTACGTGTACTTGACAGCATCTCGACGAGCGGTCCGGCTTCGAGCAAACGGACCGAGTCCGAAAACTCCGCATCGGTCAATATGTAGCACGCGCGAACTTCGCCGCCCGTCTCCGGCAGCAATGTCGCGTTCGGATCGGTGACGGCTAGATGCGTGTATGCTTCTTCTTGCGTCGCGACGTCGACGGTAGCCGGCAGCGAATGCAGGAAGCGATCGAGCCTCGCATCGCGCGCGGCCGGTAGGTGCAAGAAGTAGCCGGGATGCAGAGGATCTGCGACCGCAAACTCAAGCACACAGAGACCGACGCACCAATACAGCAGGCGGTGAGCCTTTCGAACGTCCGATCGCGCTATCGCCGCAATCCCAAGCGCAAACGCGAAAAAGACGTAGCCGATCCAAACACCAGCGTAATGAGAACCCATGGTGAACGTCGTCGGCATCAGCGAAGCCAGCACTTCGACGAGCGGCAAAATCGCAAGTACGATCGCGCGGCTGCGAAACGGGATGAAGAGAAGCGGAACAAACGCGAGCAGCAGATAGCCGGCGCGTTGGAGGAACATGCTCACCAGGGCGGAGGTCAAGCCGCCATTCGCCACGCTATAACCCCAACCATAAAAACGCGACGGCGCCCAATGTGAATCCGCGTTCGCATGCGGCTGAATAAGCGTAAAATAGAGAGCGAAGACGGCTATCGAAGCGACTGCGACAACCAACCCGAGACGCATGCGCACCTGGTCGCGCCGGTAGCTCCATGCGCCAGCCGCTCCGGCCGCCGCCAAAAAAAGCGCTTGGTCTTCTTTGATCGCTAACGCGAGCGCGGCAAAAATAACTGCCGTGGCAATGTATCCGCCGTCAAACGCCCACAGCAGCCACGCAATCACGGCCGGCGCCAATCCGTTCTCGTGAAAATCGTTGAAGACGACGCCGGCCAGCGGCGGATAGAGCAGCACAACAAGAGCGGTAAGCAGCGCCGTCTTGCGATCCGCGTAGCGGCGCACGATTCCATAGATCGGCGGCGCCGTTAGCGCACCCGCGATCGCTTGAACGGCAATGAGCGCCAGCGCCGAGTGCCACACATATACGAACGCGCCCACCGCATAGAGGACCGGCGAAAAATGAAAGGCCCAGTGGCTCCCTTCAATAGTATTGCAGAAGCATCCGAACGCGCTGGCCGCGGTCTGCGCGAAGATGCCGAGGTCCACAAAATTGCGATGCGCGGAATACTTGACGTAGCCCAGGGAAAAATAAACGATCGCATACGCTGCGACGGCAGCCCACAGCACGCCGTCGCGCAAGCTGCCGGAGCGTGCTAGAGCGCGCGGCGCTGCTGCAGATACGGCCAAATGAAGGTGTCGATCTCGCCGGCCAATACGGCGGACGTGTTTCCTGTCTCCACGTTAGTGCGGTGATCTTTGACAAGCTGATACGGATTGAGAACATAGGACCGAATCTGCGATCCCCACTCATTCGCACTGCGCTCGCCGCGCAGGTCGGCTAGTTTCTTATCACGCGTCTCCAACTCGCGTTGCACGAGTTTCGCGCGCAAGATGCTCATTGCTACGTCGCGGTTCTGCGCCTGCGAGCGTTCTTGCTGCGAGGCCGCGATCAAACCGCTCGGCTCGTGGATGATGCGCACGGCCGACTCGGTCTTGTTCACGTATTGGCCGCCCGCGCCGCCCGACTTGAAGGTTTCGAAGCGCAGATCTTCGGGGTTGATCTCGACCTGCACGTTTTCGCCGGTTTCGATCTCCGGAATGATGTCGACCGCCGCAAACGACGTGTGCCGGCGGTGGGCGGCGTCGAACGGCGAGATGCGCACCAAGCGGTGCACGCCGCGCTCGCTTTCCAGCGTTCCGTATGCATTTCGCCCGCGCACGAAAAACGTAATCGACTTCAGCCCGGCTTCTTCGGCAGGCGACTCGTCGACGACGTGCGTCAAAAAACCCTTGCTCTCGGCCCAGCGAGAATACATGCGCGCGAGCATCGCCGTCCAATCGGCGGCGTCGACGCCACCCGCTCCGGCATAGATACTCACGATGGCGTTGTGCGCGTCGAACTCTCCGTCGAAATTCGCGGCCATCTCGGCATCGTCGAGATGTTTTTCGGCCGCGGCGAGGTTCGCATTGATCTCGCTGTCCGCGGAACCGTCATCGGGGAAAAGCGTGAGCAGCTCGCGGGCGTCGCTGAGCGCGCGCGAAACGCCATCCATCGCGTCGACGTCGGCGCTCAGCTCCGAGAGCTGCTTCATCACGCGCTGCGCGGAGTCGGGATCGTTCCAAAAATCTTCGTTGCGGGTGCGGGCGTCGAGCTCGCTGATCAGCCGCGTCTTGCCGGAATAGTCAAAGACGCTCCTTGAGCGTCACGAGACGCTCGGAGAGCCGGCCGATGGCAGTGAGCTGCGAGTCGCTCATGCCCGCGCCTTCTGCGGTTCGCACCGCGGCCCTTTCCAAAACCGCTGCGCGGCGTGAATGAGGAACGAACGGAGGACCCATGCAGATTCAGCAGAGCATCGCTTCCATCTTGAGCGGCGAGCCGCCAAACGTAGGGACCGGAACCGGATTGGACACGCCGCTCCTAACGGATCAGAACCGTCCTCAACACGCCGATCGAATTCGCAAGCCGCCTTTTTCGGATGGGCCTTCGGGGGCCGGCGCCGGCGGCGGTGTGAACGCGCTCCTTTTGCAGATCATGAATCTACTGCAGCAGCTCCTCTCGGCGATCGGGGGCCAAGGAAACACCGCGCAACCGTTTTTCAGCAGCGCGCAAGGCTCGTCCACCGGCGATCCGCATCTGGCCTTCGACGGCACGACCGGCGCGGGAACGCAGCAGTCTCGCTTCGACAGCATGGACGACCACCCGGACCTGCTCGACTCCAATTCGTTCCGCGGCGGTTTTCAGATCGGCACGTCGGTAACGCCGGCCGGCGCCAACGGCGTAACATGGAACCGCAAGGCGACGGTCGCCACGAATTTCGGCGGCACGCAGGTCTCGCTCGACAATGAAGGACACGCGCTCGTGCTTCGCCACGGTAAGTCCCAGAGCTTGGCCGCCGGCCAATCCATGCAGCTGGGCCGCGGCGAAACGGTGACGCGAAACGCCGATGGTTCGCTGGTCATCTCCGACGACAACGGTTCGGGCGGATCCGTCACGACGACGCTGCGCGACAGCGGTCCGGGGGTCGACGTCAGTGTCGACGCGCACGCAGTGACTCTGGGCGGGGATTTGCTCCGCCGCACTTAACCTTGCGGCATGGGGGCACTGCTCGGAGCAGCCGTTCTCCTCTTGGTCAGTTACTTGCCGGCGAATCTGAGCGCACCGGAGATCGTGGCGAGAAGCAGAACGGCGCGCGGAACGCTCGCGACCGGGCGTTATATCATCGTCGATCGCATACGAGGCGGCGGGATGGATCGTATCCGCACGACGCGCATCGACGGCGCAAATTCCATCGCAATTGTACAGAACGGCCAGTACACGACCGCGTCGGGTTCTTACAATGGCCAAGGATGGAACCAAGACGAAAATGGCCTCGTCTTACTGCGCAGCGATTTCCGCCGGTTTGTCGACCCGAATAACAAAGCGCTGCTGCATCCCGAGGACCCGGCTAACCACGTGACCGTTCTGGGCCTTACTCAGACGCAACCACAAGAATACGTCATCGAAGCAAATCCGCCCGACGGCAGCGACCAATACCGCTATTATGACGCCAAGACGTTCTTACTGAACCGCTTCGTCACGTTCGATGCCGACATGCATCAGCATGTCACCGAGTTTAGCGATTACCGCCCGGTCTTCCAAAGCATGCGGCCCTTTCGCATCCACAACTACGACGGACGCCCGCAAAACGACACGGTGACCGAAACGATCTCTTTCCAGCCCGCGCCGGCCGGCAGCCCGCCGGTCACGATGCCGGCCTCGCGCGCTCTTTACACGATCGATAAGCCGGTGGTCATTCCGGCCGTCTTTTCGAAGAGCGGCATCGTCGTGCGCGTGACGATCAACGGACGCGGATTAGATTTCCTCCTCGATTCGGGCGCTTCCGGACTCGCAATCGATCCTGGCGTAGCGCACCAGCTCGGGCTAACGGCCTACGGCGTTACAAACCAGACGATCGGCGGCGACGTCGATATCTCACGAACGCGCATCCCCGATCTCTCCGTCGGGCCATTGCATCTGCACGACGTTGCTTTTTCGGTCGTTCCGATTTCGCATTACGCCGAAGGTTCGCGCATCGTCGGCGTCTTGGGCTGCGATTTCATCGCATCGTCGGTGCTCGGCATCGATTTTCAAAAATCGACGGTTACACTCTATCCGTCCGGTTTCGATCCGCGATCCTTCGGAATGTTCGCACTTCCCCTGCAGCTGGACGACAGCGTACCGCGTGTCCAAGCTTCATTCGAAGGCGTTCCGGGATTCTTCCTGGTGGACACGGGGGCGGCGGGGACCATCGCCTACCAAACCTACGTGCGAAAACTCGGATCATCGGCGCCGCTCGTCGAGCAGGGGATGAGTTTAAGCGCAGTCGGTGGCGAAGTTCCGGCGCAGCTCAGGCGCTTAACCGATCTAGAGTTCGGCGGAATTCATTTCGGCGACGCCGCCGTTTTCGTCCCAAGCTCTTCGACGTTTAATCTGAGCGACTACGACGGAATTTTAGGCCGCGACGTTCTCTCGCAGTATCAGTTATTCTTCGATTACGCCAAGCGACAACTGTACATCAAACCGGCTTAGGCGGCCGCGCCGTGGCATTTCTTATATTTCTTTCCGCTGCCGCACGGGCATAATTCGTTGCGGCCGACTTTACGCTGATCGCGGTGCACGGGCTTGGCCGGCTCCTCGTCGTCGCGATTGGTTCTGACTTCGCGCGGACGCGACGGTTGCGGGATCATCTCCCCCGACGGAATCGGTTCGAACGATTGGCCTGCGAGCCCGTTGCCTTGCGCGTCGGGTGGACCTTGCTCGATGACGACGCGGAAGACGCCCTTGATCGCTTCGTCGGCGATGTTGCTCTTCAGATCCTCGAATATCTCGTATGCCTCTTTTTCGTACTCGACGCGCGGATCGATCTGACCAAAGCCGCGCAGGCCGATGCCGCTCTTGAGGTGGTCCATCACGTAGAGATGGTCCACCCACATACGATCGATAATCGGCAGCAGCAAGTAGCGCTGCTCGACCATGCGCAGAATCTCCGGCGTTACCTCGGCCTCTTTGGCCTCGTACGCTTCCAGGGCTTTCTCTTGGAGAATGCGCCGGATCTCGTCGCGGTCTTTCTTCTCGATATCCGTAACAGACAGCGACTGTTTGATCGGAAAGATCAGCTCGAGCTCGTTGAGCATCTCGTCGAGGTCCCAGTCGCTGGGATGCGCGTTTTCGGGTGCGTTGCCTTGTACGACGCCGTCCACTTTGGACGTGAGCGTCTGCAGCATGAACTCGCGCGAGTCGAACGTTCCCCGCAGAATCGCGCGCCGGTCGCCATAGATGACCTCGCGCTGCTTGTTCATCACGTCGTCGTACTCGAGGACGTGCTTGCGGATCTCGTAGTTGTGCGCCTCGACCTTGCTTTGCGCGCGCTCCAAAGACTTCGTGACCATTCCCGATTCGATCGGCGCCTCGTCGCTGAAGCCGACCTTCTCCATGATGTTGGTCATCCGCTCGCCGCCGAAGAGCCGCATGACTTCGTCTTCGAGCGAGACGTAGAAGCGCGTGGATCCCGGATCGCCTTGCCGTCCCGAACGGCCGCGCAGCTGGTTGTCGATACGGCGCGACTCGTGCCGCTCGGTGCCGATGATGTGCAGCCCGCCTTTGTTCGCGATTCCGTCGCCTAACTTAATGTCGGTGCCGCGGCCCGCCATGTTGGTGGCAATCGTCACCTGGCCGCCTTGCCCGGCGTCTTTGATGATCTCGGCTTCCTGTTCGTGGTATTTTGCGTTGAGCACGTTGCACTCGACGCCGCGACGGCGCAGCATCGCGGCCAGCATTTCGGATTTCTCGATCGACCGTGTGCCGACCAGAACCGGCCGTCCGCGACCGTGCTCCGCGATGATTTCGTCGACGACGGTCGTGAATTTGGCGTTTTCGGTCTTGAAGACGATATCGGAGTTATCTTTGCGGACCATCGGCATGTTCGTCGGCACGACGACGACGTCGAGACCGTAGATGTCGCGGAACTCGCGCTCCTCGGTCTTGGCCGTACCGGTCATGCCTGCGAGCCGTTCGTACAAGCGGAAATAGTTTTGGAACGTGATCGTCGCGAGCGTCTGGTCCTCGCTGCGGACCTTGATGCCTTCCTTGGCTTCGATCGCTTGGTGGATGCCGTCGGAATAGCGGCGGCCGTACATCAGGCGTCCGGTAAACTCATCGACGATGACGACTTCGCCCTCTTTGACGATGTACTGTTGATCGCGGTGGAACAGATTCCACGCCTTCAGCGCGGCATTGAGCTGGTGCGTCAATTCGATGTTGCGCTGCTCGTAGAGATTGGAAACACCCAGCATCTTCTCGACTTTGGCAACGCCTACTTCCGTAATCGGAACGGCGTGGGCTTTCTCGTCGACGGTGAAATCCTCGCCTTTTTTCAAACGCGGGATGATCTGCGCGAATTTTTCGTAGAGCTCGGTCGGCTCGGTGCCTTGGCCGCTGATGATGAGCGGCGTGCGCGCTTCGTCGATGAGAATCGAGTCGACTTCGTCGACGAGCGCGAAGTACAAGTCGCGCTGTACCATGTCTTCGACCTGCCATGCCATGTTGTCGCGCAGGTAGTCGAAGCCGACCTCGTTATTGGTGACGTACGTGACGTCGCAATTGTAGGCGGCGCGCCGCTGCGCGCTGTCGAGATCGTGCTGAATGATGCCGACGGCCAGCCCGAGCGCTTCATAGATCGGACCCATCCACTCGGCGTCGCGCCGGGCCAGATAATCGTTGACGGTGACGACGTGGACGCCGCGCCCTTCGAGCGCGCGGGCGTACACGGGCAGCGTCGCGACCAGCGTCTTGCCTTCTCCCGTCTTCATCTCCGCGATGCGCCCTTCGTAGAGCACTTGTCCGCCGATGATCTGCACGTCGAAGTGGCGCATCCCGGCGGCGCGTTTGCTGGCCTCACGCGCGACGGCGAAGACTTCGGGCAGCATGTCGTCGAGCGTCTCGCCCGCGGCCAGCTTCTCGCGAAAATACGGCGTCTTCGCCCGGAGTTCGTCATTGGTCAACGCCGAGATCGCAGGTTCGAGCGCGTTGACGCGTTCGACCGTGCGGCGCATGCGCCCGATCTCCCGTTCGTTTCCATCGAAGATAGCCTTGAGAATCGACATAACGTTCCTAGTACCGTCCCGCGACCTAGAGGGTTGCTTTAGGGCGAGTCGGAGAGCGGAAGCGAGATGGTAAACGTGCTTCCCCGGCCCTCGGCGGAAGCAACCGAGATGCTGCCCCCATGGACTTCGACGATCTTGCGGCTGACGTAAAGCCCCACCCCCGAACCCGATACCCCTTTCCGGCGAGCGTTGCTGGCCCTGCCGAAGCGCATAAAGACTTGCCCGAGCTCTTCGCTGGGAATGCCGATGCCGCGGTCGGTAACTGCGATCGACGCGTTCTCTTCGCCGCGGCTCACTCGCACGAGAACCTCCCCGTCAGAATATTTCAGCGCGTTCATCAGGAGATTGTCGAGCACGTGATTGAAGCGCCCCGGATCGAGTGAAACGGGAACCGGCTGGTCCGGCGCCTCGAAACGTATCCGGTCGTCGGCGCGGTTGCGCGCCTTCACGCTTTCGCCGACGACTTCGCGTAAGTCCAGTACCGAGCGGTCGAGTGAGAATCCGCCGGCCTGCGTTTGCGCCAATGCGACGGCGTCTTCGGAGAGCCGCACCAAGCGCTGCGTCTGAGAATAGATCGTTTCGAGCTCCTCGTGCAGCGCCGGCGGAGAACTCTCAAGGAGCAGTTCGCAGTACCCGGCGATTACGGTGAGCGGACCTTTGAAATCGTGCGCCAGCATGGCCAGCAGATCGTCTTTGAATTCGTTGCTCTCCGAAAGCGCGCGCGCCAGCTGCTGGATGCGTTCGAATCCCATGGCGGCGGAGAGGGCGAGCTCGAGATGCGAAGCCAGCGTGCGCAGGTACACCCTGCGCTCCACGTCTTCCCAGTCGAACTCTCCGGGCGAATCCATGAAGAGGACGAAGCCCCACACGTTCCCATCACTGCGAAGCGGAACGATCGCGCCGCTGTTGGTGCCGAACAGCCGCTTGCGCTCGGTCTCGGGAAGTTTCGAAGAAAGGGTCAGTTCGCCGCGCTCGAGCTTCGGCAGCAGATGCGAGGCGTCGACGCGTGCCGGCATGCCGCGGCGCGACGGCTCGAGCGTGCGAACCGCCCGCCGGGTCGCGGCGGTGCGATCGATTTCATAGATGGCGCAAGCGACTTTGACTTCGTGCGAAACCGTAACCGCAAACACGAGCACGACTTCTTCGGCCGTCCGCGTGTCGCGCAACATGCGTACGACACGTTCCAGCGATTCGGCGCGCGTACGGCGCAGGCGCTCGAGATCGTAGACCTGCACGTTGGCCAGCGCCAGCGCCACGTGCGACGCTACCGAACGCAGCAGCAGCGCGTCGATCTCGTCGAACGCATTGGGCTGGTTGAAATGCAGGGTGATGGCGTGCTCGACACGTCCCTCGATCACGAGCGGCGCTACGATCGCCGAACCCGCGCCCAGCGATCGCAGAAATCCGTCGCGGGGATCGCTCGTCGTGTGCGGCCGTGCCACGACGGCCCCGCTAAAAGCTTCCTCCAACCAAGTTTGCGCGATCTTGGTCGTCGGCGGCAATGCGGTCCACGCGCGTTCGGTTTGTGCGGACGCGAGCAAACTCGCGTCTTCAGGCGACTCGCCGCGGCCGTAGATGACCGCGCGTTCCGCGCCGAAAGCGGCGCGGATGTCTTCGGTTAGTGATTCGAGAATGCGCCGCCGGTCGAGAATGTGTCCGGCACGTTCGTTGATGAGCGCAAGCAGAGCATTGAGCTTGGCTTCACGGTCGGCGGCCGGCGCACGATGCTCTAGGGCGATAGTGCGAGCCCCGTGACGCTGCCTATCGGAAGCGTGATCGCGACCGCCGGCGCAATGTTGCCGGTCGCGCCCGGTCCGTAGATCAAGAGTTTGTTCGCGCCCGCGTCCGTGACGTAGATGTTTCCGGCGGCATCCACCTTTATGTCGAGCGGATTCGAAAGCTGCGTCAGCGCGCCGCTGATGACGCGGACGGGCGCGACGTTGCCGTTCGCACCGGCCGCGAAGACGCGCACGCTGGGAACTCCGTTGTCGGGATCAACGACATAGATCACGTTATTCGCGTCGAGCGTAAGTCCGGTGGGGGCGATCAAGCCCGTCAGCGCGCCGCCGATGAGAATGCTCGGTGCGACGTTGTTGTTGAATGGCGCCGGCGTCGGTGAAGGCGACGTGGATGGAAGTGGCGTCGGCGTCGGTGACGGCGTGGTTGACGGAACCGGAGTCGGCGTCGGCACAACGTAAGCGGTGATGGTGCCCGAGCCGCGATTAGCCACAAAAATTTTCTTGGTCGAATCGGATGAAACGCCCGTCGGCGCGCTGAGCTGCGTCAGGGCTCCCGCGATGACCACCGAAAGAACCGGAACCGAGGTCGAACTCAGCGGTGTAAACACAAGCACGGAATTGGAGAACGAACCATTAGGCGACGTGTTCGCAACGACGACCGTTCCGTCGCTCAAAATTGTGATACCGTGCGGCTGATCGATAAGCGTGCCCGAACCGCCCACCGTCACCAGCGGCAGCACGTTGCCGGTCGCAAACGTCTGATAGACGGTGACCGCGCCGGTCTGGGTTCCCGGATTGTAGTTGGTAACGTAGAGGCGCTTAGTGCTGTCGAAGGCGTCGTACTGCGGGCCGTTCAGCTGCGTATTCGATCCGCCGATGGCATACTGCGGCGTCGCTGCCGCGGCCGGGCTGGGCGTGTAAAGTTCCACCACGTTTTGCGTGGTGTTGGTCACGTACAGCGTGTTCGTCACGAAGTTCGGACCCAGACCCTGCACTCCGCCGCTCGACGGGATGCTGGTTCCTGAGGAACTGCAAGCGGCAAACGCAGCGGCGCATGCCAGGGCAAAGATCAGTCCGGGGAAGGAACGGCGCAGCATAGTTCTCCTAGAGGGGTGGCTTCCCAGGATACCCGCAGCGCGGATCACTTTCCTGGAAAATGCAGGACAAAGGCGAATGCCAGTGCGGCAATCACGAGGAAGATGGTCGCGATAGTCCAGGCGACCCTCCGGACGTAACGGGGCCGGCTCGATTCCGTATCGATGATTTGCCGAGGCATTCAGGCTCTAAACGGGATGCTTGGCCGGATGGTTCACGTCGTCATAAGGCACGGCCCGCATGAGGCTCCCCAGGGTGACGAACCGGTAGCCCGCCGAGCGGAAAGCGGCCGCCAGGCTGGGCAGCATCTCGATGGTGGCGAGCTTTCCACTGTGCAGCAGCACGATGTCGGGAGCGGTTGCAAACCGGCGGACGTGCGCGACGATATCTTGCGGCGTGACGCTGCTGGTGCGCCAGTCCCCGGGGTCGTCGTTCCACAGGACGGTCGTGTACCCGAGCGACTGTGCCGTTTTCACCACTCCAACCGTGTAGCGGCCGTGCGGCGGGCGAAAGTACAGGTCGATCGCGGGATCTTTGACGAGCGCGTCGAGCGACGTCCGTCCGTCCACGATTTCGCGGCGGACCTGCGTGCCGGTCAAGCGATCGAGATCCGGATGCGTCTGCGTATGGTTGGCGATCTCGCCTCCGCTTTGTTCGATGCGCGCGGTGAGCTCGGGCCAATGCTGCGCGTCATGGCCGATCAAAAAAAACGTTGCCGGGATCTTCAGCTTCTCGAGCGCATCGAGGAGCAGTGGTGTGAACACCGGATACGGTCCGTCGTCGAACGTGAGCGCGATAAGTTTGGGCCGGCCGGCGCGGCTGCCGTAAATGCCCTGTTCGCGCAGCAGCCGCTTCAAGTGCCCGGCCAGCGAAGGCGAGAGCGCTTGCTGTGCGTCCATCTTCGGCGTCACGAGTGCGGGTTGAAGGCGTGCGGTGTGTTCAAAAATGCGAAAAGCGCCGGCGGCCAGCGCCGCGCAAACCAACGCAATAGCGATCGCGCGCCAATGCTTCATTGCGATGCCGGCGGAGAGCTCATCGCGGTGACGAGGTCGTCACCGATGATCACCGTGACGTCGCTCGGCGATGGCGTCTGAGATGAGACCGCGTCGGATATGACTGGAACGCGGCTCGCGCGCGATCCCAAACCATTGCGCACTTTCAGCCCGGCATTTTCAACGCGCGAATGTTCGTGCACCTCGGTCATCGCGACGTTTCCGGATGCTGCATTGCCGACTTGCGCGATCTTGAAACCCTCGGAGCGCAGCAGCGCGGCCACGCGTTTTGCCATGCCGGGTACGCCCGTGCCGTTCTCAACGTCAACTCGTAACGCGCTGGGCGCGACTGCGGCCAAGGCTCCCGCGTCAGGAGGAGGCGTAGGCTGCGGCGGAGCGATCAGCATCGCGGTAACGAGCTGCGCGCGCTTGGTTTCGTCCGGTGAGATCGCAGACCCGCCGTCGGGCAGCGTTACGTCGCCGATGTATGGTACTTGTTTGGTCACGAGCCCGTCGCGCGGCATGTCGGCGAGTGCTGTCGCGATGCTTACCTCTTCTTGCGTCTTAAAATTGGTCGTGACGTCGCGGTTCAAACTTGCCAACAAGCCGCTGAGATGCATCAACGTGTTCAGTTTGTCGCTCGTCAACTTATGGACTACCGCACGCAGGACAACTTGTTGGCGCATGATGCGGCACGGGTCGCTGCACCAGTCGTGGCGGAAGCGCGCATATCCGACGGCCTGATCGCCGTTGAGATGCTGCAAGCCCGGCTTAAGGTGAATGTGCAGGTGCCCCCACGTGTCGTCATAGTCGAGCGGGCCGTTGACGCAATTATGCGGATGCATCAAGCAATCCGAACTCATGACGTTCAAATCTACACCGCCGACCGCGTCGATAAAATCTTTCGTTGTGTTGGCGCGCATGACGATGTACCGATCGAATCCCGGAATTCCGAGGAACTGCGAGATGACCGATTGCGCCTCGCTTACCCCGCCTTCGGATTGGGCCTCGTTTATTTTTTGCTGCCGTCCGCCCGGTAAGGTCGCGACCATGTCGCGCGGAACGGAGAGTTGGTATACGCGATGCGTGATGAAATCGATATTGACGGCCCAAATGACGTCGCTGCGCGAATGCGCTGAGGTTTCTTCATCCAGCGCGTTGTAATCGTAATCCAACCCTTCGACCAACACTAGAATGTGACTCTTGCCGAAGAGCTGCTGCGGCGAAGGCGTGAAAACCGTCGCGACGATCTGCCAAACGGGTTTGCGCTGCGCGACCGACATGCCGGCGAGCAGCGCGATAATGCCCGCGACCACGATGCCGGCGACGATCGCCACGCGTTTGAATACCGGTGGACGCGTTTGCGCCTGCGGTTCGGCATAATCCTCGGGTCGTATATGTTTACCCATGCGCTATCCGGCCATGGAAATCGAACGCGGTGGTGCGTTCGAGCGTGACATCCACAAAGTCGCCAGGAGCCGCATCGCCCGTAAAATGAATCGCGCCATCGACGCCAGGCGCCTCCCCCATCGAGCGGCCGGCCCACCCGCGGCGCGTGCGATTTTCAACGAGGACTCGAACCGTGCTGCCGATTCGGCGCGAGCGCGCCGCTTGTGACGCAGCTCGCTGCGCCTCACGCAAGCGCACGAGGCGGCGCCGCTGCTCGCGCGCCGGGACATGATCCGGAAGGGCCGCGCCCGGCGTGCCTTGCTCGCTGCTGTACTGAAAAAATCCGACGCGATCGAGTTGCGCGCGCCCGAGCCACTCTTCCAGGTATGCTACGTGCTCTTCGCGTTCGCCGGGAAATCCGACGATGAACGTAGAGCGCATAGTGATTCCCGGAATGCTGCTGCGAAAATCTTCGAGAATATCCAAATAGCGCTCGCCGCTTCCGGGACGCAGCATCGCGCGCAAGATTTCCGGATGCGCGTGCTGCAGCGGCATGTCCATGTATTTGCAAACCTTCGGCAATTCAGCGATGGCGGCTATCAGCTCGCTGTCGATCGTGGCCGGATAGAGATAGAGCAGGCGGATCCATTCGAGACCTTCGATCTCATGCAGGCCGCGCAGTAGATGCGCCAATCCGCCGCGGCGCCACCCGCGGTCGCGTCCCCACATCGACGAGTCTTGAGCGATGAGCACCAATTCGCGCGTCCCCGCCTGCGCCAACGCTCGCGCTTCCTTTAGTAGAGATTCCTCGCTGCGGCTGCGGAACCGGCCGCGCAGCTGCGGGATGATGCAGAACGTGCACGGATGATCGCAGCCTTCAGCGATCTTGAGATAGGCCGTCGCGCGCGGCGTGGTGATCAGGCGCGGCAAGAAATCGTGTTCGGGTTCGGGCTCGAAGCCCAGGCGCGCCGGGCGCGCACCGGCGGCAGCTTCCGTTAGCACCTCGACGATGCTCGCATATGCGCCCGTGCCTACGACGCCGTCGATCTCCGGGACCAGCGCCTGCAGCTGCTCCCCATATCGTTGGGCCAGACATCCGGCGACGATCAGTTGCTGCTCGGGTTTCTTCCGCTGCGCCTGCTCCATGATGGCATCGGTCGATTCGGCCTTCGCCGGATCGATGAATGCGCACGTGTTCACGACGACCGTATCGGCCAGCGCGGAATCGGCGCACAGCTCCCAGCCCGCCTCGCCGAGCTTCGCAATCATCACTTCGGTGTCGACGAGGTTTTTCGCGCAGCCTAAACTGACGAAAGAAACGCGTTTCGGCACTACCGGTAGTTGACGAATTGCAACGGCAGCTCGTAACTGAGAGATCGCAGCCGCGCGATGACCTTCTGCAAGTCGTCCCTGTTTTTTCCGGAAACGCGAATCTGGTCGTCCTGGTATTGCGCGTTCACCTTGAGTTTCATATCTTTGATGGCGTCCATCAGCGGTTTGATCTTGTCTTTCGGTATGCCGGTTTTCAGGGTTACCGTGCGCCTGACCGTATCGCCAGCCGCGGGTTCGACCGTTCCCAGCTCCAAACTCTTCAGATCGATGCCGCGCTTGACCGCTTTCGATTGGAGCATGTCTACGACGTTCTTCATCTTTAGCTCGTCGTCGGAGACGATCGTAATGACTTTCTTCCCGTCGTACTCGATCGTCGTCTTGCTGTTCTTGAAATCAAAACGGCCGGCGATCTCTTTACGCGTCTGGTTCAGCGCGTTATCGAGCTCCTGTTGATCGACCCGTGAGACGATATCGAACGATGCATCGGTCGGCATAAATTATAAACTAAAACTCTTTTCAGCTACATCGCCGACGCCGCCAAGCTTCGCTGCGGGCTTTCCATCCACAGTCAGCTCGACGCCCGCCGCATTGCCGGCGCGAACCACCGCGGTTTTGCCGTGAAATATTTTGCTCGTGCCGCGCGGAAATATACCCTCCATACTCACCTTTCCGTCAATGGTTACCCTGAGCCAAGATGCTGAGATTACGTTGAGTGCAAGGGTTCGCGTCAGCAGCGGCTGAGGACGCGGCGCCGGGTGTGAAGTGGCTGCGGCAGCCGTTGGAGATGCAGCCGGCGCTGCGCTCTGCTGGGAGGTCGTCACGGCACGGGGCGGCGAGACATAGACGTAAATCACGAAACCGATCAGCGCGATCGCGACGATCCCCGCGATCCACAGCAACGGCGCCATGCTCCGCTGCCCTGCGCTGCTGCGGCTCTCGATCGCGGGGGCTGACGACGGCGCCACGCCGCTCGCGCTGTTGAACTCGCCGACGGCCTCTTCCGGATCGAGTCCCAAGAAGCGCGCGTAGGTGCGTAAGAAGCCCCGGATGTAGACCGGCGCGCCGATCGCCTTCCAGTTTTCTTCCTCGATTGCGGAAAGATAGACCGAGCGGATGCGCAGCTGCTCGCCGACCTCAGAGAGGGTGAGGCCGCGTTCCTCGCGCGCTGCTCGAAAGCGTTCGCCCAGCCCCATGTGAGCTTCTGTTAGCGGCCCTATCCTGTTATCCTGTGTCTTTAGATGATGGAGAAAACTCGCGTAATCGCCGCAATGAGCGGCGGAGTCGACTCGGCGGTAGCAGCCGGCTTGCTGGTGGAAGCGGGCTACGACGTCATTGGCGTCACGATGAAGATGTATTCGCAGACGCGCGCGCCGCATGCCCGCAGCTGCTGCGGCGTGGACGACTTCGACGACGCCCGCCGAAGCGCGGGCGCGCTCGGAATTCCGCACTATGTGCTCGATTTCGAGGAGACGTTCCGCCGCAACGTTATCGACCGGTTTGCGCAAGAGTACGCCGCCGGCCGTACGCCAAATCCGTGTGTCTCGTGTAACAATTTTGTGAAGCTCGGCACGCTGCGCAAGTATGCGGATTCGCTAGGTGCGCGTTACGTCGCGACCGGACACTACGCGCGCATCGAACAGCGCGCGGACGGCCCGCACCTGCTGCGCGGCACGCGTGCGAAAGATCAGGCGTACGCGCTCGCGCAGCTCACGCCTGCACAACTTTCAGGATTGGTGCTTCCGCTCGGCGAGCTCGACAAGCAAACGACGCGCGCACATGCGAAACGGCTCGGCCTGCCGATCCACGACAAGATCGAATCGCAAGATATTTGCTTCGTGGAAGGCGCCGACTATCGAGATATCGTGGCAGAGCTCCGCCCGGAATCAGCGCATGCCGGCGACGTTGTAACGGTCGCGGGAGAAATCGTCGGACGTCATGCCGGCATTTCGGGTTACACGATCGGCCAACGGCAAGGGTTGCCCGCAAGCGGTGACGGTGCGCGTTACGTGACGCGCATAGATGCCCGAACAAACACGATCGTCATCGGGCGCGAAGACGAACTCGCCGTAGGCACGCTAACGGCAAACGAATTGAACCTAATTCGACCGGAGCGATTCAACAGCGCCGCGGTTCGAGTGCTTGCGATGACGCGTTACCGCGCGAAATTGGAGACTGCTGCCGCCACGATCGATGGCGAAACTCTTCGCCTGGAATTCGAATCGCCACAAAAAGCCGTCTCACCCGGTCAATTGGTCGCGCTCTTCGATCTCGGCGGCGAAGAAGTGCTAGGAGCCGCCACCATCGAGGCGACGTTCTAGCCCAGCGGCTGCCTGCGGATTTCACCGCGCGGACACAGACTACGCAGCGCGCGCTCCGCCGCCGGGTCCTCGGCGCCGGCCATGTGAATGTACGAAAGCATGAAGGACACGCCGCCGTACTGCGTTACCGCGATATCGTAGGCCATGGTGAAACCCATAAATCCGCCGAATCGTACGTTCACGAGCGTTCCGGGTGAGCCGCAAAAACTATAGGGCTGCGTCGCGACGTGATACTGCACCTGGCCCCGGCTGACGTCGCGCGGCGGAAATTCTTTAGCGATCGTATCGGGTGAGGCAACGGCGCGCCCCTGAGTCAGAGTGAGCATTTGCATCGGCTCAGCGCCCGTCCACATGCCTACCATCTTGAATTGGTCGGCCGTAAAAGGTAGCGGCGCTTGCCAAATACTGAACATACCGCTCATCAACGTCTCTCCGGAAGTTGCGTTCCAACCACTCGGTGGGGTGAACAGCGGAACGCCGGCAGCCAGGACTAACGCAACGACGCGAATCATGCCGTCGCCAGCGCCATGTCGTCGCGCAGGTTCCAATACGTGTCGCGAATGACCGGTTTGAAGCCGGCTTTGATGATGATCTCTTCGATGTCTTTGCGCGTCGCCGCGTTGGTCGAACCGGCGTCGTGCACAACTTGCTCTTCGAGGATCGTGCCGCCCATGTCGTCGCAGCCGTAATACAGCGCGACTTGCCCGATTTTCAGTCCCGGCGTGAGCCACGACGCTTGCAGATGCGGAACGTTATCCAGATACAAGCGCGATACTGCGAGCACGCGTAGATACTCTAGCCCGGTCGCTTCTTTTCCGCGCAGCGGCGTCTTCCACGGCACGTAGTACCAGGGAATGAAGGCGGTGAAGCCCCCCATTTCGTCTTGCAGATTGCGGATGACGTCGAGGTGTTCGACGCGCTCTTCGTCGGTTTCAATCGACCCGAACATCATGGTGGCCGTCGTCGGCATCCCGAGCTTTTGCGCCTCGCGCATCACGCCGATCCATTCCTCGGGCTTGACCTTGCGCGCGCTGATGCGCTTACGGACCCGTTCGACCAAAATCTCCGCGCCGGCGCCAGGCAGCGATTTCATTCCGGCTGCCTTCAACCGCACCAAAATCTCGGGAACGGGCAATTGCTCGACGGTCGACAGCCCGACAACTTCGGAAACCGATAGCGAATGCAGGTCGACCGCCGGATATTCGGCACCAACGCGCGCGAAGAGCTCTTCAAACCAAGAGAGCCGGAGTTCGGGATTGACGCCGCCTTGAATCATGATCTGCGTGGCGCCTTGGTCGGCCGCGTATTTCACGCGCGCGAGCACGTCGTCGTGCGACATCGTGTAGCCTTCGCCATGCTTTTCGGGACGGAAAAACGCGCAGAAGGTGCAGTGTACGTTGCAGACGTTAGTGTAATTGATCGTCGTGTCGATCACGTAGGTGACGACTTCTTCGGGGTAGAGCTGCATGCGGCGCGCGTGGGCCGCGGCACCGAGATCGTGAATATCGGCCTCGCGGTAGAGCCGCACGCCTTCTTCAAAGGTAAGTCTTCCGCCCGACGCGGAGCGATCGAGCAGGCTAGCTACCGACACCGATGGCCTCCGGAAGAACGCGCGGCATCGTTTCTATCGCGCCGATCGCTAACAGCTCGCGGCAGTATGCCGCCAAGCCGCGTTGCGCGGCCGAATGAAACGTAAAGTTTAGCTTGGCGTAGTAGTTTTCGTAGAATCCCGGCGGGCGCGCAATCATATTTTGCGCTCGTGCAATGACGGTTCCCATATTGCCGCGCGCCCACGTATAGGAATCGGTGAGAGCGTGCATGCAGGCGCGCACGGTTTCCGAGCTTCGCTCGTAGACTTCGCGCCGGGCCACCCACACGGCAAAGACCGTTTGCTCTCCGGTCCAATCGTGCCACAGCGTTCCAAGATCATAGACGCGCCCGACAGGAAGCGAGAGTTGCGCATCGATCGCGGCATCGCCGATTAGCAGCGCCGCACGGCCTTCCTTGGCCGCGCCCGCGGCGTCGGCACTTTCGACAAAACGAGCGTGCACACCGTAACGGCGCTCGAGCAGAACGCGCAGCAGATTTCGTCCGGTCGCCGATTCGGAGCTGACGGCAATTTCAACGCCGTCGAGGAGCGCCGGCGGAACGCTCGAGACGAGCACGACGGAGATGACTTCGTCGCGCGCTCCGATGCACAGGTCAGGCAGCAGAACGAAACGGTCGAAATCTGCTGCGTAAGCGAACGCGCTGATAGGCCCGACGTCGAGTTTACCCTCGAGCATCATGCGGTTCAGCGCGGCCGGTACGTCCGCGTGCAGCGTTCCGGGATATTCGATGATGCCTGCATCGAACGCCGCGTAAATCGGCAGATCATTCGTGTATTTGATCCGCCCGCAGTTAAGCATATACTTCTTCGCGGGTTGCCGGCGGCGGCGTCCAATCGTGGGGGAATTCGTCGTAGGTGCTGTTGCGGCGGACCGGCACGTAGCCGGCTTCTTCGATCAAGCGGCGGAACTCGCGGTCGTCGACGTACTGGCCCGACTGCGTGCCGGCGCTGTGATAGATCATCTCCTCGTCCGTGCTGCCGTGCGTGCCGTCCATATCGTCGGCGCCGAAGTGCAGGGCGACTTGGCAGATCTTCAGTCCCTGGATCATCCAATACGCCTTGATGTGATCGAAGTTGTCGAGCATCAAGCGTGAAACCGCAAAGATGCGCAGGTCGTCTAAACCGGTCGTCCAGCCGCAGTCGTTGAGTTCGTTGCCGTCCGGATGAAATGCCAGCGGAATGAAGGCGTTATAGCCGGGCGAGCGGCGCTGCGATTCGCGCAGCCGGATGAGATGGTCGACGCGATCCTCGAGCGATTCGATGTGCCCGTACAGCATCGTCGCATTGGAAGCGACGCCTTGGCGATGCAGTTCTTCGTGGATCTCGAGCCAGTTGGCGGTGCCGACTTTGTTCGGACAAATCTTGGCGCGAGTTTTAGGCGCAAAGATTTCAGCGCCCCCCCCGTTGACGTTATCGAGCCCAGCCGACTTTAGCGTCGCAATCAGCTCGGGATATTTCATCCGGTGGCGTTTGGCCATGTAATCGAGTTCCGCGGCGGTGAACAGCGAGAGCTGCACGTGCGGGACTTGCTCTTTGAAGCGGCGCATCAGCGGCAGCCAGTAATCCAGCGAAAGTTGGCGCGGATCGTGCCCACCGACGATGTGGATTTGATTGAAGTTCGTGCCGGTCTCGAGCGCCTTTGACATGACTTGGTCGGCGGCCATGCGTACTACGCGGTCCGTTTCTTTGAACTCATCCACCGCAAACGAGCAAAACTTGCAGCCCGCGTAGCAGACATTGGTCGAATTCACGTACCGGTTCAGGATATAGTAAACGTTTTTTCCGCTCTTGCGCTCTTTTTGCGCGCGCGCCATGCGTCCGAGCGAATGCAAGTCGCGCGTCTCAAAAAGCGTCAGCCCGTCTTCCAGTGAAAGCGGGATGCCTTCTTCGACCTTGCGTTCGATGGGTTGGAGAGCCGGATCGGTCACGTGCGCCGCCATGAGCCGATGCTTCGGAGTCGGCAGCATCCCCCCTGGTTAGCTTACAATCGGCCTTCCCGCAAATTCGGCGGCCGCCGCACCGAGCCCGATGATCACCAAAGCAAGCATCACGCCGCCGATGACGTCGGTGATGTTGTGTGCGGCAAGTTCGATGCGCGACCAAATGATTGCCAGGGTGACAAAAGTCAGCACGATGAAAAGCGTGTACCGCAACCAAGCCTTTAAGTGTGAGCCCAGCGCCAGCAGGCCGCACAGGAAATAGAAACCGGTCGAGACCGCGGCATGCGAGCTGGGATAAGAGCCCGCCGTTTCGTGGCGTATCAGCCAATCTAAGCGGCGTGGGCGAGCGAAAAAGTGTTGGAATCCGGTCGCCGCACCCCAACATATGAGCGCTATCGCGACGGCGAAGAGCGCGGGCCTGCGCCATTCGGGGCGAAAGATCGCAAGCACGATGAGCGCCACGTATAAAGGCCCGAGCACGTAGCCCCATCCCATCTCTGTGAACCTCCACGCAATTGCCGTACCATGGCCGCGCAGTTGCAGCGCAAAAGCATTTAACGTATGCGGTTCGCCGTGTTTGGTAACGTAGAATCCGAGCCAAAAGAACACCGCGAGCACAATGCACGCGAAAACGACGTGGCCAACCGCGTGTCTATGCTGCGTCATAATTCAGGAACCGGCGGCAAAGAGATCTTGCTGCCCTCGCTCGCGCCCGAAGCGATCTGATACGCGTTCGAGATCGTCGAGCCCGAAAAGAATGCGGCGCGGCTTTGTACCTTCGTGCGGTCCGACAACCTTCATGTCCTCGAGCTGCTTCATAATACGCACGGCACGCGGATGACCGATGGAAAATTGTGATTGCAGCGCTGCGGTTGAAGCGTAGTTGCTCTCGATAATAAACTTGGCCGCCTCGAAGGCCAGCGGGTCGACGTCTTTCTTTTCTTCATCGGCAAGCGGCTGAATGTCCACGTCGAGCAGATTCTCAGGGCGCGCCTGTTTCGTCCAAAAGTGAATAAGCCGCTGCAACTCGCCGCCGGAAATAAATGCGCCTTGCGCGCGAATCGGCTTGGGCGAGTCGATTGGCAGATAGAGCATGTCGCCGCGGCCCAGCAGCCTTTCGGCGCCGACCATGTCGAGAATCGTGCGCGAATCGACTTGCGACGTCACCGCGAAAGCGATGCGCGACGGAATATTGGCTTTGATGAGCCCCGTGATGACATCGACCGACGGACGCTGCGTTGCCACGATTAAATGAATACCCGTCGCACGCGCGAGCTGTGCCAGCCGCATGATCGTCGTCTCAACGCGCGCGGGCGCAATCAGCATCAGGTCCGCAAGTTCGTCGATGATGACGACGACGTACGGCAAATTCTCATCGGGATACTTCGCGTTGTACTCTTCGATTTTACGCACGCCGGCCTTGGCAAAGCGCTCGTACCGCGCGTCCATTTCTTTGGTCATCTCAAAGAGTGCGCCCGCGGCCATGCGCGGGTCGGTGATGACGTCTTTGATCAGATGCGGAATGCCATTATACATCACCAACTCGACGCGCTTGGGATCGATCATGAGAATCTGCACTTGATCCGGCGTCGCGCTGACAAGCAGCGACGCGATCACCGAATTCAAGCAGACCGATTTGCCGGAGCCCGTAGCGCCCGCAATCAGCATGTGCGGCATCCGGGACAGGTCGCCAAAAACCGCGCGCCCCGGAACGTCCTTGCCGAGTGCCATCCAGAGCGGCGGAACCTGTCCGCGTTGCGGCAGCGCTTCGAGAATCTCGCGAATCGAAACGATCGAAACCGTTTTGTTTGGAACCTCGATGCCGACCGCGGACTTTCCGGGAATCGGCGCTTCGATGCGCACGCTCGTTGCGGCCAACGCCAGGGCGAGATCGTCGGCTAAGTTTGCAATCTTCGAAATCTTTACGCCGCGGTCGGGCTTGAGTTCGTAGCGGGTGACCGAGGGACCGCGCTCGATGTGCACGACCTTTGCGCCGACGCCGAACGAGGCGAGCGTATCTTCCAGCACGGCCGATCGCGCCGATTCATCGACGACTTGCGCCTGCGGCGGATCGAAGAGCGAGAGGTCGGGCAGTTTGTAATTGCGCGGACCGCCGCCTACAGCGGCGGGTGCTTCGTACTCGCCCTCAACTTCCTCATCGTCGAGCTCGTCCTCGCCTTCCTCATCATCGAGCTCAGCCTGCCCTGAGCTTGTCGAAGGGTCGTCTTCTTCTTCGCCGATATCAGGATCGTCGTCGGCTTCTTCCTCGTCCTCGTCCTCAGCCGCGTCATCTTCGAGAACTTCCTCATCCTCGTACTCGACCGGCAGCGGCGGTGCGACCGTAGGCATTAGCGGCTCAACCGCAACCAGCGCGGTAGCCGTGCCGGTGTCGACGACGCGTTCTTTTTTGCGATTCGGATCGGTCGCAGGCAGTGCAAACGCATCGCGCAACGTTTTGTGATCTTCCGGTAACGCCAGCGTGATCTTCGGAATGCGCACCTTCGAAAAAAGCAACACCAGCCAGCCGATGATTTTCTTCACCGATACGTCGCTAATCCATACGGCCAACAATAACGCGGCCAAGCCGATAACGATGCGCGAGCCGGTAAGCCCGAGCAGCGCGTACAGGCCGCGCCACATTTCGGTTCCAAGGAATCCGCCGCGTTTGGCGAGCGAGGTGTCGATCAGGACGAAATAGCCGAGCGCAGCGACGCCGAACGTCGCCATGACGCGCGGAAGATTGATCTCCAGGAAGACGATCGCGCCGAAGAGCGCGATTAATACGGGGAAAAGTCCGGCAGCTGATCCAAAGGTCCAGTGGAGCGCTCGCGCGGTTACGGCGCCGGCAGCCCCGGCATGCGCCGGAGCCAAAGTCAGCGCGACCGCCAGCAGAACGGCGATGCCAATCGCCGCCATGCCGGCGATTTCGTAATTCAATCGCGATTTCGCCGCCCGGCGGCGCACGCGTGCCATGGACCGCTTACTTCTTCATTCTAATAGGAGTTCATTTGAGCCCAACGACCATCGTGATTCTCGAAGGCGATCAGACCGGACAAGAGCTGCTGGGTGAAGCGCTGCGCGTTCTCGACCGTTCGGTCACCGACGTCGAGCTGGGCACGGAGCGGTTCGATCTTTCGCTCGAAAACCGGCGCGCCACCAACAACGCCGTTGTGCAAGAGGCCGCCGCTGCGATGAAGCGGGCGCATTACGGTCTGAAGGCGGCCACGATCACGCCGGATGCAAAGGACGACGTCGGTTCGCCCAACGCGATTCTGCGCAAAGCGATCGGCGGGAAAGTCATCGTGCGAACGGGCCGGCGTTTACCGCGCATTCGCCCGGTCGCAGGCGTGCATGCGCCGATTTCGGTCGTGCGCATGGCGGTCGGCGACGCCTACGGCGCAAAAGAGTGGCGCGAGGGCGAGGGCTCGAGCGAGGTCGCGTATCGCACGGAGTCGATCGATCGCGGCGTTTGCCAAGTGGTCGCCGAGTACGCGTTCGTACACGCCGCGCGCATGCACGCGAAAGTTTTTGGCGGTCCGAAATTTACGGTAAGCCCGATCTACGAGGGAATGTTTAAGGAAGAACTCGATGCCGCCGCGGCGCGTCATCCGGACGTTCCGTACGATCCTCAACTCATCGACGCTACCTACGCCCTTTTGCTGAGCACCGACGGCGAAACTCCGCTCGTCATTCCCTCGCTCAATCGCGACGGCGACTGTCTCTCGGATCTGGTCATGCAGCTCTTCGGATCGATCGCCGGTGCCGAATCCGTGCTGCTCGCTTTCGAGGAAGGGCTCAAGCCTTCGGTTGTCATGACCGAGGCGCCGCATGGCACCGCGCCCCGACTTTTTGGAAAGAACGTCGCTAACCCGATGGCGATGATCCTCGCCGGCGGCGCGCTGCTCTCTTATATGGAAGACAAACGCGCGCAGAATGCCTCGCGCGCCATTTACGAATCGGCGCTGGAGGCCGTACACGAGGGGATTGCGACGAGCGATCTCGGCGGCCACGCCTCAACGACCGACTTCACCGACGCGGTAATCGATCGCGTTAAGCGCAAGCTCGACGTATGGTCGAGCCTATAGCGAATGCGATCGCCGGAATTCGCGGCAGGGCTACAATAGTGTCATCCTGAGCGAAGCATTTCGCCTTCAGCGAAATGCGGAGTCGAAGGACGCCTGAGCAGGCCGCAGCGATGCGGTCATGACGAAGGCCGCAGGAGTCTAAAGAAGAGTATAATGCGCTTATGTCTCTTTTGACGAAAATACTCGAGCGCTTGGGAATCAGACGCAAGACTTCGATGCGTCCGGGAACGCGGAGTTCCGGCAAACCCAAACCTCCAGACGATAGCGAAGGCTCGGCCGGCGTGACTGCTAAGTTGCACCCGGTGCCGCCGACTCTGTCGGGCGTTAACGCGCGCGCGTTTCCGCCTGAGGACTAACTCGCGATCAGCGCGACGCCGGCAAGTGCGAATGCGACGCCGGTCTTCTGCAGCGCGCCGAGTCGCTCGCCCAATACGATGCGCGCGAGAAATACGGTGCTCGCCGGATAGAGTGACGTAAGGACCGCCGCAATCGAAAGATAACCCGCGTACGCGGCGAGCACATAAAACGCATTGGCCATCATGTCGAGCGCGCCGGCGAGCGCAATCACGCCGAGCGCTGCGGGCGCCGCGACCACAATGCTGCGCCGCATGACGACCGCGATGACAAGCAACAGCACGATCGAGCCGATACGGGCGGCAACGATCGGATAAAGACCGCTCTGTTGTCCGCCCAGCGCGAGGAACGTATAGAAACCGCCGAGCACCACTCCCGATGCAAGCGCCTCTTTCACACCGGCAGTAGAAAACTCGAACCTACCGTCCGCTTCGGTGGAAAGCGAGATGAGGATGACGGCAAGTAGCGCAACCCCGATGCCCACCAATTTGAGATTTCCCAAATGTTCGCCGCGAACCGCACCAACGATGACCGGTGTAAGTGCTGCTAGGACTGCCGTAATCGGCGAGACGACGCCCATCTTGCCGATCGAAAGCGCGTGATAGAGCAGCAGTAACCCGAGTCCGCCGCACATCCCGGCGATGAATCCCGTCTCCAAAGTCCACCACGTCGGCTTCGACGGGAAGAAAGGCAGCGCAAACAAGATCAGCGCGAGGCCGACCGCCTGCGAGATCACGGTGACCGCGAACATCGGACTGCGCCGCGTCGCGAAGCCGCCGCAAAAATCCGCCGAGCCGTAAAAAATAGCCGCGAGCAATCCTAAGACGATTGCCATGGTCTACCGCTGCGTGGGGTCGAGCGCGTCGCGGAGCCCGTCTCCCAAAAGATTGAAGCCCAGTACCATCAGCGTTATGGCGGCACCGGGAAAAATTAGCGCCCACGGCGCGGAGAGCCAGTAGTCGCGCGCATCGTTGAGCATCGCGCCCCACTCCGGCGTCGGAGGACGCGCACCCAATCCGAGATAGGAAAGCCCGGCTGCCTCGAGTTCGGCGGTGCCGATGCCCAGCATCGCCTGCACGATCAGCGGCGCGAGAATGTTCGGCAATACATGGCGCCACAGGATGCGCGGCACGCGCGCTCCGAGCGCTTTCGCCGCCTCGACATATTCGAGCTCCTTCACCCCCAGAACCGACGAACGCGCGAGCCGCGCGTACTGCGGAATGTAGACGATGCCGACTGCGATCATCAAATGGTTGATGCTCGGCCCGAGGATAGTGGTGATGCCGATCGCCAGAATAATTGACGGGAACGCGAGCATGAGATCCATCACAGCCATTATCGCGCTGTCGGTGGCCTTCCCCAAATAGCCGCCAGCGACGCCAAAGAACGTGCCGATCGTAATGGCGATGCCGACCGCGAGAAACCCGATGCGAATCGAAATTCGCGAACCGTACACAATGCGCGAAAAGAGATCGCGCCCGAGTTTGTCGGTTCCGAACGGATGCGCCAAGCTGGGATGCAGCGACTGCTGCGCGAGATTCTGCGCCAACGGATCGGTGTGCGCGATCAGCGGCGCGAACGCCGCTGTGAAAATAAGCACGCCGATCAATCCGAGGCCGATCAGCGCGCCCGGCGATTTTATCAGCCGCCGCCAAACGTCGGCGAAATACCCGCGCCCTGGCCCGATTTGTTCTGAAGCCGCTACTAAGCTTACGTCCATGACTTAGAGCGGTCGGGCCGTGCCGGACGAGCGATTAGGCAAGAAAAAGCGAGTCCGGCATGGCCCGACTGCTCTAAACTACCACGAGCTTCGGATGCATTGTATGAAACTTCGTGCGGGACTGGTAAGCCTTGGCGATCTGCGTGATCTGCATCTCGCCCCACGCGCGGCCCATCATCGCAAGTCCCGTCGGCAAGTTATGATCGCCGAAACCGTTAGGAACGCTGATCTCAGGGAGGCCCGCCAAGTTTCCGGGACTTCCCAAACCCGTAACGCCGTTATATTTCGACGGATAAGCCTTGTCGAACTTAATGCCGACCGGATACGAAACCGTCGATCGGGTCGGATGGACGATCGCATCGTACCCGGCGAAGGCTTTGCCGAGCGCTTCGTTCAGCAGCGTGCGTCTGCGCATCGCATCGACGTAATCGACGGCGAGCGCGTTGTAGACTTGATAGCCGCCGATCCGGTCATCAGTAGACTGCAGTTCGCGCGCTTTCCCGCTTTCGATCAGATCGCGAAATGCCGAAGCGCACTCACCGTTAAAGATCGCCTCAAATGTCGTTCCGTACGGTCCCCGGGGAAGTGCGACGCTGGTAACGACATCGGCGAATTCGCGCAGCACGTCGAGCGACGCCATGAAGTTCTCGGCAACGGCCGGCATGATGCGTTCGGTCGAGCGCGCCAGGACACCGATTCTCGGCTTGCGTCCGCGAACTTTCGGAAACGGCGCATCGAGCGAGGTGCGATCGGCGGGATCGTGCCCCGCGATCGCGCGCAGCACGAGTTCGGAATCGCGGGCCGAACGGCACATCGGCCCGAGTTTGTCCGAAGTCCACATCAACGCCATCGCCCCATGACGGCTCACGCGTCCGTATGTCGGACGCAAACCGGTGACGCCGCAATATGCGGCCGGCGCCATGATCGAACCGTTCGTTTCGGAGCCTATCGCAAAGCCGACTAAACCGGCCGCAACGGCCGCGCCCGGTCCGCTCGAAGATCCGCCACTCCAATAGTCGCGGTTCCACGGCGTTCTGCCCGGACCGGTGAACGACGCATCCGCATCGTCGTAGCCAAATCCGCCGGCAAGTTCGACCATGGCAAGTTTCGCGAGCAGCACACCGCCGGCCGCGCGTAATTTTTGGACGACCGTTGCGTCGAAGTTGAAAACTTGGTTCCGGTAAGGCGCGGCGCCCCACGTCGTCGGCGCGCCGGCGGCGGCGAGCAAATCTTTCACCCCGTACGGAACCCCGTGCAACGGACCCCGCGATCTCCCGGCCGCAAGCTCGCGATCCGCGCTGCGCGATTCCCGCATCGCGCGGTCGTGCATGATCGTCACGACCGCTCCGTAAGTACTCCCGTATTTTTCCAAACGGGCGAGATACATTTTGGTCAATTCGACCGATGAAACTTTCTTGACCGCGATCAGCGAGCCGAGTGTGGTCGCGTCCGAAAACGCCAGCTGCTCTTCGGTCACGACACGATCACTTTAAAAGCCGTCGCCGGCTCGACCGAATTGGGAATCGCCGTTCCTTTGGGGTTCAGCGATCGGCCGATCTGAAGATTCCCGTCGATCCCGTCGGCAATCGTCGCGAGTTCTGCGTCCGTGAGATTCGGATCGAACGCCCGCATCCGGGCTGCCAGCGCGGTCGCAGCATCTGACGCCTTCTTAGGCGCGGGCGTCGCCGTCGGTGCAGGCATTGGCGGTGTTTGCGCGCCCGCGGGCGCTGCCAGCAGCGCGCCGGCACCGGCAGCTGCTACTGCGATAAATTGCTTGCGCGTTTTCAAAGCTAATCATACCTCCATAACGACGGGGACGATAACCGGACGGCGTTTGTAGCGAGCCATGATGGCCTTTGCCAAGCCCTCGCGTACGTGTTCCTTGACCGTGTTCACATCGCGAATTCCTTCGAGCGAAACCTTCTCGATCAGCGCGGTGAGCTCGGCGCGCAGCTCCTCCATCACGCCGCCGGCATCGGGCATATAAAAGACGCCGCGCGAGATGATGTCGGGGCCCGTAATCAAGCGGCCTTCTTCGCTGTCGATCGCCACGACAACCATCATGAAGCCATCAGCCGCAAGCAATCGGCGATCGCGCAAGACCGCTTCGCCGACATCACCGACGCCGGAGCCGTCGACGAAGACATGGCCGCCGTACGTCTTGCCGACCTTATCGCCGTAGTCTTTCGTGAATTCGAGTACGTCGCCGTTTTCCACCACGAAGACGCTGCGCGCATCTACCCCGGTGCGCTGCGCGAGTTTGCCGTGCTGCACCAGCATGCGGTATTCGCCATGCACCGGAACGAAAAACTCCGGACGCACCAGATTGAGCATCAGCAACAGTTCTTCTTGCGATCCGTGTCCCGAGACGTGCGAGCGTCCGTCGGTCCCATGCACGACGATGGCGCCGAGCCGGTACAGATTGTCAATCGTTTTATAGACGCCTTTTTCATTGCCCGGAATCGGCGTCGCGCTGATTACGACGGTGTCGCCCGGCACGATCTTCAGCCGCGGATTATCGCGCACCGACATTCGCGTGAGCCCGCTCATCGGCTCGCCTTGCGAACCGGTCGTCATCACGACGACTTTCTCGGGCGGAAGCTCCTCGATCTCTTCGACGCGCATCGTGCGATCGGCGGGCACGCTAAGATACCCGAGCTCGGATGCGAAGTGCACGACGTTGGTAAGTGATCGTCCCAGAAACGCAATCTTGCGGTCGAACGTAATCGCGTGATCGATCACTTGCTGGATGCGCGGTACATTGGACGCGAATGATGCGACGATGATCCGGCCCTTAGCGTGCGAGAAGACGTTGGTGAACGCTTCGCCGACGATCCTCTCCGAGAGCGTGTGGCCGGGACGCTCCGCGTTCGTACTGTCGGAAAGCATGCAGAGCACGCCTTCGTCGCCGATGCGCGCGATCGAAGCAAAATCCGCGGGTCGCCCGTCGATCGGCGTCTGATCGAACTTGAAGTCGCCGGTATGGAAAACGGTCCCGGTCTCAGTGCGCAACGCCAGCGCGCACGCGCCAGAAACCGAGTGGTTGATATGCACGAATTCGGTTTCGATCGACCCGTAACGCACGCGATCGCCGGGCTTCACGGTGACGAGGTTGGCTTCGCCGATCATCTTATGATCGCGCGATTTCGCTTTTATCAGTGCGATGGTCAGCGCCGTGCCGACCACCGGCACATTGAACTCGCGTAAAAGATAGGGAATGCCGCCGATGTGATCTTCGTGTCCGTGCGTTACGAGCAGAGCGCGGAACTTGTCGCGATGTTCGCGCAGGTACGTGAAATCGTTGATGACGATATCCACGCCGTACATCTCTTCATCGGGAAACATGAGCCCGCAATCGACTACCACGAGGTCCTCGTTGGTTTCGATCACGGTCATGTTGCGGCCGATCTCGCCGCAGCCGCCTAGTGGAATGACTCGGAGGTAGGGGCCGCCCGGGGGCTCAGGGACCGTCAGCGCGTTTATATTCACCGCATCTTTACATTAAAGCCGCAGAGCGTGATTGGAGCGGTGGAGGCTATCATGCTCAACCGATACCGCGCCGTGTTGGCGCTGACCTCGCTCTGCTTGCTTGCCGCGTCGTCCGGCCATCATCGCCATGCGCGCCAAGCCCGCCACGCAAACCTCATACAGCCCATGGCCGGAATCGAAATCTACTCCCGGCGCGCCTTGCGCCGCGCGCGCATCATCCTGCAGTTAAAGCTGCTCGAGCTGCGCGAAGAACAGCTCGACCGCGTCCGGCGAGCGGTGCAGCGCCGAGTTCCCGTCGATCGCCTGCTGAACGGAACGGCGTCCCCGCATCCCTAAAAGGCGGGGCTCACCGCCTCGTGAAACAATCCGGGAGCCGCCGGCGTATTGCCGGACGGCGACGTTCCGTTTCGAACGGAAAGGAAGTTTTCATGGAAAGCACAGCTCCGGCTGCTAAAGCAGGCGGTTTATCTACCGTTATAAATACGATTGCGGCGCCGTCCGACGCATTCGAAACATTACGGGTCGCCCCAACCTGGGGTTGGGCTTGCCTCATTGCGATCGTGCTGATGCTTGTCGGAACCTATCTTCAAGGTCCGGCAGCGCGCCACGCAGGCCAGGAATCGATGAAGCACGCGGTTACGACCAATTCTATTTTTGCCAACCTTACGCCAGAAAAGAAAGACCAGATGGTCGCGCAAGCGGGACGGCCTTCCGTCGCGTCTTACATAACGCCGGTTCTCACGGTTTTCGTCATCGTGTTTTTTAACACGCTGTTCACGCTTATTGCGAACGCTGTTGGTCGAGGGCAGGCCGATTTCAAGCGTTTATGGGCGGGCTCAATGAATATTGCAGTTCCAACGATCGGGCTTGGCGCCGTGGTTATCGGGATCATCACGATGCTTCGCGGCCCCGACTCGTTCGACAGTCTTGCGCAAATTATTCGCGCAACGCCGAGCCTGGCATACTTAGTGCCGAACGCACCCTTCGCATTAGGAGTTTTCCTTGCCGGCATTAGCATTTTTTCGTTGTGGGGGATGTTCTTAAACGCAACAATGCTCCGCGCAATGGCAAAAACGAGTCGTGGGGTGGCTTACGCGTTTGCTATCCTGATAACAGTCCTTGGAGCGTTGGTGAGCGCAGCGTTCCTCGCAAGCCTGCATAACATGGGATTCGCGTAAGGCAACGATGGCTTTTCGCGGCGCCGCGGTAGCGGCAGCGTCGGTCATTCTCTCGCTTGCGGCGCCGGCTTCAGCCGGCGCCGCAGGTTTGAATTTGGCAGCCGCGGTGCGCTACGCGATGGAACACAGCCCGCAGGTCATCAAACAGCAGGCCGTGGTCGCGCAGCTGCATCAGCAATACGTCAAACTGCATTCGGTTTCGCTGCCGAACCTGACCGGACAGCTGCAAAACTACGCGCAAAAATCGAACAACTTACAAGGAAACTTCGCGATCGCCGGATTGTCGCAGCAGCGCACGTTCAGCCAGAACACCGCACAGATCGGGACGAACTACACATTCGATACCGGTTTCCTTTCAACGCTCCAAGCGTTCGCTGCGAAGGCACAGGAAGCTGGCGCGCAAGCGGACTTACGCCAGATTCGCGATCAACTCGCCAACAGCGTGGCTGCAGATTTTTATGCCATCGCCACCAAAGACGAAACGGCGAGACTCGCCGCTTCGGACGTGCAGTATCAGCACGTGTTGCTGACGGTCGCGCAAGCCAAAGAGCACGCCGGCGTGGCCGCCGGCGTCGACGTGCTGCGCGCCCAAGCTTCCGAAGAGAAAAGCCGCTCCACGCTGGTCGCCGATCGTTCGCAAGCCGCCGACGCGCGCGAAACGCTGGCGCAGCTGATCGGCGCACCACTGGACACGGCATTTGATATTCCGGCGCAGATCGCGCAGCCTCCGCTTCCGGCCGAGCCGCTGGATCGCCTGATCGCGATCGCGCAAGGGAACCGCCCCGACGTCGTCAGCGCTCAATCGAGTTTGTCGGCGGCGCAGATCACGCGCAAAGGTTTCGATCGCGAACTCTTTCCGCAGGTGCAGATGTCGGCATTTTTCGGCAACCAGTTCTCGCCGACCAATGCCGTGCTGCTGCAGCAGCAGATCGACGCACAGTTTCCACCTGGACAAGCGCCTAAAGTACCGCGCGGATCGCCCGGTTTTTGGCAGCTGCAGGCCGTGAGCACCTTTACGCTTCCGCTCTGGGATTACGGCGCTCGACGCGCCGAACGTCAGAACGACGACGCGCAAGTAGCCGCTGCGCAAAATGCTCTCGATACGACGAACGGCCAAGTCGCGCTCGAAGTGCGCCAGGCTTACCGGGCCGCGCAGACCGCCAAGGCGCAATTGCAATACGCGGGCGGCGAAGTGCGAGCGGCCGTCGAGTCGGCCCGCGTTGCACAACTGCAATATCAGAACGGCCTTATCGCGATCAGCGACGTGCTTCAGGCGCAAGAGGCGGCGCTTTCCTCACAGATCGACCTGTACAACGCGCGCGTCGCTTACGTCGAAGCGGTCATACGGCTGCGCGTCGCGCTCGGCATTTACGACGCCTCAAGCGCGGTTGCCGGACTTTAACACGGAGAATCATCGATGAGCAAACGCACACGCAATCTCGTCATCATCGTCGCCGCACTCGCTTTGCTCGTCGTGGTAGCGGTCATCGCAGGGCGCGGTCAGCGCTCCGTCACCACGGTAACGGTCGTGACGATAAAGCCCGCGACCTTCAGCACCAAACTCCCCGAGAACGGCATCGTGCAGCGGCCTCGCGTAGCGACGATACCTGCGCTGATCGGCGGCAATCTCGAGCAGATTTACGTCAAGCCGGGCGACAACGTGTCGGCCGGGCAGCTGCTGGCGAGCATCGTGAATCCGCAATTGCAGGCAAACGCCGCCGGATCGCAAGCCGACTATAACTCGGCCGCGGCAAATATCAGCACGGCCCGCATCAACGAACAAAACGCGAAAGTGTCGTACCAAGCCGCCGTGCAAAACGCGAAGACGAACCTCGACGAAGCCCAGCGCATCTATCGCGCCGACGTCAGCCTTTTCAATAATAAGGCGATTCCTCGCAACCAGGTCGACGTCGATCGCGCAAAACTCGATCAAGCACAGGTGCAGTACGATCAAGCCGTGCGGCAGCTGCAGCTCGGCGCCGTCACCGGTTACGGCCAGAGCAGCGTCCAATACGCGCAAGCCGCCGCCCAAAAAGCGCAGATCGTCAACCAATCCAACCAGCAACAGGTCGGCTTCACGCAGATCACGGCTCCCGTCGCCGGGACGATCCAAACCGTCGCGACGCAGCCGACAGATCCGCTGACGCCGCTGCGCCCGGGCGATCCCGTCGTCGCAGGGCAAGCGCTCTTCACGATCGCAGCGGGCGGCGGATTCGTCGTCAAGGCGCAAGTTGACGAGCAAGACATTATTAACGTCCGGACGGGACAAAGCGTAAACATTACCGGCCAGGATTTCCCTGGACGTACGCTGACCGGCCACGTCGTTTCAATCGCTCCGGTCGCGACGAAGTCAGCCGACCCGTCGAGCACCGCGCGTCAAGTGGTTACGACAATTCGCCTGGACGGCACGCCGAGTTTTCTGCGCGACGGAATGACAGTGGACGTGGACATTCTCACAACCGACATCAAAAACGCGCTCGTCGTACCAAGCGGCGCGATCTCGAAAGACGGCAAAGGTTCTTACATCTACATCGTCCGCAGAGGCAAACTGGTAAAGACCTACATCGTCACCGGTCCCAAGAACGACACGCAAACCGTCGTGAAGTCCGGCCTAACGCGGGGCGAAGCGATCGTGCCGGCGCGCAACCCGCTCTTGAGCGACGGAGAAACCGTAAGGACGGCTCCCGCCGGAAAAGCGACTCCAGCGAGCTAATGTCGCGCTTTTTGGCCTACATTCCGGAAGCGTTCGAGAGCATTTGGCGCCACCGGTCGCGATCGGCCCTTTCCGCGCTGGGAATGATCATCGGTATCGCGTCAGTTATCGCGGTTCTCGGCTTGAGCCAGGCTGCGTCCAACGGCATGAAACAAGCGATCGCAAGCGGGGGCGATCCGGGATTCATCATCGTCCCCGACCAGTCGCAAAACAATCCGGCCGCCGCGACGATGTATTATCGCGACGCTGCGTTGATGCAGTCGTACGCCTCGGGCTCGGTCTCGCGCGCAATCCCGATCTATCAGCAGCGAGACTATCGCGTGACCGTCAGCGGGAAAAGTGAGTTCATCAGCGTCACGTCTTCGCGCGAACTCACTCAAGAGACGGGATTTGTCGTCGATTCGGGCCGCTTGACCGATTCAAGCGACATCGCCGGCGGCACGAACGTCGCGATCCTGTCGCGCGACGCCGCTCAAGCGTTTTTCCCGAACGGCGACGCGGTCGACCACACGATCAACGTCGGCACGCAGCGGCTCACCGTCATCGGTGTCGTTTCGATCAAGGCCAACTTATTTCGCAGCCTGGTGGGGGAGGCGATCTGGGTGCCCTACACAACGATGCACCGCATCGCGCCCGGACCAATCGACTACATCGAGTTTTGGCCGCTAAGCCGCGAGCAGAATCCGGTGCAAGTCATCTTGGACCTCAAAGCGGCAATGGCACGCATACACCCGCACGCGGAGTACACGGTGCAAGACCAGCTGGCGTTTAACGGCATCTTCGAGAATATTCTCAATTTTATCGGCGTGGGGCTCACGTTCATCGGCGGCGTCGCGCTCTTCGTTGCGGGCGTGGGAATCATGAACATCATGCTCGTCTCGGTGAGCGAGCGCACGCGCGAAATCGGCGTTCGTAAATCGATCGGCGCAAATGCACGAGAAATATCCCTGCAATTCCTGATCGAAGCCACGCTTCTCTCGCTGGGCGGCGGCTTGATCGGCACGATCATCGGTGTGCTGCTCGTGCTGCTGATGCTCCCGGCGATCGCGCACAGCGTCGGCGCGGCGCCCGTGCCGTGGGCGCTCGTCATCGGGATCGCCGCCGGGTTCTCGCTGGCCGTGGGAATCGGTTTTGGTTCCTATCCGGCCGCGCGCGCCGGAAGACTCGATCCGGTGGAAGCGCTGCGCGGCTAATGCTGGCGTATTTTATTGAGGCCGCGCGTGTGCTACTGGCGAACCGGACGCGATCTATTTTGACGATTATCGGGCTGGTCGTCGGTGTCGCCACGATCGTTTCGGTACAGGTGGCGGCACAAGGCATGGCCGGCGCGGTCAGCGGCATCTTCAAAGGGACCAACGCGAACACGTTTTTCGTCTTTCCCAAGAGCACACAAGGAAACATCACGCGCGCCGCGCTCAAGTTGAGCGATCTTTCGCTCGTGCAGCGGCGAGTGCCGGGAGTGGTGAGCGTCATCCCATTTTCGCGCCGCCAATCGATCGTCGACGCCGGACATCAGCGCGTGCGCTTGAGATTTGGCGGCGAATCCGACAAACGGTTTAGCACGTCGCCGCTGGCGGCGGGACGCACGTTGAATGCCGACGACATCGCGACGGCGGCAGCGGTCTGCGTTATCTCCGATAACGCGCTCACGCGTCTCTTTCCCAACGCAGTATCGCCTGCAAGCGTCCTGGGGACTTCGATTTACGTCGGCAGCCGGCGCTACGTCATCGTCGGAATCCTAGGGAAAACCAAGATCGACACAGCCGCGCTCGGATTCGACGTGAGCAATGACGTCGCAATCCCGTGGACGACCTTTTATAACAACTATCAGCGCGGCAGCAGCTTCTTCGGCATTTCAGTACTAGCCGATCAAGGCGCCGACCTGAAAGCAATGGAGAAGCAGACGCAAAACCTGCTCACGCAGACGCACGGTTCGCAGTATCAGTACTTCGATTTCGGCTTCTTCGCACAGACGATCAACGGGTTTTTCCAAGTCGTCGGCCTGATTGTCGGCGCGGTCGGTGCCATTTCGCTCGTCGTCGCCGGCATCGGCATCATGAACATCATGCTCGTCTCCGTCACCGAAAGAACGCGCGAGATTGGAATCCGCAAAGCGATCGGCGCGCGCCGCTCGCAAGTGCTGCTGCAATTCTTTATCGAGTCGCTGCTGCTCTCGGCCTTCGGGTGCATTACCGGCATGCTGCTGGGCGTCGGCCTCGGCGCGATCGTGGATCGCGGCTTCATTGCGCGCATCTCGGGCGTGACCGGCAGCATTCCGTGGCTCGAAGCGATCGTGATCGCGGTCGGATTCGCAACGATCGTCACGCTGGTCTTCGGGACGTATCCGGCGTATCGTGCGGCCAGGCTCGATCCGATTGAGGCGCTGCGCTATGAGTGATCGTCCGAGCGTCGTCATCGACGTTGCCGGCCTCACCAAGACGTACGCCAGCGGCGCGTTGCAAGTGCAGGCGCTACGCGGTCTGACGTTTTCGATCGATCGCGGCGAGTACGTCGCCATCATGGGTCCGTCGGGTTCAGGCAAATCGACGCTGATGAACGTTCTGGGCTGTCTCGATCGCGCGACCACCGGAACGTACAAACTCGACGGTATCGACGTCTCGCAGCTCGACGACAATCAGCTCGCCGAGATCCGCTTGAAGAAGCTCGGCTTCGTCTTTCAGGGCTTCAACTTGCTGGCGCGCACCGACGCCCTGCGCAACGTGACGCTGCCGCTCTTCTACGCCGGGATGCCCGCCAAAGCACGCGAACGGCTGGCGCTGGAACGGCTCACCGAAGTCGGCATCGGCGAGCGGGCTCGCCACAAGCCGACCGAGCTCTCCGGCGGCGAGCAGCAGCGAGTCGCGATCGCGCGGGCGCTGGTCAACGACCCGGCCGTACTGCTGGCCGACGAACCGACCGGCAACCTCGACTCGAAAACCAGTTCGGAGATCCTCGCCCTGTTCGACCGCCTGAGCGCCGGCGGCCGCACGATCATCGTGGTGACCCACGACGAAGGGGTCGCCAAACGCTCGCGGCGCATCCTGCGCATGCTCGACGGCGTTATAATGAGTGATGCGCCCGCGGGGGCCCCAGCCTAGACTCTAATCCGCCTTTCAGCAACCTTTAGGGCGGCGGGGAGTAGGTTAGGCGAGAAGACTCACTGCTACGAAACATTGAAAGAGATATGTTGAGACAACGCATTATGCCGGCCGCTATTATCGGCCTGACCGGCGCAGTTATCGGTTCTTTCCTGATGATGCTGTACGCCAGCACGCACTTCGTCGCCGTAACCGGAGCGCCGCACGATCCGCCGGCCGCCGCCGCCGCGCCGCTTTCGAACAATAGCGGAAGCGATCAAGAGCGCATCATCAGCGCGGTCAAGCGCGTCAAACCTTCGGTCGTGGCAATCGACGTTTCGGTCAACGGCCGCCAGTATATTCCGGTCGATCCGATCATGCAGCAATTTTTCGGACAGCAAGGGCCGGGCGTGCTTCAGCCGTACAGCGCGAAAGACTCGGGCTCGGGATTCGTTTATGGATCGCAAGGCTACATCGTAACCAACGCGCACGTCGTGCGCCCGATCCCCGGCGCGCAGACGACGTCGATCACGATCGTCTTTCCGAACGGCGAAAAAGCGCCCGCCCGGCTGGTCGCGGCTAATGTCGGCGCCGATCTCGCGCTTCTCAAAGTCACCGACGGGCATCGTCTGCCCGCCTCGCTTGCGCTGGCGGATTCCGACAAACTCGAGCAGGGCCAATGGGCTATCGCGATCGGCGAGCCCTACGAACTGCAGCAGAGCGTAACGGTCGGCGTCGTTTCGGCTTTCGACCGCAGCGAACCGATTCAGACCGAAAGCGGACAATCGATCACCTTCAAAGGTCTGCTGCAAACGTCGGCACCGATCAACTTCGGCAACTCCGGCGGTCCGCTCATCGACATGAACGGCAACGTCATCGGCGTCAACCAGTCCACGCTGGGCGGCCGCGCGCAAGGCATCGGCTTTGCGATTCCGTCTAACACGGTCAAGCGCGTCGTCGATCAGATGATCGCGCATCCCGGCATCACCCAGCCGCCGGCCGAGGCCTTCATGGGCGTTCAGTTGCAATCGGTGAGCGCCGGATTCCGCAACCAAACGAACTATCGCGGACAAGGCGGCGTAGCGGTCATCCAAGTCGTCAGCGGCTCGCCCGCCGACTCGGCGGGCATCCAGCCCGGCGACGTCATCCTCAAGCTCAACGGCAAGGACTACAGCGACGCAGCCGCGCTTTCGACGGCCATCGGGAAGCTGCGTCCCGGCGACCATGTGACCGTCGAAATCTGGTCCCAAGGCGCCAAGCGGCTATCCCAGGTAACGCTCGGCGCTAAGCCCGATCTCGGCCAACAGGGCGACCAGCAGCCACCCGATCAGCAACAGCCATAGCAGGGGGACCCTGCAACCGAGCTTGCCGCTGAATTGTTTCATAGAGTGGAACAGGATGGCGCCGAGCGCGTACTATAACCGGTACCCCTGTCGTCCTTGTAGTCCGTAAGCGGCAAGGCTCAGCGAGCGCTAAAAGGCGCGCGCGAAAGCTGGTCCGGGGCTCGGAAAGGTAGTATCAGTATGGCAAAAGTGGTCGGTATCGACCTCGGCACGACCAATTCGGTCGTCGCCGTTATGGAGGGCTCGCAGCCCACAGTTATCCCGAATGCCGAAGGATCGCGCACCACGCCTTCCGTCGTCGCATTCACAAAAACCGGCGAGCGTCTTGTCGGACAGCTCGCAAAAAGGCAAGCGATCACCAACCCGGACCGCACGATTTCTTCGATCAAGCGGCATATGGGTACGGATTTCGCAGTAAAAATCGACGGCAAGGATTACACGCCGCAAGAGATTTCGGCGATGATCCTGCAGAAGCTCGTCAACGACGCGAGCAATTATCTCGGGGAACGCGTAACCAAAGCGGTCATCACCGTTCCCGCATATTTCAACGACGCGCAGCGGCAAGCGACTAAAGATGCCGGCAAGATCGCCGGCCTTGAAGTGCTGCGCATCATCAACGAACCCACGGCTGCCGCCTTGGCGTACGGCTTGGAGAAAAAAGGCAACGAGACGATCCTCGTGTGGGATCTCGGCGGTGGAACGTTCGACGTTTCCGTGCTCGATGTCGGTGAAGGCGTCTTCGAAGTCAAAGCCACCAACGGCGACACGCACTTGGGCGGCGACGATTACGATCAGCGGATCGTCGACTGGCTGGTCGGCGAGTTCCGCAAGGAACAAGGCCTCGATCTCTCCGGCGACAAGCAGGCAATGCAGCGGCTCACCGAAGCGGCTGAAAAAGCCAAAGTCGAACTAAGTTCCGTCGTGCAGACGACCATCAATCTGCCGTTCATCACGGCCGATCAAAACGGTCCGAAGCACATGGACTTCACGCTGACGCGCGCCAAGTTCGAAGAGCTCACCAGCGATCTCACCGATCGCACCGTGCAGCCTTTCAAGAACGCGATCGCGGATGCCAAACTCGACGTTTCTCAAATCAACGAGGTCATCATGGTCGGCGGCGCGACACGCATGCCGGTCATCCAAGAACTCGTGCGCAAACTTACCGGTAAGGATCCGAACCTCACCGTCAACCCCGACGAAGTCGTCGCGGTCGGTGCGGCGATTCAAGCCGGCGTGCTTGCGGGCGAAGTCAGCAACGTCGTATTGCTCGACGTGACTCCGCTTTCGCTGGGACTCGAAACCCTTGGCGGCGTGATGACGAAACTCATCGAGCGCAACACCACGATTCCGACGAAGAAATCGCAGATCTTCACGACGGCGGACGACGGTCAAACCTCTGTGGACATTCACGTGCTGCAGGGCGAACGGCCGATGGCTGCCGACAACCGCACGATGGGACGCTTCCGTTTGGAAGGCATCCCGCCGGCTCCGCGCGGCGTTCCGCAGATCGAAGTGACGTTCAACATCGATGCCAACGGCATCGTGAACGTCGGCGCAAAAGATCTTGGCACGGGCAAAGAACAGCAGATCACGATCACGTCCTCGACGAACCTGAGCAAAGAGGAAGTCGAACGCATGGTCAAAGACGCCGAGCTTTCGGCGGCTAGCGACCAGGCAAAGCGCGAGGAAGCGGAGATCCGCAACCAAGCTTCCAGCTTGATCTACTCCACCGAGAAATCGCTCAAAGAAGTCGGCGAGAAGCTCGAAGAGGCTGCGCGTGGCGAAGTCGAAACCGCGCTAGCCGAACTCAAGAAGGTCAGCGAGAACGGCACCGCCGCGGAGATCAAGCCTGCGATCGACAAACTGCAAGCGGCCAGCTATAAGATGGCCGAGCTGCTCTATCAAAAGGCCGCGCCCGAAGGCGCGCCATCCGGGAACGGCGCGACGAATGGGCAAGCCGAGGGCGAACCAGAAGCTTCGAAACCAACCGAAGACGTCATCGACGCGGAATTTAAGGAAAGCAAATAATAAAGCTCGCCTATCATCCAACCGGCCGACAGTGTATGGTTAGTCGGCCGGTTGGACGATAGGCTCGCTTAAACATATTGCTTATGAGTGAAGAACAAGTACAGGTAACCCAGGCCGACGTCCCGCCGTCGGATGAGATCGAGGCCTCGGCGCCCGAAACGCCGGACTTGGAGACTCAGCTCGCGGAAGCGCTCGCGCGCGCCGACGAAAACTACAACAAACTGCTGCTCGCGATGGCGGATTTCGAAAACTACAAGAAGCGCAGCGAGCGGCACAACCGTGATATCGCCGAACATAAGCGCCGCGATCTTCTCAAGAGTTTGCTGCCGGTGATCGACAATTTGGAACGCGCGCTTTCGTATGAGGGTACCGAAAGCGGGCCGCTGCGCGAAGGCGTCTCTCAAACGCTCAAAGGATTTGAAGCGCTGCTCGCATCGCAAGGCGTGCAACCGCTAAGCGTGAAGGGCACGCCATTCGATCCCGCGTTTGCCGAAGCGATCGCAACGCAGCCTTCTACCGGCGGCGACGGCATCGTACTCGAGGAGGCACAAAAGGGATACACCATCGGCGACGAGCTCTTACGCCCCGCCAAAGTCGTCGTTTCGAAATCTGAATGAACTATAAGGATTACTACCAGATCCTTGGCGTTCCAAAAAACGCGGCTGAAAAAGATATCAAGTCGGCTTACCGCAAGCTCGCGCGCAAATGGCATCCCGACGCTAACCCCAACAACCAAAAAGAAGCGGAAGAAAAGTTCAAAGAGCTTCAGGAGGCCTACGAAGTCTTAGGCGACTCCGACAAGCGCCGCAAGTACGACGTGCTCGGCAGCAACTGGAAAGAGGCTTCGAATCAGGCCGAGCAGCAGCGCCGCTACCGCAGCGCGCAGAGCGATGCTTTCGAGTACGATTTCGGAGACTTCGGCGGAGCCTCGCCTGGCGCCGGGCCGAGCGGCTTCTCCGACTTCTTCGACATGTTTTTCTCCGGTGTCGGCAGGCGCACGACCGCGCAAAGCACCGGCTTCGCACGCCGTGGCCAAGATCTCGAAACGACAATCGAGCTGTCGCTGCGCGATATCTACGACGGGGGAAAGAAATCGATCTCGCTGCAGCTCGAAGACGTCTGTCCGCGCTGCCGCGGCACCGGCACCGAGCGCGGAACGCTTTGCCCGCAATGCCACGGCACCGGCAGGCTGCTCGCGACGAAAAAGTTTGAGGTCACGATTCCGCGCGGTATCCGCGACGGACAGCGCATACGTTTAGCCGGGCAAGGCGGCGCCGGAATCGGCGGAGGCCCCAACGGAGACCTGCACCTGATCGTCAACCTGGCCGATGATCCGACATATAAGCGCAAAGGCGACGACCTCTATGTCGACATGCCGGTCAGCGTCTACGATCTCGCATTGGGCGGTGAAGTGAAGGTCCCAACCATGGCAGGGCAAGTCGCGATGACGATTCCGCCCGGCACGCAAAGCAACCGCCTCTTACGCTTGAGCGGAAAGGGCATGCCCAAAGTCCGCGACGGCGGCGCAGGCGATCAATACGTCCGGCTCATCGGACAGTTGCCCGCTAATCTTTCCGACAAAGAGAAGAAACTCTTCAAAGAACTCGCTTCAATCCGCAACGGCAAGAGGTAGCAATGTTCGGCGGGCACCTCATGTGGGGCAACATGTACGGCGATAAGCCGAAGATACAGTTGCGCGTCAATTGGCGCCGCATCGGCGCATTTTTCTTGCCCTACTGGCGGGAAGAAGCCACGGTCCTCCTCTGCATCGTCGTCGCCGCGCTGCTCGGACTCATCCCGGCGGTCATGGTCGCGCGCATCATCGACAGCGCGATTCCGCACCGCAGCTTGCGCGAACTTGGGATCGACGTCGCGGTCATCATCGGCTCCGCGCTCGTTACGATCGCGTTCGGCGTGGTGCAGGGCTACTTGAACTCGATCGTCGGCGAAGGCATCATGCGGGACATGCGCACGAGCCTCGTCTCGCATCTGCACAAAATGCCGCTTTCGTTCTTCACCGGAACCAAGACGGGCGAGATCATGAACCGTGTCTCCAACGATGTGGACAACATCGACAACATGGTGACCGGAACGCTAACGGCGATCGTGACCAACGTCGTGACGATCGCCACGACCGTCGTCTGGATGTTTCTGTGGAACTGGCGGCTGGCGCTGCTCTCGATGATTATCGTGCCGCTGATGGTGCTTCCGCTGGCGCCGGTCGGACGAAGAATGTACAACGTGCGCCGCTTGACGCGCGAGAAACGCGACGAAATCGAGTCCATCACGCAAGAAACCCTCTCGATCTCGGGCATTACGCTGATTAAATCGTTCGCGCGCGAAGCATTCGAGCGCGACCGGTTCTATCGCGTCGGTTCAGACCTGATGAATCTCGAGATCAGATTGGCGATGGTGGGACGCTGGTTTCTCGCCAGCATTGGCGCGATGGTAACGGTTGGGCCGGCTATCGTATGGTTCGGCGGCGGATGGCTCGCGCTCAGAGCGGCGCTCGATGTCGGCGTCGTCGTCGCATTCGTGCAGTACATTCAGTTCAGGCTGTACGGACCCGGCGCTTCGCTGGCGGGCATTCAAGTCCAGATCGTCAGTGCGCTCGCGGTCTTCGAACGCATTTTCGGGTACCTCGACATGGCGCCCGAGCAGTACGAACCCCCAGGCGCGTCGACCTTAGAAACGGCCCGCGGAGAGATCCGTTTTGACGACGTGACATTTTCTTATGGAAACGATCGTACGGCCCTCAACGGTGTGACCTTTACCGTCGAACCGGGCCAGATCGCGGCGTTTGTCGGCCCCTCCGGCGCCGGGAAGACGACGATCACTCAACTCGTTCCCCGCTTCTACGATCCGCAAGGCGGCCGCGTGCTGATCGACGGTCACGACGTGCGGACGTTGACGCTTGAATCACTTCGCCGGGACATCGGAATTGTAACCCAGGAGACATATCTCTTCCACGACACGATCGCGAATAATCTGCGCTACGCAAAGCCGGACGCGACCGAGGACGAGCTGCGCGCGGCCACGCGCGCCGCCAATATCGACGATTTCGTCAGATCGCTGCCCGAAGGCGACCGGACAGTCGTCGGCGAGCGAGGGCACAAATTGTCCGGCGGCGAGCGCCAGCGCTTAGCAATTGCGCGCGTCCTCCTGAAAAACCCGCGCATCCTTATTCTCGACGAGGCAACCAGTTCGCTCGACTCGCACAGCGAAGCCGCAATCCAAGATGCGCTCGTTCCGTTGATGCGCGGACGCACAAGTTTAGTGATCGCGCACCGGCTCTCGACGATTTTGAGCGCCGACGTGATATTCGTCGTCGAAAACGGGCGCGTCGTCGAGAGCGGAACGCACGCCGTTCTTCTCGCGCGAAATGGACCGTATTCACGGCTGTACAACAAACAATTCCGCGACGAAACGAAGATCGCGACCTGATGCCGCAGCTGGCGATCGCGGGCCTGCGCAAAACCTACGGCCGGACGGTCGCGGTCGACAACGTTTCCTTCAATGTGAACGGCGGCGAGATCGTCGGGCTGCTCGGACCAAACGGCGCCGGAAAAAGCACGACGTTCTTGTGCGCGGCCGGCCTGCTTCGTCCCGACGCCGGCACCTTTTCCTGGGATGGGCGCGAACTCGGCTCCAAACGCGGCCAGAACATCGCACTCATATCGGAAACCCCCGACGTTTATCCGATGCTTACCGTTTGGGAACATCTGGTCTTCGTAGCCAAGAGCTGCCGCCTTCCCGCAGGTTGGCAAACCCGCGCGAACGATCTGCTCGAACGCTTCGGGATGAGCCCGCAGCGCGACACGCTCGGCAACGCGCTCTCGAAAGGCATGCGGCAAAAAACGCTCGTGGCCGCGACGGTGCTCGCGGCAACGCCCGTCATCTTGTTCGACGAGCCGATGGTGGGGCTCGATCCGCTGGGCCAGCGCGAGCTGCGCGCGATTATAAAAAACCTGCGCGAAAGCGGCACCGCGATCGTCATGAGCACGCACATGCTCGAGCAGGCGCAGGCTATCTGCGACCGCGTCGTCATTCTCAAGAACGGGCGCATCGTGGCGTCGGGAACGTTCGAGGAATTGCAAGCGCGTTCGGAGAGCCACGGCACGGCCGAAGATTTGTTTTTGGAATTAACGCAGTGAGCGACTTCCTCACGCTCGCCTACCTCGACTGGCATCAGTTTCTGCACCGCGTGCAAACCGTTTTCCGCCAGCCGGGGCGCGCGATCATGTATCTGATCATTGTCGCCTGGTTCGTCATGATGGGATTCCTTCGCACACAGGCGCGCGCGCCGGTTTACGCACTAACTATACCGCAGCCGTTTGCATCGGCGATCATGTTCGCTTTTATTGCGCTGCTCGGCATCATTATGTACGGCGCCGCCTCGGGGTTCGTCGGCGTCTTCTCGTCAGCCGCCGACGCACGCTTCTTGTGCGGATCGCACCTCTCGGAAACCGCGGTCGTCACCTGGCTCCAGCTGCGGCGGTGCGCGTCGGTGGTTTTGCGCACGACGCTAGCGGTCTTATTTTACGCGCTGGTGCTTCCGGCCGGGAGGCACGTGAGCCTTACGGGAGTCGTTGGCGTAAGCGTCATAGCCGCAACGCTTTTTACTACGGCCACGGCGGTTCCAATGCTGAAATTGCGGGCGATCGCCGGCGCGCGGGCCGCACAAACGATTGCGGCCGCGATTGTCGCGTTTGGGTTGCTGCCGCTTGCGGTTTTACTGGGAAGTTTGCTCGATCCGGGATTGACCGGCTGGGCTGCCGGCGTGCAAAGGTCGGGCGCCGGATTCGCAGTCAACGCGCTCTTTCACGGTAACGGAACTGCGATCGGATCGTTTTACGCGGCGGCTGCGGGTATGCTGGCGCTCTCTTTTGTTACGGGACGCGATCTCTATCCGGAACTCTACGCGTCTTCGCTGCGCATGCTCGCCTACCGCCAGCGGCGCCGCCGGCTTCCCGGCGTTCTCACTGCGGAACGCGCTTATCAGATCGGCGGACCAGCCAGGTTCACGTTTTTCGAAAATGCGTCCGGAGCGTGGACGATCGCGTGGAAGGAATGGATTGCATTCGTTCGCGCGCCGGGTGCGAAACGAATGTTCTTGATCGGTCTGATCGGATGTGCCGCCGCCGGCGCAATTCTCGGCAGCGCCGCCAAGCAGTCGCGCAACCCGCTTGAGACCGCGCTCGTCATGGCGGGCAGTATCTCTAACATGGTCATCATCTTTATCACGATCGCTTCGTCTTTCGGCTTGGCCGCCGATCTCCGCAAACCGCTCTGGTGGATGGGTCCGGATCCGATTTGGCTGCGTTTGCTGGCGTGGGTGCTGGCAACGTCGTGGCGTTTATCGGTTTGCATCGCAGCCGGCACGATCGTTTTCGCGGCGATGCTCGGAATATACTCAATCGCGCTTGCGGGAATACCGATCGCGATCGCGATCTCGATCTACTTGCGAAGCATAGGACTGGCGCTTTACGCGCTGCTGCCGTCGGGTTTGGATCAGCGCGGGCCGCTGGCGATGCTGCGCGCGCTGCTGACCTACGTCTTCGCCGTTCCGGCGATCGCGGCGGCAGTAACGGCGGGCATACTTACGCGCTCGTTCCTTCCGGCCGCGGTTGCGGGCGTCGCCTGTGCGCTCTGTGAGGCGCTCCTGCTGATCGTTTTCGCGGCGGCAAGAATACAAGGGCGCGGCGCGACCTTTGCCCAAGCCGAAGCCGCGTAACCTACGAAGAACTAATCCACGCCTTCGGGAATCTTCATCACGGTGGGCTCCGCGTGCACTTGCACTTCGGGGCCAGTCGCATTTTTTACGTCATCGATCGTAACGCCGGGCGCGAGTTCGCGCAGAATCAGCCCCTTCGACTCAACGTCGATCACCGCCATGTCGGTGATGATGCGGTCGACCACGCCTTTGCCCGTGAGCGGCAGCGAACATTCCTTGACGATCTTGTGCGCGCCGCCTTTTGCGACGTGCTCCATCATGACGATCAGATATTTGGCGCCGTGCACGAGATCCATCGCGCCGCCCATGCCCTTGACCAATTTGCCTGGAATCATCCAGTTTGCGAGATCGCCTTTTTCGGAGACTTGCATGGCGCCCAGTACAGCCAAATCGATGTGGCCGCCGCGGATCATGCCGAACGAGAGCGCAGAGTCAAAAAACGAAGCTCCCGGCAGCACGGTCACCGTTTCTTTGCTGGCGTTGATTAAGTCAGCGTTCTCATCGCCCTCGTAAGGATAGGGACCCATTCCGAGTATGCCGTTTTCGCTCTGCAACACGACCGTTACCCCGGGCGGCAAATAGTTAGGAATCAGCGTCGGCAGGCCGATGCCAAGATTGATGTACTCGCCGTCGCGCAGTTCTTGCGCGGCGCGGGCCGCCAGTTGCGTGCGCGTTAACGGCATTACGCGGACCGCTTCCGGTTGGTTACGCGCTCGATGCGCTTACCTTCCGTGCCCACGCGCACCACGCGCTGCACGAAGATGCCTTGCAGATGAACGTCCTGCGGATCGATCTCGCCGGGTTCGACCAGCTCTTCGACTTCCGCGATCGTAATTTTGCCCGCCATTGCGCAGAGCGGATTGAAGTTGCGCGTCGCCTTGTGAAAGATGAGATTTCCCGTGCGGTCTCCGACGCTCGCGCGAACCAGCGCGAAATCGCAGACGATGCCGCGTTCGAGAACGTAATCCGTGCCGTCGAACGCGCGCGTCTCTTTCTTGGGCGATTCCTTGGCGATGCTTCCGTCGGGGTTGTGCCGCAAAGGGAGTCCGCCGTCCGCGACTTGCGTCCCGACGCCGGCGGGCGTATAAAATGCGGGAATGCCGCAGCCGCCCGCGCGCAGACGTTCGGCCAGCGTCCCTTGCGGAACAAGTTCTACTTCCAATTCACCCTGAAGATACTGACGCTCAAACTCGCGATTTTCGCCGACGTAGGAACCCGTCGTTCGCTTGATGCGTTTTGCGTCGAGTAAGACTCCGAGGCCCCAACCGTCGACCCCGCAATTATTGGAGACGGTCACGAGATCGGCGGCGCCTTGCTCGAGCAGCGCCTGTATCAGATGAAACGGAATCCCGTTAAGGCCAAAACCACCGACCGCGATCGAAGCGCCGTTCGGAATGTCTTTCACGGCCTCGGCGCACGTGGCGACTACTTTATCCATCCGTTGCCGTCATAGGCTTTTTGCGTGGGGAAACCCTGGCGGCCGCCGAACAAGCGGCGCATGCCCGACGAAGATGCGCAAATACTCGCAGCCGTGCGCGAGCTCGTTGCCGAAAAAGTCGCACCTCGAGCGGCGGATATCGACACCCGCGGCGAATTCCCGCAAGACATCCGCAAACTGTTCGCGGAGAACGACATGCTCGGCATTCCGATCCCCGTCGAATACGGCGGCCTGGGCGGCAGCTTTCTCACCTATGTAAAAGTCGTCGAAGAAGTCGCCAAGGCGTGCGCGTCGAGCTCGCTGATCGTCGCGGTCCAAGAACTCGCCATGCTCCCCGTGCTCATCGCCGGCACGCCCGAACAGAAAAAGAAGTATCTGCCGAAGCTTGCGTCAGGCGAGTGGATCGCCGCATACGCCCTGACCGAAGCCGGCAGTGGTTCCGACGCGGCCGGCTCCATGCGCACCCGCGCCGAGAAACGCGGCGATACGTACATCTTAAACGGCCAGAAAATTTGGATCACCAACGGAAGCGTAGCCGACGCGGTCTGCGTATTTGCAGTCACCGACCCCAAAAAAGGCCCCAACGGCATCAGCGCCTTTCTTGTGGAGAAAACATTCCCGGGATTCCAGGTCGGCAAGATCGAGAAAAAGATGGGCATCCGCGGATCGCCGACGGTCGAACTGATTTTCGACAACTGCGAAGTTCCCGCCGCCAACCTCATCGGACCGGAAGGCGACGGATTTAAGATAGCGATGAAGGTGCTCGATAAGTCGCGCCCGGGAATTGCCGCGCAAGCGCTCGGCATCGCGCAAGGCGCGCTCGAGTACGCGACCAAGTACGCGCAAGAGCGCATGGCGTTCGGCAAGCCCATCGGTCAGCAACAGGGCGTTGGTTTTATGCTCGCAGATATGAAAACCGAAGTCGAAGCGTCGCGGCTCTTGCTTTACGAAGCGGCGCGCAAGTGCGACGACGAATCCGACGACGTCACTCTTTGGGCGGCGATGTGCAAACTGAAGTGCGGCGACGTCGCGATGCGCGTGACCACGGACGCCGTCCAGGTCTTGGGCGGTTACGGTTATTCCGTGGACTATCCGGTCGAGCGCATGATGCGCGACGCCAAGATCACCCAGATTTACGAGGGCACTCAGCAGATACAGCGCCTGGTGATTTCGCGGGCGCTCGTGGGGCGCTGGAAGGGCTAGTTTTCCCGGGAGAGGGGCACTTTCCGGAAGGACGAAACGTTACCGCTCCGACCGGCTTCCTTATTGGGAGCCAGGTGCTACTTTTACGGAAAGGAGGAACGCATTTTGAAGAAGCTACTCGCATCAATGACGGCGGCGGCTTTTCTTTTGACTGGCACGGCTATGGCCGCCAACCAGCCGAAAGCCATGAAGACCACGACGAAAGCCACCAAAGCCACCAAGGCGGCCATTAAAGTGGGCGCTAAGTCGACGGCTAAGTCAACCGCCAAATCGACCGCTAAAGCGGCACCCAAGAAAGCAACCAAGCGTACCAAGACCAGTCGCAAGGGCATGAAGCCCAACGTTAAGAAAACATCGACGCCGGAACCGATAAAACGCAAACCCTCGAAGAAAGGGCACAAAAAACCGATGCCCAAACCTACGAAAAAGCCGTAAAACAACCCGTCTTTATTTCATCCAAAGCGCAGCGCGAGCTGCGCTTTTTTTTTAGAAGCCGGCCGCCTTCTGATGGAACAGCGCCGGAATGAAATGCCCGGCCAAAAACGACAACGCGAAAACGATGGAGCCGTAAAGCGCGATCTCAAGGCCGCGCAGCCACTTGTTGCGCGCGCTCATACTGCCGGCGTATACGCCGATGCCGAAGAGCCCCACTAACGCTATCGCGAAACTCGCGAAGACCGCTTCCGAAGAAGCAAGCCCCGTCGCGAAGTACGGCACGATCGGAATCAGCGAACCCGCCGCATAAGACGAACCCATTGCCAGCGCGGGAAGAATATCCGATGATTCGGCGATCCGCGGATCGATGCCGAACTCGTCGCGCATCATCTCGTACAGGTAGATTTCAGGATTTTTGGCCAGACGCGAAACGATCATGTGCGCCTCGTCCGCGCTGAAGCCTTTGAGTTTGTAATAGGCCACGAGTTCGGCGAACTCGTCCTTGGGATTTTCCGCCATCTCGCGCTTCTCCACCTCGATGGATTTGCGCACGACTTCGCGTTCCGACTTACTTCCCTGGTATTCGCCGACGGCCATCGACAGCGACCCGGCTATCAGCGCCACCAGGCCGCTTACGAGCACGGCTGTGCGGCCACCCGAAGCAACGCCGACACCGGTGACCACGCCCATCGTCGTTAGGATGCCGTCTTTTGCTCCGAAGACGAACTCGCGGACGCGACGCTGCTTCTCTAAGTGCCGCCGCTGGGGCGTGTCGGGAATGCGCGGCTTGATTTTGCGCCAGCCCGGCGTATCGACGACGACTTTAAAATCCGGGACGTCGCTCACAGATGTTTCAGCCACCACTGGAGCATGTGGCCGTAAAGATGGCGCCGCTGCGCGATCCCCGCGATGCTGTGCGTACGCCGGGGATAAACCATGAAGTCAACGCTCGTTTGGCCGGCGTCAATGAACGACTGGAGCAGCGAAATCGTGTTTGCCATATGCACGTTGTCGTCGGACGTTCCGTGGCTGATCAGCAAGTCGCCGTGCAGGTTCGCAGCAGCCGGAAGGACCGAGCTCGCATTGTACGCGGCGAGATCGTCTTGCGGCTTGCCCATATAGCGCTCGGTGTAGATCGTGTCGTAATAGTGCCAGTCGGTGACTGGTGCGACCGCCGCACCCGCCTTAAAGAGCGTGCTGTGCGTCAGCGCGTAAGCCGTTTCGTATCCGCCAAAGCTCCAGCCCCAAATCCCAATCCGCGCCGGATCCACGTATGCGAGCGACTGCAAATACCGCACACCGATCTCTTGACCCATCAGCGAGGCGGGTCCGAAATTGTGATAGAGCAACCGTACGTTGGCGTCGCTGTCTACTTGCGATGCCGGTCCGTCGATGCTAAAGACGATGAATCCATTCTGCGCGAGCAGCTGATGGTAGAGCGCGCGCTGATCGCCAAATGTATTCGTGGTAGTCGGCGCGGCCGGTCCGCCATAGACGTAGATTATTACCGGAAACTTGTAATTCGGGTTTGTCATCCTGAGCTTGTCGAAGGACGGAGGCTTGATCATGGTCGCATCCAGCGGCCCGTACGGCGACTGCACCGAAAACATTTCGACGGGCAGCAGTTCCGAGCGCAGCGATTCGTTTCGCGGAGCAAATACGGCCAGCAAACCGAGATTGTCGACCGCAACAAGGTCCGTTTGCGGTGGATCGTTCAGGGTCGAATGCGTGTCAACGAAGAACGCACCACGGGGAGCGAGCGAAACGTTATGCGCGCCCGGCGTGGGTGTAAGGTTATTCACGCTGCCGCCGCTCAACGGCAGCGCTAGCAGCGAACGATCGCGTCGCGTGGGATAGGCCGCCGTTACGTAAGCCGTCCTATTTGCATCGACTCCTAGGAGCACGTCAGATCGATAGGCGCCCGTTAGCCGCGTAAGATTTCCGCCGGCATCGCGCAAGTACAGTCCGTTCGTGCCGCCGCGATCGAGCATCCACAGCGAACGCCCGCCGTCAAGCCATACCGGCAACGGCACATCGTCAAGCCATTTCGGATCGCTCTGTTCGTAGATCGTTTGCGGCGAACCGCCTCGTGTCGAAGCGACAACGCGCAGCGAAGTCTGCGCGCGGTTTAGGAGCTCGAAAATCAGCGCTTGCGAGTGAGGTTGCCAGCCGAAAAACGGTAGATATTCGTCGCGCGAGCCCGCGTTGTAAACGAGCGAGTCTTTTCCGGTTGCGAGCGTGACAAATCTAAGGGTTACCTTCGGATTGCCTTCGCCGGCGAGCGGATATTTTTCGTTGGCAACTACGTTGTCGACCGGCATGAAGTCGACGAGCGGAAAAGCCGTTACTGGGTGTTCGTCCATCTGCATATAGGCGATCGACTTGCCGTCCGGCGCCCATGCAAAACCATGCGAGGTGCCGAGCTCTTCTGGGTAGACCCAATCCAGGCCGCCGTTGAGGATTCCATCTTCGCTCCCGCCTTTGGTGAGGCGGCGCACCGAAAGTTTCGGAGCCAGCGTCGCCAGGTAGAGATCGGCCGCTTTCACGTAGGCGATCGCATCGCCGCGCGGCGACCATTGCGGATCCGACGCGCGCCTGGCGATGGCGCGATCTTGTCCGGTCGCGATGGTGCGCACGTACAGCGTTCCACCAATCGTAAAGGCCAGCGAATGTGAATCGGGTGACCATACCAGCGAGCCCGGCGTTCCCGCGCCTTTGCCATATGTACGCGGAGCGATCACGATGCGGTCGTTTTTCGCGCGCGCGTCGTACAGGTGGACGGGAATGGCCTGAAACGGATCCTGGGTCGGGAGCACGTAGAGAAACGAGTTGCCGTCGGGCGCCCATGTGATGCGGGACGGTTGCGATCCCCACAGCGGATTAACGCCGAAGACCGAATCGAGCGACAACTGCGCGCCGGCCGGCGCGGCACAGAGCAGCGCGAGCAACGGCAACGAAGCGAGAAACCGGCGAAGCATGGAAGCGGAGTTCACCGAAAGGCGCCACGAATACTTGAGACACCCTCTCATGCCCGATCCCTTTGAAGAGAAGTTTACGCAGCAAAATCCGATCGTCGAAGCGGCCACGCGTCTTCGCGCCCGCCGTGAGATCGCGCGCGCCGCGGACGGTATTGACGAGGGGCCGGTTCCCTTTGAGGATGCGGAACAGGCCTTAGATGCCTTCGGCGAGCGGCTCGCTGCCGGCGCGAAACGGCTCAACGCGATCCTGGGGCGCAGCGGCATGAAATTCGTGAAGATCTTGCGTCCCCTACGATTGCGCTTACGTTTCGCAGAAAAACGCGTCAGTTTGGATCTAGACGAAGTCCACCAGCTCGTGCGCATCTCGGGCCTGAACTTGGACGGAGATTGGCAGTTCGATCCGGGCGCGCCGGCGCCGTCTTTGATCAATCTTTCGAAGATCTCGACCGAAGCCGGGTATGGTGAAGCGCTTACCGCCTCTTCTTTGCTGCAGCTGATCGCCGCGGACGAGATTTTGGAACCGCCGCCGCACTTGCAAGGGCCCGGGCCGTTAAGCTTCTAGCGAGTATTTTCGGCGTGGGACAGATCTCGTTGACGGGGCATTGTCCGCAGCGCGGGATCGGAGCTTTGCAAATCGCGCGCCCGTGCATGATGAGCCAATGATGCGCGTGGCGCCAGTTATCGCGCGGGACGATTTTCTGCAGATCCTGTTCGACGTCGCGCGGAGTTTTTCCGAGCGTTAGCCCCAGACGGTGCGCGACACGGAACACGTGCGTGTCCACCGCGATCGCGGCTTGCTCGAACGCCACCGACATAACGACGCTCGCCGTTTTTCTGCCGACGCCCGCCAGCGCTTCGAGCTCTTCGCGCTGCGAAGGAACCCGACCGCCGTGCTTTTCGGCCAAAGCGCGCGCAGCGCTGATAATATTCTTCGACTTCATGCGAAAGAATCCGCACGAACGAATAAGACGCTCGACGTCGCTTTGTTTAGCCTTTGCGAGTTTCTCGGCGGTCGGGTATTTTTGAAACAGTGCCGGCGTCGCCAAATTGACGCGTGCATCGGTGCATTGCGCCGAAAGAATGACGGCGATGAGCAGTTCGAACGGATTCGAATAGTGCAGCGCCGTGACGGCGTGAGGATAGGTCTTCTCCAGGATCGCCAGCTCGCGCTGCGCCGTCGCTTTGCTTACCTTGGTTTTCGGGAATGGTACCTTCGGCATTCCTGGAGCGGATTTGCCGCTCCGTGCGACGTATCCTCACCGCATGCCTGATATATCACGGCGCGATCTTCTCATTGGCGGAGTCGCGGCCGCCGCCACAGCAGGCGTGCTGAGCATCGAGGGATGCAACGTCGTATCCGGGGGCGGTTCCCTCGCCCCGCCGCTTTCCACAGCGGTAACGCTGACGACTCAATATTCCGATCACGTTTTCAGCGGCAAGACCGTGCGAACGCGCACGTTTGACGGCATCATTCCCGGACGAACGCTCTCGGTCGTTCCGGGCCAGCAGCTGACAATCAACGTTACCAACACTTTTCCGGCAAACGCCGCCGCAACGCCGGGACCCGGAATCGATTCGATGAATAACCCGCACCTTTTCAACACGGCCAATCTGCACGTGCACGGCGTTCAAGTCGTGCCGCACATTTTCGATCCCGTGGGCACCAGCGATCAAACGGCAATGATGGTCGCGATTCAACCGGGCGGCACGTACACGTATAATTTTACTATCCCGGCGGACCAGCCGCCCGGGTTGTACTGGTACCATCCGCATCATCACGGATCGACCGACGTCGAGGTTTCTGGCGGAATGGCGGGTCTTATAATCGTAAAAGGCGCGATCGACAACGTTCCGGAAATCGCCGCCGCGCGCGATCTGCAGCTCGCTTTTCAAACCATCAACGTCAACAAAAGCACGGCGACGCCGGGCATCTACGATCTCGAGTATACGGCGTACAAGCCGCCCGCGGGCGGCGGCTTCAAACCGCGCGCCGATTATCTCTTCGCCCTGGTCAACGGGCAACTCGTAAACTTGATAGACTTCACGGTTCCGCCGGTGTGCGGCGCATCGAATTGCGGCGTCCCGACCCCTTCGGCGCCTCCGCAAATGCAGATGCAGCCCGGTGAGGTCGTGCGTCTGCGCATTCTCAACGGGTCGAACACGCTTAACTTGCCGCTCTCGCTTCCGGGCTTCGAAGTCTACGTGATCGGCTACGACGGCGTGAACTTGCTGGCTCCGCAGCTGGTCAATACCGCAACTGCACCGCTGCTGCTGACGATGGGCGGCCGCGTCGAATTGCTGCTGCGCGCCCCCGCCGCAGTCGGAACTTACACGCTTTCGGGCGTCGCGGACACCACCGATCCGCATCCGTGGCCCGCATTCGGACTAATGCAGTTCACCGTTTCAGGAACGCCCGTCACGATGGCCATCCCGTCGTCGCTGCCCACCCCGACGCGGGAATATCCGCTCATTGCGGACAGTGACATTACAGGGAACCGGTCGGTTCTGTTCAGCAGCAATAACTCGATGTCGGTTCTCTTTGGCACGGCGCTCACGGTCAACGGCGCCGTCTACGACGAGACGAGCGTCCGACCGGCATTCGTCTTACCGGTTGGAACCGCCGAGGTATGGACCATCACGAACAACATGCCCGAAGGCCATCCGTTCCATCTGCACACCAATTCTTTTGAAGTGCATTCGGTAACCGGTCCGAGCGGCACCGTCAATTACAATCCGCCCATCATTTGCGACACCGTCTGGGTTCCGCCCAACGGCAAAGTCATCATGCGCGTGCGTTACAAACAATGGCGCGGCAAAGACGTCTTTCATTGCCACAAACTGGTCCACGAAGATCAGGGGATGATGGCGAACACGCTTCTGGTTTAGCGCTGTCATGGCAGGCCATAGTTGTCATCCTGAGTAGCGCATCTTTGATGCGCGTGTCGAAGGACGAGAGGATTGCCCCTCGTCTTGCGCGCCGAGGGCGCGCTGCTCGGGGTGGTTCGACAGCGCGCTTCGCGCGCGCTCACCATGACAATGGTGTTACGGCTTTAGGTACTGAACTAGCCAGCCTATCCAGCGGCGGTTTACATCCATTGCTCGCACCGGATCGCCCGGCGAGTGACCGGAGACCGGATAAGCAAAGAAACGTGTCGTTACGCCGTGATCCGTCAGCGCGCGGAACATTTCGTATGATTGCGTGATCGGCACGCGCATATCTCCCGTGTCGCTGAGAATGAGCGTCGGCGCGGTGATGTTCCAGGCGTACGTGATCGGCGACTGTGCCCGGTACATCTCCATGTTGTTCGCGACGTACGGCGATCCGGCCATTTGATTTACGCCGACCGTAACGTTGTTATCCGAAAGCGCGTACTCGTCGACCCAGTTGTTGACCGCCGCACCCGCGACTGCAGCTTTCCAGATATTGTAGTGGCCTTCGAGCCACGACGTCATGTAGCCGCCGTACGACCAACCCGAAACGCCGATACGCGAAGTATCGACGTGCGCCGCCTGTTCGACTGCTGCGATTCCCGCCATCACGTCGCGTCCGGGTCCGGCTCCCGCGTCCTTGAAGATGGCGTGCCAATATTTCTCGCCCTGGTTGTCACTGCCGCGATAATTCGGATTGAACACCAAGAAGCCGCGCGCGGCCAACAGCTGGTTGAGCGTGCTGAACGAGAGGATCGAAGCCGAATTCGGACCACCGTGAACCACGAGCACGAGCGGATAGGCTTTGCTCGCGTCATAACCCGGCGGATACGTCAGCGTTCCGTTCTCGGAAAAACCCTCGAACGACCACGCAACCGGTTGAACTTTTCCGAGATCCAGTTTTGCGACGGCATCGTTGTAAGACGTCAGGCGCTTGGGAGTGGCACTGAGGGAGCTCATGTAGTACAGCTCGTTGGGGTGATTCGCTTCGCTTCCCGTAAACGCGATCGCGCCCGTGTGGCTGACGCTCGCGTCGAGCCAAAACGGTTGCACGGGCTGAACCGGCCCGAGCTGCAAGCGCTGCGCGGCGCCATCCAGAGGCTTCACCCAAAGGGCCGCGTCGGTGCCCTTGTGTCCCGCAATCAACAACGATTTCGAATCGGGCATCCACATTGCGCGCACGACGTTCGTGTCGATATCGTCGGCCGTTACGTCGTTGCCGTTTCCGCCCGCCGGAGATGTTACCAGAATGTCGTTCTGCGCGGCAGGATCGCCTTGGAACGGATACCAGTACGCGACCTTGGTTCCGTCGGGTGAGAAAATGCCGTATCCCTCGTATTTGCCGTGTGACGTAAGGGCGCGAATCGCACCGGTCTGCACATCGAGCACGTCGACCGTTGCCAAGTACCCGTCGGTATCGTAGGCGTTCGGCATGCGCGTGAAGAGAATCGATTTACCATCGGGCGACCAGGACAGCGGAGACGCGGGCGGACCCGGCGGCGTGGCGGTGGGCAAGCTCCACGAACCCTGCGTCAAGCGTTTGTCGCCGCTGCCGTCGGAATTGATAATCCAAATGTGGTTGGGAGCCGGCGCGGCCTTCTCTTGATAGGCTTGGTCGCCCACGATGAATGCGTCGAGGTGATGCTCGATCTCTTTCTTGTTGGGCGGATCGTCGGCCGTAACGTACGCGATCGCACCGCCGTCGGGACGCCAGGTGAATTGCTCCACGCCGTTTGCGGCATGGGTGAGCTGCGCCGCATCGCCGCCGCGCATATCCAAAACGAAGATCTGCTCCGCGGCCTTATCGCCTTCCCCGGTGATCGATAAGAACGCGAGACGTTTTCCATCGGGCGACCAGGCCGGCGAAGCGACGCCGCGCCGGGCCGAGGTCAGCGGCCGCGTACCAGGGTCACGCAGATCGTAGAGCATCAGCGTGCGCGTGCTGCGATCCGCTTTGTAATCGGGCTGCGAGAGAATGAAAGCGATGACGCTGCCATCGGGTGAGAGCATCGGCTCGGAAAGCCCCGAGAGCGTTTTCATGTCGTCCAAGACCATCGTACGCGCCGATGCGGACGTTACCGTGGCGACAACGAGCGCCAAAACCAAAACGAAGTGTTTCATGATTACCTCAAGTACCGGTCGACCCAGGCAAGCCAGCGTCTCGTTACATCTTCAGAGCGAACGGGGTCGCTCGGAAAATGCCCGTGCACCGGGTAAGCCACGAACTGTACCGGCACGCCGTTGTCTTTGAGCGCGTGATACATCTTGAATGAATTGGTGATGGTCACGTTGTTGTCGCCTATGTCGCCCATTATCAGCGTCGGCGCATGAATCGATTGCGCGTAGGTGATGGGTGACTGATCGCGCCACATCGCCGTGTATTTTGGATTCCAAGGGGATCCGCCGAACCACGGCACGTCGGTGTAGACATAAAACGCGACGTTGTAGTCGTCGAACCAGTCGTTAAGCGCCGCGCCCGCGACGGCCGCCTTCCAAATATTGTAGTGGCCCGTCATCCACGATGTCATGTAACCGCCGTACGACCACCCCGTGACCGCCATGCGGCTCTTGTCTACCTTATAAGCCTTCTCGATGGTCGCGATGCCCGCCATCACGTCGCGTCCCGGGCCGGCGCCGGCATCGTGCCAGATCGCGTGTTCGTAACGATCGCCCAGGTTCGTGCTGCCGCGGTAATTGGGATTGAAGACCAGATAGCCGTGCGCGGCAAAGAGCTGATTCTGACTGTTCCAGGCCAGCGTCGATGCCGATTGCGGGCCGCCATGGATCACCAGAACCAAAGGAAAACTATGCCCTGTCATCCTGAGCTTGTCGAAGGACGGCGGAAGCGTGAGCACGCCGTCTTCTGCAAAGCCGTCGTTCTTCCAATTCATCTCGACGACGCGGCCCAGCTGCAGTTTGGTGATGAATCCGTTGTAATTCGTAAGACGCGCCGGCGAAGATTTCGGCGACGCAAGATAATAGAGTTCGGCCGGATGCCCGGTCATCGTTCCCACAAACGCCAGCGCGCCCGTCTTGCGCGCGACCGGACCGGTCTGCGAGATTGCGACGTCGCCCATGTTGACGCGCTGCGTCGCTCCGCCGATCGTGACGTACCACGCCGCGGTGCGCTGGCCGTCAGGACCGAAAAGCCAGAGCGCCTTAATGCTCGGATCCCAGGCGGTGCCGTTGATGTTGCGGTCGATCTGCGCGCGAATATCCTTGCCCGGACCGCCGCCGGCGTGCGTAACGTAGATCGCGTTTCCGTTGGTATCATCACCGTTTGTGTTGCGCGAATAGGCGATCAGGTTTCCGGCCGGCGCGAATTCCGCTGAGCCTTCCAAACCCGTGTTGCCGGTTAAAGCGGTGCGCTTGCCCGTCCTTACGTCGACGATATCGACAACCGCGCCCAGCGAATTTCCGATCAGAGGCGTGGGAAAATGGGTGAACGCAATTTTCTTGCCATCCGGCGACCACGAGATCCCCGAGGTTGCGCCGGGATCGACCGTGCCCAAACTCCACGATCCGCTCGTCAAGCGCTTCGCGGCGCCGCCGTTCGAACCGATAACCCATAGATGCGACGGAATCGCCGCTTCGGTGTGCAGATAATCGTTTGCACCTATTTCGAAAGCGTCGAGATGCGCGTCGACCTGCTTCTTATACGGATTGGGATCCTGTGTAACGAATGCAAATTGCGAGCCGTTCGGACTCCACGCAAATCCGTCAACGCCTCGTTCGGCTTTGGTGACGGGTCGCGGATCGCCGCCGTCCAGCGGCAGAACGAAGATCTCTTCCTGCGGATCGGTCACACCCTCAACGGTCGTGGAGATCAAGAGCGCAATACTCGATCCATCCGGCGACCAGCGTGGCGAACCGAGGCCGCGCCGGTTGAAGGTTAGTTGACGAACTTTCTTGGTCTTCACGTCTATCAGCATCAGGTCGCTTTGCGAGCGATCTTTTGTGAAATCGGGATGCGAACGAATGAAGACGATTCGTGTGCCGTCCGGTGAAATTTGCGGACTGCTCAACGATACAATGTTGCGAACGTCACTGAAGTCGATGGTTCGGGCGGAGGCCGCCGCCGGGAAGAAAACCGCGATAGAAACCGCGGCGATTATTGCTAAGCGCATCGGGGCAAATGTACGCTAATCGCTAAGGGCGACCTGCCTGTTCCGAACGTCCACCAGACCGTCGCGCGCGAGCCCCAGAACGAGCGCGGTAACGTCCTGCGCTGAACGGCCGGGCAACTCCAGCTCCCGGTGCAAGACAAGGAGCGACACCCGTTTGCCCGGGGGCAGTTCACGCAACCGGTCGATAATCCGTCCGCGTGCGAAACGAGTCGATTGTTCGAACGGCATCGCTTTTACGTTCGGGCGCTCGCGCCTAAGATCGGACGGATCGATCGGAAACGACGCGCACAGCGTTTTCAACGGACAGATTGCGCACTTCGGCGCTCGCGCCGTGCAAATGGTCGCGCCGAAATCCATTAGGGCTGAGTTCCAATCGTGTCCTCGGCCGCGCGGAACCAGCCCCTGCGGCTCTTCTCTACCGAGCGTGAGGCGTTCGACCACCCGGCGCACGTTCGTATCGACCGCCGCATCGTCGCATTCGAAAGCAAAGGCCCGCAACGCCGCGGCTGTGTAGGGGCCGATGCCTTTAAGGCTCCGCAGCGCGTCGAGATTGCGCGGAACTGCGCCGCCGAATTGCGTCACGACCGCCTCCGCAATGCGCTTCAATCGAACCGCGCGCGAATTGTATCCCAACCCTTGCCACTCGCGGATCACATCAGCCAGCGAAGCGGCGGCCAACTTTCGAAGAGTTGGATAGCGTTTGAGAAACGCGCGGTACTTCGGCAGAACGCGATCGACTTGCGTTTGCTGCAGCATAAACTCGCTGACCAGAATGCGGTACGGGTCGCGTGTTTTTCGCCACGGCAAGCTCGCCCGGCCATTTTTCGCATACCAGGAAAGCAGACGTCGCTGAACCGGCTTCACGCCCGGTGCTTCGGCGGAGGCGCGCACGAGCCCGTCGAAGCCGATTTTCATGGCAGAGCATCAAGTCGACGCCGTCGTTATCGGCGCAGGTCCGGGCGGCTACCACGCCGCGATCAGGTTGGGGCAACTCGGGAAGAAAGTCATTTGCGTGGATCGCGACGAGGCGGGCGGCGTTTGCTTGAATTGGGGATGCATTCCGACCAAGGCGCTGCTGCACGTCGGAGAGATCGTGCGGCAGATCGATCACGCGGACGCGCTCGGGCTCAAAGTGCCCAAAGCGCAAGTCGATCGCGAAGGCGTCGCCAAGTTCAAGACCGAGGTCGTCAACGCGAACGTCGGCGGCGTGAAACAGCTCTTCAAATTCAACAACGTGCAGTTTATCTACGGCGAAGCTTCCTTTAAGAGTGCGACCGAAATCTCAGTCAAGACGAAAGAAGGCGGCACCGACACGATTAAGGCGGAGTACGCCGTGATCGCGACCGGATCGGCACCCGTCGATGTGAAGGCGTGGCCGCGCGACGGCGAAACGATCATCAACTCCGACGACGCCGTGCAACTCAAATCGGTTCCGAAGACGATATTGATCATCGGCGGCGGCGTGATCGGCTTGGAATTCGCGACCGTCTACACGCGCCTTGGATCGAAGGTGCTCGTCATTGAGATGATGCCGCAGATTTTGACCGGCACCGATCTGGAGATCGGTAAAGAACTCGGGCGCATCCTGAAAAAGCAGGGCGTCGAGATCATGCTGAACACCAAGGTCGGTGCCGTCAAAAAAGACGGCAAGACCGTCAAGGCGACGTTCAACGGTGAAGGAACCAACGGCAAAGACGAAACCCGCGATTTCGAGTGCGTGCTCGTGGCCGTCGGCCGGCGCCCCGTCAGCGACAACTTAAATCTGCAAGCGGCGGGGCTGCAAACCAACGAACGCGGATTCGTCGACGTCGACCAACAACGCCGCACGAAGGTGAAAAACATCTTCGCGATCGGTGACATCGCCGGCATGCCGCTGCTCGCGCACAAAGCGATGAAAGAAGGCGTGATCGCGGCCGAAGTCATCGCCGGCGATCGCTCCGCGGCGTTCGATCCGGTAGCGATTCCAAATTGCGTCTATACCGATCCCGAAGTCGCCACGGTCGGACTTTCCGAGGAAGAGGCCAAAGCGGCCGGTCACGAGCTGCGAATCGGAAAGTTTCCGCTCAAAGCCAGCGGCCGCGCGCGCACGATGAACGAAACCGACGGCTTGATCAAACTCGTCGGCGACGCCAAGACCGACATGCTGCTCGGCATGCACATCGTGGCGCCGCAGGCAGAGTCACTCATCGGCGAGGGCGTGATCGCGCTCGAGATGGGCGCCACCCTCGAAGACATCGGCCTCTCCATCCACCCGCATCCGACCCTGACCGAAAGCATCATGGATGCCGCCGAAGCCGCCCACGGCAAAGCGATTCACATCGTGAACCCCAAACCGAAAGCTCAGCCGGTTCCGGCGGCCAAGTAATGTGTCATGGTGAGCGGCGTTCGCATAGCGCACGCCCAGTCGAACCACGCCCGAGCGAAGTCGAGGGCCCGAGCGCAACAAACGCTATTTGGGTGGGGTTCTAGGGGCTGAAATGATTGCCAGGGTGCTCGACCTCGGGCTAAGGCCTTACCGCGAGGTTTGGCAGATTCAGCACGAGTTACACGAGCGGGTCGGCAGCGGACAAGACCCGGAGACATGGATTTTCGTGCAGCATCCGCCGGTTATTACGCTCGGGCGCAGCGCCAAGACCGGCAACGTTCTTCTTTCTAAGGAAGCACTGGCGCAACGCGGCGTCGATCTCGTGGAGATCGAACGCGGCGGCGACGTCACCTATCACGGACCGGGCCAGCTCGTGGTTTATCCGATTCGAAAGCTCGCGCGCTTTCGCGAAGTCGTTCCCCTGGTGCGTGCGCTTGAAAGCGCGGTTATCTCAGCGTGCGCGCGCTTTGGCGTGCGCGGCGAACGGAATACGGATCACGCCGGGGTATGGGTCGGCAACGCTCAGCTCTGCGCGATCGGGTTGGCCGTGCGAAAAATGACGTCGATGCACGGCATTGCGCTCAACGTCTCCAACGATTTGACCTACGATTCGCTCATCAACCCTTGCGGGTTGAACGATCGCGGCCTCACAAGCTTATCGAAAGAGAGCGACCGTGCTGTTTCGATCGCTGAAGCTCGCGACGCATTGTTAGAAGCTTTCACTCATGAATTTTCGTTGAAGTGGGAAACCATTTGTCATCCTGAGTTTATCGAAGGACCCCGAGCAGCGCACGTCAGTGCGCAAGTCGAGGGGCGCCCTTCGACTGACGCGCCTACGGCGCGTTGCTCAGGGTCGTTCGACAAGCTCACGATGACGTCACAGCCGGCAGTGACACAACACCTCTCGGTGACACGGATCGCATGATACACGTCGACTTGACGCGCGCGCAGCGCGTTCCGAAACCGGACTGGCTGAAAGTGAAATTGCCGCACGGCGACGATTACGAGCGCGTGAAGCGCGAAGTGACGGGCCTGCGTTTGAATACGGTCTGCCAAGAAGCGATGTGCCCGAACCTCGCCGAGTGCTGGGGCGCCGGGACGGCGACGATCATGATTCTCGGCGACACGTGTACGCGCGGCTGCCGCTTCTGCAGCGTAAAAACCGGGAACCCGAAGGGCGTCGTTGACTGGATGGAACCGGTGCGCGTGGCCGAAGCGGTGCGCGACCTCGGCTGGAAATATCTGGTGCTGACGGCCGTCGACCGCGACGACCTGGCTGACGGCGGCGCGCTCATCTTCGCAAACACGGTGCGCGAAATTCACGCGCGCGTTCCCGGCTCGCGCGTAGAAATCCTAAGCGGCGACTATCGCGGCGACTTGAACGCGCTCGATATCGTACTCGACGCGAGACCCGACGTCTTCGCGCACAACCTCGAAACGGTACGGCGCCTCACGCCGCGCGTCCGTGATAAGCGCGCAAAATACGAACAGTCGCTCAGTATTCTAGATCACGCTAAGAAACGCGCGCCCGAACGTTACACGAAAACGTCGATCATGCTCGGTTTGGGCGAGACCGACGAAGAGATCGAACAGGTGATGGACGACGCGCGTTCCGCCGGCGTCGACATCTTTACGATGGGCCAGTACCTGCAGCCGACGAAAAAACATCTGTCGGTCGAAACGTTCATCCATCCGCAGAAATTCGCGCAACTCGGCGAGCTCGCTCGAACCAAAGGTTTTCATCAAGTTGTTTCGAGCCCGCTTTCGCGCAGTTCATATTACGCCGAACAGGCCTTTGCCTAGCGGATAATAGTGACTCCGTTCTTTTTGCGACGACCGATCCTCGCGGCCGTCTGTTCGCTCGTTCTTGTCATTGCGGGACTTATCGTCATCCCGACTTTACCGATCGCGCAATACCCGCAGATCGCTCCGCCCGTGGTCAGCATCAGCGCCAACTTCACCGGCGCGAACGCGCAGGCAGTGGAATCCGCGGTCACTACGCCGCTGGAACAAGCCGTCAACGGCGTGGAGGGCCTGCGTTACGTTACGTCCACGAGTTCCGACAACGGCACGAGCTCGATTACGTGTACCTTTAACCTGGGCACGAATTTGGATACGGCGGCGAGTGACGTTCAGAACGCCGTGCAGTCCGCTCTCGGGCGCCTGCCCAATGAGGTCAAGCAAACCGGCGTCACGGTCTCGAAAAACTCCGGGACCTTCGCTATGGCGCTTGCGTTGCGTTCGACCAACAAACAATACAATCAACTCTTCTTGAGCAACTATGCGGAGCTCAACGTCGTCAACTCGCTCAAGCGCGTCGCCGGCGTCAGCAACGTGATCATCTTCGGGCAGCGGCGCTATGCGATGCGCGTATGGGTCAATCCCCAGCAACTGCAAGCGCGCGGCCTCGCCATCTCCGACGTCATCGGCGCGCTGCAAGAGCAGAACGTCGAAGTTGCCGCGGGCAGCATCGGCAGCGCGCCGGAGCGGTCCAATCAGCCGTTCACCATTAGCGTTCACGCCGAGGGACGCTTGAGCACGCCCGCGCAATTCCGCAACATCATCGTGCGGGCCGATCCGAGCGGCGGCTTCACGCGGCTCGGCGACGTGGCGCAGATCGAGATCGGCGCCGAGGATTACTCCAGCGTCATCGCCTTTGACGGAAACAAAAACGTCGTCGGGATGGGCGTGCTGCAACTGCCGACCGCGAATGCGCTGCAAGTCTCGCAAGGCGTGCGCGCGCAACTCGCGCAGCTCCAAAAATCTTTCCCGCCCGGCGTGACCTGGGAGATGGCGTTCGACAGTTCCGAATTCGTCAACGAATCGATCCGCGAAGTTATCTGGACGCTGCTGCTCTCGATCTTCCTGGTTATCGCAGTCATCTATCTCTTCTTACAGGATCCCCGCTCCACGGTCATACCGGCCGTCACGCTTCCGATCTCGCTCATCGGCACCTTCTTCGTGATGAAACTCTTCGGCTTCACGATCAACACGATCACGCTCTTCGGCCTGACGCTCGCGACGGGGTTGGTGGTTGACGACGCGATCGTCGTCATCGAAAACATCGCGCGCTTCATTCAAGAGAAGGGCATGACGGGCAACGAGGGCGCCGCCGCGGCCATGCGCGAGGTTCAGGGTGCCGTCGTAGCGTCGTCGCTCGTCTTGCTGGCGGTTTTTGTGCCGGTTGCATTCTTTCCGGGAACGACCGGACAACTGTACCGCCAATTCGCCATGACGATTGCGGCCTCGATCACGATCTCGCTCTTTGCCTCGCTTACGCTGACGCCGGTTATGTCGGCGCGCATGCTGCGCAAGGATTACCACTCGAATTTTCCGCTCTTCGTGATCTTCAACCGCGGCCTGGCCGCCTTCCGCGGCTGGTATCGCGACACGCTGCCGAAGATGATGCGCGCGCGGTACCTGGTCGCCGGTCTTTTTCTGGGCGCGCTATTCGCAACGTTCTTTCTCTTCCGCACCGCGCCGACGGCGTTTATTCCGGATGAGGATCAGGGGTTCTTCGTCGTAACGATCCAAGCCCCGGAAGGTTCGTCGCTCTCACACGAGTTGAGCGTCGCAAAACGCGTCGAGGCGATTCTCAAGCAGCAGCCCGAGATCGTTCACGTCTTCGACGTCTCCGGTTTCAGTTTTACCGGAAGCGGACCCAATCGCGGCATCCTGTTCGCGCGCCTCTCGCCCTGGTCGCAGCGGCGCGGCGGGCAGCACTCGCTGCCGGCGCTTCTGCAGCGCATTCAAATGCAATTCTTCGGCATTCCCGACGCGCAGGTCTTCGCGTTCAACCTTCCGGCTATTCAAGGTGTCGGCAATTTCGGCGGCTTCCAATTCGAACTCGAAGATCGCGGCAACGTCGGGCTTCCCGCCCTGATGGGAACCGCGTTCGGTTACATGGGACTCGGGAACAGAAACCCGGATCTGCTCAACGTCTTCACCACGTTCCGCATCAATTCGCCCCAGATGCAGATCCACGTCGATCGCGAGAAGGCCAAATCGATCGGCGTCTCGCTGACCGATGTCTTCAACACGATGCAGACCGACCTGGGCTCGTTCTACGTCAACGATTTCGATTATCTCAACCGCTCGTATCGCGTGATGGTGCAGGCTCAGGAGCCATACCGCAGCAGCATGCAATCGCTGCAATACTTGTACGTGCGATCGAAGTCGGGCGGCATGGTCCCGCTTGGCGGCATCGCTTCGACCAAACTTGGGCTCTCCTCACCGATCATCAACCACTATAATCTCTACCGCTCGATCGAGATCAACGGATCGGCTGCGGCAGGCAAAGGTTCGGGACAAGCGATCGCCGCGATGGAGAAACTCGCCGCGCAGATCGATCCGCCCGGCGTGAGCTACGAGTGGTCGGGCATTTCGCGCGAAGAGATCGAGGGCGGCGTGCTTTCCGCGCTAATCTTCGGTGTCGGCATCGTCTTCGTTTTCCTCGTGCTGGCTGCGCAATATGAAAGCTTCGTCGATCCGTTTATCGTGCTGCTCGCGGTCCCGGTCGCCATTCTCGGCGCGCTCGTCTTCCTGGATGTCCGTCACATCGCAAGCGACGCGTACGCGCAGGTCGGCTTCGTCATGCTGATCGGGCTTGCCAGTAAGAGCGCAATTCTTATCGTGGAATTTGCCAACCAGCAGCTGGCGCACGGCGCCGATCTCGTAACCGCGGCGTCCCGCGCTGCCCAGACGCGGCTACGGCCTATTTTGATGACGTCGCTTGCCTTTATCATCGCCGTCACGCCGCTGGTCTTTGCGAGCGGTGCCGGAAGCGCGGCGCGCCATTCGCTCGGCACGGCCGTTTTCGGCGGCATGGTTGTTTCCACGATCCTAAACTTAGCAATCACGCCCGTGCTTTACGTCATCGTGAAATCATGGGCTCTGCGGCGCAAGCCAGAAGGCGAACCCCCAGTTCCCGCCTAACCCCGAATTCTCACCGCTGGAGCTGGAGATCGATTTGATGCTTCGTTCTTTTTTTCGTGCAGGCACACTCTGTGTGATTTCGGGCACTCTTGCGGCCGCGCCGGCGCTGGCCGACGTGACCGGACCTTACGGCACGGTCGTCCGCGGCGCGAACACCGCGATCAAAAACGCGATGAACGCTCAATCGGCCAAAAAGAATACGCAGGGGTTGCAGCCGGGCACAGTCGCGCAAGTCCCGCCCGTCGGTCAGGTTCCCGTCGGAGGCAAGGCTGAGATCGGGCTGCCGACCGGCTTCACTTACACGGTCGATTTTTCGTTCGCGCGTCCGTACGGCAACGTCGGCAGCTTTGGAAATAAATGGATGCAGGGCGGCACCGACGTCGTCGCCGGCTACGGCTTCAGTCCGAAGATGAGCGTCATCGCAAACTATTACGAGCTGCAGCACTATCCGGTCGGCTTCAATAGCGGCCAGGTTCCGTTTTTTCTTCCGAACGGTTTCCCGCCGATTCCGGGCGTCAACCCGAGTTGCGTCGATTTGAGCGGTGCGACGTCGAGCACATGCACCGGCATCAGCTCGCCCGTTGACGTCACGACCAAAGATAAATTCTTCCTCGGTCTTTGGGAGAACCTGATCAACGTCGGAAAATTCCGCGGGCGGTCAATTCCGATCGTCGTCACTCCAACGTATGTTTCGCGCTGGTCGCAGGTCAATGCATCGGGCGGTAATGGCGACGTCGTCCCGTTCGTCGATCTCAACGGTATTCCGCACTTCGGCATCAGCACGCGCACGACGCAAGTCTACTCGCTGGCAGTAACGATTCCGTTCTTAAAGACGCCGAAAATGTTCGGCACGTTTACGGTGGCGCCGTCGTGGCTCGTGCATACGGCCGGACTCAACCAAGTCAACCACGCGCAGCTCTATCAAATTCTTTACCTCGAGTACAACCCGACGCCCAGCACCAAAATTTTTCTCGAACCGCAGAGTTCGCGCGATTACCTGCCGGCCGATCCGTACGCGCAGCATGTGGCCGCTTACTTTGCCGGGATTGCGCAGCGCCTTGGGCCAACGGCGTTCGTGCAGTTGGTCCTCAATAGCGGCGGTCCGACAAACTACTCGCCCTACGGTATCAAGCAACTCAACTGCCTGCAATTGCCATGCTCGGCCAATACGCTTCCGATGGTCGGAGGGCTGAAGGCCACGCAACTGCAGATTCAAATCGGTATCGGTTCGCCCAGCGTTATTCAGTTTTAATTACGGGGATGAGCAACATGCATACGACTATCCAACGCGCTGCGGCGGCGCTCACACTCATCGCTCTGGCGGCTTGCAGCGGAGGCGTCGGCAGTAACGGCAGCGTGCCGATAGCACCTGTGTTGCCGGCGGGCGGCGGCCTGACGCAACAGAATTTAGTCGGCGTCGGCGACAGCCTGACGTTCGGCGAACAATCCAGCGGACAACTGGGCGATCCTACGGCAACGGCGCCGGGAATCTCCGCACTTCCGGGTGCAGCGGTACCGCCGACGCAAGAGAACGGCTTCTGGTCGCTGCTCTATCAGCAATACTCGGGAAAAAATCCGGCGACGACCGGCGTGCTGCCGCTGATCGCTAAGCCGGGCCTAGGCGGACAACTCGTCGTCTCGACGTTGAACGCAGGTTTTGCCGCGACGCACTTGAGTTGCGACGCGTTCAACGCGCAAGCATATTCACTAGCGACTTGGCAGTTCACGCGTTTGGCGCCGGCCGCACCGATCGCCAACCTGGGCATTCCCGGTGCGACGATGCACGAAGCGGTTGCGATGAACGCGCCGATCACCGGCGCGCCGCCGGGACCGGTCGGCTGCACATGCACCAGCAGCTGTCCTGCGTATGTCACGCTTCCGGGCGACGCGAGTTCGGGCGGTCTGCAATCGCTCATCCAAGACGAAAGCAAACTCTTCTATCCGGTGCTCGGCCAATTCGCGGCGACGCTGCCGAACCCGACGATGCTCAATGCGGCCGTTTCGCTCAAGCCGAAGGTCACGACGGTTTGGCTCGGCGCGAACGACTTGCTGAAGTTCATCTTCTCGCATGGGAATTCGCCGGCAACCGATTCACCGACGCAACTAGCAACGGACCTCACGCAAATCATCACGTCGCTTCAGGCGAGCGGTTCGCAAGTCGTCGTCGGCGATCTGCCGGACATTCTCGGTAATCCCGGGACCGGGGAAATGCCCGTTCCTCAGTTTTTCCCGGCCGCGAAGATCTCGGCCGACTTGCAAAAACTCGGCGTGCCGGCCCCGGTTGCGGGAGCCGTGCAAGCGTACATCATTGCGAAGTACACCGGGGCGACCGGCTTTCTAACGGAGTCAGGCTTCTTTGGAGTGCTAGCGGAGCTCGGCTCTTCGTCGCCGAGCATTACGCCCAATCTCGATCCGAACGGCGCGGGCAGCGGCGACGGCGCGAATTATTTGGATGCGGCCTTTTCCGCGCAGGTTATCGGCCTGAATGCCGCCTACAATTCGGCGATCGATTCGACCGTCACCGCGACCGGCGTCGCGCTCGCGCCAATTACGGCGAACTTCAGGGCGTTGGCTGCCACCGGGCTCACACTTGCACCGGGCGTTACGCTGACGATGCAATTCGGTGGCGGCATTCTGAGCTACGACGGCTTGCATCCATCGAATACCGGCTACGCGGTGATTGCCAACGTCTTCATCGGCGCACTCGACACGAAGTACAATCTCGGGATAGCGCCGCTGTCGAATGCGCAAATCGGTGCGATCGCGCAAACGGACACGTACAATCCGTACGTCATCCGGGCGATCAATCCGGCTTGGCCGTATCCGCTGCCCTAGCCGATGGCTAGCATAGACGAGGTAAAGAAGGCCGCGCCGGGTTCGCTCAAGCTCATCGACATTCGCAAGAAGCCCGATGAGCAGCAGATCCCAGGCTCTACGCGTGCGGACGGCGAGGAACTCGAAAACGCCGCCGATCTTCCGTTCTCCAAAGACGAGCACGTCGTGCTCTATTGCGGCAGCGGCAATTCATGTTCGCGCGTTGCCCAAACGCTCCGCGAAAAGGGCTACAACGCGGAAGCGCTTGACGGTGGCTACGCAGCGTGGCAATCCGCCGGCCTTCCGACGGAGCGACGACGGGACGAATAAAGTGTCATGGTGAGCCGCGTTCGCCCTTGGGGCGAACGCGATGTCGAACCACGGCCGAGCTTGACGAGGCCCGCAGGCCACTTACGAACCGATAATGCGCGCGAGCGTTCTGTCGAGGTTGTATCCCGATGCACTAGGAGATAAAAAATGCGTCCGATAATAGGCACAATATTATTGATCGCCGCGTCTATGGGATCGGCTGGCGAGAACATGATGTTTGAAGCAAAGCCCGTTGCTGCGGCAGCGTTCGCGGGAGAGGTTTCAAACGCGATACGCGTCGCGAGCGAAGATTTTGTCGTCCGCTATTGCGCGCGAAACTTTGCCTGCTTAAAGCGTTACCGAGTAGCCTTCATCCATGGTCCCGTACAAGACAGAGTGTTTTTCTTCGCCGGGTACCGACCGCCTCGGACCAAAGCGGAGCTGCGAGCTTTCTTGTTAATAGGCCCTAACGTAGATTACGCTGTGAGCAGCTCGGGTAACATTGTCGATCGGTACGCCGAACAGTAACGCGCGCTCGGCCGTCGCCGGAAGTCGCGGACTTATTACCAGGGTTTTCCGTTCCGGATCCTAGGCGTAAACTCCGCGAAGCTTTAACGACTGCACGACGCGATCAATCGCCACCATATATGCCGCAGTGCGGTACGGAATTTTATGACGCCTGCTCATTCCCCGTAGTTCGTGGAAATTCGTTATGAGCGTGTCTTCAAGCCGCTCGTTGACTTCGTTGAGCTTCCAGAAATAGCCCATCTTGTCTTGAACCCACTCGAAGTATGAAACGGTAACGCCGCCCGCGTTTGCCATAATGTCCGGAATAACCGTGATGCCACGCTGGTTCAAAATATGATCGGCATCCGGCGTCGTCGGGCCGTTCGCGCCCTCGACTACGAGCTTCGCCTTTATATTCGGCGCATTTTCCGACGTCAGCACTCGCTCCAAAGCGGCCGGCACGAGCACATCGCACTCGCTTACCAAAAGCTCGCCATTGCTGATCTTATCGCCGCCGCGGAATGCCGCCAGATTGTGATCCTGCTCCGCCAACTCGATCGCCTTGTCGAGATCGATCCCCTTCGGATTGTAGTACGCGCCGGTGACGTCGGAAATGCCGACGATTTTGCAACCGCGCTGCGCGAACAAGCGCGCGGCCCACATACCGACGTTACCGAACCCCTGTATGATGACTTTCGCCTGCGACGGCTTGAGCTTCATGTTCTCCATCTCGTCCATCGCAACAATCGTGACGCCGCGTCCGGTCGCCTCGACACGTCCCTTCGATCCGCCGATCGCCAGCGGCTTGCCCGTCACGACGCCCGGGACCGTTTGGCGCATGTGCATCGAGTACGTGTCCATGAACCATGCCATCGTCTTCGAATTGGTGCCGACATCGGGCGCGGGCACGTCTTTGTCGGGGCCGACCACTTCCACGAGCTCCGCCGCATACCGGCGCGTGATGCGCTCGAGTTCGTTGTCGGAAAGTTTTGACGGATCGCACGTGACGCCGCCCTTGGCTCCGCCGAACGGCAGATCGACGACTGCGCACTTCCACGTCATCCAAAATGCGAGCGCGGTCACTTCGTCGAGCGTCACGCCGGGATGGTAGCGAATGCCGCCCTTCACGGGTCCGCGCGCGAAATTGTACTGCACGCGGTAACCGGTGTAGACTTCGAACTCGCCCGAATCGCGCTGGAACGGAATCGAAAAAATGATTTGGCGCGAAGGGTGGGTGAGAATCGCGCGCATAGAGCGCTCGAGTTGGAGCAGCTCGGCCGCTTCGTTGAAATACGCGATGCCGTCGCCGAAGACAGAAACATCGCGTGCGGTGGTGACTACTGGAGCGTTCACACGTTAAACCGAAAGTTCACTACATCGCCTTCTCGCATCACGTAATCCTTACCCTCGCTGCGCACCTTGCCCGCGGCCCGCAGCGCGTCCATCGTTTTGTATCGCACGTAGTCGGCGTAGTCTACGATTTCTGCACGAATGAAGCCGCGCTCGATGTCAGAGTGAATGGTGCCGGCGGCTTGCGGCGCCTTGGTCCCGCGCTCGATGGGCCAGGCGCGGCTCTCCTTGGGGCCGGCGGTCAGAAACGTCATCAGGCCGAGCGCGTCGTAGGCGCTGGCCGCCAGACGGTCCAGACCGCTGCGCTCGATGCCGAGCTCGTGGCGGAATTCCACGGCCTCGGCGTCCGTCAGCCCGGCCAGTTCGGCCTCGACCTTGCCGCTCAAGACGACGACGCGGCTGCCCTCCGCCTTCGCAATGGCCTCCACGGCTTGAACCAGCGGGCCAGGCTGCGCGAGTTGCTCCTCGTCGACGTTGGCCACGTAGAGCAGCGGCTTGGCGGTCAGCAGAAACGATTCGGCGGCCACCTCCGCTTCGTCAGAGCCCGCCGGAAACGAGCGCGCCGGCCGCCCTTGTTCGAGCGTCGCGATCAAATGCTCGGTGGCCGCGACTTTGGGCCGCATCTTCGGATTAGCGCGAGCCTCCCGCGCGAGTTTGTCGACCCGTTTCTGCAGGGATGCTAGGTCAGCCAGCGCGAGTTCGAGGCCGACGATTTCGATATCGCGGGCCGGATCGGGGCCGCCCTCGACGTGCACGACATTCTCGTCGTGAAAGCATCGGACGACCATCGCGATTGCGTCGGTCTCGCGAATGTGGCTCAGGAATGCGTTGCCGAGCCCCTGCCCCGAGCTCGCGCCGCGCACCAAGCCGGCAATGTCGACGAAGCGCACGGTCGCCGGAACGATCCGCTCGGATTTTTCCAGCTCCGCGAGCGCGTCGAGCCGCTCGTCGGGCACCGGCACCTCGCCGACATTGGGTTCGATCGTGGCGAACGGGTAGTTGGCAGCCAGCGCCTGCGCGGACCGCGTGAGCGCGTTAAAGATTGTGGACTTGCCGACGTTGGGCAAGCCGACGATACCGCAGGATAGCGCCATGGAACGGCGCTCCGTTCGGCTGGGCTGCTGCCGCGACCTGGCAGGCAGAGCGCTTCCGAGCGCGTACGTTTGGATCAGCATGCGCCAGATGAAGGTCGATAAGCTCGGGATCGATCTGCTCACGCACGATCCGGTCGTCATCCTCAAAGACGTCGACGGACAACGTTTCCTTCCAATTCTCATCGGTCCGTTCGAAGCGACCGCGATTGCGCTGGCGCTCGAAGGAGCGCAAGTTCCGCGCCCGCTCACGCACGATTTGATTCGCACGATATTCGAAACGCTCGAGGCGCGGCTCGAACAAGTCGTCATCCACGACATCCGCGAATCCACGTTCTTCGCCAAACTCGTCGTGCGAAAGAACGGCGAGCTGCAAGAAGTCGACACGCGTCCCTCCGACGGCATCGCGCTTGCGCTGCGCATGAGCGCGCCGATTTACGTCTCCGACAAAATCGTGCTCGAAGAATCGATCTCCAGCGAAAAAACGGGCGAAGCGGATATCGAGAAGTTCAAAAAGTTCATCGAAGATCTCAAACCCAGCGATTTTAACCGCTAGCGAGGGGCTCGGCAGTTTTCTAAAGAACAGCGCCCGCCATGCAGACGAAAGAACGCGCCGACATCGGCGTCTTTGGGGGATCCGGCTTTTATTCGCTGATCGAAAATGCGCGCGAAGTCGAGGTCGAGACGCCGTACGGTTCACCGAGCGATGCTTTTGCTCTGGGCGAGATCGCCGGCAAGAAGGTCGCCTTTCTGCCGCGCCACGGCAAGGCCCATCGCATTCCGCCGCATATGATCAATTATCGCGCCAACATGTGGGCGATGAAAGCGCTTGGCGTAACGCGCATTATCGGGCCGACCGCCTGCGGTTCGCTGGCCAAGAAAGTCAAGCCGGGTTCGATGGTCGTCGCGGATCAGGTGGTCGATCGGACTACCGGCCGCGTCGACACGTTCTACGACGGACCCATCACCACGCACGTCAGTTTCGCCGACCCGTACTGTCCGCAGCTGCGGCCGATCGCGATCGAGGCGCTGAAATCGCTGGATATCGACACTCACGAACGCGGCACGATTGTCGTCGTGCAGGGACCGCGATTCTCCACCCGCTCGGAATCCAAGTGGTTCGCCTCGGCAGGTTGGGAAGTCATCAACATGACGCAATATCCGGAGTGCTATCTCGCGCGCGAACTTGAGATGTGCTACGTCAACATCTCGCTGATCACCGATTACGACGTCGGCTTGGAAGGTTTGGAGGGGCCGCCCGTCTCGCATCATGAGGTCATCGAAGTCTTCAACCGCAACAACGCCCGCGTGAAGGGCGCGATCGCGCGCATTATCGAGAAAACCGACGTCAAAGCTACATGCGCCTGCCAATCGGCGCTGCAAGGTGCGCGCGCGTGACGCGCAACGTCGACCTAGCGATGTACGTGCGCGCGCTGCCGCTCTACGCGCGCAATCTCGGCGTGCTCTTTCCGCCGCTGATGGCCGCATTGATCGCGATCGCCTTGATGTACGTCGGAACGTGGTTTTTTGCGGCAAGCGGCGGCGCGGGCATCGGCATCATCGCGCTGCTCATCAACATCATGTACGGCTTCGCGTTCGGCATCTCGCTGATTTTTGCCGATGATGCATGGCGTCACGAGCGCGCGAGCTTGCCTTCAGCGTGGAACGACGGCCGGCGCAAGGCCGGGAATATTCTGATTGCCGTGATCGGATTTTTCTTCTTGACTTGGGTTGCGCGATACATCGGCGCGATGAGCGGCAGCAGTTACATCGCATTGGCCCTCGGTGCGCTCGCCTTGTGGGCTTTCATCTACGCGATTCCGGCCGCCGCGATCGGCGGAACCCCGGGCGGCGCGTCGCTCTCCGCGTCATTACAAGCCGCGCGGCGTCAGCCGCTGGCGACCGCTATCCTCGTCATCGTTTGTCTCATCGTGTGGATCGGGCTCACGCAATACGCGGTCCAATGGCTGCCGTTCAACGAAATCGGCAATGAAATTGCGGTCGCATTACTGACGGCGATCGCGCTCGGATACATCGCCCTGGTTGTCGCAAAGCAGTATAGCGATTTAGCTTTTCGCCCGTACTGGTAGCGACATGCGGACAAACTCGCTCACAAGGGCTGGCGAGACGTTCGTACGTGCGAGCTTTTGCGCTTCGCCGATTTTCGTGAGCGCGCCGATCGCCGAGGCGGCGTCGATCTTTGGAAGCTTCTTAAGTTTGGGTTCGTAATCAACCGCAAGCGCATCGCCGGCTGCGACGCCTTCAGAGCGTAACGCGATCCAATCGCGCATCAACGTCTTGACGATCTCCAGCCCTTCGTCGAGCGTTTCGCGCGAGGCCCAGGCTCCTTCGGGCGTTGCCCCCTTTACGACCTCGAAAAACCAATCCGCAACTTGGTCGCGCAGCAGTTCCTCGTCGTCGGAAAGGGCCGCGAGCGCTCGCGTCGCCGAACCTTGTGAAAGCGCGGCGCCGAGCTGAGCCTTTTTCTGATCGAAGCCCTTCGCGAGCAGAATTTCGACGACTTCGGATTGGCGCAATGATGGAAAACGCACTTCGACCAACCGCGATCGAATCGTGGCAAGCAACCGCGAGGGCGTGGGCGTCGTCAGCAAGAGTACGACGCGTGGCGGCGGCTCTTCGAAGAATTTTAGCAGCGCGTTAGCGGCGGCCGGCGAGGCAAAATCGATATCGCCCAACACGAAGATGCGGAACCCGCCCGAATACGACTGCAGCGAAAGCTGCCGGACAAGGTCGCGCGATGTCATTGCGTCGGCTTCGTGAAAGGCCATCGGCTCGTCGGCCTCGCCTATCTTCAGCGCGCCGACGCTCTCCAAGAGATCGGGGTGACGCGTCTCTTCCTTGCCGGTGAGTTTGCACGCCGTGCACGTTCCGTCGTATCCGAGCACGTGCTCCTTGGGCGCTTCACAAAGCAGCGACTGCGCCAGCCGCCGCGCAAACGTTTTCTTTCCAACTCCTGGCGGCCCGGTAAAAAGATAGGCGTGCGCGATCGTCTCTTTGGTGAGTCGTCCGAAGAAACGCTTGGGGCCTTCCGCCCCGACGACGTCAAAGTACATGCCGGATCGCTTCCATGGCACCTTGGAACACCTGCGCTTCGTCGCGCTCGCCGTCGATGACGACGATTCGCGGATCGCTCTTGGCAAGCTCCAGAAATCCGGCGCGCGCACGGCGGTGAAATGCTTCTTCCATCTTTTCCAGACGGTCGTCGACATTGCCGCGCCGGTGCAGCCGCTCGCGCGAAGTTTCGTACGGCACGTCGATGAGCAAGGTGAGGTCGGGCATTAAGCCCCCCGTGGCGGCGTCGCAAATGGCGCGCACCGCAGCGAGCCGCTGCTCCCGCCCGTAACCTTGGTATGCGAGCGAAGAATCGACATAACGATCGCAGAGGACGAGCGTGCCGGCTCCGAGCGCCGGACGGATGACGTCGGTGACGAGCTGCGCGCGCGACGCGTTCACGAGCAGCGTCTCGGCCATCGCACTCAGCTCGAAGTGCGGTTCGATGAAGACGCGCCGGATGGCGTCGCCGGCCGGCGTTCCGCCGGGCTCGCGCGTCACGAGCAGGTCGCGGCCTTCTTTGCGGAGCTCCGCTTCAACGGCCGAAAGCAGCGTGGTTTTGCCGCTGCCTTCGATGCCTTCGAATGAGATAAACAGCGGCTACGCCGGCTTCGGCAAGAAGTGAAAGATCGAGATATTAAAGTTGACGACGCCCTTATTCTCGTTCGAACCGATATTGACCGAGACCATCGAATCGCTGTTATCCCAACGGTAGTCGTCCAACAAGAGCGCCGATGCATCGGTCACGGCGGTAAATCCGCTCGGGATCGCTGCGTAGACCGCCGCACGCACGGGTTCTTCCAGCGCGGCTTTCGTGCCCGCCATCGAAATCGTGTCGCAGTTCAGCACCCACTTCGGTTGAAAATCCTTGAAGCCGTAGCCGTTTGTCACGTTCGAGATGTCGCATTTGCCAAACATGGACCCAAAGGAAGCGTTCAGTGGATAACTATCCTCACCCAAAATGTCTTTCTTCTTCCCGGGCGCGCGCAGCGCGGCAAAATTATTCACGGCATCGGGTAGCGCCAATCGCATCAGGTTCGAAACGCCACTGGTCAGCTGCTGCAGCTGGGTTTTGCTCGGCGGATTCAGCACGTGCACCGGCTTGGCGAGATCTCGCCCTACTTGAACGATGAAAGAATCCTTATAGACGTTGATCACGACCCACTCGGCGTTGGCCGGATTGCGCCAAGTAAGGGTCGGATAGGAATAGCTCACCGTGCGATGGAGCGAGAACGCGGAAAGCACCGGACCCAACTGCGCCCTGATGTAGGCTTCGGTCTTCGGCATCGTCCATGTCGTATTCCATCGGTCGTTGACATACCAGTTCTCGGGATATTTTCCGCGGGCGTATTGATCGTAGATCTTGCACGCCGCGCACATCCCCGGTTTTTTCAACGGTTTGTACTCGACGTAATACGTATCGGAGTCGTACTTGGAGCCGCGCATCGGCGCGAAATTCTGAGCCGCCATCGGCAGAATCGACCGCACGAAGGTTCCAAGCGACGTTTTCGCCGGTTTGGGCGCGGCCCCGAGCAACACCAAAATACTCGCAAGATAAACGATTTTTCGCATGCGGTGTACTTAGGCTTTAAATATCCGCACCCTTCGATTCGGCTCGAGACCCGTGCTGCGCGACTGCAGGCGGTACTTCTCAGCGACTTGGTGCTGCATCCGGCGCAGATACGAGGTCTGCGGCGAAAGCTCGATGGCCTGGCTGTCGAGAAGGACCTGGTAGACGGCTTCCTCGGCTTCCCGCAGCGCAATCTCTTCGTTGTCGAGCGAGGGCAGATTGAAAACGTCTTTGAGGCAGCTTTGAATCTGAGTGGTCGTGTTGGTCTTGATCGCGTAGATCGGAATGTTTTCCGAGGCGATCTGTTTGAGCCGCGGTTGCTCTTTACGCTCTAAGGCTTTTAACGTCAGCACCACATCGGCGTCGTCCCACTTGCGCGCGATGGATGCGTTGACGCGCAGGTTGTGGACGGCGCGCTCGATCTTGTTGCGCGAGACGCCGTAAGGGAAAATCATCAGCGGCTTTTCGCGGTCTTCTTCCGGCACGTCGTAGCTGGGCGCCATCGCGATGTGCGGCATGGACTCCGTGTCGGCTTCCTGCACTATGGAAACGCCGGCGGGGGTGCGCTGGCGGATCTCCGGCTGCGGCTGGTAACCTCGTAGAAGCGCGTCGACGACTTCGCCGACATTTTTGTGAATCGCGAGGCGGTCGCGATCGTGAATCTCCACGACCACGTCGAAGGTCGGGGGCGCCTTGCGCTCGAGCACCGTCTTGCGCGTTCCGCGCCGCCGCGCTTCTTCGTCAGAAAGCGTGACCGCGCCGATACCGCCCATCAGGTCCGCTAGCGTCGGATTCATCAGCAGATTTTCCAGCGTCTGGCCGTGCGCGGTTCCGATCAGCACCACGCCGCGCTCGGCGATGGTGCGCGCGGCTTCAGCCTCGGCTGCCGTTCCGATTTCGTCGATGACGATAACTTGCGGCATGTGGTTTTCAACCGCTTCGATCATAACGCCGTGCTGCAGCGCCGGATCGGTCACTTGCATGCGGCGCGCCGTGCCGATTCCCGGATGCGGAATGTCGCTGTCACCGGCGATTTCATTGGAAGTATCGACGATCACCACGCGCTTGCGATCTTCGGATAGCATGCGCGCGCACTCGCGGAGCATCGTCGTTTTGCCCACACCGGGGCGTCCTAATAAGCAAATCGATTTACCGCTGCGCAAAATATCGAGGATGATGTCGATCGTGCCGTAGACCGCGCGGCCGACGCGGCATGTCAGGCCGACGATTTTTCCAGTCCGGTTGCGGATCGCGCTGATGCGGTGCAGCGTTTGTTCGATGCCCGCGCGATTGTCGGCTCCGAATGCCGAGAGGCGCGAGCTGACCTGCGCGATATCTTCGGCCGAGACCGGCGTCTCCGAGAGATAGACGAAGTCGTTTTCGAAGCGCGCTTCCGGTGGACGCCCGAGGTCGAGTACAACCTCGATCATATCCTCGAGGTTGGGCAGCCGGACGAGCGATTGCCGTATCGGGAGTGGGAAAATGTCGAGGAGTTGCGTCAGCTCCCAGTTAGGAGCCATGGATTCGGCTTTAATGGCCAACACCAATCCTCACTAAGAATTCCGTTTGGTGTATTTTTTACACGGCCGGCACAAAGGCCTTCACGGCCGCTGCGCACGCATCCGGCTGCTCGCCAAAAACAACGTGTCCGGAATTTTCAACCGGCACGACCCGCGAATTCGGCAGATGGCCGCTCATGGTTGCTACGACTTCTCGGTGCAATTTTAGGGCATGAGTGCCAACGAGCAGCAAACACGGAATGTTTATCACTTCCAAGTCGGTGGCGGATAACCCGTATTCGGGGGCTTGCAAATCACGAAACATTCCGTTTGCATTAGCACGAAACGGCTCGCGCTGCTGTTCGCTGAGCAGACTCCAATATGAACCGCAAGCCTCGTTATAAAAAGCGTCCACCGCTGAACGTGGCCCGCCGGCTGTGACCGCCTCCTCGATTTTTGGCTGCATCGTCGCAAGAAGCGCGCGAGCGTCTGATTCGGCCAGACTGAAGATGGTGGGTTCGCCGAGCACCATGCCCTTAACGAGATGATCTTGCCGGCGTGCCACCTCAACCGCAACTGCGGCGCCCCAACTGAGCGCGACAATGTGACAAGCCCCTACGTCCAGCGCCCGTATGAGTGCGGACGCGTCCTGTGCGTCGTCCTCAATTCCGCCATTCGTGTCCTGTCCCGCGGAGCTGCGCGCGTTCCCGCGCCGGTCGTAGCTGATGCAACGAAAATCCGGGGACAGACGCGAGATCATGGGCTCCCACATCGCCGCGCTTCCGCCCGTTCCGTGAATAAACAGCAACGGCGTACCCGATCCGCTCGACTCATAGTACAGGCTGGTTCCATTTACGGCGACCGTCGGCATAGGCTTCTCCTTCACTATTCCTTGACAACGCGGATCCGCTTCAGCTCGCGATCGAACGGACCTTGCATGCGGACTCCGGCCTTGATCTCGAGCGACAAGTAGTCGATAATCTCGTCGGTCACTTCTTCTCCGGGCGCGATCACCGGTATCCCCGGCGGATAGGGTGAGATTGTCTCGGCGCATATCCGGCCCTTACTCTGCTTGAAACGCACCGGCTCGGTCGGCGCCAGGAATGCGTCGCGCGGCAGCATGCGCATGGGTGGAATCGCCGGCAGCTTGTAGCTGCCGGTCTTTAACCGTCGTTCCAAGATACCTGACGGCGAGAAAATATCGACCGGGCGATCCTCGCGCGCCAATTCTGCTACGCCCTGAACGAGACGGTCTGCAGCCTCTTGCGATGTGCCAATCGTAAAAAGCGCGACGACGTTAAAGAGATCGGCCAGCTCGACTTGCACGTTGTACCGGCGGCGCAGAATCGCCGAGGCCTCATATCCCGTGTAGCCGAGGTCTTTAACCGTAATCGTGACCTTGGTCGGGTCGAGATCGAAGACGCCGGGCCGCCCTTTGAGCTCCTCGCCGAAGCAGTAGACGCCGGGGATGGCGTTCAGTTTCTTGCGCGTCTCCTGCGCCAAGCCGATCGTGCGTGAAAGCAATTCGAAGCCGTCCATCGCCATCTGTTTGCGGGCCACGTCGAGTGACGCAACCATCGGCAGATTGGGAGAGGTCGAAAGAAACATCTTGAGCACGCCTTCGAGCCGGTCGATGCGGATCCGCGGTCCGATTTCATGCAGCATCGCGCACTGAGAGAATGCGGAAAGCATTTTGTGCGTCGAGTTGATAACGAGGTCAGCCTTAGCCGCCGTCGCCGAGATCGGCAGCAGCGGGTGGAAGTGAAAGTGGGGACCCCAGGCCTCGTCCACGAGCACCAGTTTCCCGGCGGCGCGCGCGACCTTGACGATACTTTTGATGTCGGCGGCAACGCCGTAGTAGGTCGGCGTTACGACGTAAACGGCTTTGACCTCAGGGTGTTTTTCGAGCGTCTCTGCCACGATCTCCGGCGTGACGCAGTGGTCCATGTGCAGAGCTTCGTCGATGACCGGCTGCATGTAGATCGGCTCGACGCCGCTCATGACCAGCCCGCCCAACATCGATTTGTGCGCGTTGCGTGGCACGGCAAGCTTGTCGCCCGGATTCAGCGCAGCCATCATCATGCACTGGTTGCCGCTGGTCGAGCCGTTGATCAGAAAATAGCTGTGGTCGGCGCCGTACGCCTCTGCCGCCAGCTGCTGCGCTTCGAGCAGCGACTCCGTCGGCTGAAGCAGGTCGTCAATGCCCGGCATCGGCGTGAGATCGATCGCGCAAAAGTTGTCGCCGACGAATTCGCGGAACGCCAAGTCCATGCCGATGCCCTGTTTATGGCCCGGGGTATGGAACGGAATGACGCCCGCGTCGACATAGTCGAGCAAAGCTTGAAAGTACGGAGTCTTAGATTGGTCCACGGCTATACTCCCTCATTGGAGAGCGAGGAGAAACAAAAAGGCAGAGTTAGATCTGCGGTTGTCCCTTTGCCGTGGCGCTGTGGTGCGAAATGAGCCAGGCGGCCATACGTAGCGCAACACTTGAAAGCATCATTTCACTCACCCTAATGCAAAGAATGTGACATTTTCCCTGCCGGAGTGATGGTGAGAACCGGGTGAATCTCTACGTCGTTAGGCGCGACGCCCGCTTGACCGCCGGCCGGCCCGGCGAGGTAATCGAAAAAAAGCGGACCGGTAAGCACGACTTGGCGCCGCACCGGGCGCCACACGTCCAGCGCCGGCGCGCCGAAAGTGGCGATGAAGTCCCGGCGCGTTCGTGCAACTTGATCGCGATACCGCGCGGGCGCGCCGGTCATGCGATCGGGATCGGGAATCTCTGCGATCATGGTCGCAACCGGATCGGATAGTTCGCCGATGGCCAAATGAACATCGCCGTCGGGAGCCAGCGAAAAGCGCAAGAGCACCGCGCGCACTCGATAGACTTGACGCTCTTGCAGCACTCGCGCTGCGTTAAAGCTGTCGACGCCGGGCGGACGGGGTATCGCGCGCAGCTGGGTTATCGTCGCATCTATCGGTTTCGAAGCGATAGGCACGCCGTCTCCAAGCACTTTGGCCGGCCACCGCGCATGCACGCAGCCGGACGCGCATAACACAACGGCTGCTGCAACAGCCGCGGAGAGTATCCGGCCCACGGAGCTACGCTTCGATTCGCTCGTCGATCGAAACGTTATAGAGGAACAGAAATTTGCCCCACTCGTCGGGCAACGTGTTCCGTTTGATTTGGATCCACGGAATGTACTTTGGCTGCCGCGGCTTTCGTTTGAGCGACATGTTGGCGTCGTGGGGCGAGCGGTTGTTCTTGCGGTTGTTGCAGCGCATGCAGGCGCAGACCAGATTTTCCCACGTCGAGGGGCCGCCTTTGCTTCGCGGGATGACGTGGTCCACGGTCATGAGGCGGTCGCCGCGCACACCGCAGTACTGGCACGAGTGGTCGTCGCGAATGAGAATGTTCTTCTTCGTCAGCGCGACCTTTTGCATCGGCCGGCGGATGTAGTAGAGCATGCGAATGACCGACGGCATCCGCATTTCGAACGACGTCGACGAAATGATGCGCTCGCGGCCGTGCAAGAGCTCGGCCTTGCCCGCAAACAACAGCTTCACCGCGCGCTGAAAGCTGGTAATGTTCAGCGCTTCATAGGTGAAGTTCAGCACCAGTACGTCGGTCACAGGCCCCGTTTCTTCACATACGTCATGCGTGTTTCGGTCAACAACTGTGTGATGGCCAACCGTTCTTCCGGCTTCAGGCGTTCTTTGACCCGTTCGAAAGCGGCCCCGGCGACGTCGATCGCAATTTCCGCCGAGGCCAAGTCGGCCTGCTTCCCTTCCTCATCGGAGAGAAAGACGTGCGCGGTTAGCGTCAGCCGGGCAACGGCATCAGTAATTAACTCCTCAATCGAGGGAATTTGCGACGGCGCGTGCGTCTCCATAGCCTACCCAGACTTAAGCGATTTTGCGGCGCTTCCCTACAAGCGCGTCGCGTACCATCTTCATGAAATACTCGTGCACGCGGCGGTCTCGGCTGAGTTCGGGATGGAACGACGTAGCCAGCATGTTTTCTTGGCGTACCATAACCGCGCGGCCGTCGCGCTCCGCGAGCACTTCAACGGCGCGCCCAGCGCGCTCGACCCACGGCGCGCGAATGAAAATCGCCGGGAAATCCTTGCCGGTCAGGGCTGGAATCGGAAGCGATATTTCGGCCGATTCGTTTTGCCGCCCGAAGGCATTGCGGCGCACGGAGATGTCCATCAACCCAAGCGTCCGCTGCGGCGTGCCGATGACATCGCGCGCAACGACGATCATGCCCATGCACGTGCCCCAAAGCGGCATGCCTTCGCGCGTTCGCGCAGTCACCGGTTCGGCAAGTTCGAAACGATCGAGGAGCTTCATCACCGTGGTTGACTCGCCGCCCGGAATAATCAGGCCGTCAACGCGGTCGAGGTCTTCTTTGGATTTTACCGGTAATGCTTGAACGCCGGACTCTTCCAGCGCGCTCAGATGCTCGACCACATCGCCTTGCAGCGCAAGGACGCCTATCGTTTCGGCGTTAGTTCCCACGGGGAGCGAGCAGCTCCGACTCCGGGATCTTGCGCAAGTCGAGTCCTTCCATCGCGCGGCTGTCTTTACCCAACGACAAGCTCGCCTCGACGATCACTTTTGGATCGGCGAAATGCGTCGTCGCATCGACGATTGCTTTTGCGAACGCGCGCGGATTGTTGGATTTGAAGATACCGCTCCCGACGAAGGTGCCTTCGGCGCCGAGCTGCATCATGAGCGACGCGTCGGCCGGTGTGGAAATGCCGCCCGCGCAGAACAGCACGACGGGAAGTTTCCCGGCCTCGGCCACTTCTTTCACCAGCTTCAGCGGCACGCGCATCTCGCGCGCGTGCGCCTTTAAATCCTTGGCATCCGCGAGCTCTTTGATCGACTCGGTGATCGCGCGCATATGACGCACGGCTTCGACGATATTACCGCTGCCGGCTTCGCCCTTGCTGCGGATCATCGCGGCGCCTTCGTTGATTCGGCGAAGCGCTTCGCCCAAATTGCGCGCGCCGCAGACGAATGGCGTCGTGAACGGCGTTTTGTCGACGTGGTACTGTTCGTCGGCGGGAGTAAGCACTTCGGACTCGTCGATGAAATCGATTCCGAGCTGCTGCAGCGCTTGTGCTTCGGCGAAGTGCCCGATGCGGCATTTGGCCATAACCGGAATCGTCACGGCATCCATGATTGAACGCACGAGTTCCAGATTGCTCATCCGCGCGACGCCGCCGGCAGCGCGAATATCGGCCGGAATCCGTTCCAGCGCCATCACTGCCACCGCGCCGGCTTCTTGAGCGATAACGGCGTGTTCGGGTGTGACGACGTCCATGATGACGCCGCCTTTGAGCATTTGGGCTAGTCCGCGTTTAACTGTGGTGGTGCCGGTTTCGGCCATAAAAGCTCCCTTGATATACCTTCTAAGGCCGAGTGGTTTGCTCCGGTTGCGGGGAGCTGGCCGGCGTCGCGGGCGCAGTGGTGGCCGAAGGCGCGGTGGTCGGCAACGGCTGGTTGCGCCGCCAGATCGGTATGCTGAGGTTCGGCGTGGCCTTCGGCGCCGGAACGTTCGTTGGCGCGACAAACGGCGGCGGTGTAAACCGCGGAATGGGCGTCGGCGGAGGCGGTTGCGCGGGCGGCACGCGCGGGTCGGGGAAGCCGGGATCGGGTGCGGCAGCCATAACGTCGGTGCGCTTCCAGTCGGGTCCGTAGGGCGCCACCGTGGCATCGGGCGCCGCCGGCGCGACGGTAATGGGCGCGATGCTTTCCAAGCGTTTTTCGGTCACTTGGCCGATCGCGCGATCGCCGGCGCGTTCGCCAATAGCGATCGCCGAAACCAGCACGACGATGCCCAGCGCCATGACGATGGTTGCGAACCGCTTGGACGGATCCATCGGACGATTATACATGCTGCAGCGCCTGCGGCGCGACGTCGCGTGCGGCGGCGCGAGCTTTCCGGTCGGCAGGCTTGCCGAGCAGGTGAAGTTCGTGCAGCTCCCCGGCTTCGAGCGCCACGCGTTCGGTAAACCCGCGGAATTCCACCGAAACGTGACGCGCCTGATCTTGCAAGTTGCAGAGAAAAACGCGTACCGCGCCTTCATCGTCTTCAAACGCGACCGCAGCCACTTCAACCGGCGACGTCGTTACCTCAAGGCTCACATCGCGCCCGGCATAGAGGCAAACGAACGGTTCTTCCGCGGAGAGTTCGTGCATGTCGGCATAGATGTGATTGCGGTTGAAATCGATCACGTAGGTGCAACTTTTTCCACCCCACTGGACGCGCGCCGCGGCCGACCATTGCCAGGTCTTCACGCGCTGCGGGACCAAGTGCGGCCGTCCACTTGTGCGGTATCCGTTGAGGCCGCCGATCGTTTCCGCAATCGCCCACAAATATTTGGCGCTGGTCCAAGGCGAGAGATACATGCCGCGGTTGGTCAGCGAACCGCCGTCAAACCATTCGCAGAACTCGCCCGGAACCGTATTGCGCACAGCGCCCGCTTCCATCGTGTCGTAAATCGCTTCCAGCCATTTGACCGCCGCATCGGGCGAGCCGTTGTGCGCCAGCGCAACCGCAAACCACAGCGTCAAATCGGGCCACACACCGCCGAGCAATCCAAAACCGTGCGACGGAAAATACCAGGCGTCGGCTGTCGAAATCGTGCGAATGCCGACGGGCGTTTCGAAATCGGCCTCGCACAAGCGATCTAATATCTGACGGCGCTGACCTGCGTCGGCTACGTTAAAGAGCACCGGGAAGATTTCATCGGCGGTAAAGTTGTCTTGGTAGTTCTGCTGCTGGTCGTAGTTTAAAACAAATGCGGCCGTGTCGTCGTTGTAAAGATACTGCATCACGGCCTGCCGCAGCGCTTGCGACTCTTGCGAATACTTGCTCCAACGCTCGTTGTCGCCGACGACGGCCGAAAGCATCGCAGCGGCGTCAAGCGCGAAGACCGCTTCGGCGTTGATTTCGGTGACGGCCCCGTCGAGCGTATAGTACGGGATGATGTTGCGCCAGGAACTGATACCGAACATATCGACGCCGCCGGCACGGCAAAAAATCAAGCCGTTTTTGTCGCGCTGGGTCAGCATGTAATCCGCGATCTTACAGATCAGCGGAAACCACTCCCGGACCCACTGATCATCAAGCGTCGCATTGTAATGGTGCAGCATTGCGATCAGGTGCAGCGGGGTGTCGTCGTTAATGTTGAGGTCGTACGATGTCTTGAAGCCGCTGACGCCGCGCACGTACTCGATCATCTCGCCGCTTTCGTCGGCAAATTTGTTGAAGACTTCGATCGCGTCGCGGCTGAACTGCGGTAAGAAATAGTCGAAGCCGTGGACGAACCACGACGTGTCGCGCGAAACAAGAATATCGGACGGCGGCGAGTTCGTCGAGCCCCAGCCGTTCGGATAGCTCTTGATGACTCGCAGCATATTGGCGCGGGCCCACACGACCGCGCGGCTAATCGCCGGCGACGGGCAAATAAATCGCGCGTCGCGCAATTTGACGGCAAAATAGCGCTGCGTTTCGTGCAGTGCCTTCGGATCGTGAAGCAGCTGCTCGAGAACGGGACGTGATTTTTCGCGGCCGTCCTTGTGAAAGACGACTGCCAGTCTCAGCGCTTCACGCGAGCCGGGCGGCACGGTAATCCGATACTCGAACGCGCCGAAGATGCGCCGGCTGACGCACTCGGCAAGCTGCGGCGTCACTTCTTCCAAATGCTCGTCCGGTTTGAGCGAACCGACGCGCATGCTGTGGAGCATGACCTGTTCGCGGACGCCGACAACCGACGCGTGCGGCGAACGCGACGCGCCCCACCAGCGCTCGGCGCCGCTCTGCTGGTTTTTCGAACAGATGTAATCGCCTTCGACCGACGCGTGCACTTCGTGTTCCGGTTCCCCGTAAAAGCGCTGGCCGACCAGCAGCGCCCAAGGAAAGGCTGCCACTTCGACCGGCGTTCCGCCCGGATTGTAGAGCGTTATGTCGACGACGAAACTGACCGCGCATTCGTGCTGCGGTCCGTGCGGGACGTAAAAGGCTTCGGTCACGTGCAGGCGATCGGCCAGCGTGAACTCCGAAATTTGCGCGTAAGGAAGAAAGGTGAACTCGCGCGTGATTTGATGCGGAAAAATCGTCTGCTTCAGCTCGCGCAGCCGGTAAGCGACCTGGTGCGTGCCGAAGATGATCTGATCGGTGTCGGCATCCCACAATCCCCGGACGCCGCCCTTTGCGGTCGATTGCGCGTATGTCTTGAAATTTCCAAGCAAAAGCCCGTAGGGCGTCTGGGCTTCCGGCAAGACGTAGGCGCAAAATTCGTTGTGCTGTGCGTCGTAGCTCGCCCGCATTGGCGGTGGACTACGACCTCGCTAGACGATGTCCCGCCGCAACCCGGACCAGGGGATGAGCGAATTCGAGAACAAGAGCTTGACCAAAAGATGAAGGCAAGCGTTACGTTGCAGGCCCCGGCGAAATTAAATCTTTCGCTCGAAGTGCTCGGCCGGGTGGCGGGTGGTCTCCACGGCATCCGTAGCGTGATGGTGCCGGTCGATCTTTGCGACGAACTCCAGATCTCTGCCGGCGGCCAGGAGTTGCAATTTCTCTGCGACGATCCGGGCTTGCAAAACGACAACCTGGTCGAACGCGCATATCGCGCTCTGGATCTGCCTGCGGGCGCGAAGATCGCACTGCGCAAAAACATCCCGGTGCAAGCCGGCCTTGGCGGCGGGTCGAGCGACGCCGCGGCGATTCTGCTCGCGGCCCAGCGCGGAGTTTTTGGAAGCGTCCCGCAGATCGATTATCTGCAAGCCGCCTTGGAATTGGGATCGGACGTGCCGTTTTTCTTGGTCGAAACGGCGGCACTCGTTGAAGGCACGGGCGAACGCGTGACGGCGCTTGGAAAGGCACCAGATTGGCATGCCGTGATCGTGAAGCCGCCGGTTTCAGTTTCAACGCGCGATGCCTACACGGCGCTCGACGAAGGCGATCGCGGTTCGCGCCCCCGGAATGCGTCGGCAAGTCTGAGTTTGGGCGAGGCGCTTCAGCGCGGGGACTTCGATCGCGTGATCGAGTTGCAGCAAAACGATTTTCTGGACGCCGTCTCTTCCACTGCCGAAATTGCGCAGGCGATCGAAATGCTGCGCAAAGCCGGCGCGCGCAAACCGATGTTGAGCGGTTCTGGTTCGGCGGTCTATGCGCTGGCGCCGACGGCCGCAGAACGCGACAAACTCGCCGAGCGCATCGCCGCCGTGCCTGAGTTCGAGATCTTTGCATGCGCCTTCCGGAGCGGCTCGGCATGGACGCGATAGTCCTCGCGGGCGGACCGCACGACGAACTCGCCGCTCATACGCCCGGCGCGCCGAACAAGGCCTTTGTTGAAATCAACGGCGCGACGCTGGTGGAACGCACGCTGCGCGCGCTGCGAGATTCCAAAAGTGTCGGACGCATCGTGGTCGTCGCTCCGCCGGCGTCGCACGGCTCGCCCGCGCTTGCGTTAGCGGATGAAGCGCGCCCGGATGGCGTGCGCATTCGCGACAGCTTGCGCAGCGGGCTTGCGGAAAGCAACCCGAACGCCGACCTCTTGGTCAGCGCCTCGGATTTACCTGTGCTCACTCCGCGAGCGATCGACGACTACATCGCGCGCGCCACGGCCGCGAACGCCGACCTCACGTACGGCTGCCTCGAAAAAACGGTGCATCTCGCCGCATTTCCGGAAGCGCCGCACACGTGGGCGCACCTGCGCGACGGAGACTATTGCGGCACGGGCTTCATCACCATGAAGCCGCGCGTTTGGCCTGCGCTCGAACGCGTGATCGAAAGACTGGGAGAGGCGCGCAAGAACCCACTCAAACTCGCGTCGCTTTTCGGCTGGCGAATTCTGTGGCGATACGCGCTGCGGCGATTGACCATTGCGCAAGCCGAGGCGCGAGCGTCCTATGTGATCGGAGCGCCCGTCCGCGCGGTCGTCTCGCCGTACGCCGAAATCGGAATAAACGTCGACCGGCCGAGCGACATCGCGCTCGCCGAAAAACTCGCCCGTTAGGACCAGCGCTCGAAAAGTTTGTGCTCGATGCCGAATTGGTCGAGCGCTTTTCCGACCGTGTGTGCGACGATGTCGTCGATCGACTTCGGTTTGGCGTAGAGCGCCGGCATCGGCGGCATGATGACTGCCCCGATCTCTGCCAGTTGCGTCAGCGTGCGCAGGTGGCCCAAATGCAGCGGCGTCTCACGCACGATCAGCACCAACTTTCGCCTTTCTTTTAAGCATACGTCGGCCGCCCGCACGAGCAGATTTGCATTGAGCGAATGGGCGATTGCGCCGGCGCTTCCGATCGAACACGGAATGACGAGCATGCCTTCGGTGATGAACGAACCGCTGGAAATCGCCGCAGCCAGATCGTCGTGATCGTACGAGACGTCGGCTAGCGCCTCAAAATCTTTAACGGTCTTCTTGGTCTCCAGTTCAATCGTACGCGCAGCCTGCCGGCTGACCACTAAATGCGACTCGATGCCGGGAGCATCACGCAACGCCTCAAGCGCGCGGGACGCAAACGCGCTTCCGCTGGCTCCGCTGACGCCGATGATGATTCGCCGCATGACGCGCGGTTATACGCTGCGAGCAGGGTCGCCTTCGTGAGCTTCAAAGAGAGCATCGTGCAGTCTGCCGAGCAGCGTGCTTTTCTAACGGCGGCTTTAGCGTGGACGCGAAGGCCGGACGAACGCCACGCGGTGCGAATGCTGCGATCCCCGTTCTCCGGCGTCCCACAAGAACTCGGAGCCGCATACGCGGCGCTCTCGGCGAGCGAGGGCGGACTGCTCGATCGCGTCGCGCAAGAGCGCTCACTCGCGCCGTTCGCCGCGTCGCTGCGCGAACTCGAGAAAATCGGGGACGGCGAGACCGCGCGGAATGAAATCGTGCGCCGTTTTCAACTCGAAGCGGACGTACCGCCGGTTGCGGTGGAGCGCGGCGAACTGAAACTTTGCGAGCCGGCCGTTCCCGAACCCCGTCTTGGAATGCGCGCTGCGCGCCCGCGTTTTTCGGCATCGCAGCTCAACGCTTACGTCGAGTGTCCGCGAAAATGGTTCTACCGGTATATGTGCGGCGCCGTCGAGGACAAAGGATCGTCCGCCTCGTTTTATGGCACCGCATTTCACGCCGCCCTCGAAGCGTTGCATGGCGAATTTCCGCGCCCCGGCGACGCTGAGCCCGCCGAGCTTTCGCTCAAACTGGAAGGCTTGGTCAATTCGGCCTTCGACCGGCACCGCAACAACTTCGAAACGCCCGTGGAGTACGAATTGCAGCGCCGCCGCGCGCAGCGCACTGCAAAAAAATACGTCGAGTGGCTGCTCGCTGAGGCCAAACGCGCCTCTTTTACCGTCGTCGGCTGCGAGCTTTCAGCCGAGCTGGAGATGGAAGGCTATGAGTTCATCGGCTACATCGACCGGCTCGACCGCGACGACAAGACGGGAGCGGTTGCGGTGATCGACTATAAGACGGGAACGATCGCTACGAGCGCGGCCGAGTACCGCGAAAAGATCCGTCAGTTCAAAGATTTCCAACTGCCGTTTTATTACTGGGCGCGAACCGCCGAAGGCGACAAAGTTTGGAAACTGGCGCTGCTTCCGCTGAAAGATGCGCTGCTCGACGTACAGCCGATCGTCCTCGAAGTCGTGCCGGTGCCGTCGGAGATCGGCCGCTCGCAAAGCGCGACCGGCGTGATCCCGCTGAGCGAGCTCGAGCGTGCGCGCGAGCGGATGATCGACATCTGCGCGGAGCTTACCGCCGGCACCACGGCTGCGTTTCCCGTCACGACGGATCCGTCGGCATGCACGTACTGCTCCTATGCGATCGCCTGCGCCGGCCGTCCCTATCCGCCGGACCAGCGGTTCGGACGATGAGCCGCTTCATTACCGGCGCGGCCGGAACCGGGAAAACGACCGAGCTCGCGCGGCGCGCAAAGGAAGCGGCGCAAACAGCCGGAGTACTCTTGACCGCGCCGTCGGCAGCTTCGCTCGAAGTCGCGCGCAGGCTCTGCAGCGGCGAATCGATCGAAGTCCGGGCGCTGGACGAACTCGCGTTGGAGATACTCATAAGCAAAGCCGGTGATGGTCCCCGCCCGGAGCTCATCGACGATGTGCAGGCGGCCTTACTGTTCGAGGAATCGGCGCAGCCGCTGCTTTCGCTCGAGTGGACTGAGTTTATGGAAGCGACGGTCGACCCCGAAGTGCCGGGTTTGCGTGCGCCGCAGCGTTTCTTGGATGCGGCTTTTCTTTTGTTCTGCAAATTTCGCGATGCGCTCGTTTCACCCGAACAGTTTTTGGAGAGCGCTCTACGCGGCGCAACCGCGTTTTACGCGCAACCTCCGAATTTCGCGCACCCCGATCTCCTGTACTACACGAAAGAGACACACCAGGACTCGCTCAACGTCGACAGCGCCGAGCTCCAGCGCCAGTACCGGCGCGAAGTCGACCTCGCGAAGATCTTGGCTAAACTTTACCGGTCTTATTTGGATCATCCGGTCAAGCGCGGCTGCCTGAGTCCTCGCGACGCGATCGCCGAAGCCGTAAAGTCGCTGCGCGACCTGCCTGCCCTCGCCGCCGAGGTGCGCGAACGTTACCCCGCTGCGTTCGTCGACGACGCGCAAGGATTGACGCTTGCGCAACTGCAGCTGTTGCAGGCCATCTACGGAGAAAATGCCGACGGCGTTTGTTTTGCGATCGACGAGGCTTCGGCGACCTCGACGTTCCGCGGCGCGCGTCCGGACCGGGTGCTCGCCCTGCCCGGCGAACGCGTCGATTTGACCGAGCAGCGCCGCAGCCCGTTCGCGGTCGACGTAGCGTGCCGGCACCTCTTGGGAGCGCACGGCTCTCCGCCGGTCAGCACCGATCCGCAAGTCGGCCTCACGCTCTTCCGCGCGACGACCAAGAAAGCCGAAGCGCAGTTCGTATCCGAGCATGTGGCGGCGCTTTTGGCCGGCGGGACGAAGCCGGGCGAGATCGCCCTACTGTTCCGTTCCGTTTCAAACGTGCGCAGCTATTGCGACGCGTTGCTCGATCGGAATATTGCCGCGCAAATAGCCGGTGACCTCAACATCTTCGCGGAGCCGGAAGCTATCGATGCCCTAGCGATTCTTTGGTTCGTGCACGACCCGTTCCGCCACGACTATTTGCTGCGCGTGCTTTCGGCACCGGCACTCGCATTTGCAGATTCAACGCTTGCGGCTTTATGCGCCGAACCGGAGGACTCGCAAACGCTGCTCTTCACCGAAGAGGCGCTGCCCGAAACGGGGCCGCACGCTCCGCGCTGGGATCCGATGCGCGACGTGCGCCTGGGATGGAACGTGCTGCGTGGAGATCGAGACGGAGCGCTGCCGGATCTGGCGCGCGACCGGCTGATGCGGCTGCGCGAACTTCGAAAAGAGTGGCTGAACGCGCTGCGCGTGCGTCCGCTCCCCGAATTCGCGCGGCTTGTCTGGGGTCAAAGCCTCGCGCGAAAAGGCCCAACCGGATCTGCCCGCGCGGGCTATCAGCAATTGACGCTGCGCCGTCTGTACGATCGCATCGAAGCTTTCGCTTCCGATCATCCGGACGCGTCGCTTGCGGAATTCTTGACCTATGCCGAAGAGCGATTGTCTAGCGAGTTCGAATCGTGCGAAACGATCGAAGGCGGCGACACGGTTCGCATTTTGAGCATCGACGCTGCGGCCGGACGCGAGTTCGACCACGTCATCTTGCCGAACGTCCGGGCCGGCGCATTCCCGCGCTACTACGTGCCCGACGCGTTCCTTTACAGCCCCAGCCAAGGCATGATTGCCAAAGAAAACGTCGGCGAAGCGCGAGCGGCGCGCACGGCAAAGTTTACGTATTACATGTTCCGAAGCAAAACGCGCGAGCGTTACAATCGCGAAGAGCGGCGGGCATTCGTCTATGCATTGCGGCGCGCAAAATGCTCGGCACTGATCACCGCGCATGAAAAAGCGACGCGAGGCGTCGCGGCTCCGGAATTCTTGGCCGAGTTGCAAGCCGCGCGCATCCCGGGCGTAGTCGACGTGTCCGATAAGTGGCGCGCCACCGGCTCCGTTCGCTCTGCAAGATGACCGATACGCTGACCCCGATACCCGCCGAGGAGTACGCGAAGCTCGTGCTGCCTTTGACGGCGCCGTTCTGGGCGAACGGCCGAACGTTTGATGCCTACGTCGCGCAGACGCTGCAGCTCGCGCGCACGGATTATGGCAAGCGGCACTACCAGACGCTCGGATTGCGTTCGGGAAAAACCATCGTCACTTCGTTCAAACGCTACGAACGGATCGCGTGGTTGGGCTCGAATAGACTCGCATCGATCGGCATCGGAGCCGTTTTCACGCCGCCGGAGGAGCGGGGCCGCGGCTATGCGAGCGCGATGCTTGCCATGGCGCTGGATAAGGCAAAATCCCAGCGCTTCGATTTCGCGTACCTCTTCTCGGATATTCATCCACAGTTTTACAAGGCGCTCGGATTCGTCGAACTCCCCTCGCGGCTGATCTCATTTCGCGCCGATGCGCTTTCGCAGACGCGCATCGATGTCGCCCCCATGACGCAAAAAGATTGGCCGGCCATCAGGCGCTGCTTCGACGCCACCCAATCGCAGCGCGACTGGGGCTTCGAGCGCGGGCCCGCGTTTTGGAAGTGGCTGCAAACGCGCATCCAGCACGGTTCGGAACACACGAGCGGACAGGCAGTGCATTTAGTCGTGCGCCGCGGACGCGGAATTGCCGGCTACGTTTTCGGCCAGCGCGAACCGCTGCATGATGCATACGTGCTCGACGAGTTCGGATTTGCCGGCGAAAAAGATCGCCGGCTTGTCGCGCCGCTCCTACGCGCCGCCGCAGGCGACCTGCGAAAAATCACGGGCTGGCTGCCGCCGGACAACGTGCGCGCACTATTGCCGCGCGGTTCCGTGCGCAAGCGCAAAGACGCCGCCCTGATGATCGCGCCGCTCAGCGCACCCGGCAAGAAATTCTTAGAGCGCGCCAAAACGACCGGCCCCGCCGACGGAGTCTGGTCCACCGATCATATCTGACGCCCCCCGATGTCATGGTGAACGGCGTAGTGTCATGGTGAGCGGGCGTTTTGGTGTCATGGTGACCGGGGATGATGTCATCCTGAGTAGAGTTCGCATAGCGAACTCGTAGTCGAAGGACGAGGCCCGCGCGGCAGCTACCTACGGCGGAGAATCTTTGTACTCACGTTCGCCCGTCTTTGGATTGTAAACAACGTCGACGAGCTTGCCTGTACCTGGATCGATGAATTTCTCGCCGGTCGGCTCCCAGCCATCAGAGCCCGCTCGAACTCGCGGGCGATACCGGCCTTCGAAGAGCGTCCCGAGCAGCAACGCACCGCCTGCGATCAACGGCGGCAGTGCGCCCATAACGGAAAACCTCAACGTGAAGAGCCCGAACGCAAGTGCGCAGAGTCCGGCGAGAATGAGAATTGCGCGCAGCATTATTGGACCGGCGTCAACGTGACGGCGGTACCGTACGCCACGACTTCGGTCATCGTATTGCCCATTTCGGAAGAGTCGAATCGCATCATCGCGACCGCATCAGCACCCATTGCTTGCGCGTTTTGGACCATGCGGTCGATCGCGTGGCGGCGCGTCTCTTCTACGAGTTGCGTGTACTCCCTGATTTCGCCGCCCATAATAGCGCGCAGCGACGCGACGATGTTTCCGCCCAAGCCGCGACTTCGAACGACCACTCCGAAGACTTGTCCCTTTGTTTCCTTGACCCGATAACCGGCGATGTTTTCCGTGGTTGCTACGATCATGCCGAGCCTCCTATTGCAGGCTACCTGCGAATAACGTTTGCTGTTTCGGTTCCCCGGCCACGAGCGAAGCGACCCGCGTTCCTAGAAGGCGCACGGGCGAACGGCCGAGCTCCGCGCGCTGTAGGCAGTGGACCGCGGAGGCGTAGATCTGCTCCGCATCCATCGTGGGTTCGGCCAGGTTCGTCTGCCGGACGATGATCTGAAAATCGGCGCGTTTTATCTTGATGCCGATCGTGCAGGCCGACAGCCCGTCCTTCTCGAGTTTCTGCGCTAATTCGATTGCCTGCTCGCGCAAGAGTTCGCGCAATTGCTTTTCGTCGCGCACGTCGTATTCGAAGGTTTCCTCGGTCGAGATCGATTTCGTTTCCCGTTCGGGCTCGACTTTACGCCGGTCGATGCCCCGCGCTAAGTCGCGCAATTCCAATCCCCACGATCCGAAAATAGCGCGCACGCGTTCGTCCGAAAGTGCGGCCACGTCGCCGATCGTTTTAATGCTTCGTTCTTGCAGGCGCGTTTGCGTCTTCGGACCGACGCCCCACAACCGTCCGACGGGCAGTGGAGCGAGAAATTCCGCCTCGCGGCCCGGAGCAAGCGATTCCAAACCATTGGGTTTGCACGAATCGGAGAGAATCTTTGCGACCATCATTCCGCTGGCGACGCCCGCGCTCGCGGTCAATCCGCATTCATCGAAGATCTCGCGACGGATTGTCTGCGCCAATTCGCGCCCCGCATCGACCGTGCAATCGCCGAAATCCACGAACGCTTCGTCCATTGACAGGCCCTGCACCTGATGGCCGCGCCGCTCGAAGATTGCGAAGATTTGGTATGACACCTCGCGGTATTTCTGCATGTTCGGGCGCACGACAATAAGCTCGGGGCAAGCTTCAAGCGCGCGCCAGAGCGGGACCGCCGATTTCACTCCGTACGGGCGCGCTTCATAAGACGCGGTAAGCACCACCGCGCGCCGGCTCGATCCGGCTACCGCGACCGGCTTGCCGCGCAGGTCGGGGTTGTCGCGGATTTCGACGCTCGCATAAAACGCGTCGATATCAAAGTGCGCGATCATAACGGTGTCATCCTGAGTGCCTTGTCATCCTGAGTAGAGTTCGCGTAGCGAATTCGTAGTCGAAGGACACCTTTAGAGCTCATCTCCAAATGCAACTGCATCTTAGATTTCGTGGCCGGCGCCTTTGAAGATGGCGCGAATCGTTTCGATGTTGCGCGCGTCGTCGGCTTCTTCACCCGGCGTTTCGAGAATCGCAGTCTTGTCGCGCAACTCCGGACGCGCGGCCAGCGCGCGAAAACCGTCGAACCCGATGTTGCCTTCGCCGATGTGATGGTGCCGGTCGCGATTTCCGCCCAGCGGTACTTCCGTATCGTTGAAATGGAACATCGGAATGCGTTCGAGTCCGATCTGTTCGGCAGCCTGATAAAGAAAATCGTCGACGCCGCGCTGCGAGTTGATTTCGTAGCCCGCGGCCCAGGCGTGAGCCGTGTCGAGACAGACGCCCAACTGCGGGTGGTCGATCGCCTTGATGAACCTGCCGAGCTCTTCAAGCGTTCCACCGCAGAGCGAACCGGCGCCGGCGGAGTTTTCCATCACGAGCGTCACAGCCGGTGTAATGCCTTCGAGCGCGGCGCTCAGCAGCCGGCACGCGGAAGCGAACCCTTCCTCACGGTCGCGCTTTCCATACGATCCGAGATGCGTATTGACGTAGCTGACGCCGCCCGCCTCAGCCGCCTCGAGATCGAAGCGCAGCAGCGCGAGCGAACCGGTCGAGACTTTTTCGTTCTCGGCCGCGAGGTTGATCAGATACGGCGTATGGATGGCGCACGGCTCGATGCCCGCTTCTTTTCGCAGCTCGCGGAACTTTTCGAGCGCCGGCCGGTTGACCGGACTCGTGCGATAGCTGCGCGGATTGCTCGAGAAAATTTGGAACGCGGTTGCTTTTACGCGCTTAGCGTATTCGATGGCCGCCGGATACCCGGCCGAGACGCGCACGTGCACGCCGATTCGCATGCCGTTATTCCGAGGGAGCGCTTGCGGTCAGGTTGGCGGTCAACAAACCGAGTTCGAGCGGCTGGCCTTGCTCCAACTCCATCGGCGGAAGATCGTCGAGCGAGCGCAATCCGAACGACTCCAAAAATTCGGGCGTCGTCTTGTAGAGCAGCGGGCGGCCGACAACGTCCTTGCGCCCCGCTTCGGCGATGAACATGCGATCGAGCAGCGTCGAGACGACACTATCGGAGGCGACGCCGCGAATCGACTCGATCTCGCTCTTGGTGACCGGCTGAAGGTAGGCCACTATCGCCAGTGTTTCGAGCGCGGGCGTCGAGAGATTTGTGCGCGGCGGCAAGAGATATGCTTCGACGACTTCGCGCGCCGAAGGCGCCGTCGCGAAACGGTAACCGCCGGCCACCTCGCGTAGTACGATGCCGCGCTCCGCGTACTCGGCTTCGATCTGCTGCAGCGCCGTCGCGACATCAGTCTCCGACGCGCGCGTCAGTTTCGCGATCTCCTTGATCGGGAGCGCTTCGCTGGCAACGAAGAGCAGCGCCTCGATCGGGCGACGCAACTGGTCGATTATGTCATCCTGAGTTTGTCGAAGGGCGTTCACGCTTTCGCCACCAAGAAAAGCCGGATATCGTCGAAGGGCGCTTGCTGATCGTACGAGAGACGCTTGCGGCGGATGAGTTCGAGGATCGCCAAAAACGTCACCACGATCGATTCGCGCGTCATGCCCAGTTCTTTGCAGATAACCGAGAACAGGACCTCGCGCTGCTCGCGCACGCGGCGCATGATGTAATCCATCGACGCGACCAGCGTCAAGCGTTCGCGCGCGATAGTCCGTTTTTCGGGGCGCGCGCTCTGCAGCATCGTGAGAAACGCGTGCGTCAGCCGATTGGGATCGACGCGGTAGCGCTGGCGCAGCTCGCCGTGCGGATCGCCGAAGTCGCGAAAGAAATACGACGACGCCTCGAATTGGCGCTGGCGCAGATCTTCGCCGACCTCGCGATATTTCGAATACGCGATGAGGCGCTGACGCAGCCGCTCCTCGACCTCTTCGGGCGACTCGCCCTCTTCCAAAAACTCCGCGGGAATCGGCGGCAGCAGCGCGCGCGATTTCAAGAACACAAGCGTGGCGGCGACCACCAAATACTCGGCGGCGGCCTCCACGTCGATGGCCTGCATCATCGAAACATATTCGAGAAATTGCTCCGCGACTAACGCCAGTGGCACGGTCGCGATGTCGAGTTGCTTCTCTTTGACCAGATGCAGCAGCAAGTCCAGTGGACCGTCGAAATTGGCAACGCTTACACGCAGTGCGTGGTCGTTTTGGTCAGGATGTAAGACGGCCGGAACGCCCGAATCGGTCACGAAGCTACTTTACGAGGTACGCTGCTCGGCAACCCTCGCGACAACCGGAATATCGCCAAACTCGGTGGGGTGGGCCATCAGGTAATCCTGTGCCATGTCGATCAGCCGCTTCTCGTTGACGTACTTGAGCGCTCGCTTTGCGGCTCCAACGTCGAACCACCGGGCTTCGTCGACTTCGTGATCGTGATTTGCGGTATCCCCGGAAAGATAGCGCATCAGGTAAAACGTCACGGACTTCTTGTGCTTGAGATGATTGAGGTAAAACCAGTACGAGATGTCGTTCAGCTTGGTGACGATCTCGGCCCAGCAGCCGGTCTCCTCGCGGACCTCGCGCAAGGCGGCTTGCTCGTGCGATTCCCGCACTTCAACGTGGCCCTTGGGGAGCGTCCAAATCCGCGGCGTGCCTCGCCCGATGAGCAAAGCATCGTAGGCCGATTCGCGCCGCCGGAGCACGAGCCCGCCGGCGGAAACCTCGAATTTGATTCGCATCGTAAGCCCCTAAAGAACCCCTAGAGGACCGGAAAGGCGCCCCCGCTGGGGTCGCCTCCTATTACTTCGATTATAGCCGACGGGCCCAAGAGAGCCTGCTAGGGAGGGACCGTTCCAACCGGTTCGGGAGACCCCGCGGCCGTGACCGCGCAGGGCAGCAGGCGGCTCTCCGAGGCTGGTCCGGACGAAAACGTGAGTGCGAATCCCCCCGCGGACGGGCAAGGCTGAGGCGCCACCGCGTGCCCATAGGCGTCGAGCGTAATCGCGAAGGGAGGCTTCCCCAAGGCGGCCTCCGAGACGTCGGCGCGCAGCGTTTCGGGCGGCGCGTCGGCGGGCGTGAGCGACACGATCGTCCCGCTTCCGCTCGGCGCGATCGCGAAGCTCAGCGTCGCGTTCCCGCCCGCCGCCGATGCGACGGTGCGCGCGTGTGCGAAGAGCGCATCGAAAACGGTCGCGGCGGATCGCGTTTCGAACGAACGGTTGCCTAGACTCATCGATGCGAACGCCCAAAGCATCGCCAGGATCGCAACCGTGAGTAAGACTTCAATCAGACTCGTCCCCCGCTGCTCCTCCACGGAGACCACGGTGCCCGGTTAGGCGATAGCTTCATTCCATAAGAGGAAGAAGTCGTCTGTCGCCAGGAGGGATATGCCTTGAACCCATCTGCCATTTTTGCAGCGGTCCTCGCCGCGTCTTCACTTTTCACATCGCTCGTCAATTCGGCCGTCAAAGAGCGAATGGCCTCGACGGGCGCACCAGGTGTTTCGGTCGCGATCGTACGCGCCGGCCGGATTGTCTATGCGCAAGGGTTTGGCGTTGGAAGATTGGGCGGTCGCACCGTTGATCCTGACACCCGTTTCGAAATCGGTTCGCTGACAAAACAGTTCACGGCAGCGGCGATTCTCCAACTCAAGGAACGTCGTAAGCTTTCCCTAGACGATCGGCTCGCAAAGTTCGTTCCGCAGTTCCCGCACGCGCGCGAAATCACACTTCGCCAGTTGCTCAATCAAACCAGCGGCCTACCGGACTTCATGACCGTAAATCACTTCCTGCACATATCGCATTCCACGCCGGGCGGCTTCTCGAAGATCGAACGCATGGCATCCGGCCCGCTACACTTCATGCCGGGATCGCACTGGGAATACAGCAACACCAATTACATTGTGCTAGGCCGTGTGGTCGAGATTGCATCGGCGCAACCCTACGATACGTACGTGCGCGATCATGTGTTCACTCCAGCAGCTATGCGGCAAAGCTCAACCATCGCGGGCGAGCGCGCCTTGAAGCGCGCGACGGGCTATTGGCGCGGATTACAGATGAAAGGCGCGCTGCGGCCGGCGCCCTCGACGCTCGAATCGTGGACGTGGTCCGCCGGCGACATTGTCTCCACGGCCGGAGATATTGCTCGCTGGGACATCGCTCTTGAGTCAGGAAAAATCATCAGCAAAGCGGACTTCCAATTGATGACCACGCCCGCGCGGCTAAGCAGCGGAAAAATTGACGACTACGGCTTCCACTGGTGGACCGACCCGCAGCAGGGCCATCGCTTATTTTCAGGACTGGGCGACACCTACGGATTCTCGTCTGCTAATGACATTTTCCCCGACGACGATATAGCTATCATCGTTCTTGAAAACATGGCCGTCAATCCCGACGGGAGCTCGGACGCTGCTGAAGGGATCGCCGAGGCAATTTTCAAGGCGATTCAGCTCTAGCCGAACTCGATCGCGGGCGACAGGTCGTTGTTCTCTTCGATGCGCAGCATCCGGATATCGCGCACGCACGTCGAGAACCATTCGAAGCGCTTAGAGAGCTCCTGGATTGCGAGCACGCACGTCACCGGCGTTACGCGCTCGTCGCCAAAGTAGACGGAGCCTTGGCGCGAACTGAACCCGTGCTCTTCCAGCACGGCCCGCACATCGAAGTATGCGTTGTTCCAGGATGGCGCCGGATAGGCAGTTTTTAGTAAATCAGTATCGAGGTCAAACGCTATCGCGTACATGCGGCGCACTCCCGTCGGCGGCGGCGGGAGATCTAATTGCAAACTCATCTCCCTGCCATCATATCACGCGTTGCGGTAAGAATCGCAAGGGGTTATGACGCCGGCCGCCACCGGAGATCGGGTTCGCGGGCGGCGCGTGTTTCGTCGAGACGGCCGACGACCGTGGTGATCGGCGCCGCTAAAATTTTCTCGGGTTCGCGCTTCGCCGTTTCGACGATGTCGCGCAGCGTGTCGACGAATGCGTCGAGCGTTTCCTTCGACTCGGTCTCGGTCGGCTCGATCATCAGACACTCGGGAACGATGAGCGGGAAGTACATCGTCGGCGCCATATAGCCGCGGTCGAGCAGCGCTTTGGCGATGTCGAGCGCACGCACGCCGGTCTGCTTCTTTAGCTCCTGCGCCGACGCGACGAACTCGTGACGGCAAATCTCGTCGTACGGCGTCTCCAAGAACTCGCGAATCTTGACGCGCAGGTAATTCGCGTTGAGAACGGCGAGTTGCGAGACTTTCGTCAGCCCCTCCGCCCCGTTAGCATACACGTACGCCAGCGCGCGCACGATGTGCGCAAAGTTCGACCAGAACGACCGCATCGGACCGATGCTCTTTGGGATGTCGAAATCTAAGACGAACAACTCGTTCTTCTTCCGGACGTACGGCGTCGGCAAGAAATCGAGCAAATGCTTCGCTACGCCGAGTGGCCCCGATCCCGCACCGCCGCCGCCGTGCGGAATCGTAAACGTCTTGTGCAAGTTGAGGTGCATGAGGTCGAAGCCCATGTCGCCCGGCCGGGCGTTGCCCATCAGCGCGTTGGCGTTCGCGCCGTCGTAATAGCAAAGGCCGCCTGCTTCATGCACCGCGCGCGTGATCTCGTGCACGTGATCTTCGAAGAGGCCGAGCGTGTTGGGATTGGTCATCATCACGACGGCGGTGTCGTCGCCGAGCACCTTCTTCACTTCATCCACGCTCACACGCCCGCGTTTGTCGCTCTTGAGCGAGATGACTTTGAAACCGCACATCGCCGCCGAGGCCGGATTCGTGCCGTGGGCCGTATCCGGAACGATGACCTTATCACGTTTGCTCTCGCCGCGACTCTTGAAGTAGGCCTTGGCGATCAGCAGCGCCGCTAGTTCGGCGTGCGCGCCGGCCGAAGGATTGAGCGAAAACGCCGCCATGCCGAAGAGCGAGCAGAGGCTGCGCTCGAGCTCCCACATGATCCGCAGCGCACCTTGAGCCTGCGCGTCGGGAGTGTACGGATGCAAGTCGCGCAGCCCCGGAAGATTCGCCATCGCGTCGTTGACGCGCGGATTGTACTTCATCGTGCACGAGCCGAGCGGGTAGAAGCCGACGTCGATGCCAAACGTTCGCTGCGAAAGCCGGGTAAAATGACGCACGACGTCCATCTCGCTGTTGTCCGGAATCGGGAGGTCGGCGCGCAACCTCTCGCGCGGCAAGAATTCATCTAAATTTTTTCCGCGCTCGAAATAGCGATTGGCCCGGCCGTCCTGCCCGGATTCGAAGATGAGCGGCGAGGCCGTATGGTCAGACACGGGCGTGGACATGTACGACCTCATGCAGAGCTTTGGCGAGCTTTTGAATATCTTGCGGCGTCGTCATTTCCGTCGCCGCCATCAGAATGCAATTGTCGTACTCGGGATAGTAGCGTCCGAGATCGACGCCGCCTAAAACGCCGCGCTGCTCGAGTTTCGCCAGCGCGTGTCGCGCCGGCTGATGCACGCAGACGACGATTTCGTTGAAATGCGGCGCCGGAAATTTCAGCGAACAGCCGTCGATTGCATCGACTGCTGCCGCCAGTTCGCGCGTGCGCTGAAGATTCGCCGCCGCGACGTCGCGCAAACCGGTCTTTCCGACGAGCGCCAGATACATTGTCGCGATCAGCGCGCAGTGCGCCTGGTTCGTGCAAATATTCGACGTCGCGCGTTCTCTACGGATGTGCTGCTCGCGCGCCTGCAATGTCAGAACGTAACCTTCTTTGCCCTGCGAATCGACGGTCTTTCCGGCGAGCCGCCCCGGAATGCGGCGCAGATGCTCCTTCGTTGCAGCGATAAATCCGACGTACGGACCGCCGTAAGCCACCGGGACACCGAAGCTCTGCGCTTCACCCGCGACGACGCCGGCGCCCCACTGCGACGGCGGCTGCAGCGCCCCGAGCGAGATGGCCTCAGCGATCACCGCTATCAAAACGGTGCCACTCTCTTTCAGCGCGGCTTGCTCAGCCGAACCGGGTGTGTCGATAACGCCGAAGAAGTTAGGCGATTGGATCGCAACGCACGCGTATTCCTTGGTCGCGGTTAAACGCGCAAGTTCGCCGAGATCGGTGGTGCCGTCGGTTGCCACCGGCAGTTCTTCGATCGCCACATCCAAACCGTCGCAATAGGTTTTCAGGACCGCACGGTAGTTTGGATGAATCGCGCGCGAGACCAATATTTTTTGCCGGCCGTTTTCATTGAGCGCCATGATTGCGGCCTCGGCCAGCGCGGTCGCGCCGTCATAGACCGAAGCGTTTGCGATATCCATTCCGGTGAGCAGACACATGTAGGTCTGCCACTCGTAGATCGCTTGCAGATAGCCTTGCGATACTTCCGCCTGGTAGGGCGTGTACGCGGTAAGAAACTCGCCGCGCATGGCGAGCGCGCTGATCGCCGGCGGAGCGTAGTGCCGGTAGCTGCCCGCGCCGAGAAAAGAAACGAACGAAGCCCCCGGATTCATGCGCGCGAACTCTTCGAAGCGGCTCACGATTCCGGTCTCCGGCAGGGCCGGAACCACCTCGAGTTTTTCGCGCAACTTGACCGCGTCGGGAACGCGCAGCAGCGCATCGAGCGACTCGACGCCGACCGTCTGCAGCATCTGCGCGACGTCGGCTTTAGTGTGGGGCGTGTACAAGGGTTAGCTTTCTTTGGTGAAGCTCTCGTAGTCGGCGGCCGACATCAGCCCCGACGTTTGCGCGCCGGAAAGCTTCACTTTGAAGAGCCAGCCGCCTTCGAAGGGCTCGCGGTTGACCAGCGCCGGATCGTTCTCGAGCCCCGCGTTGATCTCGGTAACTTCTCCGCCGACTGGGGTGAACAGATCGGAAACGGCTTTCACCGATTCAACGACGCCGACCGCGGCGAACTGCGCGATCTGTTTGCCGGCTTTGGGGAGTTCGACGTAGACGATATCGCCGAGCGAATCTTGCGCGTAGTCGGTGATGCCGACCGTTGCGTTATCGCCGTCGATCTTCACCCATTCGTGCTCTTTGCTGTAGAGCAAGCCTTCAGGCTGCGCCAATCTTGTAACTCCTCTTGTAAAATGGAAGCTCTACGACCTTAGCGCCGTAGGCGGTCCCGCGAATGTGAACCACTACGTCCGTGCCGGGAGTTGCGGCTTCCTTTTCCACCAGCGCTGTTCCGATGCTCTTGTTCCCGACCGACGGCCCGATCGATCCGCTGCGGATCTCGCCCACGCGCTTCTCGCCCAGGAAAACGTGATAGCCTTCGCGCGCGGGCGCGCGCCCGTCCATCACGATCCCCACGATGCGCGGGTAGTCGTCGCGGCTCTGCTGCTCTTCCAGTGCGGCTTTCCCAAGAAACTCCGGCTTGCTCATCTTGACCACCCAGGCCAAGCCGGCTTGCAGCGGCGTGATCTCTTCGGTGAGCTCGTGTCCGTAGAGCGGCATGCCCGCTTCCAGACGCAAGACGTCACGCGCTCCCAAACCGGCGGGGATTAAGCCGTTGCCCGCATTGTCGGCCAGAAGTTTCGTCCATATCTCGGGTGCGTCGGCTCCGTCGATGAAAAGCTCAAAGCCGTCTTCTCCGGTATATCCGGTTCGCGCGATGACGGCTTTCTTGCCGTAGACGCTGCCTTCAGTACAAAAATAATATTTGAGGCCGTTCACGTCCGCGTCGGAATGAGACTGCAGCATCTCGACCGAGCGCGGTCCCTGAATCGCGATCAGTGCGTTGCGGCCGTGCAGCGACGTCAGCTTCACGCCTGAGCCGCCGGCGTTATCGTTGAGAAGTTTCCACATCTTTCCGGCATTGCCGGCGTTGACGACCAGCAGCCAGCGATTGGGCAGACGGTAGAAAATGACGTCGTCGTGCGCGCCGCCGCGTTCGTTGGTAAAAATATTGTAGCGCGCTTGCCATGGTTTCATCGTGGGAACCGCGTTGACGGTCATCCGGTCGGCCCACTCGGCCACGCCCTCGCCTTCCAAAACGAACTGGCCCATGTGCGAGAGATCGAAAAGCCCCGCGGCTTTACGCACCGCTTCGTGCTCTTGCAGAATGCTTTGGTACTGCAGGGGCATGTCGAAGCCGCCGAACGGAATCAGCCGGGCGCGCAGTGTCACGTGCTCGTCGTAAAGGGCGGTGCGTTTCATTTTTTTGCCGGTTTTTCGTTGGGGTAAGAATTCAAGTAGTTGAGCGTCGAGTGCGCGACCACTTTTTCGCCGCTTCGCACCGTGACTTCGCCGTAACAGATGCGTCGTCCGGCCCGCAAGACGGTTGCTTCCGCAACGAGATCGTGCGGTCCGACCGCGGGCGCCAGAAAATTGCATTGCAGCGAAACGGTGGTCGTGTCTTGGTCGCGTCCGTACAGCGACGCGAGCGCCACGTAGAAGACGGTGTCGCAGAGGCTCACGATCGCGCCGCCGTGAACCGCTCCCGTACCGTTGGAGATCTGTGAACGATACGGCATGCGCATAACCGCGGTGCCGTTGCCGACGCTCTCGAGCTTCAGGTCGAGCAGCTCGACAAAGTACGAGCGCTCCTTATCCCACTGCCGCCGGACCGACTCTTGATCGATCGAGCTCAAAACGTATCTCCGCCTTGCGCCAGCGCGCGCCGCAGGTACAGCGGCAGCGCGAAGAGCCGCCGATGCGTCTGCGCGTCATAAAAGAAATTTTCGCCGCGCAATTCTCTACAGTACGGCTCAATTTCGCCTTCTTCCAGCCGGGCAAGATCGACGTCATCGCTGCACGCGATGAACGCCCAGTCGTTGTCGAACGCCGGCACGTGCGTGTAGTACGAAGCGATGTGGTTGTAGTATTTCCGCAGCGTGCGCGCCATCTTGGCGTGCAGCGACAGGTTGTGAAACCCCGCCGTGCTCGCTTGCAGAACGTAGATGCCGCCCGGTGCGAGGCGGTTTTTGATGTCCCGAAAAACTGCGTCGCAAAATAAGGGGTTGCTGGGAGAGTCTTCCAGCGGTTCGGTCAGATCCGAGATGATGACGCCGTAGTGCTCTTTATCTTCGGCCAAAAACTTCAGCGCATCGCCGACGATCACGCGCGCACGCTTCTCGTCAAAAGCTCCCGCGGACCATTCCGGCAAGTATCGTTTGGAGAGCTCGACGACGTCGCCGTCGATGTCGACCATGGTGGCGCGCCGAACCCCGGCATAGCGCAATACTTCGCGGAGCGTCGCGCCCTCGCCGCCGCCGAGTATTAAGACCTCGGAACGGTCGCCTGCGCCGGCCATCGCGGGATGCACCAGCGCCTCGTGATAGATCTTTTCATCGGCTTGAGAGCTCTGCGTGTCGCCGTCGAGTATGAGCATCTTCCCGAAAACGGGCGTGCCGATAATACCGATATCTTGGAATTGCGAGCGCCCCGCGTAGTAGACGCGATCGACCGCGTGGTAATGTGCCTCGGTGGGAGCGAATTGCTCGACATACCACTGCCAACGTTCGGTCTTCGGCATCGCTTACGAAATAAAAACCGCGGGTTAGGCGGTTCGCGGTCGATCTTTTGCTTCGGTTGCCGTTACGACGTGGGTAAAGGTCCCGTTCTTTGCTTCGATGCCCCGTTTGAATTCGGTGGTCAGCATTCGCTTTGCGGAGAGAACTTTGGCTGCGTGTAAACATGCCAGCCACGGGTCCGTGTGGTCGCCGCACGTGTAAAAGTCCATGGCGGCGTATCTCTTTTCAGGCCAGGTGTGGATCGAGAGATGCGATTCTGCCAGAATCACCGTGCCCGAGACGCCCTGCGGCTCGAAACGGTGAAACGAACTCTGCAGAATAGTCGCGTTGGCGGCTCGCGCCGCTGCGACCATCATGGCGTGGACGCCGTCTACGTCCGAAAGTGCGGTCGGGTCACACCCCGAGAGTTCGCACACGATGTGCGTACCGAGTGCTTTCAATTCTGAGCTCTCCTCGACTTGTGGGAATCCCACCTCCGGACTTGTCGGCTGGCGCCTGCAGTGCAGCCACGTCCCCGACCTATCGGCGAACTCTTGCCGGCGCTTTTTCGGTGCGCGTGCGGCTCGCCGCGATGGCGCGTAAGGGCGCGCCTCCCATGACCGCGAGCTCCTTCCTTAAAAAGAGCTCGAAAAAAGAATAGCCCCTATCGCCGTCGCTGTAAAGCTATTCGAGCGCACTGCGAACGAATGCATCCCGAGCGGTTTTTGTACGGACGCCGCAAGGAGCCGGGCGCCCGCCGCCTCCGCGCGTTCCCCAACTGCAACTCGGCGGTCCCGGAAGCGGTCATAAAGATAGTGAAGATACCCCTTCATTATCTTGACTATCGCTAAGCGCTGACATACCTTTATAAGACATGGCCACCCAACTTCAGCCTGCCCAGCCCCTCATCGAGGAATACCGTCACGGGTTCCACGATTCCGAGGACAAGTACGTCTTTAAGTCCGGGAAGGGCCTAACGCGCGAGATCGTGGAGCGCATCAGCGAGATGAAGGACGAGCCCGCGTGGATGCGCGAGTTCCGCCTCAAAGCGCTCGACGTATTCTTGAGCAAGCCGATGCCCACGTGGGGCGACACGAAGTTGCTCTCCGAGATCGACTTCGGCAATATCCACTACTTCGTGCGGTCGACCGACAAATCGGAACGCTCGTGGGACGACGTGCCCGACGACATCAAGAAAACGTTCGACCGGCTGGGAATTCCCGAAGCCGAACGCAAGTTTTTAGCCGGCGTTTCGGCGCAGTACGAATCGGAAGTCGTCTATCACAATGTGAACAAAGAGCTCGAGGATCTCGGCGTGCTTTTCTGCGACATGGATACGGCCGTCAAGAAGTATCCCGAGATCGTACAAAAATATCTGGCGACGATCATTCCGGTCGCCGACAACAAGTTCGCCGCGCTCAACTCGGCCGTCTGGTCGGGCGGTTCGTTCATCTACGTTCCGCCGGGCATTGAGGTCAAGCAGCCGCTCCAAGCCTATTTCCGCATCAACGCGGAGAATATGGGGCAGTTCGAGCGCACGCTGATCATCGTCGACAAGGGCTCGAAAGTGCATTATATCGAGGGATGCACGGCGCCAAAATTTTCAACCAGTTCCTTACACAGCGCCGTGGTCGAGCTCATCGCGCTCGAAGGCGCTTCAATCCGCTACACGACGATTCAAAATTGGTACCGTAATATTTTCAATCTCGTCACGAAGCGCGCCTATGCGCACAAGAACGCAACGGTCGAATGGGTCGACGGCAACATCGGCTCGCGATTGACGATGAAGTATCCGGCGATCTATTTGATGGGCGAAGGCGCCCGCGGTGAAGTGCTCTCGATGGCATTTGCCGGCGAAGGCCAGCACCAAGACGCCGGCGCGAAAGTCATCCACGCCGCCCCGAACACGACCTCAATGGTTACCAATAAATCCGTCAGCGCGCACGGCGGCAAAACAACCTATCGCGGACTCGTCGAGATTTTTCCCGGCGCGGTCGGCGCCAAGACGCGCGTCAAGTGCGACGCGCTGATTATGGACGAGCAATCGGCCAGCGACACCAAGCCGACCATGAAGATCCACGAGCAGCGCTCCACCGTCGAGCACGAAGCCAGCGTCAGCAAAATCGGCGAAGAGCAGCTGTTTTACGCGATGAGCCGCGGCCTGAACGAAGCCGATGCGACCGCGATGATCGTCAACGGTTTCTTCGACTTTTTCGTCAAGGAACTGCCGATGGAATACGCCGTCGAACTGAACCGCCTCGTCAAAATGGAGATGGAAGGCTCGGTCGGCTAACGCCGATTGCGCGATCAAATATGGCCGCCCGCAAGGGCGGCCTTTTTCGTTGCCGAAACCGCAGAGTCCGCACTAAAGAGGAGTAGTTAACGAATGTCGATCGTAGGAATAGATACTACCGCGTACCTGGTCAAGGACGTCGACCGAGCCACGAAATTCTACCGCGACGTTATGGGCTTGCCGGTAACGAGCGAATTCGGCGGTCAGGGCGCCGAGTTCGTCATGCCCGACAACACGACGTTCAGCATATGGAAGATGAGCGACGGGACGTGGACGCAGGGGAACGGCGTGATGTTCGCCGTCGACAACTTCGAGGCGGCCGTCGATCAGTATCGCAAGGCGGGCGTAAAGATTGAGGCGGAGACCGAAGATACGCCTGTCTGCAAGATGGCTTTCGCTGAAGACTCGGAGGGCAACACCTTCATCATCCACTTCCGGAAAAGCGGCCGCGATTAAGATTCCCGGCAATGGCTGAGCAACTCGCCGCGAAGAAAAGCGAGATCGGTGAGGGAGAGGCGCACCGCGTCGTCGTCGACGGCGTCGAAGTACTGCTTTGCAACGTCGGCGGCGAGATCTACGCCGTAGAGGATATCTGCACGCACGACGGGGGAGCGCTGGATCAGGGTGAACTCGACGGCGCGCGGATCGTCTGCCCGCGCCACGGCGCCACGTTCGACGTGCGAACGGGCGAAGCGTTGACGCTTCCGGCGGTCATGCCCCTACCCAAGTACGCCGTCCGCGTCGACGGCGACGATATCTACGTCACTCTCTAGGCGCGGACGCGGGCGCGGGCGCGGGCGCGGGCGCGGGCGCGGGCGCGGGAGACTAGTGCTTCGCTTCTTTGCGCTGGCCGTCTTGATTTTCTTAGCCGCCATCGCCATCTATGGAATTAACGCGTTCGCCGGCATGCAGGCGGCGGCGCAGACTACCGGATCGCTGCGCGTTGCGGGTCTAAGCGCTCCCGTGCAGATCGTTCGCGACGATCGTGGCATCCCGCACATCCGCGCACAAAACGACAACGATCTCTTTTTTGCGCAAGGCTTCGCCGAGGGTTCGGACCGGCTCTTTCAAATGGATTTTATCCGGCGTTACGTGTACGGAAGGTTAGCCGAAGTCGTCGGCTCGCCAGCCTTGCCTTCCGACCAAAACGCGCGCATCGTGGATATTCGCGGCATCGTGACACGGCAATGGCTTGCGCTCGCCCCGCGAGACCGCGCGATGTTGCGGTCGTTCTCCAACGGTGTGAACGCCGCAATGCAACAGCAGCCGCTCCCCGTAGAGTTCCGGCTCTTGCTCTATCGTCCCGAACCGTGGAAGCCGCAGGACTCGCTCGCCGCGGGAATGGCGACGGTTCTCGATCTGATCGATTCATGGGATGACGTGATCCGGCGCGACGGTGTGGCCAGGCACTTAGCGGCGCCGTTGCGCATGGTCGATCTCTACACAATTACTGATCCCGCGTATGACGCGCCGATTGCGCCGCCGCGCCCGGCGCCGGTACCGGCTTTAAAAACGTTCGGCATCGTTAAGGCGCTCCAAAGCGCCGCATCACTAGAACGCGCACCCGTGGGCAGCAACGAATGGGCCGTCGGAGCAAACCGTTCTACAACCGGCCGCGCGCTGCTCGCAAACGATCCGCACCTGCGCCTGGGAATTCCAGGCGTTTGGTATTTGGTCGATCTGCAATCGCCGGATCTGCACGTCGCGGGCGGCACGCTGCCCGGAACGCCAGGTGTCATTCTGGGACATAATGCCGAGGTTGCCTGGGGCGCCACCAACGCGACCGTCGTAACGGAAGTCGTCTACCGCACAACGCTGATGAATGCACGGACGCGCCGGGAAGTCTTTCACGTGCGCTTCGGCCGTGACGCGCGAATGGCGTATAGGCAAACGGCGCACGGTTTTGTGGCGCAATCGGACGGCGCAGTCGGGTACTCGGTTGACTGGAACGCTGCGACATTGCCGCGTTCGCCCGTCATTGCCTTCGCTGGGTTAGATCGCGCGCATTCGGTGAGCGATGCTCTCAAGGCGCTGCGAGCGTATCCGGGACCGCCGCAAAACTTCGTTGTCGCCGATCTCAGCGGCGCCGCGGCATACACCGTTGCCGGTCTCATTCCGAACGATCCATCCTGGGGATTAAAAGTTCACCCTGCAACGGATCCGCACTACGCCTACATCGGATTTCAAAGCGTCCCGCAAATCGCGCCTTCGCGCGACGCAATTCTCTTCACCGCCAACAACCGCACATACGGCGAAGGCTATCCGTACAGACTCAGCCCGAGCTTTGCGCCGCCCTACCGCGCAGCCCGTATCAAAGCGCTGCTGCACTCAAAGAGGCGGCTGAGCATCGCCGATATGGCCGGGTTTCAAACCGATACACTCTCGGCGCCCGAGCGCGATTTGGCGCGCGCAACGCTCGCCGCGCTTCACCGTAAGGGCCTGGCGGACGACCGCGCGCTTTCACCCTATATCGCATCACTCGCGAATTGGAACGGACGCTTCGAGGCAAACTCGCGTGGCGCCGCAATCGCTTGGGAGACGCGGCGAATCGCGGTGGCGGCTTTGGCACGCGCGCTTGTGCCCGATCGTTACGAAGATTACCAGGCCAGTGCGGACGGCTCGGATTTTATGCTGTTGCTGCGATTACTGCGCCATGGGCCCAACCTCGACGCGCTGCTCGTGAAATCATTCCGGCAAGCGGTCGAAGCCGGCGGAACGCGTTTGCTTGCACCCTGGAGCGAATATGGGAAAGTCACCGTTCACCATCCACTCCATTCGCTCGGCTTTTCGTTCTTGAACGGCGCAATGCTACCGGGAGATGGCGATCGTTACGGCGTTCACGTGCAGACGGCAACGGCGTCGCAGAGTTTTCGCGCGGTGTGGGACGTGGGAAATTGGGATGCCGGCGGAATGTCCGTTCCAAGCGGCGAGTCCGGTCAACCCGGGTCGGGACACTACACCGATCAAAGCCCGGCGTGGATCGCGCAACGCTTAGTTCCGCTACCATTTAGCGACGCCGCCGTACGCGCCGCGGCGCGCGCTACGTTAACGCTGCAGCCTTAGCGTCCATCCGGCCAACGCAACGTCGCGATCGTGTTGGGCTTTGCGCTGCACCACGTCGTGAAATACTGGCGCGGCGGAACGCTGCGATCTCCGCCCGCGAGCGGATAGGTTAGCACCGGGCCCGGCGCGACACGCTTGCACGCGAGCAGCATCTGTTCCGTAAAGTCGGCGCGCTTCGCAAGCGGAACTTTATCGACGAAGAGCAGCAGATGCGGATGGTCGCCGTCGGTGAACCAGTGGCGAGCTTCTTGGCCTTGCGCGTCGTACCCGATCAGAATGGGACGCAGGCCGCCGTAAAAATCCAGCAGCGAGGAAAACCCGTACCCGTCCGTCATGACGTCCGCTTCACGCGTGCGCGTCAGCGCGCGCACATCTTTGGCCAGCGACGGATATGTGAACATTTCGAACGGGCCACCGTTGTTCAAACGCAGACCGGCGTGGCGGACGCCCGCATAAACGGCGTCCGGTGCGATTCCGGCAAAGAAGACGAGAGCGCACAGCGCCACGGCGGGAGCGAAGATCCACGAGCCACGGCGAAGCTGCCGCTGAGTATCCCATCCCGTGAAAACGGCGCCAAGTCCGACCGCCAGCGATATGAACGGCCCGATGAACCAGTAGACTTCGACGGATTCGCGCAACGCGAGCAACAATAGCGCGACGCACAACGGCAGTGCGGTCCACAGAATCAGCGGTTCTTTCGGCCGCAGCGCAACGAGCGTCGCGGCTATCCAAAGCCCGGGTGAAAAGCCAATCGCGCCCAAGACGTAGATGAGAAACGGCCGTCCGAACGAGTATTGCGGCTCGTGGCGCTGCACGAGCGCAAACGTAAACGAGATCCAATGGTGGGACGCGTTCCAGAAGAGAAACGGCGACCAGACCGCGCACGCAACGAGCACCGAAAGCCCGACGCGCGGAAGCATGCTCCGGTACGGCCTCATGCAAGCGGCCGCGATGACGCCCCAGACCAGCGCGATCGCAAAGAAGCGCGAGAGCAGCGCCAAGCCGAGCGCAATTCCCAGCAGCACGAACCACTGCCACGACCGGCCGCGGAACGCGCGGGCCGCGCAATACAGACTGAGCGTCCAGAACAATGCGAAAGGACCATCAGGGCTAACCATGCCGAACGCGACGATCATCATCGGCGCCAATGAAACCGCGAGCGCCGCGATCCACCCTGCGCGGCGATCGCCGGTCAAAACATTTGCAGCGGCGGCTGCGAGAATTGCCGTGCCCAAACCGCACAGAACGAACGGCAGCCGGACCGCAAACGTCGTCTGCCCGAGCCACGCAAACGCCGCGATCGCAAACGCGACGGCAGGCGGATGATCGACGTAGCCGGCCGCTAGCCGCCGGCTCCATTCCCAATAGTACGCTTCGTCGCCGGTCATCGGCAGCGTGGCATCAAAGATCGCGCGAAGCGCCGTCACTACGAGGACGGCGCTCCACACGATCACACCTACTCGAGCTGCGCGCATCGCGCTTCGCTATTTGCCTTAGGGTGAAGTTCCCGCCTGCAGAGCAGCAGCCAGGAAGGAAAAGATCTTCGGCCACGCCTGCTGCGCGGCGGCGACGTTCGCCTGCGCGGTGCCGCCAAGCAGAATCTGCATGCCGTTCTGCCCGGCTTGAATCAGCGGCCGTTGCGCCGTTGCGAACAAGAAGATGTGACCCGCGCCGGCATAGGTTTGCGAAGCGTCGGCATAAGCGTGGTGCTGTGCCTGTAAGTACGCCATCGCGATCGTGCATTGTGCAGGCGAATCCCAGATCTGATCGTCTTGCGCCGCTAAGCACAACATCGGCCCATGAATATTTTCCAGATGAAACATCGCAGCCGACACCGCGTTCTTGTCGGCCATCGCCGCGGCGTAGCCGGGCAGCAAATCCAAAGGCTTGTGTTGCGCGTAGCTTGCCCCTACGGCTTGAGCCATCGCCATGCCATACGGCACGAACGGAACCGGTTTGCCGGCAATCGTCCAAGACGACAGCGGCTTACTGACCGGACCGTTCGGAATGCTTTCCCAACCGAAGGGACTGGGCACGTCCGCAATCACCGCGTGAATTTGTGGAAACGTCGAAGCCGAGAGCAGCGCGAGCTCTCCGCCTTTGGATATCCCGAAGATCGCGATGCGGTTCGGATCTACGTCGGTCCGTTTCGCAAGCTCGGCCAGCGCGCTGCCGACCGTTTCGACCGGAATGAGTTCCAATAACTTCGGCAGCCCCGGCAACCCGAAATACGCAACCGACGCGGCAACGTACCCTTGCGCTGCAAATTGCGGCGCAACCTGCGCCATCGAGTCGCCGCCTTCGGAGCCGCCGAGCAACACGATCGCCGGACGTTTTCCGGGCGTAGCTGGGGCACAGATCGTTCCGGTGAACGTCACCGGCTTGGTGCAATTTGCCGGCATCGCCGGAGCAAGCACGGTCGCGGCCGCTAAAACGAGTGAGGCAAACATAGCAAACTCTCTCTTCTTCTAATGAAGACGTTGTGCGCGGGCAATCGCGAGTTGCGCGACGAGCCCGGCGAAGTACAGTACGAAGAAATCCGCCGCACCGTGCCGGCGGTCGATAAACGACAAGATGATTCCCACAAGCAAAGCGCCGGTGAAGACTTCGGCGAGCAAACCTTGCACGAGTGACGGCCGCGCATCACTCTGCGCCGCGATGGGAGTCAGGCGCGGGAACAGCGATGGAACTTCGGCCGCATACTTGCGGAAGCGCTCTCCGTAGGCGTTTTCCAGAATCTTTTCTTCGTGCCGCGCGAGCGCGATCACCAGGAGCACGTTGCCCGCGACGATAATGGCGCAGCCGATCACGGGCGCCAAGAGTCCCACGCCTAATGCTAAGAAGAAATTGCCGAAATACAGCGGGTTGCGAATGTAGCGGAAAGGACCGGCAACGAGCAGGGTATCGCTACGCGCCGGAGCGCTCCATACGATTCCCGCGTGCAAATAGCTCGAACCCCAAACGCGCAGAATGTAACAGATCGCGGCGCATACGGCGGCAAAAACGAGGACCGCTGCCGGACCTTGCGGCCCGAGATGCGTGCCCAGTTCCCGAAAAGCGGGCACGTACGTTCCGTGTACAGCCGTCGAAACGACGGCGCCGAAGAAAAATCCGGCAAAATATATCGCCCCAAACATCCAGCTGCGGCCGCGATACCACCACGGCGACGTCACGATGCGCTCTCCTTCTCGAGCAGGCGCTGCATGTCACGAACGTGCTCGACGAATGCGGCGCGTCCGGTTTTCGTCAACCGGTAGCGCGTCTGCGGACGGCGCGCGACAAATATTTTTTCCTCCGCAAGGTAACCGGCCTCGACGAGTTTGCCCAAGTGCGCACCCAAGTTGCCGTTGGTCGTCTGCGTCGCCTGCTGGAGATCGCTAAACGCGACCCATTCTACGTTGAGCAGCTGCGCTATCACGCCCAACCTAATCTTAGAAAGCAAGAGATCGTCCACGTCAGTCGCGCGACGTTAAGCTAACGAGACCGAAACCGGCGTATCCGAAGAGCAATCCCGCCGCGAGCACGTACCCGGTAACGGCCGGCAGAAAGTTCGCAACTGCAACCGAGGCGAGCACGATGATACCGCAAACGAGTGCGCGGCGGTTGCCATGCACCGCGATAAAGAGCAACACGATCGCCGCGGCGATATTCCAAACTGCAGAGCTCGCCCACGTCGAAAAGATGCGATATCCAAACGCATCGGCAAAGAACGCGACGCCAAGCGAGATCCACAGCACCGCAAAAAACTCGCGCTGAATGAGCGGCAAGCCTTCAGAGCATTTGCTAAGCTGGCGACCGCGCAGCATGCTGAATAAAATCCCGGCGGCAAAAAACAGCGGCAGCACCCATAGCGCCCGGATTGGAATCCGCCCATCCACGACGAGCTGGAAAGCCAGCGTTACGCTGGTCCCGATCAGGCCCCATACCAGAAAAAACTCGCCCCCGACGCGCAGCGAGCGCTCCGAGCGGGTCAGGATTCGGTCGACCATTTCGATGTGGTCCCGGACCTGGGCTGGGCTGAGGGATTCCATTTCAGTCTCCGTTCTAGATAAGTCTGTTTTATAGACTTCTCTGCCAAATATAGCATCAGCGGGCCCGGCCGTCAAGGGCCGCTGCCCGAATCTCCCGCGCGCGTTGACAGGGCTCTGGGCGGATGATAATGTTCCAAAGTTATGTACGCGATTATCGAGACCGGCGGCAAGCAGTATAAGGTCGCCGAGGGTGACGTTATCCGCTGCGATCTGCTCGAGAGCGAGGTCGGCAAGAACGTGACCTTCGATCGCGTCGTGCTGGCCAGCAAGGGCGGCGATAAGGTGACGGCGGGATCGCCGATCGTGAAGGGAGCCTCGGTCACCGGCAAGGTGCTTCGTCAGGACAAAGACCGCAAGATTTTGGTCTTCAGATACAAGTCCAAGAAGCGGGTCCGCAAGTTGAACGGCCACCGCCAGCCTTTCGCCGAGATTCAAATCACGAAGATCCAGTTGCCTTAAACGCTCCGCGCGGTGATGAACGTCACGTTTCGCAAGGACAGCCGGCACCGGCTGTCCTCTGTTTTTGCCGAAGGGCACGTCGAGCTGCCCGAAACCAGCTCGGATGAGTTCTCACTAGTCTGCGCCGCCGTTTCGGGCATCTTGCAAGCCGCGCGCCTCGGCTTGGAAGCGCACGTGAAGGTGCCGCTGGACGCCACTCAAACTTCGGGAACGCTTTCGCTGCGCTGGCCGAGCAGCTGCCGCGAGGACGAGCGCGTGCAGGCGATTGTAGATACGGCCCGGTTGGCGATCGCCCAAATCGCCTCGCAATATCCGCGCCACGTCACCTGCCGCGAGGAAACAGAAACCTAGCTCCGCGGGTAAGAGTGAGAGACAGGCTTCCGCCGCGAATGCTTCATCTAGGAGAATTACATGACAGAGACTTATCGCACGCCGCCGGCGGAACAGCAATGGCCCGCCGGCGATCGCCCCGGAAACGACGTATCGAACGAAGCGGGCAAAGCTTTGCTCGTCGGCGTGCTGGGCGGTTTAGCCGCGGCTGCCGGCTATCTGGTATTCCAGCGCCTGCCCGAAGATCAAAAAGGCCGCCTGCAGTCGCAGGCCAAGCAGCTGCTGCAAGAGCGCATCGGCGAAATCCGCCGCAACTTTAACGTCTAGCGTCCGGCTTCTTTTCCGGGCTCGATCGATTTCTCGGGCTCGATCGGCAAGGCCGGCTCGAACGGCAGCTCGGCCGTCGCGGGCGTATCGATAACCGGTGCGGGTTCCCTTATATCCGCCGCGCGATCCATTTCGCGCAAGAACGACTGCGACGTGTTCTGCACGTCGCGCATCATCTTTCCGGCTTGACGCATGACGCCGGGCAGCTTCTTCTCGCCGAAAACGAGGAGCGCGAGCACGCCGAGGATTGCCATGTCCGGTATGGAGAGCACTCCCGCACTTTTGAGAGGGTTGCCCCGCGACCCTGTGCAAGTTTGCGCGTCCCGTGAAGATCATCTATACGCGGGGCAACCGGACGGAGACTCTCGCCTCTCTTTCGACGTTGCGCAAGATTCTCAATAGGTTTGTCGCGCACCGGGTCTTCTACGAAGTCTCCAGCCGCAACAAGCGCGGGCATGAGTTTTTCTCGGCCAAGAACGTCTTCGTCGTCGGCTCTATCGAAATCGTTAACCGCGACTATTTGACGATTACGATTTTCGACGCGCACAACGCGACGCACTCGATCGAGATTTTGAACCCTGCGACGATGCGCATTTACGACGAGATGCCCGGCAAGGGATTCGCGGTTTCGTTTATCAGCGAGAGCGAAGGCGGCGTGGAATCCCGCTGCTATCTGCGCGACGAGGGCGAGGACGGCGACGGAGACATGCACCGCACGGCGCTCGAGAAGATCACGCTACCGCAGCTCTTCGAATACCTAGAAGAGATCACGAACACCGATTTGGTGAAATAGCAAACAGGCCGAAGGCCGGGGGCCCCGACGGCTCTGCCGGCGGGGGGCGCGGAGCCGCGCAGCGCGGATGCGCCTGTTTACACGAAGAGATCACGAACACGGATTTGGTGAAATAGCTCACATCAACTTTCCGGCACGGCGCAGTTCGCGGACCGAATCCGCCGTGCGTCCCATGCGCTTGTAGGCCACAGCCAGATTGTGGTGCGCGGGACCATAGCGGTCGTCCGCTGCTATCGCGGCCAGATAGCGGGCCACCGCCGGTTCGAGTTCCCCCGACTCTAAGTGCAGGTTTCCGATGTTGACGAGCGCCGGCGCGAAACGCGGGACCGTCGCGAGCGCGTCTTCAAAGGCTCGCAACGCTTCGTCGCGGCGGTGCAAGCTGACCAGAGCGACGCCGCGCTTGTTGAGCCGGGCGGCGCGCTCTTGCCCAGTGAGCGTTTCATCTTCTAATAAGGTGTCCAGGCGATGTAGCGCTTGCGCGTACTCTCCGCGCGCCAGATCGCGCAGCGCCAGCTCGTACGGCGTGAGCGGCTTGCGGCGCCAAGGAGCGAGGAAGCGGCCGAGGTTGAACACTCGCCTTTATGTTCACGATCGATGTGCTGACGCTCTTTCCGGAGGTTTTCGCTCCGTTCGTTGGTTTGTCGATCGTCGGGCGTGCGGTCGAGGCGGGCGTCGTGGAAATCCGTTACCACCACGTGCTCGATGCGCTGCAGAGCAACGAGCGCGCGGACGACGAGCCCTACGGCGGTGGGCCCGGCATGGTGATGCGCCTCGAACCGCTCGCGCGCATCCTCGATTCGATCGCGGCATTGGCTCCGCCAAAGGAACGCCGTATCCTCGCCGTACCATCTCCGGGCGGCAAGCCGTTCACGCAAGCTGAGGCTCAGCGCTTTGCGCAGCAAGACAGGCTCGTCTTTCTCTGCGGACACTACGAGGGAATCGACGACCGGCTCGGCGCGCTCTATCCGATAGAAGAGTACTCGCTCGGCGATTTTGTGGTGACCGGCGGCGAGCTCCCTGCCCTGGCGATGATCGACGCGACCGTTCGGCTGCTGGACGGCACGCTGACGGCCGCCTCCCTGGAAAGCGAGTCGTTCGGCGCCGCCGGCTTGGATTACCCGAGCTACACCCGGCCGCCCGTCTTCCGGGGAGTCCACGTGCCCGAGGTGCTCCTTTCCGGCAATCACGCTGCGATCGCCCGCTGGCGGCGCGAGGCATCTCGGGAGCGGACGCGCGCGAAACGCCCCGACCTCGACGGCCCGTCATTGCGGAACGACGAGCGCCCGTGATAAAATCCCCAAGCCATGAACGTCATCGATCTCCTCAATCAAGAGCAGCGTAAAGAAAACGTGCCGGATTTCCGTCCGGGCGATACCGTAAAAGTCTATTCGAAGGTCACCGAAGGCGGCAAAGAGCGCACGCAGCTGTTCGAAGGAGTCGTGACGGTTCGTAAGGGCGGCGGCGCGCAAGAATCGATCACCATCCGGCGCGTCGCACACGGCGTCGGCGTCGAAAAGACGTTCTTACTGCACAGCCCTCGCGTCGAACGGATAGAGGTCAGCAAGCGCGGTTCCGTCCGCCGCAGCCGGCTCTATTACCTCACGGAAAAAGTCGGCAAAGCCGCGCGCATCAAAGAGAAGAAAGCTGCCCGCTAATCTGGCCCTTTCCCCGCTACAGCTGCTGGGGCTGATTTGCGTTTTTGCCGTGGCGCGCGTCGCGCTCAGTTTCAAAACTGACAGCGCGAAGCTGGCGGTACGCGAATATCTCGACGCGTTCATCGTCGCGGGTCTCGCATCGCTCTTTCTGATCACGTTCGTCATCCGGACGTTCTACATTCCGTCCGACTCGATGGTTCCGACGTTGCAGCAAAACGACGTGCTGCTCGTCAACGAATTCGAATACCGTGTGCACGCGCCGGCGCGCGGAGACATCGTTGTTTTCAAACCGCCGATCGCATCGCCGACCGATTTCATCAAGCGCGTCGTGGCCGTGCCCGGCGATACCCTGCGTGTGAGCGGCGGCGCCGTCTTCGTGAACGGCAAGCCGCTCGACGAGCCGTACATTTCGCAAGCGCCTTCCTATGAGCTGCGCGTTGCCGGGTACGGGATTACGGTCGACACCGGCACCGGGGCGCGGCGCCTTAACCCCGCGGAAGCCGACGTGCCTCCGCGCGCGCTCTGGCAAACTTCCGACCGCATTCCGGCCGGATTTTATTTTGTGATGGGAGACAACCGCAACGACTCGGATGATTCGCATATTTGGGGCTTCGCACAGCTCCACGGAAAATTCGCCGCAGGACCACTGGCGCAAACCCGGACGACGGCGCAGTTCACGGGCCGCGCATTCTTACTCTTGTGGCCGCTCAACCGGCTGCGTGTCCTTCATTAGCAGTCGGGATTGATCGCCGTGACGCCGGTCCAACTCCTCATCCTCGTCGCCATCTTTCTGGTTGCCAGAATCGTTCTGAGCCTTCGTCCGGTCACGGCAGGCTCGCACGGAAAGTCGGCCATTTTCGCGCGCGAGTATCTCGACCCGTTCATCGTCGCCGGGCTCGCCGCGTTTCTGCTGATCACATTTGTCGCGCGCACGTACTACATACCCTCGGCATCGATGGTTCCGACGCTGCAAGTCGGCGATGTGCTGCTGGTGAACAAGTTCCAATACCGTTTCGTACGGCCGGCCGAAGGAGACATCGTCGTGTTTCCGCCGCCGATTCCGACGACCGACGACTTCATCAAGCGCGTGATCGGACGGCCGGGGGACCGGCTCGCCATCAGAGATGGCGTCGTCTATCTCAACGGCAAGGCCCTCCACGAGCGCTACATCGCGCAGCGGCCCGGCTATAATCTGCAGATTCGAAACTACGGCATCTACGTAACCCAGCTCGGCGACCCGAAGAGTTATGACCCGCTCGACCCGCATAGAGCGAACGTCCCGCCGCGGCAGTATTGGAGCGCGCCCGATCGCATTCCCAAAGATTGTTACTTCATGATGGGCGATAACCGCAACGATTCCGAGGATTCGCACGTCTGGGGTTTTGCGCAATTCGCGGGCACATTCGACACCGGACCGGAGATCGGTAAGCCCGCATATTTTACGGGCCGCGCCTTCCTGATCTTCTGGCCTTTCAGCCACGCTCACATACTGTAGTTAGGATTTCACGCCCGCACGGCGAAGGAGTTGATCCGTGCAAGGGCAACTGCATTGGCGCTCCGTCGCACGGACGACGCTGCAACTCGCTGCATCGGCTGCGCTCGCGATGGCGTTCTTCATGCGAACGCCCGAGGTCTCCGGGCTTTCAATGGCTCCCCGGATTGCGAGCGGCGAATTCGTTCTCATCAATACCATCTCGTATCGTCTGCACGCGCCGCAGCGCGGAGATATCGTCGCCTTCCGGCACGATTCGCCGGCGCCCGAAGTTTTCATCAAGCGCATCATCGGCTTGCCCGGCGACAAGATCGCGATCGATCGCGGGCGCGTGATGGTTAACGGATCGGTTCTGCCCGAGCCGTATGTCCGCTTTGCCGACAACCGCAGTTTTTCCGAAGTCACCGTGCCCGCCGGCTCGCTCTACGTCTTGGGCGATAACCGCGTCGACAGCAACGACTCGCGCTTTTGGGGCTTCGTCGGACAGGATCAGGTGCTGGGCAGAGCCGTCGCGGGCATTTGGCCGCCGGCAGCGCTGGGCACGTTTTGATGGCATGAAAAACTACGGCTTCGAGCAGATCATCCAGTGGTTTCCGGGCCACATGGTCGCCGCCATGCGCAGAATGGCGGAGTACGTCAAACTCGTGGATGTGGTGATCGAGGTTGCCGACGCGCGCGTACCCGGGAGCGGTTTCAACCCCATGCTCGACGAGGTTGCCGGTAACAAACGCCGGCTGAAGATCCTTAGCCGCGACGACCTGGCCGAACGCCCCGAAACTGTCCGCTGGCTCGAAGCGCTCGGACCGCATAGCATCAGCGTGAACGGGCGAACGCAAGGCGCGTTCGTCGAAGTCAAACGACGCCTGCGCGACCTCGTGAGCGACGGGCACCGTCCGCAGCGTGCGATGGTCGTGGGAATTCCCAACTCCGGAAAATCTTCGGTCATCAACGGCCTGGCCGGCCGTTCGGTTGCGCGCACCGAGGACCGCGCCGGCGTGACCAGGCAGCTGCAGTGGTTTAAAGTCGGCACGGAGCTCGAGGTGATGGATACGCCCGGCATACTGGTACCTCGCATCGCCTCCGCGGACGCCCAGTGGAAACTTGCCTTGGTGGGCGCCGTGCCGCGCGATCACTACGACCCTGAGGATGTGGCCAATCGCTTTCACCGCTGGCTGACGGAAAAAAGCGGCGGCCGGACGAAAGTGCCCGGCCTCCCGGCGTTCGCGCAAGCGCGAGGATTCGTGCGGCGCGGCGGAGAGAGCGATTACCATAACGCCGCGCGGTCGTACGTGAAGGATTTCAACGACGGCAAGTTCGGCAGGATAACTCTGGAGAGCGCCACGCGTGACGTCGAAACAGCGTAAAGCCAAGAACGCCTACGAACGTGAGCGGCGCCGCTTACACCGCATTCATTCCTTTGAAACGGCCGCGCGCGCGCTAGGCTTCTTGTACGTCGGCGGCATCGACGAAGTCGGCCGCGGACCGCTGGCGGGGCCGGTCGTCGCCGCGTGCGTCGTCGCATCCGAACCGCTGATGCTGCACGGGCTGAACGATTCCAAGCAAGTCAAACCGGAATTGCGGGCCGAACTCGCCGAAACGATCAAGACCCGCTGCTCCGCTTGGAGCATCGGCAGCGCGAGCGTCGCCGAGATCGATCGCCTCAACATTTATTGGGCCAGCGTCCTGGCGATGGAGCGAGCGCTCGCAGCGCTGGCGGTTCTGCCCGAGTACCTCATCACCGACGCGGTGCGCATCAAGTCTTTCGCCGGCCCGCAAGAGCCGCTGATCAAAGGCGATGCGCGCAGCGCGATCGTCGCCGCCGCATCGATCGTCGCCAAAGTCCATCGCGACGCGCTGCTGCGCGAGTTGCATGAAATCGAACCGCGTTACGGTTTTGCCGATCACAAAGGCTATTCGACGCCCGAACACTTACGCGCACTCAAGGAGCATGGCCCCTGCGTCCATCACCGTTCGGGCTGGTGGCGCGTGCGCGAAGCTCAGCTCGCCTTCGGTTTTACGGTCACGGAAGCGGAAGCCGCGTTTGGCTCTTGAGCGCAATGCCAAAGGCCGCGAGGGAGAGAATCGCGCCGCTGCGTTCTTGGAATCCTCGGGATATAGCGTGGTGCGCCGGAACGTACGCGTGCCCGGCGGCGAAATCGATTTGGTCTGCCGCGACGGGGCCACGATCGTTTTCGTCGAGGTGAAGCGCCGCGACACGCGCACGTTCGGCAGCGCGCTTTCGGCAGTAGGACCGCGCAAACGCGCAAGACTGCGCCGGATTGCCGCCGACTATATGCAAATCGTCGCTCCCGGCACGCATTTTCGTTTCGACGTCGTCGCGTTCGACGGCGACCGGATGACGCTGCACCGCAATGTCTTCTAGCAACCCACAACTGCGGCGTGCCGTAACACCGTGGGGGTCTTTCTCATGGGGATATTCGGACGTCGGGGCAGATATTTTTATCGGACTGGGCCTGGTCCTCGCGTATGCTGCCGGCGCTTCAAACTTCGCGTTTCTGTTTGCGGGGCTCGTTTACGTGTGCATCGGCCTGGCGTACACAGAACTCGCGGCCGCTTATCCTGTTGCGGGCGGGGGCCAATATTTCGTCTTGCGTGGACTCGGCGATTTTTTTGGCTTCATCGCCGGTTGGGCCATTCTCTTGGACTTCACCATAGACATAACGCTCTTTGCGTGGTCTAGCGTTGATTATATTTCTCAGCTCATGCCGGCATTACTCGCTTCGATACATCCTTGGTCGCATTTCTTGCTCGTCCTTGGGCTCATTGGCCTGTTGTGCCTGCTCAACATCGTCGGCGTACGCGAAAGTACGGCGTTCCAAGGTTCGGTAGCGGCAATCGACGTGGTAAGCGAAACGCTGATCCTTTGTTTCGGTTTCCTTTTCGCATTTCAACCGCAGATTCTCATACACACGATGCACGTCGCATGGCCATCAACTTTTGCGTTGATGCAGGGAACGTCGCTTGCGATCATCTCGTTCGTCGGCCTGGAGTCGATCTCGCAGGCGGCCCAAGAAACGCAGCGGCCGGCTTCAGTCATTCCGCGCACGTCTGTCGTGCTTATCCTGACGATTCTGATTTACGCGGTCGGCTACTCGAATCTTGCGCTCGGAATGCAGATGTGGCATCCGCTGCACGACGCTCACGGGCATGCCATTGCGTTTTGGCAACTCTTCCCCGGCAACGGTGACAACCAAGGTAAGGGCGTCGCTCTGCTGTCGGCGCAGATTCCGTACTATGGCTATCTGGCTCAGTTCTACGTTCCGATACTGGGAGCGGTGTTGCTATTGATCTCGAGCAATTCCGGCGTCTTCGGCGCCTCGCGCATTGCCTATTCCATGAGCACGTCGAAGCTGCTACCCTCGATCTTTCAAAGGATTCACGTTCGTTTCCGTACGCCGGCTTCGTCGATACTTACGTTTTGCGCACTTGCCGCCATCGTCCTGATTTTTGCAGCCCTACCGCAGCTCGATCACGGGGCGCGTGCTTTATATCAGCGGCTCTTCCACGGCGAGGATGGTATCACGTTCTTAGGTGATCTGTACGCTTTCGGGGCCGCAACGAGCTACTCGTTTGTCTTTGTCGCGCTCGTTGCACTTCGTCTCTTCGATCCTATGACGCCCCGTAAGTTTAAGATCCCCTTCAACATCCCATTGCGTGTGCGCGGCGAACGCGTCGATTTTCCAATTGTGGCGGTAATCGGCTTTGTCGGGATTTTTTCGATCCTCGTTTTCACGCTTTTAACGCATGACATCGGACGCGTCGCCGGACCGGGCTGGCTGATACTCGGTGTATTCTTCTACCTGTTGTATCGCCGCCGGAAAAAACTGCCAATGCTGCGCTCGCAACCTCACGATTGGCGAACAGCCCAGACGCACATCCTCAAAAACGCCGGCGAGCTCGAGCTTATGGACGAATATCACGCCAATCTTAAGGCCTCCGACGAACGGAAGCGCACAGCGCCGTGATTCACCTGCGCACCATGTTTTACGTCTTGTACGTCGCGCTCGGAGCGGTCGTTTTGATCCGGGTTCTCAGTTTTGGTATTCGATACGAAACATTGACCGGAATCGTACTTGGCCTGCTTCTGATCGCGCTTGGCGTTTATAGACTCGTTCAGCTAGCACGAATAAGAACGGCGCGGCACTGATGCTGCACGTTTCATGGGCCGGAGGGCTCGTCGCCGTTTTCATTGCCGGGACGATGGCGACAACGCTGTGGTGGATGCTGCATCCGCCGACTTCCTTCGTGCAGCGCCTGGCTGCGCAGGCGGAACATCAGCTCGAACGGCTCGTCGGCAGCGTCATAGTGGTCTTTTCTGCTGGGATCGAGTCGGCGCATATGATGGCGCTTGCGGCCAAGCTAGCACACGGCGGGCGGTCGGATCTTTTCGCAATCTATGTAATAGACGTTCCCTTCACCCTGCCGCCGGACGCGATCATGGTCGACGAAGAGCGCTCCGCGCTCGACGCGCTGGGCGCTGCCGAGGCAATTGCGATGCATAGCGGAGTCAACTTCCGCAGCGACATAATCAAGACGCGCAATACGAGCCAGGCTGTCTTGGAGCTAGCGAAACGCGAAAAAGCGAACCTCATCGTACTGGGCTCATATCGTGAGGGCAAGTACACCGGGGCGCCGCTTGGGAGCGATATCGAAGAGATAGCGGCCAACGCGAAGTGCGACGTTCTTATCGGCGTGGAAGGCAAGCACGGCACGCTGCTCACCGACGAAAGCCAAGCGGGGGCGGGCGCTTCCTAAGAGAAGGCCTAGCGGTGCTATACAAACTTTCGATTCTCGTATTGGCCGCGGCCGCCGTCATCGCGCCCGCCTCGGCCGCAACCCTCCCGGCCATCACCGCGTTCCAAGAAACGTTCGCGAGGGTGAACGATTACACGGTCATCGTGCACGCGCACGAAGTGCTGGGCAATCAAACGCAAGACCGCACGTACCGCTACATGTGGAAGCGGCCGCACTTGGTCAAGACGCTGATTCTTTCAGGCCCCGGAGCGGGCGGCGGCGGCGTGTGGAATGGCGGCGACACGGTCAGCGGACATCAGGGCGGAATCTTGTCGTTCATTCATTTGACCGTTGGCATCCACGACGGGCGGGCGACGTCGCTGCGCGGTTACACGATTCCCGACGGCGTACTGCCGAACCAAGTCGGCAAGTACACGACGATGAAGGGCATGCTTTCGGAACGCAACGGACCGGTAATCGGCGGTCAAGAGACCACGCTCGTCGAGTTGAAGATCGCTGAAGGCGCCGGCGAACCGGGTGAAACGCGCGCCGTCATCTATTTCTCCAAAGCGACACACCTTCCGGTCGCGCAAATCCGCTGGGCCGGCGAAAAGATTATCTCCCAAGAGTCGTGGACCGATCTCCACACCAACGCCGGACTCAAGGACTCAGACTTTTAGAGTTTTACCTCAACTCCAAATTCGATCACGCTGTTCGGCGGTAAGCCAAGCGAGTCGGTGAGCGGACGCGCGTTACGCGCCAGCCACCGAAACAGGTTCAGCTGCCAAGAGGGCATGCCGTGTGTCGAGGTATCGTCGGCGATCTTCGGATTTGCTAGATAGTACGTCGGCTGCGAGAAATCCACGTCGGGACGGCGCGCGCGCAGCAGCCGCAAGATGTCGTGAATTCTCGGAGTGTCCATGAACCCATACGACGCTTTGACGCGCAGCAATCGCGGCGCCAACTGCTCCACCTCGATGCGGTTTTCAGGATGGATGAAGGGCCGCGCCGAGTGCATGACCGTGAGCAGGACAATCGTATCGTAAATGATGTGGCTGCGGATCCAGCCGTGCTGCAGAACGAACGGTATCCCGGTCGGCTGTGGACTGAGAAAGAACGCAGTTCCTCCGACGAGCGTCGGGTCTTTGAGCTCTTTCAGGAAGTCATCGACCGGCATCGTGTGCGAGTCCAAGCTCTCCATCAAGCGCCGGCGGCCGCGATTCCACGTGATGAAGACCGTGAAGAGCGTCAGCGCCATCGCGACCGGCACCCAGCCGCCGGATATGAACTTCGAAGCGTTGCCGATGAAGAACGGCACGTCCCAGGAAAGAAAGATCAGGACGAGCGGCGCCCACTGCCAAGCCGGCCATTTCCATTTCTTGCGGACCAGCTCGGCGAAGCCGATCGTGGTCGTGAGCATCGTAATGGTGACCGCGAGCCCGTATGCGCCACCGAGATTGGCCGAGGAACGGAACGTTACCACGATGAGAATGCACGCGATGCCCAGCAGCGCGTTGATCGTCGGCATGTAGATCTGACCCGCGAAGTGGCGCGACGTGTGCACGATCCGGAAGCGCGGCAGATACCCGAGTTGGATGGCTTGCTGAGTGAGGGAGAAGACGCCGGTGATGAGCGCCTGCGATGCGATGATGGTGGCTGCCGTCGCCAGGATAACCATGGGAATCAAACCCCAGCGCGGCACCATCGCGAAGAACGGCGATCCGATTGCGTCCGGGTTGGAAAGCACGAGCGCACCTTGACCGAAATAATTGAGCACGAGCGCCGGGAAGACGACGGTTGCCCAGGCTATCGCAATCGGCTTTCTGCCGAAATGCGCGAGATCGGCATATAACGCTTCGACGCCGGTGACGCAAAGTACGACCGCGCCGAAAATCAGGAAGCTCAGCAAGCCGTTGCGCAGGAAGAATTCCCAACTGTAGATCGGATTCAGCGCGGCCAAAATCTGCGGATGATGGGCGAGCGAGATCGCCCCAAGTATGCCGATGACCAAGAACCACACCAAGACGATCGGGCCGAACAAGAACCCGATGCCGCCCGTTCCTCGTTTTTGAATGAGGAAGAGGCCGACCAAAATGACGACTGATATCGGTACGATGTACGGATGCGCGGCGCTCGTCCAAACGTTGAGGCCCTCCACCGCGGAGATGACCGAGATGGCCGGCGTAATTGCGCCGTCACCGTAGAGCATCGATGCACCGAACAGCATGAGCAGTGCGATTGCCGTCAGTCCGGCCGGCTTGGCCGCGCGGCGAACCGGAATGAGTTGCGCGAGTAGCGCGAGCGTGCCGCCTTCGCCGTCAAAATCGGCACGAAGCATAAAAATCACGTATTTTACGGTGACGACGATGACCAGCGCCCAAAAGATCAGCGAGCATATCCCGATGATGTTTTGCGGCGTGACTTTCGCCGGATAGTCGCCCGCGAAGCAGAGCGAAAACGCGTAGAGCGGGCTGGTGCCGATGTCGCCGAACACAACGCCCAGCGCGCCGAGCGCTAATGCGGATAGCGGTTCCTTTCGACGGCGGCTCGGTTTTACGCCCGTTTGAAGTACCTCTTGCGCAGTTCGTCGAGCACGACGGCCAACAGGATCACGACTCCCAGCACGACCCATTGCAAATAGGAATTGATTTGTAGCAAGTTCATGGCGTTATCCAAAAAGCCGATGAGCAGCGCGCCGAAAAAGGTTCCAACTATCGCGCCGCGGCCGCCCATCAGGCTCGTGCCGCCGACGACGACCGCCGCAATGGCGTTCAACATCTCGTTGCCGTTGGCAGTCTGCGGCGAGCCCGAAGAAAACAGCGCCATCCACAAGAACCCGACCACGGCCGCACACATCCCGCTAATGACGTAGACGGCCGTTTTGATGCGCGCAACGTTGATGCCGGCAAGTCGTGCCGCCTCTTCGTTTCCGCCAATCGCAAAGACGTAGCGTCCGAAACGTGTGCGCATCAACAAGACCGAACTGATGATTAAGACAACGATCATCCAGATAACGGGATACGGGATCTTCGTATGTGGGATAACTCCGTAACCCGTATGTTGAAAGTCGGTCATTTGCAGCGGAACGGGCTGGCCGCCCGAAAGAATGTAAGAGAGCCCCAACGCGATCTGCATCATCGCGAGCGTTGTGATGAACGGCGGCAAATTCAGTTTCACCACCGGAACGGCATTGACGAATCCGGCGGCTGCGCCGACCGACAGTCCGACCAGCAACGTAGCCGCGATCAGCGCAAAACCGTGTAACCCGGTGGCGTTTGCGAAGAGTGCCATCACGACGCCGGTGAGCGAAATGAGCGACCCGATAGAAAGATCGATTCCCGCCGTGATGATGACAAACGTTTCGCCTACGCCCATGATGAAGTTGTACGTGATCTGGCGAAGCACGCGGACCAGGTTATCCTGCTGCAAAAAGGTCCCGTGCGCTCCAAAATTTATGACGAGCGCAACGATGACCAAGAGCGCGATGGCGCCCGCAACGCGCAGCCAGTACGCGCGAGCCTGCGCTTTCATGCAGCCGCTCCGGTCGCTGCGGCGATGACCGCGTCAGGAGTCGCGTCCGCGCGCGCGAACTCGCGCACGATCTGTCCGCCGCGGATCACGAGAATGCGATGCGCCATCCCGAGCACTTCGGGCAGTTCGCTGCTGACCATGACGATTGCCGCTCCGCCGTTTGTGAGTTTCACCATGAGATCGTAGATCTCGGCCTTCGCGCCGACGTCGATGCCGCGCGTCGGCTCGTCGAAGAGAAAGACGCCTGCATTGCCGAGCAGCCACTTTGCGAGTACGACCTTTTGCTGGTTTCCGCCGGAAAGATTGCGGACCAACTGCTCGGTGCCGGGCGTTCGTATTTGCAACTGGTCGATGTATTCGCGAGTCGTTTGCCGCTCTTTTGAGCGGTCGATGAGTTGGTCGCGCTCCACGAACTGCCCCAGATGCGCGAGCGTCACATTTTCGCGCACGCTCATTCCCAGCACGAGGCCTTGCGCCTTGCGATCTTCGGTAATGAATGCAAATCCGGCGTCGATACCGTCGCGCGGCGAACGGATGCGTATCACCCGGCCTTTCACTTCGATCGTGCCTTTTTGCGGAATATCCGCGCCGGCGATCGCGCGCACGATTTCGGTCCGCCCCGCTCCGACCAAGCCCGCAAGTCCGACAATCTCGCCTTGACGCACCTCGAATGAGACGCCGTTCACGGCCGGCGCGCGCGTGAGGTCTTGGACCTTTAGCGCCACCGGGGCGCCGGACGCAACCGGCGGCAGGTCGGGGAAGTGTGACTCGAGTCGCCGTCCGACCATTGCGCGGATCACGTCGTCGGGCGGGAAATCTTTGGCCGCGCGCGTCTCGATAACTCGGCCGTCACGCAAAACGGTCACCCGATCGGCGATTTGCGGCAGTTCTTCGAGACGGTGCGAAATGTAGACGATTCCCACCCCGCGCGCTTTGAGCGTGCGGATGATTTCGAAGAGTTTGGCAATCTCGCGCTCGGTGAGCGCGGCGGTCGGCTCATCCATCACGATGAGCCGCGCGTCGCGCGACAGGACCTTGGCGATCTCGATCAGCTGCTGCTGCGCCACTCGCAGCTGCGACGTCTCGACCGTAAGCGGCAGCACAATGCCAAGTTCGGCGAAGACCGCCTCGGCACGTTTACGCGCGGCGCCTTCGTCGAGCAGCAAACCATTGGCGGGCTCATTGCCGAGCACGATGTTGTCGACCGCATTGAGCGCCGGAACCAGATTGAACTCTTGATAGATCATGCCGATGCCGAGATTTTCGGCGGCGCGCGGCGAGTCGATCGTAACGGTCTTGCCGTCTACGGCGATCTCGCCCGTGTCGGCGCGCTGCGCGCCGGCTAGGATTTTCATCAGTGTCGACTTGCCCGCGCCGTTTTCGCCGACCAACGCGTGGACTTCGCCCGCCTGCAGATCGAGCGAAACGTCTTCGAGCGCGCGAACACCGGGAAATGTTTTCCCAATGCCGCGCATTTGGAGGAGCGGACTAGCCGGCTCTGTTATTTCGCGTTGGCCTTCGTATAGGTTCCGACCGGAACGTCGATGCGCGCCGGAACGGTTTTGCCCGAGAAATAATCGTGGATGACGTCGATCGTCTTGGCGCCGATAACGTCGGGATGTTGAATCGCATCGCCGACCATCGAGCCGCCGGCAATAGCTGTGCGCGCTTCAGGAGATGCGTCGTACCCGACGACCGCGATGCCCTTCATACCGGCCGCTTGGATCGCCGCGACCGCACCGAGCGCGGAATCGTCGTTGATGCCGAAGATGCCTTTGAGATCTTTGTAGCGCTGCAGCACGTCGCCGGTGTCGGCGTTCGCCTTGGTGCGCGTGCCGCCCGAATCGACGTCGGCGACGACTTTGACGTTCGGACAATGCTGTGCGAGCGCCGAGCGAAAACCTTTGACCCGATCTTGGACGCTCGTGACTTCGGGTTCGTCGATGATTGCAACACTGCCCGAACCGTGCAGCGCGTTGCACATGAGCGTGCCGGCCTGCTGTCCGCCTTGCACGTTGTTCGAGGCAACGTGTGAAACCACGACGCCTTGTTTGCTCGCATTGGCGATGTCGGCCGTGAAGACCGGAATATTCGCGCCGTTCGCTTCAACGATTGCGCTGCCGATCGCTTGCGAGTCGTAGGGCGTCAGGATGATCGCATCGACTTTGCGCGAGATAAAGTCCTCGACTTGCGACTGCTGGCGCGAGCTGTCGCGGCTGGCGTCGACGAACGTCACTTTGTACCCGAACTTGGCGGCTTCTGATTTCATCCCGGCTTCCATCTGCTGATAGAACTGCGCTTCGAGATCTTGAATCGAGACGCCGATCGTCTTTGGACCGGGCGAATTCACGCCGGCCGTGGTTTTGGCCGTCGTCGTGGTTCCGTTTGTCGTGGTGGTCGAACCAGAATTCGAGGAGCACGCGGGCACGAGAAGCGCAATCGCGGCGAGGGCCGCAGGGCCGAATTTCTTCAACATTCTCTCCTACTTTATGGCAACGTTCGCGTTTCAGGTTATATCCACAGCGGGGTCAGCCCCCCTGTGAGCGCTGTGGAGAACGCACGCGCGCGCGCGAGGTCAGCCGGGCCAGCCAAACGGCCGCCACAATCACAATAACGGTGTAGATCACGCCTTGGAGGGCATGGCCGTAGAGATAGGCTCCCGTGCCGAAAAGCGCCGCATAAATGCCCACCAGACCCAAAACCCAGCAGAGCAGCGACGCCGGAAGGCTGTCAGGAGAGGCCGGCGCTCCCGTACGGTTGCGAACTTTAGCCCAACCGGCGCCCGCAGGCCGGACTTTTTCGTAGAAGGCATCGAGCGTGGCGTCGTCCACCGGCGGCGTGAGAAACGTCACCGCAAGCCAAACGACGGTCGTGATCCCGACGGTCGTAAGCAGCACGACGTTGTCGTCGAACGTGTGTCCCGCTTTCGAAAGCGCGAAGAACGTCAGCGAAACCGCAAACGAAGCCGCCATCGCGCTCACTTCGGTCCAAGCGTTTACGCGCCACCAGAACCAGCGCAGCAAATAGACGAGGCCGGTGCCCGCGCCGATCGAGACGATCAAATGGAAGGTTTGCTGCGCGTTGTCGAGTTGGAAGGTCAACGCGATAGCCAGCAGCATCAGCACGACAGTGAATATCCGCCCGACCAGCACGTAGTGCTTCTCGGATTTATCGGGGCGTATGAAGCGCCGGTAGAGATCGTGCACGAGATAGGACGTGCCCCAGTTCAAATGCGTTTCGAGCGTCGAACGGTATGCAGCAAAGAGTCCTGCTACCATGAAACCCGCAAAACCGGCCGGTAGAAAGACGAGCATCGCGGGGTAGGCGATATCGTTGCCGAGCAGATTCGGCGGAAGATTCGGGAAGCGGTGCTGGATGTCGCCGAGCGTCGGATAGACAATCACCGACGCCAGCGCCACGATGATCCACGGCCACGGCCGCAACGCGTAATGCATGACCAGAAATAACAGCGTTCCGAAAACTGAGTCTTGTTCGGTTTTCGCCGAAAGCATGCGCTGCGCGACGTAGCTTCCGCCGCCCGGCTCGGCACCCGGATACCACGATGACCACCATGCGACCGTCAGCGGAATCACGAAGATCGCGGCAGCCGTTTTCCAATCCGAGAAATCCGGCAGGACGTTCAATAAATTCGGATGGACCGCGTGAATATGTTGTAACAGGCCGTGCAGTCCGCCGACTTGCGAGCTGCGTATGGCGAAGAATGCCGCTGCAAACGCGCTGGTCATGGTGATGCAAAACTGCAGCATGTCGGTGACCATGACGCCCCACAATCCGGAGATGGAGGCAAAGATCACCGGAAATGACGCGCCGATCAGCAGCGTCTCGAGTTCGGGAATGCCGAACAAGATGCTCGCAATCTTGGCAGCTGCCAAGTTGACGCTCGCAATAACGAAGCAATTGAAAAACAAACCCAAGTAAACCGCGCGGAAACCGCGCACGAAGGCCGCGGCTTTCCCGGAGTAGCGCTGCTCGTAAAATTCGAGGTCGGTCAGCACGCCGCTGCGCCGCCAAAGCCGCGCGAAGAAAAAGACCGTCGCCATGCCGGTCAGCAAAAATGCCCACCAGACCCAGTTGCCGGCGATGCCGCCAGTGCGCACGAGGTTGGTTACGAGGTTCGGCGTGTCGGTGCTGAAGGTCGTCGCGACGAGCGAGATGCCGATCAGCCACCACGGCGCCTGCCGCCCCGCCACGAAGAACTCGGCTGTATTTTTTCCCGCTCGCCGCGCGAGGACGATCGCCGGCACGAACATGATGGCGACCGAGACGACGATGATGACCCAATCGAGCGCAGTCAGGTGCATGCGGCGCGGCTTCGGCTCCCCTTAAGACGCGGCCTTTCCAACGGGCGCCCTCGGCGTGATAGGGTTACGTGCTCTCACTTGCGTTTTCGGCCGCGATGCTCGGCATCGACGGTTACGTGGTGCGCGTCGAAGCCGACAGCTCGCCCGGATCTCCCACACTCGCGATCATCGGGCTGCCGGACCGCACCTTAAATGAAGCGCGCGAACGCGTGCGCAGCGCGATCTTCAATTCGGGTTTCATGTATCCGGCGGGACGGCTGCTCATCAACCTTTCGCCGGCTGACGTGCGCAAAGAAGGTCCGGCGTTCGATCTTTCGATCGCGCTGGCGCTGCTCGCCATGGACGAACAGATCGACCGGCTCGCGCTGCAAGACTTTGTCACCCTGGGCGAGCTCGGGCTGAACGGATCGCTCCAACCCATTGCCGGAATTCTGCCGATGGTGCTCGGGGCGCGCAACGCCGGCTTCACGAAGATCGTCGTGCCGCGATTGAACGCCGAAGAAGCTGCGCTGGTCGAAGGCATCGATCTCTACGCGGTCGATTCGCTGCAAGATGCATGGTCCGCGATCGCCGGAAACGGATCGAAATGGCGCACACACACGAGCGCGCCGGCCGTTTCACCGCTTGACGAAGTGCTCTACGGCGATTTTGCCGACGTGAAAGGATAAACGCGCGCCTTAAGCAGTGTAATCTCCGCTGCTTGAGGCGCCTTACGGAAGCCTGGTTGCAATTTGTCTCTCCGCTCGCCTCGCTATGCCGCGCTTGGAGCGACCATCCTGCGCGCGCTACCTAAAGAAAGCGCACGGTAGTTAACGGCACGCACCCGAGGACGGTCCCTCTCCTTGCGGGGACCGCCCTTCAACCCCAAAGTATGGAATCGCCGACGCTCGGCGCTCGGCGCAACGCACGCTCAGCCATTTAAGTCTTTACCACGCCGCCAGCCCGGAGAAAACACATGAACAGATTCATTTACTCATTGTGCCAGGAATATATCATTCACTACGATGGCCCAAAAAATTCAAACCGCGGTGAACACGCAATCGACGTCGGGATCGCAGGCGCCATGCTTGCGACAATCCCGGTGTTGTTCACCATGCTTGTGACGCACCGCGTGAACTCTCCCGTCGGATATGTTGCAATGGTCGAGTTCGTCCTCGCCCTGTTTATGATGTATATTCGCTAGGGCCAGGCGCCATCCGGTGCAAAGTATCGATCATAGTATTCGACTCGCGCATTCAAATAATTAGGGAGCGAAAGCGTTTTTGAGCACGCCGCTGAAACGTGAAAAGCCGAAACAAGAAAATCGCAAAAAACGGAAGCGACGTAACGGTAAAGCCGATGCCCACATCGCTTTCACCTAACAACTGCGAAGCCATTACCGCAGTACCCAGGAGACAAATCACCGACATTTCGCGAGAAAACGTACTTCTCAAAACCATATCATGACAAACGCTGTTGGGCATGGAGAGATCTTGCACCAATATCTTCCCCACTATATACATAGATAGGAAAAACGACGATAACGCACATGCGGAGAGCACCTGAAGTGCTCCTCTCAGTAGGGCTGTATTATCGGATATGTTCCCCAATGCTAGCCCCAGTCCCGGCGCCGCAGCTCCAGCCGCTACCAAGACGCATAAGAGCGGCATGGTCATACAGACCAAGAAACGGCCGCTCCGCAACGAGCTCTTCAGAACAACGATCTGCGTGAGCTCGATGTACGTTATCCAAGCAGCAATGAACAAGATTATCAGCGGGACTTTCGAGACAAGCCACCACGCGAGCGCCGTCAGTGCGTTCTCTCTCGGGTCGGATGAGAAATCGCTCAGCGCCGCCGTAAACGTCAAAGCCACACCGAAGACGATGTTGGCCAAATCAGGTATTTTCTTAAAGACGTTGTCTTGAACTTCGAGAATATGCGGGTCCACTTCGCGGTTGAGTTCAAAGTACGAACCAAGTCGGGAGCGCCAGCGTTCCACCACGCCTACCTGGCTGAACCATGGGGCCTACTAACAAAAGTCAGCGTGGATCCCGGATTATTGGCGCGGCTGCTGTTAATCATGTCGCTGTCCTCACCCAGCTCATGAGCCAGGCCAACACTTGGCTCAGGGCCTACCACCGTACTAGCCCAAAAGAGCCATTTCAAGAATGCTCCTGGACTGGAATGTCCGAGGTCTGATAAGCAAGCACCACGTCCCAGGAGGTCAAACCATCGAGCGCAGGGCGCACGGCAGATACTAGCCAATTTTGGCTACTGTCTTTATTAGGCCGGTTGCAGCGGGGAGCCTGTTTTATGAACCGGACGAACTTCCTAATCAGCGCCTCGAGCGCGATGGCCGCAGCGGGCATCCCAACCGCGGCGCTGGGCAACCTCGATATGCTCGGAAAAGATCTGGACCGACGGCTGTACCTGGATCTGTCTAACGGGGTCTTCACCCCCCAGCAAGACGGACGCGTGATTTTGGACGCGACGTTCGACCTGCTCAAGGAAAAGGCGCACGATCCTTATCGCCCCCAGCGGACGCTGGTCATTTACTTTCACGGCGGCCTCGTGGATCGAACAAGCGCGCTTAATGGCGCCGCCCGATTGCGGCAGCCGTTTGAGGATGCCGGAGCTTTTCCGTTTTTCTTCGTGTACAACGTCGGGGCCGGCGAATCAGTGGGACAAGGGAGCGCGAATTCGACGCTGTACCCGGTCGAGGATCTCCGAGAAGTCGGACTCATTAACCGTTACATGGCACTCAACAAGGAAGACCGAATCCGTCACGCGCTTGATCGCAGCCACGGCAGCTGGTCTCCCGGAATCGACGACGTAACGCACGTCGAAGAATTCATGCGGCACGGAGGGATTCTTAGCAATGTAGGTTGGTTGGGGTCCCTCGCGTGGGCGTACATGAAAGGCGCAATCAATAACAGCCTGCTCATAGATGCGACTAACGGCCCGGTCGACCCCGAACAGGCCGGCGGATACGTCTTTCTACTCAAACTTCGCGATTTTCTCCATACCTTAAACCAGAACGATTACCGCATCGTCCTAATCGGCCACAGCACCGGCGCGATCTACATCAGCAAATTCATCCGCAAGGCGCATCAGGTTTTTACTTCGGAGAAAACAACCAATCAAAACTTTGAAGTTATCTTACTGGCGCCGGCAGTCAGATATGACGATTTCCAGGAAACGCTGGCGCAGGCCGGGCGTCGCATCGCAAATCTGAGGATATTTACGATGCTCGACGCCTGGGAATCCCGCGATCATGTTCTTGCGTCGACCTTGGGCGTGTTTCTCTCGCCGTTTGCAGGCGTCTACTCACACTCGCTTCTCTATCTCATCTCCGGCGTATTCGAAGCCGAACCCGACACGCCGCTCGTCGGCCTTGATCGCTTTCGTCCCGAGAATTTCGCGTGCCTTACGCGTTTTCAAGATTGGCCGACCGGGCCAAAATGGAGAGACATAATAACGGACGCAAACGAGCGGATGCAGGTCATCGCGCGGGGCTCGCCATTCGCGCTTTCGCCCACCGGACCCGGAGCAACGCGCGGCTGGCGAAGCTTCGCGACGGACCACGGCGACTTCCCGACGGACTATGAAACCCTCGATAGCATGGTCTATCTCGTCGGAGACGCTGCACATTGGTCCACGGAGCCGAACGCGGCACTTGACGCATGCAACGCCAACGGTGCAAGAATAAAGAATGCTCGATGAAGGGCCGTCGGACTGCGCCTTCTTTCAGTATGCAATCCAACCAATTACCGAAGCCAACACACCTTCCAATCGGTTTTAGCAAGGGAGAATAATGCCTAGAAATACAAACGCTTTTTACATCGAGCCCAATGGTAGCGGCGGTTTTAAGGTCAGCAAGGGCGGCGCAGGGAAGGCAAGCGCGACGGCGCCGACGCAGAAACGGGCCATCGCTAAGGCCAAGAAAATCGACCCCGACGCGCCCATCCATGCGGCGCGCGTGCGTCATGTTAAGAGCGGATCACCGGACAAGTTTCGAAAAGTCAAGTGAGAGAAAAACGCGGCTGGCAAACCAATGAAATCTGACGTCAGTTAGTTAGAATGTTCGTCTCACTTTGGTTCCTCGCGACCATTGAGTACAGAATCCATCCCATCAGGGCGGAAAGCACCACCTGCGACGTTAACCAGCATAAGAACTCGAGGGCGCGGACTCTCTTATTGGAGTCCCATACGTCGTTGACCCTAAGCAAAAACGTCGGCGCTTGTGCTTAAAGACTTGAGTGACGAGGTTCTGCGAGAACTACGCGATCACTTAGGCTTCGCTGGACTGATTCTCGCCTTTACGATAGCTACCGCCGCTTATGTGTGGCGCGACTGGGACCGCGTCAAGAACCTACCAGGAGTCTCGAGCGTCCTCTTTGTGCTGGCCACCTGGTGGAACCGCAAGTGGGGTCTAACGGCAAGTCTGTTCGTCGCAATCGACGAGGACTTTCCTCATGCTCCCTTTATCACGATCTCGCTGCGAAACAATGCGCTACGTTCCAGAAGAGTCATCGGGGTCGAGTTTATCACCAAGGCTCAATGGAATATGCCCGATCCTTACCGCAGCGGAGTGGGAGCGCCCGTTGAAAAGTTTTTTCCCTCGAACGAGCGCTTCGTGGTTATTAGTCGCGAACCGAATTCCGTGGCTACCAAGTCACTCGAAATCAACGTTGCGCCAAGAAGCGAAGCTGAAACTACGTTCAGACTGCTGGCTAAACATGCACCCGCTCACGGCATCGGACTCTTTCCATATCATTTGGGCGTTAAGCTGTTACTGGGCAACGGCCGGCACATATCGCTTCCAGACGTGCTCGCAAGTTTACACGGAAGCCGGCCGTTAAGCGAATTGCAAGTGAGCGCACCCGATCCTTTCGGGCAATCTCCGACGGATTTGCACCAGAGCGCCAACGAGGCATTGAGTAGAATCTATGCCGGGGCGATCTCCCCTCCGGAAATCAGGCGAATACTTCAAGAAATGGTCGATCCAGGCGAGAGAAAAACGGTCGAGGGGCAAACTGGAAGTGGTCCCCGCGCTCACGATCCGGAACCGCGAAAGCCGGTCGAGCCGAGCACAAAAAGCACCGGGAGGCCTAGGATGTATGTTTGGTTACCCGCAACTCTCGTTGCAATCACAGTGGTTGCGCTCTCAATTGCCGCCGGAGAGTTCGAACGCAATACGCGCACCGTGCGCGCGCCCGCATTTCGCCCGGCGCCCGCTTCCAAGCCCATCAGGGGCCAGTTAGTCGCACACAGCCATCGAACGGAAAAACCCTCCAGCATTCGGCGCCGCGCGCTGTTGCACGGGGCCCCGGATGCTAATTCTCGCGCTACGATCCGCGCGCCAGTTTTCGAAACGCTCACGCCTGCTCACGCCGGGTTCACGTCGTCGCGGCGTCCAAAAAGCGCCACGTTGCGACAGCCGGCGCCTTCCGCCCAAGCGACTGCCGGCTTGCAGCGGGGTAGCGCCGCGCAGGGTTCGAGCGTAAGCCGTGCGATTTCAGCACCCAGCGGCGGGGTGGGTACGCCTGCCCAACTCTACGCGGCGATTGACAACTGGGAGCAACTATCCACCTGGAGCGCCGTTTCGTATGACCCGACTTACGCGTGGACTCACGTGCGCTCCCAATACAGTCTTGACAACAAGGGTTGTTACTTCGTGTACACGGTGAAACAAGTCGACGCCAACCATGGCTCAACGCTGTTAACCCACCGAGTAATGGGCGACCTGAAGCCCGGCGTAATTCAGTCCTATGCGGACGCCACAACGCTTCGATTGGCGGCGGCGGGTTCGGCGGAGCAGTTTAGCGAGAGCTTTGCACAACAGTGGCAGGACATCGACAGTTCGCCGACGCGGCCTACGTTGCGGGTCGACATTAAGTACCCCGAAGCCGGCGTGGCCTTACAGGCGGGCACCGATCTGTCGAAAATACTGCGGCTGTGTGCCGCCGGCGTGGAATAACGAGACCGTCTTCGCAGCAGGCCATGCGCACCGAGTCACTCTCGGCCCCTTCATTAGATATTCGCGCCAAACAGAAAATCGATCATTTGATCTCTCTGATGATCGTTTAACGGAAAACCAGTTCCGATTAAAAACATCCTTTTTTCCTGAATGACGAAATCTGATTGTCTGACCCGCTCCAAAAATTGGGCATATTCCGGCTGATAGGTAACCGAATGCGTTGCCGGAAGCAGCAACGCTCGCGATGTTTCGCCGCTGCTCAAGCTCTCGTCGTTTAGCTTGGTGACGTAAACTCCTCGAAAGTTATCCCCATGGACGCGCCTAGACAAGAACACGGCTGCATTTATGTACGGATCGTTCCCGCCATAGCCTATGGACAGAAAACGAGGACATCTTAATAGGCCGTCTACCAGCCTCTGATGATACAGGCCGTAGGGTTCGAGAATCAGCTTTTCCGTTTTGCGAAGTCCTGAAAGCATCGGACCGTTAAACAGTATTTCTCCTGCTTGCGAAACGAACATAAGATCTTTTCTTGCTAAACGCTGCGGTTTAGCCTCGGCATTAGACGCAAAACGGCGAAGCTCGGGCATCACCTGAGCGTTCGACTCTGGTGGAGCAAACCGAATACTGCCGTGCAGGTGAAGTACTTCTAGGGGATGCTCGTGCAAGAATCCGGGGTAATCGACGCCGGCGGGATTCTGATCGGTAAAGCCGTCCCAAAACGTATCCACGCTACGTTCAATCGCGTCATCGTAATTGAGCGTTGCTATTCGCACGTTTGTGTGCTCGCGCAAGGGCCGTAAGAACGCTGAGATTACTCCTTGCTTTTCCGGAGACGACTCGCTGATCTTCTCATCCAGAAAGTCGGCAACGTTTGCCATCATCTCGATGCCGAAGCGTTCCAAGGACGTTTGTTCAAGCAAACGTTCCCACCGTCCACCGATGTCCATGAAGGCGTTGAAGGCGACCTTATGCGCATCAGGGAGCGTATATCCGAAGCGGCTCCTTCCCGCAGACAACATGGACTCGACTAGATGCAGCAGCGTTTCAAAGTTTGGTTTGTCATAATAGGCGTTGGCCATCTTCCAAAGGACATTGCCAATAGGGACCTCATGATGGTCATCGCCACTGACACCGTACAAAGGAAGCGATCGAATGTGAGACGTGATTGCGTCTGTACCTGGCAGGTTGATTCCCTGAGAGAAGCCGGCTCCAAGAAGAACCGTCAGCATGGCCTACTCAGCCTCGGCCGCAACGAGATTATTTGCGCCGCTTTAACGACGCTTGCGCTCGGCTCAAATCGTCCGCCGCCGCCTTCAACCGCTTTTGCGCTGCATCGATCGCCTGGGACACCTGAGCCCCTCGCGCTTTGGTATCGGCAGAAACCACGTCAGGTAGATCCAAAAGGCCAGCCTTAGACGCCAGTTCGTCGACCGATATGCCAAGCGCGGCGGCAAGGCGGCAGGCAGTGGAAAGCTGGATGCCCTGGCGTTCGTCCTTCTCAAGTCTTGTGAGCGTCCCCTGACTTAGGTTCGCGGCCCGGGCGAGCGCCGTGGCCTGCAAGCCGGCTCGTTCTCGGAGCGTTCGAAGCGCCCGCCCCAGCGTTTTAGGCATCCGTGGGTCGTTTGCCACCACGCCGGCCGGTTATCCACTGCAAAAATCAAGCGCTGAAAATTGCCAAATGACAAATCTTGGCAAGTCGGTGCTGCAGGACCAGCGTGTCTTTGCCACGCCGCCACGCTGACTTCCGATAAGTCTGCTTATTGGAAGTGAGGTACTGTGGTCAGTCCACATAAAGCCACTCCTTCAAAAAAAGTTTTAGCTAGAAAAGCCTCAGAGGCTCAGCCATTACGCCTCGGCGACAACGCCGAAGGCATGGCCATTCTCGCGATTTTGGACCGCATTTCGGCGACTCGCAAGGAAGGCAAAAAGTGAAGACTCATGTCTTCCGCCCTTCTGCCGGCTGCGCGCGCCTGCGCGCTGATTGGAACGTTTCGGGAATGAGCCGCCGCGCGGACGCGACGATCTCGTACAAAAAGGCGAGGTCCGAGAACTGCAGCTGCGGCCGGATCCGCTCGAACAGTTCGTCGAGGTACCGGTCGTCCTCGCGATCGACCTCCGGAGTTTTGTCAGCGACCGTCGATGCGCGGTACTTCCCGTGCTCGAGGCGCTTGAGGCTGCCCTCGCGGGTCAGCCGGGTCAGCGCGAAGGTGATCGACGAGCGGGTCTTTTCCGGCAGCGCCGTGACCAGCTCGCGGGCCGAAACCGTTCGGCCCGCCGCTTTTACGTACTCGTACACCAGTTGCGTAACCGATTTGACGCCTTCAGACTCCATGTCTCTCCCGGTTGTCAATCAGCAACTACTAGGAATTGACGATTGGCAAGTTCAATCCTCGCTGTCCGGTAATCGTCTATGAAGGCAACAGCGAAGAAAAGGGCCCCGGTTACGTCCAGCGCATGGGCGCTGCTCGTGGTCTCCGACTCAGGCCAAGCCGAGACGCTACCCAACCAAGAGGCGTGGGCGCGCGAAGCGGCCGCCAAAAACGGCTGGACGATCACGCGCTATTTCTCGGGCGTGTCGACCGGGAAGTACGGAACGCGCGCGCTCGCGTCGAGGATGATCACCGAACTTGAAGAGATGCCGGCGGAGTCGCGACCTCAGCGCGTGCTCATGATCAGGCTCGAGCGCTTAGGCCGCGGCAACGGCCTCGAAGCTATGGAATCATTCTTGCGCATTCGGAAGCTGGGGATCATCGTGCACACCCGTCTGGACGGCGACGTCGGGTACGAAAAAGCGTCCGAACTCTTGATGCCGGTGCTGAGGTTCTTCATTGGCGGGATGGAGAACGAGGTGCGCCGCGACAAGCTTCACGCGACGTACGCTCGGCGGCGCGAAGGCAACAAATCCGATCCGACGATCGCACTAAGTAACCGCCCTCCGTACGGATTGCAGTTCACCAATGGCAAATATGCAGAACAGCTTCCGGAAGCTGCCACCGTTCGCCAGATTTACGATCTAAAGATTCAGGGATACGGCGGTCATCTAATCGCCAAACGCATTGGCGCGACGGCGCCGCCGATGACGCTCAAAGACGGCCGCGCCGTGCCGCAAGTCTGGACTGCTGATCGCGTGCATAAGATCATCGCCAAGGTGACCTACCGGGGAACGCTGGTCGATGACGCGACATGGCTGCGCGCCCAGCAGTACCTGCGCGAGATGCGCTGTAAATCGCGGCGTTTCGACTACCCGCTGGGCGGCGCACTGCAGTGCGAGTGTGGCTATGTGCTTATCGGACATGCCGGCGCAGCCCGCGGGGAAGGCCGCTGGCGCAACTACCACTGTTCGCATCTAGAAAACCACGGCGGGCATTCCCGCTCCCACCCTATCGCCAAAATCGACGCGCAGTTCGTCGAATTACTGCAGCGGCTCTCCGCCGACGACGCGCTTCTCGAACGCTACGTCACCACGCAAACGCACGGGCCGAGCCGCAAAAGCCTCACGGCCAAACTGAATGCGCGCATCCGCGAGCTTGATGCGATGGAGTCGCGCAAACGCAAAATTTTCGATGCCTTCGAGAGCGGAACGATATCTAACGAAGATCTGCGCTGGAGGCTAACCGACCTTCGCGACTCGGAGCTGAATCTCGCCAGCGTCATCGCCTCTATCGAAAGCCAGCTAGCAGCAGACGAGTCTCGTAGCGTCAGCGTGGCACATGCTCGTGAACTCATCCGCAGTGCGGCGGAACTATGGAGTGCGGCTGAAATAGAGGACCGGCGCGCGGTCGCAAAAGCAGTCTCGGTCGCGTGCGGTGGCTTATTCGTAACCTTCAAAGGAGAGCTCGTCGTGGGAACCAGAGCGGTCAGCGTACCGGCGACGGTGGGTGAGAAGAAAGGCTATCGGCGCGTTACTCCATTCCCCCTAGATGGACAACGTGCGGGGCCTAGGTAATTGGGACGTAGAGTAATGCTGCTACACTTCCTCACCTAAAGAACGAGCCCCGTCCCCAAAGTCTTTCCATTCTTCATTACCTATCAGCGTCGATCGGATCATTTCGATTTTTTCGCATCCGGAAATCGAGCCGAGAACATCTTTGACGGTTTCGAAGACGCCGGGGTGGACCCAAGGACCCAAAGTCACTTTTTTAATGCTCGACATCGGAATGGGCAAATCAAGCGTCGACTTAGTTCCGTTCGATCCGTAAACGATTCGAAACTCGCGTTCATCTTCAAAACCAAGCCGCTTCAAAAAAGGCAACTGACTGACAGGAGGGTGGTCCGCTTCGCGAACCGCCTTAAGAGGTATGTAACGGACAGTCTTGGCTTTGACGCGAGGATGGCTCCGGACAGCCTTGAGAAGCGAGCTGCGGTCGAATGTAATACAGACTCCGCTTGGGCCATTGGCAAAGACGCGCCAGTGATGATACCGTTCGCCACGTTGAGTGAAGCAGACGGCTAGAACTGATTTCAGGTTCTTCGCTTCTTTATATACGGTCAGGTAGTGCGTGTCGTTGCCATCGTCCCACATTGACGGGTCGATTAACGTGATGGCGCGCTTCTTGAGGACGTATATCAATGAGGTCAAGTCGCAATAGCGGCGAAGATAAGATTTGGACATTGCCTACTCCAATAGAGAAACTGCAAGGATTCGGGTTCGGTCCTAACTATCAAGTGATTACCCTAGAAGAACATCGGGTTCGCGTAAGAAACTCACGGCGCACGAAAATTGGTTCAACAGGGAAACATCGCACCGAAAGCCGCACCGGCGCACGCTACCAAGAAACCAAATCGCAGGAAATTAGCCTTCGGCGTTCGCATAAACACCCGGCCATGAAGAAACGCCGCGATCAAAACTTGGCCCGCAAAAATCAAAAACCTACCAAGGCTGCAAGAAGTGAACGCTGGGCGTCAACCAAATTCTCCAGGCAGCTTTCCGGCCGCCGCTCGCGCGACACTACGCCCGAAATCACACTGCGCCGCGCACTTTACGCCGCTGGCTTCCGTTTCCGAATACATTATAAAATCGGAAGGCGGTTAACGGCTGATATTATGCTTCCCAAATACCACGTCGCAATCATGGTAGACGGTTGCTTTTGGCACTCGCACTTCTGCCCAAGAGGCCGCCGCACCAAGCCGATCACCGGCCCGAATGCGGGCGCCTGGCTAAAAAAATTCGCTCGCGTAAAGGAGAGGGAGGCGGAGGCCGCCAGCGGCCTGAGCGGGATGGGCTATCGCGTCGTACGCATATGGGAATGCGAGATCACTCAGGACCTCCCATCGGCGCTCTACCGGGCCACCGAGTTCGCCCGCTTGCATTGCTAAGCAATATAACCAAGGCGGGATAAACTCCCGGCCCGGGCCCATCAGGGTTCGAACCGGCCGACCTATACTCCTACTACTTTCCGGCTCGAATTGCGCCGGCGCGCTATTTTAACGCCGGCGCTACCGCCGCGGCGCAATTATGCTATACTGGGCAGGTGAGCTCTGGCAGCAGCGCCTGGGCTCCTAAAAACCGGAGCCGCGGCTTGGCGGCTCCGGTTAAGAACGAAAGGCAGGTGAGAGTTCACAGTGCTCAGGCTTAAACACCGTCGCTGGCGCAGCAAACCCAAAACGCCACGCTCCGCCCCGGCTCTCGCCGGGGCTTCTTCTTAATTACCATCTTGGCGCGCCGCGCGCAAGGGCAAAACCCACGCCCGGCGCTTTCCGACTAAAAATCCATTGCGCGCGAGAGATCGCTCACGAGCAGCCAGCGCTCTTCTTCCGTAAGGCCATCAAGAAGCCGGTGCGCATCGAGAACCCAGAGAGCGGCCTTGAGGCGCGCCGAAAAGACGATATCGCTCTCAACGCCCCCCTTCTTCTTGTTCGGAAGCCCGCCAATAAAAAGCGTATCCGGCGGTAAAGAACTTGGCGGCTCCTCGCTGGATGAGAACACGATCTCAGGGGGCTTCGCGCGCGGCGCGTTGCGCCGGTGCGACCACATGCGCGCCGCAGTCTGCAGCAATATCTCGGCCTCGCGGGTTTCTTCTTGCCCCTTTTTATCGTATGCGACTGCCTTCTGATCCGCTTTCAGCCGTGAAAATAACCGGGTCATTGAACGGTGCACCCAGTACTCTAGCTGCCGCACCGACGGATCCGTTTGCACAAACGATTCCCGGTCAACATTGAGTGCGTTCTCCAGCCCGTGATCGATGAACGCCTCAGCGGAAACCTGCCTGAGGCGAAGATTCTCCGATGTGCGAAATCCTAAGAACTGAGGGTCAAATAGGGTGCCGCTGGCGCCGGCAATGCGCGCTAAAATTCCGTTATTCTCTTTTGGAATGATCGCATAAGACCAAAAGAAATAGCCGGTTAGACGAAGGTCCGCGCCTTCGCGAGTGCTCGTGAAATCACCAACGAACATCTTAGGGCGCGGGAGCAGCCGGCGTGGGTCCGCGGCAAACTTCTGAAAAACAATAGGCCTGCGCAGTTCGATACCGTCAATATAGATTGAAAAGGGAATGGGCGGTGCCCCCTCTTCTGAAATCCCTAAGTAGGGACCAATCTTAATGCCAGGAGGCAAGTCTTCAATTTTTTCTGGTGTGCTGTCTCCCCCTAAGCTGTAAAAGTCAATTCCGTCGTCAGCCGTCAACGAGAACGGATGGCGTTCCACGTACTTCAATGGCGCGCTCAATGAGATTTTCCACAGCATCGCAAGATAATAGTCGAGGGTCTTATCGATCGATGGCGATGCGGCTGCGGCTTCAGACTGAGTACTCAACGCGTCGACGAGTTTCTTGAATTTCTGAAGCGGGGATGCGCCAGGGGCCCACGGCAAAACTGCCTCGGTCTTCGGCTCGGCGCGCCCGATATGATACTTCAGCTCGCCTTTCTGGCGCGGCGCATTGGAACGCAATAAATCCCAACGGTCCGAACTGCGCAGAATGTGACGCGCATCCTCAAGTACGTCATGCAAAACAATCCGCGTGTAATGCTTGTTGACTTCGGCAGGATGAACGCGTTGCCGCTCAACTTTTGCAAAACCCGCAACGTAGCGCTCACCTCCAGCAGGTTGAACCTGATCGGCATCAAGCCCACTAAGATCCAAATCGACGAAGAACCGGTACGAGGCATCCTCCTGCTTCGATTCTACGGTCAGGTGTCTCGTTAGGCGCGCCACAGAGTACAGGCCGATCCCCATCTGCCCGATCAGCTTTCGGCCGCCTGGGCTAACGCCTACCGAACGCGTCACGCCTGCCGCGGAACCGCGCTCGGAGCGCTTGAGTGTCCCACCAACATGGTGCACCAAATATGCGATCGCGGTCTCGGACATCCCGATACCGTCGTCCTCAATTTCAATCTTGTCGAAAAAAGGCGGATGCATCGTAATGCGAATCTCGGTCGCATCCGCGTCATAGGAGTTGGAAACCAGCTCGCGCAGCGCAGAAGCGGGCTCGCGGTACAGGCCAAGGGTGATCCGCTCGAAAACCTGCGGATCGGTCGCGACTTCTGTGGTTACCGAGCCGGATGCAGCGAGTTGTTTTCGGAATTCCTCATCGGACGCTGCACGCGCCTTAACGCGTTGTGCGGCCACGAGGAATCAAACTCTTTCTGATATGACAAGCGATCGCGAAAGCTAAAAGGGGCGGGACTGCGTTCGCGACTTGCAGCGGCTGGTTCGCACGAGCCCCGAGAAATACATAGTTAACGGGAAAACTCTGGATCGAGGCAGCCTCTCGGACAGACAACGTGCGGTGGCAAGTTGGATGAACTGGTAGGGCGCGGTGCCCTGCAATTATCGTGTTCGCATATAACCGCGAAAGCCTCCGGTATGACAAGGGGCCGCCGTTGCTTCGAATCTTCTTAATTTTCTTCAACACTCGCCGAGAATGGCGCATAGTTCCCACGTTCCAAATATAGAAACCATTGCTCAAACGGTACCAGTCACGGGCGCATCCGTGTTGCCGGCTCGGTAACCCGCGCAAAACTTCCGTGACCGTTGGCGCCGACGGCAACCGGCTTCGATCTGTCTGTTCACGGTGCGTTGCTGGCGGAGCTCCTAACGGACGCATAGACTTGCGCCGTCCAAAAAAGAAATACCGCTGACGCTTCTGAGGGACTCCGTAATCAAGAGCTCGCAAAAGATGAACCTCGACCTTAAAGTGCTTTCCGAGCTCTGCTTCAACAATCTCTTTGTAGCTCCGGCGGCCGAACTTGCGGTTCATGCCAGGAACATTCTCAATGAGTACTACCTGCGGCTTCAAGCCACGCGCAATTGCCAACACATGCCTGAACAGATGATGCCGCGGATCTCTTCTTTTGCGAAGTCCGGCGACAGAGTACGACTGACAAGGTGGACCAGCACATATCGCAGACACGTTGGGCCCCGCCGCACGGCGAACCTGGGCCGCCGTCAGCTTCCCAATATCGGCTTCAATCACCGGAACTCCAGGGTTATTGAAACGGTATGTTTGAGCGGCGTTGCGATCCATCTCGACAGCGAGGCCGACTCGAAAACCAGCCTTGCGAAAGCCGCTCCCAAGACCGCCGGCACCTCCAAAAAGATCAACGACAACCGGGAGTTCGCTCGAACGAATTCTTTGCTTGCCAAGGCCACAAAAAGAAACGAGCGGACATTGTGCACAGCGAGGCTGAGCGCGGCAGACGCGCCGGCGGTGGAAAAGGAGAGCAGTAAAATCCGCCGGTGCAAAGTGCCGCGCCGCTACTCCGAGCCGCTCAAACATTTGACGCAGATCTCTTGCGCCCGATGATGTTCCGCCTTTAGCGGAGCGGCCCTGACCAACGATCTTGTCGAAGTACATTGTTCTGAGCAGCTCATTAACCCGAGATGCGACCAGAGGCGCCCGCCGCCCATCGACGAGGCTACGTTTCAAGGCGGTCCTGCGCGAAAGAAACAAGGATGCGGTTTCTGCGCTTGGGCTCGCTATAAGAAAACTGCAAACTTTTCACAAGCTCTCTGACTGACGGCCACCTTTAAGATATAGCAGAAAACCCTGCGGCTCAGCCCCGAGCCGCGAACTTTATTTAGCGCGTTTTGTTCGTGTCACCATGTTGGATATCCCGCAACATGCCGGTTGCTTTTTCCTGGAGCCGCCACGGCTCGCCGTGCGAGAGCCGTGGACGGCTCGGGAGAAACGGTGGCAAGAAGCAAGTCACGATCAACCCATGAACGCCTCGCGGCAGCGTACGAGGCTTATAAGAAATACCGATCGCTTTCAAAGGCCGGAGCATCGCTCCGCCCTCCCGTCAAGAGAACGCAGATGCAAAACCTCCTTGCTAAAGGCGCAGCGCTTGGGCTTTTCAATTACGCTCCGCGCACAAACGGAAAACCCAAACGCGTTAACCACGAGCGGATCACAGAAGCCGGTGATCTCTACAGGCGCCTCCGCAGTTTTGCTGCCGCAGGCCGGGCCATGGACCCGCCCGTTGGGAAAACGCGCGCGAGAAGACTTGTTCAAATCGGAACAGAGCTGGGATTTCTTTCTGCTCCTGAAAGCCGCCGACAGCTACGCAGCGAGGACATCGTGAATGCAATACTCGCATCCGGTTCGGTCAAGGCCGCCGCTAAGGATCTACGCATCGGCCTAAAAACTCTGTACGCGAAATTCGGACCAGAGATCGTCGGCCTCTCGGCCCAAGCTCGGCGCCAGCACGCCAAGACCAGAGTTCTCAACCGCTACAAAAGCACGGCGCGCTCCTTGCGTTATAACCCGCCCGTAACTCCAAAAGCTCTGGGCGCCGCATTGTATTCCCGTATTTTGGACTTGTGGAAAACGCCGAAAGCATTCCTGATTGAGAACGCGATCGAAGCCGGAAGAAACCCGCTGGCGTGAATGCACGCCGAACGTAAGTTCGAAAAGCACGTCCGCCGAATCGCCCTTGAACGGCGGCTTACGCAATGATTTGAGCGGCGCCCGTGTATTGCTTGCCCGCTGCGTCCAAACCTGACCGCCAAAATTGAGGATCGCCCAGATAGTCACCGTGGACCCACACCCTCCAAGGGAACGCCGATCCTAGGCGAACGTTATCGCACACCGAGTGTGTCGAAGGCGTAGTCGTGCTCAACAATCGGCTGCCGGGCGCGACACTGGAGCGGTAAGAAACAATTTGGTTAGCGACGAGGTCATGCTCGTACCAAAAATTTGCCCAGTAAATACCCACGTGCCCCGTATTGGCCTTCTGAAGAACACTTTTATTTTTGGTAAAAAGATGTCCGTACACGTCATCGCGCCAGCGCTGCACCGATGCCGAATACGACGGGTTACGAACATCGAAAAAGAACCTGGTTTTTTCAAGCGATGTTCCAAAGGTAATGAGCCCCCGCAGCCGTCGCCATAACGTTTCGGACATACCCTGCTCTTCGACTAATTCATGGATGTTCATCAAAGCGTCGAGGGCGATAGTGGAGCCGAGGCTGTGCGCGGCGACGAATATTTTATCGTAGTATGGTTGAACGACCGGAGGTTCAGTGTCCAAAATGTTCGCTTCTTCTACGTGTACGACCGTCGCCTTTGGGCGCTGATCGTCGGTCGTGCGTAGCACGCTTAAAATGACGCTCTCGACAGCCTGCACAATACTCTTGCGCAGTTCGAAAAATTTTGCATTTTCATCTTGGGTACAATATATCTGAACGTCCCCCAGAAAATTGATAAGGAACCCTTGGATAAGTGCCAGTGCGCTCTTTAGCGCTCCCACAGCTGCCACTAATGTGAAAGCCGGAGCGAGCGTCTCGTATACCCGGGCTCCCGGGGTTATTGGAAAACCCCAAGCCAAAACGCCAAAGCAAAATATCGACAGTGCGGCAAGCGCCGCCTGCATGTAATAACGCCAGGATGTACGCGGGCCTTCGCGGATGCGCGTATCGCCCGTCTTTTTCTGTTTTCGCCTACGCCAAGCTCGCTGCATTTCCATGATAACGCTAAAAATGAGCTGCCAGAAGGCGTAAGAACCAATCGCGGCGATCAGCAGAACTATCGCGGCTCGAGACCCGAGGCCGTTTACCGCGTTTACGGGGTTTGTAAAAAAGGCGAGAAATCCGGGAATGATCTTCCCGCACGGTGTGCCCGCGCTACGTACAGTATCCCAGATTGATTGCATACCGCACGTGACTATTGAGGCATAGAGAAACCACGCACGGTCTGCAATCGCAGCAAACAGAATAAGCAACGCGACGATGATGAAAAAGGCGCAAAGCACGTAGCCGATGTCAAAAAGCGTCTTGCGAGGCGATGCATACAGCTTTGCAAATCCGTTAAGTGGCGAGAAAAGCGACCGTAACAACCATTGCAAGACGGCCTGTACCGTTGTCTGGTTCTTGTCGATCGGGCTCCAATAACCCTCAAAGACATCGTAAAAATGCTCAGTGTTTTCTGGAGTCTCGCCTTCAGGGTAGATCCGCACAGCGGTCGCATGCAAATCCGAAGCTGATGCGTCGCTGCGGGTGATCACCGGCCAGAGAATGGCCTTGCTCCATGACTTATTTAGGTGTTGCAGCCGGCACAGTTCTTGGCGCAGCCCCTCGGCAAAATCATCTTGCATCGCGTACCGAGGATGCGGGCAGACGCCATGCACGGCGATGATTGCCGTTTTGTTCTTCAATGCGGCGTCACCGCCGGCTGTGGAAACCGTTCGCAATTCGGTTCTTGGCGCGGGTTGCTCCAAATTTGTCCGAGGACGGCTGTTGAAGGTGCTTCATCGCAGCGAGTGATCGGCGGCAGAGAACAGGCCAAAGTGGACTCCCGTGCGCAAAGCCGGTCCACAAACTGTTGCATGGCACGATCGATAGAATCATTTCCAATCATGGTTTCAGTATCCGAAGGGTTCAGTAAACTGAAACTCAGCGCCGCAATTGGGTTGATGCCGCTCCAGGAAAATTTCGGAAAAAGAAGGGCCCCAAGGCCTAGTATCGCGGTTTTGTCGGATGTCTTCACATACGTAGCCCGATCCTGACCGTAGACCGCTGGCGAAATCGCACCGCACGAATAGAGAAAGCCTCTGACGTAGGCAGTGTCGTTGGAAACGCCGATAAGCGCGCGATCGCGGTGCGAGCCTGTAGCCTCGTAGAGAATGTACTTCTCGCCGGAATTACAGCTGCCGCGGTTCATGATGTCTTCTGCCGACTCGGTTGCCGCTACGGCAGGAACTCCGCGGTGGATGAGCCAGCCAGCGAGCATGTCGTTCCACATCGCGACAGGTTGATTCACATCCGAAAGCGGCGCAAACGATGCAACGACAAGCGCGCCTGGAGGCGCGCCCGACAAGCCGAAGGACGGCCCGCTCCCAACGGTCGTCGGCGGAAGAAATGCTTGGAGATCGGTAGCTTTCCATGACTTCACCGAGGCAGCCGATTCACCGTCGCGCTCTTTGAAGCGCCTTCCCGCAGCGTTCTGGGAAATTAAATTGTATTTGTCACCTGATACCGGCACAATCAAGACCTGCACTGGAGCGCCGACCCAATCCGGAAGCGTCTTTGCTATTTTGGCACGGTAACCGTGCGCGTGACCGTTTATCTGGGCGCAAAGCTCGCCCATGATCGCGGGCTGCCCAGCAGTAAGCTTGCACCCGGAAGCGGTCGTTTGAGCCCCTTTTTCGGCGGCCATCTTCCCTAAAGGCGCCCGGACATATAACGCGACGGTATCTTCGGCCGCAAACGCGTGCGCCTGGAGCGCGAAGCCGCTGGAGACGGTCGCGAAAATCATAAAAAGAGTTTGCAGAACCCGAACACGCGTTGCTGTTGCGGCCGCGAGTGCGTTGAGCAAATTTATGGGCGCCTCGTCTTCAGCAAGACTGCCAGTGTTTTCGTCCTCCGAAGGGGCAACAGCCGGTCGCCGCAAGCCGAGCTGGCGTACAGCCGATTCAGGCACCACAGGCGCTAAAAGCAACGGCACCCTCCGTCCTAACGGTGGCCTGGCCCGACCTTAAAGGCACCGGCCATTGGCCCCGGTATGATGGCCACTTTGAGCTAGCACGCTCCCACCCCTGCGCCCTTTCCGCGACCATAAGATGGAGGCCCCGAACACGTCGGCCCCCCATTTCCCCTGGGCGCGCCTCTTGGTGCGGATGCCCTTGAAACGCAGTCGCCACGCCACTTTTCCTTCATCCAGCCGACAAGCGGCTTTCGGAGGCTTGACATTTCGCTCTAGCGGGAAGCGTATCGCGCGGCATACTCTTAAGTGACTAGCTTATTTTGGCTAGTCACTTAAGCCACCCCTCGGGGTGAAAGGAGCCAAGAATCGATGCCTTCTCTAAGAAAGGCCTTGTTTGCCCTTGCCGCCTTGGCGGCACTCTCGGCATGCACTAGCCGACTTCAGTCAACGCTTGTTCCTCAAACTATCGGCGCCAAGGTCCCGGCAATAACGCCAATGGACGAGACCCCGCCGCCGTGCCCGACGTGTGACAGCGGCGGGGGGCTACCCAACAGATAGACGGCGCTCGCTAGTGGTAGCGGGTCAACTACGGCCCGCTACCCAAGTCTCTAACTCATGGCGAAATCGCAGGCGCGCGCTTCGCACGCGCTCCTTGATCGCATGCGGGTGGCGGTCGACAATGGTCTTTTATCGGAAGCAGCAGACATCTTTGATCGAGATGCAAGCATCGCATCGGCCGATATGGGTCTTCTTCGGGCTCGGATCTACTTTAAAACGCGCGCATATTCCCAAGCGATCGAGTTTCTCAACGGCCAGAGGTTCCGCGACCTAACGCCGCGGCAGCAAGCGGAACGGTACGTGCTGCTGGCAAGCACCCACTCACAATCGAATCGCTTCGCGGAAGCCGACGAATACTTCGAACAGGCCGCAGCACTCGAGCCGAATTTGCTTCCCGACGAAGAATTGGCGTATTGGCGGGGCCGGCGTTACCTGGACGAGCGGCGCCTGAAAGAAGCCGCAGAGCAATTACGCAACGTGCGGAACGCAGCCGGCGAGAACGCGCGAATCCATGCAGACCTTCTGGAAAGCGGACTCCTGGCACAACAGCAGCGCTATCTCGACGCTGCGGTGCTGTTGATGCACCTTCTGGAATTCATGGACGGCCTAAAAGATCAGCACCGCGAAACCGAGGTCTGGACGCTGCACACATTGGCTGTGTATGCTCGCGAATTAGACGCGCCGAAAATTCGCCGGTTCGTTCAATCACGCGTTAGCCGGCAACACTGGCCACCGGACCTCTCCGTCAACGAATTCCAAACCTTAAAAGCCGTGGCATGGTGCCATGCGCTCGACGGCGATTACTTCAACGCCTTTAGATATTTGAAGATGGCGGGCAACATCGCTCCGTCGCCACCCTGGCGAGCCATGACATTGCTCGATCGGGCTTACCTCGCGCGCTGCGTAGGCGAGCCGCTCTGGTCTCGCTCGGAACTGGCCGAAGCCCAGACGCTGCTCGAGAGCATCTCGTGGCGCGAAACGAGCGATGAGGAGCGAGTCGCGTTACCCCTTGCCGCAGAGCTTCTCGCGCCGCTCGACAGCGGTCGCGCCGGTTCATACCTAACCACGTTTTTCGGTATGCGCGACGTCCTCAATCCGCAACTTCACTTTCGCTATGACGACCGCCTAAAGGCGCTAGCTGAATATGCTAACGCAATCGTTCAAATGCAGCTTGGCAATCGTAAGCCCGCGCTGACCGCGCTGCGCGAGGTGTGGAAACTCTACGACAGGATCGGTTACGACTGGCGCGCCGGCCGCAGCGCGCTACTGCTGTATGAGCTGACGGGCGAGGTACGTTGGCGTGATCGAGCGCGCGAAAAGCTCAAGAACTACGCCGGGAGTTGGCTTTACGACGAACTACGGGCGCTAGCCGCGCCCGACGCGCCTTTTCTTCACCCCGCCCAAAAACGCGTATACGACCTGCTCTTAGAAGGTAAATCCACCGAGCAAATCGCCAAAGTAACGGGTCGCAGTCCTTTTACGATCTCCAATCACGTCAAGGCCGTCTTGCGAGCGTTTGGCGTTCCGAACCGGGCGGTGCTAATGGCGGAAGCAATGAAGCGCGGCCCTGAAACCAATCCGGGATCCCGGCGTAAATGAAGAGCCTCCCAGATTGCGCTGGCACAAACCTGTAGCCAGTTATTAAGTCCGGTACGGCGCGGAAAAAACGAGGAGCGCTGCCGCTAAAGGCTTTAGCCGGCGGGATCCGCGGCCAGGCCGCCGAGCGAATTCCACAGCACCGAGTACCACGCGTGCAGATCGAGCAGCACATCTGGCTGAGTAACTAGCATTCCCATCTCCGCCTGATCGCGCAAGCTGGAGCGCGTCAAATTCGCCGAACCAACATACGCTTGAACCTGGTCGGCAATCAGAACTTTTGCGTGAAAAGTCCACAGCTCGCCGCTCACTGCGCTGAACGGACCCCGAACGGCGGCTCCGTCGCGGTTCTCTCGCAGAGCGCGAAGAAGATCGGGATCGGCTTGCAACCGCTCGAGCGCTGACGTATCGCGGCAGAGCAGCTGTATGGCGCAGCCTCGCCGCCAGGCATAGCTCAGCTGGCGGAAAATCATTTCCGACGCCCGGTCAACAAATGGAAACGCTAACCGAAGCGTCTTTTTTGCGTGGAGAATAACGCTGACCATGGCAGCCTCAGTGGAAACAAAACGCATTTGTTCGCTCTGGTTCATCCAGCGCGGGATTGTAACACACAACCGTGGGCGATCTCGATCACCGCGCCAGGCTAGCACGGCTCCGCGAATTTGGTGCAAGGCGCTCTCCATCTCGTCTTGAGGGACGCGCAAACGAACAAACGACGCAACTGCGGCTGCGGAGGGGTTGCTGGGCGGCGGCGCCTCGCCCTTGGCGGCCGCAGCCGCCTCGGTGAACAGCGGGATATTCCCCTCGAAAATGCTCGCGAGAAGACGAAGGTCCTCATCGCTTGTCACGAAGCTACTGCGTCTTGCCCTTGGCCCGCGAAAAGCCCCGTAAAATGCGTTGTGCCGCAAATTTTCGCCAAGTCATGTTGCGGCTGCAGAGCTCCGCCAAACAGCGCCGTTCTTGTCAGGCCCGCATTGAATTCTCGGCAGGTGACCTCGGGAAGATACAAGCACCCATTGCACGCGCCGCCGTCCTTTAGGCTGCAGATTGGGTCAAACATGCACGGCGTTGGCTGGATGACTGCTTCAAGGGCGCGCTCAAGGCGCTGCTCAATAAAAGACGCCAGGCCACCAATATTAAACTCAGACTGCTGGTTAACATATAAGATAAGCCCGAGCGCAGCTGGCATTATGATCTCAGACAAGGACGTTACGGAAAAACAACTTTCCAGGGCAAGCTGTTCAAGAAGCCTGTGCGCATACGAGTGAACCAGAGTGTACACAGAATAGAACACGGGGTTCTCTGCAGGATCGTCAACCATGCACTGCCCGAGCAGCCACGCGCGAAACGTCTCTTCGCCTCCGGCTCGCACACCGCGATCTCCAATCAAACCATTTTGCTCTAAGCAGCGCTTCACCGAAGCGGGAGAGAGTTCGAAGATAAGCGCTTCAGTAGTGCCAGATAATGTGTAAAATGGAACTTTGTCGCTGTTTCCACCGTAGACCGACGGGCGCTTCGGAAATGCCCGCAGCACTGGAGATATTTCCCCATACGCAGATCCCCGCGTGTAGCCGTAGGCGCAGCTGACGATCGGGAAATTTGAGAGCACCGTGATATCGCGAAGAGAGAAGCGCTCTAGGCTGCTGCGAACACTCGTCAGCTGCAAGGCGCTCAGGGCAGCCGAGCCGCCTCGGCTCCCAAGCACCCCAATTAAGCGCTCAATGTTTGACGCGCCGCGCAAGTGAACTGCGAGCGAGAGATCATGGACTTGCTTCTGCAGCTGCCAGGGCACAGTCGCGGAAGCGAGGTTGGGAACCAGCTCCTCGGCTCTTGACATAGCGGCTTGAAATGCGCCGACCCTCGAGCGCGCCTGCATGGGTCCAGGCGCGTGAGCCATCGCTTCGAGCAGCTGCCTGCGCTGCTCGTCGGAGATAGGAAGATTCTCGATCACGTTTTCCACAGAGCGCACTCCTGCCGAAGGATCTTTTTTTTCATCGCTTCGGATCTCGGCAAGAACTTGAAGAAGCGGCTCCAGATCGTCGAAGTCGATCTGATATACGCCAAGGTAGTCCGCAAAAAAGAGTTGAGGGATAAAATCTGAGTATAAATTGAAAAGCCTGCCGAGATCACCTTGCGGCGGGTTAACGATGTCGACCGTTTGCGTCCGAAACACACTACCGGACCCAACCAGAACTTGGTTTTTGCGCTTCTGCTTTGTTTCAAGCGGCACTCGAAGGAGCGTGTAGTAACAGCCCTTACCGCAAAAACCGGCAAACGCGCCTGCGTGCCACTCGCAGTTCTCGACGCCGCACGCCCATCTGCGGGCGGCGTGGCGCTCGAGGACAATAAACTGGTCTCCATGGATAGGGCAAAGCGGAACGCGAACTGCAGTCTCTTCGCCACAAGCGTGAATCTCGATAAATGGCAAGACCCGCAAGCGCCCGTTACATGCTGACCGCTGGCACTTACCCTCCTCCGAGCGCACTGTGCGCGTGTTGAAAACCGCCCTGCACTTTCGGCACTCAACCACCGGAAGAGTTTGGGTTACAATCTTGTCGCTTCTTACGAACTCAAACGCCGCGCTCTGCGCGTTTTCCAAGAACGGACGAAACGCTGCGTCGCGAAACTCCCACCGCGCAATCGTTCCGCGCAGCTGCTCTTGCAGGAATGTGCGCGTAAGATGCTCGACGCCGGCGGCTCGCACATCGTGCAGCCGCACAAGGACCGTTTCACCATCAATCGTCTCAACCGCTCCAGGCAAAAACCGGGTGAAAGCTTGGCTTCGGCTCACAACCGCCTTGGGCTTATTCATCGTCAGCACCACCTTCATCGGAGAATATGCGGTCTTTTATTAGCACGTCGACAGGCGGCTCTACATCGCGCAAGCTTGTCATGACGCGTGTACCAGAGTAATTAAGCGCTCGCGGAATCGAAGTGCCGCTCTCGACGGTTGAGATGTTCGTGTCGAGCTCGTCAAGGATTGTAACGAGATCTGCGCGCCAGTCGGAAGCCCGTGGATCCGATACGTTGTAGAACCCATCAAGATCTTCTTTAACGGCATCCTTGAAGTGCAAGCCGCCGATCACAAGCCGCTTGAGGGTTTGGACGTTGTCGATTTCGCGCGCATCGTCCAGGCTGATGCTGTTTGTCTTCCGAAGCTGGTCGACCGTGCGGTTGATGAGCGTTCCGGTGGCCAGGCCGGGCGCAGTGCGCTCTACGGCGTGCACCGCATACCGGTCGATCGGAACGCTCTCAACCATCTTGTCGATCGCTGCATGAACCTCGCGGAAGTTTCTGTAAAAGCTGCGGTCCCTGTACGTCGTCGATTTGAGCACGACAAAAACAATGCCCGGGTAAGTGCGCCCAGCCCGCGAGCTTGCCTGAATATACTCGGCAGTTGTACGCGGAAAGCTGTAAAAAATCATCGTGTTAAGCCGGTCGACGTCGACCCCGTGCGAAATCATCGACGTGGCAACCGCAAAATCAAGCTTCTCTTTGTCTGGCAGCCGTGAGCGGCTCGAGTTCATTCGCCTGAGCGCATCCTTGACTTCGTCCATAGTGCTGTCGCCCGTGAGCGACTCGATGCCGTAGGGCTGATCGCGGTTTCCTCGCAACAAGGCATCCCGAACCTGCTCGTCAACGCTTCGGCGGATGTTTTGGCCGTCGCGTTTCGAGTTTACGTATGCAACCGTCAGCTCGTGCCGGTCAATGAGCTCTTCGTAATCAGCATTTGGCATACCGCGAAGGGACGGGTAGTACTGTTCCATAGTATCGCGGCGGTTTCGTAAATCACTGATTTCTTCGAAAATGAAGGTCGTTAAAGCCATCGTGGTGTCAAGGTGCGCAAGATTCGAAGGCTTGATGCCCACAAAGACGCGCTGCAGATCATCCGTTTCCCGAGCATAAAAGGTCTCGCGCAAAGACGGGCCTTCGCCCGGAAACCGCACAACCGGGGATTCGTAGAGGTGGTCGATTTGGTGCACCGCACCTTCAATCGTCGCGGACGCAGCAAGCACCAGCGGCCTTTTCCCTGATGACTCCCCGCACAGGGACATGAGCAGCGACTCGTAGTGTGCGTCGAAACAGCCGAGCTGCTCATGGATGAGGTGCAGCTCGTCTTGGAATAGAATGCTTATGCCGCCATAAGATCCTTCGCCCGCGGGCCGCACGCGCCAGTCCGCGTGGCCGCATGCGCCAAACGCGCTTTTCAGGCACTTACCAAAAATGCCGTGCCCGTGCTTGGCGCACTTCCCGTCACCCTTGCCGACCAGAGTGCGAAAACCAGCCCTGAAGCCGATCGTAGCGAGTTTGTCCAGTGTGCCAACGAGCACGGTTGGAACCTGCGTGTATAGATCCTGATCAACTGTAAAAATGGGAAGAACCCGGCTGCAGGCGGCGCACTTGTGCCTCATTGTTAGAGCTTCGCGATCGCCGACAATCTCGACCGTGTTCTCGCGGCCGCAATAAAAACAGTCACCGACGAGCTTTAGGTGCTGGAACGCGAGGCGGCCTTCAGGATCGAGAAGCACGTCCATACCGCTAGGCGCGTGCTGCAGCTCGGACCTTAGCCGCTGAAAAAGTTTAGATGGGACATCAACGTCATCCGGGATATAGCGAAGGTCGTTAGGACTGTTTCTTCGACCGCCAAAATATCCAAGAGTAAACGGTGCTCCGCCGAGGCCCGCGTTTGCCGCTGCCTCCCTTTCGCGAACTTCGTCAGCAGCGATTATGACGTCGACGTAGCGCTGCATTTGCTGAAATGTCAGCAGCCTGAGTGGAAACCGCATCCAGGCCGTCACGCCGTCCGAGCGCCCCGAAAGCCGCTCGAGAAACATCGCAAACACGGTGACCCCCATCACGGCCTCGGTCTTGCCGCCTCCAGTGGGGAACCAGAGCAAGTGCGCAAACTGGCCCTTCTCTTGCGAGCGCTCTACGACCGATGGGAGCACGCTTAGAATAAAGCAAAGCTGAAACAGGTACCAGCCGCTTATGGGCCTGGCACCGCTAGCCTTGCGCAGTGTGCTCATATACGCGAATGTTTCATTCATCAATATGAACGCTGTTTGAATTCTCGGGTTGTTGCGAATAAGCGCTATGGCTTCCCGAATGCGCTCGATCTCATCTAAGAAAACCGCGTGAAATGAAGCCGCAATCTGAAGATCTCCATCTGATTCGATGCCGAGCTCTCCTATGCGCAGCCGCTCTCGCCACGCGCGCTCATAATCAGTCATTGCGCGCTCGATTTCCGCGAAGACTTCCTCCAGCTGCGAAGTGAGGCGGTTAAATGAAAGGTCGTAATGCGACAGCGGCAGATACCTGCGCTGCTCATAAGATGGCGCGAAGCATGTCTCAAGCACGCCTGGCTCGGGAGAAACACTGTTGCAGTTCACACCTTGCACTACAACCGAGCGCCGGTAGCGATAATCTTTTAGCGGAGCGCGCTCAAGAGGAATTTCGCGCAATGAGTTCGGCGGCACGCAAACGCGCAAGCTGACTCCGTAAAAGTTGCCGTCAAGCGCTCCCGGCGCGTCTTCCGTGTCGTTCTGCAAAAAAACTTGTATGCGCAGGCCGATTGGCGTCCGGGCTGCTTGAGCATATACGGCGGCCTTCCAGCGCTGCTGAGCTTTGCTTCCAGTAAAAACCGCCGCTTCATAAAGGGACGGCTCCCACCGCTCCAGCCGGTGCGGCTGCGGGGAGGAAAGATCGGCCTCCCTGAGAGCATTTGGCGGCGCAAGCACGAGCGTGGAAACGCGATCGAGCTCATCCACAAGCGCCGCTGTCGCCGACGGTACTTCTTGCGCTCCTTCGGATAAGCTGTTGGTTCGTAGCGAAAAAGAAATGCGAACTGGATGCCGCACATAGCGGAGTGGCGGCGCAAACTCTGCGACCGGGGCCGCTCGAGCGCCTAAAGTGTCAAACGGCTGGTAAGCTGCACCAAAGACATGAAGCGCTATATCAACGTGAATCTCCAAATCTTCGTCTGGTGCGCACACAAAGTCCAGCCCGCACGACGGGGGACGGTAGATCTGGAACATCTTTTTTCGCTTGGCGTCTTCGTCGGGTCTCTGAGCGCAAAGCACACCGTTGAAAAACATGCGCTTCGGAGACGCATCGTCAATTACGGCGTGCTCAGGTGCAATGCCGGCGCCCTTTTCAAGAATCCGCTTTGCGAAATCGGCGACGAAGATCTCGTCATTAGGAAAACGCTTTCCGCTGGCGCTATTCATTGGGTGCGCCTTGCCCCTCGGGGGGCCTTATGGCCGCGATCCGCTGAGTGGAAACTGACCTTTGAAGATCCGCAAATGTCAGCCCGAGGTTCTCATCGACGAAACGGTGAGCGGCCGAAGTTTCGAAAGCAGTGCTCTTAGTCAGCGCCCTTGTCAAGTAAGCTCCCAGCCTGCGGTGCCGCAAACGCTTTTCATTAAGGCCCTCGCAGAAGTCCGCAGCCGACCGCGCAAGGTCGTAGTCCTCGGCAGCCAGAGCGACACAGACGATGTCTTCCATTTTTTCAGGGCCATAACGCTCTAGCATGAGCCACGAGCGGATCGTCTGAGGCTGCCGCTCGCAGCCAAATGTTCCGCGCACTTTCTCAATAAAGTCTGGCGCGCGGTCCGCTTGCTCTAAGCACAGCAGCTGCCATCGCTCCTGCAGCTCCCTAAAGGACAGCAAGCCTGATACCCGGTCTGCCTCTACTTGCAGCCTTGCTGAGAGCTGGTCATAGGTCGTGCCGTTGATTAGAACGAGGTTGTCTCCCACGCTGAGCTCGGCAGTGATCTTGCGGCTCAGTTTGATGCTCCCAAACGTTCTGACGACAACGTGATGCTCTTCGCCGGCAAATACCGGGATAGATGACCCGTCCTCAAAAGTCAAAATGTATTGCTTGCGCGCACGAACGGCGTTCTCAAGCTCTTCGCTTGCACTGGCTTTTTGGCTTCCGCGGTATGCCGGATCAAATGCCTCGATGCTCGCGTTCATTTCTCGGCTCGCGACCAGCTCGGAGGTCTCCTCAAGAATGCCGGCGAGCCTTGCCTCAAAGCCATACTGGTCAACCGGCGTTGAAAAATGCGTGGCCCATGACTCTCGGCGAAGCGCTTCCGCGCTATTGTTTGCGCCGCGCACTGCTAAAAGCGCCCAGCCGCGATCGAATTCCCAGGAGAGCACAGTCAGCCGCCCATCAAAAGGGACGCGCCAGCGCGAAGCATGCGCAAGCTTCGGAGTCCCCAGGAGCACGGCATGCCCTTTGCGGCCGATGAGCTGCGCAGGCTTGGCAAGGACGTTGACGCCGATACTGCTCTTAAGAGCGGAAACGTAATTCGCTACGAACTGGCGAGTTCGCTCGGCCGAGTATGCGTCGACCTGCGGAAAGGCAAGCAGAACATCGGCATTTTCCGCAACAGCGCTGTCGATGCACTGGCGAAGCAGATCCCACTTTGCATTCGTTGCGTGCAGCTTTTTGAACAAGTCCTGAACCAAAAGAAGCCCGATCTTGAGATAGTCGCGAATGTCGCCGCTCGCTGAGTCCGCATCGCGGTCGAGGCGAGCTAGGCGCGCTGTAAGCGTCTGCTCGTCGTCAGTGTTTTCGTGAAAATCGAGCGGTATGGACAGGGCCCGAAGCGCACCGACAATTCGCTGAAATTCCATCGTGAGCCGAAAATCAAAAAAGTTCTTAGGCCGCGAGAAAACCTTATGGCTCGCGTCTTTTAGCTCTGCCAGCAAATTTTCGATGTCGCCGAGGCCGCGCACCGAAGCGACCGCGCGAACCGTTTTCCCCGCGCACCGAGCGGCATCTGACCACTCCGCAAGAATTCCGCGAAGGCGGTGCCGAGGCGGCACGCGCATGTTTGCAATCGCCGCATCTGACCATGGCCAGCACATTGCCTCCTGGGCCATCGCGTGGGTTACCGAGGGTGACGGCAGCACGATTGCGGCAGCCGGTGCACGCTCCCTGACGACCTCAAGCAAGTTGGAAGCTTCACCGCTTCTGAACACAAGCTCTCCGCGACCATCGCTAACCACGATGGCATCCGCATGCTCGACGCTCGCAAGCTGCGCGGTGTCATCTAGAATAAGTAGCGACGTCGGGAGCGGCGAGGCCGCGTGAACCTCGGCGAAGGACAGCACCGAAACAGCTTCGGAAACCCGCCTAAACCTAGACTGCATGCGCAAACCTGCAAAGAGTGCACGCTCGCGCCGCTCTGTCGTCAGCCAAACGACTCGCCGCGGCGCCGTTAGAGTATGGTTGCCTCTAAAAAGGTAGAAAAGAACAGCCAATGCGCCCCAGTGGCATGGTGTGTATGGCGCTCCTACAACAAGCGGCAACCCGTTGCGGGCGGCGCGCGAGAGCAGCATAAGCAGCGCTTCATCAACGGCACTTGAAACAAAACGAGAAAAACCTAAACGGCAGTGCTCGCGCAGGAAGTCATGGTCAGCGTACTCAGCGCCGCCAGGCGGCAGGCGCCAGCGCTCCTCTGCGAATAGGCGAAACCAGTTCGCGATCTGCTCAGTATTCGGTCGCGGTTCGGCTGACACGGTCATGGTTGGCGCCTCACCAAGAAAAAGCTGCTGCACAATCCTACAACCTGCCTGAGTGAACTAGCTAGGTCCAGGCCTTAAGCGACATTTGCTGTGGTGTTTGCGGGCCCACTGCTACACCCTGTTCTTCAAGTTGGCGAGCGCGCCGAAAACGCCGCAGCATCGTGACCCGCAGCGGCTGCTGCATATCGCTGCACGAGCTTCGGGATCTCAGGTCACAGCCGCGTCCCGATTCCGATCATAGGAAGTATGCCCGAGTTTCGATCAGCCAGCTTGCCGTCACTGTCGAAATAGGCAGCGAAATTTACGACCATAACTCCGGCAAAAACCGACACTTGTCCAACTTGCTTGGCGGCGGTGGCCTTAAATGTGAGAAGCGAACCGTGTTCTCCATCATCCGAGTTGAGGCCGGCAAGCGCCGGCGGAAATCTTGTGCTAATGCGACCGTGAAGCGCCGGCGCAGCGGCAATGTCTAGCGAGAGCGAGATTAGGCCGACCTGCGCTGCGCACCCCACGGCTAGAAAACCACCGGCCAAGCGTGAATTCTGCTCTAGCGCGAGCGTGCTCTGCTGGTAAGCAGTGCTTTGGGCAACGACATACTCACCGGCGCGCAAATCAATTGTGCGGTTGAGATCAGCGCGGATGTACGGTGCGAGCGCGCCAAGTCGCGTTGTACAGCAGTTATTGAGGCTCAGTGGGCTCGTCCACAGCCCATCAACTCCAGCGGATAGCGCTTTCCAATGCAGTTCGAGCGAACCCAGCACGGCCTCACCTTGAATTCGAGACGAAAACTGGCCAACTGAATGCGCGCCGGAAACCGGGCTAACCGCGAGAGACACTCGGACGACCGGCTTGGTTGTGTCTGCCAGCGCACTTCCGTGCCAAACGAGCATCGCAATCCCAAACACGACCGCGGCCGCGGAAACTCTTCGTGCCGGCTCGTGAGTCATGCGGTCACGGCTCCACATAGGACGACTGTCAAGGGCGATCAACGATTCCGGCGGCTAAAACCGCGCCGTCCCTTGGGTCGTCGATCGCAAAAGCAAACGGATGATCGGCGCGAAATTCAATTATCTTAGATGGTCCGAATGCGGCGCCGGCAACAGAAGCGACAGCAGTTTGGGCGCCACGTTCGTTTACTCTCACCCAGCCCTCCTGGTAAGCGTAAGTCAATGGAACGTGAGCCGCGCCGAATAGGTTTGTGAAGTCGGCTTCCGATGAAAAAGCGTTTGGCATTCCCAGACGTTTCAAGGTGTCGACCAGATCAATGTGGTCGCGAAATTCAAACCGCGGAAGTGAAATGCGCACGAAAGCGCGCTTCAAAAGCGAACGATGCCCCAGAAACGCAAGAGCTTGGGCCAAATTAACAGCGGCCGACCGGGTGGGAAGTACCACGAACATCTCGCGGCCGTCCGCAAACGGCAGCGCGATATACTGCACTTTTCCTGCCTCATAGTAAGCAACGTTACGTTCGCTGTACATCATTTGGGTGCGGACGGTGCGATAACCATAGAAATTACGCGCCGTTGTTTGCTTCACATCAAACGGCTCGCGCCAAGCGCCGGTATAACACAGCGCATTAATAGCAGCAAACGAGGCGTTTCGTGGGATTGGAACATCGTTGATTCGCCCTAGAGTCACGCGCTGCAGCCAAGACTCAATCTGCCGGCGCGCGAGCGCTGATGAGAGATTCGCTCGAAAAACCGGTGCGCTGAAAATATCGCGCGCCTGCGCCTTGAACGAGGCGCTCGGGCGATAGCGTTCATCGAGCCAAATCGCATTGTTTAACACGATTCCTGGACCAGATGCCTGGGCCAAGGATCGCAGGAAACGAATCGCCTCCGGTGAGCCCGGCTTAACTGAGAGCTGGGAAAGAACGCGCATAATCTGCGTTTGCGTTTCGCCGCGCGCTCCAAGTGATAATAGCGCGAGCAGCTGCTGTAGGCCCCGCGGCGAGAAGAGCAGGTTGCTGCGGCGGCTGGCAGCCATGTGATCGGCGAGCGCTACGCCAAACGCAACGTTCGCGGCGGCGGACGCCCCCGAGCCGCCTAGCGCACTCGACGGCATCGCGAGCGCCACCGAGCCCGCAATCAAAACCACGGGAACGAGTCGTGATTTCACACGGACACTATCGGCCGCTCACGCGCACGCAAAACGAATCCCTGGTCTCTTGTGTACGGCTAGGGCTGACCGAGCACGGCGCCGCTGGCAGCGTCAACCGCAAGAGCAAAATCACCATCATAAAATATCCACGCTGGCACAAGGCCAGCGGAAGTTGAATTCGGGTCAAGTGGTCCCCCATTCCAATAACCGGACGTATAGCCTGTGACCGTGAAGCCGCTAGGCAGAGAAAGGGAAGCCGTGTAGGCATCGATCGACTGCTGCCCTTCGGCCGGCTGACCGGTTGAGAGCATTGAGCGATTCGATGACGCGCTTCGCCAAAGCCTATAGCCGTACGAGATAAAAGGTTGATTCACAACCGTGTTTGACCACGCCAGGCAGATTGGAATGTTGTGGGGTGGCTCGTTTTCGTTGTATTCGGTACATGTGCGCTCGACATGGTAGTCGTCCGTAACGATCACTTTGACCGCATCTCCACCATATTCTGGACTCGAATGCTGCCAGACGAACTTATAACCGATCTGGACCTGACCGGAGCTTGAAGGTTGAATATTCCACAGATTGTCGGTCTCGGTAAGCACGGCATCTGAAGGCAGGCCTAGAGACGTGCTTAGAAATTCTTGCGCCGCCTGAAGCGCAGTAGGCTCGTCAAAAGCGACTGCGTTGTTCTTAATTTCGGCGTGGAAAAATGCCGCGCCCGTCGTTGCATACAAGTGTTCTACTGAGCAGCAGACGTCGTAAGCAGTCCGAACCAAACCATCGTCATTATACGAAGCATTTGAGTCGGCATTATTTCGAATATTTGATAGCTCGGATCCATCATCTATCGCCTCGTTCACGAGGTTTACTGGTTGGAGAGTGAAGGTCTGGGCCTGAACCGTAACCGGACTTTCCGGCGTATCCGCTGTCATGGTAGATTTGGTGCTTATTCCATTAATAAGCTCTTGATCGTAGAAATCGATAACACCCGAGGGTGCGCTTAGGCCGGTTGTGCTCAAAGCTTCTTTGTGGTTGGCAATATCCTCCCAGATGGCCCACTTATCCGAAGTTCCGTTGTTCGCGTCTTCCGCAGCCTCCACATAGGAGGTGAAAACTGAAAGTGGTGTGCTGCGGTTGTTGGCGAGCTGCGCGAACTCATGCGCAACCGGCCCAACTTGGCCACTAGTGACGTCGGCGATTTGACCATTGCACAACGATAGTGGATGCTGCCAAAAACCATACAGGCCATGGAGAGCGCCTTGCGTGCTAAACGCGAGGTGCCAGTCAGCTGTCCAGTACGGACCATCGCTGCATGAATCCGTTTTTGGCGGCCCAGCGATCGTGTCCGAACTCATTGAGAAAACCCAGTGAAGGTTGCCAGTAATAGGCATGTTCTGCGTATTTGAACCAAGAAACGCTATTACGGGATTGCCGCCAGGCACGTCATCGCACCGGAAGTATCCGCTCGTGCTTCCGACGCCCCAGATCTGATGATTGTTAAAAACCATTAGACCTGGTGAACCATGTCCAAAGTAGATGAGAATCGTATCCGACAACGACTGGTTTACAAGGCCGGAGTTGACGGAGTTTTCGCTTAAGTTTACCGTGTTCGACCACCCGAAGCCGGCCAGCTCATTAATAAGGTCTGCCCTAGCGTTTTGGATATTTGTGTCGTCCACGGGACCCAGAGTATTAAACGTGCACGGTGAGTAGTCCGAATTGTTGTAAATGCCCACTCCGGCAACCGCATCGAGCGACGGCTGAGGAGTGTTCTGTGCTGGCGTCTGCGTCGGGGTGGGCGGCCCAATTATGCCACCGCAGCTTGCTATGGCGAGGCTTAAGATGGCTACGAGCGCCGCTGCGCTCAAGCGTACGCGAGCGTTTTTCATCAACATATATCTCCTGCCTCTACTGAATTGGGTTCACTGGTAAATGCGATGCCGTCGCCTCCGCTGGAGTTGCCAGCCGGTTGCCGTACGACTTCAGGACGCCAGTCGCGGAATCATAAATGAAGTAATACACGCGGGTAAACAGCGTGGGCTTCGCTCGCGGACGTTCTGCTGGGGCGTCTGCGCCAGGGCGGGTGAAACGGAGACTGCCGCAAGAAACAGCGGAACCAAAAGCTTAGGACTCATCGATAGCCTCCATGAGAGCCGAGAGCGAAGCGGCGACGCCGGGCCGCTGTGCGCGCGGAATTGCTCGAAAAATGCGCTCGAATTTTGCGCGCCGCGATCGTGCCAGATTCGCGTTTGCTTTCATGCCGGCCGCGGTTAAGCGCAAGTGACAAAAGCGCGAGTCGCTGCGATCGCGCACGCGTTCGATCCACGATCGCCGCTCAAGCATGCCAACCAGCCTGCTCACCGTGCTCTTGTCGAGGCCCAAACGTTGGGCGAGCCCATTCTGCGTCAGCCCGGGTTGGCGCCCTACCTCGAGCAAGGCCTGGGCCTCGCCGACCGAGAGGGGCTGCCCACAGGGCGTCGTGTCGGCCTTGTGCAGCCCGAGCGAACGTATAAGGCTCACCATCGAGTCTTGAAAGTCCAGAACGTCGTCGGGGCGTTCCGACCGATTGTAGTTGCGACTCACAACAGTTGCATATTACAACTAAATGGCGCGGTCGTCAAGCGATCGGGCGAAGATCCGTTCTCAGCATGCCGTATGGAATAAGATTCTTGTACTCGCCGCTTTCGGCATCGTGGAAGCCATCGCGATAGAGCCCTTCGGACCTAAAGCCAAGCCGTTCGCACATGGCGCGCGCGCGATCGTTGTCTTCGCGGATCTCGATGAAGATGCGATGCGCGTCGCGTTTTTGAAAGGCTTCCTCGATTCCCCACCGCATCGCAAACGGGCCGGCGCCGAAGCCCGTCGTCGTGACGACGAGCACGCCGAGCTCCATCAGCCAGCCGCGGTCGTGCATCGTAAAGTAGCCGAAATCTTCCCCATCGGCCTCCAGAATGAACGCCTCGCCTTCGGTACCCTCGATCAGATCGAGAATCGCGTCACGCCCTGGTTCGTTCAGGAACTCGCGCGAGTGCGGCAGTTTAAAAAGACCGGTGACAAACGAGACGTCATCTTCGTCGGCCTCCCGCATCCGGAAGGTCACACCGGTTCGGGGCCGGCTTGTTCCGTAATCTCCGACGCGTGCAGCATCTCGCCCGTAACCGCGTCCAGGGACTCGAACGTGTAGATGCCCGAAAGCAAGGCCAGATCGCCGGTCGGATTCCGTAAGACGTACGAAGGGCGCTGTGGTAGGTTGAGCGCTACGAATTCAGCCGTCGTTTGTTTGATGCGTGCAGCGGTCGCCGGATCGCGCATCACGCGATCGAGTTCGCCCCGGTCCAAGCCTGACAAGCGCGCCGCTTCGTCGAGCGACGGCTCGCGCCGGCCCAGCGGCTTGCCGTCAATAACGTTCGCGCGATTGAGCGCGCGAACCAAACTCAAGTCGGTTATGCCGAGCGTGCGGGCCGCTTCGGCCGCCTGATTTGCGTGCAGCGTCGTCGCTTCGGGCGTGTCGACCCAGTCCGCATTCATCTGCACGCCCGTGATTTTTGCAGTGCGCGCGTAGTACCACGCCAATTGCTCGCGCGTATAAGGCAATGGCCCGAAATCGAAAAGCTGTGCGATCTTCCAATCGACGCGCAACCGGTCGCCGTACTTCTTCTCGATCTTCTGCAATGCCAAATCGCCGACGTAACACCAGGACGACAGCACGTCGATGTACGCCGTGAGCTCGATGACCGCCATTATGCGCTGACCTTCTCGTTGAACGCCGGAACCTCGCCGGCCAGGAACCGCGGAAATTCTTCGACCGAAAACTGCAAGCCGTTCCAAAATGGTCCGAAAACCGCATACTTGGCGCTCACTTCGTCAAAGCGCATCTCGTAGATCAATTTCTTGAAGACGAGCGGGTCGTCCGCGTAAAGATCGACGCCCCATTCATAGTCGTCAAAGCCAACCGACCCCGAGATGACTTGCGTCACCAAGCCGTGAAACGTGCGGCCGATCTTGCCGTGATCGAGCATGAGCCGCGCGCGGTCGGCGTACGGCAGCGTATACCAGTTCTCGCCTTCGGCACGTTTTTTGTCCATCGGATAGAAGCAGACGTAACGCCGCTGCGGGACCTTCGCCCAGAGCCGCTCGGCGTTACGCGGATTCTTCTCTTGCTCCGCAAGCAAGTCGTCAAACGCCGAGTTCCATTCAGGCGAGTGCGGCTTGAGATTTCGTTCTTGCAGGGTGGCGTGAATCTTACCGGTTGCGTCGTACAGTCCGAGCTCGAGCACCGAAACGTACGAGTCGCGCGGCTGGAGATAATCGAGCAACTCCAATCGATCGATCGTCGTCTGTGCTTCGGCCAACCCGTCGTAGGTCTTCGCGTAGTGCGTGAGCATGAGATCGGCTTTATGTCCGACCAGTTGCGCTAGACCGAGATCGCCCTCGCCGTTCTTGCACTGCGCGAACGTGTCGCCGGCCTCTTGGGCGATGCGCTGCTGCTCCTCGTCGGGAATCAGCGCCCAGCGGCGGCGATCGAAGCCGAACATCCGGTGGAGTATCCACCAGCCTTCCAGCGATTCGGGAACGCCGGGGTGGCGCACTATGCTTTCGCGAGCGTGCGCACGCGTTTGACTTCGGCCGCGACTTCGCCCGCAAGCGTATCGGGATGCTCGCGATATTTCGCCCAGAGCTGCGGCATGTGCGCGATATCCTCGAGCACCCGCGCGTAGACGGCGTTGACCGGCGTGCGCACGTGATGGTCGCGGCCCGCGCATGCGACGGCGCCGTTCAGGTAATCCACTTCCGTTTGCGCGCGCCCGGCACGAAGGTCGAGCAGCAGCGAGGGCGGCTTCGTTCCGCGCGCGCCCGCAACGCGGCCGGCCAGCAGTTTACGCGAAACCGGACTGGGGAGCGTGGCAATTCCCTGCATCGCGCGCACCGGATAGCGCGGCAGATCGATCGGCGAAATTCCCATCGCGTGCATGACGGCGCGCACTTCACGAATTGCACGAATCTCCAGCGTGAATATCTCGTCGTAGTGCACCAAGCGGTTGGGCAGCACGTTGAGAATTGCGCAGCTCGCGTTGGCGACAATATTGAGAGCGAGTTTCGACCACTTCAACGCACGCCAGTCGTGCACGATCTGGACCTTGAGGCCCGTGCTCGCAAAGGCGGCCGTCAGCCAGTTGTAGGCATTCTTTCCAAGCGGCGCAAAGGCGAGACCGCCTTCTTTGGTCGCGCGGCCGTGGCCGTTGCCGCTATCGCGGCCGACGGGGACGGTTAATGCCGCGGCCACCACGTTGTCTTCACCGAACGCTTCCGCCAGCTTTTCTTCGTTGCCAATCCCGTTTTGCGGGCTGACGAAAACACACTTCTGGGGAAACTGAATCGCTTTGCGCAAAGTCTCGATCGCACCCGGCGTGTCGTACGATTTCACGGCGACGATCGCGACGTCGGCGTCGGCAGGCGTGATGTCCGCGAGGTCGCGCGGCGCGTAGTGTACGTCGACGTTGACGCTCTGGAGCAGGTCGCCCAAATACGTGCCGACCGCGCCGGCGCCGACAATGTAGACTTTCATCCGGTGCTGCCGAATCCGGCTGTGGCGCGCGCGGTCTGCGGAAGATCTTCAATCAGATCGAAGTGCGCGCGCGAAACGGGCGCAACGATGAGTTGCGCGATGCGCTCGCCACGCCGGACGGTAAACGGCTCCGCGCCGAGGTTTGCAAGAACGACGCAGACCGGCCCGCGGTAGTCCGCGTCGATCGTTCCGGGTGAATTTAAACACGTAACGCCGTTGCGCATGGCCAGCCCGCTGCGCGGGCGCACTTGCGCTTCATAACCGGGCGGGAGCGCGATCGCAAACCCCGTCGGTATCAGCGCGCGCCCGCCGGGCTGCAGCGTCAGATCTTCAAAAACCGCGGCGCAGAGATCGGCGCCGGCGGCGTCTTCGCTCATGTACCTTGGAAGTGGAAGTCCTTCGCCTTCAGGCAGCCTCTTGACCGCGACCGTGACGGGAGCCATGGCCGCTCACTTGGCAAGCAGCGATGCCAACTCTTCTTGAAAACTTTCGACGTCGCGGAACTGGCGGTAGACGCTCGCAAAGCGGATATACGCAACCTTGTCGAGGTTGCGCAGCGACTCCATGAGTTTCTCGCCAATCAGCGTCGCGGGGACTTCGCTTTCGCCGCGCGCGAAGAGGTCGCGCTCGACCGAAGCAGCCACCGCCTCCATCTGCGCTTCGGAGACCGGCCGCTTTTCGCACGCCCGGCGCAAGCCCGCAAGGATTTTTTCGCGGCTGAACTGCTCGCGGCGCGCGTCCTTCTTTACAACGAAGAGCCGCGGCGCTTCCATGCGCTCGTACGTCGTGAAGCGATGCTTGCAGCGCGGATCGAGGCACTCACGCCGGCGGCGCACGACGCTCTCATCGTCGCGCGAATCGACGACGCGGGTTTCGTTCTTGCGGCAAGTGGGACAAATCAGTGGCGAGCCCTCATCGGACGCCCACATATTGTGGGTCCCCCCATTATAGACCACTATCCATTGCGGCGCAAAGACCGAGCTCTTTCGCGTAGTGGTTGAAGCCCTCAAAGAAAAAGCCGGCGGGTTACCCCGCCGGCCAATCTCTCTAGCCCGAGCGCGCTAGCTCGAGGCCCCAATTTTGAACATCTTCGTCCCGCATTCGGGGCACTTGCCCTCGGTGGCCGGACGGCCGTTCTTCATGGTGATTTGAACGGCGTCTTTGATTTCACGCTTGGTCTTGCATTTCACACAGTACGCTTCAGCTGCCACGTTCGATTCCTCTCAAGACCGGTGCCGGCGAGGATAGCCCCTGCCGGGTTGGGGGCCCTATTCCCAGGCGTGCCCGACTTTCCCCCTCGTGGCCACGAGGGAGAGGCCCTCAGGCGGCAGGGGCACCCTTTCAAGCGGGCGCCACCAGCGTGAATGGCCATGGTGAACAATCCGGAGTGGCAAGCCCGCGATCTCTTCGAAGCGCTGCGCGCGCCGCGGCCGCTTCCGGCCGTTTTCGATGGACTTTGGGTCGCCGGCGATCTCGCCGGATTGAAAAAACCGTGCGTTGCGATTGTCGGCACGCGCGCGGCGAGCGAGTACGGCCGCGGCAACGCGCGGCGTTTTGCAAACGACCTCGGCGCCTGGGGGTGCTGCGTCATCTCGGGGCTGGCTTTAGGAATCGATGCGGCGGCACATGAAGGCGCGCTCGACGCTCGAGCGCCGACGATCGGCGTGCTTGGCGGTGGGCACGACAAGTTTTTTCCGCGCCGCAATCGCGCGCTCGCGGCCCGTATAGTTGCGAACGGAGGCGCCGTGCTCTCACCATTCGCGCCGGAGCATCCCGCAAAACCGCATCAGTTCTTGCAACGCAATGGCGTCGTCGCAGCGCTGGCCGATGCCGTCGTTGTGATCGAAGCGCCCGCGCGCAGCGGCGCGCTTAATACGGCCGGCTGGGCGGCGGGGCGCGTTCCCGTTTTTGCCGTTCCGGGAGATATCGATCGTTCGCACTCCGCAGGCTGTCACGCGCTGATTCGGGACGGCGTCACGCTTGCGCGCAGCGCGCAAGACGTGCTTGACGAGCTGCAGATCATGAAGCTCCCGATAACCGCAGAGGCTGCACGTCCATCGCCGGCCGATCCGCTGCAGGCAAAGGTTCTGGCAATCCTCGATGGCGGCGAGGCCACGTTCGACGAGCTCTGCGCGGCTGCAGGCGGCAGCACGGCGGAGTTGCTCGCAGCGCTCTGCGTGCTGGAACTGAAAGGCGTAATCGAAGCGCGCTCCGGCCAGCGTTATGCTATCGCTTCTGGCGGAAAGCGATACTGATCCGCGGCTCGACCGCGTCGCGCAATTTTGGAATATGGTGCTCCCAAAAATCTTGGGCGCGGCCTCCCATGAAGAAAATGCTGCCCGGATCGAGGGCGCAAGAGAACGTTCGCCGCGGCCGCTTTTTGCTGCGCACGCGCATCTCCCGGACCGCTCCCAGACTCACGACCGCGACGATCCCATTCTCGATGAGATCTTCGGTATGGTCGCTGTGCCACGAGACGCTGTCGTTGGCGTCGCGATAGCATTGAAAGGAAACGGAATTAAAAGGGGCCTTCAGAAACTCTTCAACGCGCTTCCATACGGCCCTAACTTCGCCCGGCATTTCGCCTTCGCCGGAAAAGCGCGCGATGAGACGCGGGACCTCGACCGTGTGGTCGTACATCCACATCGTTTCGTGCGCCCACTCCAGATTCAGCGAAAAATGCTCGAAGAGCCGTTTGCTCTCAGCAGCCCTAAAAACAGCCGGGTAGTATGCGATCTTGCCGCTCTCGTCGTCGACGAACTCGCGATTTCCTGACCCGAAGAGCGCCATCTGCTGCACGCTCTCTTCTAACACGGAGGGTGCGGACGGCGTTGCGAACCTCAACGCATGCATCTGCGAATCGTTGCCGCCGGAAAGCTGCGCGACCCGGCGGCCGCCGCGATCTGCGCCGACTTTCAAAAGCGCCTGCGCGCCTACCACCGAGTCGAGATCACCGAAGTGCGCGCTTCGAGCGGCTCCGATCCGGCCAAGGCGATTCGAGAAGAGGGCGAGCGTCTCTTAAAGGCCGCCGGCAGCGGCGCGCTCTGGGCGCTCGATCGCGCCGGTAAAGAGTTGTCGAGCGAGGAGCTGAGCGAGAAAGTCATGGAGCTCGAGTCGCGAGGTCGTCCGCTTACGGTTGCAATCGGCGGCACGTTCGGTTTAGCGCAGGACGTCCGGGAACGAGCGGATTTCGTCTGGTCGCTTTCCAAGCTCACGTTCTTGCACGAGTGGGCGCGCATGGTCGTGCTGGAACAGCTCTACCGGGCGGCGAAGATCGCGCGCAGTGAGCCGTATCACCACTGACGCTCTTTCCATTTTTGCCGGTGCGCTGCGTGATGCGATCGCCGCGCGATACCCCGGCGCGCACACCACGGAGATAGCCTTCGAAGCTCCGCGCCGTCCGGAGTTCGGCGACGTTGCGACCAACGCCGCGTTTTCGCTCGCGAAAGTTGCGCGCACCGCTCCGCAGCAAGTTGCCGCGACGCTGGTTGCCGATATGCAAGGCGTACCGAAGCTCGGCGAACTTTTCGCGGACATCTCCGCTACGGCAGGCTTCCTAAATCTGCGCTTCCAACCCGCGGTCTGGCAAGCAGCGCTGGCGCAAATTATTCGCGATGGTTTGACCTTCGGTCAACAGGCGCCGAACAACGTGCGCATCTCGCTCGAGTTCGGCAGCGCGAATCCGACCGGGCCGCTCGTCGTCGTGCAAGGCCGTACGTGCAGCATCGGCGCGACCCTGGCCAACGCCATGAGATTTTGCGGCTACGACGTTTTCACGGAGTGGATCATCAACGACGCCGGCGGCCAGCTGGATGACCTGGGCCGATCGCTCTACGCGCGTTACCGCCAGATCTACGATCCGAAGTTTCCGTTTCCCGAAGAAGGCTATCCCGGAGATTACCTGGAGCCGATCGCGCGTTCGATCGCGCAGGCCGACGGCGAGCAGTGGGTGCGCGAAGGGGAAAGCGCGTGGCTACCGCATTTCTCACGAATCGGCCGAGACACGCTGGTCGATCAGCAGCGCCGCACCGCCGAGCGCTTCGGCGTGCATTTCGATCTGTGGCAAAGCGAGAAAGAACTACAGGATGCAGGCGCCGTGCAAGCGGGCTTGCAGCGACTCATCGACGACGGCGTAACCTACGAAGATGACGGCGCGATCTATTTTCGCGCCACGCAGTTCGGCGACGATAAAGACCGCGTGTTGGTCCGCCGCGACGGGAGGCCGACGTACTTCTGCACAGACGTTGCGTATCATTACGCCAAGCTGCAGCGCGCGGACCGGGTCATCGACATTCTCGGGCCCGATCACCACGGATATATCGGCCGGCTTAAAGGGTTGGCCGAAGCGCTCGGCTACGATCGCGATCGCCTCGACGCGCTGATTGCCCAGCAGATTACGCTGATGCGCGGACAAGAGCAGGTCAGCATGAGCAAACGCGCGGGCCATATCGTCACGCTCGACGACATCATCGACGAAGTCGGGGTAGACGCTGCGCGATTTTTCTTCGTCTTGCCGGCACCCGAATCACCACTAACGTTCGATCTGCAACTCGCCAAAGAGCAGAGCAACGAAAACCCCATCTACTACGTGCAGTACGGGCACGCGCGGATCGCCTCGGTTTTTAAGAATGCCGATGCGGCGGACGTCGAGGCCGCCCGCGCCGGCGCCCGGCTCGAGCCTCTGAGGCATCCCGCCGAACTCGCGCTGATTCGCCGGATCGCCGAACTCCCGAGCCTCGTCGCCGGCGTCGTCGAGCGGTTGGCTCCGCATCGCTTGACGCGGTACGCGCGCGACGTTGCCTCCGACTTCCATCAGTTTTATACAGTGTGCAAGATTCTCGTGCCCGACCGGAACGACCGCCTGGCGCGCCTGAGTCTGTGCATGGCAACACAGACGGTGCTCGCGCGCGTGCTGAACATGGTCGGCGTCCGCGCGCCGGAAACGATGTAGCTACTCCTCGAGCGTGTAGAGCCACCAGCGGGGCTTGCCCACCTTCGCGTGCCGGTCGAAATAGATCGTGAACCGGCGTCCCCCTTGGTCTTCGATCTCGTACCAGTGGCGCGCTAAGTATTGGTCGCCGCGATCTTCGCGCATGGTGCGCCATACTTTGAGGACGTTCTTTACCGCAAACTGCCCGTCGCGCCACGTGAAGGCGCTTGGGAGTCCGGGCTCGCCGTGTTCCATCGCCGCCGAGTCGAACGATTCGACGACCGGCGTCAGGGATTCGGAAACGAACCGCTTGGTCAACTTTCCGAGACGACGATTTCTATATCGGGCAGGGCGGCCGCAGACGGCGGAGCCGGAGTCGCGAGATCGGCAAATTCGATCTGCGCGTGCAGCCACGGTCCGATGAAGTATCCCCAAATGAGTTTGATGAGAGCAGCAGCCGGAATGCCCAAGATCAAACCGGGCAGACCGAAGAGCTCTCCGCCCGCGAAGACCGCGAACATGACGCCGATCGGCGATACGCCGATGCTCTCGCCCATGATCCGCGGAACCAAAATGTTGTCGCTGATGCGCGCGATAATAAACGTGACCGTTTCGACTTCGACCACCATCCAAGCGCCTTGCGGCGCGGCGAGGACGAGGCCCAGGAGATGCGCGACGATCATGCCGACGATCGGGATCGCATACGAAACGGCGCTCACCAATCCGAAAAGCAGCGCGAACTTGAATCCGAGAATCGCGGTGATGCCGGCAATGAGTACGCCGGTAATAGTGCAAACGATGACCTGGCCCGAAATGTAACTGCCGAAGACGTGCGTCGCTTGGCTCGCAAGCATGAGAGCGGTCTGGCGCCTGCGGGTTGGGAAGAGCGCGGCAAATCCCTCGGCCATTTGGTTTTGGTTGAGCAGCATGAAGACCGAGAGAATGAGCGCCGAGATGGCGATGAAGAGCGCGGTCGCCACATTGAGCGCCAGCGCGCCAACTGATGCCAATCCGGCGGTGAAGATTGCCGTGACGTGCTCGACGCTGAACTGCTGAACGTTGAAAAACTGGGAAGGGATGTTCGCGCTTGGAAACCGGTGCTGGATGCCGGCGCGCAGCTCGAGCGCCCAGGATTCCGTCGTCCTGATGTATTCCGGCACGTTTGTGAGCAGCGCTTGCGACTGTGCGAAGAGCATCGGCATGACGATGACGATAAAGCCGATAACGATCACGATCAGGAGCGTGAAGACGATCGAAATGGCAAGCGGGCGTGGGATCCTCCGATCCTCCAGATGCTTAGAGATCGGATGAACGGCCGACGCTAGGAACAGCGCGATCACGAAGATTGTCATCGTCTTAGGAATGCGCGCCGCAAACCAGAGCGCGAGCCCGAAGAGCACGATGATCCCGGCGACTATCGCGACGCGGCGCCAGTTCGTTCCGCCGACAGCGTTTTGCATCTTCCCTTACCTACTACGCCTGCGCATCGGGCGTTCCATCCCTAACGTCTGCGCGACCCAGGATCGTCGATCGGCGCTCCGCGCCTGCATTGCGGACACTCGCCCTCGTCATACGACACGACGGGCATTTTCAGCAGCGCGACGGTGGGCACGCCCAAGTCTGCTTCGCCCCGGCGTACGATCGCGCCCACTCCTACGACCGTCGCGCCGGCGGCGCGCGCAATGCCGATGACTTCTTGAACCGAACCGCCGGTCGTGATGACGTCCTCGACCACAAGTACGCGCTCGTCCGCGTTCAGCTGGAAGCCGCGACGCAAAACCGGAACGCCGGCTTCTTTTTCGGCGAAGATTCCCTTGACGTTCAGCGCGCGTGCGACTTCGTAACCCAAAACGATTCCGCCGACGGCCGCACTCAGCACGATCGTAGGGTTGGCATCCGCGAACGCCTGCGCGATCGCGCGCGCGACGGGCTCGACCAGTTTCGGATCTTCGAGAATGCGAAACTTTTGAATGAAGCGATCGCTGTGACGTCCCGAGCTCAGCCGGAAATGCCCGTTCAGCAGCGCGCCGCGTTCGCGCAGCTCCCGCTCGAGATCGAGACTCAACGCATCTCGTCGAGAATGGCTTTAGCCGCCTCGAGCGCGTCCGGCGCTTCGGTGATCGGGCGACCAACAACCAAGTAGTCCGCGCCCGCGTCTACGGCTTCCCGCGGAGTCGTCACGCGCTTCTGGTCGGCGTGGGCCGCGCCCGTGGGACGAATGCCCGGCGTCAGCGTCAAAAAATCTTCGCCGAAGTAGCGCTTGAGATCGCGGACTTCGTGTGCGCTGCAGATGACGCCGCTGCATCCCGCGTCGCGCGCGAGCGCGCCCAAACGCATCGCCGTCTCTCCCAAGCCCCCGCGGAAACCGAGCTCGTTGAGATCCTCCTGGGCGATGCTCGTGAGCATGGTAACCGCGAAGACGTGCGGCATCGTCATGCCGAGCTCCGCCGCGCGTTCCGCGACGCCGTCGGTGACGGCGCGCATCATCTCGTTTCCGCCGATCGCGTGCACGTTGATGATGTGTGTCCCTTGCCGCACCAGCTGACGCGCCGCGGCGGCCGCCGTGCGCGGGATGTCGTGCAGCTTCGCATCGATGAAGTGGCGCACGTCGCGCGATTCCATGTGCGCGAAGATACGGTCGCCGTATCCATAGAGCGATTCGAGACCGACCTTAAAAATCACGTCCAGTTCGTAGAGCTCGTCCACCATTCGCTCCGCATCGGCGGCGGTGGGAACGTCGAGCGCGACGATGAGCTGCGCCACTAGCCCACGTCGCCTTCATATTGGAACGGCGTGCCGAAACCGACGTTGGCTTTGCCGACGATCTCACGCAGCGATCGATGGCCGCGCGCTTCCAGATAGGCGCCCAATTCGTTCACGATTTTTTCCGGAATCCGCGGATCGGTGAAATTTGCCGTTCCGATAGCGATGGCGCTCGCTCCAGCCAGGAAAAATTCGAGCGCATCGGACGCGGTTTCGATTCCGCCTTGCCCGATAATCGGAATGGAAACGGCGCGCGCCGCCTCGTACACGGCAAGAACCGCAACCGGCCGGATCGCGGGTCCCGACAAACCGCCTGTGAGGTTCCCCAAACGCGGCTTCCAAGTGTGCACGTCGATGGACATTCCACGCAGCGTGTTGATGACCGCCAAAGCATCGGCGCCGGCACTCTCGGCCTCCGATGCAATGGCCGCGATGTCGGTTACGTTCGGCGAAAGCTTCACGATCAGCGTCTTGCCAGTGACCGCCCGCACCGCGCGCACGACTTTCCCCGTCAGCGCCGGATCGCAGGCGAACGTCTCTCCCTCCGCTCCGACGTTCGGGCACGAAATGTTCAGTTCGATCGCCGCGATCTCGTCCCGCGCCGCAAGCCGTTCCGTCACGTAAGCGTAGTCGTCAACGGAAAACGCGGCGACGCTGCCGACGACGGTCCACGGCCGCCGCGCGAACTTCGCAACCTCGTGCTCGAGATACCAGTCGATCCCCGGATTCTGCAGCCCGATCGCATTCAGCATTCCAGCCGGAGTAGAAACGAGCCGCGGCATGGGATTGCCCAAGCGCGGCTCGCGTGTCACGCTCTTGAGAACGACCGCCCCAATCTTTGAAAGGTCGGCGAAGGCTTCGAACTCTTCGCCCGATCCGTAACAACCGCTGGCCATCAGCGTTGGATACGGGAGTTCGAGTTTGCCTATCCTTACTGAAAGGTCAACATCCTGGGCGTTCGCGCGGCTCATCCAAGGACGCTTTGCTTGCCGAGCGCGGGATCCATGTCACCGATTGAAAAGACGAATCTGTCGGGTCCAGGAACAGCGAGATATTTTGGAGCGGCCCGATGTCCCCGGACGAGGTGAAAACGGAAATCGAGGAAGACTCGAGTTAGAACTGGTGCGAGAGGCCGATGTAAGGGCTGTTGAGACGGTAACTGTAACCGGAAGTTGATCCCGTGCCGGTCCAAGACTCCCACTTGTATCCTATTTTTAGATCGATCGGCATCTTCCAGCCCGGATTTACAGCCGCGCCGACGTCGTACTTCCAGACGTTGTACGATCCCGTACTGCCGTTGCTGCCGTTGCCGGAAACGCTCGGAGCATACGAGAGGTCGCCGTAGACCGAGAACGGCCGGGAATAGTTCGGGAACTTGCTGACGCTAAAGCCGATCCCTTGCATATCGTACGATGTTCCGTAGACATAGATCGGATGGTAATGCTCGTACCCGACGCCGATTCCCCACGGCTCGTCGTACGGTCCGAAATCGTAGTAAAAGAAGTCGTCGCAATCATCTTCATCGTCGTTCTCGTCAATGATGAGATTGCCGAGCAGAACCGACTGCTGTGCATTGGTTCTTTCGAAGGTAAACCGGTTTGTAAATAACGGCCGCACGATTCCGTCTTCGTATGTATTCCATTGCGTTGTCAGCCGGAAAGACTCACCAATGCCGGTCCCGTTGAATCCGTTGGTATGAACGCTATCAAAATTCGCGAATGCATCGAAGTGGTTGATGAATAGTTTTGGCGTTACCATCCCGATCGGCACGGGAGTCGGCGAGGGCGGAGTCACCGGCGTTGACGGCGGAGCGGGAGTCGGCGTGGCGGCGTTGGTGGCCGCGGTGGCTGTTTCAGGGCACAGCTTAGGCTGCGGAACGGCCTGGCCTGTTTTTGTATCGATCCAATTACCGTTTTCGTTGACGAAATTTTGACCGGTACTGGAGTTAAACGCATGCGCCGGATCGGACATGCTTCGTTCTGAGCCGGGCGGGGGGCCACTTCCTACAGCGCCGCCGATAGGGTTGGGAAAGGGGTGTGCGCCGGATTTAGCGCTGATGATCCACTTCTTTTTCGGGCAATCGTAGTAGAAAGAAGTCGTCGAACCGTCTACCGGGTTTGTCCAAGTCGCAATCTGCGGGTTATCGGGATGTGGGACGGCGCCCTGCGGGGCGAATTGCGCGTTTGCCGCCGCTCCGGATACAAAGAATCCGGCCGTGGCCATCGCAAAGCAAATCACAACTCTGTGGTAATCCCGCGGGCGGCGGAGTAAAAAGCCAAGAGGAGCGATATTCATAAAGAAACCTCCGTGTGGCGTTAGCCTTGCTCACCCGAAAAGGCCTTCCCGGCATTAAGCCTATCACATTTGGCTGCGAAGGTGAAACCGCTTTCGGTAAGCCGCCGGCGTCACCACCGCAGCTCGTGCGCCCAAAATACGGGACCCTCTTTGCAAACGCGCGCGTTCACGAAATCGCTGCCGTCGCTTTTTGGAAACTTCGGAGCCTGCGCGCTCTTGCGGTCGAGCGGCACGACGCAGCCCCAGCATCCGCCGACACCGCACGCGAATGTTTCTTCCAGCGCGAGCTGCGCTCGAACGCCGAGCTCCGCAGCAAGGAACGCGGTAGCGCGGAGCATCGGCGAAGGTCCGCAAGCCAAGATCAGATCGGGCTTCTCTTCCGCCTGCGCCAAAAGCTCGGTGATGAATCCATGGTGTCCGAGCGAACCGTCGTCGGTCGCGCAGCACAACTCGCAGCCCGCGCTCGCAAAACGATCGCGGTCGACCAAGAATTCGACATTGCGGGCACCATAAAATAGACGAACGCGCGATCCTCGCTGCGCCAGCTGCTGCGCGGGAAGGAGCACTGAAGCGATGCCGACGCCGCCCGCAACGATCGCAACGTTTCGGGCTTCTCCGAGATCGAAGCCGTTGCCGAGCGGTCCCGTCAGTGAAAGCTTATCGCCGGGCTTTAGTTCAGCTAATTCCCGCGTGCGCGCGCCGCAGACGAAAAACAGCAGACTGGCGCGCTCACCTTGAGCTTCATAGATGGCAAGCGCCGTCGCCGAACGTTCGCCGCCGGGCGGAATCGCCATAACGAACTGGCCCGGTTGCGTCACGGCAACCAGTTCCGGAGCGTAAAAACCTAGTAAGATGACGCCCCGAGCGAGTTCGGTACTATCGAGCACCACAACGTCAAAAACTGACGGCCTCTGGAGCACTCGATCTGATTCTCGCAACCATCCAGCCATATCCCGTTACGAAATATTTAATCTAAAGCTGCGACGTTTGACTGAACCTACTTGCGACAAAAGCCGTTATAGGGTATAGAACGAAAAAAGAAAGGAGGGTCCAGGAAATGGCAGGTCTCATGGTCTTCAAATCGCTAGCCGACGCGCTAAGAGCGGGCTACCAGGTTTACGACCGGACGTCTGACGGTTACCTCGTCCGGACGAGAACTGCGGCTGGATGGGCTATCGCCCTGGTCTCCTGTAAGTAGGGCTCGCGCTCGCTTATTGAAAAAAGAACCGCCGGCTTGCCGGCGGTTCTTCTCATTTTAGCTCTGGTTAGGGTCTGGCGTCGGGTGGTCCGACGGGCGGCTCCAGTTCGGTCGTGGAGCCGGGACGCCAGCCGTACGGGCCCTCTTGATAGGGCGGCGGCGGAGGCGCCATAGTGTGAGGCTGAACCGGCGGCGGTCCTTGAAACGTAAACGCGCCGAAATGCGCACCTGACATCAGCGCGAGTATGATCTGCGCCAGGCCGACAAAGAGTGGAATCAACCCGCCGAGCAGCCACGGACCGGGACGTCCCGGATCGATGAACGACAATCCGATCAGCAGCGCGAGTCCGACCATCGCGATCGTCACGCCTTTGCGCAGCACGCGCTCGGGATATTGCGGCGACTGATCTCCCGCACCGTAAGGCGGCGGGGTCATGCGCGAATAGGCGAACGGATCGTATCCGGCGCGCGCAGCTCGCTGCGCGGCTCGCGGATCGGGCGGTGGCGGCGGCGTCATTCCGCGCTTGATCATCTCGAGGCGCTCTTGATGTGACCACCAGCGGTGGGAAATCGCGTACGCGAGCGGCATACCGAAGATGACGAGAATCGCGATCATCGCGACGAAATTATCTGACGCGTGATTCATCATGAGTTCGCTCCGTTCGTGGTGACGCGAATGCTGCCGTCTTGCGTCGCGACGTCCAGCGAGCCCGCGCCGTTTCCAAGTTTGTAATCGACCGGCACGGAATCATCTTGACGCGTACCGTTGATGCGAACGCTGCCGTCGAGCGTGCGCGCGCGCACCGTGACGTCCCCTGAGTCCGCTAATGCCACTGTAATCGAACCATCCGATGTACGCAGTGATCCGTTGCGCACGCGCAGATCGGAAACGCGAATCGATCCGTCCAGCGTGGTAGCATCGAGCTTGTCCGCGTCGACGCCCGTAAGGTCGATCCGTCCGTCAGAGGTATGCAGCGACACCTCGCTGCTGCGCAAATTCGTAGCGGTAATGCGGCCATCGCTGGAATGAGCGGTAACGGTGCCGGTGAGATCGCTTAGCATGGCGCCGGAAGAATTCCGGATTTCAACCGTAGCGTTAGCGGGCAGCGCGACTTCTGTGCCGCTGGCTTCGAAACCGAATATGACGATGCGCCCCGGCGATGACGGGCGCTCGATCAGCACTCCGTCGGAAGTTTGACTCACGCGGACCCGCTGGGGCCGCGATCCCCAGCCCCACCCGGCGATTCGCGTCGAATCGGAGACGTGGATCTTGCCGTCGCTCGACGGCGTGATCACCACACGCGAATCCGGATCGTCGATCACGACGTGCGGTTTGGAGCCCGCGTCAAGGGCGGGCAGCGAATATGGCTCGAAGGCGATGTCGTGACCGCTCGACGCGCTGGTGAAAGTCTTAAGGCCGCCTGCCGAGACAATGATGATGCTCGCGACGAACAGCTCGGCGGCGATGAGGACGGCGATAATGCCGGTTCTTGAGTAGCGCATTCTGACCCAAGTACGGAGGGGCCCGGGGGAGTGTTTCAAGGCGGCCGAAACAATGCTTCGCGCGCGCGCGTAAAACGAGCGTGGCTGCAGCCGTCCTGGAGGCCCCTCTCATCGAAACGGCGACCACGGTCGACGACCAAACCCTCGTGGCCGAAACCCTCGCCGGCCGCGGCGAAGCCTTCGGCACGCTCGTGGAGCGGTACGACCGCGCCGTCTACCACCTGGCCTACCGCACGCTGCGCGACGCCGAGGAGGCGCGCGACGTGGCCCAAGAGGCCTTCTTCAAAGCCTTCCGCAGCCTGAAGACCTTCCGCCCCGGCGCCAAGTTCTCGACCTGGATATTTTCGATAACCTACCACGCCTGCTGCGACCGGTTAGGCCGCCGCAAACGTTACTCCAGTGAGGAGCTTCCCGACCGGGCCGACCCTGGCGCAGGGCCGGAACAGGAGGCCATCGCGGGCGAAGAAGCCCTCCGGCTCCGGGCGGCGATCGCGCGGCTGCCGGAAAAATATCGAAGCGTGATTACGCTCTATCACCTGCAGAGCAGGCAGTACGACGAAATCGCGCAAGTCCTGGAAATACCGATCGGAACGGTGAAGACTCACCTGTTCCGCGCAAAAGAACAGTTGCGGCGAATGCTGAACGAAACCGCAACGGGAGCACGGGAATGAACTACAGCGACAACGATCTGGAACGGGCCCTCTTCAACCTCCCGCTGGAGGAGACTCCGGCCGGGATGCGCGGGTCGATTCTTGCGGGCACAGTCTATCACCGTCATTCGCTTCCGGCGGTCAAAGCGTGGGAGGCTTGGCTGATCGGCGGCTGCCTGGCCGCGATCGCTTGGCTCATGGTGCTCGTTTTACGTGAGGGTACGGCACCCGTAATTTCCGCTCTGAACACCGTTGATGCGGCCATACTCTACGTCGTGTCGCAGCCTACGACGCTCTTATGGATCGCGGTCGGCGGTGCGGCATCGGTTTGGCTCTCGCATCTGAGCCCGGCCGTCATGCCGTCCAAGTCGGCGGTGCGCCGTTAACAAACCGTTTCGCGTCTTGGTGATCGAGGACGACACCGCCATCAGCCGCGTCCTCCAACTCGAACTCGAACACGAGGGCTACGAAGTCGAAAGCGCGCAGGACGGACTTTCGGGTTTGGAGCGCGCCCTCAAGGAACCCGACCTCGTCGTGCTCGATCTGATGCTCCCGAAAATGGACGGGCTCGAAGTCTGCCGCCGTGTGCGCGCGAAGAGCCGAGTGCCGATCATCATGCTCACCGCCAAGGACCGCGTTCCCGAACGCGTCGCCGGCCTGGACATGGGCGCCGACGATTACATGATCAAGCCGTTTTCAACCGAGGAACTGCTCGCGCGCGTGCGCGCGCGTCTGCGCGAAAAACAGCCGGCCAGCAACGTGATCGCTTACCGGAACCTGCTGATGGATCGCGACCGGCACGAAGTGCAGCGCGGCGGAAAACCCGTCAATCTCACAGCCAAAGAGTACGCGCTGCTGGAGTACCTTTTACTGCACCGCAACAAGGTTCACTCGCGCGACGAGCTTTTCAACGGCGTCTGGGGAAGCGATTTTCTCGGCGATTCGAACCTGATCGACGTGTATATTCGCTACTTGCGCGGAAAAATCGACGACGGCTTCGACGATAAACTCATCACGACGGTGCGCGGAGTCGGCTACACGATCAAAGACTAGTGCACTCGCTGAGGTGGCGGATCGCCGCCTGGTACGCCTTGCTCCTCGTCGCCGCCATTCTCGCCCTCGGCCTGATCGTTTCGCTGCGTTTCGATCAGATTCTGTACGGACAAGCGCAAGGACACTTGGCGCTCACCATGCAGGACATCAAGCGCGTCGCCCTGCCGCCGCCCGATCAATTCTCGATTCAGGATACCAGCGGCGACTCGCTGCTGATCCTGGAAAATGCCGACAATCTGGAGCGCTGGTCGTCGGCCGGCACGTTCGTCGAAATCGACGACGCGGCCGGAAACGTGCTGTCCAAGAGTTTTAACCTCGGAACGAGCCAGTTTCCGCCGAGTCCGAAACTCACGCGGGCCAAGCCGGCCGCGTTGCAAAACGTCGATCTCCATGGAGCGCCGTTCCTGATACAAAACGAACTCTTGGTCAGCGGACGCAATGCGCTGGTCGCTCGCGTGGGAGAGCCGCTGGACCAACTCAATCGCGCGTTCAACGAAACGCGTCGAGCGATGGCCGGAATACTCGTCGCCACCGTACTCGCGGTCATCGCACTTTCGCTCGTGCTCGCAGCGCAGGCGACCAACCCTATCAACCAGCTCGCGCTGGCGATGCGCGAGATCGGTTCCGATCGGCTCAACCGGCGTTTGCGCTGGAAAAACCGCAGCGACGAAGTTGGAAAACTCGCAGCGACGTTCGACGATTTGCTGGCTCGTTTAGAAGAATCGTTCGCCCGCGAACGCCAGTTCATCTCCGACGCTTCGCACGAGCTGAAAACGCCGCTGACGTCGATCAACGCCAACGCGCAGATGCTGGCCCGCTGGGGCGACCGCGACGAAAACGTGCGCCGCGAGAGTTTGGAAACGATCGCGAAGGAAAGCGCTTCGCTTGCCGGCATGGTCGCCGGAATGCTGACGCTGGCGCGAGCCGATTCGGGCGAAGCGATTCCCAAAGAGCCCGTCTCCGTGAGCGCTTTGGGCGCCGAGGCGGTCGCGGCTGCCCGCCCGCGTGCCGAGGAAAAAGGTTTGCAGTTAACGTTTCGGGCGGAGAATCAGCCGCTCGTCCTCGGCGACGCTTCGCTCGTCCGCCAGCTCTTCAGCAACTTGATCGACAATGGAATCAAATTTACGGAAATCGGTTCGGTCAACGTGCGTGTCCGCTCGGAGGGCAACCAAGCTCTCATTGAAGTTGAGGACTCCGGCCCCGGGATCGATCCGCGTGATCTTGCACTGGTTTTCGACCGTTTCTACCGCACGGACAAATCGCGCAGTCGGGTCATTCCGGGCACCGGGCTGGGTCTGGCCATCGTGCGTTCGATTGCGCGAGTCCACGACGGAAGCGTTGAAGCACTGAACAGACCAGGCGGGGGCGCGCTCTTGCGCGCGTCGTTTCCGCGCATCTCATAGTATTCTCATGTTCGAAACGGCGCAGCCCGTACAATGGTAAGGTGATGGATCGTCTCCAGGGACGAGGGGCCGTGCTCCTCGTTTTCACGTGCGCCCTTGCGGGTGCTCATCCCTTACCAGCGCAGGCGCAGACCCCTGTTGTCTTGCCCGCGGGTGATGCTCCGGTTGTGAAGGTTATGATGCGCACGGGAACCCTGACCATCCGCACGTGGAACAGAAGCGATGTCCAGGTGAGTTCGCTGCAGCCCGTCAGCGCCCGCAACTTCAAACCGGAAGCGGTCGCGCGCGCTCTGGCCGGAAGCATTCCGATCTTTGCAACCTCCGTTTTCGATCCCGTCGGCCAAATTACGCTCCCGCAAGAAGAGTTTGCGCTGCCGCCGCTCTCTGCCGCACCGCATGAGGGCATCTTCGTTCAAGCGGCCGACGCCGACCTTGTGCTCACGCTGCCGGCTGGAACAGTGCTGCTGCTCGCAAGTGTTCAGCGCGGCAGCATCGACGTGCAAGATTACCACGGCACGTTCACACTCTTACTCCACAACGGACCTATGCGGTTGCGCAACGTATCCGGCACGGGTTTCGCGCAAGTCGCGCGCGGACCAATCGTGATCTTTGACTCGCAGCTCGACCGCATTCGCGCGCGCACCGCGATGGGGAACATCGTCTTCGAGAATTGCACCTCCCGCGAGATTCAAGTTTCGAGTGTCACCGGCACGATCGTCTACGACGGCGGCGCGTTTCAGCCCGGACTCGCGCGCTTCGAAACCGAGGACGGCAGCGTCGCACTTGGGATCAGCCGGGACGCACAGGTCGGCGCGCACAGTTCGGTCGGAAGAATTTACTCGGTCGTCGGCGGCAGCGGCGTGCGCTCCGGTCAGACCGACGCGCAAGTCGGCAACGGACGCGCGATGATAACCGCGAGCTCTTCACACGGAGCGATCTTTCTCTACAATGGAACGCTGCGTTCGCAGCAGCGTCTGCCGGCGCAATGGCGCCCGCTTGCGGGATTCGCGCAGCGCCGCCCGCCCCCAAGACCGGCGCGCGGCCGGATCCACTAACCTACAGTAAAAACTTCCGCATCGCAGCAACTCCATTTAACAGGCGTATCCGCGCTGCGCGCTCCACGCCCCCGCCGGCAAAGCCGCCGGGGCCCCCGGCCTTCGGCCCCCATAGCAATGGTTACAGCAAAAATTTTCGCATCGCAGCAACGTCGAGCTTAAACGTGTGCTGCGGCAAGACAGCTTCTTCTTTGTAGCCGCAGCGCTCCAAGAATTGCTGAGCGGAGCTGTGGTGCGGAACCAGCGCGCTCATCTTGTGACAATTGTAATAGTTGGCGACCTCGGCTGCCCGCTCCAGGAGCAATCTTCCGGCGCCGGCGAGCCTGCGCTCGGGCAAGACGATGACTTGTTCGACGTGCGCGAGCGATGCCGCAATACGAACCGTCGCGATCCCGACGACGTCTTTTCCATCGAGCGCCGCGAAGTCGTGACGCTGTTCGTGCCAAACGACGCTAAAATTGAAGAGCGTCTTCAGCGCCTCGCGCTCGTGGTCGCGCAGAAATGTTTCGGCGTCGCGGCCTTCGACGCGTGAAATCTCAACCGGCAAGCGCGGCCAGTTCCGTATCGGCGTCGAGCAGCATCCCGTCGTGTGCTGCGATCACCCGTATGCCGAGCTCGCGCTCGAGTCCGCGCGCCAGCTTCGGCGGGTTCTGTTCGAGCATCTTCGTTCCGAAGTGTTGTAGAACGGCAACGCGCGGCCGCACGCCCTTCAATACCTCGCGCGCCTGATCGAACGTCATGTGATCGACGTCCATGGAATCGCGAAAACGCAACACGTTAACGACCAGCACGTCGGGTGCGTGCGCACGATAGTCGTCGATCAAGCCCGCGAAAAATTTTCCGCAAGGCAAGTACGAAACGGTGCGGCCTTCGTACCGGAAATGCAGTCCGTAGGTTTCGACAGCGTGCATATGACGGATCGACGTAAAAAGCTCGACCCCAGCGATATGATAGGGACCCGCGCTCTCGTGCAAGACCTCGACCCGGTCGACGAACTTTTGCGCGTACGGAAGCACGACGTGCTCGCCTTCGAGCGCGTCGGCCGGCGCCAACACGGCGCCGCGACGGTTGAAGCCTCCCGACGTCATCGCTTCGATCATCACGTTGACGTCGTTGGAATGGTCGAGGTGCTTGTGGGAAAGGACGACCGCTTCCAGCTCGCGCGGATTACAGGGTGGGACCCCAGACAAAGCGCGAACGAGCGCGCCCGGTCCGGGATCGACGTGGATCTGCGTTTTTCCGAATCGCATCCACATACCGCCGGACGCGCGTATCTGACGCGCGACCACGAAGCGCGCACCGCCCGTTCCCAGAAAAAGAATCTCGATCACTCCGGAAACGGGTTCGCCGCAGGGTCGCCATGACATTCGGCCGCAATTTTTGGATAGCGCCCTGGCATGCCGCGCGCTATCATGAGGTGGTGAAACGCAAGGACGGCCCGGCACCGAACTCCGATCGCATTCGCGCGGCGTGCGAATACGCCGAAGCGCACATCGACGAGCCGGTGCGCTTGGAAGCGCTTGCGGAGGTTGCGGGCATGAGCCCCTTTCACTTTCTGCGCAGCTTCAAATCGCTTGTCGGCGTAACACCGAAGCGCTACGTTGACGAAGTGCGCCTCAAACGGCTGAAAACCGGTCTCAAAAAATCGGAAGATGTCGCCGCGGCCGTGTACGATGCGGGATACGGCTCGGCTAGCCGCGTTTACGAACGGGCGGACTCGCGGCTGGGAATGACGCCCGCGCAATACCGCCGCGGCGGGCAGGGCGTGAAAATTTCTTACGCGTCGGCGGAAACGCCGGTTGGATTAATGATGGTCGGCGCCACGGATCGCGGAATCTGCTTCGTGCAGTTTGCCGAGAATTCGCAAGGCCTTCTGCAGCAACTGCGCCGCGAATATCCCAACGCCGAGATCGCTCCGATGGAGCCCGCGGGCGAGCCGCACTTAGCCGCCTGGGTCGCCGCGCTCTCGAAGCATTTGGAATCGGGCGGCGCTCATTTCGATCTGCCGCTGGACGTCCGGGCGACGGCGTTTCAGATGCGCGTGTGGACCTATTTGCAGTCGATCCCGGCCGGAGAACTGCAGTCGTACAGCGAGGTTGCACAGGCTATCGGAAAGCCGGGCGCCGCGCGCGCCGTCGCGCGAGCCTGCGCGTCGAACGTTTGCGCGATCGTGATTCCGTGCCACCGCGTTATTCGCGGCACCGGGGAACTCGGCGGTTATCGCTGGGGAGTCGGACGCAAACGCGCGCTCATCGATCGCGAGCGCGCGCTCGCGCGCCGGTAATTAGCCGAGCGCTGCGATCGTCGCGAACTGTCCTTGCAGAACCGGCGCAGACGGACGTCCCAGCCACCGCTCAAGCACGGTCGCGTAGACGCTCCGGAAGTCCGTGTCGAATTTGAGGTTGCCCATGTTCGTGTCGGAGAGATCCGGATACGCCCCGTAGATTCCGCCTTTGACGCCGCCGCCGATCAAGAATAGCGGAGACGCCTCGCCGTGGTCGGTTCCCCGGCTCGCGTTTTCGGCCGTGCGCCGGCCGAATTCGGAGAACGTCATCGTCAGGACGCGATTGTCGTTGCCGTGTGCGGCCAAGTCGTCGTAAAACGCTTTGAGCGCGTCCGAGAATTCGCCGAGCAGCCGATCTTGCGTCGGCTTCTGTCCGACGTGTGTGTCGAAGGAACCGTGCTGTACGTAGAGTACCCGCGTTCCTAAATTGCTGCCGACGATCTGCGCGGCCAGCGCTAAACTCCGGCCGAGCGGCGTCGCGGGATAGGATCCGGCCGGTTTGTAGCCGGCAATCAACTTCGGAAGCTCTTGCGAGCCTTTTTGCGCGTGGTCCTCAATCTCGGCGACGTGCGCGAGATAGGGTGAATTGAACGGGAGACGGTTATCGCTGACGAGCTTGGTATAGGCCATGCTCGCCGAATTGTTGCGATCGCTGATCAGTCCGTAACCGTTGATCTGCGCGATCGCGGGAACGTCGGTCTTGCCGGCAACCATGACCTCCGGCAGCACCTGCGCGATCGCCACGCCGTTGAACAAGTTATCCTTGGGAAGATTGGCCTGATCCAAATAGCGGCCGAGCCAGCCCGTGTGTTCGTACTTGTCGGGCGCAGCCGTCTGCCAAATCTCCGTGGAGCGGAAGTGCGAATGGTCGGGATTGGGATAACCCACGCTTTGCACGACCGCAACCATGCCTTTGTCATACATCGATTTGAACGAACGCATCGCCGGATTGAAGCCGGCCTTGTCGTTGATGGGAAGTACGTCGTTGCGCGAGATGCCAATCGTCGGGCGCAACTGGTAGTACTGCGGATTTCCAAAGGGCACGATACAGTTGAGCCCGTCGTTTCCGCCTTGCAGATTGATGAGCACCAGACATCGGTTCGCGGCCCCAGGCAGCCCCGGCAGCGGACTCTGGGAGAGGGCTTGCGCAAAAACGTGCTGCGTATTCGCGACGACCGCGAGCCCGCTGAGCGTTCCGGCCAAAAAATTACTGCGTTTCATCGTCGTTCCCTCAATTCAACTGGTAGGCCGGCATCGCCATCGTTAGATACGCGGCTCCGCGAATGCGTTCGGGGTAGTTCTCTCCCGAGAGCATGCCGAGTGCCGACGTACCCGCGCCGTTGAGATAATCGGTCAATTGCGCAATGCTTTGCTGGGACGCATCGCCGTGTAGAACGGTTGCGACCAGATCTTTTGCCGCCTGCGACGCTTTGAGCGGCAACTTCTGCATCCAGTCGACGCCGTCCATCATCGGCGAGTTGACGAGCGAAGCCAAGAAGTTCTCACGCGCGATGACGGTTTGACTCGTCAGCCAGTTCGCGCCGCCCGGCCAGCCCGCCACGTTGGGCGGATAGAACAGAATCTGCCCCATCTGCACCAGTGCGCGCTGCGCGCGATCGTCGACCTGTTTTGCGCCGAGCGTCTTGTAGGTACCGATTGTGAACTCGACCGGACTTTTCACCAGCGCGCGGTACGCGCGGCTCGAGTAGAACACGTTGCTGCGCAGCAGCGTCGACATGACCGGCTTGATATTGTAGTCGTTCTTGCGGATCAATTTGGCGACCGCGTCGACCAGCTGCGGCTCGGGGCTGTTGTAGACGAAGAAGTTCAGCAGGCTGTTCGCAAAAAACGTTGCGCTCGCCGGCTGCTTGAAGATGATCTCCACGATATCGCGACCGGCAAAATTCCCCGTTTGCCCAAGGAATGTTTTGCTCCCGCTGTCGTGACGGAACGGCACGAACTGCACGGTACCGTCGCGCGGACGAAGGATCCATCCGGTCCACGCGCGCGCGGATTCGCGCACGTCCTGTTCGGTGTAGTTTCCGACGCCAAGCGTAAAGAGCTCCATCAGCTCGCGCGCGTAGTTTTCGTTGGGATGCTGCGGATCGCTGCGCGCGTTGTCCAAGTAGATCATCATCGCGGGATCGATCGAGACCTGCCACGTTAACTCGCGCAAATTGCCGAGCGCGTTCGTGCGGAAAAGCTGGTTCTGATTGTAGACCATAGCCGGCGAGACGCCTTTTTGAATCGCCGCCGACGTAAAGTGTCCGTGAAAGTAAAGCGCCATCTTCTCTTGTAGCGGCGCAGGCGTAACGAGCATGCGGTTCAGCCACCAGCGCTGCAGAGAGATGACCGACTGACGTTCGTGTTGACGCACGTCTTGGCCGATCTTGCGCTTGGTCATATCGTCCAACGCGCCGGGACGCATGCCCGGCTGTAAGTATTGCATGAGCGCGGCGCGCGGATCGTACAGCTCGTCCGGCGCGGGCAAGCTATCGGTCGACGAGAAATTGATCAGCGCATCGACGGCGGCATGAACCCCCATACTCCCGAATCTCGCAGCCTCGTCCGGCGACGAACCGAAACCGGCGCGGCGCGATAGATGTGCCGCCAACCGGGCGTCCCACAATCCCTTATAAGGAGCGAGCGCGGTCGCGGCGTCGAGGTGACCCGCCGGACGGTAGATGCCGGCGACGTCGGTGCGGGGTGTTAACGCGGTAGCCATGTCTTCCACATTGTAGCGGATGAACGCCGTAACGTGGTTAAAGGTTGCTTGGAAACGGGGTTAATCCGCATTTAACGAAAGCGCGCTCGCATGGCTGTCCTGCAGACTCGGTTAAACCTTCAGACTGATACGTATAAACGCAATTTCGAAAACATGACGCGCTTGACCGCTCAGTTACGCGAGGCGCTCGCCGCGGCGCGGAGCGGAGGCGGACCGGAATCTACCGAGCGCCACCGCCAACGCAAGAAATTGACGGGGCGCGAACTCGTCGACGCGCTGATCGCCCCGGGATCGTTTTTCATGGAGCTGTCACCGCTTGCGGCCTACGCGATGTAC
>JAAXCW010000002.1 GCA_013036095.1 Vulcanimicrobiota bacterium
GCGGTGCGGGAGAGCAGCGTTGCCAAACCGCTGGGGGTGTTTGCCGGGTGCGTGCCAGGCGCGGGACTGGGGCTCGGAGTCACTGTTGGCTGCGGACCCACTCCGCCACCGCCGCCGCCGCCGCCCGGGATCGGGAAACCACCGCCGCCGCCTCCGCCGCCGCATGCAGCCAAGACCGCCATCGTTAGGATGGAGGCTGCGGCCAGCAAGCGCGGCTTTACGTTCACGGTCTTCCCTCTTACCCTCTACGACTTCGGGTTCCTGATCGGTTCCGCCGAGCCCACGGTTTCCCATAGGAAGCCAAGCGCCGCGGTCGTGGCTCGAGCCTGGATGCCCTCGCGGTTGCCGGCGAGCTGCAGGCGCCTCGTGCGCACCCCGCTCTCCTCGGCAATCGCCAGCCACACCAACCCTATCGGCTTTTCATGAGTCCCGCCTGAAGGCCCGGCGATGCCGGTGATCGAGAGGCCGACATCGGTTCCGAGATTTTTCCTGATGCCGGCAGCCATCTGCTCGGCTACTTCTTCGCTGACCGCGCCGGAACGGTCGAGGTCTTCGCGTTTCACGCCGAGCTGCTGCATTTTGACCTCATTGCTGTATGAGACTACTCCACCGGTAAAGCTTTTCGACGAGCCCGGCACGCTGGTGAGCGCGGCGGCAATCGATCCGCCCGTGCAAGATTCGGCGACGGCAATCGTGCGTTGCGTTTGTTGCAGCAAGACGTGAATGGCAAACGGCAACGTCTCGTCGTCCACGCCGTAAACGTGCCCATCCAACCTGCGCAGCAGCTCGTGCTCCACCGGCGCAATCAGTGCGATCGCCGCGTCCGCCGAAGCGGCCTTCGCCATGATCTTCACGTCGCAGCGGAACTGATGCGCCAATACCGCGATCTTCGGATTTTCGAGCGATGCAAAAAGATCGGCAATGCGGTGGTCGATCTCGGATTCGGCCAAACCGATCGTATGCAGGCTGCGCGTGCGTATGTGCTCGGTCAACGGAAAGCGCCGCTGCAGCCATGGCACCACGCCTTCGGCCAGCATTGGCTTCATCTCCCGCGGCACGCCCGGCATACTGGCCACGAATTTCTCCCGCGTTGTCGTCGCGATGAATCCAGGTGCCGTACCTTCGCGATTAGCCAGCGGCACGGACCCGCGCGGAATCAGCGCCTGCTTGCGATTGTTTTCGCGCATCTGCCGCCCGCTCTTGACGAAGACTTCTTCCATGGCGCGCAGCGACGGTTCGTGCACTTCCGCGTCAACGCCGAGCGCGTCGCAGACCGCCTCCTTCGTCAGGTCATCGACCGTCGGTCCCAGTCCGCCTGTCGTGATGACGCCGTCCGCGCGATCGAGCGCCGACCGGATCATGTCGGCGATGCGCTGACGGTTATCGCCGACCGCGTGCGTTGCAAAAACGTCAACGCCGATTTCCGCGAGCTTGCCGGCAATGAACGGCGTGTTGGTATCGACGAGCTGTCCGAGCAGCATCTCGGTGCCCACCGCGACGATCTCGACCGAAGGCATTACCGCTCTTCGAACCAGTCCGGATAGCGGAATGAAACGTCGGTTTCAAAACCTTTCGCCGCCTCGATCGCCGCGTTGCGCCGGAGGACCCAATCGCCGGCGGCGGGATGTTCCCGTCTGACATCTTCACGCCGGGCGGCGATCTGTTCGGCGAAATGTGCGAAGCGGCCATCCATGGCGCGCTGGAGCCCTTCCTTTATAAGCTTGCCGATTCGCGGCGCGAGCCCGGCGGTCGAGATCGCGACTCGAACCGGGCCGGCCTTCGCGATGGCCAGCATCGCGACGAAGCCGTGCTTGGGCTGATCGATGCAGCACAGCAAGAAACGCTCCCGGTCGGCAAGCGCGCGCAGGCGCGCGGAAAGCGGCTCGTCCTGCGGCGTGGAGATCACGAGAAACGCGCCGCTCACGTCTTCATCGCGAAGCCCGGCCGCGTCTTCGATGCGCCGGACGTCGGCATCGCATTCCCGCAGCGCCGCGCTCTTCTCCTCGGCTTCACGATCGTTGCCGATCACAACGCACGTCCGCCCGGCAAGATTCAATCCGACGGGGAAATACGGATTAACCACCGCTGCCACCTAAAAATCGACGGGGCGCAAGTAAAACTCATTAATCGCTGTATTCGAAAGCATCGCGGTGGTCGGCAGGTGCCGCTTCCAATGCGTGCTGTCCAAGCGCTTTCGGACGATCTCGACCTCGCCGCGATCGAACCCGCGCGCGACCAGTTGGTCGTTGGTGTAACCCTCGAGAATGCGCGAGAGGACGGCGTCGGCTTTCGCGTAGGTAATGCCAAGATCGCCTTCATCGGTTTGATTCGCTTCCAGATCGGCGCTCGGCGCCTTATCGATAAGCGGTTTCGGCACGCCGAGGTATTGCGCGAGCTTCCACACTTGCGATTTGTAGAGATCGCCGATCGGGTTGACCGGTGGCGAGTCGTCGGCATGCCACGTGAAATAACCCAGAAGCCGTTCGGTCTTGTTCCCCGTCCCCACCGGCAGCGCGCCGAGCTTCGCGGACTGATCGAAGAGCACCAGCATGCGTACGCGCGCCAGAACGTTGCCGCGGCGCCGCGCATCCGCATCGGGTTCGAACTGCAGGTACCCGTCGGCTGCCGCGCTGATCTCGATTGTCGACTCGTTGATGCCGAGCGCTTCGCTGACCAGGCGCGCGTCGCTCAAACTCGACGGACTCGAATGTTTGTAGGGCATGCGCACGCCGTACACGTTCTGCGGTCCGAGAGCGCGCGCGCAGAGATATGCCGTTACCGCGGAATCCACTCCGCCTGAGAGTCCAACGACGGCCCGCTCGATGCTGCGTCCGGCGATAAGTTCGTCGCGCAGAAATGCTTCGAGCCATTGCGCGGTCAGCTCGGAGCTTATCGACGGCGCTTGCGTAAAATCGTCGCGTTGGGGCTCGATAACGGGCAGCTTCATCGCAGCGGCAGCTCTTCGTCGGCTAGCAAATCCGGCAGCACCGCGTGCAAGTCGCCCAGCAACGGCAATGTCGCACGCGCGAGATCGATCTCGCGCAGGTCGATGGCGGCGCGAATGATGTGGGCGCCTAGCGGCGGCGCCTCGACAACCGTGTGGCCGTGCGGATCGACGATCCGCGACGAGCCCGTCATGCCTTTGCCCCCTTCGAAACCGGCAAGCCCCGCGTAGAGCAGATAGACGCCATGCTCGGCTGCGATGGACTCCAAAATGCCGCGCCAGCGCGTGATGCTCGTCAATTCTCCGCCGTCTTCGATGCCTCGGCCCGGCGCGGCGCTCGGCACGATCAAGATGCGCGCGCCCTTCACGGCCGCCAGCGTCGGTACGATCGCATGCCAGCAATCTTCGCAAATGAGCATCGCCATGCGGCCGAAGCGCGTTTCGAACGTTTCGAGATGGCGCCCGCGAGACAGAAAACGCTCCTCGTCGAACACGCCATACGTCGGCAAAAACATTTTGCGGTGCACGTGCTTGACGCTCGCGTTTCCGCCGGCGATTTCCAGATAGACGGCCGAGTTGTAATACGTTCCGTCGCAGTTCTCGTAAAAGCCACAGACGAGGTCCACGTCTTTTCCGGGATTGGTCTCGAGCCATGCCTTGGCAAGGTCCGCGGAAAACGTGTCGGAGTCCAGCGCGAGCTCGTAGACCGCGCCTTCGAGAAAATATCCGGTGAGCGCCGCTTCGGGGAGGACAATCAGATCCACGGGCTCCGCGCCCGTTTGCGAAAACACGTCGCGCAAATCGCGCAAGTTCTCTTGATACTTTCCTTTGCGCGGTTTGGTTTGAACGATCGCAACGTTCACGACGCTCACGAAATCGCGACCTCCGGATCGATCTGACCCGGTCCGGCCAGTTTCAACTTCGCCGCGCATTCTTCGGCCGGATAGGTCCAAATCTCCGCAAGCGTCGGATGCAGGTGCGGAATGGCCATGAATTGCGCCACGGTTGCTTCATAACGCATGGCCACGATCAGTTCGTGAATCAGATCCGAGCCGTGCGGACCCAGAACGGAGGCACCGAGAATTTTTCCGCCTTCGGCGGCGGCAAGGATCTTCACGAAACCCTTGGTTTTTCCGATGCACTGCGCTTTGCCGTGTTCGGCAAAATCGTACGTGCCCTTGACGTAGGACGTGCCCTTCGCTTGCAGCTCGCGCTCCGTGCTTCCGACAACGGCTACTTGCGGATCGCTAAATACCGTGTGTGCGGCCGTGATCGTGTAATCGGCCTTCTCGGGAGTCGTGCCGGGCGCGCGCAAAGCGTTCCGGGCCGCGATCTCGCCTTCATAAATGGCCACGTGAACGAGCATATGTTTTCCCGCAACGTCCCCGATAGCGTAAAAGTCCGGATTGCACGTGCGCATCGTCTCGTCGGTGTCGATGCCGGTGATATTGTGGCACGGAACGCCGGCGGCATCCAGGTTGAGGCCCTCAAAGTTCGGTACGCGGCCCAGGCAATACAGGAGCTCGTCCGCCTCGATCTCCCCTTCCACGCCGTTGTGAACCACGTGCGCGAGTTTCTTCCCGCCGCGCGTGCCCGCGCGAACGATCTGCGTATCCGTATGCACGTCGATGCCTTCGGCGCGAAAATACTCCGTGAGCCCCTCGCCTATGTCGTGATCCTCACCCGAAAGCAAGTGCGGGCTGCGCAGCACCAACGACGTCTTGACGCCCATGCGCGAAAAGAATTGTCCTAACTCGCAAGCGACGTACCCGCCGCCCAAGACGACCAGTGACCGCGGCAGCTTTTGCAATTCCAGGGCGGCGTCACTATCGATAAATCCCGTTTCCGGAAGTCCCGGTACGGCTGCCGGCGCGACGACGCTGCCGGTTGCAATAATGAATTTCTCCGCTTCGAGAACCGTGCCGGCAGCTTCCACCTCGCGCGCAGAGATAAAGCGCGCTGGTCCCTCATAGAGCGGGAACTGGCGCAACCCCTCGATGCGGTAATCGGCGAACCCGCGAATCAATTCGGCCTTGCGCCGCATGATGTGCGGAAAGTCAAACGTAATGTCGTCGGCGTGTATGCCGAGTTCCACGGCGTCGCGCATATCGGCGATCGCATCGCTCGAAGCCAGAAGCGTTTTGCTGGGCATGCAGCCGCGCAGAATGCAGAGCCCGCCGAGCGGACCGTGATCGATGAGCGCCACTGACGCTCCCAGGTCGCGCGCCGTGCGTGCTGCTGCAAATCCGCCGGAGCCCGCCCCGACGACAACGAGATCGTACCGCTCGCGAGTTTTCAAGCGCTCTGCTGCGGACGCGCTCCCAAACGGTGAACGGATTCGATAAACCGCAGCGTGCCTCCCGAGTGCATCACGATCGAATGCGTGCGCGCGTTGTTGCCGAAAAACCGTACGCCGCGCGCCAGGTCGCCGTCGGTAATCCCCGTCGCACAAAACACCAAGTGCTCGCCCTTGACCAGGTCGTTCATCGTCAGTACCGCCGAAAGATCTGCGATGCCCATTTCATGAGCGCGTCTGGCTTCGTCGTCGTTGCGCGGCTCCAGCCTGCCCATGAACATTCCGCCCAAACATTTGAGCGCAGCCGCAGCGAGCACGCCTTCAGGGGCGCCCCCGGTTCCCAGCGCAACGTGTATACCGGTTCCCGGAACCGCGGTGGCGATGCACGCGTCTACGTCGCCGTCGGAGATCAATTTGATACGCGCGCCGGCTTCGCGCACTTGCCGCACCAGATCGGCATGGCGCGGACGGTCGAGAATGACTACTGTCACGTCGCTCACCGGTTTTTCCATCGCATTGGCGACGGCTTCGATATTGTCGCGAACGGGCGCGTCGAGATGCACGAACGGCGCGGCTTTGGGCCCGACCGCGAGTTTTTTCATGTAGGTGTCGGGTGCGTTGAGCAAACAGCCGCGTTCGGCGATGGCCATCACCGCGATCGAGTTGGGAAGCCCGTTGGCAACCAGATTGGTGCCTTCGACCGGATCGACGGCGATGTCAACTTCGAATCCGCCGCGGCCGAGCTCTTCGCCGATGTAGAGCATCGGCGCTTCGTCGCGTTCCCCTTCGCCGATCACGATGCGTCCGGAAATCTCCATTTCGCCGAGCGCTTCACGCATGCGTTCGACGGCGGCGCCGTCGGCTTTGTCGCGTTCGCCGCGCCCCATCCAGCGCGACGCCGCCAGCGCGGCGCTTTCCGTCACTTTTACGAAATCGAGCGTATTGACGGGGCTTGTGGACGTACGCGCAATCATTGTTGCCATACTCTTTGAGGCTACAAGGGAAGCGGGGCGATTCCTTTAGAACTGCATTGTATCCGTGCACCTGGACGAATCACAACGAACTTTTCCAATCCGTTCTAACGCGCTGCAAGGCTTGCTTGCGGCCGGATGGGTACCGCTTGCCGCGGTTGCGGCCGCGGGTCTAACGCTCGGATTTTTTCTTTGGTACGGTTTCGTCGTGCCCAAACAAGACCCCACGCTTACGGCGGCGGGATTACCGCTCTTGCTCGTGATTGCGTTGGGTGGCGTCGTTTGGGCATGGCAGGCGTACAGCGACTACTTCGCGTCCCGGACCGGCGTCAAATTTCGGCGTTCGCTGCAATACGACGCGATGTCGTGGTCGGTGTTTGTACTGCTTTGGCTTTCCTTCGTGATGCCGCTCTGGCTAACGCATGGCGGCACCCGGCTCTTCGTGTATTGCGCGGCGCTTTTCTGTATCGGAAAGCTCGCCGTCGCGGCGCGCTTCAACGAAACCGTCCGCGACGTTTCGATCGACTTCGTGGTTTCGCGTTTTGCGATCATCGTCATCGCGGAACTGGCCGCGGTCATCATCGGCCAGCGCGCGGGCACGCACGTGCAAGAGTCGCGCACGCTGCTGCTCGCGGTGTGGGGGCGTTGGGATGCCGTCCATTACCTGGACATCGGAACCAGCGGCTACCACGGAACCGACATGGCGTTCTTTCCGCTTCTTCCCCTGCTGATCGGAATTCTCGGCAAAGTTATGGGGAATCACCTGGTGGCCGGGCTGGTGATCTCCAACGTTGCGCTCTTTTTCGCGCTCCTCTTCCTTTATAAGCTGGTCGAGCACGAGTTCGACCGCACGGTGGCGCGGCGCGCAATTTTTTATATTTCGATTTTTCCCACCGCGGTTTTTTTCTCGGCGGTCTACACCGAATCGCTGTTCTTGATGCTGACCGTCGCGTCGTTCTACTACATGCGGGAACGGCGCTGGTGGCTCGCGGGAGTCATCGGGTTGCTCGCTTCCCTCACCCGCGTCGAAGGCGTCCTGCTCGCAGTTCCGTTTGCTATCGAATGGTGGAGCGCGTACCGCGAAGACGCCGCCGCGGGGATCAAGAACCTGGTTCCCATCGTCTTGATTCCGCTCGGCCTCGCCCTGTTTATGGGCTACCTATGGGTGCTCAACGGTGACCCGCTCTACTTCTCGCACGTGCAGTCGCACTGGAACCGGCAGCTTGCGGCGCCGTGGACTTCGATCGGAAACTCGCTCCATAAAATTGCGACCGCCGCGGGGCCGCAAACCGTCGCCCAGCAGATCCTCGAGATCGTTTTTACCGCGCTGATGATCGGCGTGCTCGCCGCCGGCTGGCGCAAGCTCAAAGCGTCCTACGTCGCGTACATGGGGCTCTCGATTCTCATGCCGCTGTGCACGTCGAGCCTGATGAGCATGCCGCGTTTCGCGCTCGTGCTCTTTCCGATGTTCGTCATCCTCGCACTCTGGGGCGGACGTCCCAGAATCAACAACGCAATCGTCGCTTTGTCGCTGCCTCTCTTAGGCCTGTTCACCGTTCTCTTTGCCGACTGGTACTGGGTTGCATAGCGTCACGCAGCGCCGCGGCGTGCGTCAATTCGTAAAATTCGGTATCGTCGGCGCCTCGGGTTTCTTGGTCAATCTGGCCGTCTTCACCGGATTGCAGCGCCTGATACCGCATCACGATCAGCCTGAACAGTACTACGCGATTTATTCGGTCGCATTTTTGTCCGGCGGCGTTTCAAACTACTATTTGAACCGCGTCTGGACGTTTCGTTCGAGCGGACACGCTTTTCGGGAAGGCGGCAAGTTCCTGACGGTCTCCGCGCTGGCGTTGGCTGTCGGGCTGATCGTCTCCGCGCTCATTTCACCGTTTTTGGGGCACGGGCACAAGACGTGGTTCATCGCTACGCTGGCCGGCATAGTGGTGAATTTCTTTCTGAACAAATATTGGACGTTCAAGCACGTAACCTGACGGCCGACCAAACGCGCCGCGCATTGTGGACGCTCGGCGTGCTGGCAGCCGTTGTCCTGGGTTTTGTCTTGCGGCTCAAGGGCATCCACAACCCGCTGCTCGATCATCCCGGCTGGCGGCAGGGCGACGAGGCGTCTATCGCGCGCAATTTCGCAATGCTGCGGTACAACATTTTCTATCCGCAGACGAACTACAACGGGCCGCCGCCCAACTACGTGGAGCTGGAGCTGCAAATCGTGCCGTTCCTGGCTGCGACGTTCTACAAACTCCTCGGCGTGCATGAAATCGCAGGACGCATCGTCACCATCGCCTTTAGCCTGGGAACGGTTGCCGTGCTGGCGCTGTTCGGGCGGTGGCTTTTCGCGAGCGCGACGGCGGGAATACTGGCCGCGCTTTTCTATGCGGTCATGCCCGGCAGCATATACTACGGGCGCACGTTCACGCCCGACGCGGCGATGGTCTTTTTCATGACCGCGGCACTCTACGCGACCGCGCGGCTGCTGATCGACCGGGAACGCTGGCGGATTCGCGACGTACTGACCTGCGCCGTTTTGATCGCGATGGCCCTATTGGCCAAGCCGGTCGCAGCCGTTGCGCTCGTGCCCATTCTAGTTTTGATCGCCGAACGAGCATACTCGGGCCGAACCTTCAGGCCTCTGGGAGCTTTGGCGCTCATTGCCGGGCCATTGCTCGTTCTCTGGGTGTACGATCGTATCGTCGGATCACATGCCGAATGGCATTGGGCCAGTGGAATTCTCGCGTTGCACGTCCTTCCGTCGCTGCGCACTTCGCTGGAAAGCGCCGGCGCGTTTGGCGCCAAGGCCGCGCAATTCCGCGTCATGCTCGGCGTGCTGGCCTACGGTATGGTTGGCCCGGCGATCTCGGCGGCCGCACTTCTGGGGCTCTTCGTAACGCCCGCGACCATCCGCTCGCGCTCGCTCCAGTGGGCTTGGCTGGCCGCGGGATTGGCATACATATTCGTCGTCGTGACGGTCGAACGCGTGGACTACTACACTTTTCCGCTTCTGCCGCTGGCGGCGCTGACCGCCGCCGGCTTTATGCAACGTCTGATCGCGGCGGTTGCCGGCAGCGCAGTTTCCGCCGCGGCAAAGTATGCCTGCGCCGCGCTCGCGGTGGTCGCGTTCGCCGCGACGATCTTTCAAAACCGTGAGATCGTCAAGCCGTATTATCGCTACTCGAAAAGCGTCTACCGCAATGCGATCGCGCTTGACCGGATTCTTCCGCCTGCCGCGCTCGTCGTGATGGGCCACTACGATCCGTCGGTCCTCTACTACATCGCGCGGTACGGTTGGGAAGAGGACCCATACCTGTGGACGCCGTTCGATGAACAGAGCGCGATACGCAAAGGTGCGCGCTATTTCATTGCCATCGAACGCAACCGTTTCAACCGCAACGTGGAGCTGTGCGCCTGGATGCAGCGTTTTCCTCTGCTGCAGACGGGGGCGCAATGGCCGGTCTACCGAACCGATCCGAAGCTCGTGAAGCCCGGCGCCGACGCTCAGTGGCGCGCCTTCCGCAACGCCGAAAAAGGCGGACACGCGCGGGATTGGCTGGCGGCGCACCGGCTCTGCTCGAACGTTTAGGGCGACGAAGCGACGTCATCGAACGCGGCGGTGCCGTCCGAACCTGTTGACGTCGCATGCAGCCGTAATTGAATTTGCGCTCCGCGAACGTATCCGGCAAATCGAAAAGACTTTTCGACCGGACGCAAACCGGAACAGCCTCCGCGCCCGCGGTTCAGCACCGGCGCGACAAACGTATCGAGAATCCGCTCGGTCCCGATGCCGGTGCCTACCGGGTACACGATACCGGCCTGTACCGTCACCGGATCGCTCATGGCCCATGCCTTCAGCGTAATCGTCGTTGCCGCCCCGCGATAACGAAACGTTTGCGCGACGTATCCTGCCGAGCCGCCGGAAACGTCTAGCGCGGCGAACGGATTTCCCGCGGCCAAAGCCGGAAGACATTCACCGGCCGCGCCAATCTCAAACCGCGGAAATCCGTCGAATCGCCCCCGTGCTGTTGCGATCTGCGCCCAGCATCGGTACCCGAAGGTAAAATCGCCGTTCACGATCTGCCAACCATTGCACGGCCGGGGCAATCCCGTTTGGCGAGCCCCGTTGAGCGCGCCCAGCGCCCAAGTTCGTACCGAGCCCGAGTATCTCAGCGCAAACCGAGCCCGCAGGTCGCCGGGAGCCTCGAGGTCGGCGCGCTTTCCGCCGTATTCGTAGAGCAGACCGCGCGTCGAGATCGCGTCGGGACCGCTGTCGTCGTAATCGATCCAATCAAAGATTTTGGGAATCGTTATGGTCGAGCCCGCGGGCACGGTCTTTAAGACCCCGCCCGCAAGATCGCGCTCGAAAGCCGCGCGCGCGACACGCGCGGGCTCCTGGGCGCGCACAAGCTGTACGTTGGACGCGTACGCACCGGCGCCAAGGATTCCGCATAAGACGGCGGCAGCGATTCTCGCGCCGTTTCCAAAACGGGTTCGGACAGCGGCTGTCGCCGCCGATGCGAGCAGCAACGCCACGCCAAATGTCTGCAGGAACACCGGAAGATAACCGGTTCCAAGCCGCAGCTCGTGTTGATACTTCACTAGCAGTGCCACCGGAACCGCCGGTAATATCGCCGACACGACGCCCGTCCAAAGCGGAAGCCGTTTGGGGGCCGATCGTTCCACCGCCGCAAGCGCGAACCAGCCTACGACGGCGAATCCGGCGAAAGCACCGGCCGCAAAGACAGGAAACGACCGCAGCGGATCTGCGAACCAGTACGCAAACGGCAGCGCCGCGGTAACTTGGTAGAATGCCGTTTTGAAAAAGGCGACGGGTTCGGCATTGACGGCGTAGAGGGCGTCCGGTGGAAGCTTCGCCCGGCCGTGGAGCACAAGTTCGAAGACGGCAAGCAGTGCCGCAATAATCACGTAGGGAGCGCTAGCGCGGAATGCCGCGCGCCAACTGCCGCTGAGCGGACGCGCGAGCAACGGATAGATCGCGCACAAGAGGTAGGCGTCTTCATACGTAAGCGCGGCTACGGCATAGAGCGCCACGGAGATCACGCCCATCGCCCGGCGCCGGCCCGCCAACGCAGCCCGAAACGCGATAAACGAACCGAACAGCGCGATGGCGACCATCTGCGGCATCGCATTGTATGCGATGAGCGCGTCCTGATACCCATGGATGAGAAACAGTGCGGCGGCAACGAGCGCGCAGAGCGCCGCAAACGCCGGCGTCGTATACGTTTGCACGCATCGCCGGAACATCTCCAGTGCGGCCAGCGTTGCCGCTGCCAAAAATATCTTGTAAGCGACGAGGTGCGTGAAGAGGTCGAAGACGAGGTATTTTTCGGCGATCAGCCCCGGGTAGAATCGCCCGTTTCCAAAGAACCAGACTTGGAACGCATGCCCCATCGCCTGCCATAACGTGATGCGATCGGCGCCAAGAACGCCGGTCAGCGCGGAATAAAAAGCATCGTCGGCCATCCACCCACTGGCCAGAGCGGGCGCTATCACGAACAGGGCAAGCGCCACGACGGCGGCTGGGAGCCACCGCATCTTTACGGCAGCGGCAGCAGCGAACCCGAGACAGCCGTCGCCCCCGCCTTTTCGGCCGCCGGAACGCCCGACTCCACCAGCTGGCGGTAAATGATGAGGCGGTTAGTGTTACGGGCAATCTGTCTCTGCAATTCGTACGAGTCCTCGATCGCGCGCGTCAAATCTTGCGTGTCATACGTATAAGCGAAACGGTGCAGACTGTGTACGATGAGTTTGTTTTGCAGGCGTAACGCATCGAAGGCCGCTTGGATCTCGGCCGCCGCGGCGCGGTAGGTCGGATAATTCGATAAGACGATCGCGCGTTTGAGTCTTGCGTCGTCGATCTGCGATCTGAGCGCTTGCAGGCGCACGTTCGTCGGATCGTATTTCTGAGCGGAGCTAATTGTCGCCAGGGCGTCGTCATAGTTTCCGGTGCGAAAATCGGCATCGGCGATACTGCCGGCAGCGTTGGAAAATCCAGCTCTGGCGCGCGCATCGGTCGGGCTGACATGCAGCGCGAGCCGGTAGGCCGTCGCCGCTTCGTGCAGGCTTCCATTCGCCAGCGCAGCATCGCCCTGATGCACTCGCGTGTCCACGAGCCAGCGTTCGATCGGTCCGGCGCAGCCGCTCGCGCCAAGCGCGATCGCCGAGATGCAGGCCAATATCCTGATCCAATGCATGGTTAGCGGTTTACCAAATGCGCGACGACCGTAATGATCCAGGCCGCCGGCCACAACAAAGCTTGAGAAAGAACCCACCCGATGATAGCCGTAAGAGCTAGATAGAAGACCATCGCCTTAACTTCCTCGTGCGGCCGCTCTCCTTTGGCCGCCTCGTCGACGATCATTGACGACGTCGGGTCGACAAAAAACGTAAACGCGATCGTCCCGATGCCGTTGACGACTCCCGACGCGCCCGCCGCGGTTCTGGCAAAGTTCACGTCCACGACGCTCGCATAATAGGCGGCGACCACGCCGATCGCATACACCGCGGTGACGACGACGTTAAAAACCAGCAGCCGCGTTGGAATGTGACGGATAGAGAATGAAAAGATTTCACGATAGTGCGGCACCCGTAGATGCCGCAGGACGTCCAGCATCACGCGCAGATCAAAGAGCCTTGCAAGCGAGTGCGGAATCGACTTTGTCCGTTCGAACGACCTGACACCCCGCACGTACAAGTACGTGAACAAGGGCAGCAGGAGAGCGCCCACAATCGTCCCTAGGGTCCCGCCGATAATGATCGCGCGCAACTGCCATTCAAATAGGTGCTGAACGCCCGCGATAAGAGCGAGAGGTTCCGGATGATGCAGGGACAGCGCCCTTACAGTGTTCCCGGCAGTGTCGGATAAAGGCGCGAGCATCAGCGTCAATACCAAGCTCGCGAGCCGGCTTGCCGTTACGAACAAGTTGAAGAGCGAGATCGATGTGGCGATTCGTCCCGTACGGACACCTGCCAAGCGCGCCGCATAGGCGCCGATTTGAATAACTTGAATCAACGCGTTGACGCCGACGGCAACGTAGAGCTGCCACGACCAAAACGGTATTACCGCCGGAGCGGCGTGATTAAGCAGCGCTGCGATTCCACTCGACGGAAGACTCGTCGACGGGGCCCAGCACGCACAAACCGAGATTCTCTTCTCGGAGCAACTCCTGCGCCAGTTCTTGGATCTCCGGCGCCGTGACCGCTTCGACTTTGGCGACGATCTCGTCAATCGGGAGATCTCGGCCCAGCGAGAACTCGCTGCGGCCCAGCCGGATCATCCGGCCGGACGTGCTCTCGAGCGAAAGCGAGAGGCTTCCTTTAATATGTTCTTTCGCCAGGCGCAGCTCGGCGTCACCGACCGCGGTATTTTTGATCTGCGCGAACTGATCGCCGATCACGGCAACGCATTCGCCGACCGATTGGGGCGACGTGCCCGCATACACCGCGAAAAGTCCGGCTCCGCGATAGGCAGCTTGGAAAGAATACACCGTGTAGACGAGCCCGCGCTTCTCGCGAATCTCCTGGAACAAGCGGCTCGACATGCCGCCGCCAAGTATCGTGTCGAGCACCGAGAGCACGTAACGGCGCTCGTCGCGCACCGAAAGTCCCGTCGTGCCCAACACGACATAAGCTTGCTCGCTGTCCTTGGGCCGAAATAAAGAGGCCGGCGTGGGGGGCGGGTTTTCCGGGACCGGCAGCGCGCACGTTCCTTGGAAGGGCGCCAGCACGCGTTCGAGCATCTCCACCAACGCGTCGTGGTCAACGTTGCCGGCCGATGCTACGACCACGGAATTGGGCGCATAGTGCCGTTTCATGTGCTGCCGCAAATCGTCTTGCGTGAGTTTCGTCACGGTATCGGCAAAGCCGATGGTCGGCGAACCGAGGTTGCTGCCGCGCCACATCGTTTGAATGAAGAGATCGTGAATCAACTCGTCCGGAGAGTCGTCGTACATTTTGATCTCTTCCAGAACGACTTTTTGCTCTTTGGCGAGCTCCGACGGATCGAAGCGCGAGTTCAGGAACATGTCGGAAAGCACGTCGACCGCTAACGGAAGGTGCACGTCCATGACCTTTGCGTAGTAACAGGTCGCTTCTTTGTCGGTGAAAGCGTTGAGGTTTCCGCCGACGCCATCCATCTCTTCGGCGATCTCGCGCGCCGTGCGGCGCTGCGTTCCTTTGAAGAGCATGTGCTCGACCAAATGCGAAACGCCGCGCAGCTGAGGCTGCTCGACGGCCGAACCGACGTCGGCCCAGATGCCGATTGAGGCCGAACGAAAGCCCGGCATCGATTCGCTGATGACCCGGACACCGTTGGAGAGGAGGCTTTTTCGGTACACTAGAGCCTCCTCACTTTAAAGTTGTACGGGCCCACTCCTGGTCCCAGTAGACGCCGCGACTCGCGCGCATGCGGCGGATCAACGCATCCATGCGTTCTCCGCGGCGAACGCTTACCGTGAAGACCGCACGCGAACTGGGCTGTGCGAGGTCGCCTGCCACAATGACGTCCTTACCCACCTGCAGCGGCACGCTCGCCCAAACGTCCACCTCGTCGACCGGAGCGGCCGTAAAGCTTATGCGCGCCAGTGAGGCTATCTCGTCCAAGAATTGATCGCGCGTGAGCGCATGGTGGAAGTGCTCGCCCGAGACGCGCAAGCCCGCGACGTCATGGCTGCCGAAGCCGTTCACATAGACGTTGAGGACCTGCGCGGGCCACTCGGTGCGAAACAGTGCGCGGCCAATTCCGACGGCCAAATCTTTGCGGTTGCCTGAAGCGCGCGCGTTCGCATCAAGCCGGTCAATGCCGGGCGGCGCCACCGGAAAGAGCTGCGCGAGCAGAACGAGCGCGCTAATAACTTTGAGCAAAATACGCGTTGACCACAGCGGGCTCACCGCAGGCGACGCAACTGGCTCCGGGCTGTTGCAATTCGCGCATGACGCGCGTCGTCGCCGACGTTTGGTTCTTGACCTCCGCTTCGCATTGCGGCCGGTTGCACCATGGAATGTCGATCATCCCCGCGCGATTCTTGCACTGCTCGAAGAACGTTGCGCGATCCCTCGGCGCGAAGGTGTGGCTCTCGAGAAATGTTTTTGCTTGGGCGAAAAGCGATGCTTGAATCGAGGTCAGCTGCTCGCGCAAAGTCGTGCTCAATGCGTCAAAGGCAACAGAAACGCGCGACCCCTCTTCACCCTTTTGCTTATCCCGGCGCACCAGCGATACGGAGCCCGCCTCCAGATCGCGCGGCCCGATCTCGATTCTCACGGGCACGCCGCGCATCTCCCAGTCACTATACTTAAATCCCGGGGAACGATCGCGATCGTCTACGCGTACGCGGAAGCCCGCGGCGCGCAGCGTCTTCCCGAGCTCGCGAGCTTTCTCCAAGGGAGCGCGCTCTTCACCCTTGACGATGGGCACGATCACCGCTTCGAGAGGCGCGAGCTTGGGGGGAAGGCGCAGCCCGCGATCGTCGCCGTGCACCATAATCACCGCTCCGAGCATGCGCCACGAAATACCCCACGACGTCGTGAAGACGTGCTTCAGCTGCTGATCGGCGTCGGTAAACGTGATGTCGTATGCGCGCGCGAAGTTTTGCCCAAGGTCGTGCGACGTGCCGGACTGCAGCGCTTTGCCATCCGGCATGAGCGCCTCTATAGAATAGGTCTCCACGGCTCCGGGAAAACGTTCGCTTGCGCTCTTGCGTCCTGAATAGACGGGAATTGCCGCAACGTTTTCGGCGAAATCGCGATAGACTTCGAGCATTTGCTCGGTTTCGGCGCGCCCTTCTTCCGCCGTCGCGTGCGCGGTGTGTCCTTCTTGCCAAAGAAACTCCATCGTGCGCAGAAAGGGCCGGGTCGCTTTTTCCCAACGCACGACGTTGCACCATTGATTGATCAGCACGGGCAGGTCGCGGTGCGACTGAATCCATTTCGCATACATGACGCCGATGATGACTTCGGAGGTCGGACGAATGGCCAGACGCTCTTCGAGCTTCTCTTGACCGCCCTGCGTCACCCAAGCGACCTCGGGTGCAAAACCCTCCACGTGCTCGGCTTCGCGAACGAGCAGACTTTCGGGTATCAACAGCGGGAAATACGCGTTCTCATGACCCGTCTCTTTGAAACGCGTATCCAGCTCGCGCTGCACATTTTCCCACATTCCAAAGCCGTACGGACGCAGCACCACGCATCCGCGCACGGGCGCATACGATACGAGCTCGGCCTTCAGGCAGGCCGCGGTATACCATGCAGAAAGATCCGCGCCTTTGGGCGGGATCTCTTTGACGAGTGGTTCTTGCGCCGGAAGTTCTGCCATCAGAGCGTGAGCACCGCCGCCGATGCGGGCGGCACGTCGAGCGCCGCTGGGTCGGCGTTCTGCCAATCGACGGCGTTGACTTGGGTGGTGTCCAGGCTCAAGGCCGTCAGCCGGCGCACGCGCGGATTGCGCGCGGGCCGCGCGGCGTTTACATTGGCCGTCACGCCCACATTCGCATCGCGGTTGATCAGCGTCAGGACGCGCGTTTGGTCATCGCGTTCGATTGCGTAAGCCGTGAAATTATTGTTCGTGGTTTGTAAAATGCGCGTGACGAACCGCGCGTCGACCGATTCTTTGAGGAGGAGCAGAGCTTGATAGAGCGGCCCGCGCTGTGCGTCGGCGTCGTCGTGAAAGTTACCGCCGTCGCCGCCGTTGGCTGCCAGTTCCAAACCGAAATCGAGGGCCCACAGCGCGTTAGCCATGTTATTGGAGCTCGAGACGATTTGTTCGATGCGATACGGTAAATCGGACACCGCAGTCGATTTCGGCAAATCCCGTATGCCGTTGCGCAGCGCCGCTTCACTGCCAGTATGCCGGTACTGCTGCGTGATCAAGACCAGCTGCGGGCGCTCGTCTTGGGCGAAGCGCGCGGCCCAGTCGGTGTGGGTCGCTGTCGCCGGCCCTGCATACGCGGCGCCGGGAGCGTTCGCATTGATCGACGAGACTCGAGCCCGGAATGCGGCGAGAAACGTTCCATAGTCTTTGAAATGCAGATCCGGCGCGCTGCCCAGTTCGAACGCGAGTAGGCGTTCACCCAAAGCTTGTTTGGCCTTAGCGGCCTGATCGGCGACGCCGAACGCCGCCGCGCCTAGACTCAGTCCCAAAATGGCGCGCCAGCCGGTCGCATCCAAAAACTGCGCGAGATTCGCAAGGTCCGCCGGAGCGTACGTTGTCGTATCGAGGTTGGCTCCTCCGAATTGCACGATTCCACGGCGGCCCAAGCCGCGCACGTAATCGATCAGCGCGCGGTTCGAACCGCTGAAGAAAGCGCCCCCCGGTATCAGCGACGCTTCAAAACTCAGACCCATGAACTCGGCGAGCATGCGCCGGCCCGAAGGCGACGCGTCCAGTTGAATAGTGGCAGGAACAAATCCCGTTTGCTGTCCGTACGCGACCCCGCCCAAGGAGGCCGTCGCCGAAACCGCTGCGCAAGCTGCGAGAAACTCGCGGCGTTCTATTCTTTTGCTCATAGTGCCGTTACGTTCGCCATCGGCGGCCGGTTCCGTTCCGCCGAAAGGCCTGGGGCGCGCGAGCGTTGCAAGGAACGAGCATGTCCAAGCGTACGCGCATCTACACCCGGGCCGGTGATACGGGCAGTACCGGACTCGTCGGGGGTTCGCGCGTCTCCAAAAACAGCGGGCGGATCGAAACGTACGGCACGCTCGACGAACTTTCAAGCGCCATCGGGATTGCGCGCGCGCAACTGGCGGCTTCGAACGCGAACGCGCAGCGACTGGACGCATGGCTGTCGTGGACGCAGAACTTGCTCTTCGACCTCGGCGCGGAACTCGCAACGCCGGGCGGAAAACAGTGGAACGGCATGGCGCTCGCCGGCGACGATCAGGTTGCGGCCCTGGAACGCGCGATCGACGAAGCCGATGACGATCTCGAGCCGCTGAATGCGTTCATCCTCCCGGGCGGCAGCCCAACGGGGGCAGCGCTCCATTTTGCCCGCACCGTTTGCCGCCGCGCGGAACGTCTGCTCGTGACGCTGCGCGAAGAGGAACCGGAGGTTTCGGAAGCGACCATTCGAGTCGTGAACCGGCTTTCCGACGCGCTCTTCGTTTGGGCGCGCTGGATCAATGCTCGCTCCGGAATTACTGAAACGCAGTGGAACGCCAATGCAGCGCCACCCGATCCTTGGGGAGAAGCACATTGAACGAGGCAGGCGGCGACAGCCGTTTTTTCAAGAGGCTGTTCGAGACGACGAACGTCGACAAACTCCGCGAGCTCGGGTCGCGCAGAATCTTACGCCGTGCACTGACCGCGAAGGATCTCGTCGCAATCGGTCTGGGGACGATGATCGGCGGCGGTATTTTTACGACGATTGGCACGGGCGTCAAAGGTGCCGGCCCGGCCGTCATCGTCTCCTATCTGCTCGCCGGGCTCACGTCATTTTTTGCCGCGCTATGCTACGCCGAGCTCGGCGCCATGGTCCCGGTTGCAGGCAGTGCCTACACGTATGCATACGCTACGATGGGAAAACTCTTCGCCTGGATCATCGGGTTCGCGCTCATTTTCGAATATGGCATCTCCGCGGCTCCCGTTGCACAACAGTTTTCCGCTGCGGTGCAAGACGTGCTCAAGACCTTAGGCATTTCGCTGCCGGCTTGGGCGCAACAATCGGCTCTGGTGATCCACGGCTCGTGGTGGATGCCGCAGAATTGGGACCTCGCGCATTCACAGGTGGACATCTTGAGCGCGGTCTTCGTGCTCTTGTTGAGCGTTCTGCTTGCCATCGGCATTCGTGAAACGGCTACAACAAACAATATTTTCGTCGTGCTGAAAATTTCGGCGCTCATCGTCTTCATATTTGCCGGTCTGAGCCTCGTGCATCTGGCGAACTTTCACAACTTCAGTCCGCACGGATGGGGCGCGCTCTCGCCCTTCGGCGGCATGATGGATTACTCGTCGTCGGCTCAGCCCTACGGCATCATCGCCATATCAGCCTATGTGTTCTTCAGCTACATCGGCTTCGACACCGCGACGACGACTGCCGAGGAGTGTAAAAACCCGCAGCGCGACGTCCCGATGGGCGTTATCGGGGCCCTCGCGATCGGCACGGTTATCTACTGCGCAACGGCGCTCGTACTCGTCGGCGCAGTGCCGTGGAACCAGGTGCCGATCAAGAATCCGCTCGTCTACGCGCTCGCGCCGCTGCACATGCCGGTTCTGAATTGGATCATCACGATGGGCGTGCTGGCCGGTACGACGAGCGTCGCGCTGAGTTCGCTGCTCGGGCAATCGCGTATTTTTTACGTCATGGCGCGCGACAAAATGTTGCCACCGGTCGTCGCTAAAGTCCACCCGAAGTTTAAGACGCCCGCGATCACAACCATGATCACCGGCGTGGCCGTGGCTCTGCTCGCGCTCATCGTGCCGCTCAACCAGCTCTTGAATCTGGTCAACATCGGCACGCTCATCGCGTTCACCGTCGTCTGTGCGGGCGTACTCTACCTGAGGCACCGCAAACCCGATATGCCGCGCAGCTTCCGCGTCCCGTTCGTGCCGCTCTTCCCGATTTTGGGGATCGTCTGCTCGCTGTTTTTGGCGGTCTTCGGATTGTCGCGCGCCACATGGACGTGGTTTGCAATCGCGCTCGTTGTCGGATTGATCTTCTTCTTTGCCTACGGTTTCCGCAAATCCGATCCGCAAGATGTCGTGCCTGTCCTCGAACCGGAGGGGCTCCAAGAGGTCTAAGGCGCGGCGGCTTCTCCGGGCGTATCGACGTCGACTCGAGACGTCGCTTTGTCGAATTTGACGCGTACCCCAAACGCTTTCTGCACGGTACGCAAGCCGATCATTGCGCGGCCGCGTACCCGGAAAGGCGCGTGCTTCATGGTCATCGGCATGCCGTTGACCGTCGCATGCACGTCGCCGATCCGCAGATGGAGCGACTGATCGCCGCGCGTCATGAAAATATCGCCGGTTTTGGCGTCGTAACGCGTTTCGGCGCCGAGGGCGTCGCTCAACGGCCGCAGCGGCACGTAGACCGTCTCGGCATCGGTTCGCACCGGCGGCACGTCGGTAAGCATAGGCTGGCCATCGACGCGAACTTCCACGGGTTTGGCAACCGAAATCGCCAGCGAGACGGCGATCGCAATGGCCGCAGTTATCGCTACGGCTGCGAGCCCGGGCGGTTTATACCGCATGCTCCGGGTACTTTTCGCGGATGACTTTTTCGATCTCCGCGCGCAACGCAGTGAGGAGCTGATCCTCCGGGAAGGTTCCCACTAACTCGCCGGCGCGATAAATCGCCCCTTTGCCTTTTCCGCCGGCTACGCCGACGTCGGCCATCTTCGATTCACCCGGACCGTTGACGACGCAGCCCATGACGGCAACTTTGACCGGCGCCGTATATTCCTTGGCGATTTTCTCGACGCTCTCGCCGAGCTCCAACACGCTAATCTCGGCGCGGCCGCACGACGGACACGCGGTAATCTCAAACCCTTTTTCGCGCAAGCCCAGCGCTTTGAGCAGGCTCCAGCATGCCGGCACTTCTTCAAGCGGATCGGCCGCCAGCGAAATGCGGATCGTGTCGCCGATGCCTTCGAACAGCAGAATCCCTAATCCGACCGATGATTTGATCGTGCCGTCGCGCAGCAGCCCGGCTTCGGTGATGCCCAAATGCAGCGCATACGGAGTGTCGCGCTCGCGCAGGCGTTTGTCCATGAAGCGATAGGCGGCCACCGTAGACATCACGTCATGGGCCTTGAGCGAAATCACGATATCTTTGTGATCCAGATCTTCCAAAATCTGAACGTGCCGCATCGCCGACTCGACCATCGCTTCGGGCGTATGTCCGAGCGTCTTCTCGAGATCGGGCGCGAGCGAACCCATGTTCACGCCGATGCGAATCGGAATTCCACGCGCTTTGGCAGCCTGGACAACCTCTTTGGTCTTATTGTAGTCGCGTATGTTGCCCGGATTGAGACGCAGTTTGGCGACACCGGCTTCGATCGCTGCCAGCGCCATGCGGTGATCGAAATGAATATCGGCAACGATCGGCACCGGCGAACGGTGCACGATGGCGGGCATGGCGGCGGCGTCGGGCGCATCCTTGACGGTAACGCGCACGACCTCGGCGCCTTCCATCGCTAAGCCATAGATCTGAGCAAGCGTCGCGTCGGCGTCACCGGTGTCGGTCGTCGTCATCGTTTGCACGACAATGGGATGGTCGCCGCCAATCCAAACGGATTTGGCGTCGTCCTTCCCGGTCTTGTTTTGCAAGAAAACCGGTTTGCTTTTCCGGCGGATCCGAATCAAAACGGCCCTTTTCCCTGATAGATTTGCACGACGTTATAAAAATTGATGACGAGCATGAGTGCGATCAGCACGGCGAAGCCCGTGATGTGCACGATGGCTTCTTTCTCCGGATCGACAGGTTTTCCGCGTATCAACTCCGCGAGGATGAAGGCCGCCCTTCCGCCGTCCAGCGCCGGGAGCGGAAGCAGGTTGAAGAGCCCGAGCGCAAACGAGATGAGCGCGGCAAAAAAGAAGTACGGACCCCATCCGAAGTCCTGAATGGACATCGCCGCGCGGCCCATACCGACGGCGCCGCTCAGTTGAGGCGCGTAGGTCTGCGGATGGCTTACCAGCAGCGCGAGGCTGCCGAACGTTTGGCGTCCGATCAAAACGAAGTCTTGCAACGCCGACTGCGTGGCTTGTCCCAATCCGACCCGTTCGAACACCGCGACCGGAGAAAAGCCCAGGCATCCCTGGTTCTGCTGAGGAGCCGGGCAGCGGATCGGCCTGACCGCTACCGTGCGTTGCTCGCCGTTATGATCGAAAGTGACGCGCAGATTCAGGCCGAGCGACGCGTGGATGGTGTTGATGAGCGAGTCGCCGCCCGAGACAACGATACCGTTGAGCGCAACGATACGGTCGCCCGCGCGCATGCCTGCTTTTTGCGCCGGGTAATTCGGCGTGAGCGGCCCGATGCGCGGCTGAACCTTGTCGCTGCGCACGCCGAAAGCCACGGCGCCGATGAACAGAATTGCCAGGCATAAAATGAAATTTGCAACCGGGCCGGCCGCGATAATCGCGAGCCGGGTCCAGGGCTTCTTCGCTTGAAAGTTATCTTCGTCGTAAACGGGAGCTTCCTGACGAAAATCGCGCTGCAACTCGGCCTCGGAGGTTTTATTGTCCTCGCCGTGCATCGCGCAGTAGCCGCCGAGCGGTAAGGCCCGGAACGAATACGCCGTGCCGCTGCGCTTACTGGTCCAACCGGCGAGCTTCGGACCGAAGCCGACCGAAAACTCGAGCACGCGCACGTTGCTCAAGCGCGCCAAGATGAAATGCCCATACTCATGCAGCACGACGAGAAGCGAGAGTACGAATAGGAACAGCGCAATTTTCGCAACGCTCGTGAGAGTAATTGCCGCCAGCATCATCACTCGATCGACACCTTTACGCGGCGCGCCGCGTTGACCGCGGCATGCGCGTCTTTCCGAGCCTGCGCGTCGGCTTGCCGCAGCGTCGCAAGACTCACGTCGTCCGCCGATGCCGAAGAGAGCGCTTCGGCGATGATTTCCGGGATCGCCCCCAAGCCGACTTCACCTTCTACAAACGCGCGGACGGCAATTTCGTTTGCGGCTGAAAGGACGGCCGGCATCGTTCCGCCCTGCGCCAGCGCTTCGTATGCCAAGGCCACGCACGGAAACCGCTCCGGGTCGGGCCGTTCGAAATCGTAACGAAGGGCCGCCGCCTCCGGATGGGCGCCGATCGCTTGGAGCGGATCGAAGAATGCCGAAGGGGGGCTGGGGGCCCCATTGGATATGCTGTGCTGCACATCAGTGAGACGATCCGGATACGCTAAAGCATATCCAATGGGTAAGCGCATGTCGGGCGCGGCAGCTTGGATCTTCACGTTGCCGTCGCTGAAAATCACGATGCCGTGCGCGATTGACTGGGGATGCACGAGTATGCCGATCCGCTCGCCGGGAAAACCGAAGAGCCGGCTTGCCTCGATCACTTCGAGCCCTTTGTTCATCATGGTGGCCGAGTCGACCGTATTCTTGACCCCCATGTGCCAGGTCGGATGAGCGAGCGCTGCTTCGATTGAAGCATTCCGGATCTCATCCTTCGTATTTCGCCAGAACGGGCCGCCGGACGCAGTCAAAACGATCGCGTGAACGCGGTCGCGGCTTTCGCCGACCAGACACTGGAAAATTGCGGAGTGTTCGGAATCCACCGGCACGATCTGCGATCCCGATTTCGCGGCCGCGGCCATCAGCAGGTCGCCGGCCGCGACGATCAGTTCTTTGTTGGCGATAGCGATGTCGATCCCGCGCTCGACTGCGGCAAAGACCGCATCGAAAGAAACGAAACCGTCTGTAGCGGCCAGCAGCACGTCGGGCTTAGACTCCATTGCCACGCGGAGGAGTCCAGCCTGACCGTCTTGCGCCGTTGCCGCGATCTTTACGCCGAACTGTTCCGTCTGTTCGCGCAATTTATCGATCTGTTTTCCGGCCGCAAGTCCGCACACGGTGAAACGGCCGGGATGGCGCGAGATAACGTCGAGCGCCTGCGTTCCGATCGAGCCGGTGCTTCCCAGAATGGCGATGCGCTTAGGCAAAGGGGAGCAGTCCAATGACGTGCAGCGTTGCGTAAAACGCCATGCCGCCGAACAAGTATGAATCGAACCGGTCCAGCACGCCGCCGTGGCCCTGAATGACCGTTCCGCTATCTTTCACGCCGGCGTCGCGTTTGAGCGCGGATTCGACCAAGTCGCCGGCCTGCGCGGCGATACAGGCCGCGGCCCCAAGGGCGGCGCCCTGCCACCACAGCATTCCAAGATACGGGCTCGTGCCCAGCAGCGCGCCGATCGCGGTCACGAGTACGAGCGCACCGGCCGCGCCTTCGACGGTTTTCTTCGGAGAAATCTTTGTGAGCGGCGTGCGGCCGATCAGCGACCCGACAATCATCGCCAAAATATCGGTCAGCGCGATCAACACGATGACGAAGAGCGTCCAATCCAATCCCATGCGTGGTACTTGCCGGATAAAAATGAAATACGTCAGCAACTTGCCGATGTAAAGAACGGCGAGCAGCGTGTAAGCGGTGCGCGCGAAGTAACCCTTCTGCTCTCCGTACATGCCAAGCCAAAAAGCGACCAGCACGACCGACGCGAGCAGCGCGCCCTCCCAGTGCGGCAGCAGCTTGAAAATGCTCAGCAGAATGTAGATCAGGACGCCCGGAACCGCAACTTGATATTCGAGCGGCTGCCCTTTGATTTCACACAGCCGCGCGAGCTCGTAGACACTGATGGCGCCGACGGCCAAGATCACGATGTAAAAAGCCACCGGAATGAAGACCGAGCCGAGTCCGACAACCGCGAGAGCGATTCCGACCAGCACTCGGCGCGTCGTCAAGGGGTTGGCCGGCGCTGCGCTCACCGGCCGGACGGCGTTCACGCTCCGCCGAAGCGGCGTTGCCGCTTCTGAAACTCAAGCAGCGTCCGTACGAATTCGTCCCTTCCGAAATCGGGCCAATAGACTTCGCTCATCACCAATTCTGTGTAGGCGACCTGGTACAGCAGAAAATTCGAGAGCCGGTGCTCGCCGCCGGGGCGGATCAGCATGTCAGGATCCGGCTGGTCGGCGGTATAGAGATAGGAAGAAATTTTCGCTTCGTCGATCTCGTCGGCACGCAGTTTGCCCGCCGCAACGTCGCCCGCGATCCGCGCGACGGCACGCTGCAGCTCGGCCCGCGCGCTGTAGTTGACCGCGAGGTTCAGCAACAAGCCTGTATTGGCAGCCGTGCGTTCCATCAGACGGTCGAGCGCGTCGCGTGAAGCCGGCGGAAGCGCGCGATAGGCCCCGATCACGTTGACCCGCACGTTGTTTCGGCTCAGTTCGACGAGTTCGTTTTGCGCGAAATAGACGCAGAGATCAAGCAGCAGCGAAATTTCGGTCGAGTCGCGGCGCCAGTTTTCTGTTGAAAATCCGTAGACTGTCAGAATGGGGATGCCAAAATCACTGCAGGCGCGCGTCACTTCGCGCAACGCGAGCATTCCGCGCCGGTGTCCCTCGATCGCCGGCATGCCGCGATGCTTTGCCCAGCGCCGGTTGCCGTCCATGATGATCGCAACGTGCTTGGGGAGCTTGCCCAGATCGAGCTGATCTTGGGTCGCGGGCAGCACGCGCGCCACTTAATTGACCCTCTCGTAGGATTCGTAACCGCACATCAGTTCGAGCCGCGCATCGTCGCCGGCTCCATCCTGAGCCAGCACACGCAAGACGCGCAGCGTGCCCTTCCCGGCGAACGAGCCGACCGGCGCCAGAACCGAAAGCGCGCGGATGCGGCCGCGCAGCCGGCGCCGCGCCTGCACCTCGGGCATCAGGACCAGCTCGTCAAGCAGGAGCTATACCTCCATGATTTCTTTTTCTTTGGCAGTCACCAACTGATCGATCTCTTTAATGAAGCGGTCGGTCATTTTTTGCAGTTGGTCCTGCATACGCTTGTTGTCGTCTTCGGTGATATCGTGATCTTTGAGCTGCGTGCGTAAGTCGTCGTGGACTTTATGGCGCACGTTGCGAACCGCAATCTTGCCGTCCTCGCCCTTTTTCTTGACGATTTTCACGAGGTCTTTGCGGCGCTCTTCGTTCAGCGGCGGAATCGAGAGACGGATGGAGCCGCCGTCGACGTTCGGACTCAGCCCGAGATCGCTTTTCTCGATCGCCTTGCGGATATCGCCGACCGTGTTGCGGTCGAAGGCGGCGATCATCAGCGAGCGCGGATCGGGCGCGCTCACCGTCGCCACTTGCTTGAGCGGAACGGACGTGCCGTACGCTTCGACCTGGATCCGGTCGAGCAGCGCGGGCGTCGCGCGTCCGGTGCGGATCGCCGCAAATTCGCTGCGCGTCGCATCGACGCACTTGGTCATCTTGCCTTCGGCTTCCTTAAAGCTGTCCGCCATTAGGCACGTACCGTTCCGGCCAGCGTCGGCCCGGGCTTGCCCACGACGGTGCCGATCGACTCACCCAGAATGACGCGGCGGATATTGCCGGGCACGGCCATATCGAAAACGATGATCGGAAGATTATTGTCCATGCACAACGTCAGCGCCGTGTTGTCCATGACTTCCAGGCCGCGTTGCAGCACCTCGAGGTATGGCAGTCGATCGAACCGCGTCGCGGTCGGATCTTTTTTCGGATCCGCGCTGTAGACGCCGTCAACGCGTGTGGCTTTGAGCAGCGCCTCGGCGTTGACCTCGACCGCGCGCAGCGCCGCGGTCGTGTCGGTCGTGAAATACGGATTGCCGGTTCCGCCGGCAAAAATGACGACGCGTCCTTTTTCCAAGTGACGGATCGCGCGGCGGCGGATATACGGCTCGGCGATCTGATGCATCGAAATGGCAGTCTGGACGCGTGAGGGAGTGCCCATGCGTTCGAGCGAGTCTTGCAGCGCGAGCGCGTTGATGACCGTTGCGAGCATGCCCATATAGTCTGCGGTCGCGCGATCCATGCCGGCTTCTTCGTGAATTTTTCCGCGCCAGATGTTTCCGCCGCCGACGACGATGGCGACCGAGACGCCGTCGCGACTCACGTCGGCGATTTGCTTAGCCATCGCGTCGGTGGTGGCAACGTCGACTCCCGTCTCTTTGCCCGCGAAGGCTTCACCGGAGATCTTGAGCAGGACGCGGCGAAATCTGGGCTGTACGGCGCTCACCGTCTCACCGGTCCCCGAGCGCGTACTTCACGAACCGCCGCACTTTGATTTTTTCTCCCAGTACGCCGACCGTGCGGTTGATCAGATCGCCTACGCTCATCGTGTCGTCCCTGACGAACGGCTGATCGAGCAGGCAGTGCTCTTCGAACCATTTGTTCAGCTTGCCCTCGACAATCTTCTGGGCAATCTCGGCCGGTTTGCCCGCCGGAACCGAGGCGGCCATCTCTGACCGGACCCCTTCGACGACTTCAGGCGGTACGCTTTCGCGGTCGACGTAGAGCGGCGACATCGCCGCGACGTGCATCGCGATATCGCGAGTTAACTCGCTGAACTTCGGATTGCGCGCCACGAAGTCGGTCTCGGTATTCACCTCAACCAGAACGCCGATTTTCCCGCCGGCATGAATATAACTGGCGATCGAGCCTTCGTTCGCGGCCCGTTCGGCCTTCTTCTGTGCTTGCGCGGCGCCGCGCGCCAGCAGGACCTCGCGGGCTTTATCAAAGTCGCCGGCCGCTTCTTCCAGCGCGCGCTTGCAGTCCATCATCGGAGCGTCCGTGGACTCGCGCAGTTTCTTGATCTCGTCTGCTTTCGGTTGATAGGCCACGCTCAAGCTGTCGCCCCCGCTTCGGCATCCGCAAGGGTCGTGACCGGCTCTTCGTACGCCGTGTAATCAACACTCGCTTCTCCGTCTTCGGGGACTTCGAGCGAGCTCTCGGTCTCGGTCTTGCCCTCGATGATCGCGTCGGCGATCTTCGAGACCATCAGTTTGACCGCGCGAATCGCGTCGTCGTTGCCCGGAATCGGGTAGTCTATCTCGTCGGGATCGCAGTTCGTATCGATCACGGCGATAATCGGAATCTTCAGTTTGCGCGCTTCGAGAACGGCGATGCGCTCTTTCTTCGGATCGACGATGAAGATCGCGTCCGGCAGGCGGTGCATATCTTTGATGCCGCCCAGGAAACGCTCGAGCTTCGACATCTCGTCTTGCAGCTTCGCGACTTCTTTTTTGGGAAGGCGTTCGAAGTCACCCTGTTGTTTCATGCCTTCGAGCTCGCGCAAGCGCGAGATGCGTTTTTGGATCGTCGCGAAATTCGTCAGCGTGCCGCCCAGCCAACGCTGGTTGATGTAATAGGTGCCGGCACGTTCGGCCTCTTCGCGGACGACGTCTTGGGCCTGCTTCTTGGTACCGACGAAAAGCACGACTTTTCCATCGCGCGACATCTGCTTCACAGCGTCGTACGTTTGCCGCAGCTTTTGAACTGTGAGGGAGAGATTGATGATGTAGATGCCGTTACGCTCTTGAAAGATGTACGGCTTCATCTTGGGATTCCAGCGCCGCGTCTGATGGCCGAAGTGGACTCCGGCCTCGAGCAGCGCCCGCATCGAAATAACGGACAAGGGAAAGAAACCTTTCTGACCTCGGACCCGCGGCCATCCTGGCGCCGGTCGCGATGAGGCCATCGCACCCGGCCTCCATGCCGGGTGAAGTGTGCTGTGGGGGACAGCCGCGCGATTATATCATGGGCACCGCGCCGATGGGAATAAAGGCTCCTGATGATTGCAGAGTACCGTCCGCCCATGGAGCCGCCTGGTCAGCCGAGCATCCCACCACCGGACCAACCCGAACAGCTCCCGCCGCCGGCCCAGCCCTCCCCCGACTGGGGGCCATCGGACCCGCCTGCGGTTCCCGGCCAGCCCGAGCCAAGCTTCCCCGAACAGCCTCCCGACTACGAACCGGCAGCCTAGCCTTTCTTCTTGATCTTCTCGCTGACTTCGGCGCGGTGCACGGTCAGATCGCGCGGCGCTTCAATACCGAGCTTGACCTGGTCGCGTTCGATCGACACCACGACGATTCGGACGTCCTCGCCGATCACGATCGATTGGTTAGGTTTGCGGGTGAGTACGAGCATCCGGCCCTCCATGGTTCATAACCGGTCAAAACCATAACTGTAGTTGCGAAGTTTCGGCCAGATCTGCCCAAGCGGCGTGTGAATTCCGCGACAGATGTAGATCGGCACGTTGTTTTCGTACGGCATCGCGTACGGATTGCGGAAGACTGCCGCAAGCCGCACCGAGTCGAAACGAAGCCGGTCGTCGCGCGCATTTCCATGCACGTCGATCAGCACGTTTCCCGTAAAGCCGCGCGGTCCCCATAGCCAGTAGTTGTTGTTGCCGCTGATCGCCGGCGGCAAACCATAGCGCACGCCGTACACGTCGATCGCGGCGGCTTCACCCGCATTGTTCGTAAAGACCGCGGCTTGCGCTCGCTCGCGGGGCGGTAAGCCGGAGTAGACTTTTGCGGCAGCTGCGGCAAGCTCCGGCCAACCGGTCATGTCGGCATAGTACTGGATAGGAATGTTATTGCCGGCGTTGGGATCGACGTGGAAACGCAGGTGGAAAAACCGTCCGAGCGATCCCTGGTATGCGACAAACGTTTTGAGCGGCAGCACGGGCAACACGAACGGCGTCGATGGTATCGCGAAGGCCAAGATCGCGTTCACCACTGCGATGCGCCAAAAACGGTGCGCCGACGTCCACCGTTCGATCGGCACGGCGCCCGCCGCGATCACGTACGGATAGACCGGGCCCGGATAGTAACTCTTTGCGTCCAAGGCCCACATCATCGCGATCAGCGCCAGGTAGGCGATTCCCAAAAACCGCGTGCCGCGCCGGTAGAGCAGCCAAACCACGCCTGTGAGCCATACGACCGAAAGCAAGGGACTCATGATCACGATTTGCTGCAGCGGAAAAGGCGGATTCTCGAGCACGAATTTTCCGTAATCGTTTTCCAGCAGTTGCAGCATCGGATATCCGTTGTGCGCTTGCCACAGGAAGTTGGGGGCGACGAAGATCGCCGCCAGCAACGCGCCGGCCGCGAACCACGGAGTCTGCAATGCGCGCCTCGCGGGCGTACAGATCATTCCCGCAAGGAGGGCCACGATGAAAAAAGCCACCGTGTATTTGCCCAAAGCCGCGATTGCCGTTACGGCGCCGACGGCGAGCCACCAGCGCGGATCCGCGCCCCGCGTTAAGCGGAGCGTCCAGAGGGCGATCAGCGGCCAGGTCCAGAGTTCGATCGTATCGGGCGAGAGCCGGAATCCGAACGCCATCATTTCGGGCGCGAAAATCATCACCAATCCCGCGACGCACTGTGCGAAGATGCCGCCCTCGAGCTCCGCGGTTAGGACGCACGCCGTATAAGTGGCGATAGCGGCGCAGATGGCCGAAACGGCGCGCAGCGCAAATAACGAGACTCCAAATGATTGCGAAAGCCCCGCCAGCAACGGCGTCAGCGGTGGCTGGTCGACGTACCCGAGGGCCGGATGGCGGCCGCAGATGATGAAATACAGCTCATCGCGGAAAAAACCATAATGGGCATTCCCCGCGAGATGAATCGTCAGCGCCGCGAGAGCCCAGAGAAGTCCGGGCCGGGAAAACTTCAAGCGAACTGCGTGGCGTGCAGGCGGGCGTAGGCGCCGCCGCGCGCCAACAGCGATTCGTGCGACCCCATTTCGATCACGCGGCCTGCTTCGATATACAGGATGGTGTTCGCGCGCCGGATCGTCGAGAGACGGTGCGCGATGATGAGCGTCGTCCGGCCGGCGAGCAGTTGGTCGAGCGCACTTTCGATGAGCGCCTCCGAATGGCTGTCGAGCGCACTGGTCGCTTCATCTAATATAAGGATGCGCGGATCCCGCAGAATGGCGCGAGCGATAGAGACGCGCTGACGCTGACCGCCCGAGAGCCGCGCGCCGCGCTCGCCGACCTCGGTCGCATAACCGTCGGGAAAACCACCGGCGAATTCATCGACGTTCGCCTCGCGTGCCGCTGCCAGCACTTCTTCGTCGGTCGCATCTAAACGGCCGTAACGGATGTTGTCGGCAATGCTGCCGCGAAAAAGCTGTGCCTCTTGCGGCACGATAGCGATCGCGTCGCGCAGATCGCGTAACCGCACGTTTGCGAGATCGGCGCCATCGAGAGTAATTCGTCCCGCTTGCGGTTCGTAAAAACGCGGCACGAGATTGACGATCGTCGTCTTGCCGGCTCCCGAGGGACCGACCAGCGCGATGATTTCACCCTTCTCAATTGTGGCGTTGAAGTTTTGCAACACCGGGGCGCCAGGTTCGTAGGCGAAATCGACGTTCTCGAACTGAATCCGTCCGCGGACTTCCGGCATTGCAAGCGCACCGGGCTTGTCGGCACGCTCGACCGGCAAATCCAGCAGCTCGTAGACGCGCCCCGAGCCGACAACCGCTTTGCTGATCTCTCCGGTAAACGCGGCAAAACGATTCATCGGGTTCACCAAGTTGACGAGGAGCATCCAATAAGCAAAAAGATTGCCGACGTTCAGCCGGCCCAACACGACCTCCCGGATCGAAAGCCAGATGATGACCGCAGCCGCGGTGGAGATAAACGCCGAGATCACGACCGGCTGCGTCTGGATGAACTGCGTCAATTTCATGTAGGTTTCGAAGTACTCGACGTTCCGGCGCGAAAAACGGCCCGTTTCGTAATTCTCCCGGCCGAAGGCTTTGATCACGCGCTGACTGCCGAGCACTTCGGTCAAGTTCGCGGATAAATCGGCGATGCGCTCCTGGGACCGCGTGGTTGCATTCGATATGAGGCGCTGAAACCGCGAAACGGCAAGCGAAACGAGCGGGGCGATGACGATCAGCGAGCACGTCAGCAGCCAATCCAAATAGAGCATGTACGCGAACGACGACAAAAACGTGACCGACGTCGTAATCAGTTGCGGCAGCGAGATGGTGACCGCATCGGTCATCATCTGCATGTCGGTACTGAAGCGCGAGATCAATTCGCCGGGGCGCCACTTATCGAATTCGCCAAGCGGCAAGTGCAGCAATCGCGAGAATAGGCGCACGCGCAAGCGCGCGATGAGCGACTGGCCGCTCGAAGCCAGCAGATAACTCGAACCGTAATTTGTGAGCGCGGCCACGATCAGCGAAGCCCAGACGATCGCCAGCACGATGTAGAGCTCGTGCAGGTTGGGCGGCCGAGCTATGACGACGTTGTTGAGCAGGCGGCTCAGCCCCAGCGCCGGCACCAATGCCAGTAGGCCGCCAATCGTGCCCAGAGCGATGGCGGTGACGATGCTGGGAAGATGGGGCCGAGCGTCCGATGCTAGGCGCGCGAGCGTGCGTTGGCGCGTCATTTGCGATTGCCTTGCGGCCCCGGCGGGACGAAACCTCTAGTGTCCATGAGGAGTAGATGAAAACGAAAGAACTCGTCTGAGGGCTAAAAAGTGGACTGTTATTTTCACGCTAACGTTCCGTCAATCGCACGCTGCTCGGACTGCAGCAAGGCCGTTTGCGCTACGTGCCGCGATCAAGCCGGCACGTGCCCGAGTTGCCGCCTTGCCGCCAAGATCGACTCGGCCAACGCGCAGCACAAATCGGTCGCCGGCCAGGTTCCGCCGCGCTCGCAGCAATGGTGGAGGGCGGCCCAGCAGCAGCCCGCGCCGCAAGCTCGCGCCACCGTCGCGGAGCCTTCGGATCCCGGCGAATTGCGAGCGCTCGTCGCCTTGGGTTATCCGTTGTGGCCGCTGGCGCTCATATCGTTATTCGACCGCAAGCAATCGCGCCGGCTGCGCAAGCACGCGTATCAGGCGTTGGGTTTCAACGTTGGAATGGTCGGACTGTGGGGCATCCTCACGCTCATGTCCGGAATCCCGATCCTCGGGTTCAGCGCCGGAGTCATCCTCGCTCTCATGATTCCGATCTTCGTCGTGATGAGCGTCATTTACGGCATCAAAGCATGGCACGGAGATGACGTGCGCGTCCCCGTCATCACCGACTGGATCGACGACCGCCTGCCGGCGTAACGAACTCCTGATAGCGCGCGAGGAAATCGCGCGCGGCGCGGTCGTGATCGATCACGGGCCGTGGGTAGCGTTCGGCACCGCCCAGCGGAAGCTCGATTTGCGCCGAACCTTGCTGCGTCTCGCTCAATCCGCGGGCGGGTCCGTGCGCCAGTTCCGAAATCCACTTGCGCGTGTACGATCCGCCCGGATCGAAGCGCCGCGCCTGTTTATATGGATTGTAGATCCGCGGATACGCCGCCAAGTCAGCGCCGACTCCCGCTATCCACTGCCAGTTTCCCACCGAGAGCGCCGGATCGTCTTCAATCAAATAACGGTCCCACTCGGCCATGCCGGCGCGCCAATCGACCCCGAGATCAAAACACAGAAACGACGCGGCGATAGCGCGCACGCGCGGATGCATCCAGCCCGTCGCGCGCAACTGGCGCATACCGGCGTCCACGATGGGAAACCCGGTGCGGCCCTGGCACCACGCCTCCAAATGCGGATGTGATTGTAAAAACGGAAAGTCGCGCATCTTCTCTTGCAGGGCTGTGTCACTCGTTTCCGGATTGTACCAAGAGAGCTGCAGGAAAAAATCGCGCATCGCGAGCGCGCGGATAAAAAGCCGCAGCGATGCGCGTTCCTCGGAGAGCAAGAATGGATCGTCCATGCGGTTCCGCGTCTCGCGCACGACGGTTCGAGCAGCTATCGTTCCAAACGTGAGGTCCGCGCTCAAGTGCGACGTGAGATCGTCGGCCGGAACGTTTATCGCAAAGGAGTACTGCAGCGCCGTTCCCCGCAAGAACGTTTCGAGTTTCTCGCGCGCACGCGGAGCGCCGCCATCCGGGACATGATCGCTGCTGCCGAAATCGGCCGGCGCCGGAAGCGCCTCGCTGCGCAAGCCGGCCGGAATGAACGATAGGAGTAACGGAGCCTCGTAGGAGCCGGGCTCGAGGTCGCGCCAAACGTCGTAGTAAGGGGCGAAAGCTCGGTAACCATCGCCGGCCGAACTACGGGCGGCCGTGCTTTCCTCAGGCGGAATTGCGGGCGCATCATGCACCGCGATAGCGCGCGCACCGCGCTCTTCTACCGCCGCCTGCAGATCCGCGTCGGCGGCGATACCGGCGCGATCGTAGCTCGCGCTCCACACAACCGCCGGCGCTTCGAGCTCTCCAGCCAAACGCACGAGCTCGGCAGGTGCTTCGCCGCGCCGCACGATGAGAGCCGACCCGCGCTCGCGCAGCGCGGCGTCCAAAGCCGCGACAGCTCCGCAAAAAAATGCCGCGCGCCGCGGAGAACAACGCAGCCGCTCTTCGAGTTCGCGATCTACGATCAGCGCCGGTGCGATATCGCCGTGCGCCGACGCCGCGCTCAACCCCGCGTGATCTTCCAAGCGGAGATCGCGCGCAAAGCGATAGATCGCGACCGGCATCAAAGGGTTTCTACGTAGGCTGAAACGTCGCGCACGTCTGCGCCGCTCATGCGGACCGGAAAGAGTTTGGGCATCGGAGGTTCGGGATCCAGCACGATATCACGCACTTGCGCAAACGTGCGCTTCAAGTGCTCGTTGCGCAGCTGAGGGCCGATTTGACCGCCGGTTCCGTCGCGTCCGTGACATGCCGAGCACTGCGCGAGGTAGATCGACCGGCCGCGGCCGGCGTTCACGGGCACCTCGGCCTGCGCGCCGGTTGTGCGTGTTTTTGCAGCGCCGCCGCCGGCGCACCCGGGCAGCGCGAGGGCTGTTACAAGAGCGAGCGCGACGCGCGCACAGCGAAACCGCATGGCACGCGTTTTGCTATGGGCGGCGGTTCTCCCGGTCTAGTGAATAGGTTTCGGCAGCCCGTCACTCTCGTTGGAGCTCACGCGAAACGTGAACGCATCGCGATACAAGCCTGGAACGGGGCGCCCGTCGAGCGTCTTTGGCGAGTAACGTGCCTTCATCGCGGCTTTGCAGACCGCTTCATCCAGAAAGCGGTAGCCTGCGGGCTTGGTGATGACGCACTTCGTGGGCATCCCGCGCTCGTCGATCAGGACTTCGAATGCGGTCGTGCCTTCTGCGCCTTCGGCGTAGGCGATCATCGGCGGCTGCGGGTTAATCGCCGTTTCGCCGCCGAGCGGAGCCGCTTCGTTCGTTAAAGAACGGCCGGCCGACCGCAGCTGCAGCATCTCGGCGCTGCTAACGCGCTGCGGCGACGTTTCGCTAAGCGACGTTGTGGTCATCCGGGCGACGGTACGCCAGACCGGATCACGCCAAACGGGAACGCTCGCTGGAGTTTTGCTGCGCGGCGCAGTCTGCGGATACACCGTAACCGCGGCAATCTCGGGCGTCTTTGCAAACGGCTGCGCCGCCGGCGATCGAGCTTCGACCTGCGCGACCGGCGCGCGCGCCATCTGCACGACGTTGTGATAGACGGTGAGCCGGCGCTGCTGCGTCTGTGCCGCCGGCGGAACCGTGCCGTGTTTGACTGCCCCCGATGCCGGGACGTAAGACGCGGCCGAAACCGGCGCCGTGCGCGCGGGCAGGGAAAAATAATGAAGCGCTGACGCCGCCACTCCGAACGTTATCGCGAAGGCCGCCGCAAAGCGCACGACCGGTGAGAGTCCGCGCGACCGTCTGCGCAGGACGTTGCCGAGTTGCGGATCCCAAACCTCGGCGTCGCGAGCTTCGCCCACGATCGCGTTCGTGCGCGCAAGCTCGTGCTCGCCACCGAGCTCGTTCAAACACTGCGCGCAGCTTGCGATGTGCTCGCGATACGCGCGGCGATCCGCGTCGGTAGCCTCCCCGAGCGCAATCGCGCCCGCCAGAGATTCGATGTCCTTGTGTAGCAAACTCTCCCTCAAACAGACTCCGTCATCACGGCGCGCATCGTTCTCAGCGCGCGGCAAACGCGCTGGCGGATCGCATCCGCGCTGGTCCCCAGGATCGCGGCAGCTTCCTGCGACGAATACCCGGCGTAGCTCGTCAACATGATCGCGGCGGCTTGTTCCGCCGGCAGACGGCGCATAGCCGCTTGCAAATCGATCGACGCCGCGCTGCGTTCGTCGATGCGAAGCGAGCGCACGTCGTGCTCCCGATCCAGGGACATGAAGCGCAGGATCTTTTTTCTGCGCAGGAACGAAATGGCCGTATTCGTCGCGGTCTTGTAGAGCCAGCCCGCCGTTAACGGACGTTCGGGCTCACGTTGGAGCGTGCGATACGCGCTGAAGAACACGTCTTGTGTGATATCCAGCGCGACGTCGGCATCTCCGACCATCCGGCGCACGTACCGCGCGAGCTTGGTCTGGTGCTCGCGAACGAGCGCTTCGACTCGGTTTTGCGCGGCCGACATGCCGGTGACGAGGTAGACCTGTTCCATGCTCAGGGCCCCCTTTTGCTGATAACGCATGGATTCGATACGCTGTGACCGGGCCTTTTCAATCCGCTGCGGAGGACTGGCGCGGCGGCAGCCCAAGATTCACACTTGGCACACCGGGCCGCCTTGACGCTGTTTTTCCTCTTAGCCGGCTTCGGCGCCGCATCCGCGCGCGATCCGCAATACCTGAGCGCGTCGATGCCCAGCCCAACGCTCACGCGGTTCTGGGGGAGGCCCATCACCCTAGACGCGCACATTCTGCTTCCCGACTCCTATTACAAGGAGCCGCAGAAGCGGTATCCGGTCTTTTATTGGATTCAGGGATTTGATGGAACCGGCCAAATCGATTATGCGGGCGAGGCGGCGTGGCAAGAGCCGATGCGCCGCCTGCACCGCGAGTTCATCGTCATCTTTCTCGACGGAATGTTCAACGGCGGGCATCAAGAGTTTGCGGATTCGGCCAATAACGGCCCCTGGGGCGCGGCGCTCACCACGGAATTCATCCCCTTAACTGAATCCTATTTTCACGCGATCGACACGCCGCAAACTCGCTTTGTCGGCGGCCACTCATCCGGCGGATGGTCCGCGCTGTGGTTGCAAATGACCTATCCGGATCTGTTTGGCGCCGAATGGTCCATTTCGCCCGATCCCGTAGACTTTCATAATTTTGTCGGTCCCGATATCACCGCTGTGCCGCCACAAAACTTTTTCAAGGATGCGGCCGGACATGAGTATGAGCTGGACCGGCAATCACTCCGCGACTTTGTCGTTGGGCGCGGGTGGGAGCGCAGGCAATTCGAATCTTTCGATGCGGTCTTCAGCCCCCGCGGAGCAGACGGAAAACCCACGCCGCTCTTCGATCGCCGCACTGGCGTCATCGATCCCGCCGTAGCACGCTATTGGGAAGAGCACTACGATATCGCCGGGCTCCTGCGCGCGCATTGGAGCACACTTGCTCCACAGTTGCGCGGCAAGCTTCACATCATCGTAGGAACTGCAGATCAATTTCATTTGAACGAACCCGTCGCGCTGCTTCGCAGCGAACTAGCCCAACTGGGAAGCGACGCCGAGTTCGACTTTGTGCCCGGAGCAAATCACTTTACGGTATTCAATTGGAACGGGGGCGCGATCTCCTACATCGTGCGAGAAGCGGCTGCTCTTCTGCCTTAACTAGCCGCCGATCTCTGAGAAGGCGCGCATCCGCGAGGACGTCTCGCCCAGCCTTAGATGGTGACGCTCGGGCTTGATGAGCATGGCCGAGCGCAAGATCTCCGCAAGGCCTTCGGTTGATTTTCCCGCGCGCAGTGGCGTCCGCAGGTCGACGTCTTGATCGCCGAAGAGGCAGAGGCGCAGATGGCCGTCCGCCGTTAAGCGCACCCGGTTGCAGCGCTCGCAGTAGTCGTGCGAAAGCGGACTAATCACGCCAACCGCTCCCGGCGCTCCATCGAATGCGAAGTAGCGCGCCGGACCGTTTCCGCCGGGACCAATCGAGGGCCGGAGATCGCCGATCGCTTTTACGCGATCGAGGATCTCATCGCTGCTTACGTAGGCGTCGCGCTGCAAGCCGACGTTTTCATGCACGGGCATCACTTCGATAAAACGCACGAAAACCGGTTGCCGCCTTGTCCATTGCGCGAACTCCGCGATCTCATCGTCGTTCTGTCCGCGCATGACGACGACGTTAATCTTCACGGGTTCCAAGCCCGCCTCGATGGCCGCATCGATTCCGGCGAGCACGCGATCCAAACCCGGCCGCCGGGCGATTGTTTCGAAGAGATCCGCGCGGAGCGTATCGAGCGAGACATTGACGCGGTTTAACCCGGCGGCTTTCAGCTGCGCGATCTGTTCGGCCAGCAGCAGCGCGTTGGTCGAAAGCGAGATATCCTCGATTCCGTCGATGGCGCTAATCGCCGAAACCAGCCGGTGCAGATCGCGGCGGATCAGCGGCTCGCCGCCCGAGAGCCGCACGCTGCGCACGCCGGCCGACGCGGCGGCTTCTACAAGCTTCGCGATCTCTTCGTAGGTCAGGATCTCGTCTTTGGGTAGCCAATCCAAACCGCGCTCGGGCATGCAGTACACGCAACGCAAGTTGCACTTGTCCGTCACGGAAATGCGCAAATACGTAATGGGCCGGTTGAATTGATCGGCCAATGGCGCGCGAGTGAGATCGATGGTCGTCAGGGCCACAACCTCTGATTCAGCGTGACGCTCCGGGACCCTCGACTTCAGGAGACTCTTCGACTGGAGCGGATAGCCCGGCTCGGAAATGTCAGCTTTTTCGAGCCGGCCATGGATGGCCGTTTCAAAACTCTGTTCTCGAGAAAAAGCAGCCAAACGGCAAAATGATATGGACGTCATTTTGCCGTGCTTTCCGGGACGGGCTATCCGGGCCGGTCGAAATTAGCTACTGAAAACCGAGTCCGGGATCGCGACGTTGACTTTGAAGTTACTGAACGTTGACGACAGGTCGGCATTGTAGTTGGGATCTTCGAAATGGCCGGTCTCCCGCGTCACCAGGCGAAACGCGCCGACCTTGCCATACGTCTGGTTGAGGGTCGCGTAGCCCCCACCCGAATAGTTCCAACGCAGCTGAGCCAGCTCGCCGGATTTGTCGCCGACCTTGGCGTCGATGTGATCGATGCGGCCAGGCGAGCGCGGGACGAGTTTGAACGTCGTGTACGTGCCGTCGTCGCGTTCGACCGAGATGTCGTACACGTCGTGCCAGCGCGCGGGACTCTCAACGTGCGGATAAACGTTGCTGAACTGCTTGGCAATTAACGGCAGCCCGCTCGTAAAGACGACTCTATCCTTGCTCGGCTCTTTGTGATAGTAGATGCCGCTGAGATTTGCACTCAAGTACGGGAACGAATGCATCTGGACGTCGGCGCTGACGTTTGCCGTAAAGCTGCGTAAGCCGGCGTTGGCTGAAATCAGGCGCGCGAGCACCTGGTCCGAATTCGCCGATGCTTGTGCGACCGGGCTGAGCGTCAGCAAGAGAGCGGCAGCCGCGACGGCGCGGATAAAATGTCTGTGAGTGCGCATGCACGTTCTAACGCCGCCCGGCTGCGTACGGTTCCAGCGCCGCATCGATTTCAGCGCGAACGTCGCGGTCACGCTCGATTCGTAAATGCTGCTTCAAAGCCGAAACCGCTTGCGGCGAGCCGATGCGTCCAAGCGCCCACGCGCTGTGGCTGCGAACGAGCGGATGCGGATCGTCACGCAATGCTTCGGCAAGCGGCGGCACAGCCGCGCGATCGAGCGAGTTGCCCAACGCTACGGCGGCATTACGCCGCAACACGGCGCCGCCGCGCCAACCCATTGCGCTGCGCGCATACTTCCGCTTAAAAGCGCTGCTGCGCAACTGCAATAACTCGACGAGTTCGGGCGTCGAGGTTTCTTTCGGGGGACGCCCTTCACTCACCACGATACCAGTACTTATCATGACACTATTTGGCGGGCAAACTAATTGGCAGATATCGCAGCCCCACACCCACGTGCCGATCAGTGGGCGCATCGCGCGCGGAATTGCGTCGGTTCGCTGGGTGAGATCCGCAATGCAGCGCGTGGCGTCGATCGTATAGTCGCCGCGCAGCGCACCCGTCGGACACGCCGGGATACAGCGAGTGCACGAGCCGCACGTCTTTCGCAGCGGCTGATCGGGCGGCAGTTCGAGCGTTGTCACGATCTCGCCGAGAAACACAAAAGAACCTGAAACCGGGGAGATCAGGTTGGTGTGCTTTCCGATCCATCCTAAACCGGCGCGGGCTGCGAATGCGCGCTCCGCGATCGGTTTGGTATCGCACGCGACGGCGGTGACGCTCGAACCGGCTGCGGCGTCGATACCGCTTGCGACGTCGAGCAAGAGCTGTTTAACGCGCGCGTGGTAATCACCGGAGCCGACGTAATTCGAAACGCGGCCCTGCAGCGGCAGCGGCTCCGCCGCGTCCGCGGCGTAGGGAACGGCGATACAGATCACGCTGCGTGCGCCTTCCAGAATACGCGATGGGTCCGCGGCCTTGGCCGCGTATGCTGCGTCGTATGGCCACGTCGCCAGATCGCCGCGCGTGAACGATTCGCTAAGGGCTTGCTGCACCCCATGCGTTTCGCCGGCCGAAGTCACGCGAACGTCGCTCGCGCCAAGGCTCATTGCCTTTTCGCGCGCCAGAGATTTGATTGCGGCGGCGTCAAATGCTGGCAAGTGGACCTTCTCTAACGGGAAACTCCGCGTCGATCCGCGCCAGATCTTCCCCATCCAATTTCCAACCCGCGGCGCCGGCGTTTTCCTCGACGTGCGCGACGTTCGACGCCTTCGGTATCGCAAACAGATCCGCATCGCGCGTTAAGAAGTTGAGCACGACCTGCCGGGGCGTCTTGCCGTGCTTCTCGGCAATACTTCGCAGTACGGCCTCGCCGCGCGAGCCCTTGCGCAATACGCGTCCACGTCCAAACGGCGTATAGCCGATGACGGCAATGCGCTGCGAACGGCAATACGGAATCAGCCGTGCTTCCGGTCCCCGCTCCACCGGGCTGTAATAGATTTCATTCGCGGCGATCTTTGCCGTATGCAACTGGGCTTGCGCTTCGCGAAGTTCGTCCACGTCGAAGTTGCTGACGCCGATGTGCCGCGCCATCCCTTTGCCCGCCAGCTCCTCCAGACCGCGCATCGTCTCGGCGATCGGATGCGACCCGGGCCAGTGCAAGAGATACAGGTCGACGTACGACGTGCGAAGGCGCCGCAGCGTACGTTCGCATGCCGCGATCGTTCCTTTATACGTGGCGTTCTCGGGCAGCACTTTGCTCGTAATGAACAGCGATTCACGCGGCACGCGCTCCACGGCCTCGCCGACAATTTCCTCGGCGGCGCCGGCGCCATACATCTCGGCGGTATCGATGTGCGTCATCCCGAGCTCGATCCCGTAACGCAGCGCGCGGATCGCTTCCGCGCGGCGGTGGCCGCTTTCGGGAATATCCCACGTGCCTTGCCCGATGACCGGGACCGCAACGCCCCCCGGCCCAAATGGTTTGCGGATCACACAAGGAGGCTTCTCTCAATGGCGCAGATTTCATATCTGCTGTTCGATGTCTTCGCCGAACGGCCGTTCCAAGGAAATCAGCTAGCAGTCGTTCCGCAGCATCTGGACGACGCTACGATGCAAACGCTGGCGAACGAACTCAACGTCGCCGAGACCGTCTTCTTGCGGCGCACGAACGATGCCGGCCGCCCGGCGGAGCTGCGCATTTTTACGCCGCGGCACGAGATGCCGTTCGCCGGTCACCCCACCGTCGGTGCGACGTTCGCGATCGCCGAAGTGCTCAAGTGGGTCCCGGCGGAAACCGAAAACTTCGTGCTTGGAGAACGCGTCGGCGACGTAGCCGTTCGCCTCGAACGAAACGACGGCAAACTGCTCGCATGGCTGCGCACGCCTCCGGTCTCGTTCGAACAAGAACTCGACCGCGCGCAAGCCGCCGCTTCGCTCGGGCTCGCGCAGAGCGATCTGCATGACACGCTGCCTCCGCAGATCGCCGGCGCGGGAAATCCATTCCTGTTCATACCGCTCAAGGATCGCGAATCGGTCGATCGCGCTTGGTACGCCGTCGGCGGTTTCGACCAGGCTATAGAATCACACGTTTCCGGAGTCTTCGCCTTTTCCTTGACGGAAAACGGCGCATACGCGCGCATGTTCGCGCCGATGAGCGGCATCGCTGAAGATCCCGCGACGGGAAGCGCGACCGGGCCGCTTTTCGCCTATCTCACGAAGTACGGCGCGCTCGAGCGCGGGCGATCGTCGTTCGTCAGCGAGCAAGGCGTGAAACTCGGCCGCCGCAGCGTGCTGCACGTTCGCATCGAGAGCGACAACGGAAGTCTTCACTTCGACGTGGGCGGTGAAACGATTTTCGTCGGCGAGGGCAGCTTCCGGGTTTAGAAAAACTCGAAGTCCGGGTGCTGCGCCGCATACGCTAGCAGGCCGTCGCGCAAATGGATCACGCGGCGGAAACCAGCATCGCGCAAGAAATGCGCCGCCCAAGCGGACTTCTGCCCGATGCGGCAGGCAACGATGTAAGATTTCGCCGAGTCCAACTCGTGCAAACGTTCGGGCAAATCCGACGCCGGCACGTGCAGCGCGCCTTCTAAAACTCCGAACGCCACTTCATGCGGTTCGCGCACGTCGAGCAGGACCGATTCGCGCATCGCCGCATCGAGCTGCGCTGCGTCAATCTCTTCGAGATCGCTCACCGCGCTCTCGGCCGGCTCCGCGATAACGTCGGCGATCGTCGCGTTCTCGCCGCACAGCGTGCAATCGGCCTCGCGTTCGAAGCCGACCTCGCGCGTGCGCGCACCGAGCGCGTCGATGAGCAAGAGTCTTCCTAAGAGAGGCTCGCCGATTCCGAGGACGATCTTCAGCGCTTCGTTGGCTTGAAACGCTCCCGTAATTCCCGCGAGCACGCCGAGCACACCGCCCTCGGCGCAGGTCGGGACGCTTCCCTCCGGCGGAGCCGCAGAAAACAAACAGCGATAGCACGGCCCGTGGCCGCGCCAGAATACGCTGACTTGTCCGTCGAAACGAAAGATTGAAGCATATACGTCGGGTTTGTTTTCGAGCCAGCAGGCGTCATTCACGGTGTAGCGTGTTTGAAAACGATCGGTGCAATCCAGCACGACGTCGTAGAGACGGATCAAATCGCGCGCGTTCGACGAATCCAAGCGCACCGGAATCGCGTCAGCGGCAATGAGCGGATTCAATTCCGTGACGCGCTGCGCCGCGACCGCGGCTTTTTTTGCTCCGATATCGCTGGTGGCGAACAGTGTCTGACGCTGGAGATTGCTTTCGTCAACGACGTCGTCGTCGACGATGCCGATGCGTCCTACCCCCGCGGCCGCCAGATACTGCAGCGCCGGCGATCCGAGACCGCCCGCGCCCACGCAGAGCACGCGCGCGGAAGCCAGCCGCTCCTGTCCGGCCACGCCGACTTCGGGAATCAGCAAGTGGCGGCTGTACCTGCGCAAACCTTGGATTATCGCGGGTGCAATTGATTTAGCCACGCGAGCACCTCGCCGCGCGCGTTCTCGGCTGCGTACGTGTGATCGCTGGATATCGTAACAAGGGTCTTCGGTTCGGGTGCACGGCCGAACAACTCTTCGACGCTCGCGCGGCTGACCATCGCGTCGCGATCGGCGCAGACGTAGAGTTGGGGTTTTCCGGAAAGCTGCGGAAGTGCGCGATCGAACATCTCGTCGACGCCCTTGACCAAGTCCGGCAACGCCAAACCGTCAACGTATGCGGAGCGAAAATCTGAAACTCCCTTCTCGCGCAAAGCCTCGATTGCCGAGGGCCTTCCGTAGCCGGTTGCAATCGCAACTGTTCCGGTGATGCTCTTGTCGCGCGCCGCCGTAAACAGCGCCGTCATCGCTCCCATGCTGTGGCCCATCGTGTAGAGTGCGCCGGTATGAAACTCGCGGACGTATCCCGCCACACCGCTCATCGCGGCGACGAGATCGTCGACGCTTTCGAGCCGTCCGCCGCTCGCGCCGAGCTTATGCCCTTGGAAATCCAGGCTCATCACACCGTAGCCGTGACTCGCCAGAAAGTAACACAGGAAGTCAAGGTTTTGCTTGGAGCTCGAGTAGCCGTGACCGGCGACGATCCAGACGCCGCGCGGCCGGCGGGGTTCGTAGCGCAGCGCCGCAACGTTTGCATCGCCGGCGCTGATTCGCAGCAGTTCAAGCTTCACTGCGGTTTTGCGTCCGGATTGGCTCGCCACTCGCTGTCGCCTTGCGTATAGTGCTCTTTTTTCCAAACCGGCGCGCGGCGTTTCAATTCATCGATCGTGAATTCGCACGCATCAAAGGCCGCCCCGCGATGCGGCGCGCCGACTGCGACCGCCACCGAAATTTCTCCGACCCGAAGGTCGCCGATGCGATGCGCGACGGCGATCTCGCACGGTCCGAAACGCGCGCGAGCTTCCTGCGCGATCGCTTCGAACTCGGCGGCCGCCATTGATTCGTGCGCTTCATACGAGAGACCGGTGACCGGGCGATCGTCGTCCGACATCTCCCGGACGACACCGGCGAACGTGATGACGGCGCCGCACGCATCGGTTCGGACCGAGCGAGCGATCTCTGCAACGTCGATGGGATCGCGCGCGATCGCGAACATCAGCCGCCGCCCGCGGGAGGGAGCAGCGCGATTTCGTCGCCGTCTTGCAGCGCCTCGTCGCGCCGCACGACGCGCCCATTGCGCGCGATGCGCGTCGACTGCGCGAGCTGCGGCAGTCCTTGGCACGCTTCGGCCAGAGCGTCCCAGAGCACGCCGGCCGTCGATCCGGGCGGCAGCTCGACGTCGCGCGGCGGCCCGAGCAGTTCGCGCACGCGCGCGAACGCCAGCACGCGAACCTTCACGCTATGCGCGATCTTTTCTGCGGGCTTGGCTTGAGTGCGAATTTTTCGATGGCTTGAGCGACGCCGTCTTCTTCGTTGCTGCCGGTGACGTGCTTGACCGCTTCGCGCACTTCGGGCAGCGCATTGGCCATCGCGACGCCTATGCCGGCCCAGCGCAGCATCGGTACGTCGTTTCGCGAGTCGCCGATCGCCAGCACGCGTTCGGGCGGAACTTGGAAATCCGCGCACAGCCGCGCCAGCGCGCGCTGTTTGGTCGCGTCGCGGCTGGTCACCGCGCACTCGACGAAATCAAGCCACGTCTCATACTTGAAGTGCAGCGGCAGATCGCGAAACTCTTCTTCCATCGCAGCGACCGATTCTCGCCCGAGAAAACGAATGAACGTCGGCGCCGTGTGCATGACGTCGGCGAACGTCTTGACCTGACGCCATGCGGGACCGCGCATGTCGTCCATGTGCAGCTGCGAACCTTCAAGCCGGTAGAAAAACTCCTCGGCGTAAATCGCCACCGACAAACCTTTGCGCTCGGAGAACTCGATCATCGGTTTGGCGTATTGCAACGGCACGGGAATATGGCCGAGCGTGCGGTTCGCCCCGAAGTCCTTGGTTAATGCGCCGTGACAGCAGATCACGGGCAGGTTTAGGCCCAGCTCGCGGCTCACGCGAATCGGCATGTCTACGCCGCGCCCCGTCACCAGCACTATGCGGATGCCGGCGGTCAGCGCGTTTTCGATAGCGGTCCGGTTGCGCGGCGAAACCCGCTCTTGCGAATCCAAAAGCGTGCCGTCTAAATCAAGCGCGATCATATCGAAGCGCATCGGCTCCATTTTATACCCTTCGTCAAACGGGCGCCCCGGACGCCAATGCAACCTTCAGTCACGCCGCTACGTTGATTTATACGCATGACCAACGCGTACGGACGCCCGTTTCTGGCTCTGGCTCTTGCCCTTTCCGCCACCGGTGCGGCTTGGGCGCAAGGCGGCCGCTGCACGCGTGAAACGTTGCCGGTCAAAGGGCTGCCGCTAACGGTCAGTTACTGCGTTTCCGCCGAGACCGCCACGACCGCCGGGCACGATTTGCCCGTGCAGGTCACAGAAAATTACAGCACGTCTCGCGGCTCCTTTTCGCAGCAGAGCACGCTCCAGTTCATCTCGGGCGAGAGCGCTTCGCGCGTCATCGAAGACGTCGCGCTCGCGCGGCTCGGCCTGGAAGGTACCCTCCACCTGACGCTCGTCTACCACGGCGGCCTGGTGCGGGTCGAAAGCGCCCTCCTCACCCCCGGCGCGATTACGATTAAGTAGGCTGACGGCCATGGCCCTTGGGCGGAATGGGTTTGCCCGAGCGATTAACCATGCCCAAAGCGAGGGCGGACCCATTCCGCCCGAGGGCTAACGCAACCGTGCAACCGAAATAGACGATCGGGGTATTTAACTCTCTGATGCGGCGGCTCTACATAGCGTTTGGCATGTCCAAGATTCCCGACGGCTGTCGAGGCTGATAACGATGGCCTGTACGGCGTATTCCCCCAACCTCACGGCTCGCGACCAAGCGCACTTCCTTTATGACGCGATCCCGTCCGGACTGTTCAAGGTCGAAACGGCGGACGAGCGGATCCCGTGGCGCATCAGCCCCGAGCCGTTCGCATTGTCGCCGCGGGCCCTCGCGCGGATCGAAACGATCGGCGCGAACCTTCTCCTCTTTTACCGCGCGCTCAACGCGCTCTACAACCGCAGCGTGCGCGGAACCGCCCCGGCGTTCATCGCCGAATATCTCGACCAAGGAAAGCCCGAGCATATCGTACGGCTTTCTCGCCAGAACCGTTTCAGGCAAGATTTGCCCGGCATTATTCGCCCCGACTTGATTCTGACCGACGACGGCTTTATCGCGAGCGAACTCGACAGCGTTCCGGGCGGCATGGGTTTTCTGGGCGCAATGTCCGAGGCGTATTGCAAACTCGGCATGGAGAGCATCGGCGGCGCCGACGGCATCGTACGTTCGTACGGCGCCATGCTCGCGGCTGCAACCGGGAAAGAACAGCCCGCGGTTGCCATCGTGCTTTCCGATGAATCCGGTGACTACCGGCCGGAGATGACGTGGATGGCGCAGGCCCTGACGCGCGTCGCGAATTTAAAAGCGTTCATGTGCCGCCCCCAAGATATTTATTTCACCGAGGAAGCGCTGTTCGTGCGGCTGCCGGATGGCCGCGAAGAAAAGATCGACGCGCTCTACCGCAACTTCGAACTCTTCGATTTGCTCAACGTTCCTAAACAAGAGCTCATGCTGTATTCTGCGCGCCACAACCGCGTGACGATGACGCCGCCTCCCAAAGCCCAGCTGGAAGAGAAACTGGCGTTCGCGCTCTTCCATCATCCGCAGTTGGCGAAGCTCTGGAAGGCCGAACTGGGCGCCGCCGTCTACGATCACCTCAAACAACTTTTTCCCGAAACGTGGGTCATCGATCCGCGCCCGCTTCCGCCGCAGGCGGTGATCGCCGGACTCGAAGCCAACGGTGCACCGGTCTCGGACTGGATGCAGCTCGCCGAATTGACGAAATCGGAGCGCGACTATGTCATCAAGCCCTCCGGCTTCTCCGAACTCGCATGGGGTTCGCGCGGCGTTCGCGTCGCCAACGACTTGACCAAAGACGAATGGGTAGCGACCCTGCAGGAAGCGGTGCGCGAGTTCGAGCGTACGCCGCGCATTCTGCAGCGTTTTTACAAAGGAAAGCGGGTCCGGCAAACGTATCTCGACCGCACCGCCGACGAAATCCGGACATTTGAAGGCCGCGTGCGGCTCTGCCCTTATTTTTTCATCGTCGGCAACGAGACGCGCTTGGGCGGCATCCTTGCAACGGTTGCTCCCGCGGACAAGCGTCTCATTCACGGCATGACCGACGCCGTGATGGCGCCATCTATACTCAAAGAAGACGGCGCCTGACGGCGCCGTCTTCTTTTCCGCTTATTTTAGAACGATGACCGACGGTCTTCCGGTCGGCCAGCCGTTGGGCGTATCGAGCGGATTCCACAGCAGCCAGAGCTTGCCGTACGTTTCCAGCATCGACGCGACCACTTTTTTCTGCTGCGCGACGGACATCCCCGGCAGCGTGGCGCTGACCTTCGGAATCTCGACGCGGTGATAGTGCCACAGCGCCTGTTCGGATTTCGAAAACGTTTTCCAGACAGCAGTCGGAACAATCGTTTCGATTTCGATCAGACGCGCATTAGCGGCGTCCGAGTCATAGATCTGGCATTCGAGCAAACCGCCGGACACCGCCTTACACCAGTGGTGAGCCACCTGCGCCGGATGTCCCGGTCCGAAATGCTTGAGGGCATCGATGTGCAGCGTCCAGCCGGCCGAGGGCATTGCCGGCGCCGCCGCAGCTGCAGGGCGTAAGGCAAGTCTGGAGCTCAAGAGCCCGAGGCTGAACGCAAAAAGGACCGCAATGAAAAGCGAAAGTTTCTTCATGTGCTACCTCCGATAGCTAGTACGTGCGCAGCTCGCGCGGCCGCTCCTGCCAGGAACGGCTGAAAATAGCGTGCAAGCGATGGTTATGTCACGTACGCCCGGCACGTATGTCGGCGACGGCCGCGTATTAACGCGCACCGCCGGCGGATTAAAGATGTACGTCGCCGCGAACGACATCTGCATTTCGCCGCATATCATTCTCGATGGCGTTTGGGAAGAGTGGACGGAAGCGACGCTTCGGCGCGTCGTCAAACGGGGAATGCGCATACTTGAGATCGGCGCCAACGTGGGGTATTTCACGCTGCTGATCGCGCAGCTGACCGGTCCGCAGGGCTCGGTCTACGCATTCGAATGCGATCCCGAACTCGCGCAGATCGCCGAGGACAACGCCGAAATCAACGGCTTTGCCTCGCGCGTTATCGTCGATCGCCGCGCGGTTGGTGAAACGCCGGGTTCGGCGCAGTTTCGCCGCGCGCAGCGGCACCGGGGCGGAGGAACGCTCGTCGCCGACCTGCAGCAGATTCCGCAACTTCGCGAAACCGAACGTGAAACGCTCACCGTCGAGGTCACGACGGTCGACGCGCTTCTGGGCCAGCTGGGGCGGACGTTCGATCTCGTGAAAATCGATGCAGAAGGCGCCGAGACGTGGATACTCAACGGCGGCACCAAGCTTTTTGCCGACACGAAGCAACCGCTGATACTGATGATCGAGTTTTGCCCCGGATTCTTACGAGAGGCGGGCCACGATCCGGCCGCGGAGCTGCGCCGCTTCGCCGGATGGGGTTTTGACGTGCAGCGTTTGGACTCGCGCCGCAGACGCGCCGTGCCGTGCAGCACGGATACGCTGCTTACGCAGGCCTATTCGGAGTTGCTCTTAACGCGCACGTAGCCGCGAATAGGTTGCATCCTGTTGGGGCACAACCAGCTCGTCGACAACCAGCGACGCCGGATCGTACCACAGAGTAAACTGAACGGGATCGCTGACCGAGAGCGGTACGTCGGCAGCCGGCACGTCCTTCGGCCGGTCGGCTTTGAGCGCGGTGTCGAGCGCAATGGCTCCGCCGTGGCCGAACATCGGCGAGACCGCCGTAAACGATTGCTTGTTCCAAGCGCGCAGCTGCGCCGGCAGAATGAAGAATCCGGCAAACATCGTGCCGTCGAGCACGGCAAAGTTTTTGGTGTTCGCTCCAAGCGTGAACGCCATGTTGCCGTTGTCCGCGGTTTCGTTCGCCGAATTTCCTTTGAAGGATAGCGCCGCGTGAACCGTGCGGCCGGGCGGACTATACACGGCAGTGTAACCCGCAGGCGCCAGGTTTTGGTCCAGGTTCAGCGTCGAGGTGCCGGCAAAATCCGCTCCGCCGTAACTGGCCGAAGCGGTCTCGCTCAGCTGCACGCCGGCGGCCGTATGCGTTAATTGAATCGTCGTTTTTCCAGCGGACGCGCCTCCAATGGAGACCGTATACGCGTAAGCGCCGTCGGCGGGCGTAGCGGGCGCCGTCGCCGCCGCGAGAACAAAAACCAGTGCCAGCATCACTTCTTCTCCATTCGATACGCCGCGATCGCATCGGCGAACGCGTCAATCTCTTCAGCGGTGTTGTAACCATGCGGCGCGACACGAATTCCCGTCGGGCGATACGTCGTCACGAAGCCTTCCTTTTGCAAATGTTTCCCGAGTGCGACCGGATCGCCATCCGGAAACGAAAACTTCACGATGCCCGAAGATTCCGTAGCGCTGCGAACGCTCGCGATCTGCGCGCCCGCGCGGTGCAGTCTTTCGACCAAGCGATCCGTCAGCCCGAGAACGTGCGCCGAGATGCGTGAAGTTCCAGCTTTCTCTATAACGGCCACCGATTCGGCTAAGGAGAGCGCGCCGATGAAGTTGGGCGTCCCGCCTTCAAAACGTGTGACGTCGCCGACATAGGGCTGCCCATAGTCCAGAAAATTCCACATGTCGGCGGTCGAGCGCCAGCCCGGAGAAGCCGTTCCGATGCGATCGAGCAGCTCTGCGCGTAGATACAAGAAACTCACGCCTTGCAAAGCCAGCAGCCACTTCGCGCCGCCCGCGTAAAGCGCGTCAATTCCACAAGCTTGCACGTCTAGCGGAAAGGCGCCCAATCCTTGAATCGCGTCGACGCAAAAGAGCGCTCCCGCGCCGTGGGCGATTTCAGCCAGGGCCGCGAGGTCATGGCGGTAGCCGTCTCGGAACGAAACCCAGGAGACGGTGACGATCTTCGTGCGCGGAGTGACGTGGGCGCGCAAGACGTCCGGCGTCATGCGGTTTTTGCTCGTTTCGACGAAGCGGATGGTGACGCCGCGCTTGCGCAGCGGCAGCCACGGCTGAACGTTGGCCGGAAACTCGTCGTCGGGCAAAACGAGCTCGTCGCCTTCTTCCCATGGATAGCCGGCGCTCAGTGCATTGGCTCCGTCCCCCGTGTTGCGCAAGATGGCGATCTCGCCCGGGTGCGCGCCGATAAACGCCCCGATGCGCGCGCGATACGCCGGCATATTCCGTTCGTAAGGAAAGACGCCGAGCACGCCCGCGTCCGCATGTGCGTCGATAAACTCTTGGAGCGCGTGCTGTGTGGGTTGCGGAAGAACGCCGACCGCGGCGTGATTGAAGTATTTTGCGGTCTTAGTAACGGCGAAGAGTTCGCGCGGAAGAGGCGTCGTCAAGCGTCGCCGATCATTTCCTTTGTATGCCAAGCGATATTGTTGGCGCGATCGCCGACGCGTTCGAGTTCTGCAAGCACGAACAAGATGCGCGCCCCCGCCGGAACCATCTCGGGATCGGCTTGCATCTCTTGCTCCAGCGCACGCACGCTGCGTTTATACTGACGGTCGACTTCGTCGTCCTCGTCGATCACTCGCGACGCGAGCTCCGCGTCTCGCTCGGTATATGCTCTCATCGCGCCAACAAGCGTCGCAATTGCGAGTTCGGCGATGCGATCGATCTCCACACGCACTGGGCGCAGCGTTACGTCGGCGAGCTTGATAGCGTGCTTGCCGATATCAACCCCGTAGTCGCCGATCCGCTCCAAGTCGGTGGCGATTTCCAACATCGCCGCAATCTCGCGCAGTTCGCCCGCGACCGGCTGCTGACGCCAAATCAGCTCGATGCACGAAGCTTCGATCTTCCGGCGCAAATCGTCGATGGCGTCGTCTCCGGCAATGACCCGCGCCGCCGCGGACGTGTCGCGCTTCTCCAACGCTTCGACGGCGATGCGTATAGCGTCGCCCGCTAAAGCGCCGAGCCGGACGACGTCGAGGCGAGTTGATTCGAGCGCCTCGTGATATGCAGTACGCATCTCTACAGTATAACCGCAAGGTTCCGGGCACGCAATTAGACAATTTTCAGGCCGTGAATCCTCCAACCGCCGAACTGGTCGCGCTCGAACGCGACGGCGCGGTCGCTATTCTGACGCTCAACCGGCCGCAGGTTCTCAACGCGCTCAACGCGGATGTGCTTTCGAAACTGTCGAGCGAGCTCAAAACCCTGGATGGCGACGCAAGCGTGCGCGCGGTCATCATCACCGGATCGGGCAGTAAAGCGTTTGCTGCCGGCGCCGACATCGGCGAGCTCAATGCGTTGCGCAGCCCCTTTCAGGGCGCGACAAAAGCGCGCACCGGCCAAGCCATCACGCTACAAATCGAGCGGATGAAGAAGCCGGTCATTATGGCCGTGAACGGTTTTGCGCTCGGCGGCGGCTGCGAGCTGGCGATGGCGGGCGACATTCTCATCGCAAGCGATAACGCGAAGTTTGGTCAGCCGGAAGTGAGCCTCGGCTTAATGCCGGGGTACGGCGGGTCACAACGCACGACGAGGCTCGTTGGAAAAGGCATGGCGATGTACATGTGCCTGACCGGCGAGATGATCGACGCACAGGAAGCGTTGCGAATCGGACTCGTGCAAAAGGTTGTGCCACAAGCTCAATTGCGGGAAGAGGCCAAACGGATTGCCAACGTCATCGCGGCCAAGGCTCCGCTGGCTGTCGAAGGCACGAAACGCGCCATTAACGCCGGCGCGCACTTGTCGATCGCCGATGCGCTCGAGTTAGAAGCGGTGGAATTTGGCACGCTCGTGGGGACGAATGACTTTAAGGAAGGCACGAGTGCGTTTCTTGAAAAGCGCAAACCGGACTGGGGCGGCAATTAGGGCCGGACTCCTTCTCGCGCTGGCGCTAGTCGCGGCAACCGCCGGTTTTGCGCGCGCAGACGACTACGGCCCGCGCGGCGACGTACGGGAATTGCGCTTCGTGGCCCAACGGCTGCTCGCGCGCACTGCCAGAGCCGCAAAAATCGACCCTGCCGCGATCCGCGTTTCAGACGTCGTCGCCGTAAACAATGCGGCCCTTCTCTCATGGGACATCGGCGCGGGCCGCGGCCTGATGGGGTTGGTTCGCCAGTACGGCCGTTGGTGGGATGCCTTTGGGGATCGGCAGGAGGTGGACGGCTGGATCGATTCAGCATCGTATCCGCTCACGCCCAAATGCGCTGTAGTAGCCCATCCCGGCCCGGTCCCGCAGATACTGGAAACGGACGGTTTGCCTCCAGACCTGATTAATGCAGCGCTTTTACATAATTCCGCCTTGCGCGCAAAGCCTGCGGCCGCCTCCGGCGTGGTGATCCGAGGCCATCGCATCGCGAGTGTCGTGTTCGTTGACCGCGGGTGCGGCCATTTCGAATCCCCTGTCGCTTCGATTGGCGGAGCGCTTTGGCAAATTCCGAGCTATATCGCGGGCTATGACATAAGCGTAAGCTATAGCGCCAATAATGCTGAAGGCGGCACCGTGTTCCGGCCTATTTACGCGCGTGCGCCAACGCAAGCTGAGATCATTCCGTATCCGACGACGCTTCGTTTCTTGGCAACTTCCGTTCTCTATTTCGATCTGACAATTGACAGTTCGAAACCGGTGACGTTCGCACCCGGCACGACGATTGACATATGGTTTCCGTTCGTACTCGACGAAACACTGAATTACGATCTAACGATTGGGTTTGCCCAACAGCCGATCGGTCCGGTCTATGCCAAGCCGTTCGACAACGTGCTGCATTACAAACTGCCCGGCTTCACTGCGATGCCCGGTCAAACGCTGATGGCCGAGATTGACGGCAACTGGCCTTAAAGCAGCGCTAACGTCTTGGCCGCGTGTGCCATGTTCAACTGAATTGCCGGATTGAGCCCTTCCCACGTCGCGCGAATCCGGCCGCGCGTATCGATCACGACCATCGTTGGAAATCCCTCGAGCTGAAAGAACCCGCGCGATAGAGCCGGCGGATCGATGACGACATCTGCCAGCGAGTTTTGCCGGGCAAAGGCCGCAGCCAGCTCGCGCGGCTCCCCGACGTCCACCGGAATGACACGCACTTGCGGGTGCGTTCGCGCGAACGACTCGACCAGCGGCAGCGAGATGCGGCACGGCGCGCACCACGACGCATAGAACTCCAAAAAGACAACGTGGCCGCGCAGCTTTTCCAATGCAAACGGCGCACCCGATAGCGCCTGAAAATGCACCGCGGGCGCCGGATAAGCGGCGCTCTCGGACAAGGACCGCGGCACCACCAGCAGGCGATAGGCGATAAATGCAACCAGCGCGATGGCTAGGACATCGAAAATCAGCCGCACGTTTGCGAAGCGCCGCAAGCGATTCATTCCGAAGTGAAGACCGCTGCGATGCCTTGACCGCCGCCGATGCATGCCGAAGCCACCGCATAACCGCCGCCATGAAGACGCAAGTGATGCAGCGCCGTATATGCCAGCCGCGCTCCGGAGGCGCCGAGCGGATGTCCGAGCGAGATTGCGCCGCCGTGCGGATTGAGACGCGCGTTGGTAAACTGCGGATCGTAGCCCATCTCTTTCAAACAAGCCAACACTTGCGGCGCGAACGCTTCGTTGATTTCGATCGCGGAGATGTCATCGCGCTTGACGCCCGCGTCGGCTAACGCTCTGGGAATGGCGACGGCCGGTCCGATTCCCATGATGTCCGGATCGACGCCGACCACACCCGATCCGGCGAGCCTGCCCATCCAGGATAGACCGTCAGCTTTAGCCTGCCGCACGGTCGTGAGCACGACCGCGGCGGCTCCGTCGGTAATGCCGCTCGCGTTTCCCGGCGTAACGACGCCGTCTTTGCGGAATCTCGGCGGCAGCTTCGCGAGTTTTCCCATCGAAAGTCCGGCGCGAGGGCCTTCGTCCTTTTCTACGGAGAGCGGCTGCCCTTTGGCGTCTCGCGTTTGCACCGCAACGATCTCTTCTCCAAAATAGCCGTCGCTCTGCGCGGCGAGCGCGCGCTCTTGCGAACGCAGCGCGAATTCATCGCACGCCTCACGGGCGATGGCGTAACGCTCGGCGAGATTTTCGGCGGTTATCGCCATCGGCAACCCGTTGTACGAATCGGTGAGCGCCTCCCATAACGTGTCTTCAAACTTCGTGCCCGCGCCCAGCGGAAAACCTTTGCGCGCGCCGCGCACGACATGCGGCGCCTGGCTCATCGATTCGGTGCCCCCGGCGAGCGCATAAGTGCTCTGCCCGAGCCTCAGAGAGTTCGCCGCGGTGAGAATCGCCTGCAACCCGCTGCCGCACAACCGGTTGAGGGTGAGCGCCGGCACACCAATCGGAACGCCCGCACGCAACGCGGCGTGGCGCGCCAGGTAAATTGCGTCCGCGCTCGTCTGCATGACGTTGCCGAACACAACGTCGTCGATGCGATCCTTCGGCACGCCGCTGCGCGCGATCGCGCCTTCCGCGGCCGCTACCGCGAGATCCGTTGCGGTGAGCTCGGCTAAGGCGCCGCCGAAGTTGCCGAACGGCGTCCTCGCTCCGGCCAGAATAACGACATCATCTTCAGTCACCGTGCCAGCCTACAACGGTAGGGAAGCGCCGCCCTTGCAGGCGACCGCCGTAAACCCCCCAAACCTGTAGGCCCGATGCCAATGAACAGGCCCGCCACGATTACAATGGACGCCCGCGCTTTGCAGCCCGCAACGCGCACCGAACAGATTCTCGAGGCGTTCGACAAGCTCGCCCTCAACGCCATCCTCGAGCTGAACGAGGAAACCGACCCGCGCGCGTTGCGCAACGAGCTTGCGCAACTGCGCCCGGGAAAGTTTTCGTGGGACGCGCGCAACCTCGGATCGAACCGCTGGACGATTCGCGTCGAGCGCATTGACGAAAACGCCGAACCCGAAGCTCTGCTGCAGCATGTCGCGCCTTTCGGAAGCGCAAAAGCGGCAACGCTGCGCGACTTGGCGCGCCAAATGACCGAGCGAACGTACCGCGCCGGCGAGACAATTTTCGACGAAGGTGAAGTCTGGCCGTACTTGGGCATTGTGAAATCCGGCAAGGTCATCCTGACTTTGCTCTCCCCCGACGGAAAGACGCATACCCTCGGCGAGCGGCTGACGCACGACACCCTCAACGACAGCGGCACGTTCGACCAGGGCGGAGCAACCACGCGCACCGAGGCGCTGACCGACGCCACGATTTTCACCATCGCTAGCGAAGCCGTCTTGCACGCCTGCCGAAACGATGCCGAACTGGCGCTCGGATTTCTTTCAGAAGCGTCGCAGGCGCGCCGCCGTTCGATCGATACGATTGCCGATTTGGCGTTCGCACATGTGCTGCAGCGCGTCGCCAAATTCTTACTCGGCTACGCACGAGCTTCGGTCGGCATGACGCGCGGACTACCCGGCGTCGAAAACCTTTCTCAAGCTCAGATCGCAGCGGCGGCTGGCACGGTACGCGACATGGCCGCGCGCGCTCTGCTGCGGCTTAAGAACGCGGGTGCGGTCGAACTGGATCGCGGGCGCGTGAAGGCGATCGATCGCGCAAAGCTTGAAGCGTTCGCCCAGAACGTCCAGGCGCCGCCGGTTTAGGCGCTAGCGGTTAACAAAAACGAAGCCGTAAAACTGGGCGCCGGCACACGGCGATCCGGGACGCGCGAAGTACACCGTTTCCAGCGGTCTCGTGACATCCGATCCGAAAAAGGCGCGTAACCGGCACATCGACGTTTCTTGCGGCTGTGGCCTGAAGAACGGATGATAATAGTTCGGTCTCTGGGTGTGCATTTGAGTGGCGGCTACGGGCCGGCTCGCGGCAATCGGGACGGCGGCGTGCGGCACGGGCATCGGGAAAGCCGTGACCGCGAAGAGCGCGACAATCGCGAAGGGATTCATGCAGTGGCCCTCCTGGGCACCGGTATCATTTTATTGCGGAATCGTCGCGGACGCAACCGCTTTGAGAGCCTGGCCGAACGACGCCACCGGCACGACGTGGATCCCCGGCGTATCTTTGACTTCGGCATAGTTCTCCGCCGGGACGAGGAAGAGCGTCGCGTCGGCGGCACGCGCTGCGGCGATTTTTTGCGCCGCGCCTTCAATCGGGCCGACGGTTCCGTCGTACGCAATCGTCCCGGTTCCCGCAATGCGCAGCGCTGCCGGCAGCGGATCGCGTTTGAGCGATCGATAGATTTCGAGCGCAAACATCAGGCCGCCCGAACTTCCGGCGACATGCGGCAAATTATAGCGGACCGCAACCGGCAGACGCGGCGCGTCGACGACCGTCGTTAAGTAGGTGCCCAGCACGGTGCGGCCGCCGTAAAGCCCCGTCTTCACCCGCGCCGTCCGGCGCGAGCCGCGGCGCACAACCACGACGGTGACGACCGCCCCAGCTTTGATCCCGCGCATCACTTCCGCGAGCCGCGCTCCGGTTGCGACCGGCGTTCCATTTATCGACACAACGACGTCGAGCGGCCGCAGAACGCGCGCCGCATCCGACCGCGCCGAAAAAGACAGAATCAACACCCGGCTTCTGGGTGCCGGCACATGGTATCCGGCGGCGCGCTCGGCGACCGCCGCCGCGATCGTTTGACTCTCGCTCATTGCGTCGCGCTCAATGTCGTCGTATTGCGCCGGAGAGAAGCCGCGGGGCAGCACGTCGTCGGTGCGTATCACGCGCACTCCCGGCGTAAAGGCGCTCAACAGTTCGAGGGGCGTTACGCGCGTCGCAAACCGGACGTCGGTCAAATACAGATGCGCCTGCGGCGTGAGGCCCGCCAATGACACCACGTCGCCCAAATCGAGCGCGCGCCCCGGAAGAATCAGCGAGTAGGGCGTCGGCGCAAAGGCGCAGACGAGCGCGAGCACGGCCAGCACGGCGTAGATCGCAACCCGGTTGCCCGCGAGCTTCACCCGCATGAAGACGCTATTGAACGACTTCTACAGATTCGAGCTGAGTGGTTTCGTCGGCGGCCTGCGCGTCAAACGCGGCGCGCTTGCTTTTGGCCGCAGCATCGGCCATCGGTTGCGCGGGCTCGGCTTGCGCGCGCGGCGCAAGCGCCTCGCGCCCTTTGCGGATCGAACCGAGCGCGCCGGCCAGCCGGTTTTCGAGCGATCCCAGCGTCTGCAACGCGTACTGATCGGCGCCTTCGCGCACCTTACGCGCGCGTTCTTCCGCTTCTTTGAGAATGACGTCAGCTGTTGTGCGGGCGCGCTGGACGATCTCGTGCTCGTCAAGCAGCTCTTCGTGCTTGCTCGCGGCTTCGGTCACGATCGTTTGCGCCTTTTCTTGCGCGGCGCGCAGCATGCGATCTTGATCTTTCGCAATGATCTTCGCGCGCCCCATCTCTTCAGGCAGCGACGAACGGATCTTTTCGACGAATTCCATCAGCCGTTCTTCGCTGAGGATGCGATAGCCGGCCGGCAGCCACGTTCCGTCGTGCACGAACGTTTCCAGTTTATCCAAGACGCGATAGACCGACATTGATTTCCTCCGTTATGTTGTGCGCAAGGTTGCGCGTTTGGCCGCCATGAGCCGCATCACCGGATCCGGCACGAGCGCGGCAACGTCGCCGCCGAGAAAAAAAACTTCTTTTACGATACTGGAGCTGACGAACGAGTAGCGTTGATCCGACATCAGGAACATCGTGTCCACATCGGAAAGCGCACGATTCATGAGCGCGGTCGACATTTCGCTTTCGAAGTCGGAAACAACCCGCAGTCCCTTGATGATGACGGCGGCGTGCTGCTCGCGGACGTAATCGGCCAGCAGTCCGCGAAAGTGCTCGACACGCACGTTGGGCAAGTTCTTAACGCAGTCCCGAATCATCTCTTCGCGCTCTTCGAGCGTGAACATGGGTTCCCGCTTTTGCGGGTTGACCACGACCGCGACGATCAATTCTCCAAAGCATCCGGCCGCGCGCTCGATGACGTCGAGGTGTCCGTTGGTCGGCGGATCGAACGACCCCGGATAAACGGCTCGCACCGCGCGCCCGTCGTTCATGCTACCGGCGTGAAGAAAGCCAGGGCGACATCGCCGTACACTTCCTCCCGGACGCTGCGGTACCCCGGTATCTCGGGAAGGATCATGCGCGCGCTGTGCTCGTAAATGACGAACGCCTCGGGCGCAAGCAAGTTGCGTTCGAGCAGCAGCTTGAACATCTGCATCGGAATCTCGCCGGCGTACGGCGGATCGGCGTAGACCAAATCGAAGGCGGGATCGAGCCGGTACAGCGCGCGGTCGACCGGTGCGCCGACGACCGTCACGACGTCCTCGACTCCCATTTCGCGCGCGGCTTCCTCAATTGTCTCAGCGGTTTCACGGTGGCCTTCCACGCACACTACCGATGCGGCGCCGCGCGACGCGGCTTCGAACCCAATAGCGCCGGTTCCGGCAAATAAGTCGAGAAATCGCGAACCTTCGATCCGCGTCTGCAAGATCGAAAAGAGCGATTCTTTTACGCGGCCCGGCGTCGGCCTGACGCTGACGCCTTTGGGCGAGCCGAGTTTACGGCTGCCCAAGTTTCCGCCGGTGATTTTCGGCACGCTCGCGTCTTCTACAGCAGTGTTAGCAGTTCCGCGAGCCTGTGGATAACTGCGCTGGGTTCGGGGAGTTCGGGTGCGTACAGCACGTCCTCGGCATCGAGCCAGATTCCGCCCATTCCGGCGCTCATCGCGGCGGCGATGTCGCCGCGCGGATTGTCTCCGACATAGGCGATGTTGCCCGGATCGGTTTTTAGCGCACTCGCCAGAGCGGCAAAGGCCTGCGGTTGCGGCTTCTGAGCGCCGATTGCATCGCTCACGAGTACCGGACCCGCAAAATCGAGCCGGCGCGCTTTCGCTTGTTGCAGCGGTGACCAGCCGTTGCTCAAAATCGCGCACGCAATTCCGCGCCGCTGCAGCTCGCCGAGCACCAGGCGTGCGTCCGGCGCGGGGACGAAAAATTCGGGCACGCTTTCCAGCGCTATCTGCTTGTAACGATCGACGTATGCGGACGGCATCTGTGCGCCGCGTTCCGCGGCGAATCGTTCCACCGCTTGGTCAATCGAGAATGACCCGGAACGCTGACGTTCGAGCAGTCCGTCGATACGCGTGCTTTCTTGCGCCAAGGTGCCCAAACAGGTTCCGCCCTCCGCGCAGATTGCGTCGAGGAGCCGCAGGAACGCAACACGTTCCAACTTGTTGTCGATGCCCAGCGTGTGATCGATATCAAATCCCAAAGCCGTAACGGGCTTTGGGAACACCGAAAGTTTAGACGACGTGCTTATTTCGGGCTGGGGCCGGTAACGATGCGCACGAAATCTCCCGGCCGTATCCATTTGCGCATGGCTGCGGAAATCTGCGCGGGAGTGACTCCCAGTTCACGGTGCGCGTCGATGAGGTTCTGATTCAACGGTAAGCCGAACGACGAATACCGGTGCAAGATAGCGCCCACGCCGTCGTAGCTTCCCAGCGCGATCGGGATGTCGCCCATGAGCTGCGCTTTGGCGCGCAGCAAACGGTCCGCGGCGACAGGCTGCGTCTGCATCCGGCGCAGATCCGCCACAGCGAGCTGCTGCGCGGGCACGATCTTGTCGGGATCGGATCCGTAGCTGATGCCAAAGGTCGATCGCGTCTTGCCCGTGCTGAGCGAACTCGATACGAAGTAGACGTAGCCGCGCACTTCGCGCAAATCGTGGTAAAGGAGTGACGAGTAGAAGCCGCCGCTCAAAATCGTGTTGGCGACCTGAAGCGCGGGCCAGTCCGCCCCCGTGCGTTTTACTGCAGTCGTCTCCGTTAACTCTACCGTGGATTGGACGCGACCGGTTGCCGGAACATTAGCGGCGCTCGGCTTATTCGGAGGAACCGGCGGCGGCTCGGTCTGCGGTTTGGGACCGCTCGCGTTCCATCCACCAAAGTATTTCGCGATCACTTGCCGCGCACTCGCGGGCGTAACGTCGCCCACGACGACGATCGTCGTTAGATCGGGGCGGAAAGCGCTGGCGTAATACTGTTTAACGTCATCGAGCGTCACGCCGGTCATCGACGCGACCGACGCGAATCGTTGCGCCGGATCGTTGAGCGGATACAATGCTTTGGCCGTGGCGACCGCCGCCAAGTGATCGGGCGAAGTCGCTTCGCCCGTTAATCCGCCAATCTCTTGGCTCTTGACGATCGCAAAATATTGGGGGACGAACCTTGGATGCAGTTCGTTGTCGGCCAGTAACTGCGTGGCACGCTCGAAGTTCGCGCTCAAGGCTTGGATACTGAAGGACGTTCCGCCGGATTCGTTGGCTGCGATCGCATCGAGCGCTTGTTGGTAGGCCAGGCGGTCCACCGAACTCGTACCGTAGTTGAACAGATCGTCTACCAGAGATCCGACGCCTTCTTTGCTCGGAGGAGCCTGCACCTGTTCGTCGTTTTGTATCTCACCCGTAACGCTGACCGTGTGCGTTGAGTGGTCAGGCTGCACGATAATACGCAGGCCGTTCGGTAAAACGCTCTGCACCGGATTGAGCGTTTGAGGCGGAACGCTTAAATGCGCCAAGATACTGCGCGCCCATACGGGAAGCGGTTCATGCTTGCTCGGCGGAATCGAGTTATTCTCCTTGGCCAATGCTCCGCCGCCGCCGCTGACTTTCCCGAGATTCTTTGGAACGGCGTACGCCGCCACCACTTTATCGGCTCCGAAGTCAGCGCGCAACAGACGGTTGACGTCGGCGACGGTCACGCGTTTATACGCCGCAATCGTATCTTGCGGCGAATTCAACCCCTGCAGGGCGACGGCGTCGCTCCACTCGGTTGCTAAACCCTCGATAGAAGTCGCGTTGTACTCGAGCTGCGCAATTTCGCGCTGGATCGAGGCACGAACCAAATCCTCCGGCACGCCCCATTTCCGGTAATTTTCGATAACGCTGCGAAGCAGTTTGTCGGCATCTTCGGGCTTGCTCGTGACCGGTACGACAATGTAGGCCAGGCCGACCGAGAGATTGGCAAACGGCGGCTGCAGCGCGAATCCGGCGCCGAGCGCTTTGCCGGAAGCAGCCAGTCCGAACAGGTCGCCGCGCTGACTGCTCAGCACGTCGGAGAGAATATTCGCTGCGGCAAAATCTTTGCTGGTAAAGCCCGGCAGACGGTATCCCAAAAGGACAGCCGTGAATGGTTGATCGGAAAAATCATGATAGAGGTGCGTTTTGAGCGGCTGGGATTTGACCGGCTGACGCGGCGGCAGTTTGGCAGCCGGCCAGTCGCCGAAGAGCTGTTTGACGCGCGCAATCGTTGACGGGCCGTCGACGTCTCCTACGATGACGTAAATTGCATTGTTGGGATGATACCACTTGTGGTAAAGATCTTGAATCTGCGGAGCGTTGATCGTGTGAGCGAAGTCGTACACGGTGCCGAGTCCGTTGTTCGCGTATGGCGTTCCCGCAAGCAGCGTATCCTGCATCTTGATCTGGAGACGGTAGAAGGCGTTGCTGTTGTCGGAAGTGACTTCTTGCGTAATCGCTTTCCGCTCATCATTCCACTGCTGCTGCGATAGGAGCGCGCCCATGACACGCGACCGTTCTAGACGAAGCGCGATATCGAGATATTGGGCAGGTACGGTAAAGAAGTACTGCGTGATCGCACTTTGCGTATCGGCGTTGAAGGCTCCGCCAGTGATGTCGACCGTGTCCATGAACTGCGACGAAGAGAGCGTTTGGCTTCCACGAAACATCATGTGTTCCAGCGCGTGAGCCTGTCCGGCGATCGTCTGATCGTTCGATCCGACGCGATAATTCAGCATCGTCGTGACCACGGGAGCAAGCTTGTCGCTCACGACAACGACCTTCAGGCCGTTGGGAAGCGTCGCGCGGGTCACCGTTAGCGAACCGGCGCGGGCCGGCGCAAAACAAGCAAGCGCGATGGCGGCGCAAACGATAGCCGTGGACCGGATACGGAAGCTTTTCATGGCGGCCGGGTTCAAGAACTGAGCAGCATGGCCCTAGCGCTCGGTTCGCCCTCGACCAGCGAGCGCAATCCCGCGTGAGCGGGCGCGCGCAGCTCGGGATCCTCGGCGGCGATGCTTTCGGCCGCCGCTTTCGCGTCGCGGTAGACCGCGATATCCCGTACCAAATCGGCGACCCGGAAGCTGGCCAGTCCCGATTGCGCCGTCCCCGCGAACTCGCCCGGACCCCGCAGCCGCAGATCTTCTTCGGCGATCGCGAATCCGTCGTTGGAGCCGGCCAGAATCTGCAGACGTTCCAGCTCCTCGGCTTCGTCGGCCGCGATGAGCAAGCAATAGGACTGGGCCGCGCCGCGGCCGACGCGCCCACGCAACTGATGAAGCTGCGAGAGCCCGTAGCGCTGTGCGTCGAGTACCACCATAACGCTCGCATTTGGGACGTCGACTCCGACTTCGACCACGGTCGTCGCCACCAGCACCTGCACTTCGTTGCGCGCAAACCGCTGCATGGCGTCTTCTTTTTCGCGCGGTGCCATGCGACCGTGCAGCAGTCCAAGCCGCAGATCAGGAAAGACGGTCTTCTGTAGCCGCTCGGATTCGGCGACCACGCTGGTCAGGTCGAGTTCAGATTCGTCGATCACCGGCGCGACGATGTAGGCCTGCCTTCCGAGCGCGACGTTCTTGCGCACGAATTCGTAGGCACGGTCCAGGCGGCTTTGTCGCAAGACGTAGGTTTCGATGGGGGACCGGCCGGGCGGCAGCTCGTCGATAACCGAAACGTCCAAGTCGGCGTAGATCGACTGCGCGAGCGTGCGGGGAATCGGCGTCGCGGTCATGTGCAGCGTATGCGGCGCGCTTCCTTTAGATCGTAAGCGGGCCCGTTGCTCGACGCCGAACCGGTGCTGCTCGTCGATGATCGCGAGTCCCAGCCGCGCGAAGTCGACGCCCTCGGTCAGTAACGCATGGGTCCCAACGGCCACCGCCGCTTCGCCGGAACCCAGCCGCGCAACCGCCGACGCGCGCGCTTTTGCACCTTGACTGCCAAAGACGGCTTCGACGGCGATTCCGAACGGCATCAGGAGCGGAGACAACTTCGCGGCATGCTGCGCTGCCAAAATCTCGGTGGGAGCCATCAACGCGGACTGAACGCCGTTACGAGCGGCCAGAAGAATCGCCGCCGCCGCGACGAGCGTCTTGCCGCTTCCGACGTCGCCCTGCAGCATGCGGTTCATCGCAGAATCGCGTCCCATGTCTTCCCAAATCTCACCGATGACGCGCCGCTGCGCCGCCGTGAGCGGAAACGGCAACTCGCGCTGGAGTTCGTCGAGCAGTTCGGGCGATATGCGCAGAGCCTGCGCGTTGCGTTCGGCCGAACGGGTTTGCCGTTTCATCTGCGCCGCCAGCGCGAGCGCGAGAAATTCGGTAAAAATAAAGCGCTCGCGCGCTTTATGTGCCTCTTCGGGAGAGGCCGGGGCGTGCATACTGCGGTAAGCTTCCCGCAGCTCCGGAAACCGGCGCGCGCGCAAAATCGCTTTGGGTAACGGATCGTCGGAAGCGAGTGCGAGCAGCTTCGGCAAATTGCGCGTGACGACTTGGCGGATCTTGCGCGACGTTAAATCTTTCCCGGCCGGATAGACGGGTACGAGCTCGCCGCGATACGTTTCCCCATCGGTCAGAACCTTGTGGATCGCGACGTTCATAACGGGGCCCGTCAGGGAACGCTGCGTTCGTCCGCGCACGAACAAACGCATGCCCTGGCGCAGCGCGCCCATCAGATAGCTGCGCCCAAACCATTTTGCCACGAACGTCCCGGACTCGTCGGCGAGCTCCGCCTCGACAATCGCCAACCGCCGCGCGCGCCTTTCCCGCACCCAAATGATCGTGCCGGCAGCGTTTTCTTCGACGGTGTCGTCTTGAGCGCGCGCCAACTGCGCGGCCGGGGTCACTTCACGCAGATCGTCGTATCGAAACGGAAAATCGTTGAGCAGATCGAGCGGCGTGTGAATGCCGAGCTCGGCAAAGCGGCCGGCTGAGGATTTTCCGACACCGGCGAGTTCCTCGAGATTCAGAGTTGCATCTGCATTTCGGTTGTCGGCGTGAAGCCTATGCTTTCGTATAGCACCCTTCCCGCGTCGCTCGTCCTTAGGCGCGCTTTCGAACACTTATGCACCCGTGCCCATTCCAGTGCTAGTTCCATCAGGCGCCGCGCAATTCCGCGACGCCGATATTGCGGGAGGACATACGTCCCGTTGATTTGGGCAACCCGCGTCCCGAAAGTGGCTAATCTGTATCCTCGATCGAGCGACACAATCACCATGCCGATGGCGTCGCCTCCGTTTAAAGCTAGGAAAAGTTGCGCATCGCCTTCATTCTGTCGCTTTTCAAAGTACGAGGCGAAACGTTCGCGCCAACCAGGCGAAACGATGTCGTAATCCTGTCCCATCTCCACGGACATAGCCCGACGTAACGCTGCGGCAAAAGCATACGCATCACTTGATGCAGCTCTACAATCAATCATGCGGACGATCGCGGCGATGCCCGGAGTTGCGTCAGCGCGTACACCGTTTCGATGTGAGGAACCGGAACGCCGTATTGCCGCGCGATTTCGATCGTTGCGCCGCAGATAGGCTCGAGCTCGAGCGGCTTGCCCGCCTCGAGATCCTGGAGCGTTGACGTCTTCACATCGGCGATATGCGTCGCCATTTGGAGACGCGCCTCGGCGGTGATCGCGATTTCGACGCCGTCAGCCCGCGCCACGGCGAGCCCCTCGTCGATAATGGCGCGCAGCACCGCGCGCGCCGGCGGATCGTCCAGCATCGCGCGCACGGTCGCGCCGGTCAGCGCGCTCACCGGATTCAGCGCCAAGTTTCCGAGCAATTTGCGCCAAACCAGACGGCGAATATCAGACTCAACCGTCGCGTGCAATCCGGCATCTTCAAAAAACTTCGCAAGCTGCAAGATCCGTGATGTCTCCGAACCATCCAGCTCCCCCATCGGATAGAGCATGTTGCCGGTTTGCTTCACGCGACCCGCAGCCGGAATCATCCCGGACGTGTGCACGACGCCCCCGATGACCTGTTCGTAAGGAATCGCTGCGCCGATGCGTCCGCCCGGGTCAACGCTTTCCAGCGTACGTTCGCGCGAATACCAAAACGGCAAACCATTCTGGAGCGTTACGAATGTCGCACCGGACTTCACGGCGTTTCCTAATTGCGGCAGCACGCCGGGCCACTGGTGAGCCTTGAACGTCAGCAGGACGTATTGTGGATTTTCGAATTCGCGCAAATCGGCAGCGGCCGGAAACCGCGCCTCAAAGTCTCCGAGGACGCTTTCAACCTGTAGCCCATTTTTTCGGATTGCGGCTAGGTGATCGCCGCGCGCGACTACTCCGACCTCCGCTCCTGAACGGGCCAGCGCTCCGGCAATGAACCCGCCAATGGCGCCCGCGCCGAATATGACGATCATGAAAGATTAGGCGACGGGCAGATTCGAACTGCCGAATGGAGCTTTTGCAGAGCTCTGCCTTACCACTTGGCTACGTCGCCGCCAAACAGCGGGTGGCGGGAATCGAACCCGCGCGTCGACCTTGGGAAGGTCACAGGCTACCATTACATCACACCCGCTCGCGGTTGGGCGTCGGCCACGGTTCTTCCCACCTCCGGTCCCGTCCTACAATACGGCGACGGAGTGTGAGGTTGCAACGGAGAACGAGGGCGGCGTGACGTGGGTATATGCGTTGCCCATCTGGGTATTGGCCCCGCTTGCAGTGATCGTCTCCAGCATCGTAGCGATGGCCGGTTTGCATGCCTTTCGTACCGCGATCAAACGCAAGCAGCTCATCCCCCATAACGACGTGGCCGGCGCGATCTTCGGAATCATCGGCACCGTGTTGGCCGTCGGCCTTTCTTTCATGTTCATCAACGTGTGGACGCAGTATGTGATGGCGTCCAACGTCGTTCAGCAAGAGGCGAGCGCGGTCGCCGACCTCCACCATCTGGCCGGCGCGTTCCCACCCGCGGACCGCGCGAAGATCCAAGAAGGCACGGATAAGTATATTCAGCTCGTCATCGAGCAAGAGTGGCCGCTGATGCGTAACGGGGGTCATAGCCAAGCCGCCTACAACGCCGCCTATAACGTCCTTGGCGTTATCACGTCTTTGAAGCCCGGATCCTCGGAAGAGATCATGCTGCAGTCGCACGCGCTCGATGCCGCCAACGCGTTCCTGGATGACCGGCGCCAGCGCCTCCACGCCAACGACGAAGGTATTCCGTTACTCCTTTGGGGAGTGCTCATCTTTATAGCGTGCATGGTGCTAATTTTTTCCTATTACTTTCGCGTGGAGAATCCGCTCGAGCAGCATATCATGGTTGCAGCGCTCGCGTCCGTTATCGTTGTCGTGATGCTGTTGATCGCAGAGTTCGACTATCCGTTCCGCGGTGACGTCGCCGTTTCGCCTGCGGCATTCCAACACGCTTGGAACTCCTTGCATCATTTAGAAGGCGGTTACTGATGATGACCTGGGTCTACGCCTTGCCGGCGTGGATCCTGATGCCCCTGACGGTGATCCTGACGTGTTCGGTTACCGGCGTCGCGCTATACTGGACACGAAACCGATTGACCCGCAACGATCTCATCACGCATAACGACGTTGCGTCGGCGATCCTGCAAATGCTCGGGACGGTGCTCGCGGTGATGATGTCGTTCATGGTGGCCGGCGTCTGGCAACAATATGACGCGGCCGGCCAGAACACGCAGGTCGAAGCCAGCGCGCTTTCCGATCTCTACCATCTGGCGGACGCGCTGCCCCAGCCTGCGCGCGGTCAGATTCAAAATGACGTCAACAGCTATATCGTGCTGCTGCTCCACGATGAGTGGCCGCTGTTGGCGCGCGGCAGCGAGAGTTGGCGGGCCTCTCAAGCAGCTTACCGCATTCAGTATGTGATCACACAGTTCAGGCCCCCAAACGAACAGACGTCGCTCGTACAGTCGGAAGCCATCTCGTACGCATCGCAGTTCCTGGATGCGCGCCGGCAGCGGATCCGCGATAACGCTACGGGCATACCGAACGTCCTGTGGTCCACAATGCTCGTCGCCGGGGCCGTCACGATTTTCTTCTCGTTTTATTTCAAGGTGGAAAAGCCGGCCGCACAGCACATCATGGTCGCCGCGCTGACGGCGGTCATCACGCTTATCTTCGTGCTCATCGCCGAGTTGGACTACCCGTTCCGCGGCGACATCGCCATTCACCCCGACGCATACCAGCACGTGTATAACGCGCTGCACCACATCGGCTTCTCGAGCTAGCCGCCCAAGAGATTGACCGCGCGCCCGGCGACGATAGCGATGGTCACCAGCGACGTCAGCGCTTCAGCCATCATCAGCGTCTTTCCAAGTGCCGTCAGTGGAAACGTATCGGTCGGGCTAAACGCGGTGGCGTTGGTAAACGCCAAGAACAGGTAATCCAAGAAGCGCGGACGCCAGTTGGACTTCGCGCGCAGCTCCGGCGAAAGCAGGCTTTGCGAAAACATGAAATCGCCCAGCTGCGGATTCTGCACGAAGTTCAATGCGCAGCGGGCCGACGGGCCGCCCCCGTCAATCTCCCAAAACCACAGCGCGTAGACCAGGATATTCGTCAGCCAAATCTGCACGGCAGCCAGCAGCAGTTCTTCGCCCGTGAAGACTTTGCGATGATGCACGGAAAGTTCTTGATACAAAAACAGCACGATCGTCGCGACGTTAAAGACGCTGAGAATGGCGATGTGCGCGATCGAGGCTGCGCGCTGCCATTCCGCTTCACGGTGACGGTGCGGCGAAAGGATCAGCAGCGGAACGAGGATGCCCAGCACGAGCAGCGGCAAAAGCCAAAGCGGTCCGACGATGATGCGCGGCGGCAATGTGACGTAGAGCAGCAGAATAGCGACGACCGCCAGCGCGGCGTGCCAGCGGGGCTCTTCCTGAAATCTTACGGCCAAGAATCTGCAGTTCGCAGGCGGCTGCCCGATTGCATCCCGCCGCGGCCGACTCAGGTTACAGCGTACATGGCTACTGATTTTCGCGACGGCAAGACTTTTCCACGGCGCGGGCGTGAAGCAATCGGCGACGCACTCTGGCTGGCCCGCCTCTTCGATAAGGCCCGGGCTGCCGCAGCCGGCACGATTTTTGATTACATCTATCCCTGCCCGATGGACAAAGGGGTCATGGAACGCTGGGGAATAACCCCCGACCAGTTCGACGAAGCGATCGGCGCGCACGGCACGGACGAAGCGATAGGGGAATGGCTCCTCACGCGCACGACTTCGCAGCGCATCGGCGACGCAAACCGCTGGCTGCTCGACGAAAAGAAAGCCAACCTCGACCGGCAAGACTCCGAGGAAGGCGTTACGATCTAAAAGGAGGATCGCATGGGCGAACGGATCGAGTACTCGCGTCCGGACGGCAAGACCACGCCAGCGTACTACGCTGCCCCAGAAAAAGCGAACGCGCCCGGAATCGTGTTGATCGAGGAGTGGTGGGGCGTTACGGCAGACATGATGGCAATCGCCGACCGTTATGCGCAGCTCGGCTACCGCGTGCTTCTGCCCGATCTTTTCCGCGGGCGCACCGCCGCAACCGGCGACGAAGCAAACCACTTAATGCAAGGGTTGGATTTCTCCGATGCGGCCGCCCAAGACGTCCGCGGCGCGATCACATATTTAAAGGAAGCCGGCACGAAAGTCGGCGTGACAGGGTACTGCATGGGCGGAGCGCTCGCCTTGGTCGCCGCCATGCACGCAAAGGAAGCCGACGCGGCTGTTATTTTCTACGGCTTTCCGCCCGCGGAAGCGGGCGATCCGGCAACGATCGAAATCCCTATTCAATGCCACTTTGCCAAACATGACGATTTCTTTGCGCCGGGCGGCGTCGAGAAACTCGAGGACCGGTTCAAAGAGGGAAAGGTCCCCTACGAACTTTTTTGGTATGACGCTAAGCACGCTTTTGCAAATCCGAATCCGGTGGGAAGCGCGGGGCTGGGCCACTATGATGCCGCGGCCGCACACACATCTTGGGAGCGCGCAGTGCGGTTTTGGAAAAACACGCTTAGCTAACGACAGGAGATCCGTATGCCCAAATTCGTTATCGAACGGGAAATCCCCAACGCCGGAAAGCTTTCCGGCGACGAGCTGCAGCAGATCTCAGCAAAGAGCTGCAGCGTCTTGCGCGACATGGGTCCTTCCATTCAATGGGTGGAGAGCTACGTCACGGGCAACAAGATCTTTTGTATCTACATTGCCCCCAGCGAAAAAGAGATTCGCGAGCATGCCGAGCGCGGCGGCTTCCCCGCGAACGCGATCCATCAAGTGATGGGCCGAATCGATCCGACCACTTCTGAGGGCTCACGAGTCCCCGCGTAAAAACCAAGAGACCACCTGCTCGGCGATTTCTCGCCGCTCTCGGGGACAAGCGAGCAACCGAGCATAAATGGGAACAATGTGGTCTGGAATACGTTCTGAGGTTAGAAAGAGGTACTGTACATGCGCATCATATCACCCGTGGCCGCCCTGGTGTTGGCGGTCTTCGCAAGCGGAGTGGCCCTGGCGCTCTCGCCGGGAACCAATCTTAGCGGCACGATAAACGAGACGATCGACACCGGCCACGCCTACGTCGGCCAGGCGGTGACCATCTCCAATGTCAGCGCCCCAGGAGCCAACATCTATAATGCCACGATGTACGGCACCGTTTCGAAAGTCGTCAGTGCGGGACAAGGCCGTCCGGCCCAGCTTCGCATCACTCTCAACCGGCTGCGGCTCTCGAACGGCACGACCTATCAGATCGTCGGCGTCGTAACCGGCTGGAACGCCGTCACCAAGAATAATACGCTGAAGGAAGTCGCGGGAGCGGTCGGCGGCATGGTCGTCGGCAACATCCTTGGCAAGTGGATATTCCACGGCGCCAGCGGCGGCGGACTGGTCGGCGCGGCCGGCGGATATTTGGCCGCCAAAAACAACAAATCCAACATGGTCGTGAGCGCGGGATCGCGAGTGCAAGTGCAACTCGTCTCGGCTCGCCGCCAACCCGGTACCTAGCCGAAGGAATCTGTCCTAAGAAACGCCCCGCTTACGCGGGGCGTTTTTTTTGGGCGCGCTCCTAACCGTGGACGACGCTGAGCGGGCGCTCGCGATGCAAAATGAGCCAATCCGCATGTTCGGTCAGCGCTTCGTGTCCCAGCTCGCCGATCACGGCGGCCGCATCGCCGGCATAGCCGCGGTTGCGAATCTTGTGCAGCCGGCGCAATGCAAAATCAAAAACGACGAACATCCGCTGGTAGCGGCGCGCGTTTTCGCCGTATGCTTCATGTTCCGAGAACGCGCGGATTAACAATGCCATCAAACCGGCAAGCGCCATCGGCACCGTGGCCAAATACGCGACAAGCTCGTTGTGAGCCGCGACCCACGGGATCGGGACACCGCGCCAGGAGAGCGGCCCAAACGCAAGTCCGCCGGCAACCATCAATGCGGCTCCGGCCGCCCCCGATAGCGCGATTCCCAAGCCGGTCGCCGCGACCGTGACGCCTTTGTAGAGCCGCTCGCGCTTCGCTTCGCGTCGCGCTGCGGCATAATAGTAGCGCCACTGGCCGCGAATCCACTCCAGACATTGGGGATGGTGCGGCGATTCGGCTTCGACTTGCCGAACGCCGAAAATGAGAGACGCAGCTCGCAGCGCGAGTCTGATCCATTGCAGTTCGCTCTGCTGCATCCGCAGATATGATGCGTCCACCACGCGATCGCGCAGGCCCGCGCAGCGCCACGCTTGCTGAACACGCAGACCTTCGGCGAGCGCGCGATAATCCTGATAGCGGTTCTCATAGTCGTTCTTTCGCGCGAACGCAAAAAATGCGAAAGCAACAAATAACAGACCGGCCTTGATAGCAACTCCAGCCGGGCCGAGCTCGACGATTTGCGCGGCGCCGGCGATAAATCCAAATGCATAGATGAATCGCATGAACAAGACGCTCTCGTGCTGCAGCCGGTTCGCCGCCTCATCGGTGATTTTCATCAAGTCCGCGAGTCCCTCGATGTGCGATTGCGCGGCGCGTTGAATATCGCGATTGTACGTGTCGAGGCGGCCGATCGCTGCGCGAAAGTCCCGTTCGCCGCGGCGGTCCGAACTAAAGCGGCGCGGGTGAATTTCCCGCACCGTGAACGCGTCGGCCGGACGGGGCTGTCCTTCGCGCGGCGTCACAATGTGATAGACGGGGCCGATATCCGGCACGTAGGGCACGATGGCGCTGCGCTGCACATTCGAGATGCCCATCGTTCGCATGGCGACCGCGTGCGAGGTTCCACCGGGGCCCTGTCCCGGTTTACCGTCCCAAAAAGCGATCAGGATCTGACTGTGGTAAGCGATGTATGATGCGGCGGCTACATAGCCATCTTCGGCATTTCCCATGCTGCCTGCGACACTCACCTTCCAACATTTTTGGAGTATCTTGGTAAAGCGGCCGCGTTCGGGAGGCGAAAAATCTTGTTCGTAACGCTCGACCGCAAACGGAAGGTACGCCATCACAGCGACGCCGCGCTCCACCGCTTCTTCGGCGGCCAATATGTCTGCGCCGGCGGCGAGTGCCGTCAAAACCAGCAACGGCGTAAACGGGTGCTCCCGCTGCAGTCTGGCAAGCGCCGATGCGAACTGCTCGCGTAGCGCTCCCTCATCTTCTCGCGGAACGTCGCGGTGTCCGACAACGCCTATGACCAGCGGCACAGCGTCGAAAGCCGGTTTCATCGCCACCATGATAGCATGGCCTCCCGGGCGGGAGCCCGGCGCCCGCGCGCGTAACACTTCCCGAGCTTCATGGCCCACGATGTTTTCGTCTGTTACTCTTCGGAGGACAAGACCATCGCGAATGCGGCCTGCGCGAAGTTAGAAAGCGCGGGAATTCGCTGTTGGATTGCCCCGCGCGACCCGATCGCAGGAATCCCCTACGGTCGACAGCTCGTCGACGCGATCACCGCGGCCCGCATCGTGCTGCTGATTTTTTCCGGCAACGCCAACCGATCCGAGCATGTCTTGCGCGAGCTCGAAATCGCCTCGGACTCAGGCAAAATCATTGTTCCTTTCCGGATCGAAAACGTTGTTCCGAGCGGCGACTTGCGCTATTACATCACGCGCGTGCACTGGCTCGATGCGATGTCGCCGCCGATGGAGTCTCGCCTCAACGAGCTGGTCGCGCTGATGCAGCGGCTGCTCGAACTTCCGGTCACGCCCGTTGCGCCTGCAGCCGGTGTTGCGTCCACGGCTCGCAAGGGTTATCCGGCGATCGCCGCGATCGCCATCGTCGCGGCCACAATCGCGATCGCCTTGGGGTTGTACGTCATGAAGCACTCCGCTGCGCCCGCCGTTCACGCGATCGCAAGGAAAACGCCGCAACCGAAGCGCGCCGCCGCAGACAACGCAAAACGAGCACCTCACGTTGCCGCCGCCATAGCAACTCCCGCTCCGCCGCCGACGCCGCGGATCGTGTATGTTCCGCAGCCGCAGGGCACGCCCGTTCGGCTTACGGTTGTGCCGAACGTGCCGAGGAAAACTGCCGCTCCCAAACTCCGCGCCACGGCGAGACCCGTTGCTCGCGCCACGGTCGCGCCAACGGCCGCTCCGACCGCTGCGTCCTTGCTTGCTGCGCGCCCGCCGACACTGGTCGAATACCGAACCCGGATTCAGAGCCTTTTTATCAGCCGCATGAACGAGACGAGCTGGCGTGTAGGAACCGCACCGAATGTAGGCGGCCCGTGGACGACAACAGGCAGAGCGAGCATGGCCGGAACGGCCGGCACTACGCTTTCGTCATCGAGCGGGCGCATGTGGCTCTTCGTCCCCGACGTCGGAGCCCTCGGACCCTATGCCCACGAGATTTGCTTCAGCAACGTTGGTCCCGGCAGGTGCGACGCGAACACAATTCCGATCGTTGCGGAGCACTAGCGAGACAGGGGGCGCGGGGCGCGCGTTGAATCGAGGTCGGTCGCCGTGCCGAGATAGCTCAGTTGGTAGAGCACGCGCCTGAAAAGTGCGGTGTCCCGTGTTCGATTCACGGTCTCGGCAAATTTAAACGCCGGAAAATAAACATTTCGGCGTTTTTCTTTTCTTTCTCGTTCCTTTGTGCCGTACAGCTGGCACACTGCTCTGCGATCGTTACGTTATGAAAGAACGATGACCATTGTGAGTGCGTAGATAAGCCTTGATTTGCGTGACTCGCGCCTGAAAGGAGAGTCGACTTTGGACACTTTGGCACTGGAGGCTTTCGCCGCGCTCGATATCCGAACAGGTACCATCGTTACGGCGGAGCCGTTTCCGGAAGCGCGTAAGCCGGCATACAAACTTACAATAGATTTTGGCGGGGAACTCGGGTCGAAGCGCTCGAGCGCGCAGTTGACCGCACGCTACAAGTTCGAGGAATTGATCGGCAAGCAAATCGTCGCGGTGGTGAACTTTCCGCCGAAACGCATAGCGGGTTTTCTTAGTGAGGTTCTCGTGCTTGGAGTGCCCGACGCAAACGGCGAGACGATTCTCCTCGCGCCGCATTCTGCCGTTCAGAACGGCGTCCGCGTTTATTAGCTGCTGAACTCGACTTTAAAGAGATACGAGCCGGGCACCGGTTGGCACCCGCGTATTTCCGGCGAGTAGGTGCTTGCGCGAGCCGCATCGAGCGCCGCGCGGTCCAATTCCATCGAACCCGTCGATGCGTACACCGAGACGCCGGTGACGGTGCCGCTTGCGTCGAGATCGACCTTAATCATTGCGGTCGCATTTGCATTCGCATCAAAGTCGCTTGCCGTACGTTCCGGCGAGACCGCATTTATCGTCTTGGCTTCGACGTTCGGATCACTGCACGCCGGACCCGGCTCCTGCGTCGGCACCACCGGTTGACTGATCACGCCGCCGGATCCGTTTGTTCCGGGGTTGCCCGGCGCATTTGGCTCGCCGGTAGGAAGCGACGGCGTGATAGCCACGTGGCCATGAAGATTACGCGAATCATGGGGTCGCGCAACCGGCAGGCTAACGATTTGAATGTGTTGATGTGAAATTGGAGTGCGCAGACGTTGCGGGGGTTTGGGCGGTTCAGGCTTCGGGCGGATCCAAATGTGCGTGATGACCGGTATCACGTGATACGGAACCGCGTCGGCAGGCGGCCGGACGAACGGCGCCAGGACCAGATGGAAGATCAGCGATAGCGCGAGAGCTGCGCCCAGCATTCGGCGGTTTTTCGGTGCTCCCATACGGCTTGTAACAAACGCGCGCCCCGTTTTGTGACAGCGCTACTTTAAGCCGAGTGGCTTTCGCGCGACCAGCAACCGCAGCGACTCGGCGATCCGCTTCGCCCGGGTCTCCGGGCGTTTGGCCATCGAAATCCACGCCACAAAGTCGCGCCGCCGCTTCTTCGGCAGCGCCTGAAATTCGCGCCACGCCTTCGCGTTCGATTTGATCGCGTTAGCGATATACGCGGGCACGCGCTGCGGAATGTCAGGCGGTGCAGACCGATGACTTGTCGGCGCAGCGGCCAAGCCGGCCGCGCTCAGCGAGCCCGCAGCGGCGAGCTCTTTCCATCTTTGCCGGTTGCTGTCTGACCATTTGCTGCCGCGCCTGCGCGGCGTGAATTTGCGCGCATACGTGTCGGCGTCCAAACTCTTGATGAGGCTATCGACCCATCCAAAACAGAGCGCTTCGCGAACCGAATCATCGTACTCGATCGACTTCACGCCGCTGTGTTGCTTGTGGTATACGAGCCACGCGCCTTCGCTCGATGCGTGGTGTTTTCGCAGCCATGCGCGCCATCCACTGCGGGTTCGAACGTCGACTTTCGGCAGCATCACGCTTTCGCGGATAGTTCTCCCTCATAGGCGCGCTTCAAAGCGTCGATATCGAGCTTCTGCATTTGCAGCATCGCCTTCATTGCGCGCTGCGCGCCTTGCGGGTCCGGGCCGCCGATGTAATCGCTCAACCCGGCCGGGACGATATTCCAAGAGAATCCGTACTTGTCGGTCAGCCAGCCACATTGCACTTTCTTTCCGCCCTCGGAGAGTTTCTCCCAAAGACGGTCGACCTCGGCTTGCGTTTCGCAGTTCACGTACAAAGCGATCGACCCGGGCGCCGGACCCGGTGAACCGCTTTCGGTCGGGCCGCCATTAAGCGCCATAAACTCTTGCCCGTCGAGCTCGAACTCCACGACCATCGCGCTTCCCGCCGGCCCCGGTCCGGCTTCTCCGTACCGGCTGACATCGGTAATGCGTGAGTTTTTAAAAACCGAGACGTAAAAGCTTGCAGCTTCTTCCGCGTCGCCGTCAAACCATAAGAAAGGAACGATGTTCTGCATTAATAGGCCTCCGGCGTGCTTTTCTTGAGGTGTGCTTCCAAATGGTCGAGCGTCTGTCCCCAGCCGATCAGTGCGCCGTTACGCTCTGCGACCGAGAGCGGGACCGATTGCGTGACCGTTAGCTTGGTTTTCTTTCCGCTATCTTCCGGTTCGAAGATGACCGTCATCACCATTTCTTCCGGAAAATCCTCGCTCAGCCCATACGCGGAGGGTTTTAGGCGGTTTCCTTTCTCGTCGGAAAAATGTATGGCCGAAACCGTGCGGCGTGGCACGTCCACTTCACGAAAAACGCCTCTTGACCAAATCTCGCGGCCTTCCAGCCATTGCGGCGACTGCATGGAAAACACAAGTATCCCGCCAGGACGCGGGTCGATCTCGCAATGCGGAATCGAAAAGCCGTCCGGCGCGAACCACTGTTTAAACTGATCAGGCTCGTACCACGCCTTGAAGACAACCTCTGGAGGCGCATTAAAAACGCGTGTAAGCGTGAGAATGGGTTCGGCGGTCTTATCGTTTGCGGCCACGATTTTTCTCTTTTCTCTGCATCTGCTGCAGGTAATTTTCTAAACGATCGAATTTTTGCGCCCACAGTGCTTCGTATTGGCGCAGCCACGTCGCAAGGGGTGCCAATCCTTGCGGCTCTGCACGGTAAAACGTATTGCGCCCATATCGCCGGCCGGCCACAAGACGCGCTTCCTGCAACGCCTTCAAATGCTGAGAAACGGCCGGCTGAGAGACTCCGGCATATTGCGTGAGCGCTACAACCGTCATCTCCCGCTTTCGTACGATCTGCTCGAAAATCGCGCGGCGCGTGGGATCCGAGAGCGCGTGCATCAGAACACCGGCCGGGTCGGTCATTCCAAAATCATAAGCGTATACTTATGTATTGTCAAGTCGTATTGAAGAAATGCCCCGACATTTCATCGGGGCATTTTGACTCTGGCGACGCTGATGGGGCTCGAACCCACGACCTTCGCCGTGACAGGGCGACGCTCTAACCAACTGAGCTACAGCGCCATCGCCGGATAATGGTGGGCACGGTTGGGATTGAACCAACGACCCCCCGCGTGTGAAGCGGATGCTCTCCCACTGAGCTACGCGCCCATGCGTTTATGGAACCGGCATATCGTATCCTAGTCGCGCCGCCGCTGTCTAGCGAGCGCTTGCGGGTATAGGGCACAGGATGGACCTGCTGACCCTCGGCCACGGAACGCTCGCGCAAGCCGCCCTCGCGGCCCTCATTGAACGCGCGCGCATCGACCGCGTCGTCGACGTGCGAACGGTGCCGAAGAGCCGCGCGCATCCGTGGGTGTGGGGCGATCGCATGGCGCTCTGGGTGCCCGATGAAGCGCACGCGGAGTATGTTTGGGAACGCGATCTCGGCGGCTTTCGAACGCCGCGGCCCGGTTCGCAGCATACCGCATTACGGAACGCCGCCTTCCGCGGCTACGCAGATTATATGGAAACGGATCGTTTCCGCTCCGCGCTTTCGAACCTCGTGAACTCGTTGCCGAACCGGCGCGTCGCGGTCTTGTGCTCGGAAACGCTATGGTGGCGCTGTCATCGCCGGCTTATCGCCGATGCCGCGGTCTTATTGCATGAAGTTGACGTGCAGCACCTCATGCCCAACGGCGCGCTGCAGAAGCATCCGCCAACCGCCGGCGTTCGCCGCCGAGGCGATCTCTTGTTGTACGATGGGGAAGCCGCATGAACCCGGTGGAAAGCGCGAAGGCAGCGCACTTACGGTACGTGAGCGATGAAATGCCCGGCATTCGCCGAGAAAAGCATGGCGCGCACTTCGTGTATTATGCGCCGGACGGATCGAAGATCGACGACGAAAAAGAACTGACGCGCATAAAGGCGCTAGCCGTTCCGCCGGCTTACACAAATGTGTGGATCTGTCCGATCGCCAACGGCCACATTCAGGCGACTGCACGTGACGCACGCGGACGTAAGCAATACAGGTACCATAAGCGCTGGCGCGAGACGCGCGATGAAAATAAATACGAGCGCATGATTGCGTTCGCGCAAAATTTGCCGAAAATCCGCAAGCAGATCGAAGCCGATCTCGCGCTGCCCGGACTTCCCCGCGAAAAAGTGCTGGCGACCATCGTCCAGCTCTTGGAAACGACGGCAATCCGCGTTGGGAACGACGAGTATGCGAAGGAAAATAACTCGTTCGGGCTGACGACGTTGCGGAACAAACATGCGAAAATCGAAGGCGCGAAAGTGCGTTTTTCGTTTCGCGGAAAGAGTGGCGTGCGGCACGCCCTCGATCTGCGCGATCGGCGTTTGGCAAAGATTATCCGGCAGTGTCAGGACTTGCCCGGCCAGCAGTTGTTTGAATATCTCGAAGAGGATGGAACGACACGCGCGATCGATTCCAATGACGTGAACGAATATATTCGGAAAATATCGGGCGAAGAGTTCAGCGCGAAAGATTTCCGGACGTGGGTCGGCACCGTAACCTGCGCCAACTTGCTTGCGCAAGATATTGCCGAAGAAACGCAGAGCGATCGAAAACAACGCGTGGCCTCGATCATAAAAGATGTCGCGAAACGGCTCGGAAACACTCCCGCAATTTGCCGCAAGTGCTACGTGCATCCGGCGATCGTCGATGCGTTTCTGGAGCAGGGGCGGCTTGCGCCGGTTCGCGCTCCGCGCAACCGTGAAGGCTTGGAATCCGAAGAGTCGTTTGTGCTTGCTTTATTACAGGAACGTTCCGGCGAAAGCGACTCCAAACGAACGATGCGTGCCTTGCAACAGACCTTAAGGAAACGCAAGAAGCAAGCGGCCTAACGCCGACGATAACCAGCCGAGCGTCCGCTCGTGAACCGAGCCGGGCCTTGGAAACGTTGGTTCTGAGGACTCATTGAAAGCTACAGCTAGGAGACAACACATGACCAAAGTTATCAACCGGGCGCTCGCGACGACCTTCGCCGTCGCCCTGATCTTCGGATCGGGCACGTTCGCGCTCGCCGATCGCGGCGACAAGGGCCACGGCCAAGACAAGCCCAAGGGCAAGGCTCATGTCGTGTCGGTTCGCGACAACGACAATGACAATGACAAAGGCAAAGACAAAGATAAAGATAAGAAAGTCAAAGCTCCGAAGAACCACGGAAACAGCATAACGGCGCAGAGCTGCGTAAATCCGGCCGGCAATCAGCGCGGCTGGTGCAAATCGCACATGAATGGCTCGTTCATTACCGGAACGGTCGCCAGCATCAATGGCGGCACGGCGCTCGTGACGCTTTCCAACGGACAGCAAGTCACGGTGAACACCGCTGGCCGCAACCTGAGCGTCGGGCAGCAGATTACGCTGCGCGGAAGCTTCGGAAGCAACAACGTGTTCATGCCGACCGGCGGCAACTACCGCAACTACGGCGGACCCTATGCGGGCGCATCGGTGCGCGGACTGATCGTTTCCGTGAACGGAAGCTCGATGCAAATCGCGCAGGGCTTGAGTCTTGTTACCGTTGACATCTCGAATGCGGCATCGCGCGGCGCGATCAGCGGCTCGCTGATTCCGGGACGCACGGTCACCGTAAACGGCAACTGGAGCGGCAGCACTTTCGTAGCTACCAGCATCCAATAGACAGACTCTCCACCTCGCTCGCGGGGTGAAGATCGAAACAAACGGGCCTCGGATATCTCCGGGGCTCGTTTTATGTGTGGAAGGCGCCGTCTCCGAAAAGTACCGTTCCGGCCCAAAAGAACGGATGCGCAAGCGCGGAATCGGATCCGTGAATCATCTGAATTTTTGCGTTTTGGAGCGCACTTGCCGGCGACACCGGCGCCGCACCGCTTAACGCGTGAAAGAACGACGGTATAAACGTTTTTTGCACCTCGTCATACACGGTCCAATCCGTTACGGCCACATCCGGCGTGCCGGCGTACATAAACGCCTTCGTCAATCCTTGAACGCCGTCGCTTGCGTCAACGGCGCCGCCGCCGCTTTGGCATGCGGAAAGCACAACGAGATCGCTCCTTAACGAGAGTCCATACACGTCGGACATGGTCAGGTAGCCGTTCTCCGCCGGATGCGCCAGCACCAGAGCCGGCTGATCGACTTCGCCGATCGTTCCCGGCAACACGGCATGCGTCGCAAAGAGTACGTAGCGATACTTTGTTAAATCCAAATGCACCAGCGTGTCTTTCGTCGCTGCTTCGCCGGTGTAGACCGCGCTGGAGCCCGCGCCGAGTTCGGACGCCACGGCATTCGCTTCCTCTTCCGCTCCTTGAAGCGCAGGAAAGCCGCCGTTTGCGCCTCGCGACGTTAAATGGGAAACGACCGCCGCGCTTTGCGCATCGTGCGGCGCTGCCGAAGAAAACGCGGGATTAGCAAACGCCAGCAGCGGCGCGCGCTCTTCGAGACGGCGCTTTTCCAATCCGCTACGCAATGCGTTCAGTTCCGATGTTGATGACAAATACGACACCGCGTGATCTTCTATGAAATAGCGCTGGGGCGAATTCGCAGTGACCAGCGCTTCAAACGGCACATGGTACAGCGAACCCGAAGGAACGATGAAGACCGTCGCGGCGCCGCGCAGCATCGCGGTGGCCTCCGGCGGAAAGAGCGCCTGATAGAGATCCGCAGACGCCGCCGCAAACTGCGGTAGATTCGTAGTCGCGGCGTCGTAGGCGTACTGCAAACTCTTGCCTTCATCGACGTCGCGCTCGATTTGCAGCGGCCCGCTGAGCATCGCGGCAACTTTTGCATCGAGCGCTCTTTTAGGCAACGCCAGATGCACTAAGCGAAAAGAATCCCGCGTGACGACCCAAAGATCGGTCGCGTCCGCCAGCGCTGCGAAGACCGCGATCGCTTCGTTGGGCGCGAGCAGCGCTTGCAGCGCGCCGATCTCCACCGGCTGCGGATGCTTCAGCGCATAGTACGCTGGATAATTCGTGCGCAGCTCGTCGTCGAACCGGCTTTGCTCCGCCTGCGCGTTTTCCCACGCCGATTCGGCGCTCTTGGTGTCCGCATTCCCTGCCGAAATCGCGGCCAGCGCGGATTGCGCGTCGCTCACGCGTTTTGCCAGTTGTGTTTCCTCATCGAGAACCGCTTGCGGCACTCCGGAAAAGGCATTCGTCCCGCTCTGCGAGATCTGCTCGAGCGTCGTTCGCCCTTGACGCCGCTCGAAGACGCGAAATGCCTTGCGGTCCCACCCGGCGCCTGGGAATGCGCGGTCAAGGGCGCCGAGGTACGCGATGTAATTGTCGTAGACCGGCAGCGTGCTGCTGAAAAACGACCTGCGCGAAGCCGGGTCCGAAAGTTCGCTGCGCACTTGTTCGATATCGTTCAGGGCGCCGTCGTAGGCTTTCACCGCGCCGTTAACGTCGTGTATCTGCACGTTTGATGCCGCCATGATATTGTACGTCTTCCACGTCGGCATTTGATATTTTTGGTGCAGCGCAAGACTTTCGGCGCTCGATTGCAATGACTGCCGGTAGGCGTGGACATGGTATTGGGCGACCGCAAGGTTTTCGAGCGCTATCGCGAGGGTGGTTTGATCGTGCACCTTCCGAAAATATGTTATCGCTTTTCCATACGACGCTATGGCGCTCTCAAATTGACCCATGTCGTCCTGAAGATTTCCGAGCGAGGAATAGATGGTTGCACCTAGTCGCTCGTCGTGCGAGCGCTTAGCTAAAGCCGCCGCCTCCGTAAACGAGGCGAGCGCCGCCGTACGCTGATTCAGAAAATCTTGGGCGGTGCCCAGATTGTGCAGGTCGACGATAACTGCGTCCTGTTGTTCGCTTGGCGGAAGCTTCCGGTCGATGCCCAGCGCAGCGCGATAGAATTGCACCGCGCCATGCAAGTCGTTAAGATCTTCGCTCACGTCGCCCAAACTCCGCAGGGCGCGTGCACCGGCTGCGCGGGCGTGATGCGCCGCGTCGATTTTGAGAGCGGCTTCAAACATGAGTTGCGCGTCCTCGTAGTGCGCGTGTTCCTCGGCAACGATCCCCGCTTCTTCCAGATCGGCCTGCTCCGTTTGCCAGTCGCCCGCGCGTTTGCGCAACACAATCGCCTGCGCGAAAAGATTGAGCGCATCGGAATACGATCGCACGCGCACGGCCAAGCGCGCGTATATTTCAAAATCCTCGGCTTGCGCGCGCAAGTCCCCGTTCGCTTTGTCGAGCATGACCGCGCGATTGATGTCGGCAAATTCGCTCGGAATATGCTGCATCGCTTCGTCCGTATAGAGCAGATGCAAAGCCTGACTTTGAAGATGCGGCGCTTGCGCGGCCGCCGCGAGCGCAATCGCTTGCCTCGCGTTGGCAATGGCGACCAGCGGACGCTGCGCCACGTCGGAGCTTCGCGCGAGCAGTACGTAGAAGCGCGCCTCGTCGTAGCGATCGCCCAAAGCGTGCGCGCGTTTGATCGCGGCGCTTGCGATTCGCTGCGCCGAGGTTGCATCGCCGCGGGAAAGCGCGCGCTCCGCGCTTTGATAAGGCGCGACGAATTCCGCGCGCGGCACGGGTTCCGCCAAAACACGAGCGCCGCAGCAAAGCGCCAGGGCGAGCGTAAAAACGACTGTGCGTGGCGTCATGTCAGCCCTCCGTCAGCAGGTAACGCAGCTGCGGCACTTGCTGCGTGTCGTCGGGAAGTGGCGCCAGCTCTTGGTATGCCGCGAGCCTCCACTGATCGCCCTGGCCCTTGAGCAACGTGGCCCGCCAAAGCGCGCGCATGTGCACGGGAATAAGTGGATCGCCAAGCGCCTGCATCTCCTGCGGCGTCAGCTTCGGAAGCTGCGAGATGGGAATCACGCGAAAGGTCAGCGGAGCGGTCGCAGCTCCGGTTGCATCGGCAACGCGCACGCGGTAGCTGCCCGGTTCCAGACGCAAATTCACGAACCGCGCTTCGCTCGCGCCGGTCACCGGATCGGTTTTTACCTGCGCGGCCGCTGCAATGGCTGCACCCTGCGCGTTCTCCAACGTCGCCTTGAAGGGCGCCGAGCCGTTAAGCCACGGAATCGAAAGCGTCCCGTCGGTGACAGGCGTGAGCTGTTCGACGTTTTCCAGAATCGCAAGCGCCGGCTTTCCCGCGCCCATCGAAATGTTCGATTCGGTCTCGGCGCTGTAGTAGTGCTCTTGCGCGGTACGCAGCACCGACGAGACGGAGTTCAGAATGCTGCGCACGACCGCCGGAAATCCTCCGCTATCCGCCGCGGAGCGCGAGCCGCAGCGGCCGTCCGTCGCGCCAACGCAATACGGTGAACGCGCGGCGTCAACCACGACGTTTTTTCCCGCGATGTACAGCGTGATCGTGAGTTTCCGGCCCTTGTCCGTAGCCCTGAGAATACTGACACGATCGCCGTTCTCAAGTGCATGCGCGGCGCCCACGCCGGGAACGCCGTTAACGGCATATGCCGAGGGCGGGCCGTTGATGTCAACAACCCAGCCGATTGACGGCGTCGCGGCGCGAGCCGCGCTCACAAACCCGGCGGCCAACAGCAGAACGGCAGTTGCAAATCGCATTACAAGCTCTCCTTCACTCCATGGTACGCGCGATGCGCGAACTCGTGCAAGAAAATACCGGCGAAAGGAACGATAGAATCAACGAAAATACCCAAATTAAACGCCGCCAGTCCCAAGGTGACCGCAGCGAGCGCAATAAGCGCGGCGGTCAGAGCCAGCGCCCAACCCGTTGCAAGCACCGCAAGCAACGCCGACAACAATACAACAAGCGCAATCTCGATCGTGTAATGCATCGCAGGCGAAGGCTCGCGCAGCCAGTCGCCGGCCAGCAGCGAGTTCAATTCGTTCATTTGCACCACGACGCCGGGCACGCGGCCCAGCGGCGTAAAGTGGTAATCGCTGCCGAAGGTGCTGCCGATAAACACGATTTTGTCCGCGAATAAACTGCGCGCGCTTTCCGCGCGCCCGGCCGCGATCGACTCGGCGCCGACTTCGGGAACGTCCGCCGCTTCGCCATTCCGGTGCCATCCGATGCGCATGAAGAAACGGCGTTCGAACGGCTCTTCGGTCAATGCAATGTGCACCGTTCGCGCGTTAAACGGATTGCGCAGATCGACGGCTCTCGAGGGAATCGGCGCATCCGTCGTTCCCGGCGTGGAAGTGCACGCGCGCGCGAGCGGCGCGATCGCCGCGCGCACTTGTTGCAGCGCCGCGGTATCGTTTCCGGCGAGTGCGAGCAGCGGCGCCGATGGAATCGCCGTTCCCGGACCGGGACCGCGGCATGTCGTCTCCCACAGCCGCCAGCTGCGCGTGGTCGCATCGGTTGAATCGGTTTCCACGGTTCCAAACCGAACGTTGCCGTGCGGATTCCATGGATTTTCCGGCGTCGCCGCAATCGCCGCATCCACAATCGTCGGCAGCGCTTGCGATGCGTTTACGCCGGCGCGGCCGCTCACGAAAACGCTGTCGAGCCTGCGCACCGGACGCGCGAAAATCAGTGGCGCGCACTCCGGCGCGCATCCAACGCCGCGATTATAGGAGCCAACGAATCGCACCAGCTGCGAATCTCCGGCGCCAGGTGAGCGTTCGCGCAGATCGATATCGACGACGATGGCTTTCGGCCGGTTCGTCACGGCGTACGCGATGAGCCGCGCTAGTTTATCGCGCGGCGTAATCTCCTGGGCATGCCACGCCTGCGCCGCTTGCCGGTCGATGTCAATTAAGATCAGCGGCGACGGAGGCCGTGCCGCCGCCAAACGCGCCATCTGCCAATTGATAACGGCATCGCGCAGATGCACGACGAGCGAATTCTGTTGCACGGCCGGCAACTGCATCACCAGCATCAGGAGCAGGCCGATAATAAGGTTCGTTGCAAATCTGATCCGTTTTTCGTGAGCGTTCACCCTTTCGGGCCGCTCGGTTGCGAATTCTGACACAAGGCCGACGTCGCCGCAAAGAGCGTGCCGATAGCCGCGACTTGGCCTTGCGTCGACGTGTTCGTCCCCCAGTGTTTGCCGAAGGCCACCGAACTCGCGCTCGCGAGCGCGCCGATAAACCCGCCGTAGCGGCAGAAAAACCGGTTCGTGTTCGGCGGATAGGTGAGGCCGCTTACGATGTTCGCGCACGACGCCAGCCGTCCGGAAAGATCGTCGTACAAATCGTAGTTGGTGTAGGCAAACTGCGTGAGTGACGCCGAAAGATCGCCCGGCGATCCGCTTGCCGTCACCGTCTGCTGCACCAGTTTGTTGACGGCGTCGGTCAGCTTGACGCCCTGATCGGCCTCGTACGCAAACGAATTACACGCCGTGCGCCATGAATAATCGAATGACGCTTGATGGGCCTTCTGCCGTGTATTCCACGCATACACGGAGAGCAGAAAATCGCACATGCGCAAACGGTACACTTGCGCGCGAATGTCGCGGTAGGTTTGGCGAATTTCGTTCGCGATCGCATCGGGCGTTTTTACGCCGCGCAGCGCGCTCAAGCGCGCGCTCAAACTATTCTGGCCCGGCTCCGCGGCACAGATCGGAACGTACGTCGGCACGTCGCCCAGCAGCTGGCTGCAGCGCACGCCGTTGAGTCCCAAGAAGAACATGAGGTTTGGAAAAGATACGTCTGTGTGTCCCGATAGAACGGAGTAGTCGCGCGGCTGCGCGTAGATCGACGCCTGATCGACCGCGTCGGCCTTGGCTCCGCACGGCGTCGCCGCCGTTGCCGGCTGCGCGTTCTGTTGCGCCGTTGCGATACCGGCCGGCGATAGAGCCAGACAACCGATGAAAGCCAAACATGCGCCGCGCTTCATAAGCAGAATAACCTCCGTCGGAAGGCTCGCATCGGGTTTCTCCGGTCGCGCATACCCGCCCTGTGCATCAAAGGATGGAAATAAGACGACTCCCAGAAAGAACGAGGGCTCGTTTTCTGATAGCGGAAACGTGGGCGGTTAGCTCAGTGGGAGAGCACTTCCCTGACACGGAAGGGGTCATTGGTTCAATCCCAATACCGCCCACCATTTTTACCTGAAACAATACAATGTGGTGAAAATCACGGTTTGGGCGAAGGTGACGCACGACCGGGATCAGGCGATGCAGGAAGCGGTTTGATGTGCTGCTGGCCACGGATCAGGTACTGAATGGAAAAGGATCGCGGCTGTAATGGCGTTGTTGCTAGCGCGAAGCTGCCGCCGCCCTGCGTCGGCAACGGATCTATGCCTTGGTATGTGGTAAAGAGACCCGCATGTGTTCCAAAAATATTGCCTGCAAAGAAGACGAGAGTTCCTCGCACGGCCTGAAACACCAAGCTCGCATTATAGATCGTGTACGCCGGCTGATTCGCCTGATTATTCGCTGAAGTATATTGCGCATTGAAGTTCCAGCCAACTCGTGAATGCGATTGAGCCGATTGGACGATCAGCCCTGCCCTGGCCACGGGAACGCGCGGCACCTGAACTCCGAGGCCGTAATAGCTGCCCGGAAGAAGCAGTCGCGGGTCGAGCGTCGAGTAATATGAGTTTGTGATCGCGTACGACGGCAAAAGCAGAGCCGTCTTACCAAGCGCGATCCTTCCAGATAACGTGAAACCTTGGGTTATCGCAGACTCGCCGGAAACCAATTGCGTCACGTAGACACGTGAGGGATCGAAAGGCGCCGAGCCGCAAACTGTGGGTTGCGCCCATACGTTCTGCAACCCGGCCAGATATTGCGCTAAAGAATCGTTTGGGAAAGTGTCCGGCGGCTCGCCGGCAATCGGAACGGCGGCCTGGATTGCCTGTCCGCCCAAATCCGTCCGGAAAGCCTGCAGCGTGAACGAGTTTTGTTTCATGACATGATTCCACCCCAGATTGTAATTCAGCGACGTCTGGTGCGTGGGCTGATCGTTGGGTCCCAAGACAAAAACCGATCCGTTGAAGCAATCGTATTGCGCGCTGAGCGGATCGCCGATGGCGCGCGCGATGGGGGGGCCCGGATTGGAGCTACCGATGCCAAATCCGACGTTGAAGGTGTTGGCTGGTTCTGGTCGCCAGCTCACCGAGGTGAAGGCCTCGATCGTACTGCCGGTGCCGGTTCCGCTGGAATGTGAGAGCGAGTATTGCAAGCCGAGCTTGTCGTTGGCTTTCACGGCATCGCTTAACTCAGCCGAGAAAGTACGATAAGCAACGGCATTCTGGACACTCTGGTTGGCGTTGTACGTGGAAATATATCTGGCGTTGTCGGCACTCCCGGATAGAGACGCAGATATTGTGTGCCGCCGGACCAACCTGTACAGGGAGCTGGACAGGTTGAACGAGTTATTTACGCCGCTTGAAAACAACGGGGTGAGTAAACCGTTTACCGCGCGATTTGGCTCGGCTTGCTGGTTGCGGTTCACTGAATAGTTAGCGTTCAGATTGTAGATCCAGTGCCCAAGAAGCGACCCGAAATTGAAGCTTTGGCTGGTCGTCGATGTGGTCGATGTGCTGTCGGGGCCATTGCTGCACGGCAGCAGGGCCGTAGCGCTCGCGCAAATGTACGTCGAGTTAGCGAGGCCCTGCGTCATTGTGTAGCGGATCGTGGAAACCGGCGAAATCGGCGTGGAAACGGCAAAAAGATTGCTGTTGCGAACGTAGCCGCCGGTATGCTGGTATGCGTTGCCGGTTTGGTCCTCATAAAAGAGCCCCTCCAACGGCGAATCAGCGCCAGACGCGCTGTGCTGCAGCGCCAGCATCATTTTGCCGGCGCCGCCGGAGAGGTTCCAAGAGCCGGTTGTGAGCCCGTAATTCCCTAGGCTTCCCGAAAAGCTGTAACTCCAAAGTCGCGACGGCTGCAACGTGAAGAAATTAACTGTCCCGGCCGGTCCCAGCGCGCTTGGTGCGAAGCTTATTGATGCTCCCGTGAACAGGTCTTGCAGCACGCCGGCGGTCTGCGCGGCGTTTCCGGTCACCTGAACGCCATTGATTTTGTAACCCGTTTGGCTGGCATCTGCGCCCCGCAACGCGATGCTGAATGCGGAATTAGGGCCATAGAGTTCGTTGGAAACAGCTACGCCGGCCAGCTTATCGAGCGCATCGGCTAGATTTTGCGATACCATTCGCTGGGCGCTTTCGCTGGTGACATCGACGACAAAGACGTCCGACGCGCGCGCAACGACCGAGGCGATCGTTTTCAGCGCCGAAGCATTTGGCGCGAGTCTCACGATAACCGCGATTTTTTGTCCGGGACTTAAGTCGAGATCAGCAGTCCGTGTCGAAGCATACCCGTCCGCTTCCACGCGCACGCGGTAGTAGGCCGGGGCCAACCCGGCAAAAACGGCGAGACCGCTTCCGTCGGTCAGCGACGCCGCCGGGGATTCGCCGCCGAGCAAATAGACGTCGGCATTGTCGACGGGTTTACCCGTGGCCGCATCGGTAACGGTGACGATCAGCGAACCTGTTTGGTCTTGACTATCAGGTTGCGCAGCCGGCGCTTTGGCGGCGAGAAACAAGACCGCGAGCAACGGTAACAGCAAGGAAACAAGCGCCACCCGGGGCAGCATAAGTGATCCTTCGAGGTTGTAAGCGGCCATCCTAGACGGCCTACGTGCCTGCGTCACCGCCGAACCGGAAAAGATATTTAAAGATGACCCGGTTTAATGTGCTCGGCGCCGCCGGCGTACCGAGGTTGATGAAATACTCGTCCCCGTTGCGCAAGCGCTGGTGAAACGCCGCGGCGAGGTTCAGGCCTGGCGGTGAAAAACCCCCGCGGCCGCTAATGGAACGCAGCGATATCGTGAGATTTGTGTTCGGTCCAAGTAGCGCGCCTATTGAAACGCGCCGCAACCACTGCGAATCAAACATGCCGTTCGAACGCGCGCGCATGAAACTGCCGTCCAACTCCAAGCCGGCTGAAAAGATCCGGCCGATAGGACGCGACGTCGAGAGCGTGTACAAATGGAGATAATCCGGTCCGTTATCTCCCGCGCCAAGCTGACCAAATCCGAACTGCCCGAAATTCAGCGACACGTCGATTGGCGTCGGGGTCCCATCGCGATACCCGATCGGAATCTGCGCAAGATTAAACGTATCGGTCCTGCCGCAGAAATAGCTTGGATAGCCGCTGAAGTACGATCGCGGCAAAAGGCTGTCGTTACACGTCGTATGTAATGCGGCGGGATCGGCCAGCGAATAGCTCCGCAGTTCCGAAATATTTACGCCGGCACCGTTGAGAGATATGCCGTTCCTGAACGCGGCGTTCACCGTAAGGTTGACGTCGGCTTGATGCACCGCGCCTGAGCGGTCCACAAAGCGGTCGAAGTTCGCGCCCAAGAAGTAGTTCTTCACGCCGTGGACCGAACCGCTGAAATTGAGAGCCTCCACGAAACCGCGCAAGTCGGAGTTTGGAATGATTCCGTCTACCGGATTGTAGTTCGGCGAGATATCGTGATAGGCAAGAAACACTTCGTAGTTTGGTTTATGCACGTCGATAAACCCGTCCGAATTGTGCCCCGAGCCATTGGGAAGCAGCGGATTGAGTTCGGTGGCAAAGTTGGTCGCCCACACGAGGCCGGAACGCAAATTGCGGCCTTTCGTTCCGAATTCGTAACTCGTGTCGTTGCCGCCGGTACTGTGCCGCGCCAGCACGCCGTCTGCCCAGTATGTAAAGGTCCTATCGCCGAGCGCATGCTGATAACCAAAGGCCGAATCGTTGAACGTGTTGCCGGTGGTCTGATCGAAGCCGCGGAAATTCATAATGCCGAACGACTGCTTTCCGAACGTTCCCTCGATCTTCTCTCCACGATCGAACGGCCCGACGCTGGGCGAATAGAACAGCTGCCCGGACGTCCCGTTGTCGGTGTTGGTTGTGATAAAATTCGCGCCTTGGGCGAAAAACGGTCGGTACTCTTGCAGAAACCGCCGGAACTCTTGCGGCGCGATGGTTTGCTGGTCGATCTCGACATTCGAAAAATCCGGACTGAGCGTCCCAACAAAATTGATGGTATTCGTAATCGGATACGTGAGATCGGCGCCGGCAAGGCGCACGCCCTGTCGTAAGAATTCGCCGTCGGCTTGCTGAAACACGTTGCGATCCCGTCCGATGCTCTCGAGTCCGTACACTTCTAAGTGTGGCTTCGGCCGAGCTCCGCCGGCGTTTCCGGCCGCGATGCCGGTCCAATATGGCCAAAACCGCGCGTCCGGCACATTCGGCCACGCATTTCCAATCGGTCCATCCGACATGACGCCGTCATACGCCCACGTGTAATGCTCAGCCGGCGCCGCAACGTTGCGAATAAAGTTCACACGCCACGTTTGCGAGCCGCCGCCGCGCAATCGCATGACGTTGAGCGGAATAATCAACACGGCGTTCCACCCGTCGGCCGTCGCGGCGGCCGCCGCTTGCCATTGCGGCCGGTAGCGCGCGTTCTCGCTTGCCTGTTCGTAACGAACGCCTTTGGGCGTCGTTTCGAAGAAATAGGCCTGCGAACCGTTGCCGCTCGTATCGATGCCGACGCCGACAAAATCGTCCGTCCCAAAACCGACGTCGTTTGTCGACTGCGTCGCCACAATCGGCGTGCCTTGCTGTTCTGCATGAAAGGCGACGTAGAGATTTTTCGCATCGTACATCATCCAGACGTTCGTACGGTGCGGAGCGGGCGCGCGCGTCGTCAAATCCTGGAACCCGCCGGCGGCGGGAATGGCGCCCGGCGACCATGACGCGGCTGGTATCGATGCGTCGAGCGGCGGGGGCGCCTTGGCCAAAGGCGCCGGAATCGAGTAGCTCGCCGTAACGAACGCAAGAACCAGGACCATCGTCATCCCTTAAACTAATAAATGAATGTCGCGGCGCTGTCTTCAGAGAGTTCTCAAAAGTGCACAATTTCGGACCTTTTTGTCTCGACGAACGCCGGTTGGCGCTCACGCTGAACGGCGATCCCTTGCCGCTCGGCCCCCGAGTGGTGCAGACACTGCTGGTCTTCATTGAAAGTAACGGCAGCGTGATCTCAAAAAACGAACTGCTCGATCGCGTGTGGGGCGATGCCGCGGTCGGCGAAGGCAGCCTCACCCAAAACGTTTACGTGCTTCGGAAGCTCTTCGGCAAGCACTACCCCCAAGCGAAAATCCAGACCGTCGCGCGACGCGGCTACCGTTTTTCGGTCGAGAGCCCGCCGCCGCCCAGACACGCGCACAGAGTTGCACCGTACGGCTTCGGCATAGCCGTCATGGTGATTCTCGCCATCACGATCGGATCGTCATATGTCGCGGCGCGCCGCACGTATGCTCCCAAACTCTCGGCTTCGGGTTCGCAATTGTACGCCGTCGGGGTCTACTATTGGCGCCAGCGCACCGGGCCTGCCATCGCGAAAAGCATTCAATATTTTACGGCCGTTACGCAATCTGATCCTCAAGACGCGCGCGGCTATTCCGGTCTCTCCGAAGCCTACTCCATTCAGGCGAGCTACCGTTACGGTCCGCGCAGTTCCGAAACGCTGTATGCCCTGGCCCGTAAATTCGCTGTGCGCGCATTGGCGCTCAATCCCGGCTCCGCCGAAGCGCACGCCGCGCTAGGGCAAGCCGAAGACCGCCCCGCCGCACGAGCGGCCGCCGCCGCCGAATACCGCAAAGCCATCGAGTTAGATCCAACCTATGCTCCGCCGCGTCAATGGTACGGCCAAATCCTGATGCAGCGGGCGCGCTACGCCGCTGCGTACGCGCAGCTGAAACGCGCTTCGCAACTCGATCCCACCTCCGTGTCCACGCTAAATGCCTTAGCCACCGCGGCATATTTGTCGCGCAACTATTCCGAAGCATTGACCTACGCCCAAAGGACGATCGATCTTTCGCCGAAACGCGCCGACGCGCAAATCGTCCTCGGTCTCGCGCGTGAAGCCCGAAACGAGATCCCGCAAGCGATTCTTGCCTACCGGCAGTACGGAACGCTCTGCGGTCGCCCTTGCAACGGCGACGCCGCGGCTCTTCTTGCGCACGCATATGCTTCCACCGGAAAACTCAACGTCGCGCGGCAAGAGTTGCGCATAGCGCTTACGCACAATTACCCCCACGTCGACGAGCGGATGCCGCCGAACCTCGTCGTGGCGCTGCTGGCGCTCGGCCAGCGCTCCGAAGCGCTCGCCTTGGTGCAAACAGAGGCGTCGCACGGCGGTCTGTACACGAACGATCCGCGCTTGGATCCGGTTCGTTCCGATCCGTCATTCAAGCGTTATTTAAATTGATGTTGAACCACGGCTAAGCGGAGGTTTTATGAAACGCTTTGTTATTCTCATGTCTGCGTTAACCATCGTCGCGTTACTATGCGGCGTGGTCGCGGCGCGTCCGAATCGCGCGCGCAAGGCGCCGCGCGCCGCGGCGGTTACGGCCGTGCGGGGCCCCGCGGTCAGCTGCACCGCCCGAGATCCGCACGTTGCTGTTCCCGGCGCACCGCACGGCATGTACGTGTGGAATCCCTACAAAGTGCAGGGTGGAAAGTTCGAAAAACAACTCGAGGCGAGCGTCATCGGAAAAGATCCGACGCTCTGCGGCGTGAGCCTCGTCGTTTTGTGGAGCGCAGCCGAGCCGTCGAGAGGCTCGTTCGATTGGAGCAGCATCGCCACGCAAGCCGCGCCGTACCTCCGCGCGCACTTGCGCTACAACTTGCTCTTCGCCGACGCATCCGAAGTCGGAAAAACCGATAATGCCACGCCGGCATGGGTCTTCTCGCAAGATCGTGTCGCCAAAGTGCAGTGTCCCAGCCAGGTTCCCTATCCGAACTGGCTCGATCCGAAATTCGAGAACGACTGGGCCGCATTCATCGCCGCCGCGGTCAAAAAATTCGGCGGCGATTCATCGGTTGGGTATATGCGCTTCGGCATCGGCGCCGGCGTCGAAGCTTACCCGGGACACATGGAAGCGAAGAACCCGCGCCCTTGTTACAACGCATTCGTGAAGACGATCAACTGGACGTACGCCAAATGGCTCAAACACAGCCTGAACGTCGTTGACGCACTCGCGCGCCAGGGAAGCCATAAACAATTAATGGTTGCGCTGAACGGCATCGAGGATTCGCCGGGCATTTACGCCTACGCCAACGCCGTCAGCGCCGCAGCTGCGCCGCGCGGCATCGCATTCGGCACGGAAAATCTGGGTATCGGCCACGTGGCCGCGCCTAATGCGAAACCCGCGCCGTGCGATCCGCAAGCCAAGAATGTGAACATCTACTGGTGCCAAGCGTTCAAGCGGCACGCCGGAAAAGTACCGTTCGAGTTTCAACCCATTGTCGCAACCACGCCGGGCTATACGCAAGGCTACCAGATTGATATTTCCAATCTCTTGCAATACGCCATCGCCAACAAAGCGCAAATTCTAGAACTCTATCCGCAAGAATGGCTCGCGCGCGACGCCAAGCACAAATCCGCATTGCGCGCCGCCGCGCAAGTCCTCGGCCTGGGCCCCTAGGGACAATTCCCCGCGGCGGGCTTGCCCGACAACCGGTCCGCTATCCACGAACTCGTGTGGGCGTAGCTCAGATCCATCGCAGAATCGTGCGTGCCCCCGGCCACGGCGTGAAGTTCGGGGTGCGCGCCGTTGCCGCACAGCGTAGCCCGCAGCGACGCTGACGCGTCGTACGAAACCATCGCGTCATTCACCCCTTGCTCTATTAATACCGGAACCCGCACATTCACGCGCGACGGTTCGTTGGCGACAAAATCTTGCATCAACACACTCGATACCACATTCGGCGCAAACATATCAGCCGGCGGAATGCTCCACGGCGCCGAGCCCATCAGCGAGCCGGCGCACTGCATTTGCAACGACGGCAACAGCGCCATGCCCTTGGCGGAAAGCACCGTTTTTAGGTCAACTCGCGGGTCCTGCGACGCAATTCCCTCAACCATCATCGCAAGCAGCGGAAGCGTCGCCGACGGATATTTGCTCACCGACATCTCACCGAGAAAGTCCGGAATATCCGAAGCCGGCGCATAGGCGACCGCGCCCAACAGATGTAACTCGGGCGCCCACGAGTTCGCGGTCGCCGCAACAAAAAGCGCGACACTTCCGCCTTCGGAATGCCCCATCGCGATCCAGCGATCGCTCAATGCCGGATTGAGATGCAGCGCCGCGCGCACGATGTCGATCACGTCGTGCGCTCCCGATGCGCCGGCGAAATACGGATGCACGCCCGGTGTCCCTTCGCCTTCGTAATCGGTTTGCACGACCGCGAATCCGTCGGAGACCCAGCGCTCTAAAAAGCGTTGTTCGCCGTTTGGCCGCGCGAAGTTGGAAGGCGCGCACTGCGGCGCATTTCCCGTCGTGCCGTGCGCCCAGCTGATCACGGGCCACCCTCCCGCCGGCGGCGATCCCTTCGGAATGGAAATCGTCCCCGACACCGCAACGTCGCGCCCGCTCGCGGACACCGTATGATACAACACCAGCGTATTTGTCGCGGCGGTTCTTAAGAGCGCGCCGCCGGTAAATGGCCGCGACCATATGACCGTTCCGGGCGCTGCGCCGGGCAGCGGGGACGGGACATCATAAGGTCCGGCGCCGCTTGTCGCCGCCAAAAGGAAAACAGCGGCCAGAGCCGCGCCTCCGGCCAATATGCCGCGCCGCATTTTCCCCATATTCCCACCTACAGCGCTTGTGGGCGATGCCCTGTGACGGAGCGCCTATTTTTGCTCGAGCAGTTGAAACCGGTTGCCTTCGGCCCACGCCATTCGCGGACTCACCCATTTGATTGAATCGCCATCCGAATACCGCATGGTAAAACGTTATGCGATCGCGTCCAGCGCCGTCGTTTGCAAGAATAACGAGTACCAGGAATATTTCTGCAGCAAGTCATCGTGCGCGACGCTGGTCAGCACGAAAGTCGGCGCGCGCGTTTGGAGTTGCTCGAGCGTCATTGAGTCGGCCAGCCGCACGTAAAGATTTGGTGTAGGCGCCTGCAGTTTTCCCATGAGCGCCGCATTTCCCGTGCTCGTGTCGCCCGTAAAAAGGCTCAGCAGATGATGCTGCGGCACTCGCGCCCAATCCGCGAACGCATCGAAGTACCCGTACGCCGCGTCGAATAAGAGAACATCGCTAACGGAATCGTTCATGTCGCCGCGCGTCAGCGCGCCGCCCGCGCCGCCGTAGCCTCCGCTATGCGCCGTCAGCACGACCCGGCCAATGTTATCGGTGCTCGAAAATCGCAACTCCTTCAGCTTCGCCGCCACATCCGTCATGAAGCGGCGAAAACCACCTTTATCCAGTTCCAGTTTTCCGAATCCCGAATCGGGCGCATTCGTCGGCCCTTCCGGCACAACGAGAATGGCATTGCGCTTACTCGCCACGAGTTGCTCCCGCAAACGGTAGGTGGAAAACGTTGCCGCGATATCGTGATTCCACCCGTAGAAATGCACGATAAAATCCACCGCACCGTTACGCACCTGCCATCCATCGGGAATAAAAATTCCGGTATTGGAGTTCATGTAATGCGTCGCCGCGTCGTACAACCGCCCCTGGTACACATGCCCTTGCAAACGGCTTCCATGCGGATACGGTGCCGACGAAAACGGCACCAGCAATGTTCGCCCGCCGCTCGCCGCCGGCAAACCGGCGGCGGCAATCGCAGCCCCGGTGGCTTGCAAGAACTCCGAACGCGTCAGATCCACGCCCGGCAAATTCGGCGCGCGCTAAAGTTTGTCATGGTGACCGGCAACCTTTGTCATGGTGAGCGGGCGCCATTGGGCGCCCCGGTCGAACCACGGCCGAGCAAGCCGAGGCCCGCGCATCACATAGAAAACCCGACGAATTTTCCTTCCCGATCGAGAACGACATGCAGCGCGATCGTGCGATGCGCAAACACCGCGCTGTAAACATAATAGACGCCGGATTGAAGATAGGCCTTCGATAGGAACTGCAAGCGCTCGAAGCGCCCCAACGGCGCGAGCTGTTTCATCATGGTCTCGTCCGCCGGCAGCTGAATGCTTACCAGCGGCTCAAACTGCGAGCGATCCCAATGCCCCACCGCTGCACCGGCGAGCAGCGCAGCTGCGCGTCTCGTTACGTCCGGTGCGGGATCGTACTGTAGTTGCGCTGCCAGATTACGTTCGGGCGAATACCCCGGAATATAGGTCTTCAGCGCCGCGTGAACCATCGGTCTCGTGTCGTACGCACCGTTCCCCAATACGATGACCGCAAAATCCTTAGCCGGCACCATCTCGTTGTCCGCGCGGTAACCCGCCAGTCCGCCGTGGTGTCCGGCAATGTGGACTTGCTGGCCCTCGACAACGAACAGCCCTTCCGCGTCACGCAATCCCACCGTGAGCGTTGCGTAAGGAACGGTTTGTTGCATCGCCTCAAAAAACGGGTGCGGCAGCACTTTGCCTTGCATAAGCGCGATATCGAAACGCGCTAAATCTCCGATCGTCGAAAAGATGTCGCCGTCGGCGTAATACCAACTCCAATCGCCAGGATCGCCGTTGAAAGGCGCCGCGGGCGCATTTTTCGCAACCGGACCGCTCGTCGTGCGCTGCATCCCGAGCGGCTCGAAAATATTACGCTTTTCGTATTCCGCGAGCGAGAGCCCGGTCACGCGCTCAACAATCTGGCCGAGCGCCACATAGCCGGTGTTGCTGTAATTCCAATCGGTGCCCGGCGTGAAATCGAGCCGCCGCGCCGCGACGCTTGCAAGGATGGCTTGCGGCGTCGTTTTCGTGACATTTTCAAACCGCGCCAAGGCGTCGTCCAGATAATTCGGAATGCCGCTCGTATGATTGAGCAACTGTCGCACGGTGACTGCGCCGAAGGCCGTTAGGTTTGGAAGATACTTCGAGATCGGATCGCTCAGCGAGAGCTTCCCGCGAGAAACCAACTGCATCACGCTGACGGCGGTAAAGATCTTTGTCACCGAGCCGATCGCGAAAGTCGAATCGGGCGTAGCGTTCCCGAACGCCCGCGCATAGACCAACCGGCCGCCGGAAACCACCCCAACCACGATTGCCGCGCTTTGCTTGCTCGCCAACTGGCCGCCGGCTGCGGCCGCGACCGCTGCGCCTAACCCCGGTGGCACCGCCGGCACGACAGGCGCCCCCGCGCCCAAACACAGTGCGACCGCCGCTAAAGAAGCCGCGCGCACGAAAAACTTATTGCGTCGGAGCCAGCCGAAAGCCGCTGATCTTCGCGCCTTTATCGAGGACGAAAATCTCACTGCATGCGTTCGCCTTAAACACGACGTGAAAGACATAGGCGGTGTTGTCACCCAATACGGTTTGCTGGCCGACGTAGCTGAAGGTGACCGGATCGCCCCAGGGTCCGAAGGCGGCGGAAAACTGCTTTAACATAGCGGGTGTAAGCAGCGTGTTCATTTTGGCATCGAGTTGCGTGCGGTCGATATCGCCCGTCTGAAGCCGGTGCAGCCACTCTTTCGCACGCGCGGTGATCGCAGGATCGACCGTTGCCACGGGCGCGGGGCTCGGCGGCTGCATTTGCGCGAACGCCGGAACCGTCGTGGAGATAGCGATGGATAGGGTAAAAACAGCGGCTCTTAAACTCATGCCCGCACCTCTTTCATAGCGTATTTTCCGTGACCGCCGGGGTTTGTCATCCTAAGCGCCCCGCTTCCGTCCTATGAACGCACTCCATCCATGGGCCAAAATCCATATATCGCGCGCCCCGGCTCAAGATCCCAAAAGCGTGTGTGATTGTCGCCGACGCCGTAGACGACCGCAAATGGTACGTCGCGCGAAAGAATCGCACGCACCAAGCGCGCAAAATCGCGTTTCGACATCCATGTCGCCGAATAACGCGCATGGGCATCTTCGGGTTTGAGATGGGGAAGAAACGATGGCGCTTTAAGCGACGGATCCGTAGGCGAATCAACCTCAAGAATCGATCCGATTCGCACGCACGCGACGCGCAATCCAAACGCTTCACTGTAATAACGGCCGAGCGCCTCACCGAAAACTTTTGCAACACCGTACAAACTGTCGGGGCGAAGCGGATCGTCCGCTCTTACGACCACCCCCGAGCCCGGAGCATACAAGGCACGCGTGCCTTTCATTTCGTGCATGCCAACCGCGTGATTGGAACTGGCAAAAATCACGTGCTTCACACCCGCCCGGCGCGCGGCTTCGAACGCGTTGTAGGTCCCGGCAATGTTGACGTCCCTGACATCTTCCCAAGTCGCAAGCACATCGGAATAACCGGCCAAATGCACGACGGCTTCACATCCCGCAAAGGCTTTGGTCAGCGCATCCAAATCGCGAACGTCGACAATCGCCGGCGCGTCGTGCAAGTCGATCGGCACCACCTCATGATCGGCGGCGAGGTCTTTACATAGCGCACGGCCGATTACGCCTGCAGCTCCGGTTACCGCAATCCTCGTCATCCCGCTCCCGTGCTATCCGGCGCAAGCCACCGACGACGCGAGCTTTGCCGCCACCGCCGCTGGAACACCGTTATGCCGGTACGCGGAAAGATCGAAAGCGCCGCCCTCGCTCGCACGAATCTTCCAGCCGTTGTGATTGACCAGCAAAAACGTCCGCACCGCATACCCGCCCGGGCCAAATGCGATCGCCAGGGCGTAATTGCCGTCGACGCCGACGGATGGCACCGTCGTACCGTTCGGCATTTCACCTAACACCAAGCGTTTTATCGGCGCCGAAACATCTCCGGCGCACCTTTGCTGGGCCGTAATGCGTTTCAACAGATCGTCGTTAGCTTGCATGTTCCCTTTGGCGTTCGGAGTCAGAAATCTCCCGTAATTTTGTTCGAGCGCCGGCGCCAGCAAGTCCGAATAGATCGCGTTAGCCCTGGTCGCAAAGTCGCGCGCCCAACGATAACGCCCCACGTAGAAGGCCACGTCGGCTGCGCGCGAAAGCGTCGAGGCCGCCATCATCGCAAGACTAATCCGCTCGGGGCTCTTCGTCTGCGTGGCGCACTGCATCAGCATGCGGGCGGCGTCATTCGCGGCTTGAAACGCCCGTTCATAGTCGCGGCGTTGCTGCAACACTTCGAACTGTTGCGACGCGGTCATTGCCTCGGTATCGCAAGTCTCTTGTACCGGGAGGGCCGGAGGAGATGTCGGCGGCACGTAACCTGGAATAAAACGCGGCGTCGGACCGGCCTTCGGATCGAACGTCATTGCAAACAGGTAGTCGCCCGTGACCGGTTGACAATTCACCACCTTCGGCGAATACGTGCTCTGCCGCGCTGCACTTAAAGCAGCTTGATCCAGCGCCATATTGCCGGTGCTTTGGTAGATCTTGGCCCCCAAGAGACTACCCGTCGGCGATACCGTCACCACAACTTTCGCGGTAACCACGCCAAGGCCGAGCTCTCGTGCGCTGTCCGGCTATCCGGGCCGCGCAGCTTGCACGACGGTCACATCTTGGTACGGATTACGGCACGCCTGCGCCACCACCGGTGCGACGACAAAAATCATGACGCCCCTCCCTTAAGCACCCTACTTACCGTGTGCCGCTTTTCGTTCCCCTCCATCGGGCTTGCCGAAAATACATAACGCTGCCACGGCTGCAAGCGCGGCGCCCACAAGCGGACCCGCCACATAAATCCACATAATGTTATACGCTCCGCCCAAGATTTGTGGCGCTATCGAGCGTGCCGGATTCATCGACGCGCCGCTAATCGCACCCGCGAAGAAGCCGCACGTCGCGATGGTGAGTCCGACAGCGATCGCCGACTGCTTTCCGACGACGCCCTCTTGCTCGGCGCATCCAATGATCACCGTCATTAAGAGAAACGTAACGATGATTTCCGCGATCGCCGCCTCGACCGGCGTAAACTTCGGGCCAGGATGACTCGCCCCCAACACCATTGCTGGGCCCCACAACGCGAAGGCCAGCGCCGCGGCGCCGAACGCCCCGGCGAACTGCACCACCCAGTACATCAGCATCAGCGGCCACGCCATCGCACGCCGAAGCGCAAAAGCAAATGAAACCGCCGGATTGATGTGCGCGCCGGAAACCTCCGAAAACGCATAGATCAGCGCGATTGTAATGAAGCCGCGCGCCAGCCACCGCGATACCCAGTCGACGTGATTTCCCGTGTAGTACAAAATATCGACGCTCGTCGGCACCAGCGTGACAAAGAACGTGCCGACGAACTCCGCGGCGAGCTTGGCCGAGAGCGGCGGTTTTTTCGTTTCGTTCCTTGCCGGCACGTCCGATTATTTGCCGCCGGAGGCCCGGACTAAACAATAGCGTCATGGCGAGCGCCGTTAGGCACGCCCGAGCGAGCGAAGCGCGGCGAGGGCCGCATGATCGTAGCTAAAACGCTACGCGTTCATACGTTTGACAATCGCGTCCACATGAACGCACGCAGCGTCGACGGCCGGAAAATCCGGCGGCTCCGCGTCATACATTGCCACGAAATCCGTGCCGGCCAGCACGACCGCCGCCACACCCTCGCGCTCCAGCAATCTGTGCGCAATGCCCGACAAGCGCTCGCGGTCGCTCACCGTTGCCTCATCACCCCGCGCGAGCCGCAAGTAAATGGCGTCTACCTCGCGGATCTCATCGGCCGTCGGCTTCACCGCCTCCACGTCCAGATAGCCAAAAAGATCACTCTCAACAACGAAACTCGTCCCGAATAAACTCACGCGCCGCAACCCGCGCGTTTAGCGCAGCATTCAGCGCACCAGGCATATCGATGATGGGAATCGGCGAAGCGGCGCGCAGCTGCTCCAAGCACAGATGCGGCGTCACCGCCGCGATCGCGCCAATCGTCGCCCCAGCATGTGAGAGCTCCGAAAACATCCCGCCCAGATATGCCGCTAGCCCGTCTTTATCGCCGGCTACAACAAAATTGCGCGTCGTCTCCAAATCCGCATGCGCAAGCAGCATCGGAAAGAGATTCGCGCCGGGCAGCGCTCGCACAATATGTTCGTAATAGTGAACGCCGGCGGGCACCCCGAGCCCGCCGATCAATCCTAGCCGCGTTATACGACCGGCTCCAGCTGCTCCAGAATCTGCGTCCAGCCTTCCTTGTGACGTTCGGCCGACTCCACGCTCCCGAGGAGTTCGTGCGTCAGCACGACTTCCGTACCGCCGTCAACTTCGTTGAACTCGAGCGTCAGTAACGACTCGACCTCGTCTTTGGGATCGTCCTCTTCCCAGCTCCACGTCATCGAAAGCCGCTCCGGCCGGCGCACTTCGCGATATTTTCCGCGCACCAAGAGTTTTTCGCCGTCGGGCGGTTCCATCAAGATGCTGTATGCGCCGCCCTCGCGCACGTCCATCTTGATTTGCCGAGACGCCACGTCGCCCGGCCCCAAAAAACGCGCCGCGATCTCCGGCTTGGTCCACGCGTCGAACACGCGCTCGCGCGACGCCTTGTACGTGCGCCGCAAAATAACTGCCGGTACGACCGGCGTCCCTGTTTGTGTCATTACTTCTTCTTTCTTTTGGAAGGTTCGTCCAGAATGTCGCCGAGCCGGTCGAGGGTTGAGTTCCAGAATGCGTATTGTCTTTCCATCCACGCCGAGGCGCTCCGGATTACTTTAGGCGAGAGCGAGCAGCGGTGTTCGCGCCCAATGACGTCGCGTCTAAGGATCCCGCACTCTTCGAGCACACGAACGTGCTTAGAAATGCCGGGCTGCGATATCGAAAACCCGGCCCCCAACTCGCCGACCGTCATCGGTCCCCGAGCCAGCCGCTCTACGATGCGTCGCCTTGTCGGGTCGGCCAGAGCCGAGAACACCGCGTCGAGTCCGCCTGTATTATTAACCATACGGTTATATAACTATACGGTTATATGATACGAATGTCAATCGCTTCCGGGAAAATACGCTCCTAGATCGGCCATGGCCGCAAGCAGAGTCGCACTAAGAACCATGATAACGCTTTCAGCCGCTCGGATTGTGCTTAGCTGCTGAACGTTACCTTAAAAAGATAGCGCCCTGCGACCGGCTTGCAGTCCGTTATGCGCGGCGAATATTGGGATTCGGCGGCCGCTTTTAGTGCCGATTCATCGAGCGCTCGCACCCCACTCGAATGGATCACTCGTTCGCCGGTCACGCGTCCGTTGGCATCCAACGAGACCATAATCTCGGTCCGAGCGGGTCCACTTGCCGTTTGCACGGCAGACGCCGGAAAATCCGGAGTGCTCATAGATGTAACGGACGCAGCGCGCGTGCAAGAGACCGGGCTCGCTGCGCCGATGACGCTCGCCGCAAAAATAATTGCTGTAAGTATTTGCCTACCCTCCTAAGCAGCGGCTATTCCACCCAAATGATGCAAATACTATGTTGCCTCTCCGGCGGCGTTAATTTGGGTCGAGGCTGTGCGTGTCGATCGCCTGGCTCGAGGTCAAGCTATCATCGCTCTCTACATTCGGAGGCAGGCGCGGCGCCGAAACAATCGTCACTAAACTGCTGAGCCCCGCAATGTCGAAAATTCGCCGTAGATTGGGCGACACAATGATAACGATTTCGAACGGGTCGCCGCCGGCGTCGACGAACGAGCGGCGGTAGCGCATCAGCACGCTCATGATCGTCGAATCGACAAAATCGGCTTGAGAGCAGTCGATCACCACGCGATGTACGCTGCCCGGTGCGGGAAGTGAAGCGGCCACGTCACTTCGCCGAGAGATGTCCAGGCTGCCCGTGAGCTGGACAACCGCGTTTTCTTTTCCGCGCGACTCGCCGAACATGGGAGCTATTTATGCTGTTAAAGCGGGGCGAATCCTACCTGTGATTTAGATGCGTGCAACGGCTCGGCTGCTTGTCGCACGATGTTTTTCGGGCATCCTGCACAATCTCTAAGCGCGTCAAATGACAAGCTCATAAACATACTCGTCGCCATCTAATCCGAGCTCCGTGTTTGCAATGTTTTGCTTTCTCACTCGCTTAAAGCCGAGCGATTCCACAAGTTTAAATGAGCTCTCATTCCCGACGGCCATCTCCGCAAGAATCCGGCGTATATGTAGATCCTCGCGCAGATGTTGCAAAACGGCCGAGATCGCCTCGCGCGCATATCCTTGCCGCTGATAGGCGGCGAAGATGCCATATGCGATGTAAGAAACGGCCGGCTCCGGAAACGTCGTAGCCTGCATGGTGCCGACCAGCTGCCCACCGCTGCGATCGCGGCAAGCCCAGTTCTCCCTGACTTCGCCCTCGGCATGCAAGGGATTCTCCCAGCGCCCGTACATGGCGCGGAGCTCCTTGAGCGATTTCGGGCGCAGCTTCGGGAAAAAGGCCCACATCCTCGCATCATTCAGATGCGGCCACGCCTCGATCGCGTGCATCGCAGTAATCGGCTCCATATCCAGTCGAGCGCTTTGGAGAAGGCGCAACGGACCCAACTCGCTCATCCTGCTAACGGAGGGGCTAACATTTCCAGCCCTGGGTGCGTCATATACCTGTGAAGTCTGTTGCCGAGCTCGTCGAGACCTGTTGGCCCGACGCGTATCGCATTGCATACTCGGTCTTACGCAACGAGTCCGACGCCGAAGACGCTGCCCAAGAGGCGTGTGCGCAACTGCATGTTGCCCTGCCCGACCTGCGCGATGATCGCGCCTTTAAGCGCTGGTTTTACCGGATTGCCGTTCGCAAAGCGTACGAAATTGCCCGCACGCGCCGCCGTCACGACGGTGCAACGGTGACCGACGCCGCCGTCAATCCAACTGAGGAAAGCCTCGATTTAAGCCGCGCGCTCGAGCGGCTCCCGCTCAGCCAACGACTGCCGGTCATCTTCCATTATTACTACGGCTTCCCCGATAACGAAATTGCCACGATCCTCGGCACGACTCACGCGGCGGTTCGCGTGCGCCTTTTTGCCGCGCGCCGAACACTGCGGCGCTTTCTGGAATCCGATTCGATCGCCGAAGGGAGCATCTGTCATGACTAACAGCGAGCGTATCGAAAATCTACTTTCGAGGGCCGCGGCGTCGACGATGGAGTCAATAGATATCCCACTCGCGGATCACGTCGCAATTGCGCGGCGCGCCGAGCGTTCGAACCTGCGCCGGCCGGCCGGTGTGAAGTGGCTGGCGATTGGAGCCGCCGCAGCAGCCTTGATTGCGCTGCTCTTCCTGCCTCCAGTCAAGAACGCACTCGCTCGCGCAGCGCACACGTTTCTGACGATGACCTATTTTCCGTCGTCGCACAAAAATCAAGCGCCCGTCCCCGGCCAAACTGCGACGATCGAACAAGCCCGCGCCATAACGGCGTTTCACTTTGTCGAGCCGCGCGGCTTGCCCGCAGGATACCAGCTGATCGCGGTCGTGAAAGCGCCGGTCGGAGCATTACGACAGGGCGTAACGCTGCGTTACGTTTCGTCAGCAAACCCCATCGGGTTAGCGATGTTCGAGTCGGCGGGAACGCCGAGCCGCAAGGTAGCGTTCTGTTGGGTTCTCCGTTCGGTGCGGGCGCGAGCGGGTCTGCTCAACCACCCCGAACGATATCGTGGCGGTCCATTGCCGCCCGGTATGAAGTCCATCCCTTGTAACGCCTGGAACGTCGGCGGAACACGGATTCAGCTCGTCGACATGACCGGTGCGCTCACTCCCGCTGAAATACGCCACGTCATTGAAGCTACGCGCTAAGTCTTCGCGCGCAAGCGCGATAGTGTTAAGCCTCGCAATGGCGACGGCGTTCGCAGTGCCCGCTCGCGCCGATACGGCCGGAAGCGTGGATATCACCGTGCTCGACGCCTCAACCGCAAAACCCATCCCGCTTGCGCGCGTGGTTTTCTATGATTGCGCTAGTGTCACCGGATACTCCGACGAACACGGCATCGCCCGCTTTGACGCCATCCCCGCGGGCGAATGCCGCGTGCAAGTCATTAAGCGCAACTACAAACCCGCGGTTTCCGCACCCTTCGCGATCGATCCGGTCCGCGTAACGTTTGCTACCGTACGGCTTGCGGGAAATTCGCTCAAAACAATTGGCAGCGTCACCGTCACCTCGTCGTCGCGCCTCTCACCGACCGACCTCGATGCGTCGAGCCCTCAAGCGTTACTGCACACGTCGCTTGGAGATGCTCTGGGCGATCTGTCCGACGTCTTACCATCCGATGCCGGACTCTCGATCGACGGGCGTGACGCCACGCAAACAGGCGTGAGCGTCGATGGAGTCCCCGTCGCGGGCTCTAATGGACTGAGCGGAGTCAACGCCGACTTGTTCGGCGGAGCTTCTGTATCCGGGTCGCCGGCCAACGGCAGTCTCGGCGGCAACATTGGATTGTACAGTCTGGTTCCGACGCTCGCTTTCGAAAGCGATCTGAAACTCGCATACGCGAGCTTTGACAGCTCGTCGTTGCGATTCGCAGAAAGAGGTTCTGCGGGCGTAATGGGCCTCGTCTACGCTCACGCTTCACGCGGCGTAAACGCGCCGTTCAACGGCCTCGTCTTTCCCGACGCCAGCGGCTTAACGTACGCGCACTCCGCCCAGAGCTATTCCAACGGCGACCTGCTAAAAGTGCGCTTGCCGTTTTCGCTCGGCCACTCCTTAACGGCGACGTTTTTCACCAACAACAGCACCAGCGATGCGTATTGTGCTCGAATTTCCGGACCGCTACCATGCGGTTTCGGCCCGGGCAACGGTTCGTCGAGCCGCAGTTCCCAGGCTGTGCTCGCCTATGCCAATCATTTCGGCGCCGTGAATTTCCAACTCAGCGGATTCAACGGCACGAGCTATTTTGGTACCGACTTCTCCCATCGTATGCTCAACGGCGTGGTTTCCCCAAGCGCGTCGAGCAGCCAGTCACGCGTATCCGGTTTCAATTTCTTTGCCGAAGCGCCGGCCGGCGAGCGCCACGACCTCACGCTCTTCGCACAGCAAATTGCTTTTCACGACTTGACCGCTCAAACGAATCCACTTTTTCCAGCCGGCATTTCCGCTGCAAGTACGTCAGCCTTCATGAACCTGCGTGTCGGAGATTCTTACCATGCGGATTCGCGCACCACGATCGCGCTAGGCTTCGGGTCGCAGCGCTCGTCCGGTGCGCCGGCAAACATTGCGGCCGACCTCGGTATCACCTGGCATGCCAACGCAGCCGACACCTTTCGAGGCACCTACTCGACCGGGTCGCAAGGTGCGAATTTTTACGCTCAGCAATTTTTCAGCGACCCGCAATCTCTCGTGTATAACTGTAGCGCACAGACGGTTATCGGCGGAGGTCCCGGTGATGCGCAAGGACCGCAAGACACAAGCTCCGCCAATCTCTCCTGGGAGCACCGCCTGCGCAACGGACGCACCTTCGTTAGCGCATACCGTGAAGTGCAGCACGGCGCGCTCGCGCAAACGATCGTCAACGGAGCGTCGTTTGCCGGACAATTTCCCAGCGGTTATCTTGCCCAGATCGCGGCATTCGCGCAGACGCCTGCTGGCTGCGGTCCGGCCTCCGCGCTGGTCTTCCCCAACGATCTCTATCTGCGCACGAACGTCAGCGGACTCGACCGCACTTACGAAGGTGGCACGATTGGCGTCGAGATTGCAAACGGTCACGGAATCCAATTCGCGCCATATATTGCGTTCGAACGCGCCACGCTCGGCGCTACGAACGACCCGCGAATCGCTAACCCGTCTTCGATCTACCGCGCGGGACAACAGCTCCCCAACGTTCCGTTTTCGCGCTGGGGTTTCGTCGCCGATTACAAACCGCCGCGCGCGGCCTGGGAAGCATTGCTCGATATTCAGCACGTCTCGAACAATAACCCAAGCAACTTGCCGGCCTACACGACGGTCGCCGCCGGCCTCTCGGTCTCGACGCCGGTCGGCAGCTTCTCGCTTGTCGGAACGAATCTCACCAATCAATTCTCGGGCAACTTTGCGTCGCCGGTAAATGCCGTGGCCTTACCGACGGTCGGAGGGGGAAGTTTTCCAACCATCGCGCAACCGCTCGCGCCGCGCAGCTTTGCGCTGCTGTACTCGTCGCGGATCGGACGACTCGGAGCCGGTAACCATGGTGCTGAAACTACCGCAATCTCTCAGCAAACCAGCGTCTCCTTCGGCATCAAAACGTCGCTTTTTCCAAAAACGCCGCCCGTCGCGCCGTTTGAAATTCAGGCCTCGAATCCGGCGTGCACCGCTGAAGTCGCGCAGCAAATGCAAAAAGATTTTTCGGGACTGAGCACTTTCATCTCCGATCTCGAGAAGCGGAAATCGAACGGCTTGTATCCGGCCACCGCTGTGCCGCCGGTCGTACCCGACATGGTCGTGAAATACGTTCGGGTCGGAACATCGTATGCGCTCGAACTCGCGCCGCACGGGCGCGCCGGCGTTATCGGCCTACTTACTTGCGCCGACATTCATGCCGGCACCGCGGCGGAACTTGCCGCCCTTCATCTCTACGAACCCGTGCAGCTCGGACCCGAGCAGCCGGTCCCGATGCTTTTCCAACCGCGTGTTGGATTGTATGCATATATCGCGCCGCAATTTGCGTTGGATTTCGGTAAGCCCAAGCCGCTCCCTAAACTCCCACCATCAAACCCTTTTGCGATCTCTTCAACGTGCACGTCTGCAGACAGGCCGCTTGCAAGCGCCGTTGTCGACGACGTTCGCAGCTATCTTGCAGCCAATGTGAAGCCGCAAAAACCGGCAACCTATGATTGGGGCGCGCTCATACCCCATCAAACCGCGCGGGGTTGGTATCTGGAGCTTGCTTTCGATGATGTGTTTGCGTCGAACGGCTTGCAGCGATGCGTTCCGATCTTCCGCGCAATTGCAAACGAACTCATCGCAGCCGGCGGCGCCGGAACGCCCTTGCCTGCGGTGAACTACGATCCGCGCTATGGCTTCTACATTTACACTCAGGGCGTCGTAAAGATAAGGCAATAGAGTTGTCATGCTGAGCGGGGCGCCGTCAGGCGCCCCAGTCGAACCACGGCCGAGCGAGCGGAGCGAGCCGAGGCCCGCGTGGCAACTTCCGGCCAATCGGCGGGAAATACCTAGGACACAGTTGTAGGGTAGCGTTCCTATATGGCGCGCAGAAATGAAAGCAGCCGCGCATCAAACTCCAATGAAATCGGCTTCCCTACGCGGCATTTTGCGGTTGCGGGATGCCCGGGATTGAGCAGTAAGTTCGTTTCAAGCGGATTGACCGCCGACGGAACTCGCAGCACCGGGGTTTCGCGCGAGCGTATCCACTTTGAGCCGATCTCAACGCACCGCGCGTTCCCGATCGCTTTCCATGACGCAGGCAAATCCCCGATGCTGATAGCTTTTACCGTCAGCGCTTCCGGAATCGTAATCTGAACGATGACCAAACTCTTGGGCAGGCGTTGTTGCGACGCTTGCACGAGCGTTTCAAGCAGCGCAAGCGACGCGTTTTCAGATGCGTAGACAAGCGTAAGGCCGGCTTCATTCCACCGGCCCCCAATTTCTTCCGCCCCGCTGCCGCTTAGCACGACCTCGCGCGAGCTATATCGGCGTTTAGTAATCCGCCAAGCGATCACGTATAGACGCCGCGTTCCAGCTGGTTGAGCACCCGCACGACTTGCTCGGTGCCTGTTTCGGTGTCCAGCAGATCTATCGGTCGCTCGCCCTGCAGCGCCCTGTTCGGATCGCGAAACCATTCGCGAGCGTTTTGATCGTCCTCGAGTACGCTGCGGGCCAGCGTCATCACGCGCGCCAAACGAAAGGCCCGATCGGAATGAACAGCCCGCAGGCCGGCCGCGCCGCGCGCTTTTTGCCGGTAACCGGTCGCACGCGAGAGCCCGATCAATGTCAGAATTTCCTCGGCCGAAGCGCCAAAGGCCACCGCCAGCCGGTCGATAACCCGGGCGGGCAACCCTTTGCGCACCAATTCCCGCGCCGCGCTCTCCGCGGACTTCCCTTTGGGTGCCCGCTGTCCGAGCAGGGTCAGGGTATTCGCCGTGCTACTCATTTGACACGATTATAGTCTCAATTGAAACTACACGCAAGCGAGTTAGTTTCGCCCCCCTTCCGGCTCCTCGTCGTCATACTCGGGAACCATCGCTTCTTCTGCATTAATCTCTTGCTGCTGCGCGACCATTCCCGTGTCGTCTGCCGCTCCGATCGCATCGTCGAGATCGTCGTCCGCGGACGGCCCGCGCCCCTTCTGGTCTTGGTCCATAATCAAACCTCATTTCAGAGAAAATGACTGCTTACCCGGGCGGCCTTTCATTCAAGCGAAGCGGTTGAATTGCCAGATGCTATGGCGTAAACGCCAACGGCATCTCGGTGCAATTCTTCAAATAATGGACGGTCTTCACCGGTTGGTTGTTGGCGTCTATATATGATACAGTGCATCCGCTGACTGCCGGCTTTGGCCGGAGCACCGTGCCGGGCCGTATGTAACCAACCACCTCGCCGCCTCCGACGGTCAACGTGGACCCGGCCGGATAAACCATGATGGAATGGAGCGCGCGCACAACAATTCCCGACGCTCGCGAATCGATCCGCGTATCGTCATCAAGCATTACCGAAAGGCCCATCCCGCGCGGTTTTCCGTTCACCACGTTCGAAAGCATAATCATTGCCGTTTTATTCACGACGACGCGAGAACCGGTCGGAAGCACTTCCCCGGCCGGTGCCCCTGAAATGGTGCCCGGTTTTCCATCGGATCCATAACAGTAGAGAACCGAAATCGTCGGGGGTCGCGCCGAAGGAGGTCCAGGAAATGGGTGATAGATCAGCGCTTCCTGTGTCGTGAGCGTCGAATCGGTTACCGACACCCAAGTGCCGTGAACGCCGTAGCTGCTCCAGCAGTCAACGCTGTACGTTTGTTCCGTCCCCATAAACTGGTGTTGAATGGCAACCGGATTAGGAATATCGTCGGCCCTTGCGGCCGTCATAATCGCCGCTGACAGCAACAACACCGCCATCACCCCACGCACGCCTTCATTATACACGGAAGGCCAAACTTTGGCTGCCTGAAAACTAGATTTTCATGCTTCTTCCGCTCCTGCTCGCTACCGTGACCAATTGGCATGCCGCCCCCGCTCGAGAGCCCAGAGCGATGGTCGTTACCGAACAGCATTATGCGACGCAAGTTGGTGTCGACGTCTTACGCCACGGTGGAAATGCGGTAGACGCAGCGGTCGCAGTTGGCTACGCGCTCGCCGTCGTCGATCCGTGCTGCGGAAACATCGGCGGTGGCGGTTTCATGCTCGTGCGCATGCACGACGGACGCGAACGCTTCATCGATTTTCGCGAACGCGCGCCGTTCCGCGCAACGCCTTCGCTGTACCTAGATAAACATGGCAACGTCATTCCGAACCTGAGCACCAAAGGCTATCTCGCGGTCGGCGTCCCTGGAACGGTGATGGGCTTAGAGCGCGCCCGGACCGAATTCGGAACGCGCTCGCGCGCCGCACTTATGTCGCCGGCCATCAAACTCGCCAAAGACGGCTATCTCATCGGACCCGACGACGCCCGCGTCTATAAAAGCATGCCCGGCGACACCATAAAAGCCGGTGACGTTCGAAAACAGCGCGATCTCGCCGCAACCCTCACACTGATCGCGCGCGACGGACCCAACGCGTTCTATCGCGGGCCCATCGCGCAAGCCATCGTCGCGGCCAGCAGCGCACATCACGGCATTCTTTCGATGAAAGACTTCGCGTCGTACTATACCAACGAGCTGACGCCGGTGCATTGCTCGTACCGCGGCTACGATCTCATCTCGGCCCCGCCGCCCAGCTCAGGCGGCGTGACGCTGTGCGAAATTCTCAACGTCATTTCACCCTACGACTTCGCGCGCTGGGGTTGGAACTCGATTCAAAGCGCACATTACACCGTCGAAGCCGAACGGCGCGCGTATGCCGATCGCAACACCTACCTCGGCGATCCGTCTTTCGTACAGAATCCCGTCGCTCAACTCCTCAACGCGCGCTACGGGGCCAAGCTGCGCGCGTCGATTTCAACCAATCGCGCCACGCCCTCGAGCCAAGTGGATCCCGGGCTCGGGCCTATTGCGCATGAAAACGCGCAAACCACGAGCTTCTCGATTGTCGACAGCGCCGGAAACGCCGTCGCCGTCACCTACACGATCAACGATTCGTTCGGCGCCGGCGTCATCGCGGGCAACACCGGCTTTTTCCTCAACGACGAGATGGATGACTTTACGAGCAAGCCCGGCGTGCCAAATATGTTCGGGCTCGTGCAGGGCACGCGTAACGATATTCGCGGCGGAAAGCGCCCGCTCTCTTCGATGACGCCCACGATCGTCACGCGCAACGGAAAACTTTTCATGGTGACCGGCAGCCCCGGCGGCGGCCGCATCATTACGATCGTTCTGTCGACGCTGCAAAACGTCATCGACTACGGCATGAACGTACAAGATGCCGTCAACGCTCCGCGCGTGCACATGCAGTGGTTGCCGGACGTCGTGGAATATGAGCCCGGCGCATTTTCGGTGCAGACCATGCAGCAACTACAAGCGATGGGTTACGCGCTGAAAGAAGTTTCGTCGTGGGGCTCCGCGCAAGCAATCGTCATAGATCCAAAAACCGGCGTCCGTTTAGGCGGCACGGATCGCCGCCGCCCGGAAGGCCTTGCCACCGGCTTCTAATTTGCGGTGACAACTCGGCGCCGTGCTACGGACCAAACCACAACTTCTTCGCACGCGCCAGCGAAATATCCCCGCTTCGCACCTCGCGAATGATTTTCTCTAACCTCGGTATGTCGGCGCTCTCCCGCGTGTAGAGATCGCGGTCGTCGAGATTCGCTAGTGCCTTTTTGTACGCCGCCAGGGCATCATCAAATTTCCCTTGCCGGGCCAGTTTCAGCGAATACGAAATGTATCCGTTGTAAAGAATACTTCGCTCCGAACGAAGCGACATCGGCGCCTTCTGAGCGCGCCATGTTTTTTCATGAGCGGGTGAAAAACGAATAACGGGTTGCGATGCCGCGGAATCAAGCGAACCGATTTGAACCACCTCGCCTTGAGCCGGAGCATTGGTCGCCGGCAAATCCTCGGCGAATCCGGCAAAGCCCGACCCGTTCCCAAGCTTGCCTCTTACGATGGTCAGCACCCACGGTTGCGATTCCATTCCTGGCGGCACCCGAACGCTCACATGACTAACCTCAGTAACACGCAGCGATGCTTTCTGAAAAAATCGTTCTGGAGCCGGCACTTCGAGTCGATGGGAATAGGCATGATCTATCGATATCTCGGGCACGACTTGCATAGAGCCGAGGTCGACTATATGCACGACTCCGCGACAGCCTTTCCCGACCCAAACACTCTCGATCACTAAGTACCTGCGCGCGCCCGATCCCACGAACGATAACGGCGCGACCATACCGCACGCTTGCCGCGGATCGATCTCGAAAACCGTCGGCGCATCGCGTATCCCCAGCCTATCGAGCGGGATAACAGCTACGATCCTGCCGTCTTTTGTGATCGTTAACTTGCCGTCGCGAACGACGGGTCCGTAATCGGCTTCGCCCGAAAACCCCGACGGCCGCATTGTAAACGACAGCGTGGCGCGAATGTCGCCCGACGTTGCCGATATGGTCGAAATCGTCGCAAGTGCCAGGACCACCGCGCTAATCATTTTTGTCACCGCACCTGCGTCAAATCGATGAAGCTATAATAAGTATGCGGCTCCGCCGCGGAAGCGTAAACGGTTACTACCGCTTGCCATCGACGGCCGCCCCTGCTTATCGTAAAAGTCCGCGACCCGATCTGCGCGCCCACTGACGTGGCGCCGGTCTTCCATCCGGCCGCCCTGAATTGATCGCTGAAAGAATCGAGCAACTGCGCGAGCGAACTCGCGCCGTGAAACTCAGCGCCGCTCACTCCGCCGGGAACGCCGGGTTCGCCCGCAGCCATCGTTACGCCATGCGGCGGAACGATCGGGGGCATGGGACCGAATCGCTCTTCGAATTGCGCCGTCGCCACCCGCTCTTGTCCTAATACGCAACGATCCGAAACGTTGATATTGACGTCGTTCGGACTTGCGTCCGGTCGCGGCTGAACCGTAATGGCGGGAGATCCTGTCTTGCAAAACGAGACAATCCCGCCCTCTTGGGGCCCGTAGAAACCGCTGCTCTTGCTCTCAGGCATGACGAGCGGCCACCACCCACGCGTCTTTAGGCGCGCATAATACGCCCGCAATTCCCTTTCGGTCAACGTATAATAGAGCGTATCTCCAGGATTTATTACCGCCGGTTGGTCCACGGGCTTAACCGCCACGCTGCCAATCGGCGGGCGATCCGGAAGCGGAACGGTTTTGCTGACGCCCGGCGGCGCGCGGCCTACATACACGGTCTGCGGCATTCCCGCAGCGTATTCGGAAAATAGGCGGTCCATCAGCCGAATCAAATTGGCTTGTTGCGATTTTTTCAATGGTTCGGCGACGTGCGGCATTTGAAATGTCTGCACCGATGCGGCCTGCGACGGACTTAATAAACCGCCCCCAGCGCTTATTTGCGCAAACAGCGAGCGCGGCTTTGTGCCCGGAAACAGCGCGAGCAATCCATGCCAAGCGTCCGCTCCTGAGCCGAAGGTCAGCTCCGCCGAGGCGGCGTTGCCCTGGTAAACGGGGTTACCGACTTGCCATCCGGCCGACAGCAGCTGCGACCGCAGCGACTCAAATGTGTCGCTGAGTGATAACACGTTCGTTATGATGGTGGCGCTGTTCGCCATTTCCGCAACTCGCGGAAACAGCTCCGCGGAAAAGCTATTTCCCAGCGGTTCAAATTGCGTACCGGGAGGCGGGGCGAATAACGGCAGAGGGCTAACCCGTTGCGGCGGCGCGGGGCGCGCCGGGCCGCACGTTTGCGTCATGTTTGGTTGTGGTGGAGTAACCGCTATGCGGAAATCGCCGGGCGTTCGCTCTGCTCCCAGCACGGTTACCGAGTAGCCGCCTCTGCAATATTCGCTCGACGCCGGAATGTCCGCCGATTCAGGCGGTGCGAAGCCGCGAGGCGGCGCCTGAGCGCGTAGCTCGATAAAGCCGTCCTGCCGCAAAGCACCAACGTATGTTTCGTAGGTTGCTCGGAAGTCCGGCACCTCATAATAGAGCGTCGTGTAGCCGTTGCTTGGATTCGAAACGGTTCCGAGCAGAGTTGCCATTCGAGGCATTGGCACAGTCGTCGGCCACCCTGCCGGCAGGGAGCCCACCGTTATCGTAGCTCCATAACCGGTATCGGCAATTCGTTGCGCAAGTATGACTGCTGTCTGCGCCATATCTTCTGCGTCTGCACCCGCCACACAAAGCGCAGCCAGCAACGTCCCAAAGAAAAACGCCTTCATTTCGCTTCGTTCATGGCGTCCCGCCCGATGTCATGGCGAGCAGCGGTTTGATAGGCTCGAGCACTCGATAAATAGGCGCTTTGATTCCGTAGATCTGCGCTTCGCCGCTTTCGAGCAGCGCTTGCAATTGCTGGAGACGTAAGAGACCGGCTTTCACTTGTAGTCGACGTAATCCACAAGCGGCAACGAGCGCACGTGAATTCCGGTGCCGTCGATTAGCCCGGTGCAATGCGCCAAATTGCTGACGAACCACACCCCGTTGTCCGGCGCATGAAGCAACGTGAGGCCGGGATCTAAGCAGGGGATACGGTAGAGAGTAGCCTCGCCGCTTTCGCTTAAACGCTCGATAGTGAACGCGCTGTTGTTTTGAGCCCAAACCGATCCGTCGGGCGCTACCACGAAAGAACGAATGTCGCGAATAAAGTCGTTTTCCAGCCCGTACGGTGTTTCGGCAACGTGCCGGACGAACAGCCCTCTATTAAGAAATGAGTATTCGATCCACGCACCGTGCAAGGCACCGCGGATATCAACAATCGGCGCATCTGCAAATAAATCAAACTCATGTACAACGTCATCGTGCACGTCAACATAGCCGTAGTGCAAGCGATCTTTTTCCCTAAACCATATTGCAGCCGAACTTCGCGAAAGCGATGCGATTGGCGACTGAACCGGAAGTAGCTGAACTGCGCCCGTCGCCGGTATATGTCCCAACACGGGCTTGTCCCCAACCGAAAACCAGGCGTCGTCGGCAACGCCTGCACCAAGCGAGTCGGCCGGCCCAACTGCAACGTGGAAAGATGAACCATTCGCTCTATACCCGGTCACATTCGCGTTCGTAAGGGAACTCGTAAAACACCAGGCAACCGTTTGCGCCACTGTCGGGACGGGTCCACAGTCCCGTTCAGCGCCGGCTTTCGACCACGCGCCTAAGTGTCGGACCCACAGTCCGTGCGCTTCATACACGAACAAGTTGTTACCGGACTGGTCGATGGATTCGTAATACGGATTCTTAACCGGCGGCAAATCCCTCGTAGCCGTCCATCGGCCGTTGATGAAATGCAACGCCTCCCCGATGCAGCATGGCAGAATCCAATTGCCGTCGCCGGAGGTTGCGTACCGTAGCGGAGGAGCGCGGTAATGGTGCTCGTACGGCGGCGTGCCGGCCATTCCAACGCAGCGCGCATACGCCGGTCCGTCTTCGGTATCCGCATACCTTACGCAATCTCGTGGCGCGTACCAGGTGGCGGCATAACCCCCATTTTCACGGTGCAGCCGAATGACGTATCCGCGCGCCCCGATCGCCAGATCGCCACCCGGCGACATCGCTATGTTGCGCAACGACAAAGTGCCGTCTAGCATCCACAGGTGTTTAATCTCACCCGAAAGCGTGAGCGACACGAGCGACAAGTTGATAGGCGAGGTCGCGATGCCGAAAAAATGTCCACGTAGATCGGTAAGCCCGGCAACATTGAGCGGAAAGTCTATATGGCCGGCCTCTTGCCAGCTGCCGCCGCGCAACACGAATCTGTGGATTCGCCACGGCAGCGAATACAATGGTGAATTCACGCTCTGCGCCAAAACCTCATCCGCGTATCGCAAAAGGCCATAGGTTGGCTGATTCAACAGGCGGTGGCCCACCGAGCCGTCCTCGTTATACACCCAAAGATCTCCACCGAATTCGCCCGCATTATAAGATGCAAACCAATAGCCGGGAACGTGCAGCGTTTCATTCGGAACTGCAAAATGCTGCGCGGTCCAACTGTCACGAGCCGGCCTGAACGGTAAGCGCGGTTGCAGCATCTGATCGCTGGAAATCACCAACTTTTCACCGTGAAAACTAACGCGCCACGGCCGCGCGTCCAACTGCGCAGCCTCTAAGTCAGCGGCACTCGGAGTTGGGACCTGCACGAATAGTACTGCCAATACGGCGGCCGCCAGCCCCGCGATCACAACCTAAGTCCGCTCTCATAACGCCGCACCCCGGACGCAATTTTGGCCGCCGCCTGCTGATTCGTCGCAATCTCTACCATCGCGGTGTGGATAGAATGCCCGCTATATGGTCCCAGCTCGCGCTCGAAATACGCCCGAAGCTGAGCTCGCGGAAGAAACCAAAACGTCTGCGACACCTCGCTGGTGAGAAACCACGCCTGCTGACTCGGGACGATGCGCGACAGCAATTCGCGTGTGTGCGCCTGAAGGAACGGCCACGCGATATCGGGATGACGCCTCGCCAGTGAAAAGAACATGTCCGGATCTGAAACGTAGTCCGTGAAGACCCTCCGCGCTAATCCCGGCGACCCGACATGGGTGAGATAGGCAAACGGTTCGTTATCCAAGACATATCCGAAGCGAACCCGCTGGGGCGGATTCTTCTTTAGTAGCGCTTCCATTGCCGAAACGTGTGCATCATCGGCGCCGGCTGCCGCTATGGATGCCCACAGCATCGGCATGAAGCCGCCCGTCTTTGATTTCGTCAAGGCATCAAGTCGCTGTTGCGCGGCTGCGGCAAACTCCGGATAGCCAACCGCCGAAAGTACGCTGAGCGCCGCCGTAAACGGTTGCGGTTGCGCGTTGGGCGCCGCGTTCGGCACGACCTGAATCATCGGCGCCAGCGTTCGCCGCGCAATCTCTGCGACGGCGTCGCGCTCCCGGCCGGGCGGCAGCGCGGCGAACATCGATGCATACAAGAACGCGGCTTGCCGAAGCATCAGCGGCTCGTCTGTCGGTCGAATAAGCGATGAAAGACGCAAGAAATAGTCCGCGGGCGCAATCCCGGCTACATTCAGCGCGACGGCATCGCGAATGGCATTTGAACGGTCGCGTTCGCTCGCACCATTGAGCGTCCGCTGTGCACGCGCCGCATTCTCATACAGCATGCGGTAATATGGACGGTACCCCTGATTGATCGCCACCTCGTCGCCGCAGCTGCCGGCCGGAAACTGAGCGGCGCGCGACTCCACCATATACGTTTGCGGCAAAGCATTTCCGGCGCTCACCGTGATCGGCAGCGGCCAGATCTGCGAGCGGTATCCGCGCGGCGAACCCAAACCGTCGAGAAACGGCGCCTGCGTTACGATCACCCTCTGGCGTACGCCCTTGCATCGCACCCAAACGGTGACCACAGGAAATCCGGGACGCTTCAGCCACGCGTCGGCGAATTTCTCCGCCGCTGGATCGTCGAAGGCGTTCCAAAAATCTTCGAACGAAACGGCCGTTCCGGCATGACGCTGCAGATAGCGCGCGAGCGCCGTGCGAAATGCGGCGTCGCCCACATGGGAACGCCACATTTCCAGAACAGCGGCGCCCTTGTCATACGTTGCAAGCCCAAACGGCACCCAATCGTCCTTGTCAAAATCGGTGGCGATATTCGAAATCACCGGAATCGAACTCGCGCGAACCCCGTAAGACATGACCGTGTCGATGCCGCCGTCTTGATCCCGGTACCACGGCAGCGATGGCTCGAGCGCGCGATCGGCGCCGTAGGCAAACCATTGCGTCACGCCTTCGGCGACAAAGGTATCGCGCCACCACCGCATTCCGACCAGATCGCCGAACCACTGATGCCCCATCTCGTGCGCGAGCTCGTCGAATGCTTCGCGCGTACCCACGGCCGGATCTGCGTTAGGGCCCACGACGATATCTTGGCCGTTATAGAATGTCATCGCGCCCCACTGCTCGAGCGCGCTGTGGAACCATCCCGGTGCGGCGATGACGTCAAGTTTCGGTAACGGAAAACGGACGCCGAGATAAGAGTTATAGTAATGCATGATCCGCTCCGCGCGGGAAAGGATCGTGTTCAATCCCTCCGTTCCCGGCGCGGCGTACACATGTATCGGTACTCCATCACTTTCGCCCGAAACGGACGTCATGACGCCGGCATCGAGCGTCAGCAAATAGGTCGGCATCGGAGGTGTCGGCGCAAAATCCGTGCGCGCCCTCGACGGATCGAGTTGCGTTCGTGCCGTGGCGGGCATATTTGAAACAACGGTCCACTCCGCCGGCGCCGTGACATGCAGCGTGAATGCGGCGCGAAAGCCCGGTTCATCGAAGCATGGGAACATCGTGCGGGCGGTCGACGGCTCGAACATCGTCACGAGAAAGGGAACGACTTTCCCTTGCATGGCCTCGTCGTTCCAGAGCCCCGCTGAATTTACGCCGTTATCGATTCGGCTGACAAAACTCAAATGCACATCGTGCGTGCCGCTCTGAACCGGCTCGGCCGGACGCAGCCATATTTGCTGGAGCAGCTTTACGTGATCTTCCACGGCCGCGGGCTGCCCATCGATCGTTACGTTTGAAACGCTGACGCCGAGCCAATTGAGTACGATGTGATCGACCTGAGTAACGACCCGGACGCGGATCGTTTCATCCCCGTCGACCTGCATAGTTCTTACTGGGAGCCTTACGGAGAGGTCGTAGGAAATCGGAACGACGTCGTTAGTTAAGCGCGGCGCGCCCTCCGCAGCATTGGCAACGCGCGCGCCCGTCGTAGGGAGCACCGCAAGACACAGGCTCACCCATAGCCACCGCACCAGCCTAGGAGTTCCACGGCCCTCACGGCTGTCATCCTGAGCCTGTCGAAGGGCACGGCGAGCGAGCGAAGCGAGTCGAGGCCCGCACGAGAAATACCCCGAACGGTTACGTTTGTGCAATGAGAAACTTCCTCGCGTTCCCGCTGACCCGGCTCGTCCTGATCGTCGTGCTCTTCGGCGTGGTTGCCTTTGCCATGACGCCGATCGCGCTGCGCATGCACTCCGTTATCCTCTCGCAAGCGATGGTGTTTGCAATACTGCTCGCCGCCACGCTCGTTGTCGAATACTACTGCGCGCACCAAACGGCCGCCGACGTCGGCTTTCCATCGACCGGCGCCTTGAGCGGCTTGTTCGGCGGCCTCCTCATCGGCGCGATTCTCTTCTCGATCGTCATCGCCGTGCTTGCGCTGACGCATTGCTACTCCGGCAGCTTCCAATCGTGGAACCCACTCCTTCCGGGACTGGCGTTCTTCCTGATCGGCGCACTCGTCGAAGAGCTGCTCTTCCGCGGAGTGCTCTTCCGTTTAATAGAGAAAGTCACCGGAACGTGGATCGCGCTCGCACTTTCCGCCGTGCTCTTCGGCGCCATCCATATCGCCAATCCGCACGCCACGTTCTTCTCCAGCCTCGCGATCGCGCTCGAAGCCGGCGTCTTGCTTGCGTTCGCTTACGTCCTCACGCGGTCGCTCTGGTTTGCGATCGGCATACATTGGGGCTGGAATCTTTTTGAAGGCCCGATCTTCGGCACGCAAGTCTCCGGCGGCCAATTCACCGCCACCGTCTTTCATGCGAACATGCGCGGCCCAACCTGGCTGACCGGCGGCAGCTTCGGTCCAGAAGCCGGCGTCGTCGCGCTTGTCGTCTGCCTCGCTGCCGCGGTCGTCGTGGGCACGCTTGCGATCAGGAAACGACACATCATCTCACCGATGTGGCTGAAAATAAAATGAGCGCCGAATACCTCAGCGCATATGCCGCCATCGCCACGTTCATCGTCATCGCGATCACGGCGCTCGCGGCGCTCGTCCAGCTGCGCCACATTCGCGGCGCCAATCAGCTGACCGGACTATTGCATCTCACGGAGGCGTGGCGCGGCGAAGATATCCAGGGCGCGAACCGGTTCATCCACACCGAACTCCCCGAGCGCCTGAAAGACGCCGCCTACCGGGCCGAACTGATGACTCTCGATCCGGATCGCCGCGCGCACAAGGAGTTACTCGTCGCCGATATGCTCGAACAAACCGGCTCCTACATTAAATATGGGATGATCGACGGACAGCAGTTCCTCGATATTACCAGCGGTTACGTCCGGCACATGTGGGATTGCCTCAAACCGGTGGTGGCGATGCGCCGCGTGGCCACCAATAGCGCCTCAGTGTATGAAAATTTCGAATACCTTGCCGTGCTCGAGCAAGATTTCACCGCTAAGAACAAGGGCGATAATTACCCGCGCGGAGTGCGCCGCCTGATGGATGAAAAGGAGTGGCGCGAGCTCGGGAGCTAGGCTTGGATCAGCTGCGCGTCGGGCCGGATTTGCAACAAGTAGGCGTAGTCGCCCACACTGCGTGCGATTTCGTTCATTGCGTCTTCCGCCAGCGGCTTGCGCAGACACGCGTTGGCGCCCGCACGATAGCCTGCGGCGATGAGATCGCTTTGATCTTCGGCGCCCAGCATCACGATCGGCACGGTCGATAATTGGCGGTCCTTGCGCAGCCAGCGAAGCGCCCCTTCCGCGTGACTCCCGCTTGCATCAAGATCGACCAGCACAACGTGCGGCTGCGGAAACGCACGCGCCTGCACGGCCGGCAAACTCGTCGCACCGGTGCCGGCGAGGAATAAGCAGACGCCGCGCCCAGCACGAATAAACGCCCTTCTTAAGCGGGCGCCGTAGAGCGGGTCGTCCGTCACCAGGACGACCGTGAACGTCGCAGACTTCACGCCGGATCCCACGCCGGTTCTTTTGAGATCGTGTCGTAATGCTCCCGCGCCCGCCCGATGATCGCGTCGGCCAGGTCGGGCAAGTTATTGCGCAGCCACAGAATCATGCTCTCGGGCCGCGGCACGACGCCCCACGCCGGCCGGTAATTCGCTTTCATCAGCGAACGCAAGCTGTCGACGCGTTCGCCAAGCACCTCGTCCATCGCCGAATTGAGCGCCTTGCCGAGCGCGCGATCCAACCCGCCCGGAAACAGATGCGTGTGCGTGCAAAGCACCGGATCGATATGCGTCAGTTCGAAGTCTTCGCCGAACACGTCGATCGCATAACTGCAGAACAGCGAGAACGACATCTTGGTCTGAAGCTCGTTCCACATTTGTTCGAGCAAAATCGCTTCGGCGCGGCGGTTTTCACTCCACAATTTTCCGACCATCTCGCCGTAGGCGCGAATCCGCTCCGCCGGCACGTTCTCGAGCACGCCACCGACGACGGTTTCAAAGCGCGCCTTGTTCGGCTGCCCCGCAACGCAGATCTGATCGAGCGTCTTGTCGCGGTCATATAATTGAAAGCGGCCGTCGGCCATCGCCGCCTCCGGATCGCCGCCCAAGCGGGCGACCTCGCGGACGAAAGCGTCGCGCCGTTCGGCGGTCGCGATAACGACCAGCCCCTCGCCCGACTGCAGACCTTCAAACAGAAAGCGGCCGACGTTGGCGATCAGATAGCGGTCGTCGGCTCCGCAGAACTGTACGAAATGACCCCGAGGCTCAGGTGTGACCAGCATCCGCATCGGAGCCAGTATACCCCATTTTCCTATTGTCATCCTGAGTAGCGTTCGCCCCTGGCGAACGCGCCGTCGAAGGAGGGCGCGCTTCGTCATGGTGAGCGGGCGCCATAGGCGCCCCGGTCGAACCACGGCCGAGCGAGCGGAGCGAGACGAGGCCCGCAATAGGAGAGAAAATGTTTGTAGGAATAGCACTGACGCTTGCGTTGCTTGCACCGCCGGTACCGTCGCCGACGCCGCCCGCACCCGCGCCGACCGCCGCCGCCATCGGGCCCGCGCAGATCGCCGCGGTCCTAGCCAATCCGGGCTCATTTGACAGCCAGCACCTCAGCGTCTCCGGCACGATTGCGAAGCTGGCCGAGAAAACATCGAAGCGCGGAAATGACTACACGACCTTCGATCTGTGCGACGGAACGTCGTGCATCCATGTCTATAGCTACGGCCATCCGAAACTGACGAACGGACAAACGCTCACGGTCAACGGCAAATTCTTCGCCGACAAACACGTCGGCAGCCTCGATTTTAAGAACGAACTCGACGCCGACGAAGGCTCCCTGCCTTAATTGAAAGCGCCTATCGCCGCGGCCGCTCTTTTCATTGCCGCCCTTATGTTCAGCGGTGCGACGGCACGCGCACAGTCGAGCGCGCAACCCAGCGGTTACGCCACCTTTACCGCCGGAGCGCACGCCAAGCGCGGGCTTTTCACGATCTGGCAAAAAGGCAACAAGACCTATCTCGAGATCGCGCCGAGCCAGCTCGATAAAGATTTCCTGGAAACGATCGCCCCGGGCAACGGCCTCGGACAAAGCCCGGTCTGGTGGGGCGACAACGACTACCTCCCAACCGAACTCGTCCGCTTCGAGCGGCGCGGCGATCAAGTCATCATGTTGTGGCCCAACTGGTACGCGCAGGCGCCCGGCACGCCGTCCGCGCAAATCGCGAATCTGTCGAATTTCCCCGACTCGGTCGCGGGCATCGGCGCCATCGCCGCCGAGGATCCGGCCACCGGCAACATCGTTTTCGATGTCTCTTCGCTCCTCAACGACGAACTCGATCTGAAAAACATCATCAACGGAAACCTCCCGCCCCAAAACGCATATCGCCTGGATCCGTCGCTCTCCTACGTTGATCAGGTAAAAGCGTTTCCCGAAAACGACGTCATCACCGTCGCGCAAACGTGGTCGACCGACGCCAAGCACGTCATCGACACGGCGCCCGATGCACGCCGCCTGCGCATCGCGGTTGTATACAACTTCGTGCAAGTGCCCGTCGACAATTACCGTCCGCGCTTAGCCGACGATCGCGTCGGCATCTACGACGACATCTACCTCGACTTCAGTAACGATCGCCGCGACGAACGGCTGATGCGCTATCTCGTGCGCTGGAATTTCGATCCCGCCGATCCTAACCGGCCGTCGGTTGCGCGCCATCCGATGGTGATGACGATGAGCGACTCGGTCCCGCCGCAGTACCGTCAAGCGATCACCGACGCATGTTTGGAATGGAATAAAGCCTACGCGCGCATCGGCATTCTCGACGCCGTGAAAGTTGTGCCGCAGCCCAGCGATCCCAACTTCGATCCCGACGACTTCCGCTACAACGTCATTCGCTGGCTCAACGAAGCTCGCCCCGCATTTGGCGCCGACTCGCAGACGCTCTTCAACCCGCGTACCGGCGAAGAGATTCGCACCGGCGTGATCGTCTCGGCGGGTGAAGGTTCGGGCCCGTATTCCACCTGGAAATATACCGTCGACCCGGTGCGCTACGGACGCACCACCGATCCCGTTCCCGCCAAATTCGTCCACGATTCCATCTTCGCCGCGCTCGTGCACGAGATGGGCCACAACCAGGGCATGCAGCACAACTTCATCGGGCACGAAGCCTACACTGCGGCGCAGCTGCAGAGCGAGCAATTTACGCGCACGCACGGCGTCACGTCGTCGGTGATGGAATACGCGCCGCTCAATCTTTGGCCGCGCGGCGTCCCGCAAGGCGAGTTCTATCAAACCACGCTCGGCCCGTACGATTACTTCGCGATCAAATACGGTTACGCAACTATTCCCGGCACGCGGACCCCCGCCGACGAAGCCCCGACGTTGCGGCGCTGGGCGAGCGCATGGAGCAACCCGTGGACGCGTTATGCTTCCGATGAAGACGCGGAAAGCTGGCAAAACGGGCACTCGGCCGATCCGCGCGTTGACACCGGACTCTTAACCAACGACGAGCTGCGCTGGTGCCAAATGACGATGAACTTAGATCGCGCCCGAGTTGCGCAGATCGCGCGCCTTTGGCCGCAGCCGGGGCAGTCGTATCAGCAAGAAACCGACGCGCTCCGTTCTCCCGTCAACGGCTATTTCAAATGCGCGCAGATGCCCGCGCATTATCTGGGCGGCCAATATCTCTCGCGCGCGCACGCGGGCGATCCGCGCTCTTCTCCGCCCGTCGTTCCGGTCGATCGCGTCAAGCAGCTCCAAGCGTTTAACATGCTTGCGAAATATCTGTTCGGCGCAAACACACTGAACATGCCGCCCTCCATGCTGCAACGTCTACCTTATGCGGAATGGGCCGGCTACGGCTACACCGGCTGGGAAGGCTACGGAAATCTTCCGGCGTGGGCCTATAACCCGCCGGTGCGCCATGATTACACGTTTACCGAACGCGTTAACGCCGCGCAAGCACAAACGATCGACTATCTCTTCAACCCGGTCGTGCTTGCGCGCATCGACGAAAATCCGGCGCTGGCAACCAAACCGACGATGTCCATCGACGATCTTTTCAACTGGCTGCACTCTGCGCTCTACAACGATCTCTCGCTGCGCGACATTCCGCTCGTGCGCCGCAATCTGCAAACAGCATTTGTAGACAAAGTCGCCGAGATCGCAAACAAGCCGCCCAAAGGCACACCCGCCGACGCGGTCGCGCTCGCGCGCGTCGAACTACGTCGCATCGCATCATCAGCGGCAAAGGCGATGCACGGCAACCACGACGGCGTCACGAGCGCGCATCTCGCCGATCTTGTCCACCGCGCGAACGCCCCCGTTGTAACCCTTGGTAGCCCGCCTTAGCTTAGTGTCATCCTGAGCCGACATTTTGTCATCCTGAGCGAGCGTTTCGCCATTGGCGAAACGCGCAGTCGAAGGGCGGCCGAGCTTGTCGAGGCCCGCACACCTACCCGCGCCGAAAGTACCGGCGTGACCTCGTACATGGCGTCCGTTGTCGCGGCTGTGCTGCTGATGGGAGCATCGCCGACGGCGCCGTACGTCGCGCAAAACGTCGCGGCGCTGCCCGCAAACGACACGGCGCCGCGCGATATCTTCATGACCGAATCCGTATTCCGTCACGGCCCGGGCCTCGCCATGATCGGCCACCCGAACCTCACCTCTAGCGCGTTGGTGCAGTGGCAGAGCATCGTCGACTCCGAATTTCACGGTGTGAACCCGTTGCCGCAAGTGTCGCCGCAGCGAATGATTTTTAACGTGCTGCTTTCTTACAAAGGTAACGACGAAGCAAACAACTTAGCGCCGTACGACGGCAATGCGAACCTTAGTCTCGACGCTGCTACCGGTCACGTGCTCAGCTATTTCATCGAAGGTTCCGTGCCTTCGTACGCCCCTCAAGTTCTCAGGATGGGCCCATGTCCGAGTTTCTTGGCCGATTCCCAAATCGATACAAATATCGATCCGCAGATACCCGCATGGATGCACAAAGTAGCGCACGATCGCATGTTGGAATCGCTTCCATGTCTACGCGGCGGCCCGGTTACGGGCGTCGACGCGAGCGGGCGATTCTGGTCGAATCGGATCTCGGAAGTTCGCGACTATGAACGCGAACACGCGGTTACGTGGAAATGGGTTGGCGCCAGCAACTGGCGCGATCCTAGTGGCGCGATTATTCCGAGCCCGAACGATCCGCTCCGCATGCCGCTTGTGGGAACGTGGATCTGCACCGACGGACAATACACATTCGGATCTGCGGGCACCGGGCATTTCACCGACATAAAGCAGCCGAATAATTCGGCCGATTTTATCTACGCGATCCAATATCTCGTTCTATATCAGGTGACTTTTGTGCGCATCGGATTCGGCCGCGCCGGCGGCGCGGAGTATGCAATTGCTTTTGATGGTCCCGCGAAATTGCATCTGCGCCACGCGGCGTTCTACAATGCGCTCGATCGCAATTGGCCTGCCCTCCCAACGCAGGACACGATGGACTGTACCCGCGCCTTGTGATGCCGTGGTGAGCGGACGCCAGCGACAGCTGTCATCCTGTTCCCTCCACTATGGGACGTTGGCTTGTATCTGACCGGCACCACTTACTGTGATGTTGCAAACACCGCTTGCCGCCGCGGTGACCGTTGCACTTTCAACGTTGCCATTCGTAGTTTCGCCCGAGATCGATACGCAACTCCCCGAAGCGAACGTGTAAGGGGGCTGTGGACCGCCAGACTGCCCAGTGGCGGTCAACGTCGCGTTTTGTCCAACAAATTGAAACGTGATCGGCGGCTGTTGTTGGGCGCCCTGAACCCACAAAGCGGTCCACGACAGCGAGGCATTATGAGGAAGAATTGGCCCGAAGACGGGCCCCTCTCCGCTGCACGCGGCTAACATCGCGCAGCTGAGGATAAGCCCTACGACATTGTACGTTCGCATCGCGCTATTCTACCGAACCGAGTCAAAACACATGAACTTGCAGCGTTCCGTATGGTCGCTTACGGTCCTGCGGTTTACGGATAACACTTAGCTCTCTTCGCGTTCCGAACTAATACGTTACGTAAGACAAACGCAGCTGCGCTGTCATAACAACCATCCCTGGATAAGGTGGCTCTCCGTTGCGAGCGACAAGCTGCGGCGAACCGTGTGGTCCGTCGAGGTCGCATTGGCCCTGCGTCACGTTTACCGCGAGCTCGCGCACGGCCAGGAGCTTTCCGAGCCGTCTATGCAGTTCCGACGCTTGCTCCGATGCAAATTTTTTCGCGTTCGCAAACGCCGTTGATCGAGCAGTCGCTAAGGTGTGCTCGCAGTTCTTTGCGGCCGGAATGGCATCACTGAAGGCGTGGTACGTGGGATAGCCCGACGCTTTCTCGATGATTTCACCAAGCCGACGCAATTGCGCGCCATTCTGATGCTCGACGGTGAACGCGATATCGATCCATCCGGGCCGCGCGCTTTGCCAAGGCGGCTGAAACGCCTCCTCGCGTGTGGTTAGCCGGATGCCGGAACGAGCAATGTTTTGCGCGACAAGAGCGTCGACGATTGGTTTTGCGTCATCTTCAGTGATCGGTCGGGGCGACCCGCCCTGAACATCGCGAGCGCCGAACCCAACGTGAAAATACGTTAGATCGGCCACTTCTGCCGCGGTCGCCGTCCCATCGGCTTCGAAAACGCGGCCGCTCGAGAACCGCACGTCCGAATGATCGCTTGGCTGCGAGCGCACCATAGGAGTCGGTACGACATCGAGCACGCGCGCTGCAATCGGGATCCTGACGCGCGGTGTATACAATGGTGGCGACTGAGCGTGTGCACTGAGCGCGCAGGCAGTAAGGGCGAGCATTGCGGGAAGCGCGCCGTTAGCGTATCTCATACATCACCGTGACTCGGGGCAGGAATGCACCGACTTGCCCGGGCGCGTCGTCCGACATGCTCGCGTTCAACGCGAGCGCAAATCCCATAGATCGAACATCGTTCGGAACGGGACCACATCGTATCGATCCGCGCGTCAACTCGGTAATTATGGCAACCGGCCGGGACAAGCGCATTCCCGCGGCTGCAGCGGCGGAACCTGCGTCTGCCCGTGCTTGCAACGCTGCCTGTTGTAAGGCGAATTTCTCGACCTGGTTGCACGAGGTCAGGAACGCAAATGTGTGCACCGCTGCAAGGCCGGCTTGTTCGCGTTCGGACCGCGACCGCAGATTCGCCACGCGCTTTGAAAGTTCGGTAGACGTCATCGAAGGGAAACGCACCTGGACAATTTGGGCCGTAGATTGCGGATCGGCTCGCTCGGTTATGTCTCCATCAGGAATACCACTGGCTCGAAGGACTCCTGAAATGCCCGGATATCTTCCAACGGACACGAGCGTAACGAGCCACGCGTCGGCACGTTCAAGCATTACGGCAGGGTGCGCTTGCGTTACGACAATCGGCGACCGGCGTGCCGGATCGATCGAAACAACGCTGTTCCCGGCGTAATCACCGGCGCCGTAGAAGTCGACCACTTTGGCCATTGGCTTCGGCACCGCTTCGCTCCGAAGCGCTGACGCAATGGCGCCGTATTCGGAGATCGAGAGCGATGCAACGTGCGCCGAATTAAGACTCGATGGCATAGGAATATCGTACGTATTGGTTGGAGGCGCCGGGAAAGAACAGGTGCCGGCCCGTATGTCCGTCGCCCAACGCACACCGGTATTGGGATCAACGGATCGAAAAAGTCGCCGCACCGGTCCGTCGGATAGCCGCAAGCCCAAGGTTGAAGCGACGGCGCGAGCCTGCTCCCCGGCGTTTTCGGCCGCAACATTTTTAGAGCCTGACACGAGCTTGTCGCAAGCGGACGGTATCTGCCACGTCCCGGCGTAGCTGTCGCCGCTGCGCCGCCTGCTCATCGCAGCGTAGACCTGCTCGATTTGGGCCGCAGTCGCATTCCCGAATGATACCGTCACGAGCCCAACGATGGCGCGCGGCGTTCCAACCGCATCCCACGGGCGGTACCGCTGCGCCGAGATGCTCCGCGCGCTGACACCGCCGTTCTCAAGCTGCGCAACGGCATCTTCAATCTGCTCGTCCGTCACATCTTTTCGGTGGCTGCCAAGTGCACCCGGCGGCTGCATGAAGCGGCTCGCTATGGGGTCGCCTTCGATCGCATAACGAATGAGGACGTGCCCAAACGGCGACGCGCTCTCGCCGTCCGCCAGCGCAACGACAAGCGCGCCATTCAAAGGTACCTGGAATACGATCATCGGCGGTTTAGGCGGGGCGATGAACTGCAAAGCAGACGCACCAGATTCGGTGGAAAGAAGTAATGCGAATGCCCATGCGGCGCGTTTCACACCGTTACAGCGCTCCTCAAACGATTGTCGTGACCAATCCGAGACGAAAATGACGGAGCGAAGACGACGGGCTCAGCCACCAGATTTCAGCCTAAACCATTCGTCGGCCAGTATCGCATACAGGTAAGAATCGCGCCACTCGCCCTTTTGAAATACGTCTTCGATGAAGTGAGCCTCCCTGCGCATGCCGAGTTTCTCCATGACGCGCGCTGAGGCAATGTTGCGCGTATCGCAGGTCGCCCAAATGCGGTGCAATCTCAAAACCCTGAACGCGCTGTCGAGAAGTGCTCCCGCCGCCTCGGTCGCGTAGCCCCGATTCCAGTAGCGCCGGTTGAAGACGTAGCCGATGTACGCGGAAGCGTTCTTGCGATCTTTCACGTAGAGGCTCACGCTTCCGATGCGTTTCTGTTCGCTGCGGAGTTCGACAGCGAGGTGGCTTTCGTCGCGCGGCCACTCTTCATGGATTTTCAGCCAGCGAGTGATGACCTCGTGCGTTTTCTCCCGCGTATTTGGACCCCACAAATCGAAACGAGAGACGCACGGATCGCTTGCGTACTCATGTACGTCGTCCTCGTCCTCGGCCCGAATCTCGCGCAGCAACAGCCTCGGCGTCTCAATCGGGAACCAGCGTTCCATTAGAATACCTGTTAAGTGGGCGACCACGGGAATGGAATCATGGCTCGCCACTTTGATGCGGTTCGCGTGCAACAAAACGGGCCCCAAAGCCGTATTCCAAACGGCGTCGCACAGTAACTATAGATATAGTTGACATCCTTCCCGGCTTCAGGTAACCTCTTAAAGAATTAGTTTATGAAACGTACTATTGCCGCTCTAACTCTCGCCGTGCTTGTCGCCGCCGCCGCGCAAGCGCGCGCCTCGGCCGATACCCTAACCACCGCGGTCCCGGTGCTGCCGGCCATGCCCAGCATGAACGGTACGATCGACGACTCCTGGAGCAAAGCCGTGAAGCTTGCGGTGCTCTTCGACTTTACGTACCAGCGGCCGGGCGAACCGACCGACGCATACGTCGCACAAGACCCCAGTGGCCTCGATGTCGCGTTTTCCGTCACGCAGCACGGCACGCTGACCGCATCGCAACAAACCAACGGCCCGGGCGTTTCGAGCGACGACCGCGTCGCCGTTACGTTATGGCCGCAGGGCAACAGCGGCTTCCGCTATCGCTTCGTCGCCAACGCACTCGGCGCGCGCTATCAAAGCTCGAGCGAGAACAGCGCGTACGAACCAACGTGGATCGCGGCGGCGCGCCGCACGCCTTCCGGCTACACCGTGACAATGCACATTCCGTGGAACATCATGCGCAGCGGCGGTTCGAAAAGTTGGGGCGCGCAATTCGAGCGCCTCACCGTCGCCGACAATGGCGACCAAGTGTGGGAACACGCCGAGGGGCAACGCAATTCGGCCGATTCCGCCTACGCCGGCACGCTAACCGGACTCAACGTCACCGCGCAAGCGAAGGTCGTGCGTCCGCAACCGCGCCTACAAATTTACGGCCTCGGTGAAATGGCGCCCACGCGATTTGGCGGAAACACCTCGCGCATCGGCGCCGACCTGGCGATTCCCGTCACGGCGACGTCCTCGCTGCTGGGCGCGTTTCACCCCGACTACTCCAACGTTGAAACCGATCAGCAAAGCATCTCGCCGACCGCGTTCCACCGTTTCTTGAGCGAAGTGCGCCCCTTCTTCACGCAGGCCGCACAGAATTTCAACAACACGTTCAGCTGCACCAACTGTCCGACCACGCTGTACACGCCCGCCATTCCGACCTTCCGCCAAGGCTACGCCTACGAAGGCACCGCCGGAAAGTTCTCGTTCGGCACGTTTGATGCGGTCGGCTTCAGCCGCACCGACAGCGCCGAAGTCCTGAACTGGGGCATCGACGACACCAAGCAGATCATCGGTCTTTCATTGCAGCGCGTCAGCGTCAACGTTCCGGGCTTCCGCGATAACGTCACCACGCTCTATACGGGCTATCTCAACCAGCATACGCACGATTTCGTTTATCTGAATGCCGGTAACGACAGCGGCACCGCCGTTACCGACCAGGGTTTCGCGCAATATTGGGAATACGGCGGCGGCTACGTCGACAAAACCACGACCATCGGCGTGACGTTCCAGAAAATCGGCCCGCAATTCAATCCGGCCGGCGGCTTCTTGAATCAGCCCGACGTATCAGGCTATCAACTCTTCGCCAATAAAACATTTATTTTCTCGAAGACGGCGACGCTTCAGGACATTCGCGTCAGCGAATTCTACGCCCACATGCACGATCACAGCGGCAACCCCGCGCAACTGGGCGCATTTGAGCAAGTGAATTTCGATCTCAAGGATCAACTGTCTATCCACCTCTTCAGTGGTTTGAATGACATCGAGATTTTCAACGGCGAGTTCTTGCCGTTCAACAGCAACGGTGGCGCGCTAATTTACCGCGGCTCGACCGCAACGCCGACATCGATTGTCTACCAAGCGGGTCCCTACTATCACGGTCATCTCACGTCATGGAACTACAGCACGGTTCTGCCGGTCATCAAGCACTTGAATTTAGCGCTTGAGGACGACGAGAATTTCTACACCTCGCCCACCGAGCCGACTGCTAAGCAATGGCTCGAACGCGCGAGTCTCGATTGGCAATTCAGCCGGACCGCTTCATTCGATATCGGTGCTCGACGCATCATCGGCCGCAATTTACCCGACGCCTTCGAGCCGCCGCAATTCGCTTTCGTTAGCGCGGGCAACATCAGCGCCGCATTTCACTTTTTGGCGGCCAAAAACGAGTTCTATCTGGTCTACGGCAGTCCGAACAGTTTAGCGACGACACCGGCGCTGATCTTCAAATGGATCCGCTACATCGGCGCCGAGAAGGGCACCTAATTCCCGCTTAGAGTTTACTCAGCACGGCGTTGGCAAACGACGGATCGAAGTGTTGTAAGATGCCCGGATCGTCGGTGATGAGCGAAATGACCTCCGCCTTGAGGCCGGCTGGATTCGACCCTTGCTTGGAGAGCAGTCCGGCGAACTGCGCCGCTAGTCCGGGGTCGCCGTTCGTGGCCGCATTTTCGATAGCGGCTCGTAAGTTGCTCTGAATCTCGGCGTGGTCGGCGCTTCCCACATGTTGTTGAACGGCTTGCTGAATAGTTGCATTCATATTGGCGACTCCCTTACCCAGAAAACACGCGCACATATTTTGTACACGCTTGCCTGCCCGCTCGTTAGGAAAAGGACGCAACCGCGCTTTCTGTCGGAAATTTACATTGCCTTACTTCGCCAGCGGCAATTTCGTAAGATCGACGAAGGCATAATACGTCCCCGCATCCGCAAACGAACGGTATAGCGTAAGGACGGCCTGCCATTTTTGACCGTTTGCTGCGTTGTCGACGTAGGTATAACTGCGCGAGCCGATATCCGCCGCCGTAGTTGCTGCCGCAACCGCCCAACCGGCTTTCGTAAATTTCGCGGTGAAATCATCGAGTAGCGGTCCGATTGCCCCCGAAGTAACGATCATTGCCCCGCTGTTGCCGGCGCGCACGCCGGCGTTGGCCAACAGCATCATCGTTCCGGGCGGCGCGTCCAACGTCGGAAGCGGGTTCGGAAAACTCTGTCCCGCCAGCAGCCCTTGCATTGTATCGCAGGAAAATCCGTTGCGAAGACGCTGCACGCCGACCACGACGTCCCCCGATCCCCCCGTCCCTGAAACCGTAACCGGCGGAAGCCGATCGTTGCAGAAATTCTGCACTACCGGCACGTACGTGAACTGAAAACCGGTGATGTTCGGACGCGGGGCGGGCTGCAGCTTCCATCCTAGCGCCTGCAGTCGCGAAGCGTACGTCTGGAGCTGCGACCGGCTCAACTGATAGTAAACGTTGTATTGCACTTGACCTTTGGGTCCGGGCTGATACTCCGTAACCGTCGATCCCACCGGCGTGGCCTGCGGCAGCGGAATTCTGACGCTGAACCCCGGCGGAATGCGCCCGGGAAAGACCTGCGCCGGATGAAATCCGTTTATTGTTACGACTTGCTGCAGGAGCTGCGATAAGCGGGGCGCTGTCGCTTTGGTCACCTTGATAGGAACCCACGGGTAACTTGTCGCGGTCTGCGTCGCGCCCATTGCGCCCGCCACCGTACTCGTATAGCTCGGCAATCCGGTATTCACGGCATCGATGTGTGCGGTGTATGTCTGCGGCTTAATACCCGCCAGAATCGAAAGCCACCCTTGCCAGATCTGGCCACCGCTTTCGAATCGCAGAGAAGCGACTGCCGAGCTGCCGCCGGAGAGTCGGGCCGTCGTACTCCAGCCAGCAGCCCTGAGTTCCGCAACGATCGCATTGAGCAGCGCGGGAACCGAAATGTTTCCTTGAATTAACGCGGTCGTCGACGTGCTTTCGGTCCCACCGTTGGTCCCGACGGTCAGCGCGTTGCTGCCGCCCGTCGGTTGGATCGTCGTCCCTGACGGCGCGACCAGTGGCGGCAAAGGAGAGACCGGCGGAGGATGCGGCGTTGCCATCGTCTGCGGGCACTGCGTTGTCTTCGGGGTAATCGTTACACGCAGATCGTCATTATTTTGTGAATCGCTGCGGACTACGACGCTCTGTCCGTCGCGACAAAAATTCGCAAACGGCTGCGTCGAATTCGTCGAGGGATAAAATCCGCTGATCGTTCGCGGCAAAGCCGGATGCGAAAAATCCATAAACCCCGCGGCCGTCAGCTTGGCGGAGTATGCCGCGAAAGTTTGCCGCGCATCGGCGGGGCGATAATAGATCGTGACAAATGATCCGGAGCGGCCGACCGAGCCCAATACCGGCACGCCGTCGGGCAGCGGAACGGGTGATGACCAGTTCGGCGGCAGCGCGTCAACGGTAAGATCGCCAGCGCCCAGCCCCATCAAGCGTTGCGCAAACAACAGTGAGTCCGCGGCATTGGCCTGCGCGCCCGCGGGCGCGGCGCTTACAACAAGTGCGCCGCCCACAACAAGTAAGGGAAATACCAAAAGAGATAGCGCGCGAGAAATCATATTTCACCCCTTGTCACCCAAAGTGTTGTCGAGGGCTCTTTCAGATCGCCACAATCGTATGGACCGTACACGCGCGCGGTGTGCTGATTCTGGGTCCACCAGTCTTGCCAAGCGCGCTGGCCCTCCTGCGGCGTCAGCATTCGGGTGTACGGTGGTTGAACATGATGGTGCGTCAACGTCCACAGTGCGTACTCCGAAGTGGACTCATCCGAACCGGGAAGCGTGTACAGTTTGATCAGAAACGGAACCGCACGCAGAGAACCGGTGTCGCCCATCGCCATAACGGCATCTTGACGGTCGGTCATCGTCTGAGCGCTGAGCGCAATCGTATTCAGAAACGGCAGTTCTTTCTCGCCGCCCAGCAGGCCGAGCGCCCGCACAGCGGTACGCTGCACATCGTGATAAGGGTCGCGTGTCAGTTTTTCCAACAGCGGCACATACGACGCGTCGCCCATATTGCCCAAAGCGTCTATCGCTTCCCACCGATGAATCTGAAAGATCGTATTTTCTTGTGGTTTATCGGATGAGGCGGCTTGGTGCGCCAATATCTTTCGTGACGCCGGCGTGTTGAGACGTGAGAGCGCCCTCAACGCCCAGTCCGCGGCACTCGTGTTGTTTTGAGCGAGCCAGGTCGAAAAAATCGGCTCCATTCCATAGGTAGGTGCTTCAACCAAGCCGTTGGCCAGCACGTATTTTGCCGCCGAGGCGTCTTGCTGCAGCTTGCGATTTTCATCGGAAATCTGTCGAACGAGGTCAATACCGGCATTCGGCGGGAACGGCAAGTTTGGTAGCGGTGCCTCCAACTGCGCGGCTTCCGCCTCTTCGATCTGCAATAATTTTTTATGATTGGGCGGCAATACATTTAACGTCAGCTGCGTCTGCACAATTTGATGCTCTGTCAGATGCGGAAAATGCGGCGGCGCGCCTGGGGTAAGTTCCCCATGGTCCGGTCCGTACGAGAAATTTTTCTGCAAGAGAACGGTGTAGTTCCCCGCATGCGTGATGCGGAAATCTCCGCTCAGAACATAGCGGCGCCTAAACGTTCCGCCCGCGCCAATCGGAACCGCGAACTCCACCAAGCACGAGCCAGCGACGCCCGAACCGCAGTGCAGTCGATCGTGGATCTGAGGTTCGGCCTGGGGAAGTTGGACGATGAGCTCCTTCGCGCCGAAGCACGAGTTCCCCATATCGACTAGCAACGGCCCGGCAGAGCGATTGACGACGGTAACATCAACCCATGCCGGCTCGCCCAGTAAAATAGTAGCGGGCGTAAGCTGCATGCTTACGTCCAGAGGTGAGCCGCCTTGCGCGGAGGCTGCGGTTGTAAAGAGCAGAGCACCGAGCGCAAAAGGCCTACCTACGTGCATTAGCACCACTATTGTCGAGCGAGCCGCCGCGCCAATTGTGACACAGTTGCCATGGTGAAAAAAGTGTCATGGTGAGCAGCCTTCGCCCTAAAGGGCGAACGCGTTGTCGAACCGCGGCCGAGCGAGCGAAGCGAGTTGAGGCCCGCGGGCCGCGAGCTAGCGCGGGGGCGCAACAGCGGTTACCCACCAAATTCGATGCGGTACGAAGAGTGGATCTTCCGGAAAATCCGACCGAAGTAAATCCGCGAGGGCAATGTCGAATTTCGACACGGCCTCCGGCGGCAAGCTCCCTCCAACGCCACCGTTCGCGCGCACGCGGCCGCGCCACGCCTCATGAGTGTACGATATGGCTTGATCGAACGAATGGGTCTCGATATCGGTAAATCCAGCTATCGCCAAATCCGCCAATGAGCGTGGATGGAGGCCAGAGCCGCCGCCAAGCTTCCACTGCGGATTATGCTGTTCGATCAGCGATTCGGTCGCTGCAACCACATTGCCAGGCAACGCTATCCAGTCAAAGTGCGCGAGAATAATACGTCCGCTGGCACGCAAGACGCGCCGCGCTTCTTTTGCTGCGACGGCACGAGCGAACCAGTGCCAACACTGCCCCGCCGTCAATACGTCAAACGAACCATCCGGCAAACCGGTTCGCTCGGCAGTAGCCTCAACGAATTGTATCTGATTAATGCGTCCTTCACGCGCGAGTCTTACAGCCTCGTCGAGTAGCGGCCGCGAACGATCCAACGCCGTCACCACACAACCACGCCGAGAAAACCCACGGGCTAACGTCCCGGTCCCGGTTCCGATATCCAGAAGCTTATCGCCGAGCCGTACAATTCCCGCGGCGAAAACGCGATCGAAAAACTCGTCTGGAAAGCCGGCCCGAAAACGACCGTAATCGGATGCCGTCTTCCCGAAATCAATGTTTAACGGCATTTTTTGTCATCCTGAGCGGACGCCATTCGCTGTCATCCTGAGCGGGCGCCGCCAGGCGCCCCGGTCGAAGGGCGGCCGACTATGTCATCCTGAGTTTGTCGAAGGACGAGGCCCGCGCGCAACAGCACAAAAACCGCAATCCCGATAACCACGGTTAACCCGATGCAAACATAAAGCGCAAGATGCAACCCGCTCACAAAAGATCCGCCGCTAATGCCCGCCGCCAACAGCGAGCCGAGTACCGCAATGCCAAACACGCCGAACAGCGATCGCGCTAACGCCTCCGCCCCCGATGCAAAGCCTTCGTCGCTACTGGAAGCAGCCGCCATGCCCATCGACGCCGCAGGCGTGAACGCAAAGCCCCAACCGATGCCGGCGATAAAGAGCCCCGCCGATACTTCCCACGCCGCTGCAGAAATACCGAGCACGCCCAACCACGCCATTCCGATGATACTAACGGCGAACGCGAGCAACAAAATCCCCAGCGCCCCGGTGCGCTTCTCGACCCGCGAACTATACTGATTGGCCAAAAAGAACGCGATATTGCTGGGCATCAAATAAAACCCCGACGCCATTGCTGACTGATGCAGCGCATTTTGCAAAAACAGCGTGCAGAGCAACATCACGCCATACCACGCGAAATTGATGCCGCCGATCGTCAGCAGCGCCACATTAAACCGCGGCACTTTAAAGTAGCGCAGATGCACCATCGGCTGCGCCACGCGTGACTCCGCGTAGAGAAAAGCCGCAATCAACACCACCGATAGAACGAAGGCCCCTAAAATAACCGGCGATGTCCAACCCAAATCGTTTCCTTCAATCAATCCGAAACTGACCGCCAGAAACGAAGCGATGCTCAGAACCTGACCGATGCCGTCAAGCCGCAGCGACGGATCGCGTTTACTCTCTTCCGTCGACGGCAGCGACAACAACACGCCCGCCGACATCAGTACCGAGAGATAAAAGATCGACGGCCATCCGAGCCAATGCACCAGCACGCCGCCGATCGCCGGCCCCGCCACCGCGCCCAGCCCCGCCACCATCGCGAAATTTTTGATCGCGTCTTCATTGTCGGCCGGGTCGGGCAGCATCTGCACCAAAATCGCAACCGGCAGCGAAAGCAGCGCCGCGCCGCCGAGCCCCTGAAATCCCCGCGCCACAATGAGGGCCAGCGGCGTCGGCGACAGCGCGCACGCAATAGTGGCCAGCGTGAACAGCCAGGTCATCAGCGTCACGACCCGCTTGCGCCCATACAGATCGCCGAGCGTTCCGGCGGCAAGCGTGAATCCGCCTTCCATTAAAGGATAGATGCTGAGGATCCACTCTTGTTCGTCGATGTCGGCCCGAATGGCATGTTCGATGGAAGGCAGCGCGAGATAGACGACGCTGATATTGACCACCGCCATAAACCCGGCCAGGTACATCCCGAACTTGGCGATCCGCACCCGCCGGTCGCCCGGCACGGCAGCCGCAGCATCGGGACGGGCAACCTTGCGTCGCATGAGCGGAAGCAGCGCCATGCTCGGCGCGTTCGCTATGGCGCTATTGTCATCCTGAGCAGCCTCTCGCTCTTCGAGCGAGGGCGTCGTCGAAGGACGGCCGAGCGAGCGAAGCGAGTCGAGGCCCGCGTGGCACCAGCTTCGAAAAACCGGAAATGAAACGCTCTGACTTCTGCTACGTCTCCACGGCGTCGATGATCGCGGCGGCTGCGCTGCCCGCGCGCGCCGCCGGCTTGTCGCTGCCTGCCACGATCGCGAGCGTGAAAATTCCCGACTCGTATGCCGCACAGCAGGCCGCGATTCAAGCACAAGACGTCGAAGCACCGGAGATCTTCCGCCATTCGGCGCGCTCGTACGTGTTCGCGGAGCTCATCTCGCAAGCGCGCAGCGTAAAGCATGATCCCGAAATCGTATATATCGCGGCCATGCTGCATGACATCGGTTTGTCGAAGGAATTCGCCACGCCCCACCAGCGCTTCGAAATCGACGGCGCCGACCGCACCAAACAGGTGCTCATCGCTGCCGGGCACTCGCCCACCGATGCGCAAATCGGTTGGGACGCTGTCGCCTTGCACAGCATCTTTTCCGTCGCCCGCTTCAAGGAGCCCGAGGTCTTTCTGCTAAGCGCCGGCGTGCTGACCGACGTGGGCGGCGCCTTTCTTCAGAATCTCGACAAAACTCAGGTCACCCAAGTTCTCGCAGCCCTTCCGCGTAAGGGCTTTAACGCCGCGTTCCTAACCGCGCTAACGGATTACGCCCGCCGCAAGCCCGACACTGTCGCCGGAACGTTCGTTGAAGATATCGCGGCTCACACGATTCCCGGTTACAAACGTGGCGACTTCTACGAGGCGCTCGTGGCGCCCGACCAATTCTAGTCTGCGCCAAGTTTTTTTGGCAGCGTACTGATCAGGGCGTCGATGCGCCGCGCCAGGTCACCAATGGCATCCAGTACTCCGCTCTGGCCATCATCGTGCTCCAATGAATCCAATGCCAGCGCCACCCCGCGGCTGACTTCGAGCAGCGAATCACGTTCGTCAGGCGCAAAAGCCGAAAAATCGCGCTTCGTCTCGCAGAGCAGGGCTCCGAGCAGCCTGCCGCGAGCGCTAATCGGGAAGACCATGCCGTCGGGAAAGGCCGTTTTTACATCGCGCGTATCGACCGGTTCGCCCCAGCGACGCAGAGAGACCAGCAACTCATCATCGAGCTCGACTCGCTGCGGAAAATGTTCGCCGGTCGACCGTACGACGCCGGCGTGCCCGTCGTTGACCAAATAGATCGCTACGCCGCGAGCCTCACTGTTTTCGCTGATCTTCTCTAACGCGCGATCTAACAGTCCGTTTGTCGACGTGTAGGCTTCGGCCTCGCGCGCAAACCGCCGCAAGGCTGATTCGCACTCGTGCCGTTGCGCAAACAAGATGCGATCGACAAATCGGTCCACGACACTGTGCGAATATCGCGCAGAAAACCCAATCAACAGCGCGATGGAGAGTTGAATCGCGAGCGACCCGAATCTGCCCGTATCCAAGAAGAGACGGCTGGCCGCATATTCGAGCAGCACGAAAATCGAAAACAGTACGATCGATAAAATTCCATAGACGGCAACTCGGTTGAACACAAACCCAACATCAACTGCGCGCCGTAGCAGAACGCCATAGAACAGCGAAACCGGCAACGAAAGCTCCATCAATCGCAACAAGGTATTGACGACGAGCGCGACGCCCGGATGCACTGAAAGCGCGGCGATCAGCGGAGGCAAGTTCAGCACCGAGACCGAGACCAAAAAAGGAAGGAAACCCCAAAAAATCCAGCGCAGCCGCTGGCGGCTATCTCCGTGCGCGGCGCGGTAAGCCAGAATCAAACATAGCGCCGCAATAAGGTACGACACCGAAGCGTCCCAGCTGGAGAGCACGTCGCCGAGCGATTCCATGCGTCCGTTGAGCTGCCAAGCCGGCTGAAGCGCCTCGAAAACGACGAAGGCCGCGCCTTCGATCGCAAACAAAACTGTAACAAACCGAAAAGATCTGTCGCGCCAATCGATCAGTCGTCCGGCCAGCACCACTGCAAGGAAAACCCCAAACAGTCCAGCCGCGCCCGCCACAATGTGGAGCGCCCACCAAACCCACAAAACGATCCCCTCGCGGGCAATCGACGGAAGTGCATCGGTTGCCGGATTGACGATAAGCATGGTTAAGATCGTGGCAATGAGCGGCCCGTGTTCTGAATGCCACGCACGCAGCGTGACCAGCAACGCAAACGTGAAGACGCAAAAGACGACGGCGCTGCGGATTGCATCGGGAGCGGCAAACGGGTAGGGCGGATTCGGCAATGCGATGAGATGCGCGTGGTACACGTGCCCACCGCGCACATATTCGACTCGGGCTTGGTCGCCGGGCAGCGTCCACGTGAGCGCTACCCGGGTGGCACGATCGGCGTGTGCCAGCGGTATGAGATCGCCCGGGCGCAGGCCGGCGCGCGACGCCGGTGAGTTTGGCTCAACCGACAGCACATGCAGCGTCACGGACGGCGCGTTTGCCGAAAAAGCATCGAGGCCAACGCCAAAATCGCCGGTTTTCGGAACCAGACTATACTGCAGCACATAGAGCGGAACACAAGCCAGCAGCAATACGATAAGCGCTGCCCGCCAAAGCGATTTCACCATGTCAGGCCTACTTTTAGGCTATCGACCAATGTCCCCCGCGTTGAACAATGTCCGAAACCTCAGATCCGCAGCCTACACAAAAAATATGGAAAAGAAAAACGCCCCTCCGGAGAGAGGCGTTTGGCTTTACTTACGCGGTGCTCCTATTGCAGGGACGTCGCGTAAAAGATCCCGTTTTGGTAGTAGCCGTATGCGGTGACGTAGCGTCCTACAACTACGCGGCCGGTTTGCTGGTTATTTAGCGCCGGCTGATCGTTGATCGTGACGACGTTGCCGAAGCCCGCCATCAGCGTGATCTGGTTGCCGTTGACCGACGTGATCGTTCCGCGCAGCGTTGTGTTGCCTTGCTGGCCGTATCCGCCGCCGTTCGCACCGCAGTTGTACTGGCCGTTCTGCTGCCCATACTGTCCGTACTGGCCGCTATATTGGCCGTTGTTGTTGTACTGACCGTTGCTGCAGTTGTTCCCGTTCGTTCCGCAATTGTGCGGATTGTTGGAATTCTGCCAACCGCGCTTTTTGCCGTGTCCGGCTCCGCGGTTGCCCTGGTTACCCTGATTGCCTTGATTATTGTCGTCGGCATCGCCATTGCCACGGCGCGTGCCGTTAACGTTCCCGTTATTGCATTGGCCGTTCTGCCAGTTCCCGTTGTTGTTGTTGTTGCGGTTGCCGCGGCCGTTACCGCGGTCGTCTTGATCGGCCGACGCTATCGACGCCGTCGCAGCCAAGAGCCCGCTGTTGTTGCCCGGGTGTTGCGCCTGTGTGAGGGCAATTCCGGACGCCGCACTGATTCCAAACAATGTTGCAAGAGCTGCAACGTGTAAATTTTTCATTGGGCGCTCCTCCTACACACCGAAACGAAGGGAGCACCCCATTAGTTCTGAGCCTCGGCTGTGCCCACACGCACCAGTGTTAAGCCATTGTTACGCCGCAGCGACCCAAGCGTGCGCTTTACCGCAACCCTAGGCGAGTAAGATCGTCTTCGTCGAACTCGATGCGCGCCGCGGCCACGTTCTCTTCCAAGTGCGCGATCGACTGCGTTCCCGGAATCGGAAGCGTGGCTTTCGAGCGGTGCAGCAGCCAAGCCAATGCAATCTGAAAGACCGTCGCGTGGTGCTTTTTCGCCACGGCATCCAACTCCGGGTGCGGCATATCGTCTCCCGCATTCAAAGGAAAGTACGGCAGAAACGCCAGCCCTTCGCGCTCGCAATAGTCCAGCACGTCGTCGTTGTCGCGGCGTTCGGCGTAGTTGTACGGATTTTGAAGCGACACGATCTGCGTCATCTCGCGCGCCGCTTGCAGCTGCTCGAGCGAGAAATTCGAAACGCCGATGAAGCGAATCTTCCCCTCATCGCGCAGCTCGACCAGCGCACCGATCATATCCTCGAGCGGATATTTTTCGTCGGGCGCGTGCAGCTGATACACGTCGATGCGGTCCAACTTTAACCGCCGTAAGCTCGCTTCGCAGCACTTCTTCAAGCGCTCGGGGCGCCCGTCGCGCTCCCATTTGCCGGGACCGCCACGCGTCAAACCGCCTTTGGTCGCGATCACCAAACCGTCCGGATACGGATAGAGCGCCTGCGCGATTTGCTCTTCATTAACCTCGGGTCCGTACGCGTCGGCCGTATCGATGAAATTCACGCCCAGCTCGACCGCGCGCCGCAACACCCGCAGCGCATTTTCGCGGTCCTCGGGCCAGCCCCAAATGCCCGGCCCGCAGAGCCGCATTCCGCCGAACCCCATCCGGTTGACCGTGAGCTCCCCACCAATGGAAATAGTCTTGGCTACATCTGTCATCGCGAGCGATATACCCGCCCGAACGGAAATCACCCCCATGTCGCTAACATGAAAAACCGGAGGACCTTATGAAAACCTCGCGGCCGGCTGTTCGCGCCCTTATTGTGGCGGCATTGTCCTTATTTTTCTGCGTCTGCTCTCTTCCGGATCTGGTAAGAGTGGCGGGTCATCCGAACGGCGACATCGGACTCATAACGGACGGCAAGATCGTTGAGAGTGTCTCACCCGGATTCCCCGCCCAACGGTCCGGCATTCGGCCGGGCATGCGCATCGATATCTCGGGATTAGCGCCCTTAAAGCGAGCCGCACTCGCCGGCGGATACGTGTCGGCTCCCGGTGTGGACGTCACCTTTCGAATCCAGCGCGCGGGAAAATTCGAATCGCTCACGCTTCGCTCGGTGCCTGAAAATACTGCGCCGGGATACATCATCATTCGCCAGCTCGCGTTTCTCGTGCCGCTGCTGGTCGGCATATCCTTGGTTCTTCTGCGGCCCAGCGCGATTACGTGGGGATTCTTTTTATTCTCGCTGGCCGCGGGCGGAATTCCACCGACTTCCGTTTTCTACTCGCGGATTGTAACGGACTGGAATTGGAGTGTCTTCGTCGGAGATGTTCAGTCATTGCTCGGCGCTACGCTACCGAAGATGGGGCTGGTGCTCTTCGCGTTCAGTCTAGCCGGCCGCCCGTTAAGCTTCTGGGCGCGATGTGCGATCGCAATCACCGGAGCGATCGGCGTCATCGAGGCCGTGCCGGCGATACTCTATCCCGACTTGGCCGGAAGCGGTTGGCCAACGTTCAACGTCGCCGGAGATCTCCTTGCGGCAGCCATTGCCCTCGCCGGACTCTTTTACGCCTACGCGCATGTGGCGATTCGCTTGCGTCAGCGGCTGCATTGGATCGCAGCCGGGTTTATTTTCTGGATCATCATCGACGTAACGGACAAGCTCTTGTGGCCTGCATACGAGCCATACTGGGTGCACACCGCCGTCGACGCCGCGCAGGTGATTTTTCCGCTCACCGTGGCCTACGCGATCCTGCGCGAGCGGGTCGTAGACATAAACTTCGTAATCAGCCGCACGGTCGCGTACGGATTAATGACAACGGTCATCGTCGCCATCTTCGCGCTCATCGACCTGTTCCTCTCGCGAACGATGGAATCGCGCTTCAGTCTGCCGGTCGACATCGTCGTCGCGCTGGTTCTCGGCTTCTTCTTTCACGGAATGCGCAAACGCATCGACGCCGGCGTCGACCGCGTGATCTTTCGAAAGCGGCACATAGCCGAGATGCGCCTTGAAAAAGTATCGAAAGCTGTAGTGCACGTCGAGGAGCCTGCCGCGATTGCCGCTTATCTAACGAAGCTCCCCATGGAAGTCCTCGAGCTCACAGGCGCCGCGCTGTATCTGCGGCGCGAAAACGGATTCGCGCTCGAGATCTGCAGCGGCTGGAAAGAGCAGCCGGCCACCACGATGACCACTTCCGATCCGTTGGTCGCATTTATTAGCGCCGAACTCGGATGCGTGCGCGTGAACGACGTGCCGGCTGTTGCGGCCCCGGCCGATCGGCATGACACGCCCGTGCTGGCAATCCCACTCGTGTTTCGTAGAGAACTTGCCGGCTTCGTCCTCTACGGCGCTCACGAGGACGGCGCCGATCTCGACGCCGACGAGCAGCGCGCCCTGGTGCCGCTCGTCAACAACGCGGCGATGACCTACGATCACCTCGAGGCGCAAGCGTTGCGCGAAGAAAACCGCGCGCTGCGCACGCTACAAGTCGCGGTATCCTAGAGAAACAGCTCCGGCGAGACCCCGAAACGTTGCGAAAGTTTCCTTATTTGGTTCTTGCGGCTAGACCCCAACAATCGGGCGATTTCGGATTGCGATACGCCATTAGAGGTCATGAGCTCGCGCAGTGCGACCCGAAGCTCAGGCGCTTGAATGGGGTAGTGCTCTTCCTCGTAACGCTCCACAAGGATAGAGAGCAACTCAAGGAATTGGCTCTCCGCCGCAGATCTTTGGGTCTTCTCCATCAATTTCTCGATGCGCCCAAGATAAAGCTCATGTTCCTTTTGCGATCGTATTGGGCGGGGGAGCACCTGCGTCAGAAGGCGCTTGTAGGCGGTATCCACTAGCTAACCCTTTTCAGGCGCGGTCGGCCGCCGCGACGGCCATTCACCTGGGAAGCTCGCCGCTTAGCTACCGATGTCTTTGAGCCTCCCGCTTTGCCGAGCATTACACCAGGCCTTATCCCGAAGATGTTGGCAAGCAACCCGGGGATGTAGATGTCGATGTCCAGCTCGCGCTGGGACAGCGTCACCCCAGCGTTATCGGGGCGAAGCGCGCGCAACTGGCGCTCACTAAGATTACGAAGCTCCTTGATGGCGTGACGCGGAATCTGGACGACTCTGTCACTCGCCAGATTAAGCGTGATGACATCCCGTTTGGGCGCGTATGTGACCCGCTTGAGAGCGGGTTCGAACAGTTTATCCATTAATACGCTTCCATTCTTGCCAGCACGCCGGCAAATGTGCACGGACAATTTCCATCGCGGCTTGCGTCTCAGCGCTCCGTGGTTTACGCCCCCGATGTGAGGCATACGCCACGATCGGCCGCAACCAGATCTTCATGAGAGAGCCACTGTGGAACACATGTACATGCGGGTTACCGTGGTCTTGCGTAAAAACTCGAACGAAGTACCCGTTGACACCGACAACTGTTGGCACTAAGTGAACAGTATAAACCTAATTGCTTGGGTTTTCAAGCTGGCGCCCCCACAATGACCCGTCCAGGGTCGAGCGCACCCTTCCGCCAAAAGCACGAGACGTTCCATGGCTGAGAAACAACAGGCCGGTCTGCCCGAACTGCGCCACACGGCGGCGCATGTCTTAGCCTATGCCGTGCAGGACCTCTTCCCCGACGCCAAGCCCACTATCGGCCCCGCCATCGAAAACGGTTTTTACTACGACTTCGACCGCTCCCAACCGTTCACGCCCGAAGATCTCGAACGCATCGAAAAACGCATGCACGAGATTGTCGCGGCAAATTATGAAATGACCGGCCGCGAAGTGAAGCGCGAAGAAGCGCTCGCGCGCTTCAAGGGCAACCCATACAAAACCGAGATCGCAAGCGAAATCCCCGAAGGCGAACCGATCACGCTCTACACGATCGGCGAGTTTACCGATCTGTGCCGCGGCGGCCACGTCGACCACACCGGCGATATCGGCGCGGTCAAATTGATGAGCGTCGCCGGCGCATACTGGCGGGGCGACGAGCACAACCCGATGCTGCAGCGCATCTACGGCACGGCTTGGAAAACGCAAGTCGATCTCGACGCGTACCTAAAACAACTCGAAGAAGCGCAGAAACGCGATCACCGCAAGCTCGGACAAGAGCTCGACCTCTTCTCCATTCACGAAGAAGCCGGCGGCGGACTGATTTTCTGGCATCCCAAAGGCGCCATCGTCCGCGGTATCGTCGAGCAGTTTATTCGAGAAGGTTTATTGGAGCGCGGCTACTTGCCGGTCATCACGCCGCACGTCGTGAACGAACGCCTCTACGAAATCTCCGGCCACCTCGAAAACTTTGCCGAGAATATGTTCGGGCCGCTGGAAGTCGAGGAGCAGCGCTTCCGCTTAAAGCCGATGAACTGCCCCGGCCACATCCTCATTTATAAAGATCGCCAACGCAGCTATCGCGAGCTGCCGCTGCGCTACTCCGAATTCGGCACGACCTACCGTTTCGAGCGCAGCGGCGTGCTGCACGGCCTCACGCGCGTGCGCGGCTTTACGGTAGACGACGCGCACCTCTTCTGTACGCCCGAACAAGTGCAAGAAGAATTCGATCGCGCCCTGAGCGAGGCGATGCGCCTCATGAAGGCCTTCGGCTTCGAACTCGAGTTCTATCTCTCGACACGGGAGAAACACTTGCAGTCCGAGACCGACCCGATCGCCGAAAGCGCGATTCGGAAGGCGCTCGAAAGCCGCAACGTTCCCTATGGTATAGATGAAGGCGGCGGCGCCTTCTACGGCCCGAAACTGGATATCAACGTGCGCGATGCGATCGGCCGCAAATGGCAGCTGGGCACGGTGCAGGTCGACTTCCTGTTGCCGCAGCGCTTCGAATTGAAATACCGCGGCTCCGACGGACAAGATCACACCCCCGTCATGATTCACCGCGCGCTGGCCGGTTCGATGGAACGCTTCTTCGGCTTGCTCATCGAGCACTACGGTGGAAACTTCCCCGTCTGGCTCGCGCCGGTGCAAGCGGTCATCACGCCGATCTCCGAGCACCAGCTCGAATATGCGCACGCGGTCGCCAAACAACTGCGCGAACGCGGGCTGCGCATTGAAGTCGACGAGTCCAACGAAAAACTCGGCTACAAGATCCGCCACTGGAAGACGCAGAAGGTTCCCTACATCTTAGTAGTCGGAAAGCAAGAAGCTGCCGACGGCACCGTGAACGTGAACGAACGTCAGATGGAAGAGAAACGCACGATTCCGGTATCCGAATTTGCGAATGTCATCCTGAGCCTGTCGAAGGACCCCGAGTAGTGCGCCGCATGGCGCACGCATCGAGGGGCGCACTAGCTGCGCTGATGCTGCTAGCAATAGCGGCGTGCTCAGGCAACTTCAGCTCGGGTCAATCCGGCGCGATGTTACCACCCGGCGGAGGCGCAACGCCCGCGAGCAACGCTACTGCGTCCACCACCGCGAAAAGCACCTCGGCAACACCGACTCCTGGCCCCGCGACCTACCCGCTCGCCGAAGCGGCAAATGGGTTCGCGTGTCCGGAAACGCAGCCGGATTTTTCGTGCCAGATCCGCTTTAACGTACCGCCGCCAACACCCACACCAAAACCGGGCAAGAAAAAAACGCCGCCGCCGACCGCGACCCCTTCCCCCGCGCCGACGCTCAACCCAAGCGCAACCCCGTCGCCGGCAAGCACCGCACCAACGATTACTCTCACCGCTGAAGCATTACCGAAAGAATCGCCCGTCATGGCGCACGTCCCCAAAGACGTCACCAAAGTCACCGCACTGATGACCGTCGCGATCAGCACTTCGGCCGACTTCCCACTCAACGGACTGGCGATCGCCTCATTCACCCTGCCGAAAGATCAAATCCCAGGCCGCGGATTCGCCTTGCAACTCTTCTTACAACGCATGCAAGGCAAAACGAAAGCCTATGCGCCGGTGATTTCGCTCGACAAATCTTCGCTGCAAAAGAACACGTTGATCTTTGGTTTCACTCCGCCGAAATTCACCGTCGCGAAAAATAACACGTACGTGCTGGTGCTCTACGCAACAGATATCGCAGGCGCAAGCGCGGCGCCCTCGAGCACAGGCTCCCCGCCCGCGACGATCCTCAAAACGGCGGAACCGTCCGCAACCAGCACGCCCTAAGCCGTGTGTCATGGTGAGCAGGCGCGATAGCGGTGACTAACGCATTCCGCGACCTGACCAAACAGCAGAAGAAAACATTTAGCGCGAGCTTCCTGGGATGGACGCTCGATGCATTCGACTTTTTCCTTGTCATCGTAACGGTGCCGCACATCGCGCACGATTTCCGCGTAGCGGTGCCGATGGTGGCGTTCGGCGTGACGCTCACACTGATGCTGCGCCCGCTCGGCGCGCTGGTTTTCGGCTGGATCGCCGACCGCTTCGGCCGGCGCATTCCGCTGATGATCGACGTCGGCTTGTACTCAACGCTCGAGCTCGCCACCGCCTTCGCTCCGAACCTCACGGTCTTTCTCATCATCCGCGCGCTTTTCGGCGTTGCGATGGGCGGCGAGTGGGGCATCGGCGCTGCGCTCGCAATGGAATCGCTTCCCGCGCAAAAACGCGGACTCTTCTCGGGCATACTGCAAGAAGGCTACGCGCTCGGCTATTTACTTGCAGCGGTCGTGCTGGCCGTGCTTTACGTACACATCGGCTGGCGCGGCATGTTCGTTCTCGGCGTCCTGCCCGCGCTGCTCATATTTTACATCCGCGCCCACGTCCCCGAATCGCAAACCTGGCTCGCCCAAAAACAAAACGCCGTTGCGCGAACGGCCGATCCGCTGCTCATCGCTCTGAAACAGCGGTGGCCGCTCTTTTTTTACGCAATACTCTTGATGACCGCCCTCAACTTCATGTCGCATGGCACTCAAGATTTATATCCAACCTTCCTGACGCTCCAGCATAACTTCAGCCCGGCGCTTGTCGGGACGCTCACCGCCATCGCAAACGTCGGCGCCATCGTCGGCGGTATTTTCTTCGGCGGCTTATCCCAGCGTTTCGGCCGCCGCCCGATGATCATACTCTGCGCAATTCTCGGCGCTGCGCTCATTCCGTTGTGGGCGTTCAGTCAAACCATCCTATTGCTCGCGGTTGGCGGCTTCTTCATCCAGGTCATGGTGCAAGGCGCCTGGGGCGTTATCCCGGCGCACCTCAATGAAATATCGCCCGGCATCGCGCGCGGCACGTTCCCCGGCTTCACCTATCAAATGGGCAATTTGATTTCAGCGGGCGCGTTGCAAATGGAAACGGTATTTGCGGCAAACAATTTTCGGTTGCCATCGGGTCATCCCGATTACGCCAAAGCGATGGCGGTCGTTGCCGTTATCATGTTTGCCGCGGTCGCGATCCTTACCGCAATCGGCTATTTCGTCACGCCCGAACGCCGCGATACAGACCTCGCAACAGAATGATCGATAGCAACGACCCGGCCTGGCAAGCGTTTCTTGCTGCGGCCAAAGACTACATCGACCTGCTCGATAACAGCGGCGGCTCCGATCTCGTCGAAACGTGCGCAGACTTGCACAGCTCGTTGCTTGAATTGCAGCTCACAGCATTGGATCTGCCCGAAACCCCGGCCAATAACGAGGACCCGGCCATGGTCACCGAAGCAAAACGCGCCGACCGCGCAAAACTTGAGCAGCAGTTTGATATGCGCTACCTCATGTCGGAGCAAGTGCTCGTCATACCGCCCCGTCCCGGGCCCGCGGAAATCCGCAATCTCTCGGACGACCTAGCCGACATCTACGACTCACTGCAAGACATTCTCGCGCTGAACGATCAGCGCTTTCTCGACGATGCGGTCTCCCAAGCGCGCAGCGGTTACATCGAAGATTGGGGTTACTTAGTCGTCAGCGTGCAAGCCGCGCTCTGGAAATATGTGGCAGAAGCCGCGATCGACGCCGAAGAAGCTACTTGAACATCTCCGCGTCGTCCGCCTCAAGCATGTCGGCAAGATAATAGATGTCCGGCCGGCTCTTGAGAATCGGATAGCGCTCCATGAACGCAGCCTTATCCGCTACGTCGTCGATCGAGCGCTTCGAAATGTACTGCGAGAACTCTTCATACTTGCTCGTGTCCGCGTGTTCGCGCAGCCACTTCGCGACGTCGTCATCGCTCTTCGCGTTCGCGACCGCCTCGCGCAGCTGCTCTTCGGTCACGCCAATCATATCGAGCATGCGTTTACTGAAGCCCTCGATCCGATAGACGCCCGGATTACCGCCCGGCAACGTTGCCCGCACCTTGTCGATCGTACGCGGTAACATCGTGAGCCCATCCAACGCCAGCTTCGGGCTCCGCGGCGGCGCTTTGCTTAGATCCAATGGTTCCATACGGCATAACTACGCCGTTGCGCCACATTCTCTTCTTGGTTTATATGTTAAGGAAGTCTCGAAGGTTGTCTGGCCATAAGGGCAATGCCGGATTTCCCTGCCGGTTGGAAGTTAACGCGGCGGCGTTGTAGGTTGCCAAGTAAATACGTTTATCGCAGAGCGCCTGTATGAGAATGGAACGTCCAAGAATCCGTTCGATTGTGATATTCATTTTGTAGCCGACGGTGTACCACGGCCCTTGGACGTCGCCGAAAAACGTGTAGCCCTTCGTCGCGATCGCGTCACCGGTCAGCTTCCCGTCGGCGATATTGGAAAAGAACTGCTCGAGGCTTTGAAAATCAGTCGGGAAACCGGCCATGGCCTTGTCCCACACGTCTCTGTCCGCTTGCGGATCGGACCAATGGGGATGAACACCCGGCCCGCCGGCTGCCGCCAATACCGCCGAACCCTCCCCGAACGCGCTCAACCACTCGAGCATCGCTTTTTGCCGTGCATCCAGCACCTTCTCTTTCTCCGCTACCGCGGGCGGCGGGCAATTTTGCGCATCGCCGACGTGAAAGAGCTCGTGCGAGACGGTATTGGCAAATTGATCTTTCGTCACGTTTGGGTTCAGATAGAGCATGACTGCCGGGTCCGTGTCGAGCTGATAGACGAAACTGTTGGGCTTGGGCTTTATCAGCGGGTAGACGGTCGCATGGATCGTCGCGCCGTCCGGAAGATACGCAAACGAACGTTGCGCGATCTGCGAAAGGTCGGCCGAGAGCCAGCGCTGCAAGGTGTCGGCCAGGATCTGCGATTGCGCGATCAGTTGCGGGTTCGTCACGAACGCCTTAAACTGATCGTCCGTAAATGGACGCTTGAACGCGGCCTCTCTCTCTTTGAGGCGCTGGTAACCCCGAGTCGCAAAGAGCGCGCTCCAATCGCCCGGCGTCACGGGCGAGCCGGCCCGCAGCTTTCCGAGAATGGCAAGCGTCGCCTGTGCTTCCGACGCATCGATTCTTACGTTCACGGGCGGACTAACCGCGCCCACAACTGGCGCGATCGTCGCAAGCACGCAGAACAACGCGGCCGGAATACTTATCGACGGCTTCACGCTACTTCAAATATCCTAAGGGGTCGACGTAGATCAGGTTCGGATTCAAACGCACGAACTCCCGAAGCAAATACTCATGCCCTTGCCCCATCATGACGACGACCCGATCTCCCGGCTGAATCACGCTGAGGATGGGCATACGTACCGGCGAGATATTGGCGATAGCGATCCGCGTATACCGGATTCACCATATCCGCCTCGACGAGCACCTTCGTCGGATGAAATCGCGCCAGCCGTGTCACGACGTCCTGGATCTGCGCCTGCCGCTTAGGCGATAACGGGCTATCTTGGAAGACGGTCAGCAACGCCGGCACTGCCGCGTGAAACATAGGTGTTTCTTACGCCCTAAAGCCCTACCGCCCCGCTAAGATTGGCATGCCCATACTCTTGCAGCATTTGCGCGGTCGCGGGCTTACAGCGCGGCACCGTTCCGTTTCCGAGCCAGATACAGTGCCGCGCTCCGCGGAAATTCGCGCCCTGCAAATTCGTCCCGGCCAGACCCACACAGTCGGTCTTGCCGACGATAACTGAGCGCGCTCCGTGATCGTTGATCGTTGTCGTGTCGTCCGAGCACACGACCGCATTTTGAAAACTAGCGTTTCGCGCGTCGCCGTTCCTGAAATTGGAGCCCAGCAACTCCGCATTGCTAAAATTCGTCCCCTGCAACTGCGCGCCGTCCAAATTGACGCCTTCTAACTGCGCGCCGTCCAAATTTGCGCCGTGCAAGTCAATGCTGCGCATGTTCGCGCCTTCCAAACGCACGCCGTGCAAGTCATGACCGGCCAGCGACACGTTGGAAAGATTGCAGCCTTCACAGCGGTTGAGCATCGAACGGGCCGCTCCGTCGGAAAGTCCGTTGAGCACGCCGTCGGAAAGATCGACGCCTTCGAACACGGCGCCGTCGAGTTGCGCGCCATCGAAATGCGTGCCCCGCAGACTCGTGCCTTCGAATCGCGCGTTGCGCAGGTCGGCACGACGCAAGTCGGTGTTGTCGAGGTTGGTGCCTTCGAAGATCGCGTCGCGCAGATTCGCGCCCTGCATGTTGGCGCCGCGCAAATTCGTGCCCTCAAAGCGAATTCCCGAAAGGTTTTGGCCGTGCAAATCCATCCCGGCCATGTCGCATCCCGAGCAGTGCATCAGAATCTCGCGATTGGTCAGTCCCGCAGCGGGCGCCGCGGCCGGCGACAGCGAGACCAGCAGACCCGCCACTCCCGCGAAAGCCGCGAAAAAGCGCCGCATCAGGCGTGAACTCGCGGGCCCCAGCCCATAAAAATGGCCGGTTTGGTCCCGGGCGGGGGCAGCGTCGGCGCGGGCGCCGGAAAGGTCGAGGGAACGGTCGGGACGACGAGTTTCATGGCGGTCCTCTCCTGGAAGCGGCTACAAACTAATTCCTTAAGAGCATACGCCAAGCGACCGCTGCTGTCAACTAAATAATTAAGACTCAGGGAGCCGCAGGCTACGGCGTGTTGTGCGTGTGCGGCTTCTTGCTCTTGGTTTTAGCCGCGCGCTGCGATGCCTCAAGGCGCAATATGTTGATCTGCTCTTGAAGCAGTATCTGGCGCATGGCCCAGTCGTTTTGACTGAGCGATGACTGCACCTGAAGGGTGCTGAGGGTTTGCTGGTTCTGCAGCGTCGTCTGCTGTGCGCCCAATCGCGTCTGCAAATCCGATTGCAATTGCTGTTGAACGATCGCGCGATTGGTCGCCGCTGAAATCGCCGCGTCCCGGCGCGCAACAGCGCAGGAGACACACGGAGCGGTCTGCGCCTGCACGGCGAGCGGCAGGCCGCCCAGCACTACAAGCGAGAGAGCAGCGGCGTAGAATGTTCGCATGAATTAAAAGTACCTTAGTTTGACCCTGAGCGCAATATTTTCTCGGCCTTCTTTCAGTATCCGAACATAAGCTAGCGTCATGAAACGCCGCCGTCCCAGGCCAACCTATCGTCACTCGCTGGTCACGCGAATAACCCACGCCGTTTTTTCCTTAGCCTTCGCGGGTTTGCTCGTAACCGGCGCGCAGATATATTTTCACCAGCACTGGTTGCCGGGCGGCATTAAATGGCACGAATATTTCGGCCTCACGATGATCGCCACCGGACTAGTGTACTTCGCCGGCGCGCTGTTTACCGGGAGTCTCGCGAAGCTGCTCTTCGGCCCTAACGACGCGCGCGGAATCATCCCGATGATCGCCTACTACGTGCGCCTGCGCAAAACGGCGCCGGTCTACGCCGATTACAACCCGCTGCAAAAGCTCGCGTACACGGTTGTGCTGCTCACGATGGGGCCCATGATGGCCGCCACCGGCATGGCGCTCTGGCCGCATCTTCCGATATTCCGCCCGCTGCTGCAATTTTTCGGCGGACGTAACTCCGTTACGATGTGGCATCTCGGCTTTGCTCTCGAGCTCGCGCTATTTTTCGTCGGACACATGGTGATGGTCGCGACAACCGGCCTGCGCAACAACTTGAACGCGATTATTACGGGCTGGCACTACCCCAATGATGTCATGCTGAACGGCACACACGATGTCACGATAAGCGGCGTTGCCTCCGCTGTCATCCTGAGCGGGCGCCATCAGGCGCCCCAGTCGAAGGACGGCCGAGCCGCCTAGCTACTCCTTATGTGGAATAACGCCCGCGATCATTTGCTTGATAGATTGCACTATCATGCCCTTCTCCGACGGATCGCCTTTACGCGCAGCTTGCAAAAAATGCTTGGCCTCTTCCATCGTAATGTGGGGCGGCAACGTCGCAACGTCGCTGGAAACCACTGCTTCGAAGACTACCGGACGATCCGAATTGAGCGCAGCGTCCCACGCGATACCGACGCGTTCCGGCGAATCCACGCGCAGCCCCTTAAAGCCAAGCGACTCCGCAAACCCGGCATATGAAAAGTCCGGCAAATCTTGCGTCGCAGGAAACTTCGGACTGCCGCCCATCACGCGCAATTCCCACGTCACCTGGCTCAGATCGCGGTTGTTGAGCACCAGCACGATAAATCGCGGATCCGCCCACTGCTTCCAGTAGCGCTGCACCGTAATTAGCTCGTTGAGCCCGTTCATCTGCATCGCGCCGTCACCGGCGAGTGCCACGACAAGGCGTTCCGGATACGCAAACTTCGCCGCGATCGCATACGGCACGGCCGAACCCATCGTCGCCAGTCCACCGGAAAGCGACATCTTCATCCCGCGCTTGACGTTAATGTAGCGCGCCATCCAATTTCCCGGCGTGCCCGCATCGCCCGTCAGAATTGCGTTGTTCGGAAGACGCTCGTCCAGTTCGGTAAAGACCAACTGCGGATTGAGCGGATCCGCGCTCTGATGCGCGCGGTCTTGCTCGATCGCGATCCACCCCATCTTATTGTGCGCGATTGACTCGCGCCACGACGTGTCGTCTTTCTGCCGCAAAAACGGAAGCAGCGCCTGCAGCGTATCGGCGGCGTCGCCCACTAAATTGACGTTGGCCGGATAGCGCAGTCCCGCGTTGCGCGGATCGATCTCGATCTGCACCGCCGGCACCGATCCGTCTTTCGGCAGAAACTCCGAATACGGAAAACTCGTGCCGACCATCAGAAACGCGTCGCACTCTTTCATGATGTCCGAACTGGGCCGCGTCCCCAACAACCCAATCGTTCCCGTCACCCACGGCAGATCGTCCGGCAGCACTTCCTTGCCGAGCAACGCTTTTGCGCAGCACGCCTGCAGCCGGTCGGCAATCGCGATCACTTCGTCGGCCGCACCTTTCGCGCCCGCGCCGATCAGCATCGCAACTTTCGTCGCCTCGTTTAAAATATCGGCGGCACGTTGTAGGTCGGCGGTCTGAGGAACGACCATCGGACGCGAATATCCGACGCCGCTGTGCAGCGTATTGTGTTTGCGCGGCGGCTCTTCGTACTTCTCTTCTTGCAAATCTTTTGGAAAGATAATCGTCGCGGGCGAACGCATTCCCATCGCGGTGCGAAACGCGCGATCGACGACATGTCGCGTAGCACTCGCGCTCGCGATCGTATAGCTGTACTCGCTGACGTCGCGAAACAACACTTGCAAATCGACTTCTTGCTGATACGATCCGCCGAGCGCCATCGTCGCCGCCTGCCCGACGATCGCCACCACCGGCACGTGGTCGGCCTTGGCGTCGTACAAACCGTTGAGCAGATGAATCGCACCCGGGCCTGATGTCGCCATGCATACGCCGACTTCGCCCGTAAACTTCGCGTGCGCGCATGCCATGAGCGCCGCCATCTCTTCGTGGCGCACTTGCACGAACTCGAGTTTGCCTTCCATCTTTTCCAGCGCGCCGATCAGACCGTTAATGCCGTCGCCCGGATAACCGTAGATGCGTTTGACGCCCCACTCGACGAGGCGCTTTAAGAGGAAGGCACTAGCATTCATGTCTGGGGTTTACCCCGGTTTGTCATCCTGAGCGGGCGCCATAAGGCGCCCCAGTCGAAGGACGAGGCCCGCGCGCAGCTAGCTAGGCGCTTCGTCGCTTCCTGATGTTGACCCCAATCTGGATGTGAGCACGTACGCCGCCTGAGTCATGCCATCGCCTTATAACGTCGCACCGAACGAAAACAGATGACAACCCAACAAACTCCCATGAAAAGCAGCGCATATCCGCTGAACGGAAGTGGCCCCTTCCCCCGGAAGACCTCCAACAGGCCAAGCCCTCCGTACGTGATCGCAAATAGCGCAGCCGCCACGCAGTTCCACCGCTCGCTTTTGGCGCGCTTCGTCAGCTCTTCCGGCGTTGGATCGCGCTCGGTAATCATGTCAATGGTTTCGGCGCGGGCTTCGGCGAAACCGCCGGGCCCGGCGAGGGCGAAGGCGGCGGAGGTTTGTAATGCTGGCGCCAGCGTATTTGGTATTGAAGCGTGATCGAGCGCGGCGGCAACGGTATAGTTGAAAACGCAAAGGTGCCGCCGCCCTGCAGCGGCATGGGGTTTACTCCCTGGTAGGTCGAGAAAAGCGCGGCCTGCGTTCCAAAGATGTTTGCTACGAGCAGGCTTAGCGAGCCGCGCGGCATTTTCATCACCAGGCCCGCGTTGAACACGGTGTACGCCGGCAGATTCTGCTGGTTGTTTGCCGACGTAAACTCCGCGTCCGCGAGCCACTCCACCGGAGTATGCGGAATAATTCCGTCGATGATGAGCCCCGCCTTATGCAGCGGCGTGCGCGGGACTTGCCGTCCGATCGCGTAGTAGCTCGACGGAGTCATGAGTCGCGGATCGAGGGCTGAATAAAACGCGTTTGTCGTCGCGTAGGTGGGAAACGCGATTAAATTCTTGCCCAGTGGAATTTGTCCCGTAATGCTAAATCCTTGCGTAACCTGCGCGAGCCCGCTTACGGTTTGGCTGACATAGACACCGGACGGATTGAACGGCGTCGAGCCGCAAATCGCCGGCTTGGACCAGACCTGCTGTATGGCCGCAAGATAATCCGATAGCGATCCGGTTGGGAAAAGCGAGCCGGGCTCCGCGACGATCGGCACGGCCGCGCGCACGCTCTGGCCAATGTCACGGTTACGGTACAGCGACACGTTGATCGACCCTCCACGCAACGTGTGGCGCCATGCGAGACTATAGGCGATCGACGATTGCGCCGCGGGCTGATCGGTGGGCCCTTGCACAAACACCGAACCGTTCGCGCAATCGTAATCGCCGCTGAGCGCATCTCCCAGTATCTGTGAAAATCCGCCGTAACCTGACGCACCACCGAAGCCGAAGCCCGCCTCAAAAACGTCGGCCACGGCCGGCTGCCACGTCCAGTCCTCATAGACTTCGAATGTCGGCGCGGAGTTCGTCGCCGATGATTCGGAAATGAAATGCTCGAGAGTCAGCCGGTCGTTGGCTTTTGTGCGGTTACTCACGTAAACGCTTGAGAAACGCGTCGTCAAAGCCGATTGCAGCAATTGCGTGCCATTGAAGCTCGACGTCGTCGAGCTCGCCTGCGAATTGGTGAAAAAACCGCCGGTGAGTGTATGCCGGCGCGCCGTAGAACTCATACGAAAATCGTAACTTGCCGACGGAATGGAACTGACCGAAGAAAACGGCACCACGATTCCGTTCACGGACCGGCTGGGATCGGCTCCGTTGAAGCGCGCCATGCCGAGAAGGGCATCCGCGTTGAACTGCACGTGCCCGAGCAGCGACGCGAAGGTGAACACGCTAAACGCACTGTCGCGGTGATTAAAATTATCGTTTCCGTACCCGCACGGCAAAATCGTGGTCGCCGTCAAGCAGATCGTCGTAGAATTCGTTATGCTCGACAACAACGTATACTTCAATGTTGAAACCGGCGACAAAGCCAGCGCTAACTTCAGCAAATTCGCCTCTCGGGAAAAACCGCCGAGGTGCATATACGCGTTTCCGCTCTGATCTTGAAACACGTTGCCATTGAGCGGGTCGACCTGACCCCCGCCCGAATGCGCCAGCGCAACGGACAACTTGCCAAAACCGCCCGTTACAGACCAAATGCCGAGCGTTTTTGAATAATTTCCCACTGCGCCGTAAAAATTATAATTCCAGAGTTTCGTCGGCTGCACCGTATTGAAATTGACGGTGCCTGCGGTGTTGCCCGCACCTGGCGCAAAGTTCACCGAGGCTCCGGTGAACAGATCTTGCGCACCGCCCACCGCCTGAGCCGCAGCGCCGGTGAGACGCACGCCATCCAGAGAATAACCGGTCTGCGATGCGTCCGCACCGCGCAACGATATGTTGAACGATGAACCGGACCCGTACAGATCGTTGTCGACGCTCACGCCGGCCAGTTTATTGAGCGCATCCGAAAGCGTCTGTGAAACCTTGCGCTGAGCGCTTTCCTCGTTCACGGTCTCCACACTGACGTTGACGACGGACGCCTTGGACACCACCGACGCGATCGTCTTCAGCTGAGTGGCGGGCGCCAACGCCACATTGACTCGCAATCGCTGCGCCTCGCCGACTTCGACCGCCGTATTCGTTTGCTCATAGCCGGAAGCATCGACGCGTACCCGGTACAAGCCCGGCTGAAGGCTTTCGAATACCAGGAGGCCCTTCACGTTGGTCAGCGAGCTCTGCGGTGAATCGCCACCGAGCAGAAAGACTTGCGCGTTATCGATCGGTTTGCCGGTGTTGATGTCGGTCACGGTGACGATAATCGCGCCCGCTTCCATAGTCTGCGCAACAGCCGGCACCGTACAATCAGCCAAAAAAACCAGAATCCAAAGGCAGAGCGACAATACATTGGCGGCTTTTCGACCCGGCACGGTACCTCCGCAGTTCACCTATAGATTTAGGTGAATGCTACCACAAGTCAAAGCGGCCGTCTAGGGCCACACTGTCGGGTTATGTCATCCTGAGCGGGCGCCATAAAGGCGCCCCAGTCGAAGGACGAGGCCCGCATGTGCGTCACGACGGCGAACCGAACGGCGATGACATAGCGATGCTATCCCATGCGATTTTCGTACTGCTCGCACTAACAGCGCCGAAATATTTCGTGCAAATTGCGCCGCCGTCGGGCGCGCAACTCAACGCGGCTCGCTTCGGCACACGGGTCTGGCATGTGCGCTTTGTCGGGAACGAATTACGCGCATTCGCGCCGCCGTCAAAACCTCAGCTGCCGTTCTCGCCGGCCATCGACACTGCGACGATGGGCAGCTACGGCTCCGCTCCAAGCGAGATGCTGCACGTCCCCGACGGATGGTTTCTTGCCTACTATCACGGCGAATTTGGCGGCGCTTTATGGCACTTCAGTGAAAATGGCTCCGTAGGACGCATGCTGTTCGGCGCCCCGACGAACGATCTAACACGCTATCGAGGGATGGTGCTCGCCGCGACCGGATCTGCCGCGCCATTCTTTTTCAAGCCGCTGCGCATCCACGAGTTCGCACTGCGAGACCGCGCATGGACCGAAGTCGCGCACGTCGATTTTTCCGATAATATTTTTACCCTCAGAACTTTCCAGTCGCGACTCTTCGGCATCGAACAGACCGGCTATCAAAAGATCGCATTGGTAAATATCGATCTCAGCGGAAACGTAAAGCAACTTTGGACGAGCCAAGGCGAGTTCGACATTTCCGACCTCGCCATGTCGCGCAGCGGGGATTTTGCCATCGCTTTCCCGGGCTATGTGCTGCGGCTACGAAAAACGGGCGACGCTTATCTCCCTGTTTGGTACGCCCCGCGCGACTGCGTAGCCCGCGCCATAGCGCCTGACGATCCCCAAGGCTTAAATGCGCACTGCGTGGGCGCCCCGGGCACGCGCTCGTACGCCTACGCACATTTTGTTCCCGCGTCCCGAGTTTCGGTTTCAAGCGACGGTAACTGGATGCTACCTTGCTGCGCGCAGCAGCTCTTACATTACAGCGGCGGAGTCTGGCAAAGCGTAACATTGCCGCCGGATACCGACCCTTATTTAGGCCACATTGAAAATCTCGGCGACGAAGTATTTATCCCGGCCAAATTCCTGTGGCTGCGCCGCGGAGGCGAATGGTCGCAACTCGGCCCCGCAGATGGAGTCTGCAACCCGCCTCCGGCAGTAACGCCGAGCATTGCTTGGTGCGTCATGCGCACAAGCGAAAGCGCCCGAATAACCGGCTACAGAATTAATGGCGGAAAAGCGATCGTAATCGACGCGACCACCGCGAAGCCCGAGTTGATGTATCCCGGTCTCAACAACGACGCCTGGTTGACCGAAGACCGCCGCCCGTTTATCGCGCACGCAACGGAGGCGGGCACCCTTCAAGAGATCCCGCTCGCATCTCCGGTTCAGTCCCTTTCCTCGGGCGAGCGCGAAATTTGGTTTACGGAAACGGATCTCTCGCGTTACGGCTATATCGATCGCGCCGGCACAGTACATGAAATGACGTGGGCCGGCGACCCCGGCGGTAGCGTCCTCTCCATTACCGCAAGCCGTTCCGGAGCTTGGCTGCGCCAATCATTTTCAAACGCGCGCGTCGTGCTAAGACACATCACTGAAACCGGGGCCGGGGAGAGCCTCTACCTGACAAACGTGGGCACATCCATCGTAGCGCCCGACGGCGCAGTGTGGGCGCAAAGCGCAAATTGGCCGACGATAATGCGCCTTGCCGAAGACGGCTCGACGTCACGCTACCTACTGCCGTGCTCCGGTCAGCGGTTGCAGCTCTTGCACGCGCCCAATAACGGCGTTTGGTTCTTGAGCCAAGAACCGCATTGCAGCGGTCTGATCGATGTCAACGCAATCCACGTTCGCGATTTGCCACTCGTGAAGCAAACCGACTACCAGTAACCGGCGGCTGTCATGGTGAGCAGGCCCCACAAGTTATGTCATCCTGGGTAGCGTTCGCCCCTGGCGAACGCGTAGTCAAAGGGCGGCCGAGCGTCGTCGAGGCCCGCGGGGAACGAGCTACTCGACGTTCTCCAATTCGTAACGGCGAGCCGCGACATAGCCGCGCCACGCCACCAGCCCCCAGAGAATTGCCGCGCCCAGTTGCAAATACGCAGTCTGACGCGTCGACGCAGCGTGTGCCAGCACCGCCCATAACGCCACCGCAATCCATAGCACGGAAATGACCGTCGCCAGCCAAAAATAGCGGCGCAGACCTTTCAGCCGCTTTTTGCGTTGCTCAGAAATCGGTGCCCGATCACGCACATTCCCGCATTCTACGCACAGCGCTCATTCACCGCGCGAGGCCAATAACTCGCGATTCGCCAAAGCCCTTTGTGCCGATGCCTTGCTTCCACGAGCTAAACACCGCCGACTTCACCCCTATCGGACCACGCGAGCGCGCCTTCATTGCGGCTGTCGTTTCACGCGCACCCGACGTGCTCTCTCCCGTTCTCACGCAACTCGACGAAGCCACTACCCACGACGATGGAACAGGTTGGCTCGTCTTTCGCGATACTCGCGGCGAGCCGTGCGAGTGGCCCGAAGGTCACCCGTTCGACATCGTTCCGAGCGATCGCGTTGAGATCGGACCTCAAGGCTGCTATTGCATCATGCTCTGGTTTCACGGGGACGGACAGTTGCAAGCCGCCGAATTTCTCATGCTCGAAAAGAACGCGCCGCTTCAATTAGAAGCCCTGACGGCTTGGCTCTTGAAGATGGCGCCATGACGCTCCGAGCCATCCTCACTACTGCGCTCTGTCTCGGGCTCGCGCAGTCCGCAACTGCCGCACCCGCCAACGTGTCTGCGAATGCCGCGATCCTCAAACAGTCCTCGAACACGCAAGCGCTTGTCGACGCGTGCCGCAATTTGGTCCCGGCGATGTTCGTCACGACGCCATACCTTACCAAGGCGACGTCCTCCCCGAACGGCGAAGCCGCGCTGACCGCCATTAAAACGTTTATTCTCACCGGTCACAACGCACAAGCGCGGATCCGGTGCGCGGGCGCTGTGGGTAGCGCGTCCAGCGTCACGATGGCCGACCCGCGTACGCGCTCTATGACGTACACTCCGTATGCCGACCGGGTGAACGAAGCGATCCTTGCGATGTTCAAAGATCCCGACCCGGCGATCCGCGTCGGCGCCGCCGATGCACTCTGGGGGGTGCGCTCACCCGCGGTAGGCCGAGCGTTGCTGCATATTGCAAAAACCGATCCGAACACGTCCGTCGTGGCGGCGGCATTCCAAACCATGTTCTGGTCGATGAAAGCCGACGTTTCCGCAACGCACGACAACCAGGCGTATGACCAGGCAATCGCGCGCGGGATCGGCTCCAATAACGTTGACGTGGTTGCCGCGGCCTTAACGGCCTACGGCGCGCTGCATGGTTTGGCAGCCGACAAGTTGCTCCGCGGATATGCTCTGGATAAACGCGCAGGCGTACGGCTCGGCGCAATTGCGGCGTACGATGCCCTGATGGCCTACAATACGAGCATCGCAAACTTCCTCGAATCGCGCTTGAGCGATCCAAACGTCGACGTCCGCGATCGCGTGATGCTGCAACTCATGCGTATCGGTGATCTGCACGCCCTCCCGGCGATCGACAAGCTCGCCCGCACGGCTCCCACCGCCGCCGAGCGCGCTTCCGCCGCCGCTTACGCGAAAACGATGCGAAAAGACGCCGTAAACAACGGCCTCTTAAGCCACTAACGCGCTAGCGCGCTCGGCACGACTCCACGATCGGCGCGATGGTTGATGCGGCGACAGATTCCGCATCCGAACCCCGTGCCCGCATGTCGAGGATGCTTTGCGTAAAAGGTGAGTACGGATTGTAAGCCAGCGAAGTATCCATCCGTCCAGGCGTGCTTCGGGGGCCTTGCGTTGGCTGAGCCGCGCCATAAAAACCCGTGCTATCGAACTGGCTCGCTATACGCGGACTCGGCTGTGATGCGGCGAGCGGCGTTTTGCCATTCACGATAATGTCGTACGTCAATGTCGTGGCGTCATAACCGCTGATGATGTTGAGCGCCGCCTTCTGCTGCGCCTCGGCTGCTTCCAGCTGAGCTTTCACTGCCGCGAGCTGCGGCTCGTTAAAAGCCTTATCGGCAAGGAGATCATCGATTTGTTTCAGGTTCTTAACCAGAGGCCCAACCAACGATTCGAGATTTCCGAGATTGACGAAATGCTCGACGGACGGCTGCCCCCAGCCCCAGTCCGCGCTCAGCAACGTGTCGCGGTACATGCGGTCAAATTTCCGCGGCGCTTGGTCCACCGTCGCGTCGTTTTCCAACAGCGCAGCGATGGCTGGCCCAACTCTGCTGCGCATCACCGAGCAGGTCGGCGTCGACCGGACGTTGGCAATCACCCGTAACGACGCCAACGACGGCGGAGGTGGCGCGGCCGCAGCGGTGGCGGCTAAAATGAGCGCTAAAAGCATATATCGTTTCCCCTCACAATATGTACGCCGGAGCTCGCCGATGTGTGACTTTCAGGGAATGAAAGTATCAAAATCCGGAGCGATGTGAAATGGGAGGCCTTCATCGTACCCCAGCTCGCGCTTTTGCCGATGCGTTCCAATCGGCGCCACGCGTGCGATTCGGACGCCGGCCTTAACAAGAAAGATCTCCTCACCATTTTCGATATCGTGAATCAACTTATTCATTTCGGTTTGGCTAATCTTGGAATGCTTCATAATGGTAACTTAGTAGATTAGGCCATGACAGTCAAATTGTCGTAATAAGGCGCCAACTATGCGGCAGAGAAGCTAAAGGCCACCTGTCTTACCTCGGCCGTGTCCGACTGAGGCACTTCCATTCGGTTTGCTTGTCTGAAGCACAACTGCGTAGTTCCGCTCTGTGGTCATTTCACTGGCGGCCCTGTGCTTTACGATAGTACCTGCGCGAAAGATAAACGAAGGCGACCGCGGTCGCGAGGCCGATATAGCCCAGAATCGTGTCGTCGCCCTGATGACGCATGATCTGCCTAACACTTAGCGCCGCCCAAACAATCGCGAAAACAAGATAGATGATGAAGAAAAACCGGGCACTTTCGGCGATCTTCGCGGCTCGCTCCGGTGTCGGATCGGGATCGGTGAGAAGCTGCGGTTTATCCGCAAGCGTAAAAACGTCGCGAATATGTTGACCCATCGTGCGCATAGTCCACCCCTGCTGCGAGAACGAGATCTCGGCACAGAAATACGGCTTGCCCGGAAAGCAGCCCTGCCGCCTTGTTCCAAGCCGACCAGCCGCGTCACACGAGAATACCTTCGTACGTCCTATGATCGATGCTCCCGATCGCCGTATTCGCAATCCTTGTCGTAACACCACGGGCACCGGGAACCACCCCTCCCGTCTGTTTTGCAAGCGCGCGAACGCCGTGCCGGTATCGCGAAAAACCTCCGGTCTGTTTCGCAGCTGCGCCCGCGGCATGCCGCCATCTCGAAAGGCCCGGTGCGCGCGTTGTGGTCCGGCCCAGATCTCCGCGTCCGCGAAAATGAAACTCTTCTGCCTGATCGTTCTCGACACCCAAAAACGCCGGCCTCATGCGAATATTACGGCCGCCTTATATTCGCTCGGCGATTGCTAATGACCGAACCCGTCCTAGCGGGCACCTTCCCGTTCAGAGTGAGGCGTGCTATAATCTGACTAGTCTGACCAGAATGAAGAGGAGCCAATGACTCCACGCCACAAGCAATCACCGCGCACGACCGCACTGGACCGGTGGCAGTTGCAGGATGCGAAAGCCCATTTTAGCTCGGTTGTCGACGCGGCCGTCGCCGGTCGCCCACAATGTGTCTCGCGTCACGGCAAGGATGCCGTCGTGATCATTAGCTACCAAGGTTTTCGCAAGATGACGGAACGTCGCGGTTCGCTAGTCGAGTTCTTCCGATCATCACCTCTTGTGGGAATCAAACTCAATCTGCATCGGCGGCACGATACTGCGCGTGAAACCGATCTGTGAACGGCTTTTTGCTGGATACGTGCGCCATTTCAGAGATTGTGAGAAAGAGTCCTAATAGCGGGCTTATCGAGTGGCTCGGAGCCCTCGATGAGGAAGTCATGTTCTTAAGCGCGTTGACCATGGGCCAGATACGCAAGGGTATTGACAAGCTGCCCGTGGCTCAACAGAAAAGGACTCAGCTCGAGGCGTGGCTCACGGCGGGGCTCCGGCTACGTTTCTCGGGTCGTATTATTTCATTCGACGCAGACGTTGCGGATCGATGGGGACGACTGATTGCTCGCCTCGAACTCGCCGGCCGCACGATCTCGGTGAGCGATAGCATTATAGCGGCCAGTGCACTGCATCATGATCTAATAGTTGTGACACGCGACGAAGAGCATTTTACGCCGACAGGCGTTTCTTTTATCAACCCCTGGAAGTGATCTCAGCAAGCGTGTTATAATCCGGGCGAGTATGTTTATGTTACTCGCGTATCTGGTTATTGCTGCGGTGTCACCGGCACCGGCGTCACCGCTCGCGAAGATGCACTACCTCGTCGGTCAGTGGAACTGTACGTACCGCGCGGGAGCAGTGCGCTTCGCTTACCACAACACGTACGCGTATGATCGCGGCGGCCACACGTTGCGGCAGGTCACTTCCTGGGCGGGCGGCGGCGACGAAGAGTTAGTCGCGTTCGACGCAAAGCGCGGCTGGACTGCGGTCGTCATCGACGACCAAGGAACCACCACTGTCATGCGCGCGGCCGGCGACGACCCGAACCACGTCGCCTTCCGCAGCGTCTACCCTGACGCAAGCGTTGCGGTGACGTTCGATCGAGTCTCGGCGACGGAGTACACGCTGCACGGAACGGTGCGCTCGGGCGGTAAAACGACCATCTCTGTCGATACCTGTTTGCGGAGCGTTCGTTAGGCCCTATGTGGGGCTTGGTACTCGCATCACTTATCGCTGCCCAGCCTTCACCGGCACCGCCGCCGCTGAAGACGATCACTCACGTGCGGTCATCTGCATTTTGCACGACGTTGCGCCAAAATGTTGGTCGCGCCGTTCAAGCCCTCATCAAGAATAATATCGCCGTCGATGAAACCAAGACCCTGTTTTTGAAAATGGCACGCGATAAAATCTCCAGTGCCAATGTTGGCATGGTGATCGACATGGATATGAACGCCCTCAATCCCATGATCGGCGAAATTGCCCAAAACCTCGAGACCGCGCAGGCCCTGCTAAACGACACTCGCCGCTTCCCGGCGTCACCCCAAACCGAAGACGACCGCAAACTGACCCAAATGCAAAACGAGCTGCGCACGATCATCGATCACCAGAATCAGGCCTTAAACATTCTGAGCGGCACCTATTTCAGTTACAACGGAAACCGGCTTATGGGGCACGGTGACGGGTTGAAAGCTCCAATTGACCCGGTCAAAGATACGCCAATCGTCATCCCGCCGGCGAACACCTCCGCGTACCAGGTGCCAGAGCCCGCGGCTGTACCGGCGGCAACACCTGCCAGCGTCGATCTCGGCTTGCTCGGCTTTACCAAATTTGCGCAGCTTTTCAACAACCTAACAACTTACCAGTGGAACGAAGAGACGCTCGAGACGCGCGCTGCAGCGACAATTATGCAATCGTCATCCGAATGTAACGGAAGCTGATAATTTAGTCGGTCGTCCCAATTCGGCGCGCCAAAAACACTAACAGCGCAATCCCTGCGACCCACGCGATAAACCCCTCCGAAATCGGCCCCCAATTCGAAAGCGAGAAACCGCCGGCGTTATACTTGCCGGCCTGCAGCCAGCGAACATACGCGAGCAGATCGTCCAAGTGTTTCTGATCGATAACGCGCGGACCAAATTTCGGCATAACGTCCGGCCCGCTGCGCACCGCCTCCGCAACCTCAAGCGGCGTTGAATCCATCATCGACGGCGCGACATTGCGATAGGCAATATTGTTACCCTTGCCGGTCGCGCTGTGACACTGCGCGCAATTCTCCGCATATACAATACGCCCCGAGCCCAAGTCTCCACCCGAATGAATCGCCGGTAGCGACTGATCGCCGCTCGATTTTTTCATGACATACGCGACGAGCTCGCTGATCTGCGTGTGCGTAAAGCTCGGTGGCTTGCGAACCTCTTGTTCCCACGTCCGCTCGGCCGGCATACGACCGGTCTGCAACATGAAGTCGAGGTCCGCCGCATCGGCGTTAATCAGCGACGGCCCCTGCGGGCCGCCCTGCATATTCAAGCCGTGACACGACGAGCACCGCGTTTGATAGAGCGCCGCCGCATCGCCGGCCTTCGCCGGTACGCTTAACGCCGCGGCCAACACAAACGCGATCATGCTAACGCGCGGCGCTCACTGCGCGCCCAAGATGCCGCCACCAGCATAAACGCCGCGAACATAATGAAACCGCCGGCAATCCACATGATCGCGCCGCCATCCTGTTGATCCGCCATCGCCCCGCCGCCCAGCACCGACGCGTAATGCGGGTACAACACATGCCGCGATCCGTATATCGCGAGCCCCAAAAACGCACCTTGCGGAAACATCAGCACTAAATACAACATCCGCGCCGGAAAAGAAACCGGCCGCGGCACGACCCCCACTTGCACCACGGGCAGCCAAAATAAAAACGCGGCCGTGATAAACAGCACGTGCTCGACGATATGAAGCCGCCCCGACTCAAGTGCACTCTCGTACAGCGGCGAAAAATGCACGCCCCACAACACGCCGACGAACAGCACCCACCCTACAATCGGCGCGAACACGGCATGCATCACCGGATGACTCGCCACTCCCGCCACCACCCTCGCCGAATCGCGGGGCGGTACCGCGACCGCTAACAACAGCGGCGCTCCCAACAGCACAAGCGGCGGCGCGACCAGCATCAACACCACGTGCTGCACCATATGCGCGGCAAACGACCGATCCGCGAGCACATCGACCGGCGCCGAAAGCGCCGCCCCAAAACACGCAACGCCACACACGCACGCAAGCACGCGCCACGTCTCAAATCCGCGCGACGGATAGATCTCGCGGTACCGCACCACCGCCCACACATACACCGCAATCACCGCAATCGAAAGCAGCGGCGCAATCATGAGATCTCGTCCTCGCTGAATCCGCCCTCGGCTTTGCGCGTCAGGCGCACGCGCGGCGCTTCATGCACCCCGCCGCGCGCCCTTAACCCGCCCGCCAGCGCATACGTCAAAGCAAACGCCAGCATCGGCCCGAAGATGCAAAACAACCGGTAGAACCACACGAGCCCGTCAAGCGACAGATTCGTATAGCGCGCTTCCAAATCGTCCGCGCCCGCCAAAAACAGCGCCGCCATAAACACGAAGAACGCCACGCCCAGCGCCGTACGCGCCGGCTTCTCCCGCGGCCGGTCGAGCAAATGGTGCTCCGCGCGGTCGCCGGTCACAAACGCTTCGACGAATGGATAGCTCACCAGGATCACCATAATGATGAACGGCAACACCAGCCCCGGCCAAAACACCGACGGCACCATATGCCCGAACAGATGAATCGCCCAGTGCGGCCCGATGCGCAGCGCACCCTCAAGCCAACCGACGTACCAATCCGGCTGCGCCGGCGTAATCGCCAGATCGGAACGGTACGGCCCCCAAATCCACACCGGATTGATCTGCACGAACGCGCCGAGCATCGTCAACACGCCGACCACGCCGAACAACAGCGCCAACGTCTTCACCGTGTAGTTCGGAAAGAGCGGCGACCCGACTACGTTGCGCTCCGTATGACCGGGCCCCGGAAACTGCGCGTGCTTCTGCCGCCACAAGATCATCATGTGCACGCTGATGCCGCCGAGCAACACGATCGGCATGATATAGACGTGCAGCGTAAACAGCCGCTGCAACATCAGCGTGCTGGGGAACGCGCCGCCCAGCAGCCAGAACATCGCATATGTGCCGACAAACGGCACCGACTGCAAAATCGAGACCGCAATGCGCAATCCCAGCCCGCTCAACAGATCGTCGGGAATCGAATAGCCGCTAAATCCTTCGAACATCGCGGCGAAAAACAGCATGATGCCCACGACCCAATTGATGTCGCGCGGCTTGCGAAACGAGCCGGTGAAAAAAATGCGGCACATGTGCACCACGATTGCCGCCAAAAACACGTTGGCCGCCCAGTGGTGGATCTGTCGGATCAATAATCCCGCGTTCACCTGAAAACTGATCCGCATCACCGACTCGAACGCTTCGCTCATCTTCACGCCGCGCAACAGCGCATACGGTCCGTTGTAAACGATCTCGTTCGTTGACGGCACGTACCAGAGCGCTAAAAATGTCCCGGTTGCGATCAACACCAGAAAACAATAGAAGTTGATCTCGCCGAGCATGAACGACCAATGGTCGGGAAACGCTTTGCGCAGCGCCTTATGAATGAAACTCGAGCTGCCCAGGCGCTGGTCGCTCCAGTCGAGCAGCCGCGCGATCACGCGTGCTCCCAAAACCCCGGCCCGACCGGCTCGGGAAAATCTCCATCCGCGCGCACGTACCCGTCGTCGCCGATCTGCAGCGGCAGCCGCGGTAAGGCGTGGTCGGCCGGCCCGGCCAGCACCGCCGCGTCGTTGGCCGCATCGAATACGGACTGATGACACGGGCAGACCAATTTGTGATCCGCAGCGCGATACAGCGCCACCGGACAACCGGCATGCGTGCAAACTTTGGAATACGCGATATAGCCATTGAGCGCATCGCGCCCCACACCGTCGGGCATGCGCAAGATCATGGCCACCGACTGCGCGTCGTCGAGATTGCCTTCGGGAAAGACCGTCTCCATCGCGCCGACGTTAAGGTCGCTCTGTTTGACGAAGCTTCCGTCCAAGCGCTGCAACCGCGAACCGCGCCGCCACTTCGTATGAAAAAGCGTGTCGTCGGGTTCCGGTCCTAACGAACCGATCGGAAAGAGCGCGGCCAATCCAAACAGACCGACGGCAGCGAGCACCATGCGACTAAGCCACTTCTTGCGATTTAATTGTTGCGCCCCGCGCTCGATGTCGTGGGTAGCCTCAAAGATTGGCCCGCTCCGCGGGCCCCCGTTTCTAGTGTCATGGACACCAACACTGCGCTCTTCTTCCACTTGCTCGCGCGGCAAAATCCACCGCGCCCACCCCAGCGCAGCGAACATAAAACCGGCGAACGCGAGCGCAAGAAAACCGCCCTGCCAGTGAATGTCGTTATGCAACGCAAACGCGGCCATGAAACCGATGCTGCCCACCATCGCAGCGCCGATCGCAACCGCTACCAGCAGCTCGCGTCCCCGCGCGCTCATCGGACTAAAAACAACGTCGCGTAGACCCCAATCCACACGACGAAGACAAAATGCCAGTAGTACGAGATCGCTTCCACTCCCGAACGCTCGTCGGAAAGAAACGCCGGCGAGCGCAGCCCCAAATAGAGCATGGAAAGCATGATAAGGCCGGCTACCACGTGCAGAAAATGAAACCCGGTCATGGTCATGAAGATCGAACCGTACGCGTCGGTCGAAATCCCAAAACCCTGATGCGCCCATCCATGCCACTCAAAGGCGATAAATCCGATGCCCGCGAGAATGCTGGTCAACAGCCACGCCCGCGCGGGTCGTATTCGCTGCGCCCGCACCGCGCGCACAAATGGAACCATGACCGCACTCGCCACAAACAGCATGAACGTGCCGATGGCCATGCCCGGCTGGTCCAAATGAACATAGGCCGGCGGCCAAACTTTGTTGTACGCCTTTAAATCGAAATACGTCGCAAAAAGCGCGGAGAAAAACATCAGCTCCGACGCCAAGAAAATGACCGTCCCGAGAACCACCGGATGAGCTCGGACGGGCAACGGCCGTAGATGTCGCGCCGCTCGCACGAGCCTATCTTACCCCCTGCACGATGATCCTACCAAGCCCTGGGTAAGTATGCTGCGATGCCGATTCTCCAGCCGGCCTCGCTGCAAGCTGAGGACCTTCGCGGCGTTTGGGTGATATTTTTCGCCGCCGCGATGGTGGTGGCGGCCTTTGTCTATGCGCTCATCTTTTATTCGCTCATTCGCTGGCGCGACCGCGGCCAATCCAAAACGCCGCCGCAGTTCAAGCAGAACGTGCCGCTGGAAATCATCGGCGTCATCATTCCGCTACTGATTGTCATCGGACTCTTCTACGTCACGTACGTGCGCGAAGTCTCCAACGACGCGCTGCACGCCAATCCCTACGCAACGGTCGACGTCAAAGCATTCCGCTGGTCCTGGACCTTCTCGTATCCCGGCCACAACGTCTCGATCACCGGCACGCCGCAATCCCCGCCCGAACTTGTGCTGGCCGCCAATAAACTGACGCAGATAAATCTCTACTCAGCGGATATCGATCACTCGTTTTGGATTCCGGCTTTTCTCTTTAAGCGTGACGCGCTGCCCGGCTTTCCGAATCACTTCGATCTCACGCCCAATAAGATCGGCGTCTATCCAGGAAATTGCTCGGAATTTTGCGGCCTCGACCACGCACTGATGACGTTTACGGTCCGCGTCGTCCCGGTTGCGGATTATGAGAGATGGCTCTCCAGTCATGGTGAGCGGGCGCCATTAGGCGCCGCTGTCGAACCACGCGCTTCGGCGCGGCAGAACGCCCCGAATGTCATGGTGAGCCTGTCGAACCACCCTGAGCAGCGCCCGAAGGGCGCGAGTCGAAGGGCGCGGTCCGCGCGATGATCAGATGGCTCACCACCACAAACCACAAACAGATCGGCATATTGTATATGGCGGCAACCGGCGTATTCTTCGTGATCGCCGGACTGCTCGCATTAGTGATACGGCTGCAGCTCGCGCAGCCGAACGAAACCCTCGTCTCACCCAGCGCGTTCAACCAGCTCTTCACGCTGCACGGCACCGCGATGATTTTTCTGGTCATCGCGCCGTTCGGATTCGGCTTGGCGAACTACCTCATCCCGTTGCAAATCGGCGCACCCGACATGGCGTTTCCTCGCTTGAACGCGCTCGGCGTCTGGCTCTTCATTATAAGTGGACTGGTGGTCTTCAGCGGCGCCTTCGCCGCGGGCGGCGCGGCCTTCGCCGGCTGGACCGCGTTCGCGCCCCTCTCCGGCATTCAAATCTCGACCGGCGCGGGCGAAGATCTCTGGATCATCGGCTTGCTGCTCAACGCAATCGCAACGATCATCGTCGCGATCAATTTCATCACCACGATCCTGCTCTACCGCGCCCCGGGCATGACGATGTGGCGCATGCCGATCTTCACCTGGGAAATGCTCGCGACTGCGCTGATGATACTCATGGCGTTCCCCGCGCTCGCCGCCGTCCTCTTCGAATTGCTGATCGACCGCCACTACGGTGGACACTTCTTCGATCCGGCGCAAGGCGGAAACGTCGTGCTCTACCAGCACCTCTTCTGGTTCTTCGGACACCCGGAAGTCTACGTGATGATTCTCCCGTACTTTGGCGTCGTCTCCGAAATCATCGCGGTGTTCTCCGGAAAACCGATCTTCGGTTACGTCGGACTCGTCTTGAGCGCATTCGCGATCGCGGGCCTCTCGATGAGCGTCTGGGCGCACCACATGTTCACCACCGGCGTCGTTGCCAACGCGTTCTTCTCGGCGATGTCACTTCTCATCGCCGTCCCGACCGGCGTAAAATTCTGGAATTGGATCGGCACGATGTGGGGCGGACGCATTCGCCTCACCACGCCCATGCTCTTCGTCATAGGCTTTCTGCTAAATTTCCTCATCGGCGGTATTACCGGCGTCATGATCGCCTCGCCGCCGATCGACTACCATGCCGAAGACAGTTACTTCATCGTCGCGCATATGCACTATGTGCTCGGCGGTGGTTCGCTGTTCGCAGTCCTTGGCGCCGTGTATTTCTGGTGGCCGAAAATGTTCGGCGTGAAATTGAGCGAGACGCTCGGTAAATGGAATTTTTGGACGATGTTCGTCGCCTTCAACGTCGTGTTTTTGCCGATGCATTTCATGGGACTCGAAGGCATGCCGCGACGCGTCTACACCTACGCCGCTACCGGCGATCTCCCATGGTTGAACTTCGTCTCGACGATCGGCGCATTGCTGATGGCGCTCAGCGTCATGCTGTTCATCATAAACGTCGTCGCCACCACGCTGTCGCGCGCCGCGCACGAGCAACTCCCCGACGACCCGTGGGGCGGAGCAAACAGTTTGGAGTGGGCGACGTCATGTCCACCGCCGGAATTTAACTTCACAGCACTTCCGCCCATCCGTTCCGAACGCCCGACGTGGGACTTGTGTCATCCTGAGCCTGTCGAAGGACCCCGAGCGTAGCGAGGGGACGATGAAAGCTTTTATCACCCTGTTCCTCAGCTCGGCAACATTCGGCGCAGTCGCCGCGATCGTGTATTGGTTTTCATCGCGCGAGATCATAGGAACGTTGATGCTCGGCTTGATGGCACTCGGCTTGAGTTTCGCAGCTGGCTACGCGCTTCTCGCAGAACGAAACGCACAGCTGCCCGGCGACGAAGAAACCATACAGCACAAAGAAACGGCCGGCGAAGTCCTCGGCGTGTTTACAAAAGAAAGCGCGTGGCCAATATTGCTGGCCTTCTCGATTCTGGCGCTGTTCGTGGGCGTGGTTTGGTCGCCATTCGTGGCCGCCGCCGGCCTCGCGGCAATGCTGCTCATCCTGTGGCGCCTGAGCGCTGAAAGCGCGCGCGTCTAGCGGCCTACGCCGCTTCCAACCTTTGGAGCCGCTCGGTGACGCCGGTAAAGCCTGCGTCCATCTTCACCTCCATGCGGTCCATCCGTATTTCCAAACCTCGCATACGGCCCTCAAGGCTCGTCACCCGAGTTTCGAGGCTCCCCAACCGTACCTCGATCCGGTCTAGGCGCCGGTCGATCTTGTCGAAATAGCTACTGGTCGCGCCAAAAAATTGGTGGATCGCCTCTAGAATCTCGGACTTACTTGCATCATCCATAAGGGCTAACAATACCGCCCGTTCGTGACCAGAAAGCTGCCGCCTTGTGAGCATCTCGCACCCACCCGAAACACCCCAGGCCTGTCCAGGTAACCGCTATAGATGAAGGCGATCGTCTATTCCGCCTACGGTACGGCCGATGTCCTAAAAATGGCGGACGTCGAAAAACCGGCGCCTGCCGACAATGAGGTGCTCGTAAAAATCCGTGCCGCTTCGATTAATGCTCCCGACTGGCGCGTCATGAGCGGCCGCCCCTCCGTGATGCGGCTCATGTTCGGTTTGCGCAAACCCAAAATCCGGCCCGGCATCGATATGGCTGGCGAAGTTGAAGCTGTCGGCAAGAACGTCACGCAATTCAAACCCGGCGACGCGGTCTTCGGCGTCTGCAAGGGCAGCTTCGCAGAATATGCCTGCCAAACCCAAGCGCGACTCGCGGCAAAGCCGGAGAACATAACGTTTGAACAAGCCGCAGCCACCCCGGTCTGCGGCTTTACCGCTCTGCAAGGTTTCCGTGACTACGGCCATCTTCAGTCCGGCCAGCGCGTCTTAATGAACGGCGCGTCCGGCGGCGTCGGCACATTCGCCGTGCAGATCGCCAAAGCACTCGGCGCAAATGTGACCGCCGTCTGCAGTACGCACAATGTGGACATGGTCCGGTCGCTCGGCGCCGATCGCGTGATCGATTACACGCAAGCCGATTTCACTAAGGAAACGCAGACCTACGACATCATCTTCGAACACGCCGGCAACCATAGCGCCACAGCATATAAACGTATTTTGAATCCGAGCGGTATTTCGGTAATGGCCGGCGTGCCGCACAACATGTCGCTGCTCGGCCTTATGAAGCACATGATGACGGCGCTTGCACTCTCGCGCCTCGGTAAGCAAAAGTTTGTGCCGTTTATCGCGAAGGCGAACCAAACTGACCTTGTCACCCTCGCTGAAATGATGGCCGCCGGCAAGATCACCCCCACGATCGATAAGACCTATCCGCTAAGCGAAACTGCCGAGGCCATGCGCTACGTCGACACAGGCCACGCCCGCGCCAAGGTAGTCATAACAGTTTAGCGCGTCGAATCCAGAGTTTCATGAAGGGTTTGCGTTATGACGAACATGGTGCATTATGGTGCCGCCGTCGCAAAAGCAAACGCGCACACGAATCGTTCGACCAAGCGCTGCGAGTAGCGTTCCTAGTTTTCGTCGAGACCGGCGTCATCTTGACGCCATATAAATGCGGCCGCACGCGCATACACAAAGGTGTCGCTAAGCAGCGGCCCTCGGCCCCCTAATTCGACATGTCATGGTGAGCGGGCGCCCAAAGTTGCCATGGTAAGCCGGCGAGGCGCGCAGGTAAACGCGCCGAACTCACTTGCATGATTTTCGCTCCCGAAGGCGCCTGGATCGCGCAACGCGACTACGGCCCTTATCCAAAGATGGTGTGGTATAACGTCGCGACGACGCCGCACGACATCGAGCACATGTATCTCTACATCTCGCGCGCCGCCGACGGCACACTGCAAGCCTTCCTCCGAAATCCGGAACAAAACGCGGGCGCGCGCGTCGGAACGCGCACCGTGGTCATCAACGGTAACGCCGTGCGCCTCGAAAAGCCGAACAGCGATCCCATCACCGGCACGATCTCGCCCGACACCAACACCCTGACGCTCAACGATCCCGGCCTCCCCGGTGCATTCGCCTTTACGCGCGCACCGATGATTACCGGCCTTGCCCCCTTCCGCGATCACCAACCGCAAGCGATGAACGACGGCTGGCCAACCGCCACGCTCGCCTCCGCAGCGATCGGCCCAAACGCGATCGCGCAAATCGTGAACGCGATCAGAAACACCACACCCGCCCCGCGCGCGCCCTACATACAAAGCCTGCTGATCGCGCGCCACGGAAAACTCGTCCTCGATGAATACTTCAACGGCTTCTCCGCCACGCGACCGCACGACGTCCGCTCCGCCGGCAAAAGCGTCACCACGCTCATGGTCGGGCGCGCCATGGCCGACAGCCTCGCCTTCTCCCCCAACACGCGCATCGCGACAATCCTCACACAATACGCGCCCTTCGCCAACGACAACGCGCAGAAAGAAGCGATCACCGTCTCCAACCTGATGTCGATGTCGGCCGGCTACGCCTGCGACGATAACGACGACAACTCGCCCGGCCTCGAAGACACCATGCAGTCGCAGACCGCCCAGCCCAACTGGTACAAGTTTACGCTCGACCTGCCGATGCTCTTCGCACCCGGCACGCGCGCGCTCTACTGCAGCGCGGAGATCAATCTCCTCGGCGCCATCATTTCGAAAGAAACCAAGACGCCGCTCACCACTTACTTCGATCGCCGCTTCGCCGTGCCGATGCAGTTCGGCGCCTACGGCATGTGGCTGATGGGCCCGCCCACCAACGAAGCCTACATGGCCGGCGGCGACTACTTCCTACCACGCGACTTCTTGAAGTTCGGCCAGCTCTTACTCAACAACGGCAAATGGCGCGGCGCGCAGCTCATCGATCCGGTCTGGCTCTACGACAGCTCCGCCAAACATTCGTATGTCGAAAACGGCGGAGGCGATTACGGCTACGGCTGGCATCTCGAGACCTACACCGTCGGCGGCCGCACGATCAAAGCGTACAACGCCGGCGGCAACGGCGGTCAGCTAATGTACGTTTTTCCGCAGCTCGACATGACTGTGATGATCACCGCCGCCAACTACGGACAATTCCCGGTCTGGGGCGCCTTCGAAACGAAACTGGTCCCGCAAATCCTCGCCGCCGTTCATTGATCTTACTGGAAACGGAACGCCTCCTTTTTCGAAAGCACGAACCCTCCGACGAAGCGGCGTTCGTACAGATGCAGATGGACGCGGAGTTTCGTCGCTTTGTGGGCGGCCGTGTGCTGCCGCACGACGAGGCCGTGCAACGATTTCGGAGGCGCTATCTCGGCAAGCCGAACGGCGACTTCGGTCTCCGGGCTACGATTCTAAAGGAAGAAAACACTTATATCGGTTACTGCGGTCTGGCCGGCGATCGCGCGAAGGCGACACTGGCGTATTACATTGCGCGGCCATATTGGGGACGAGGGCTTGCCACCGAGGCAGCTCGCGCCCTTGTTGATCTTGGTTTTGCAAAGCTCAAGCTGCCGCGGATCGTGGCCAGCGCGGAAAGAGGCCACGTCGTTTCCGAGCGGATTTTAGAAAAATTGGGCTTCGAACTCGAGCGGCAAGAGGTCACCGGCACGGCCGGCCGCGTAATCTGCCACTACTCGTTGGCGCAGCGTTAAAAATCTAGCAACGCGGAAAGCCGCGACAGAACTTCTTCTAGAACCTCATGCGGCGCGGTTTCCCTGAACTCGGCCCGCCGCTCTCTCCACGCAAAGCAACGCACCTGATCGGCAAGCACGACCCCGTTTGTTTGCATAGACGGCGCTAACAAGACTTCAAACGGATAGGCTTTTTGTTTGCTCGATACCGGACAAACCAGGGCAACTCCGACAAGCGCATTATATTTTTTCGGAGTCAGCACTAGGGCTGGCCCCAAAAATTCCATCCAAGCAATATCCCCGCGGTCGGGAATGTACGCGCTTATTCGTCTTCCCAAAACCGCTCGCGCCCGACCGGTTCGCCCGAGTCGATCAACGGATGGATATTCTCCGGCGTGATTTGGTCCAACAATTCGTCGAGCTTATAACGCGGCTTGGCCCGGCGCATTACAACTGCATCGTTCTCGAAGCTTACATCCACACGGCTTCCTTCACGCAGTCCCGCGCTTTTGGCAACCCCTTGAGGAAGCCGCACCCCGAGGCTATTGCCCCAGCGGGTGACGGCGGTCGTCGTCTTCTGCATATGTATATACATAGCATATACCATGAAAGGCCGCCATCCCTGGCAAACCCCCACCCATGCGCCGCCGCACCTTCGTCACTTGCGCCGCCGGCTTTCTGGGCGCGAACGCGCTCGCTCGCGGTGCCACGCTAAGCGCGAGCGGCCCCGATCTCATCGTAACCAACGGCACAATACACACGGTCGACCCGCGCTTCGTAAACCCCGAAGCGTTTGTGGTAAGGAACGGGCGCTTCGCATTCGTCGGCTCGCTCCGTGCCGCCAAGACCTACGCCAAGCGCGGCGCAAAAACACTCGACCTCGCCCACGCCACCGTGCTCCCCGGGCTGATCGACTCGCACATGCACTTGCTGCGCCTCGGCCTGGCGCTGCACGAAGTCGATCTCTTCCACCTCACCAGCTACGCAGAAGTGATAAGAAAAACCGTGGCGTTCGCACAAACCTCGCCTGACGCGTGGATCATCGGCGACGGCTGGGATCAAGATCTCTGGCCGAACCAAGCCTTCCCCACGCACGAAGCCCTCAGCGCCGCGCTCCCGAACCGCCCCGTCTCCCTAAACCGCGTCGACGGCCACGCACTCCTCGCCAACGCCAAAGCCATGGAACTCGCACAAGTCACGCAAAACACCCCCGACCCCGCCGGCGGCCGCATCATCCGCGACGCCAGTGGCAACCCCACCGGCGTCTTCGTCGATAACGCACGCGCGCTCATAACACAGGCCATCCCGCCGCCCACCGACGACCAAATCCGCCGCGCCACCATCGCCGCCATCGGCGAATGTAACCGCTGGGGCATCACCGCCATCGGCGACCCGGGCGTGAGCTACCAAACCGCCCAAGCCTACGATAAGGTCGCCGACCAAAATAAATTTACGCTGCGCAACCACGTGATGATCGCCGACAACGCCGATCTGATCGCCGCGCACTTCGCGCACGGACCGATCGTCGGCGCCTACGACGGACGCATCCAGATTCGCGCGGTCAAACTCTATGTCGACGGCGCGCTCGGTTCGCGCGGCGCCGCGCTGCTCGAACCCTACAGCGACGATCCCGGCAACACCGGACTGCTGCGCACCACGCAAGCCCATATCGAAGATGTCGCCACCCGCGCGCTGCGCGCCGGCTTCCAAACCGCCGTGCACGCGATCGGCGATCGCGGCAACCGCATCGCGCTCGACGCCTACCAAGCAGCGCTCGCGGCCGTGCCCACGCGCGACCATCGCTTCCGCATCGAACACGCGCAAGTCTTAAGTCCGCAAGACATTCCGCGCTTTGCGCAACTGGGCGTGCTGCCCGCGATGCAAACGACCCATCAAATCAGCGACATGGACTGGGCGGCGGCGCGGCTGGGTCCGCAACGCGTGCGCGGCGCCTACGCGTGGCGCTCGCTGCTCGATACCGGCGTCACCATTGCCAACGGCACCGACGCGCCGGTCGAAGCGGTCAATCCGCTGCGCACCTTTCACGCCGCGATCTCACGCCAGAATGAAGAAAACCGACCGCCGGGCGGATGGTATCCCAATCAAGCCATGACGCGCGACGAAGCGCTCAAATCGATGACGATCTGGGCCGCGCGCGCGAATTTCATGGAACGCGAGATCGGCTCGATCTCGCCGGGCAAGTATGCCGACTTCGTGGTGATGGATCGCGACTGGTTGAAAGTGCCTGCCGAAGTAGTTATGGGCACCCATGTGCTTTCGGCACATTCTGGCGGCATGAGTCTTGAACGAGCAGACCCCGAAGTTGCCGCGACAACGCTCCGCGGCCAGCGGTCCCGCAACTATGCCTGCTGCACGTTAATGGCTAATCAGGGCCTCATCGAAGAATGACGTTGTGAGAAACGCGGTAATGTTATGGATCCGTCCCGGTGTTAACTTATAGAGCGGGTTTCTGTAAGACGACACAGGTGCGCGGCACTTTACGGTACAAAACGTTTTACTGCAAGAAAGTACGAATGCGCTCGCGTGACTGAGCGTCAACCGGAAAGCCAGTCGCTATCAGAAGCATCCCATTCTCTTCTAGGCATCTGCCGGTGGACAGTAGGCGTGCGACAAACGCTTCCCACTCATTCCAATACGAAATACTATGTGATGCTGGAAGGAGGAGCGACTGTTGCACTCTGGGATCTGACCATTTAGCATTGTCCTCAACTTTAGTAACATAGACGATCTTGAAGCCCTCCTTATGATATTTTCTTGCTCTAGTGATGGCGCTATTTACGTAAATATCACCGCCGCCATATCCGATGCAAACGAGGCGTGGCGAGTCTAATAAGCCGTTAACGAACCTGTGATGATAAAGCCCGTACGGCTCTATTACAAGTTTCTCGGTTTTTCGAAGCCCAGAAAGCATGGGTCCCGTAAAAATGAGTTCACCTGCTTGCGTCAGCGCATTAAATTGCGTTGACAAGCTCCGATGTGGTTTCGCCTCGACATTGTTTTTGAAACGGCGGAGTTCCGGCCCCTTGGGTGGCGTGGTCGGTTCGGCTGCCGCAAACCGGATGCTACCGTGAAGGTGAAGCAATTCAAACTGGTGCGCCAGCGAAAAGCCCTGATAATCTATTTCTCCAGGGTCGTCGTTAGTAAAGCCATCCCAAATGTTGGGAACGCTGCGCTCAATGGAATCATCATAATTTAGGGTGGAAACCCTCAATGCACTCCCACCAGAGACACCGTCGAAAAAGTCGCGAATGACAGGTTGCTTCTCAATAGACGAATTAGCGATTTCTTGGTCTAAGAAATCTGCAACTCGCGCCATCATTTGAGAGCCAAAATACTCTAGCCCGTTGTCGGTTAGAATGCTGAACAGTCGTGGCATCGGGTCCATGAACGCGTTGTACGCCACTTTTCGTGAGTCCAGTAGGGCAAAGCCGAGACGACTTTTCCGTATTGACAGCATGCATTCGACTACATGCAACAGGGTTTCAAAATTTGGTGAATCGTAGTACGAGCTTGCAATTTTCCAAAGTACACCGCTTGTAGATGCGATCTGATGTTCGTCTGCCTCTACCGTATACTCGGTGAGTGACCTAACATGATCGGTGATAGCATCAGTACCGGGTAGATTGAATCCTTGAGCAAATCCCGCGCCAAGCAAGAAATTAATCATTTGGACGCCTCACAAGCCGCGTGTTTTAGCGGGTCAGTCTACGAGCCAGATGAATCGGGCTTTTAGGTTTCACGTTAACGCTAGCCCCTATCGGATATGCAAGGCGGCTTTATCTCTAGAAATGATCTGCCGCAATTGTGCGATTCTCGCGTCTATCTGGCGTAGATCGCTTCTCGAGCGCATAAGGTCGTTGTTCGCGCTTTGCACATCTACATTGGCGCTGCCAACGGTCACTTCTGCGCTACCTACATCGACGTCGGCGCTACCCGCCTCAACCTCCAGGTCGCCCGCCTTGACTTGTTCGTCGCTTGATTGCGCGGCTTGACGGGCCTGGTTGGCAATGGCATGCTTTTGTTTCGCGATGGCTTTTTTAGCGGATAGGCCCTGATCTGCTCTCGTCTGTTCTGCCAAAGCCTTTGAAAGCTCAGCTTTCGCTTTTCGCATGTCATCAAGTATTCGTGGACGATAGTAATTCGTGTCATTCGAAAGGCGCGTTTGCGAATCTGACAGCTCTGCGCGAACATTCGAATAGTATTTTGCCGCGTTGCCATAGCGCGTGAGCGAATAGACTAGCCGATTTATCTCTGAAATGGACGAAACATGAAACGAAACCTGTCTTATTTGCCCAGACGAGAGCGGTTCGTCCAAAACAAAACCGCCGCCGTCTAGGTTGGCTACCCACGAGTAACTCTCCGGACCACTTAGGTTCAGGACAAGGCGCGAGCCCGACTCGATGCCCGAAACTCGGAAGGATGTGCGCCGAATACCGTCCGCGGAGCCAGAATCCAGCGAAACGACTTGGTAGTAGCCAGTCAACTGACCGCCTATGTCGGTGAGGTTAAAGAACTCGATCTGACTAGAATTGGTCTTGACATAAATACCAGTCAAGTCGCGGGCCGACGCGGGCGCGAAACATGCTAAAAAAGCGGCAAGAGCAAAGGCCCAAACCCGAGCTTTCCTCATGGTCTTCTTTTCGGCGAAAGAATCGAGAATCACCCGTGCACCCGCGCGGTTGCCGCCGAGTCGCGTGCAGGGGCCGATCTGTCCGCGGTGTGCTGTGGGCAAGCCCAGGTCGTCGCCACACCCTTCTGCAATCGGGCGTGATTCCGTGGGTGCAGAGGACCCAGCAAATCAGCGACATGGACTCGGCTGCTCCCGATAGACCGCCCATATACCGATTTCGCGCCCCTGGGCCACGGGCGCGAATACGCATCGAGCCGCCTTGCAGCAGATCGAGGGAATCCGAGAAGCGCGGCACCAAGTAAGAGTGTGGGTGCATCACGATTAGATTCCCAAGAGCGAACCCTACCGACGGCGGCCAATTCGCTCGCCCTAACAACTGTCGAGCGTTTCAGAGCTCGCTGCGGGCGACCTCTGCCTTGAAAACGCAGCGGGTGTAGGCTCATGACGGTCAGCGAACTGCTGGAAAAATTCGACAGCACTTTAAAACCCTTCGCTGATGAAGTGGGCCGCGGTAACTATGCCTACTGGATCGGGTCCGGTGTTTCAAAAGGGCGCGTTCCTAATAATGAAACACTGTTGCTAAACGCGATTTGTCACCTACAGGAAAAACTCAAAGAGCCAGATTCAGAGCCTTTTGAACAAGCGCTGGGCGCGATTATCGATCTAGCGAAGCCCTCGGACGTCGAGCGGGCTTCCATCGATTTCGCAATTTCACCAAAAGCGTGGCCAGTGATAAAATCGCTATTGGAACGTTTGTCGTCTCAATATGAGAAGGTGCTAAACGTGCCGGTCGCTGGCCACGATGACGACTATATTCTTTGGCACGGCGTGCAAATAACTGAGACCTATGCCTCCCCGGACCTGCAGCCCGACAGCGAGCACCTGGCCATCGCTCTTCTGGCGTTAGAAGGCGCGGGTTCAACACTGATATCGGCTAACTGGGACGGACTGATCGAGAAGGCAATAGAAGAATTGGTTGGCCCCGGTGGTGATGCGCTACGAGTTCTTGTTCAAAGTGAGGATTTTCGCGACGCGGCTCGGAGAGTAGATCTTCACAAACCACATGGCTGCGCCGTTCGCGCCCGAGAAGATCCGGCCACTTTCCGGGAGCTCTTAATCGCGCGTGACCCTCAAATAAACGCCTGGGTCGCCGAAGCCCGAAACGCCCAAATGCTCCAGAGTCTGATAAGCATTGCCACCGCCAAGAAAGCTCTTGTGCTTGGCCTATCGGGGCAAGACGCAAATATCAAACATGTTTTCTCCGCTGCCGCAAGTCGACTGAACTGGCCCTGGCCTGCTGATGCCCCGGCGTGTGCTTTCGCTACCCCTACACTTGAGTCAGATCATAGGGCGATCCTGCAAATTGTGTACAGCACAGCCTACAAGGATGGCAATGGTGCGGCCGTCGAGGAAAGTGCGGTCCTTGGAGCGTTTGCTAAGATCGTTCTGGTCGCCTTGGTACTCCACGTTCTTTTCGCAAAACTTGCGATCTTATCGGAAGACTTCGCAGACCGATGGGATCAAACCGAACGAGTGGCTTTACGCGGCGGCCTAATCGCGCTTCGCACGATCGTTTCAGCCGCGTCGGGGGCCGATCTTTTGAATTTTATTGAGCACGTCACCCGCGTAAACGCTCATTTGTTTAGTTTATACCGAGACGGAACCATAAACAACTTGGTCCAGCCTCGCTATAGCTCAATAAGCACCGTGCCAACGCAGCAACTCCTAACGGATCAATTTGTGCACGCCATAAAAATGCGCGAATTTGCCTTTGGGATTGCCCTACTTGGCTGCGGCGCAAAACTTGGAATGTGGACCATACGGCTGCCAGATACATCCAGCGCACAAAATGGAAGCGTCATCATTCGTTCGGAAGACGCTTCAAGCCGCCTATTCATTGTGCGTGATGTCGATGCTGGTCTTCGCCTCCGAATGGACGGAAATGTGCGCGACGACGATCCGGACGTTGTTATTCTTTACGGTGGGGAGCTACCGGTAGCGAAAAGACGCACGCCTACAACGACATATGGGCGTACTGGAAAGCGCGCCCCTCGTCTGGTTAGTCTTCGCGACATTATCAATCATCGTAACGGTTGCGGCGAGGCGCTGGACACATTGCGGCGAGAGGGAATCCTATGACAGGCAATGCGCTAATCGATAAAGCGACCGCTATCCTTCAGGCCGCTGGTTACAACTCTCAGCCGACTACGCTAAGCATCGCCAACCTCGATTTTAGTTTTGGTGCCATTTTAACGGGCGCAAACCGCCTTCGGGACCTAATCGTAATTGCGGACACCGCTGAAGAGCCAGAGGATAAATTGCGGGATAGGCTCGTTGGGCTTGGTCGAGCCTTAGATGCACGAGGTTCTCGTCGGCCATTGACCGCGATCCTAATCGGCCCAAAACCAAAGCCATCAACCATCGAATCAATGTCTAAGGTATGCCGCGTCCTTGCGCTCGGGCGCCTTGCGACACCAAATGATGACCTCGAAATGAGAGACTGGTTATCCGTTCTACTTCCACTTGATACCTACGGCGAGGGCGCCCCCATTGCGGAACCATTAGATGTGCTCGAAGAGCAACTAGGACGACTAAAGAGAAACCCATTTGTCGTTCGCCTGGTAAAAGCATCAAAATCTGGTCCGCCCGCAGTTGAAAATGAACTACGCACAACCCTGTCCTTGTCGAGTCCGAACGATTCGAGGAGAAAACTAGAATGACTGCATTCTTAGACTCGATCGTAATATCCAATTTTCGAAGCCTGCGCGGTAGAGTCGCGATTCCGCTCGGAGCGCCAGTTGTACTAATCCACGGTGCAAATGCGGTCGGTAAAACCAGTGTGATTTCTGCGATCGAACTCGTGTTAACGGGCGCCGTTTCGGAATTCGAGCGAGCTGATCCGGACTACGTCAAGAACCTGGTTAACAAAGACTCAGAAACCGCGATAATCGCCCTAAAACACGGAGGAAAGCTCGCCCCGCTGACAATGGAGATCACGTCAGAAAAAATCACCGGCCCACCTCTATTGAATAGCGCCGACTCTCAATTTTTTAGTGAACGGTGCTATCTTGGTCAAGCTACGTTAGCGCGCCTACTTGAGCGTTATGAAGTGCCAATCGACAGCAAGCACGAATCAGCGTTAAGCAAATTTGTAAAAGACCTACTTGGGGTCGATCGCCTTGATGCCTTAATCGAGGGGCTGTACATTGCGGGCGATATTCGCCGTGTACGCTCCGAAATCGAAGGCTACCGGATTACGGAACAGTCTTTAGAACATGCTAAAGATGACCTCCGGGCCACGTCCGAACGCATAGACGCTCTCAGATCGTCCGAAGATCAACAACGGTATCGCCTGCTTGATATCATTCACGACCTGACCGGCCTAAAGATTGAGGCTGCCGATCTAAATTCCACCTCTGTTAAACAATATCTAAATCCATCGGAAGATAACCGCGAGCTCGATGACATCGCAGCGGAACGCTCGCAACTGAAAAGCATGTTGGCCGACTGGAAATCAATAACGGCAAGTACGAGCGGTAGGGCAAAACAGGAAATAGAAAGCCGTGCTTCTCAAACCCAGCGCGCCCTAACCGAGTGGCGCAGCAACGACGGCCGCGCGCTGGCAGAAATCATCGAACAGATGGCTGAGTCTATAACAAATATACCTCATCCGGATGTTGTTGAGCCCACTTACGCCTTTTCTGCCGCCGAAGCGATAATCAATCAAGAGTTGGCACGGCACACAACGGATCTTGCCCAGGAAACCGCCCGTGAGGAACGCCTACATGCCGTGGACCTAGCACTCCTTAGCGCGACCAAGCGTCTCGAGGCGATACGAAACCAGCTGGAAGTTCTGCAGAGCAACGATGACGCACAGGGCGAAGTACTCAGTTCCATCCTACACTACATCCATTCAGACGTGTGTCCCGTCTGCGACCGTGACTACTCAGAAGTGTCGACGGAGCCACTCGCAAATCACATTGTCTCTAAAATGAACACCCTAAGCGAGAAAGCTGCTCGCTTCCGAACCCTGTCTTCTGAACGAATTGAGACGGAACGCAGAAAAGCCGATTTAGAACGGGAGCGCCAGCATCTTGTAGCAATAGCGCTTCCCGGAGCCTCACGTCAATCTCTAGCCATTAAGCGAGACGAGCTCGTTAGATGGTCAGAGGGACTTCGACGTCTTAGGAGCGCAGCGAATAAAGGCACAACGCTGAGACAAGCTGCGGCAGAGGCTGCCCGCGCCCAAGCTCAAGCGCGCAAACGCGACCGTCATGGAGCTGCGCTAAGGCGCGCCCTGATAGACACAGCACGAAAGCTCAACCAAACACCTCCGAGTAGCGCCGAGATGATCGCGGAAACGATTTCGCGCCTCACTAGTTTTGTCAATGATCGAGAGGAAACGCTTCATCATCGACTATCACTGCGAAACTTGTTAAGCAGAGAATGGTCCCGGCTCGTAGAAATTCAAAACGACAAGCAAGACGCGACAAGAGTGCTCGAGCGTAATGAAACGAAAGCGACTGAGTTAGAAACGCTTTTAACCTCCGCGGAGAACCATCGCACTACCGCCCGCGCGGTGGCGAACGCCGCGCTACGAGCGAAAAACGTAGTAGTGCACCGCGTCTTCACTAACTCGCTAAATCGAGTCTGGCGCGACATGTTCGTCCGGCTCGCGCCAGACGAGCCATTCATCCCGCGATTCGTCGTTCCGCCCGTCAGCTGGGGTGAATTAACGATAAGACTGGAAACCGTACGCAGAGACGGCGCAGTAGCGGGAACCCCGTTGGCGATGCTCAGCACGGGCAACCTAAATACGGCTGCTCTGACACTTTTTCTGGCACTCCACATGTCCGTAAAGGGAACAGTGCCCCTCTTGATACTCGACGACCCGGTGCAAAGTATGGATGAACTACATACTGTCCAACTAGCTGCTCTCCTTCGAATGATTTCGAAACGTAGCACAGGTCAACAAATCATCGTCGCCGTTCACGAGCGCTCACTGTTCGATTATCTAACGTTTGAGTTGGCTCCCTCATTTGAAGGGGACCGACTAATTACAGTTGAGCTAGACCACGATGCGGAGGGAAACGCATTTGCCGAAAGCGATTATCACGAATTCGAGCCAGAGACAGCCGTGGCATAATCAATATGACGAAGGCAGACCTTTTACGGAGCACCCGCAAGGCGCTCCCGCTTCACGGCCCGAATCGATAAACTTTTAGAACCTCATCTCCGTAGTGGTTAATGACCTTTACCGCAATTTTTCCGGTATCAGGTTTTTTAAAAGGCGCGCTCTTGGTTCGATAGAGCAATTGCCACGCGTCTTCATTTATTTCAGACCTAAGAGCTTTTCGAAGTTTTTCGTATGGATCTCCGGCGCCGACGAAATAGGCATGCCGTACGAAGAAGCTGGCCTCATCGTAGTTCGTGTCGATAAACCAGCACGCGATTTCGTCCGTATTATGGCTCTTCACTGCGCCTGTTGTTGGATCGTATATGTCTAAACCAAGGATTTCAACCGCCAAATTCACGTCGTCAACTTCTTCTATTGCTATGTCCGGCTCGCCGAAAACCATAAACAGATTTCCCGCGCCGGTTTTTTTCAACAGGTCATCGCCCATAGAGAGATCCGGATTCATCCGCGCCCTCAAGACTTTGATACGCCCGAGTTTTGTCGACTCTTCGCCAACCATCGCCTCGAACGCAAACCCGCACACGATAACGACATCAGTGAATTTCGAAGCCTCTTTGGCAGCTTCACGAATAAGCTCAGCACCCACTGTCCCATATTCGGGTCCGACGCAGATGGCCGCGCGCTTGTCCTGTCCCGCCTCCGAATAATTACCAACTGCCTGCACGTAAACGCCCGGCCAAGGTTCAATACCACTGAAGATCAGCCGCTCATTTTTGACGGTATTCTGTACACCCGCTCTTCGCAAATTATCAAGTATTCGATCAAGGAATAGCCGTGAATCGGCTGCGGGTACTGGCTCCGGATCAGCCGAGGGGTCCGCAACTGTCAGGGGTCGATGTGGCGATAGGCTCTCGACCGTAAATGGACCCGCAACTCGGACAACCCGCTTATCTTCTATTGGCTGATCATAAAGTAGCTCCGCGTCCGCATGACGGGCAATAGCAGCATCGACCTCTGCCCTAGTCATTCCTTCGCGGAGATCTGGGTTTTTCGCGATCCCTTCGCGCGTAACTCGCTTTGCGCGCGTGTTTACAAACCCTCGCGACACGTCCGAATTTGTGGGAGGCAGCGGTTCAGTACTGATGATTCCCGACAACTCTCGTTCTTTTTCCACACCGCTTGGAGAGTCCGAAAGAAGATAATATGGGTAGCGAGCGGACATCAATCGCGTACGCGTCAGCGCTAGCGCAACGCGACTTGTGTCAATTGTGATCCATCGGCGGCCCCACTGTTCCGCCACAAAGGCGGTCGTGCCGCTTCCGCAGGTCGGATCCAGCACAAGATCTCCAGGATCTGTCGACATTAAGATGCAGTTCTGCACAGCCTTTGTGGATGTTTGGACGACATATGTGCTCTCGCCGTGCAAGCCCGCGTCGTCCCAGCGATTGTCACGAGGACTATATTCGAAATCTATTAAGTAATTCTTGAATCGAATATTGTTGGCTCCGACCACGAGTCGCCCAGCCCAGCGCAGCCGCTCCATTCCAGCTGGTACCGATACGCTCCAATGCTTGTGTGCCGGAGCCTTATAAGTTTTTCCGCCCACTGTGTACGCAGAATCACCCGACTGAGCACCGGCCGAAGTCAGCGCTATGGTTTGAAAAATCCGAGCGCCCTCAGGCAAATTTGATGGATTAGACTTTTCTGCATCGGTGAGCGGCCGAACCGTGCCATCCTGCAATTCAATTTGGGTGTAGTGGTCACCGCCAGAACCATGGAGATCGCGCTCCTGATACAGCTGCCTGTACTTTACCGCTTCCTTGTCTTTTGCATACCAAAGTATGAAATCGGTAAGGATAGGAAGCGTATTGGATGAACGCTGACCCGGCTTCTTAAGGCAGATTTCCGCAACGTAATTCTCTGCTCTAAATACCTCGTCCAAAAGACATCGGACCAAGTGAACATTATCGTCACCAATTTGGACAAAAATCGATCCGGATTCGGTCAATAGGCTCCTCGCAAGGAACAATCTATCGCGCATGTACGCCAAATAAGAATTAATACCAAGATTCCATGTGTCCCGGAAGGCACGAATCTGTTCCGGCTGCGGCGTCACATCAGTGAGCACGCCATCCTTAACGTCACGCGAGCGAGTAGAAACCTGCCAATTCGATCTAAATTTTATTCCGTACGGAGGGTCCAGATAAATCATCTGGACCTTACCCTTCAGGCCTTCCTTGTCACCAAGTGAAGCCATCGCAAGGAGGGAGTCACCCAGAATCATCCGATTCGTCCAGCGTTGGTTGTGCTGATAAAAATCAACTCGCTGGTCGAAATCAAGCCCACCAAAATCGTCAAATAATGCCGGGTCCGCCACTCCATTATGGGCGCGAAGATTTTCAATGATCGCGCGAGGCGCTATCTGCTCTTGGATAAAGATCGGCACAAGCGGAATCGTAAAATCCCGGCGATCTTGTTCGTCCTTACCTATCCATACCAGTTGAGGATCGAGGGAAGAATCGCGTGGGTAAAGGAGGCTTTGGGCGCCACTGGTCTCCGCCATCGATTCCAGCTCCGCCGTCGGAATATTCACGCGTGTGGCAGTTTGATGCTTGGTTTCTTCGATCCTTTTCGTAGCCACTATCGATTCACTAGCCTTATGATTTCCTGCATATGTGCGCGCAACAGCTGTTTGGCCTCGTCAGGTGCAGTTATCTCTACAAAGGTCCATTGTCCAAATTCGCACAAATTGTTGACGGCAGGAACCCACAGATCTTTTGCAGTTGATGCCTTTTCTGCTTTCTGCCGCCTTTTTTCGCCGGTAACCTCGGCAATTATCATAACTTCTCGATCGTCAACCCGCCACCGAATAAGGAAATCGGGCACATAATTTCGCGGTGTACCTTCATCCACGTACGGGATCCGGAATCCCACGCGATCATCATTCTTACAGTATGAAGTGACTTCATTCATGTCTTCAAGTGCCTCTGCGACCTTCGCCTCCCAGTCGGCGCTATCGAGTACGACATAGTTTAGCGGACTATTAATCGTAGCATAGACGCCCTTTGTCGTGTCGAACGCGACGTCAGCAGTACTTCCGATAGGCTGGTATGACCGCAAAACGGGTAGCAAACGTTTTTCACCCGACGTCCCCGACACTATGGATCTATAAATTTTCTCCGCAGCGGCTAGCCGCCACGACGTAATGGCCAATAATAATTGAGGGAACGTATCATCTTTGCACGTCAAACACTCCCTGAGCCACTGCTTGGTGATGCTCAGGAGTTGCGGAAACAACCAGGGCCTTCCGGGTAATACCGCATCATCAAATCGGGTTTTCAAAACGGTTTCCGCGACTCGGAAAGCTACTTCTTGCTCTCGTCTACCCCGATAAACATCCAAATTGGTTTCCGTTGCTTCGCCTACAACTGCTTCAAGCGTCGTGCGCGTTGGCAGTATATCGGTACTTAAGACGAAGCGGGATCCTTCATCAAATTTAGCTCGCAGGTGATCCGCCGGAAGCTCGTATCGATAACCTACGACGTGAGGAAACTGTATATTCAAAGCCGCACGGTCCGGAAGCGCGCGCACATGGTGGATCGCTTTGGGTGGCTTCGTATCTTCCTTAGTCCCGGCGGTAGGGATGAATGAAAAAGGTACGCCATAAACTTCGGCATACTCAGCCGGAAGAAGTCCATCGGCACCAGGCTCGTAGCTAATTCGCCTGAGGCCGCGCCCGACAACCTGCTCACAAAGTAGCTGCGTTCCGAACGCCCGCACACCCAGGATGTGCGTGACGGTGTTTGCGTCCCAGCCCTCCGTCAACATTGACACGGAAACGACACATTTCACGGACTCACCGAGGCGGCCGCGCCGTCCGACCGTATTCAGGACTTCCCTGAGGAGTGCCTCATCAGTGATTTCCACGCTTCGACCTGGAAAGCGACGCTCAAGATCTGCCTTAAATTCCGCAATTTCCGCCCTCGCCGCGCGCTTGAAAGTGTCGTCCATTCCAGCTCCGGAATCAATCTGCGTTGAATCGATCAAGAATGTGTTCGGCTTCGAGCGCCACGCACCGTCCTCTTCGTTATTAAAGACCGCTAACTGTCCCGGTACGACAACAACGCGTTCATCCGGCAGAACCTTTTCCCATCCCGCGATGTAATCGTAAACAAGCTTTGACACCGCAGTGTTACTGCAGACAACAATGAACACCGGCGGCGTCCCTTCGCCATTTTTTATCCATTTGTGATAGGCTTTTTCATAGTGCTGATACAAGCTGATCAGTGCACCCTGTAACTCAGCCGGTAAGTGAGGTTCCGTACCTTCCTTTAACCGTCTCGCACCCTTGCGCGGCAGCTCGTCGCGTATCCGCAACCAAAGGTCCCTGTAGGTCGGCATTTCACCGCTAACTTGATTGTCAGATACGGGCACGCGCGGAATTTTAACAATACCGCATTCAATAGCATCGATTAGGGAAAAATCAGAAACAACCCACGGGAATAGAGTTCCTTCCTTATAACCCGAGCCCCTCAAGAAAAATGGTGTCGCGGAGAGATCGTAGCAGGAACGCACATCAAACGCACTCGCGAAGGCTTCCAGGCCAGAGTACCAGACGCGGGCGGCTTCTCGGTTGTGCTCCGCCTCAGTCTTTTCGTCTACGCCCAAGTGTTCTTCTTCGCTCCTAGGATTTTCGCGGTAGCAATGATGCGCCTCATCGTTCAGGATTACTATGCTTTTTTTATCGCACAGCTCGCCGCTCACTCTGCGAATCATCTGTCGAGGTGTCTCTCGAAAGGCGCGAATATCGCCCGCAGGTCCCGCAAGTATCTTTTTCGTTTGAGACGATGCTGCGACATCTGAACGATCGCGCAAAGCAAACGAATGATAATTCGTGATTACGATTCGAGCTCGTTGCAACAGCTCCAATTGATCAGGCGGAACGATATCGCGCTCAACAAAGTAGTTTCCAGGGTCGTTCGGGAGCAACACACGCAAACGGTCACGAATCGTAATGCCCGGAGTAACAATCAGAAAGGCATCGCTAAAACGCTTATCCTGCGGCTCCGCAAGCTTGTTTAGCGCTTGCCAAGCAATAAGCATCGCCATAACAACGGTCTTGCCGGATCCCGTGGCCATTTTCGTGGCGACCCGAAATAAACTGGGATTAGCCAACTCGTTAAGGCGTCGGAGTTCTTTGTTAATCCAAGCTTGCCCGAACCGATCAGCTACCTCTGAAAGATAGATTGCGGTTTCGAGTGCCTCGACCTGACAGAAAAAAAGCGGCCGCTCGCGGTCGACATTTGTCCAGTAATCGAGAAGGCCTCGTGTGACTGGAGTTACGCCTTGGTAATGGCCCAGGCGCCATTCGTTGACGCGCTGCCGAATCTGGTTTATAAGTTCGTTCGGTTTTTCGCGCTCGCTTGTCCAACCAGTTTGGAGTGCTAGCTGCGCGACTTTCTTCTTCGGGGGCGGAATTGGGACAAAATAGGAGCTTATGCGCCTCGCAAAGACAACCTCGTCCGTAATGCCATCTTCACCGAACTTCCAATGTTTCGCAGGTTCCAAAAACGGCGAATTCAAGATGGGATTCTGAATGATGGCTGCCATCGTGAAAACGGTTCGCCATAGGCTGCAACAATCTTATAGGCAGCCCGGGCGCTGCCAACGGGCTCCGCTAGGCGCTCCTCAAGGCTTCAAGGCTTAACTCCAAAAGGAAGGACCAAGCAAACCCTTCGCCGAGATTCTCCCGGCAAGGGGGTAGGGTGATATGAAAACAGCTCGCATTGACGAGCTCTGCGCGCAGCATTATGAGCGCGTGGGGCCGCTGCTTGAGGCCTCGCTCGGAAGCATCCCGGTCGCGTCGGCCTCGTTCCCAAACGGTTTTGAAAAGCCCGCGCAATGGCACGTCGGATTGCACGATCCGCCGCCCGCCGTCGCGACGGTGCAAGCCGCCACGCCGTCGGGCACGCACACGTATCTCGCGCTGCACGATCGCGCGCTCGCGTGGGCCGCGCACCACTTCGGGGCGGTGGAATTCTATTCGTGGGCGCCGCGCCCCGACGATTTTGAACGCCCCGCCTTCGGACGCATTCTGCTCGAACCCGCCGGCAACACGCCGCCGCAGGCGCTGCACGACGCCGCGCACATCGTGCGCCGCGTGCTCGCGAAATTCGATTTCGACGCCATCGTGATGCTCGACGGACACGGCAGCCTCGCGCTCTGGCTGCCCGTCACCGACACAACCTTCGACGCCATGAGCTTATGGCTGCACCAACTCGCCGCGCGCATCGCGAGCGATCATCCAACACTCTTCGTCACGCAACCGCACGCGCACGGCGACGGCCTCGTACGCATCGCCGTCGCCAAAAACGCGCCGGGCACATTCACCGCCCTGCCCTACAGCGCGCGCGGCCTGCCGCATTTGCCGGTCTGCCTGCCGGTGCACTGGGAAGAGCTCCACACAATCGCCGACGGCTCGGTCACCGTCGAAACGCTGCCCGCGCGTTTGGAAAAAGCCGGCGACGTCTTCGCGCTCGAACGCGCGCGCATAGGCCCCCAAAGCTTTAATAGTGTCATCCTGAGCCTGTCGAAGGACCCCGAGCATGTCATCCTGAGTTTGTCGAAGGACGAGGGGAGCGCAGAGCTCGAACTCGAACTCGCCGCGCCCCGATACGGACACGTCATCTCCGCCGCACTCGAGATTCTCAACGACGGCAAAACGCGGAGCGCGGAGCAGATCCTCAGCGAGGCCATTGCGCGCAAGCTCCTCCCCACCGATTTCAACCAGCGCTACGTCTATACGTCGCTCATCGAATACATCACGCGCGCTCGCGGCGGCGACCGCAAACCGGCCATCGTGCAAGACGAGCACCGCAACTTCCGCATCAACGAGCCGCTCGACGATTGGCCCGCGCTGCCCGACACGCCGGCCGCACCGCCCGACGTGCAAACCCAAGGCCTCATCGAGCGCCTGACCAAAACCGCCACCGGCTCTGACCCCGCCGCATTCGAGATCGCCGTCTGCGACGCGTTCGCGCACCTCGGTTTTGCGACCACGCACGTCGGCGGCCTCAAAGCCCCCGACGGTTACGCCGACGCGCAACTCGGCCCGCTCGGTTATCGCGTGATGATCGAATGTAAAACCGCCAAACAAGACGTCTCGCAACCCGACGCCTTCGAAGCCGCCAAATACCGCGACGCCTTCCACGCGCAGTATTGCACGCTCATCGGTCCCGCGTTTCCCAACGAAATCGAACTGACATCCGAACTCCACACGCACGGCGTTAGCGCCTGGACGCTCGACGACTTGAAAACCGCGCTCACCATCGCCGCCAACGCGCACGAACTGCGTGCGTGCTTCGAGCCGGGCTACGCCGCCGACGCCCTCACCGATCTCATTTGGGAACGCCACCACGGCGAACGCAAGCGCATCCTTACCGTCGCCAACCTGATCCGCACTACCGGCTGGCATTTGCAAACCCTAAGCGCCGGCTTGCAATATGGTGTCATCCTGAGCCTGTCGAAGGACCCCGAGCAGCGCGGCGGAGCCGCGCATGTCGAGGGGAGCACCAGCGTCACCAACGGCGCGGCCACAAACGGCGCGGTGAGCGCTAACGGCGCTACGCGCGCCGGCGACGCCGCGCTCCTTACAATCGACGCTGCAATGGTGTTAGTAGATGAAGCGCTAGCCGCAGCCGGCTCTCAGCGCGCCTGCACAAGGGAAGAAACGCAACTGGCCTTCGAATACCTAACGAACCCGATCGTGCGTCAGGCAGTATGGACGGACGCGTCCCAATCGTCCATCGTCATCCTATCATCGTAACGCCCGCAGCTCCTTGCCAAATCGACGGCTCGTCGTGAACGTCCCCTCGTTGGGGCGTTTCGATGGTGTCGACGGTCGGGATTGACACTCCTCGCTGCTGCGAGTTCGATCCTCGCACGCTCCAACCGCAGTTGCTTGTCGACGGCGAAGCGGTGTGCTAGTGTGGAGTGGAGTGTCAATCCCGGCTAGCACACCATCAACGAGGCGCTCTCACGAGCGCCTCGTTTTACTTTCAAGCCCTTCCGCGTCCTGATTTTGTGCCCTTGATCGTCGAGGGGCCGAATACAACTATTCGATATAGCAGCGACGGCTCACGGGGTCATAGCGGCCGACGGCCGTCCCCTTGTGCCACCCCGTCGCTCTGGTGTTGCATAACACCGTATTCCCCTTCATGAATTGGAAGCGCACGCTGCAGCTGAAGAGAAGGCAATTGGAATTGCCCATGCTTCGAAACGCCTTGGGTGCAAGTTGGAATGCCCTCTGCCCGCCACCGCCCCCGCCTACCGTGACATGGGCGTAATCGTCCGACAGGTTCCGGACATTCAAATAGGCGGACTTCGTGTGCTCCTGAGCATGGACGGAAAAGGGACTCAGCGCGATCGCCAATACTGCGACGATGCCGAAATACTTTTGCATGGCAGTGTCCTCCTAGGCAGATAAGACGGAGGAAGGCTTGGGCGCCTGCTTGGTTGCGACCTTTCTTTTGCTTAAGAAACTCGCGCGCTGACTATTGAATGCGGCATCTGTCGCGGCCGGCCATCACAACGCGTAATGTGCCAGTTGCGCGACGAGCTCCGCACTGCGTCCAGGGTCTACCTCCCGGAAGACTCATCTCCGCGTGAATGTTCGCGGTGGTAGCTCGCAGATTCGCTCGCCCTCCGGGCCGCAAATGTATTGGGTTGAGCGGAAGCCACGACAATGAGCGCCAACGTCCGGGCCGCATCATAGGCGAGAGTGAAGCGTGTGTCGGCTGAAAGGCCAGCCTCGGCCGCAGCGGTTGCGTCGTGAATTTTCTCCTTCACGATCGAGCGAAGTCCGTCCAACTCGCGTTTCTCAGCGGCCATGATCTCGACCCGAAGCTCCCCTAAGGGCTGCGTCCAACTCACCTTTGTTTCCTAACACGAGCAACGACGGGCTGTCCAGCACGTGCTTCAAGAAATGGTTATTTTCAGCGCGCTTTTTCTCGAACTCCGTCGGACTGTAGACAACGGGGTTAATCTCTCTTCCTATGATTTCTCGCGCCTGGCGTAAGGGTCGCGCAAGCTCCATAGACGGGACGGTGCCCACCACCATGAGATCGACATCACTTGTGTTCTGTTCGCCCCCACTTGCTATCGAGCCGAAGACAAAGGCAAACCGTATCCTTGACGCCAGCGGACGCAAGGCGTCAGCGAGCACGTCGACAAGGCCGACGGTTTTAAGCATGAGCCTACGAAGCTCGCCAAAGATTGGACAGTCCGGGTTGGCCTGGTAATAAACCATCCTCCCCTCGCGTCGCGCGCTTAGAATTCCGGCGGAAGAAAGGTCCCGCAGCTCGCGCTGTAGACTCGATGGAGGCACGCCCAACCGGCGCGCGAGCTCGGATACGTACCAAGCTTTTTCAGGCTGCCCGAAGGTGGCGGCAAGAATGCCCTGGCGAGTATCCGGTAGGAGCGCATCGAGGGTGCTCAAGTTACGCATATTGCGTATATAATAACGCTTTTTGCGTACGTGTCAACCCGTTAGCCTTGGACTGGTCACACCAACGCCGCGAGACTTCGTAGCCCTCGCGTTGGCCGATCCTTGCGCGCGCCTTGGCTCGTCGTGAATGAACCGTGGCCTCGCGAAAGCCGCCCATCTATACGTTATTGACGTAGTACGTTATATGGGGATATAATACAGGTGAGATGTGCCCGAATACCGCGACCTACAGTTTGAATGGGACGAAGCCAAAAGCGCAGATCGGTTCGCCCGAAGCGGGTTCGACTTTCACGCCGCTAAGACAATTTTTATTTCCGGCAGGTACGTCGAGCGCTGGGATGAGGCCCATTCAGACACAGAGGATCACTTCATCGCGACCGGTTTGCTGGGACCAGTCATTATCAGCGTTGTCTACACCGAACGGCCTCCGCGTAAGCGCATCATTAGCGCGTTTCGGGCCGACACTAACGACATCTTAGAGTACATGGTGACGTATGCAATCATCCAAGAAGAATAAAGACCCGCATATCGACTGGTCGCGTTTCGGGAAGGAATCTCAAGAACAGGTTAACGCGGAAGCAGCTGAAGAAAAACGCGCCCTCGGCCTGACCGGAGTGTACAAGCGTTTGCATGCGCACGTTAACGGAAAGGTGTATGACCTTTCGATTCCGGATGTGCGAGCCATTCGCGAGCAGCTTCATTTGTCGCAGGCGGAATTTGCCAAACGTTTCCACTTAAGTCAGCGTACCATCCAACAATGGGAACAGCGACGCGCCCTGCCCGACATGCCTGCGCGTATTCTTCTCAAGGCGATCGAACGAGCTCCCGAGGTCATTGCCGAGGCCGCCGCGGAAGTGGCTAAAGCGATTCGCGGAACGTAAACACGCCGCTCGGATCCGCGCGCCTCTTGATTGCTTCCAGCCGTGCGAGATTGGCGCCGTGATAGGCGGACTTCCAATCGCCGAGCGACGGATCGATGAAGTTTTGGTACGCGCCGCCTTTGGCAATCGGAACGATCGCTTCGTAAAACGCGCTCTGCCATTCCAGGTTTTGCCGCAGCGTATCGCTTGGCGTATCGCGCTCCCAATACAGTTCAATCGCGGCGAGCCACCGGCTCTGACGGTGGACGAACGCCGTATCGCTCGGTTTCCAGTCGTTGACGCGGCCACCGGTCTGAAAAACCTTGAACGCCGCCGACTTCGCCGTCTTCGGGTATCTCCGCAGCCAATCAAAAACCACCGCGACCGCGCGATGATCGATCGCCTGATCGAAGAACCGCGAGCGTTCTTGGTAATAAGCCGGAAGCCCAGCCTCTGAAAGCACCCGCTGCGCCTTCCAATAGTGGTCCATCGTCACCACACCCTTGGGTTGCGCAATCGCATACGCATCGGCGAGTAACTCGTGCAGCCCGGCCGGGGTGCCGGCGAACTGACCGAGCAACTCAATCTGTATTCCCGAAGAACTCGTCGGGGCTTTAGCGGAAATCTTCGAACCGAACGTCCGCGGCGCTCGATCCAGCGCCTCGACCAAAACCGCAAGAACGCGTTCGGGCTGTTCCTCCCAAACCAAATCGCACACCGTGATCTTCCCGACGTCGAACGTCTGAAACGCAAGCGACGTGTTGATGCCAAAGTTCCCGCCGCCCGCACCGCGACAGGCCCACAACAGATCGTGGTCGCCGCTCAGCGTTCGAATCGTTCCATCGGCGAGCACGATCTCGCTTGCAACCATGTGATCGCACGTCAGACCGTGCGCGCGCATGTTAAAACCGATGCCGCCACCCAGCGCCAGACCCGCGACGCCAACACTCGGACACCGCCCGTGCGTGATCGCAAGATTCCGATTGCCGAAAAACTGATACATGTCGCCGTTGCGCGCGCCTCCGCCGACCGTCGCGACGCCGGTGCTCTCGTCCAACGATACGCCGTTCATCGCACGCAGATCGATCATCAACCCGCTCGTCGTTGAATAGCCCGCGTAGGAATGGCCGCCGGAACGCGCCACCAGCGGCACGCCATTCTCGCGTGCCCACACAATCGCTGCGCTCACATCTCGCGCGTTCTTGCACATCGCGATGCCCGCCGGACGAAGTGCGGAGTACCGCAAGTTATTCGGAAGCGCAAACTCCGCGTATGTGCGATCGCCTGGAAGCACGACGCTTCCGGAAAGCCGATGAGCCAGCGCCGCCCACGGCAGCCGGCGAGCCGCCGCAAGCAGTTCCGCTCCGCCCGCGCCGAGCGCGGCCGCGCCGACCACGCCTCGTAAAAAGTCGCGCCGGTTCAGCATGACTCTCAGTTCCAGCGAGCAAGCTTGCCCTCCTATATAACACATTATATAATACGGTGATGGCTCGAACTCGGAAAGATGAGGCCCTGGGGGCGTCTCTGCGGGCCGCCCGGAGGGCGAGCGGGCTCAGCCAGGCAGCCGCCGCCAAGGCAGCCGGCTTGACACAGGCGCACGTGTCGCTGATCGAGCGTGGAATGGATGCGCATCTTTCCATTTTCCAGCGGGCCGCCGCGGCCGTCGATGCGGAGCTACGCCTTGAAACGCAGGCTGCTCGGGTGGTGCCTGCCCCCTACGGTGGTGACGAAATCGCGAACCGTCTCTACCTCCTAGGCCGGCTGGCCGCGAAGCGGCTGACCGCCAAGCGCCTCGCGGAGTTTCGCGACTGGATCGCGCGCGCTCAATCACGGCTCGGCGACTATCCGTATTTCCGGCGCTGGCTCGAGATCATTAACGAAGGTCCGGACTCAGTTGCAGCAATGCTCACAAATCGCGGTGAGGCCGGCCGCTACATGCGATCCGTTGCGACATTCCGTCCCTTCGTCTCGCAAGCCGAACGCGATGCCTACTTTCGGCGCGAGCTTCCGCCGGATGGAGATTCGCACTGAAGTCCTCCGATGCGGACCGGCTGATTATTGCATTTGCCGAGCTCGTCAACGCGCGACGCGTTCTCGTCGTCGGGTCGCAAGCGATTCATGCCTTTTGTCCAGATCCGCCGATCGATATCGTCGTCTCGTCGCGCGAAGTTGATATTATGCCCTTACCGTATGAGCCGTTCGAGAAATGGTTTTACTATGCCCACGAACGCCTTGGAGCCGATAGCGAATTTGACGCCGAGAATGGCGTGTATATTGACATGATGCGCGCCTCTATGTTGAGATTGCCGCGCGGTTGGGAAAAGCGCGCGCTCGAGCGTATCTTGCTTGCCGAAACGCCCGAGGCGATCGTCGTCGTGTACCCTGAACTACACGACTTGCTTGCAAGCAAATTGTTCGCAGGCCGTGCGCAAGATTTGGAGTTCCTTCAGGGAGCTCGCCAGCTGCTCTCGGTCGACCGCAAAACGCTAAAAAGGCGAATAAACCAAATCGACCTTTCTCGGGAACAGGAGCGTCAACGAGCGCACGCCCTGAGATCACTGGATAGCGCGTTTGAAGCTCACTAGGCGGGACCGCTCGCCGGCCGCGGAAGGGCCACGGTTTTCCGCCGCGCAAAAGGCCTGGTATGAAACTCGAACCGTACATCTTTTTCTACGGCAGCTGCGAAGAGGCGCTTGCGTTTTACAAGAAAATCCTCGGCGGCGAATACAACATCATTCGCTTCGAAGGCGCGCCGCAAGGTCACGAAGTTCCCTCCGACTACAAAAACAAAGTCATGCACGCCGATTTTAAAGGCCAAGACTTTGCGTTCATGGCCTCCGACGGACCTCCGGGGAAAACGGTCGATCCCGACGCCGGCAACATCGCGCTATCGTTGGAGCTCTCCAGCGCAGGCGAAGGCAAACGCGTCTTCGATGCGCTCGCTGAAGGCGGCAAGATCAGCATGCCGCTGAGTGACGTCGAATGGGGCGGCGGCGGAAAGTTCGGCATCATCGTCGACCGTTTCGGCACCGAATGGATGATCACGTCACCGCAATAGGTCGGCAATTGCGCTAAAGGGCAGAACGAGCCGCAACGGATCCGAAGGCAGCGCTTCGAATTCCGCCTGACATAAATACCAGTCCACCGCATTGGGCTTTGAATCAACAACCAGGAATGCCGAGGCCACGGTTTGGCTTGCGTCATGCGCATTGCGCATCGCGTCGCTTAGTAAGAACGGGCCTAAGCCCGCGCGCGTATAGCGAAGATCGCGCGCCAGGCGGCCTAGAAGCGTGGCCGGTACGGGCAGTCGCGGGCGGCCGCGTTGCAGCTCCTCGGGCAGCCCCGTTAACTCAAGGGACAGCGCGGAAAGAGTATAGTACCCTGCGATCTCGCCTTCATCGCTAACATACACATGCAACCGGGTGGTATTGTTTTCGTCTTGCTTTCGGGCAAAACGCTTCAGGTACGCGTCGAGTGCCGGCTCTCCGCACGAAAACCGCTCGCGATCGTGATGATCGGCGAGCGGCTGAACCGTGAAGTTTTGGAGCGGGCCGATTTAAGCGCGGGCCTTTTCTTGCGCGGCGGAGAGCTGCATCAGAGCGCGAAGGCGAGGTCTCTCGCGCGGTTGCAACAGTGAGATCACAAAGCGGCTGTCTCGCTCATCGAGCGTCCAGCGTTCGACCGCCTGCTCAATTGCTTCTGCCTGCGCTAACGCCGCAGAAACCACGAAGTCGCTCATTTGTCGGCCCGATAAGGCAGCCGCTTTGCGGATTCTGGCCTTCACGTGTTCCGGCATTCGAAGATCCAGCCGTTCGGCTCGCTCGGCTTGCCCTTTGGCGTCTTTCATGTCGGTCCTCACTATGTACGGTTTATCACCGTACAGCCATCGTATCCTATTGCATCGCCGCCCGCAAGCGCGCCATCTCCGTAGCAGCCTGTGCCCGCAACTCGCAACTCGTCGTAGGTCGCGTACTCCGCCGGCGTCGGCGCCTGGTAAGCCAAGTCGATCGAGCCGAGCAGAAACGCCAGCGCGTCGCGCATCTTACTTTCATGCGCCAGATCGCTTTCGCTCGAGCGATTCGGGTTGAGCTGCACCATGTCAGCCAGCGCCGCATCGACTTGCGCACGCTTCGACGCCGGTAAACTCGCGCGCGCCGTTTCAGCAGCGTTCACCGCGCGATCTAACGCGTCGAGGGTGTTGCGGATCCGCATTGAAAGCGCCAGCCGCGCCGCCAGCTCGCCCGACCCGGGATGCAATCGCGGATCGAGCATCAAGCGAAACGGCTGCTGCAACTTCTTCCCGCCGTAACTCAACACCACGGAGTATTTTCCCGGCACGATCGTCGGACCGTCGACCGTATCGCTGAAATCATCGGTCCCGAACGCTTGCACGCCACGCGCTTCCGTGGCCGGCGCGTAGCGCATATCCCACACAAAGAGATTCATGCCCGGATCGACGCCGGTCAATTCGTGCAGGTTCTGAGCGATGATCTCGGTGTCGTTAACGTCGCCACGTTGTTGCGCCGATGGTGGCTTCTCTTTCTTGTTGTGCAAGTGCAGATTGAAGCTGCGGACAATCCGGCCGCCCGCATCCAGGAATGTCAGCGCCAGCGGCGTCTTGCCGTCATAATCTTCCGGCACGTTGAAGAACACGCTTGTTCCGTACGTCGGACCTTGCCCGCTTCCAGCCCGCGCGCCGCCCGAACCGTACGCATGCGTCAGCCACGCCGTCTCGGGCGCGAAGAGCAGCGGCGAACCGCTTGCACCCGCGGCGAGCTGCTCGAGCACGCTTAAGTTATCCAAGATCCAAAACGAGCGGCCGTGCGTCGCGACCACAACGTCGCCCTGGCGCGAGTCGATCACGATGTCGCGGACCTGTACGTACGGCAGATTAAGCGTCAGCGGCTGCCACACGGCGCCGCCATCCAAACTCACGTAGATCGTGCTGCGCGTTCCCGCGAACATCACGCGCGGATCGCGCGGATCTTGCCGCACCGCGAAGACGTACTGATCGTCGGGCAGGCCGCCGGTCATCGCGCTCCAATGCGCGCCGTAATCGGTCGTCTTATAAATGTAGGGATGGAAATCGTCCCACTGATACCGCGACGCCGAGAGATACGCGGTCCCCGCCGACACGTGCGACGGCTCGATCGTGCTGATCTGCGCCCACTGCGGCAACTCCGGCGGCGTCACAAGCTTCCAATTCCCGCCCGCATCGGTCGTCACGTGCACCAGACCATCGGCCGAACCCGCCCACATCACGTTGGGCGTCAGCGGTGAAACGGCCAGCGCGGAAATATCCGGAAACGTTTCGACGCCGGTCTGGTCGAGATCGACCGGTCCACCACTCGGTCCTTCCGTCGTCGGATCGTTGCGCGTGAGATCGGGACTGATCTGCTGCCAGCGCTCGCCGTAATCGTCGCTCTTGAAAACGACGTTCGCGCCGACCAGCAGCTCGTGCGGTTTCGATGGCGAGAAAAAGATCGGATGCGTCCAGCCGAAGCGGAACTTGCTCTCCGCCGACGAGACGCCCGACATATACTTGGGCCACGGACTCACATTCTTCTGTTCGCCCGTTTCTCGATTGAGGCGCGCCATCGAACTTTGATAGCCGCTGCCGTAGGTGACCATCGGATTGTTCGGATCGGGCGCGACCCACGTGCTCTCGCCCAGCGCCACGCCGTGCCAGCCGCCGGCGCCTAAACCTTCGGCCGAACCGCTCGGACCTTCAAACGCGCCGTGATCTTGCGACGCGCCGTAGACATGAAATGGAAACTGCTTGTCGATCGCAACCTTGTAGAATTGATCGGTCGGCTGATTCTGCTTGGAGCTCCACGTCTTGCCGCCGTCAACCGAGACCATCGCGCCGCCGTCGTCACCTTCGAGTAAGATCTTCGGATTGCGCGGACTGATCCACACGATGTGATGATCGCCCGGCCGCGTGATCGCTTTCCACGTCTTGCCGCTATCGGTCGTTTTGAAGACGCCGTCCACTTGCGGCGCGTATGCGACCTTCGCGTTGGTCGGGTCGGCGAAAATCGCCATATAATAGAAGGCGCGCTGTCGTAGCTTCATCTCGCTATTGACCCGCTTCCACGTCGCGCCCGCGTCCGTTGAATGAAAGACGCCGCCCGACTGCGCCTGCACGATCGCATAGACGCTGCGCGGATCGCTGGCCGAAACGCTCACGCCAATTTTGCCGAGCACGCCCTGCGCAAAACCGGGATTGCTTGAAATCTTACTCCAGTGCGCGCCGCCGTCGGTCGTTTTATAGAGCCCGCTGCCTGGACCGCCGCTGGTAAATTTCCATGGACGGCGCTCCGCTTGCCACATCGAGGCGTAGAGCACGTTGGGATTGCGCGCATCCATCACGACGCCGTCCGAGCCGGTATTATCGTCGACGTAAAGCACTTTGCTCCACGTCGCTCCGCCGTCGGTGGTTTTGAAGACGCCGCGCTCGGCGTTGGGCGCAAACACGTGCCCAAGCGAACTCGCGTACACAATGTTTGAGTCGCGCGGATCGATCGCGATCGCGGTCGTCGTGTGCGTGTCGCGCAGGCCGGCGTAATGCCATGTCTTGCCGGCGTCGGTCGTTTTGTAAATGCCATCGCCGGTGGCAAAATCGCCGCGCGGATCCGACTCGCCGGTTCCCGCATAAATAACCTTCGGATTGGCCGGCGCCACCGCAATCGCGCCGATGCTGTAGCCGTTCATCATCGCGGTTTGCCCGTCGGTGATGTTCTCCCAGCTCGTACCGTAGTTGCTGCTGCGCCACACGCCGCCTTGCACGCCGCCCATATAAAACAGACTGGGCTCGCTCGGCACACCGGCGACCGCCACGACGCGCCCGCCGATAAACGGACCGATCATCCGCCACTGCAATTTGCTCATGAGCTTTTGCGCGGTGCTCGCCTCAGGCTGCGTAACGGCAGGCGCCTTTGTCGGCGCGGGCGACAGCCGCGTTTCCTTTATGGGCGCGGCCTGCGCCGCGACGGGTGAAAGGAAGATCGGGGCTAGAAAAATAGCGGAAAGGGCGGCTGCGATAAGGCGCTTCATGCCGCGTAGGTTATCCGCGTCCCAAAGGATGGCCCGCTAACGCGGGCCCCCGTTTTATTGGTGTCATGGTGAGCCGCGCGCCCTTGGTGCGCGCTGGTCGAACCACGGACTATGTCATCCTGAGCGAGCGCTACGAGCTCCCGATAATGACGCCGGCGGCAAACACCAGCGCTCCGCCGACGATAACCTCGACGGCCGAGATCCAAAAACTCGATGAGAAAAACTTGTAGCGAATGTAGGCGATCGCGATCAGCTCGCACCCGACAACGAAATACGCGAGCGTCAGCGCGGTATGCACGTTCGGAATGAGAAACGGCAGCGTGTGCATCACGCCGCCGAAAAACGTCATGACACCGGTGATCGCTCCTCGGATGACCGGATTGCCGCGCCCGGTCAGCGAGCCGTCGTCGGAGAGTCCCTCCGAAAAGGCCATGGAAATGCCGGCGCCGACCGCCGCTGCTAAGCCCACCAGAAACGCCGCGCGCGACGTGTGCGTGGCAAATGCCGCCGCGAAGATCGGCGCCAGCGTCGAAACCGATCCGTCCATCAAACCCGCCAAGCCCGGCTGAATGATCTGCAGCACCATATGCTGCTGCTTGACCTGCGCCATCATTCTACGCCGTGACCGCCGCCTTGAGCTGCGCGTTCTCATCCTCGAGTTCGGCCACGCGCTCGCGCAGCGCCGCCGCGTGGAACTTCGCATATGCTGCGCCCGCGGCCACCGCGGCTCGCTCGATGAGCATCACTTCGTCCCCGTCGACGTCGGTACCATTGGAATGCGTGCCGTAGAACGCGATCGCTTCTAGCTCCATCTCCGAAAATAATGGCACCGCGAGCGCCATGTGCCGCTCGGTTAGGCGGTACGGTTTGCGTTGCGCTCGTAAGATCGCAATCAGTGACTCGCCGTCTTCAGTCGGCGCTTCTCCCGGCCGTCCGCGCGCGGCGTGAACGAACTCCAACGTTCCACCGTCCTGCACCAGCATCAACACGCCATCCGCCAACGCAAACGCGCGCACGGGTTCGTCGATCAGCAAACGGTTGACGTGCTCGGGGGTTCGCGCATAGGGAATCGCCGATGCCACCGTCGCCACGTGCTCTTCGGCGCGGTGACGCGCGCGAAAGATCAGCCAGTCCATCACCCGATCGACGCGCGCATGCAGAGCATTAAACGAAAAGCCGAGCACCAACGCCAGCGCCATATCGGCGAACAGCCCGGCACGCGATGCCGAAAGCGCGCTGGAAAAGAACATATCGACGAGCGCAAAAATGCCGACGATAATCGTCGAAATCACCGCATAGACGACCGCGCGGCTGATCGCCACATTGACGTCGATAACGCGATGTTTGAGCACCGTGTACAGCACCGCCACTGCAGGCACAAGTGTGTACGCCAGCGTCAGCAGTGAATGTTCGAGATAGGTCGTGTTATAGAGTCCCAGATTCCCTTGCGATCCAAAAAAATCCACGAGCGCAGCAACTGCGGTAATCGAAAATGCCCAAATGACCCAGCGCAGACGTTCGCGCGTGGCGATTTTGCTTTCCGCGTATGTTGCAACAAGAATCGCCGGTATGCTTAAATACGCCAGCAACGTGAGGCCGGTCGAGATGAAGGTTCCCTCGCCCCAATCGATGCCGAAGTAAACCCACAGCACGATTTCGAGGGAGCCGCATGCGACCGCGGCCGCCATCACCGCATAAATCGCCAATTCGATTTTGCGACGCCATGCCGGTAACGGGCCTTCATGCAAGAGATGCAATGCGAATATGGCGCCAAAGAAGGGCGGCACCCATGTCAGCAGGCCCGACCACAGATCTCCGATGGGAAACCACCACACGGGCCCCATTAGATAGAAATCGTTAACCGGGCCGCCGCCGTTTAATGCGAAAATAAAAAACGCCCACGTTGCAATATTCGGTCGTTTGAGAACGAGAAACGCGCCGAGAATCAGCATCAAAAGCGCGGCGAGTTGACGTAGCACGATCACCGGCACGTTTGGCACTTCCGGCATCGTTGTTATGCGGGCGATGTAATGGCCGCCGTGCGAAACGAATGGTATCTCAAGCGGCTTGCCGGCGTCAGCCGTTTCCGGATAGAGCGCGGCATCACGCTGCAGCAGAGTTTTTCCGGCAAGATCGACGTGATCGCCGGGTTTCACGCCGGCGGCGACCGCAGCCGTCCCAGCTGCCGTCACGACCCCTTTGTAATTGATGTCCAGGCCCGCATTGCCCAGCGGATGGCCGAAATCACGCCGCAAATCGGGCACCCACGTCGCCAGCGACGCCGCAGCCAAAAGAAAGACGAGGACGTACCGCCTGGTCATGCGGTTAGATACGGCGCTGTTACCCCGGGGTCATGGTTCCTGGTGTCATGATGAGCGGGCGCCCTAAGGCGCCCCAGTCGAACCGCGGCCGAGCTTGTCGAGCCCGCAGACCACGCATACTTTGCGAACGTCGCTCGCCGTCGTGAATGCGACTTGCTGGGCCGTTTCGATACTCCGCGCTGCCGCGAGTTCGATCCTCGCACGGTCCAGCCCGAAGCTTGGCTTCCGGATAATCGGCGTGATAATGTGGAGTGGTATCGAACCGGCTATCGCACCGTCAACGAGGCGCTCCTGGACGAGCGCCTCGTTTTGTTATATTGCTTTTAAATAGCCGGCCAAATAAGAAATACGACGCCGATAGCGGCATTGACCAGACCCGGTGCCTGCGGCAACGCGCGCGGTTTGCGCTCTTCCGCAGCCCTGTTGGCCCAGCCGACGATGGTTCAAGAACAACGGCGTAGGACCGGGAGACGGTCATATCGACCTTTTCGCCGCCGCCCGCATGTGCCTTTGCCATCCTTAGATGCATCGTGCCCCTGTGGGCCTAATGGAAGACGGCCATGCCGATAGTCCTAGGGATTGAGACCTCATGCGACGACACCTCGGCCGCCGTGGTCGAGGACGGCGTGCGCGTGCGTTCGAGCGTCGCGACAAACCAAGACGCCTTTCATGCCAAATACGGCGGCATCGTCCCCGAGATCGCGAGCCGCCAACACGTCGCGCTTCTGACCGCTGCCATCGAAGACGCCGCGCAACGCGCGAACGTGTCGCTCGACGCAATCGACGGCATCGCCGTCACCCGCGGACCCGGATTGATCGGCAGCCTGGTTGTCGGCGTCGCATCGGCCAAAGCGCTCGCGTTCGCGCTGCACAAACCGCTCTACGGCATCAACCATTTGCACGGCCACATCTTCGCGACATTTTTGGATCGCGACGGCGATACACCGCGCTATCCCTTCCTCACGCTGCTCGTCTCCGGCGGGCATTCGCAGCTCGTCGAAGTCGAAAGCGCGACGCAGATGCACGTCATCGGCCGCACCACCGACGACGCCGCCGGCGAGGCTTTCGATAAATCCGCGCGTCTGCTCGGCCTGCCGTTTCCCGGCGGACCGGAAATCGACAAGCTCGCGTGCGAGGGCAATCCGCAAGCGATAAAGTTTCCGCGTCATCGCGCGGACCCGGGATCGCTCGACATGAGTTTCTCCGGAATAAAAACCGCCGTGCGTTATTTTGTCGAATCCGAGGAAGGCAAAAACGCGAACAAAGCCGACATCGCCGCTTCGTTTCAAGCCGCGGTCGTCGACGTGCTTATGCAGCGCCTTGCCGCCGCTTTCGAGCGAAAGCCCTACACGAGCGTCGTGCTTTCCGGCGGCGTAGCCGCCAACAGCGCACTGCAGCAGGCGCTGCGCGACTGGGGCAAACGGACGAACGTACCCGTTTTTATTCCGCCGCCGAAATACTGCACCGACAATGCCGCCATGATCGCCGCCGCCGCCGCGCATCAAGGCGACGCGGTGCGCGTCGATCCGCTCGCGCTATCGGCCGATCCGAACCTGCCGTTCGAATTGACGGTGTCTCGATGACCAATGGTGGCGTGGTAATGGTGTCATGGTGAGCGGGCGCCACGTGTCGAGGGCCGCATTAACTATACTATTGCTCGCCCTTACGGCATGCTCCCAAGGCGGCCAGCAACAAAACAGGACCGGCCGATCGACCCTCGTCATCGCACAGCAGCGCGAACCGATGTCGCTCAACGCCGCGCTGGAGAACGGGCAATCGCAGACCGAATGGGGCGAACTGCTCTTCTCGTTCCTCGTGAAATACGATAACCACGGCGTTCTCGTGCCGGACGTCGCGACGCAGGTACCGTCGCTGACAAACGGCGGCATCAGCGCCGACGGACGCACGATCACCTACCATCTGCGAAAACACGTGCGCTTCAGCGACGGTCAATCGCTTACAGCCGAGGATTGCGTTTGGTCGATTAACGCCATCAACAATCCGGCGAACAACGTACAATCGCGTTACGGCTACGATCGCATCGCCTCCGCGCAGGCGCCCAATGCAACGACGCTCGTTCTTCATTTGAAGGAGCCGTTCTCACCGGTGCTCACGCTGGTGATGGCGCCGCAAGGCTTTCCGATTCTGCCCAAACATATTCTGGCGAAGTATCCCGACTTCAATCGTATTGATTTCAACAGCAAACCGATCGGCTCGGGCCCGTACGTCGTCGATCGCTGGCTGCGCGGGGATCGGGTCGAGATGCACGCCAACCCGTATTATTTCGGTGGAAAACCGCGCATCGAACACTTGGTCGTCCGCTTCATCCCCGACGCGCAAACCGCGCTCAATCTGTTGCAGACGCACGAAGTCCAAGGCTATTTCAACGCCCAAGATTACGCGCAATATCCGCTGCTCATGAAGTTGAGCGGTTACCGCATTCTGAGCACACCGGTCAGCGCCGTCGGCTCGATCATCTTCAACACACAGTCGCCGCAAGCAAACGACCCGCGCGTGCGACATGCGCTCGCCCAAGCAATTGACATCCGCAGTCTAGTCTCCAAAGGCACTCGCGGCGCACTCAATAGCGAAACCGCCGGACGCGGCCTCTTCATCTGGTCGTACGACAAAAACGCCTATCCCGATATTCCCTACGATCCGTCCGGCGCGCGCGCGCTCTTGGAAACGGCCGGGTGGCACGTCGGACCCAATGGCGTGCGCACCAAAAACGGCGCGCCCCTCGATTTGCTCATGGTGATTCAAGCCGCAACTCCGGGCGATGCGATCATGGGCAATTTGGCGACGCAATACGAACGCGCCGTGGGCGCGCGCGTCGAAATCAAAGCCTTCAACATCACCCAATTCGTCGCGCCCGTCAGCGTCGGCGGCCCGGTGTATGGCGGAAAATTCAACCTCGCACTCTATTCGTTCGTCAACGGTGACGATCCGGATACCACCGACCAATTCGCCTGCGCGAACGTCCCCCCGCACGGCTACAATAAGTCGCGTATTTGCGATCCGCGCATCGACGCGCTGCTCCTCGCCGGTCGCAGCACGTTCGATCTCGACAAACGAAAAGCGATCTACACGCAACTTCAGCGGCTGCTCTACCAAGAGCTGCCGATTATCCTCATCTATCAGCGCCGCGAAATCGACACGTTCACCTCACGCCTGCAGGACGAATCGGGTTCGAGCGACAGCGTGTTTTGGAACGTGGCTAACTGGCGGCTATCGGGCGACTAATTCGAAGTGTCATCCTGAGCGGACGCCATAAGGCGTCCCGGTCGAAGGACGGCCGAGCTTGGCGAGGCCCGCGCTAAGGAAACACGCCGAGATCGCGCACGCGTTGGGCCGCCTCACGAAACGCCGTCATTGCGTGACGCATCGGGCGCGGACCGAAGCTGATTCGCCTCACGCCTAACTCGGCCATCCGCGCGATCGAGGGCGCTCCGGGTAACGCGAGCATGTTGACCGGCGCCGGAATCGCTTTCACCAGACGCGCGACCACCTCTTCATCCGTCGGTCCGAGCACATAGATGCAGTCCGCGCCCGCGTCCACGTACAGCATCGCGCGGCGCACGCTTTCGCGAAACTTCTCATCATCCGGTAACTCCGTCCGGAAAAAAACATCGGTGCGCGCGTTAATAACGAGCGGGACTCCGAGCTGGTCGCCGGTGCGGCGAATCGCTTTAATTCGTTCGGCCTGCAAATCCGGATCGTACAGCACCGAGGTATCCTTGTGCGCCGAATCCTCGAAGTTCAAGCCAACCGCGCCCGCCTCAATTGCACCGCGCGCCGTCGCAATAGCATCTTCAACGGCCGGACCATACCCCGCCTCGAGATCGGCCGTCACCGGGATGTCCACCCCGCACGCAATGCGCGCGACGGTTGCAAGCATGAGATCGCGCCCAATCTCTTCGTTATCGTCATATCCGAGCGACGCCGAAATCGCGGCGCTCGCAGTCGCCGCCGCGGGAAAGCCGAGTTCTTCGATAATTTTCGCACCCGCGACGTCCCACACGTTCACGAGCACCAGCGATCGATCGCCGTGGTGCAGCGCCCGAAGGTGCTCCGCTTTCTCGCGCTGTGTAGCTATTTTGCGGCGACCGGAACCGAAAGCGATCGCGCGGCGGCGTTCAGCGCGCTCATTGCGACCGACAGTTGTTCCTCGGTAACGATCAGCGGCGGCGCAAAACGCATCGTGTTATTGCCGGCCTTATTCAAAAGCACGCGGGCATTCTCACGCGCGTGCGTCACCAGCGTGGCGGCGTCGTGCGGATCCTTCACCGGCAATCCCGCAAGCAATCCGAGGCCGCGCGGCTCGCCGAAAATGTCGGAAAACTGGCCCGCGACTTCGCGCAATTCACCGAACAGCACCGCTGACATTCGCTCGACGTTCTGCTGCAAGCCAATCTCGTCGCGAATCCGCAAATGCGTGAGGCCGGCTGCGCATGGCACCGGCGAACCGCCGAACGTGGTGCCGTGATCGCCGGGCTGAAGCCCCATGGCCACGCGCTCTGTCAGCAGCATCGCGCCAATCGGCAAACCGTTGGCTAGCGCCTTCGCAATCGTGATAATGTCGGGGCGCACGCCGAAATGCTGGAACGCAAAGAGCGGACCGATGCGCCCCATGCCGCACTGGATCTCATCAAAAATCAGCAGCGCGCCGTGTCGCCTGCAAAGATCGCATGCCGCTTGCAAAAATTCACGCGTTGCGGGAATGACGCCGCTCTCTCCCTGCACCGGCTCGACGATGAACGCCGCGACCGTCTCGTCGATGGTTTTGCCGAGCGCCTCGATATCGTTGAACGGCGTGTAGCGGAAGCCGCCGGGCAGCGGATCGAAGCCTTCTTGGTACTTTTCGTTGGGCGTCGCCGCGAGCGCGCCGAGCGTGCGTCCGTGAAAACTGCCGTTACAGGAAAGAATAGTGCGGCGTTTCGTATCCCCGTTTCGGTAGGCGAACTTGCGCGCGAGCTTGATCGCGGCTTCATTCGCTTCGGCGCCGGAATTACAGAAAAACACGCGGTCGAACCCTGAGCGCTTGGCCAGCTCGTTTGCCAGCGACCGCGCCGGCTCGTGTCCGAATAGGTTGCTGGACTGCACCAGCGTGTGCGCCTGTTTCGAGATAGCCTCAGCGATACCGGGATGTGCGTGTCCAAGCGCGCAGACCGCAATCCCGCCGATCATGTCCAGATATCGCGTTCCGGCATCGTCGAAAAGATAACAGCCCTGGCCGCGCACGATCGTAATCGGCGCGCTGCGGTAATTCTGGAGTAAGTGGTTATCCACTACGTACGATAACTCGCGTTGATGCGCACCCAGTCGCGTGAGATATCGCAAGCCCATCCGGTGGCGGCGGCGGGACCGATGCCAAGGTCGAGCCGGATGGTAATACTCTTGTGCTCGAGTTCGCGATGTCCCTCGGCCTCGGAAAGCACTTCGACGGCGCCCACGTCAACCCACAACAGGTCGTTGAGATAGAGCGACCACTTCTCGGGATCCATGCCGCAACGCGCTTCGCCGGCGGCGGCGACGATGCGCCCCCAATTCGGATCCTCGCCGTTGATCATCGACTTCACCGAATTGCGATTGATAATCGACCGCGCAACGGTGCGCGCCTGCATTTCATCCTTGGCGCCGGTCACGTGCACGGTCAAGGTCTTGGTCGCGCCTTCGCCGTCCGCGACCATCGCCTGCGCGAGCTCTTCACACAGTTTGTTGAGCGCCGCGCCGAAATGCTTGGGTGCGTTCGCTTCGGAAATCGGAGCGAATGCGTACGCTGAATCGTTGGTCGACATATCGCCGTCAACCGAAATCATATTGAAGCTTCTGTCGGCAGCTTCCACCAAATGACGCTGCAACTCGCTCTGCGACATCGGCGCGTCGGTCGCGATAAACGCGAGCATCGTCGCCAGATTGGGAGCGATCATCCCCGAGCCTTTCGCGATTCCACCAACGACGTAGCGCTTCTCGCCATCGTAAAAAGCGTACGCCGCTAATTTCGGTACGCGATCGGTCGTCATAATGGCCTCGGCCGCATCCCATGCAGCTTCGCTTCCGGCTTCGAGATCGGCTGCGGCGCGCTCCAGCGACTTGGAAATGCGATCGATGGGCAGCGGCACGCCGATGACGCCCGTGGACGCTACCACCACGCTTTGTTTCGGAATCCCAAGCAGCGCTGCCGCCTGACGCGCGGTTGCGCGCGCATCGCGTTCACCCTTTGCGCCGGTGCACGCATTGGCGTTACCGGAATTGCAGACGATCGCGCGCATCTGCGAATCGTGCGTTTTCAGAGATTCGCGCGTTACCAAAACCGGTGCAGCTTTAATTTCATTGGTCGTCACCACCGACGCGCAGGCCTGCGGACCGTCAAACGCGATCAGAGCCAAATCGCGCTTGCGCTTCTTCACGCCCGCGTGCACGCCGGCCAGCCGCACGCCGGGCACATTCCCCAGCCCGCCGTTCAACGCGACCAACCGCGGCAGAATCAAATCGTCGATCGCGTTTGCTGTAATCTCTTTTTGTGTCATGGTAATTATCTTGTCATCCTGAGCGGGCGCCATAAGGCGCCCCAGTCGAAGGGCGGCCGAGCTTGTCGAGGCCACATTCTTCCGGAAATCCCAACATGAGATTCATGTTCATCACGGCTTGTGTGGCGGCCCCTTTGCCGAGGTTGTCGATCGCGCAGATAGAGCGCACGACGTTGCCGTGCACCGAAACCGCAATCTCCGCATCGTTGGTGTACGCAACCGCCGCGACGCTGGGCGACACGCCCTCATCGAGCAGCCGTACAAAAGAATTGCCCGCGTAAAACCGTGCGTACGCGGCCCGCACAGCGCTTGCATCGGGCGCCGAGCGCATCATGACGTACGCATCGGCGAGCATCCCGCGCGCGAGCGGAACGACGTGCGGCGTGAAGACGAGCGGCGCATCGATTCCCGCCGCGCGTAGTTCTTGCGCGATCTCAGCCTCGTGCCGGTGCCCTTCCAAACCATAGGCGTGAACATCTCCGGCAACCTCCGCGTACAAGGCGCGTACCGACGGCGTGCGCCCCGCGCCCGTAATCCCGCTCTTTGCATCGACGATGATCTGCGCGATCTCGTTGTCGCCTTGAGCCAAGGGCAACACCGCCAACAATGTTGCGGTCGGATAACATCCCGGGTTCGCCACGAAACGCGCGCCGGCAATCTGCGCCTTGTACCGCTCGGGCAATCCGTAAACCGCGCGCGTCGGCGCCAGCCGGAAATCGTCGGAAAGATCGATCACGCGGGCGCCCGCTTCCAAAAACTTCGGCGCAAACTCTTTCGCAGAACCGTGCGCTCCGCCCATGATCACAACGTCGTCCGCTTCGATCGCGCTGAGAATTGCGCCCGGAAAATCGAACGACCGGTCGAGCGTGCGCAGCCGCGGAAAATGCAAGCCGGCCGGTTCGCCTCCCAGGCTCGCGCTTTCCAGCAGGCCTAGCTCGACCAGCGGATGCGCCGCCAAAAAAGCGATCGCCTCCGACGCGCCGTATCCGGACGCGCCCCACACATGCACGCGCGTCATGACGCGGCCTCAAGTTCGCGGCGCAACGATCCGAGCGCGCGCGCGACTTCATCGGGATGCGTCGAGCCAAAGGTTCTCTTGGCCCGCACCGACGCCTGAGCGGTCAGCGGCGCTTCGAGTCCGGAAAGGTGTGCGTCGTCGGCCATCCGAGCCAAGTCCGTCGAATCCAGCCCGCGTCCTTCTTCTTCGGCGCGCGTCACCGCCGCGCCGACCGCCGCATGCGCTTCCCGCGCGGCAACGCCGTTTGCGATAAGCGCATCGGCCACGTCGGTGGCAATCGTGAAGTTCGCATCCGCCAGCGCGTTCATTCGCTCGCGCTCGAACGTCACGTGCGAAAGCGCGCTCTCGAACGCACCGAGCGCTGCCAAACCGCGCTCGACAATGGCAATGATGATCGCTTTTGTGACTTGGAGATCGCGATGATAGGAAAAGCCGAGCGTCGCGATCGACGAAACCGCCCCCGCGTAGCGCGCGGACAGATCGGCCGCCGTCGCACGCACGAGTTCGAACGGATCCGGATTGCGCTTTTGCGGCATCAGACTCGAGCCGGTCGACGCCGTATCACCTAAGCGCGCATAGCCGAACGCCGGCGTGAACCAAATCACCAGTTCCTCGCTCATGCGTGCCGCGTCGACGAGCGCGCGTACGAATGCGTGCGCGACATCGAGCGCACCGTCGCGATTGCCGATCGCGTCGAGCGCGTTCCGGGTCGGCTCGCGGAAACCCAGCGACGCGCAGGCGACCTTGCGATCGAGCGGCAGCGTCGAGCCCGCCAGCGCGCCCGAGCCCAGCGGACAGGCTTCCCTCACCTTGTTCGCCATCTCCGCGAACCGGTGCATGTCGCGATTGAACGCTTCGGCAATCGCGCCGAGGTAAAAAGCTAGCAGCACCGGCTGTGCCGGCTGCCAATGTGTCGTCCCCGCGACTAACGTCTCGGCTTTGAGCTCGCCGTCAGCGTAATCGAGCAGCCGAGCGATAATGCGCGCAACGAGTGCCTTCCCTTTTTCCGCGCGATCGGCGGCATAAAGAAGCAGCGTTGTGGCGACTTGATCGTTGCGGCTGCGCCCCGTGTGCAGTTGCGCGCCCGCAGGCGTGAGTTCGCGCACGCGCGCGTCGATCGCGCCATGGATATCTTCGGCGCCGCAATTCCACGCAAACGCCGGAAACTCGCCGCTCTCAATCTCTTGGGCGACGCGGTCGAGCGCGGTGAAGAGCTCGTCCGCCTGCGCCTGCGCAAGGATCTTGCCCCCGCGCACTGCCTGCCCGTTCGCCCGCGAACACTGCACCTCGAACGGCTCCGACACCAGCCCGTCTGCAAGCGACGAACCGAAAGCGATCAGCGCCGGATCCGGCGCGTCCTGAAAGCGCCCTCCCCATTGGAGGCTGGCGCTCATACCAACTCGGGGTGAGGCGTCGTAACTCGTGCGACCAATTCCAGCGGTAAGCCATGAAGTTTCACAAACCCCTCAGCTGCGTTGTGATCGAAAGCGTCGCCTTTTCCGTAGGTGGCGAGCGCTTCGGAATAGATCCCGTAGGGCGACTGAACACCGGTAACCGTTGCGACTCCCTGATACAAACTCAAGCGCACTTTGCCGCGCATGCGCGTTGCGAAGGATGCGTTAAAAGCGTCGAACGCATCACGCAGCGGCGACATCCATAGCCCGTCATAAATCAACTCGGAATACCGCTGATCGCAGAGCGCTTTGAAGCGCAGTTCATCGCGCGTCAGTACCACGCGCTCGAGCGCTTTGTGCGCCGCAATCAACACCGTCGAAGCCGGACACTCATAGACTTCGCGCGATTTCAAACCGATCACACGATCTTCGACGAGATCGATCCGGCCGATCCCGTGCTTTCCGGAAAGCATGTTGAGTCGCGCGACCATTTCCCAGCCGTCCGCGCGATCCCACTGCGGGATGCCGTCTTCGAATTCGATGACGATCTCGTCGGCTTGCGCCGGCCGCGTTTCAGGCGACGCCGTCCACGCATAGGCGTCTTCCGGCGGCGCGTTCCACGGATCTTCCAGCACGCCGGCTTCGATCGAACGTCCCCACAGATTGGCGTCGATGGAGTACGGTTTGTCCTGCGTATGCGAAATCGGTACGCCGTGCTCTTTGGCAAAAGCAATGGCGTCGGGGCGCGAGAGGGGCTGCTCGCGCAGCGGTGCACGACACGTCAGCTGCGGATCGAGCGCGCGAACGCCCAACTCGATCCGCACCTGATCGTTGCCCTTACCCGTGCACCCGTGTGCGACGACAGAGGCTCCGTGCGCGTGCGCCGTTTCCACCAAAAGGTGTGCGATGAGCGGCCGCGAGAGCGCGGCCGACAATGGATAGACGCCTTCATATAAAGCATTGGCGTGCAGCGCTTTGAGCGCGAAATCTTCGATGAAACGTTCCTTCGCATCGACCAGCACCGCTTCGCGTGCGCCGAGCGCGAGCGCCTTGGCCTTCACCGCGTGCAGCGCCGCGGCGGCACCACCGCCCGCAATCGCGTCGCTCTCACCCAAGTCGGCGGTCAATGCGATGACGTCATAGCCTTCCAGCAAGAAACGTTTGAGCAGCACCGACGTATCGAGCCCGCCCGAGTATGCCAAGACGATGGTTTTGTCGTTCACGTAGACTCCCGCAAATCGATGAAGCGTTGCACGATGATAGGTGTCTCTTTAGGATCGCGGACGATCACCATAATCGTATCGTCGCCGGCAATCGAGCCGATAATCTCCGGCCATTGCGCTTCGTCGATCGCCGTCGCCACCAGCATGGCGCTGCCGGGTGGCGTGCGCAGCACGATCAAATTGACGCTGCTCTGAATGCTCGTGACCAGTTCGGTGACGGCGCGATGCAGACGGCTCGCAAACGAAAGTTGCGGACTGGGCAGCACGTATTTAAATTGATGGCCGTTCCCGTTGCCATTTTTTATCGGCACCTTTGCAAGCCCGAGCTCTTTGATGTCGCGCGAAATCGTGGCCTGCGTCGTTTCGTACCCTTGCGAATCGAGCATTGCCGCCAACTCTTCTTGCGAATGAATAGGCCGCGTCGCCACCAACGTCAAGATTGCTCGCTGCCGCCGCTCTTTCAAACCGGAAAACCTTTTAACGTCGTCATCAGCGCAACGAGCAACGCTTTCTGCGCGTGCATGCGGTTCTCGGCTTGGTCGAAGACCACGCTGCGCGGTCCGTCGATAACCGCGGCGGTGACTTCTTCGCCGCGATGCGCCGGCAGGCAGTGCATGAAGATCGCATGACTCGCCGCATGCGTGAAGAGATCGTCGGTTACGCGGAACGGCGAAAGCACCGCGCGGTTGCGTTCGGTCGACGCCTCTTCGCCCATCGAAGTCCAGACATCCGTGTAAATGACGTCCGCGCCGCGAACCGCACGAACCGCACTGCAGAACGCGCGGGCGTCGCCGCTATTGGCCTTCCCCATCGCTTTGAGCTTGGCCAGAAAATGTTCCGACGGGCGATGTGAAGGCGGCGAACCGAAATGCACCGTTGCGCCGGCCATGACCGCTGCTTCCGCGAGCGACGCCGCGACATTGTTTTTCGCATCGCCGACAAATGCAATCGTCAAGCCTTGCAGTGAACCGAAGCGCTCTTGCATCGTCAGCAGATCCGCCAGCGCTTGGCACGGATGTGCAGCCGCCGACAAGCCGTTGATGACCGGCACCGTCGCCGCGTCAGCGAAGCGTTGCAACGGTTCGTGCGCGTGCGTGCGAATGACGATCGCATCCGCATAACGCGAGAGGGCGCGCGCCGCATCTTCAGGCGACTCGCGCGTTCCGATCAAAAATTCTTGTCCGTCGGCGAAAATCACGTGGCCGCCGAGTTGCGTCATCGCTACTTCAAAGGAAACGCGCGTGCGCAGGCTCGGTTTTTCGAAGAGCATCGCCAGCGTTTTGCCGGGCAGCACCGAGGACTGCTCGGCGGTCCGCCGGCCCTTCAGATAGGCGGCCAGCCGCAGCAGCGCTCCCAACTCTTCGGCCGAAAAATCGTCGACCGTGAGAAAATGCCGCCCGTAGAGGGTGGGGGCTGGCGCGAGGACGTACATATGCTGTATATTTATACATATCGTGCATAAAATTGCAAGCTAGCCATTGAAAATTCTCGTGAAATATGGCGGAAACGCCATGGCCGGCGGGGACGAATCGCTCCTCTCCGAGCTGGCCGAACTCCGGGCCGCCGGGCATGCCGTCATCCTCGTGCACGGCGGCGGACCGGAGATCGATGAAGCGCTGGCGCGCCGGGGGGTAGGGTCCCGGCGCGTCGACGGTCTGCGAGTCACCGAAACCGGCGCGCTCGATATCGTCGAAGCCGTCCTCTGCGCGACCGCCAACAAACGCCTCGTGCGCGCGTGTCTGCAGCGCGGCATTCCGGCCGTCGGCATCAGCGGGCAAGACGGCGGACTCATTCGCGCGCGTCGCGCTACCTCGCCATCGGGTGAAGATCTCGGCTTTGTCGGTGAAATCAGCGCGATCGATCCGGCGCCGCTTCAGGCGTTGCTCGACGGCGGGTTCTTGCCGATCGTCGCGCCCGTTGCCATTTCCGAAGACTCGGTGCATGCGTACAACGTCAACGCCGACACCGCCGCCGGCGCGATCGCCGGCGCGCTGCGCGCTGAAGCCTATATCACGCTCACCAACGTCGCGCGTGTGCTCCGCGATCCGGCCGATCCGTCTTCCGCTATCAACGCGCTCACCATCGCTGAAGCGCAAGCGTTCGCGGCATCCGAAAATTGCGCCAGTGGAATGAAACCAAAGGTTTTGGCGGCCATCGAAGCCGTCGGTGCCGGCGTGAAGCGCGCCTACATTTGTGCTGCTCAGCCGGGCGCTCTTGCCGGCGCTCTAGCGGGCAACGCGACCGTGATTGGGTAACTACGTACCCATGCGCTACATATCGTTAGCCTGCGCCCTGGCGCTTCTCCCGCTCGCAGCTTCGGCAAATACGGCGCTGGGCACGTTGCACCACGGTTCCTCGGTCGTCATGTTCGTGTCAACCGGTGCCGGTCTGCTCATCGAAGAGCAAGAAGCGGGCGGAACGCGCGATGATACGGTGGTGAAACTCAAAGACCTGGGCTGCACCGGAGTCGGCACCGATCACACGATGACGACGCAAGCCAAAGGCTTAAAAATGCGGCGCGATCAAGTTTCCAAAGGCGACGTCTTGATGATCAGCACGCAAAAAAGTGGCGCACGCACCTGGGTATTCAATCGCGACGAAGACGCGGTCGCTTTCGCGCTCGCCGCGAAGCTCAACAGATTGGCTCACTGCAAATGAAACAACGCACCCTGGGCCGCAACGGCCCACAGGTCTCGGCACTCGGACTCGGATGCATGGGCATGTCCGATTTTTATTCCGGCCGTGACGACGCCGAATCGATCGCGACCATTCACCGCGCGCTCGAACTCGGTGTCACGTTTCTGGACACCGCCGACGTCTACGGACAAGGCAAGAACGAAGAACTCGTCGGCCGCGCGATTCGCGACCGGCGCAACCAAGTATTCCTCGCGACCAAGTTCGGCAACGTCCGCGGGCCCGACGGCAGCTGGCGCGGCGTCAACGGCCGCCCGGAATACGTCAAAGAAGCGTGCGACATATCGCTCAAACACCTGCGCGTCGACCACATCGATCTCTATTATCAGCACCGCGTCGACGCCGAGACGCCGATCGAAGAAACCGTCGGCGCCATGTCGGAACTCATCGGCGAAGGCAAGGTCCGTTACATCGGATTATCCGAAGCCGCCGCACCGACCATACGCCGCGCGCACAAGATTCATCCGATCACTGCTGTGCAAACGGAATACTCGCTCTGGACGCGCGATCCGGAAAGCGAAGTGTTGCCGGCGTGTCGCGAACTGGGCATCGGCTTCGTGCCGTACAGTCCGCTCGGCCGGGGCTTTTTGAGCGGGCATTTTCAAAAACCTGAAGATCTTCCCGAGGAAGATACGCGCCGCAATCATCCGCGCTTCCAAGGCGAGAATTTTGCGCGCAATCTCGAGCTTGTCGAAGAAGTCAAAAAGATCGCCAAAGTTAAAAACGCAACGCCCTCGCAGATTGCGCTGGCGTGGCTGCTGGCGCAAGGTGACGACATCGTCCCGATTCCCGGCACCAAGCGCCGCAAGTATTTGGAAGAGAACGTAAAGGCGCTTGACGTCACGCTCTCGCCCGACGATCTCAAACAACTCGAAGAAATCTTTCCACAGGGTGCCGCCGCAGGCAACCGCTATCCCGACTCAGCGATGGCAACGATAAACCGTTAGCGAGCTTGTCGAGGCCCACGGGTAACCGGCGCTTCGATTCGTTGGATATGCGCTTCACCGCTCAAACACCCACCGCATAATCGCTTCGCGCATCACTTGGTGCTCGATCGGGTGCAGCCGCTCTAACACGGCGTCCTCCGTCTCGCCCGCGTTGATCGCGAGCGGTTTGCGCACGAGCACCGGACCGCGATCGGTATGCAGCGTGATGCGATGCGCGGTTGCGCCGGTCCACCGGCTGCCCCACGCAAGCGCATCGCGAACCGCGCGCGCTCCGCGAAAAGCCGGCGTGGAACTGCCGTCGGGAAAGACCACTTCGTTCGCGCCTTCGGCCAAAGGGAGAAATGCCGGATGGATGTTGATCGTCTCGGGAAATTCCGCGATGAAACGGTCGTCGAGCAGATGCATCCACCCCAGGAGCAACACGAGGTCCGGCTGCGCGCGCCGCACGACTTCGGAAAGTTGCGCGTCGTAATCCGGACGCAGCTGCGTGCCGCGCTTCCACGGCAACGAAATCGCAGGAATATTTGCGCCCCGCGCGCGCTGCAGCGCAAACGCATTCGGATTATTGGAGACCAGCGCTGCAATATCTAAAGGAAGCGCACCCGCCGCGACGCCATTGATGACCGCTTGAAAATTCGTACCCTGCCCCGACGCGAGCACGACCGTGCGCCACTTTTTCTCGCGCCAGCGCGCGCGATCGAATCGCTCCACGACCTTCGCGCCCACATGTTTTTGGTAATACTCGATCAGTTTTTCGCTGCCGACCGCCGGAATGAGCGCGCGCGGATATCCCGCTCCGCGCAGTCCTCCGAGCGCGGCGCGCAACAGCGCCGGCCCCAACTCCGAACCGCGAAACTCGGCGGAGACGCCGAACGGCCCAAAAATACCGACGCCCTGTTGAGCTCCGGCACCGCGCAGCCACGAAAATCTCAGTCCCGCCGAATCGTAGGTTGCAAAGCCCGCAAACCGGCGGCCCTTCTTGGCGACGATATTCTTTCCGGCGAAAGCTTCGGAGCTCCAGGTCCCGCCGAATTCATAATCGATCCAGGCATACAAACCACTGTCACCTTGAGTAGCGTGCTCTGCGCGCGTCAGCACATCCCATTCGAAGGGCCCCTGAACGTAATCGAGCGGCGCGTTGTGAAGGTCGACGACAAGATTGACGAGCTCGCGCGCCGGCATGCTATTCGCGCGCTGGATGAATCACAACGCGCGGTTCGCCTGCGCCGCGCGATTCGATCCAGCCGATGATTGTTGCGCCCGGAACGGCAGCGACCGCCTTTGCCGCGTCCGCAAGCGGAACGATCAGCGTATAGCCGATTCCCATATTGAATGTGCGGTAGCGCTCTTCGTGCCCGAGTTCGCCGCGTTTGACCAGTTCGCCAAAGATCGCCGGCACGTCCCAACGCGACTGCTCGCAGATCGCCTTCACGGTATCGGGAAGCGTCCGCGGAATATTCTCGAGCAGCCCGCCCCCGGTAATGTGCGCCATCGCGTGAACGCGCGCGACTTTTTGGATCGCGCGCACGTCGTCATAATACGAAGGATGCTCCGCCAGCAATGCGTCGCCGAATGCTCGCACGTCCAACAATTTGCGCGCCAGCGTATAACCGTTGGTGTGCAAGCCGGCTGAAGGTAACCCGACGATCGCATCACCGGGCACAACGTCTTCTTTGTTCGGCACTTCCGCTAGATCGACCAAACCGACAATCGTGCCGGCGAGATCGAAATGCCCCTCCGCATACAGTCCGGGCATCTCCGCCGTTTCGCCGCCGAGCAGCGCGCAGTTATGTTTCTTGCACGCCTCAAAACAGCCGCGTACGATTTCCGCCGCTATCTCCGGTTCGAGTTTTCCCACCGCCAAATAATCAAGAAAGAACAGCGGCGTTGCGTTGACGACGAGAATATCGTTGACGCAGTGGTTTACGAGGTCCGCGCCGATGCTGCCGTAGCGCTTCAGTTCGGCGGCGATCAGGAGCTTCGTCCCGACTCCGTCGGTCGAGGCCGCAAGCGCGCGGCCCGCATCTCCGGGAAGGCTGAAAAGCCCGCCAAAGCCGCCGATCTGGTCCAATTGGCCCGCATGGCGCCACCCGCCCATAACGTCTTTGTAGCGCGCTACCGCCTCGTTGCCCGCGGCGATATCCACGCCTGCATCGGCGTAGGAATCGCGCGTCACGCGGGAAAGACTCGGATCGGCATTTTAAGTCCTCTTCACCCAATCGAAAGGTCGACCATGCAAGTTCGTATCGTTCATGATGCGCCGGGTTCCGTGCGCGCCGCCGCTCTCGTCGTGCCCGTTTTTGCCGGCGCGGCGCTGGAAGGCGCGGCCAAAGAGATCGATACGCAGTTGCAAGGCGCGATCGCTGAGGTGCTCAAGGGCGAAATCAGCGGAAAATTCGGCGAAGTCAGCCTCGTGCACGCGCACGACAAATCATTCAAGCGCGTGCTGCTGATCGGCCTGGGCGACGCAAAGCGGTTCGAACCCTACATGCTCGCGCGTTTCGCCGGCACCGCCGTGCGTTATCTGGGCCGCCGCAACGTGCGCGACATCGCATTGGTCCTTCCGCCCCAAGTGAAAGGAATTGAAACCGACGCTGCTTCGTTACTGATCGAAGGAGCCGTCACCGGAAGTTTCGATGCATCGGTTTACCAGAAGTCGCCCGATAAGCGCAGCGGTGCGGATACCCTCACGCTGATCGCCGGTGATAACGACGAGCAGGCATTGCAAGCCGGCGTTTCGCGCGGCGAAGTCCTGGGTGACGCGGTGAACTTCGCGCGCACGCTCGCGATCACGCCCGCTAACGATATGACGCCGACGCATTTGGCCGAAGCCGCGCAGCAAGCTGCCAAAGACGCGGGCCTGGAAGTTGACATCCTCGACGAGGACCGCTGCCGCAGCGAAGGCATGGGATCATTTCTTTCGGTCGCGCAAGGCAGCTCGCAGCCGCCCAAGTTCATCGTACTGAAATATAACGGCAACCCCGGCAGCAAAGAATTACTCGCGCTCGTCGGCAAAGGCATTACGTTCGACAGCGGCGGCGTTTCGCTCAAACCCCCGGAGCGCATGGAAGAAATGAAATACGACATGTCCGGCGCCGCCGGCGTGATCGCGGCCATGCGTGCCATCGGTACGCTCAAGCCGAAAATCAACGTCGTCGGCATTGCGCCGGCAACGGAAAACATGCCGGGCGGACGCGCGACCAAGCCGGGCGACATTTTCACCGCGATGAACGGCAAGACGATCGAAGTCATCAACACCGACGCCGAAGGCCGCCTGATTCTGGCCGACGCGCTCTGTTACGCAAATAAACTCGGCGCGACGCGCATCGTCGACGCCGCCACGCTCACCGGCGCCTGCGTCATCGCGCTCGGCCACACGGCCAGCGCGGCCGTAAGCAACAACGACGGTTTTGTGCAAGAATTCTTGTCCGCCGCCAAACCGACTGGCGAGCGGTACTGGCAGATGCCGCTCTACGACGAGTACGGCGATCTTATGAAGAGCGACATCGCCGATCTGAAAAATACCGGCGGCCGCCCCGCGGGCACGCTTACCGCTTCGGCGTTCTTGAAAGCCTTCGTGGGCGACACGCCGTGGGTGCATCTCGATATCGCCGGCACCGCTTATCTCGACAGCGAATCGGGATGGCAGGCCAAAGGCCCAACCGGAACGCCGGTCCGCGCTTTTGTCGCCTTTGCCGAACAGATTTCGCGCAACGGCTCTTCCAACGGCGAGAGTTCTAAGAACGTTATGGCAACCGGCACAAAGGTGTCATCCTGAGCGAGCGCTTCGCCTGAGCGAAGCGCGCAGTCGAAGGACCCGAGCAGTGCGCCAATGGCGCACATGTCGAGGGGAGCAACGCTAAGGCGAAACCCCCAACACGAGCGCCGCGTTATTGAGCGCGGCCTTATAGTGCGCGGCTTGGCCGAGGAAACCGCTGAACTCCGGTGAGTCGGCTTGGATCCACTCGTCGGGATAGAGCTCGAAGACTTGGATGTTGTTATCGAGCGCGTACGGCAAGAGATCCGCGATATCGAACGTCGCCGTGTTGTGGTTACTACTTGCCGTGATCGGCTGCATGTTGAGCGGAACCACTCCAGCGTAGGTGTGATACGCCTGGCACCAATGCAAGTCGATGAGATTCGCTTGTGGATTACATGGCGCGGGCGGCGAGACCGGCTTCACGCCCAGGTTTTCAAACGAAAAGCCGACGTGCTGCGCGGCTGCCACCGCGGCAACCGCGTTGGACATATCGTAGACGTCGGTGGTCGTCGTTCCCGGCTTATTGGGTCCACCTCCGAGTCCGGGCAGCGACACGATCAGCTGTTTGTCGGTTGACTGCGCGCCCATCGTATTGACGATGTTTATTTCGTGCTGCTTCCACACGGGATAGGTCATGCCGGCCGCGGCCCACTGCGCCTGGCATGCACCGCCATCGTTAGCACCCGTGGGCGGAAGGGCTTCCGCTCCCCCAGCCGTGGCAAAACGCAGATAGCCGATGCTTGGCGCAAGCGCCGAATTGTGGAAGCTGTACTGTTGCGTCACTTTGGCAATGAACGTTTCCCAATCATTTTCGAAAATCTGGCTGAAGAATACTGGAATCGTTGGCTGCCCCGCACAGGTAACAGTCGGTGCTCCGTCGCCGCCCGCACTTACCGGAGCGGTCACCCAAGACGGCGTAACGTTATTGACCGGCCCTTCCGTTGAATCCGCAAAAAGCAAGTTCACCGTCAAGCCCTTGTCGGTGTACGGCTTGGCCTCATCGGCAACGAACTGCCAGTTGAAATTCCCTTTCGTCGGTTCCAAGTCGGCCCAAAAGATCACCAAACTCGCTCCGCACAACGTGTGATCGATTCCGATCACGTCGTTTGCCAGCGGCGTCAGGTACTTCGGAAACCCGTTCGGATTCCACACGTACATCCCGTGCGGCGCGCCCGGCATCGCAACGAGCGGATCGTTGCCTTTGCAGGACGGCGCAGAGGCGGTCGAAATCGGCGGCGGCGGCGCGCCGGCCAGAGAACCATCGACCTGAACATTGACGGTCTGCTCGGGCGAACGGCCATCGGTCACGACGATGCGCGAGCAGCCCAGCGTGGCGGTCGGCAGCAGTCCGTCGAATGCGACGGTTGCCGTGGGGCCAGGGACGGCGTTCATCGGCGCGCCGGTCGGCGTGGTCACCATCTTCAGCGGGCCGTTGAACGAATTTGCGCACGTATGTATGAGCGCAGGTTTGTCGGCGATCGCAAAACTCGTTGCGCCGGCTTCCTGCATCATAATCGTTTGAATCGTCTGACAGTGTTTGGGGAGACTCGTTCCCGCGCACGCGAATTGGAGTTTGCCCGATTGAGTGACGGTGAACTTGCTGAGCGCGCCAATTTCAACCGTAATTGGAACGGTGACGCTGTTGTTTGCGCTGTCGGTGATGATCGCGTTGCATGAAAACGACAAGTTGCCTTGCCCGAACGCCGCGACGACAAACGTTCCGCTTCCCCCCGCGATCTGCTTGGGACTAACCTGCAGGCCACTTCCGTTTGCCGGACAGCCGCCCACCGCTGCCGTCATCGTTCCGCTAAAGCCGGTGGCCGCCAACGAAATAGGCTGCGTCAGTTTTGTAATCTTGCTTGCGCTTGGGTTTACGCCCGGCGAAACCGCCATCGTGATCGCTTCGGGTTTGTCGCCAACCGATTGCACGAGCATTACCTGGTAGGTCACGTCGACGGTCGCCGAATCTCCGCCGGATGAACGCACGGTGATCGTGCATGTCGCAGGCGGCGTTCCCGCCGCGTATACAGCGAACATGAGCGGGGCACCGGCCACGTCGACCTGTGCCTGGCCATCGCCGGCGACGAAGATCCCGCCCGAGGAGTTCTGGCAGCTCGGGTCGGCGCTCGGCGTATAGGAAAGCCCGGGAACGTCGTTTTGCGCCGTAAACGTCGAGGCGGGCGTATCGTTGGTGAGATCCACCGGCGAAGGCGAGAGCTCGAAGGCCTGCGCCGGACTGCCCGGGTTAAGAACGCGCGGCAAATTCGAAGAACAACCCGCTAGTACAATGGTAGAAAGCAGCATCCCTAACGCCGCAAAACGCATCTGTTCTCTCCCTCCGCCGGTTCGGCTCTCAAAGTTAAGTATCGCACACTTGCGTTAAGGGCGTAACGGCCTGCTTGCTAGAATCGTTCTTTTTACTATGAAGAGATGGTTAATATTGGCATTGGCGGTCGGCACGATGAGCGGTGCGGCGCCGGCGCCCAAGCCCGCCAATTACGACGCTTTCGGATTCGCCCTTCTGCAAAAACTCGCGCCGCAGGCCAAAAATCAAAACATTTTTATCTCACCGCTCAGCATCGGCATGGCGCTTTCCATGGCCGCCGACGGCGCGGCCGGATCGACGCGCGCGGCCATCGCCCACGCACTTGGCCTCTCGGGCGGTTCCTTCGCGCCCGCGAACGCATCGCTCATGAGCGCGCTCGCGGGAAATCACGACGCGCACGTGGGCGTTGCCAACGCGCTGTGGTTCCGGCAAGACATTCCGCCCAAAGCCGCTTATGTGAATCTTTTAAAGAAAAACTACGGCGCGCAAGCGCAAGCGCTGCAATTCGGCAACCCCGCGGCCGCCGCCGCGATCAATAGTTGGACGAAAGCGCATACATTGGGACTGATCGATAAACTCATCACTCAAACGCAGAAATCCGACTTCGCCTACCTTACCAACGCGCTCGCCTTCCAAGCCGATTGGTCACAGCCGTTCAAAAAGAGCGACACCCGCCCGCGACCGTTCACCAACGCGAACGGCTCCAAACCGATCGTCCCGACGATGTCGCAAACCGGCATGTTCAAAGAGCTCGACGGCACGTATTTCAGCGCTCTGCGCATGCCCTATGGTAAGGGCGGCTACGCGGCCTACATCATTCTGCCCAACAAAGACGTGACGACTTCCATGGCCGTGAGCTACCTCAGCGCCAAGAATTTTGACCGCATCGCCTCCACAATGACCGCGCAGCGACTGCAAGTGATGCTTCCGAAATTTACGGCGACCTACGATGCGTCGCTGGTGAATGTATTGAAATCGCTCGGCATGGGCATCGCGTTTACCGGAGCGGCCGATTTTTCTCCGATGCACACGCCGCCGCCCGGATTAGACATCTCCGACATCCGCCACCAAACCTACGTCCGGGTGGATGAAAAAGGCACTACTGCGGCTGCCGCAACGGCGGTCACCATCGGCATCACCGCGATCCAAATGCCGCCGAAGCAATTCATCGTCGATCGCCCATTCGTCTTTGCGCTGCGCGACGAACAAACGGGCACGCTGCTGTTTCTCGGAGTGATTAACTCGATTTCACCGTGACACTTTGTGTCATCCTGAGCTTGTCGAAGGACCCCGAGCAGCGCACGCTAGTGCGCCGGTCGAGGGGAGGCGCCCGGCACTACGAGGACCTGCTGCTGCAGCGAATACTCCAAGTTGCCGTAGCCTTCATACGAACCGCCGACGTTGCCGAAACTGTCAACGCCCGGGAAGCTGCAGATAGAATTATTATCCGACCCGGAAGAATCTGGGCCGGCCTCCGCATAGTAGACGGGTAACTGATCGATCAGCGCATATATCGGCTGCTTGCGGATTAGCGATAGACCGTTCATCACCGATTCTTTGAGCGCCTGAAGCGATCGCCTCTCGCAATCGCCGGCGTGAAATGCCACTTTTTGTACCGCAAGGCCGGCGGATTTTAGGCGCCTTACGGCGCTAAGAACTTTCTGCGGCGCCGGCTCGCGCAGTTCGAAGAGCTCGTTGCTTTCCCGATCCGTTTGCACGGCCGCATTTACGGTGAGCGATCGCAGCAATGGGCTTTGCCTTTGCAGATTCGCAACGGTAATAAAAGCCCGCGTTGGGTTAAGCGCCACGCTTGCGTAGCCCAGGTTACCGAAACGCGGAGCCTCAAATGCCTGGTTCACATTGGTCGTGTCTAGACTCGCAAAGTGTGGCTCGACGAAGCCCGCCACAGTCGGAACGCCGCCTTTCAGGTGCCAGGCGATAACCACTGAGCTTTCAAAGACAGCATAGGGACCATACAAATTCAACGGCCCAGGTAAAGCCGCGCGTGCGTCCAGCTCGTCCGTCGTGCTTCGCGCTCCATAACCGCAGAACGCATCGGTATCTTGGCCGGCATCATTGAGACCGATAATATCCCCGAGTCCTAAATTCGCTGTCGAGGCCAGCACGCGCGCTCGTTTGAGACCGCTGAGAAAAGCCTCGCGTGCGACCGCGAACTTCAACGCGTCGCAATCTTGAACGAACGCGGTAAATCCGTAACCGGTCGGATAATCTTTCACATCAGATTCGACCGCCTTTACGCGAAGTTGAACGCGCGATACAAGCGCCTGCTCCACGGGTCTAATGCGCACCGAAACATACGTGCGGTGCCGCCGGATGTCGGCCGGCGCCACACCCGCACTTCGCACAGCGTTCACGATGTTATTCATTAAGTCCGGGGGCGGCGTTCGCGCAGGAATATCCGGTACCGAGAAACTGAGCAATAACGCGTCGGGGCGCACAAGCGCGCGAAAGGTTCCCTGAGCGCTGACAAACGGCTCGTCAGGCGGGACCTGAATAGCGTAGGGAACTATTCCCTGCGTAAAGTTCAGCTTGCCGGCAGTCTGCAGAACCAAAGCGTGGCTCGGATTGGATGGTATGCCGGCGCCGGGGCCAGCCGTAAACGCTGCTTGACCGGAGACGCTCAGAAGATACGGCGGCGCTGGCGACAGAAAATCCCCGGCTTTGGGTGAGAGCGCCGGCATGGGATCGTCGCCGCAAACGACTTGATAGCGTTCGGGTGAGTACACATCGCTGAACGCGATGCCCAGCGAACGGCGAGACTGCACCTCAAGACCAGAGGCGCGGGAAAGAATTTGCGCGCTGTCTTGAGCCTGCGCAACCGCCAAGTCTCGAACGTTCTGCTGGGCATCGCAGGCGTCACGCGACTCAATAACGCCGGCCGCGCCAAAATGCGTCCATTGCGCTCTAGCTTTCGCTACGATCTGAAGCACTTCGTCAAAGCGCGCGTCTGTCGCCGGCTGCACCGCCACAAGAATCTGACCCACGACGGCTGCTACTCCCTGCGATTCCGGCGCGCAGTATCCGGCGGGCAGGTCGCTTAGCATTGTTGTGATGTCTTGACTCTTTATGCCGAAACTCTCAAGGATTTGCCGCGCAGCCGTAAGATCGTCTGCCGTGACCGGCGCTATGGGTGATGGCACCAACCAGGCCGGACAATCCTCAACCCATGGGCCGATGAATTGCGCGCCTCGCACGGGATGAAACGGCGCGGGCGTGCCCAGTAGCACTAATCTCACGTATACGCGCTGCGCTGAAAACGATTTATCGATGCTCGCATTAACCGCAATCACTCGGTCGCCACGATGAATCAACAGCGGCGCGAGCGGTTTTAAAACCTCGTAAGTGTTAGCATCCAGCGCCCCTGCGGTTACAAGAAGCAGGATAGTGAAAACGAATACGCTTCGAAATCTGCTAGGCATCGTCATCAATCTTATAGCGCTTTTCGTGAAGCCTTGTGACGGACGGGCGGCCGCGACGCGCTGGGCGGCGCGATCAGGACATCAGTAAATCAATATCACTAAATAGCTCTGCAATATCAAATGAAAGCCACGGTGCAGCTTCCTGAGCGAAACGATCGCTTTCAAGGAATGTGTGAACGCCGCCGGCTGAATGAGCGAACACAAGACGCTTGACAGGATCGACGTCTAGCACCAACACCGACCCGGTGCGTAAATAGCGTTCGATCTTCTCAGCGGCGAACGCGGGGCGGTACGACGGCGAGCGAACCTCCACCGCGACATCCGGTGCGAACGGCGGCTGCTCGCGATCCGCCTCGGGAAGGGAGCGCAGTCGTTCCAACATTACGGCCGCAACGTCCGGCACGAACGTCGTCTGGGTTCCATCGGCAACTCCGAGCCGGAAATCCCACTCGGTCCCCGCGATCCCAATCCCCGCACAGCATCGCCGCAAAATAGTGAGCGCCGCGCCCTGCACTATTGAATGTCGCGCTTTTGGGCTCACGGCTTTCGGGTACGCCCTGCCGTCGAGGTATTCGACGTACGGCTTGTCTTGGAGCAGCAGTTCTTCCATCCCATACTAGTGTATCACGCAGTGACCAGCCAATAGCAACCACGTCCGGCGTCGCCGTCGAAACTGGAGCGCGTTTTTTGGGCGACGCCGTCTGCACGATGCGCGGTGCCGAACGTTCCGCGCGCCCATTGATAATGATGATCGGATTCGCTTCCTGCGGCGGTTGCGGCGGAAGCGGCGCCGGCGGCACCATGTGCGCGCAGCTTGCCACGACGAAGGCGAGAATCGAGGCGAGCGCGCGAGTCATAGTAGAGAAATGCATGAGTCCCCTCCGGCGTGACAGAAGGTTCACCCGCTGTGGCTACGCACACGATACACAAGAACGTCCTGGAAAACGCGCGTCCGTACGAGCCTGAAAAGGGAACGGTCCGCCGCGTCACCGCCGGCGCGATAAAGCGGCGCAAAGGCCGCACGATCTTTCCGATCGTGACTGCTTATGACGCGCCGTTCGGGCAGTTTGCGGAAAAAGCCGGCATCGATGTGATCCTCGTCGGCGACAGCGTCGGCAACGTCGTGCTCGGCTACGACGAAACGACGCCCGTAACGATCGAAGACATGGTCCACCACGCGAGCGCCGTGGTGCGCGGCACGTCGCGCGCGCACATCATGGTGGACATGCCGTTCGGTTCGTACCAAGTCAGCGACGAAGATGCCACGCGCAACGCGATCCGTTTGGTGAAAGACGGCGGCGCGTGTTCGGTAAAGATGGAAGGCGGCACGTTCGTCGCCGACCGCATCCGCGCAATTTACAGCGCCGGCATTCCCGTCGTCGGACACATCGGCGTCATGCCGCAAACCGCAAGCTTAGGGCCCGGCTACAAGATGCGTAAGAATCGCGAACGGTTAGTCGCCGACGCGAAAGCGATCGAAGCTGCCGGCGCGTACGCGATCGTGCTGGAAGTGATCGATCACGAAGTCGCGCGCGAGCTCACCGAGATGCTAACCATCCCTACGATCGGCATCGGCTCCGGCCCGCACTGCGATTCGCAAGTGTTGGTACTGCACGATGTGCTCGGCATGTATCCGGATTCACCGAGTTTCGCAAAACGCTATACGTCCATCGGAACCGACGCGACTGCGGCGCTGCAATCGTTCGCCGAGGACGTAAAAGAAAAGCGCTTCCCCTAAACCGGAGCGGCACGCGACGCGTGCCACGCCGGAACGTTCGGATAAGTGCCCGTCAAGCAGCCCAAACACATTTCGTCCCGTTTGCGACCCGTCGAAGCGACCAGCCCGTCGAGGCTGAGATACCCTAACGAATCGGCCCCAATGCGCTGCCGGATCTCTTCCACCGTATGATTGGCGGCGATCAACTCATCGTATGTCGCCATATCCACGCCCAGATAGCATGGATGCATGATCGGCGGCGAACTGATGCGCACGTGCACTTCCGATGCGCCTGCTTCGCGCAGCAGCTGCACGATGCGCGGCGTAGTCGTGCCGCGCACGATCGAATCGTCGACCACAACGACGCGCTGCTGATTGAGGTTCTCGACGACCGGATTAAATTTCAAATGCACGCCGCGGCTGCGCATATCTTGCTCGGGACTGATGAACGTGCGGCCGATGTACCGGTTCTTGATCAGTCCCTCGACGTACGGCAGTTGCGCTTCGGCCGCGTACCCGATCGCCCCCGGAATCGCCGAGTCAGGTACGGCCATCACAACGTCGGCTTCAACCGGATATTCGCGCGCGAGTTCGCGCCCCATCCGGTACCGCGCCATGTAGACGGATTCGCCGCTGAAATTTGAATCCGGGCGGGCGAAATAAATGTACTCGAACATGCAGAGCGCGGTCTTCTCACCCGGCCGCACCATTACCGATTCTAAACCGTCTTTGGAGACGCGGATGATTTCGCCCGGTTTGAGCTCGCGCACGTAGTTCGCGCCGATGGTCGCGAGCGCGCACGACTCGGAGGCCACCACGTAGCCGCCCTCTCCGTAAGTTCCCAGGCATAGCGGCCGCACGCCCCACGGATCGCGGAACGCGTAGAGCTCGTCTTTCGTACACAGCGCGATCGAATACGCGCCGCGGGCCCTGTGCAGCAACGATGTAATCCGCTCCATCATCGATCCGCTGCCCTCGACGATCAGCTTTGCCATCACTTCGGAGTCCGACGTCGCGTGAAGCGTCACGGCGGGCGAAAGTGTCTCGCGCAGCTCGTCGGTGTTGGTTAAATTGCCGTTATGCGCGAACGCGAAATCGCCCAGCACGCTCTGTTCGAGCAGCGGCTGCGCGTTGACGACGATCGAAGAACCGGTCGTGGAGTAGCGCGTGTGTCCCACCGAGATATAACCGTTGAGATCGCGCAGATTCTCTTCATCGAAGATGGCGCCGAGCAGGCCCATCTCTTTGTGCGATCGCAGCGTGCCGCCGTCCGCGGCGGCAATGCCCGCCGACTCTTGGCCGCGGTGCTGCAGCGCGTAGAGTGCAAAGAAAGCAAGCCGCGCCGCGTCGTGCCCCGGTGCAAAAATTCCCGCGACGCCGCACATGCCTCGTTAGTTCGGAAGGCCCACCGATTGTCATCCCTGAGTAGGGTTCGCACGCTTGTCACCCTGAGCAGCGTTCGCCCTGGCGAACGCGTCGTCGAAGGACGAGGCCCGACGCACTACTGCAAAAGCGCAATGTCCCGCCGGAACGTGAGCCCCGTCGAAGATCCGAAGCGCTGCGTGAGATCGCGCACGGCGTCATAAGCTTTTGCGCGCGCCGAATCCAGATCGCCGGCGGTCGCGCTTAGCGTAAGAACCCGCCCGCCCCCAGATTTCACCGAACCGTTTTGCGCCGAAGACGTCCCCCAAAACGCGTGCACGTCTTCGGGCAAAGCGATGTCGCGCGGCAAGTCCGTAAGCGGCGTGCTGCTGCGCGGATAATCCGCGCTCGCGAGCACGATACCGACGCAAGCTCGCTCGCCGAGCGACGCGACACCCGGATCCAGTTTTCCATCTGCCGCCGATTTCAGCAGCTGCGCGAAATCGCCGTCGATGCGCGGCATCAGCACTTGCGTCTCCGGATCGCCGAATCGCGCGTTGAACTCGATAACATACGGACCTTTCTCGGTCCACATCAGCCCGCAGTACAACACGCCGACATACCGCTCGCCGTCGGATTGTAATCCTCGCATCGCAGGCCCGATGATGCGCGCGCGCACTTGCTCGTCGAGATCGCTGGGAAACCCATGCGGCGGCGAATACGCGCCCATGCCTCCCGTATTCGGGCCGGTATCGCCGTCGCCGGCGCGTTTATAGTCGCATGCCGAAGCAAACGGAAGCAGCGTACGTCCGTCACCGATGGCAAACACGCTGACCTCGCGGCCTTCGAGCTTTTCCTCGAGCAGGATGTCCGCACCGCCGCCGGGCACGCGGTTCCCGCCGTACCACTCCTCCAGCACGCGGCGCGCTTCGGTTGGATCGGCGGCAACGACAACGCCTTTGCCCGCCGCCAACCCGTCGGCTTTGATCACGCACGCGCCGTTCCATTCGTCGAGCACTTTTTGCGCGGCGCCAAGCGAATGGACGACGACCGCGCGAGCCGTCGGAATGTTGTGGCGTTCCATAAAGCGTTTGGCGAAAATTTTGCTCGACTCCAAACGCCCGCCGGAACGATCCGGACCGAACGTCGCTATGCCCGCCTCGCGCAGTCGGTCACCGACTCCTGACGCGATTGCCGTTTCCGGACCGATGACCGCTAAATCGATGCCTTCGGCTTTGCAGCGCGCGCCCAGCGCCTTGCCGTTGGTCGGCGCGATCTCCCAATTCATGCCGCGCGATTCCGTGCCGGCATTTCCGGGCGCTGCAAAAATCGCTTCGCACGACGGCGAAGCCGCCAGCCGCCACGAGAGTGCGTCTTCCCGCGCACCGCTCCCAATAACGAGAACTTTCATTCCCATTCGACCGTGCTCGGCGGTTTGGAGGTGATGTCGTAGGCAACGCGGTTGATGCCCGGAACTTCGTTGACGATGCGCGTGCTGATGCGCTCCATCAATGGATAAGGCAGCCGCGCCCAATCCGCCGTCATGCCATCCTCGCTCGTGATCGCGCGCACCGCAACCAGATTTGAATACGTGCGCCCGTCGCCCATCACGCCGACGCTTTTTACCGGCGTGAGCACGGCGAAATATTGCCACGGTTTCGGGTCGAGCGCTGCGCCGTCGATCTCTTCGCAGACAATCGCGTCGGCTTCGCGCACGAGATCCAGACGCTCGTCGGTGACGTCGCCGATGATGCGCACGGCTAAACCTGGCCCAGGGAACGGCTGACGCTGGACGATCCGTTCCGGCAGACCCAAAACTTTGCCGGCTTCACGAACTTCGTCTTTGAAGAGCGCGCGCAGCGGCTCGATCAGTTCCAGGTTCATCTCTTCAGGCAAACCACCGACGTTATGGTGCGATTTGATTTTGTGTCCGGCCTTGCTGGCGGGCGTCTTCGATTCGATGACGTCGGGATAGAGCGTGCCTTGCACCAGGTATTTCACGCCCGGAATCTTAGCGGCTTCTTCTTCGAAGACGGCGATGAACTCGTGACCGATGCGGATGCGCTTCTCCTCGGGGTCCGAAATGCCGTCCAGCCGCCGCAGAAACCGCTCGCGCGCGTCAACTGCGTCTACATTTAAATGAAGGACCTCGACGAACGCCTCGACTACGAGCGCGGCTTCGTTCTTGCGCAGCAGCCCATGGTCCACGAAGATACAGGTCAGCTGCTCGCCGACGGCGCGCGAAACCAGCGTGGCCGCGACCGCCGAGTCAACGCCTCCCGAGAGCGCGCAGATCACCTTATCGTCTCCGACGCGCTCGCGAATGTCGGCAATGGCGTTCTCGACGAACGAATCCATCCGCCAGTCCGAACCGACCCCGGCTATCCCGTGCACGAAATTGCCGAGCACGCGCCGCCCGATTTCCGTGTGCGCTACCTCCGGATGAAACTGCACGCCGTAGATTTTGCGCCGGTCGTCGGCCATCGCCGCAACCTTGCAGCGTTCGGTCGAAGCGGTCTCCAAAAACCCCGGCGGAAGTTTCACGACCGAGTCGCCATGCGACATCCACGCGCGCGATTCGCGCTCCACGCCCGCGAAGAGCGGATTGCTTGTCTCGACCGTTACCGTCGCCGGTCCGTACTCCGCCCGATCGAGTTTCACCAGTTCGCCGCCGGCGTCGCCTGCGATCAGCTGCATGCCGTAACAAATACCGAGCAGCGGCACTCCGCTGTGGACGATCGCCGGATCCATGCGCGGCGCATCGGGCACGAGCGTGCTTTCCGGTCCGCCGCTCAAGATGAGTGCCTGCGGATTGCGCGCGGCAAGTTCTTTCCACGGCGTATCGTAAGAAACGATCTCGCAATACACGTTGAGTTCGCGCACGCGGCGCGCGATCAACTGGCTATATTGAGCACCAAAATCCAAAACGAAGACGGTCGCCGGCACCGCTGCGGTCTTCGCGGCACAGGAAGCCCAGGCATGCAGGGGGTAAGCGCCATGGCGTGACGGTCTCCGAGCTCAACCGGGCCGGCCGCGAAGATTTTACCGGTGCGGTCGGTTTCGCATTCGAAAACTCGCCGTGGATCGCGCAAGAGGCTTGGCAGAAGCGGCCGTTTGCGAGCGTGGATGAACTTCACGCCGCTATGGTCGCGGTCGTCGAACACGCGCCCGAGGAGAAACGCATCGAACTGATCGCCGCGCACCCCGACCTTGCAGGCCGCGTTGCCCGCGAAGGGCGCCTGACCGCCGCCTCCGCCGGCGAGCAGAGCTCCGCCGGACTCGACCGCCTTTCAAAGGAAGAACTCGCGCGCTTCGAGCGGCTCAACCAAGCCTACCGCGCCCGCTTTGCTTTTCCGTTCGTCATCTGCGCGCGCGAAAACACCAAAGAATCCATCCTCACTGCCCTCGAGCAGCGAGCGAACAGCGATCGGACCACCGAAATCGCGACGGCACTGCGCGAGATAGCGAAGATTGCGCGCCTGCGCCTTTCCGATGTGGTGGAAACATGACCGCGTACATCCTCGAGTGGCTGAACTTGCTCTTCCGTTGGTTTCACTTCGTCGCGGGCATTTCGTGGATTGGAACGTCGCTGTACTTCGTGTGGCTCGATAACCACTTGACGCCGCCGGAAAACCTCGCGGACAGAACGCACGGCGTGAGCGGTGAGCTCTGGTCGGTGCACGGCGGCGGATTTTACCACAACCAAAAATATTTGACCGGACCCGTCGGCCAGCCGCTCTCTCCGAACTTGCATTGGTTCAAGTGGGAAGCGTACTGGACGTGGATCAGCGGCATGGGCATGCTCGCGATCATTTATTGGGTGGGCGCGAGCAACTATCTGATCGATCGCTCCGTGATGAACCTTACGCCATGGCAAGCAATTGCGATCAGCATCGGAGCGATCTTTGCCGGCTGGCTCGTGTACGACGCCCTCTGCAAACTTTTAGGACGCTGGCCGCTTGCGCTCGGCGTTGCCGTGTACGCTTTTCTCGTACTCGCTGCGTGGGGACTGTTTCACGTTTTCGGCGCGCGCGCAGCATACATTCACGTCGGCGCGATCATCGGCACGATCATGGTCGCAAATGTTGCGCACGTCATCATTCCCGGACAAAAGAAAATGGTCGATGCGATCCGCGCGGGGCGCAGCCCCGATCCGGTGCCCGGACAACTCGGCAAGATTCGATCGGTCCATAACACGTACCTTACTCTGCCCGTACTCTTCATAATGATCAGCAGCCACTACCCGATGACGTATGACAACCCGTTTGGCTGGTTGATTCTGGCCGGCATCAGTCTTTCGGGCGTGCTCGTCCGCTACGCGTTCATACTCTCGCACAAAGGAAAACTCGTACCGGCTCTGCCCATTGCCGCGTTTCTTATCCTTGCCGCAATCGCCGTGGCGATTATGCCGCGCGGCGCCGGCCCGACCAAACCCATCGCGTTCGCGCAAGTGCAACCGATCTTCGCGCAACGCTGCGCGGTGTGCCATTCGGCCCATCCCACGCAACCGGGCTTTGCAGCCGCGCCCGCAGGGGTATTGCTCGATACCCCGCAGCACATCGCGGGCAATGCGCAGCGCATCTATCAGCAAGCCGTGGCCACCCAAGCGATGCCGCTTGGAAACGTCACCGGGATGACGAAAGCCGAACGCGTGCAAATCGCAGGCTGGATAGCCTCGGGAGCGTCGCTCAAGTGATTTCAACCCACGTGCTCGATACGTCGCGCGGAGAGCCTGCTCGCGGCGTCACCGTTCGGCTCTTTCGCATCGACGGCGACGAGCGCGAATTGCTCGCGACGGGGGAAACCGACGGTGACGGACGCATCGCCCCGATCTTCGGCGGCGAGCTCGAACCCGCAACATACGTTTTGCTGTTTTCGGCCGGAGCCTATTTTCGAAAAGCCGGCGTCGCGACATTTTTCGACGAAATTCCGATCCGCTTCCTCATCACGGAAAGCGAACGAAAACTTCACATTCCGCTTCTGCTGGCGCCCTTCGGTTACACCACCTACAGGGGCAGTTAAGAGGACCTACCCTAGAGGGGGTTCAATCGGTTGGCCAGGTGGCTTGGTTGAAGCGGCACGCAGCGCGCGCACGCGCTTGGTTTATGTTGGGCGCAGTTTGCACTGCGGCCCTAATAGCGGCTGCCCCGGCTCTCGCACAACGCGCCTCGAATTTTCAAGGCGCGAATTTGCAAAACGCCAACATGCAAAACGCCAACTTGCAGAACGCGAACCTGCAATCCACCAATCTGAAAAATGCCGACTTGGAAGGCGCGAACTTGCAAGGCGCGCACATGAGCGGCGCAAATCTCGCCGGCGCACATCTGCGCGGGGCCAACCTGCGCGGCGCGACGCTGATGGGCGCTGACTTGAGAGGCACCGACCTTACCTCGGCCGATTCTCGCGGCGCCAACTTTCGCGGCGCTAAACTGCAGAGCGTTAATTTTAGAAGCGCCAATTTGTACGGCGCTCACCTGCGCGGCGGAAACCTCGCCGGCGCGCATCTCTACGACGTCAACTTGCAGCATGCGGATCTGGCCGGCGCGAACCTGAGCGGAGCCTCCCTGCAGACCGGCAAGCTCCAAAGCGCGAATTTGCAGACCGCGGACCTGCACGGAGCAAAACTTCAAGGCGCGAACTTGCAAGGCGCCAACATGCAAGGCGCGCATTTACAAGGCGCCAACCTGCAGTCCGCTACCATTTATGGCGCGACGCTTTACAGCGCCGACATGACGCGCGCCGACGTTCGCGGAGCCAACCTGCAAAATGCCGATCTCGGGCTGGTGAATCTGCAAGGCGCGAATTTACAGAAAGCAAACCTTTACGGTGCCGGTTTGAACGGCGCCAGTCTGCAGCACGCGATCTTCCAAGACGCCAATCTGCAAAACGCACGGATGCAAGGCGCCAAGCTGCAAGGCGCCAATTTTAGCGGCGCGACGCTCTACGGAACCGACCTCACCGGCGCCAACATGTACCAAACCAACCTTCAGGGCGCCAACCTCCAAACCGCCATTCTTCAAACGGCCAACTTGCAAGGCGCCAATCTTGCAAACGCCAATCTTCAAAATGCAAACTTACGCGGGGCGAGTTTGCTCAACGCTATTCTTCAGCATGCCGATCTTCAAGGCGCCGACCTTCAGGGCGCCAATTTGCAAGGCGCGAAGATGCAGAGCGCTAACCTTTATAACCTCAGCCCGATGCCGGCACCCGCACCGTCACCGCACACTGTGCCAACCCCGGCGCCGAGCAGTCCACCGGCGCATCCGCGCCCACCCAGATAGGGCGCGCCGCATGAGGCGTCGTCTGTTCGCGGCCATTGCATTGCTGGCCGCGCTTGTTTATGCTCCGGCGTTCGCGCAAACCGCCGCGAATCTGGTCGGCGCAAACATGCAAGGCAAAAATTTTCAGAATGCGGACTTGCATAACGCAAATCTGCAAAACGCCGACTTGCAAGGCGCGAACTTACGCGGCGCAAATTTAGCCGGCGCGAATCTGCGGGGAGCCAACCTGCTCGGCGCGCACCTGGGCGGGGCCACGCTTACCGGCGCGATCTTGCAGAACACCAACTTGCAGCATCTTGACTCCGAAGGCGCAAATTTCCAAAACGCTAACCTGCAGCAAGCGAATTTGCAGGGCGCCGACTTGCAGAACGCCGTGCTCTCGGGCGCAAACCTATACGGAGCCAATCTCACCCGCGCCAATCTTTTCGGCGCCAATCTGCAGAACGCCGATCTGCAAACCGCCAACCTGCACGGCGCGAATCTCCACAACGCGGCGCTGACCGGCGCCGATCTCCGGCAAGCCGATCTTCAAAATACGAGCCTTCTCGGAACCAACGTCACCGGCGCCCGACTCCAGGGCGCAAACCTGCACGGCGCAAAACGCTCGGCTCCGGGCGTCATCGCGGCGGTCACGCCACCTGCCGCCGCGACGCCGTTGCCGGGCCCACCGGCAACGCCGCCCCGTATCTATTCGACCGCCCCGCGTCCATACGCACCGCCTCCTCGAACCTATTCGGCGCCGCCGCCCGCCCCGGCGGGAGCGGAGCCGTCCGCTAACGTGCCGTTTGGACAGGTCCCCATTCTCTTCAACGATCACACCGTGCACACCAACGACGTGCTCAGTCGCGACCGCGTGCTGGCCGCGCTCGTGCGCGGCAGCGCCATCCTCGTTCCGCTGCGCGCGATGCTCGCGCAGATGGGCGGCGCACAAGTGACCTACGATGCGTCGAGCAAAACGATCGACATCACCAAGGCGGGCGCGCGCGTCGTTCTCACGCTGGGCGTTCCGCGCGTTATCGTCAACGATAAGGTACATCCGCTCGATGTCGCGCCGATGCTGTATGAAGGCGAGATCCTCGTGCCCATCCGCGTGATCTCCGAGGGCCTCGGCGGATACGTGCAGTGGGTTGCCGATCAGCACGTCGTCGTCGTCCGTTACACCGAACTCGCTGCGCTGCTGCCGCCGACGCCGCGCCCGCCTACCCCCGTTCTCGCTACCGCGCCACCTGCCGCGGCGCCAGCGCCTAAGCCCACGCCTTCAGCCGCGCGAACACCCGGACCGCAAGCCGCGCCCCCGCCCGCTCCAACGCCCACGCCCGCGCCGCGCACGATCGCCGCAAGAAAACCGGCGCGCATCATGGCCTCGATCGATTACATGAACGCACCGGCGATCTCCAACGAAGCGGCTCCGGCGCACACGGTTGCAAACCAGTCGTTTGGAATTCAGGCCTCATACTTCATGGGAACGCCGGACACGTTCTTGGTGCAGATCGATTTCAAACGCTACCGCTTTCCGCACGATGCCTTCCAGCACGCAGTGCTATGCGATCCGGCTCCAACGGGCTGCACCACCGTGAATGCGCAAGGGCAATACACAACCGGCGTTTGCCCGGGAGCGGATCCCGGTTGTATCACCGCAGTTGCCCCCAACCTGATTGGGCAACAAACGGGACGCGCTCAGGAATACGTGAATGCATTCAACGGCATCGACACCGACGTTGACCTACGAGCGGCGCTAAAAATCTTGCCGCACGTCTATGCCGGCACGGGGATGTACTTCAAGCATTACAGCTACTTGGGCTATCCCACCATCCGTGGCATCGGCTTCGGCATTAGCAAGGTACCGAACCTCGATAAGCAGCTCTCATTGTTTGCAAGCGCTTGGTATTATCCCGCGGTGACCGGTAAGTACACGTATCCCGTATCGCCCTTCCTTGGACCGTTCTCCGGAGAGACCGTTCCCTTTGGGTACAGTGTTATCAAATACCGCGCAGGCGCGACGTTCTGGCTGAATGCAACGAGCTTGTTCTTAGAGGCAGGATGGGCAGGCGAATTTTTCAAGTCCACGATCAACACGCCGGTAGACGGGTGGACCGAAGGATCGTTCTTCGGAATCGGTACGCGTTTCCCGTGAAATACGTAAGCGTGATGATGTTCCTGGCCATCGCTTCGCTTGCGGGCTGCGGTTCGAACAGCGTAGCTTACGCGCCGATTGGCGGCGGCGGAGCCGCCTGCAATAAAACCAATATCATCAACACCGGCTTCAATTTCGACTGGACGTGTTGGGACCGAACGCCTACCAAGGCCGGAGCAATTCCCGGATTCCCCACATTTACGCTCAAAACGTCGGACTCGTGCGTCCCGTCGCAACAGGGCAATCCGTTTGCGGCCATTGAAACGCCCGGGGGCTCGGCTGGGTATCTTTCGCAGCAATTCATCGATCATGGCGTGCCGCAATCCGTTTCGTTTCGCGTATGGGGCGGCACCGATCCCGTGACGGTTACGGTGGGCATCGTTTTCCCGACCGGCCTTTTGCAAGGCACCGAAACGATTCTCGATACGTTCACCCCGCCAACCGTGCGGTCGAGCCCAACCACTTGTAACGGCGGCGCCCCGGTCACCAAAACCTATTCGTTTTCGCGCTCAGATTTCAACGTCGGCTCGCTCATCGAGCTTCGCTTACACGTCACGTCGAACGGCGTAAACGACGCGACGGCGAATTTCGACGATATCACGTCGTCGCCTTAATGGAGAACCAATGCTAGCGATATTTTTAGCCGTAGCGCTGCTGCAATCGACACCGGTGCCGGCACCATCCGCGTCGCCCGCGCCGGCTTTGGATTCGGCTTGGAAAAAAGTACCGTTAGAAAAAGACGAGTACGCCCATTACATAAGAACCGAAGCCGACGGTACGCAAAGCGAGATTATCGGGAATCGCCAAGTTTGCGATTGTCAGCCGCCGCACCTGATGGCTATGCTCACGTCGGCGCTCGCGCCGGCCAAGGGAGCGGCCACCGCGGTGGACAGTGTTACGATCTGCGGTGCGGCTCAGCCGCGTTTTATCGCGACCGGACTCGCGAATCCGGCGACCGGAGCGCATAACATGGAGGTCATCGCGTTTCGCAAAGAGCCGGCGCTGTATACGCTGGAGTTCACGTTCAATGGGTCCAAACCGCCGGCCGACGCCGCCAGCGCGCTAGCGGCCCTCTGTCCCTGACGCTTTGAACGCTTCCCACCGGCCCCAAAGTGTCATGGTGAGCGGGCGCCATTCGGCGCCCATGTCATCCTGAGTTTGTCGAAGGGCGAACCATGGCCGAGCGTAGGCGAGGCCCGCGGGCAACCGAGCTAGCCGTTTTCTGAAGCCTTAAAAGCTTTCCAACCGCCGAACTGGGAGATATCCTTATAACCGCGTTCCACGATCAGCGAACGCGGATAGATCATTGCGCTGACTTTTGAACCGTCGTCGAGTTCGATCGGCGCCTCATAGAGATCGGGCGGTTCGCTTTCGAGTAAATGTTCGTGTTGCTCGGGCGTAAACTCGTAGAGCTCGCCCGCTATCGAAATGCCGCCGCTATCCACTTCGTAGATACCGGGATGCTGGTCGCGCACCGAATGTAAGCGGTACCGCGGCGCGGTATGCGCTTCTCCCAAGAATTTCGCCTCACCCAGGTTTCCGTGATCCGGCTGACCGCGCAACGCGGATCCGCAGATGAAAAACCTCACTTGTCGACCTCCTCGATCGCGCGGGCCAATGCCGCGACGCCTAGTTCCAAATCCGCATCTGCGGTTCGCTCTTGTCCCACATGACTATGTCCGCCGATGCTCGGAACGAACAGCATCGCCGCCGGCGCGATTTTAGCGATGCACATTGCATCGTGCCCCGCGCCGCTGGGCACATCGGGCGCCTGCTGTCCCATCGCCTCACAGACGCGATGGAGCGCCGCGCGCAATTCCTCATTCATCGGCGTGGGCTTGTGCACGTCGAGCTTTTCGAGCATCACACGCACGCCGCGTTCCTTCGTGACCTTTTCAGCCGTTGCATGAAACGCCGCTTCAATCGCTTCCATCTTCGAAACGTCGGGCGAGCGGTTGTCGATCGAAAAACTGACCCGCGCCGGGATAACATTCGTGCCGCCGGGTTCCACCACAAGCCGGCCCACCGTTACGACCGCGCCGCCCGCTTCACGCGCAGCCTCTTCCATGGCCAGTACGATTTCCGACGCGGCGGAAAGCGCATCGGCGCGGCGATCCATCGGCACGGTGCCGGCGTGCCCGCTCATGCCCTCGACGACGGCGCGGTAGCGAATCTGACCCGTGATCGCGCTGACGACGCCGAGATGAACGCCCGCTGCTTCGAGCACGGGCCCTTGCTCGACATGTAACTCCAAGTACGCGGCCACGCGCTGTTCGCTGCGCTGCGGCAGATCCAACAAACCGCCGTCGGGTGATGCGAGTGCATCGGCAAGCGTAACGCCCGATTCATCGCGCAGTGCGTAGGCTTCATCAAGCGAAGTCAGCCGTGCGAAAACTGCGCTGCCCAAACAGCCGATCGAAAAACGGCTGCCTTCTTCTCCCACCCAGGCCACGGCCTCGACCGGATGGCGCGTCTCGACGCCTTCGCTATCGAGTTGTTCGAGCGCGCAAAGTGCAGCGACGACGCCGTATGCGCCGTCATATGCGCCGCCTGTAGGAACAGTGTCGAGATGCGAACCGACCAAGATCGGCGCCGCCGCGGGATCGCTCCCATTGCGCCGCGCGAAAAGATTGCCGATCGGATCCTGCGTCAGTTGGTAAGCGCTCTCGCTCGCCCACTTCACGAACAGCTCGCGAGCTTTGCGCTCCTGCGGCGTCGCGAGTCCGCGATTGATACCGTATTCATACTTCCCGAATTCGGCCAACTCGGCCAGTCGCTGAACGACGCTACTCATAAAGCTTATTTGGGTGCATGGTTTTCAATCCAGTGGCGGGCAATGTCGACGCGCCGGCAAACCCACACGCGTTTGTGATCGAGCACGTAATCTAAGAACCGCGCGAGCGCCGCGGCACGGCCGGGACGTCCGGCCAGACGCGTGTGCAAACCAACGCTCATCATCTTGGGCTGCGTCTTTCCTTCGCGATAAAGTACGTCAAATGTATCCTTCATATACTCGAAATAACCCGAGGGCGCCGTGAAACCCGGCGCCACGGAAAATTTCATGTCGTTCACGTCGAGCGTGTATGGAATAACCAGGTGGTTTTTCCCTTCGACCTTCATCCAATACGGCAAATCGTCGTTGTAAGCATCCGAGTCGTAGAGAAATCCGCCTTCTTCCACCACGAGCCTGCGCGTATTTTCGCTCGGCGCGTAGCGGCAGTACCACCCGTACGGGCGCTCCCCGATGGTCCGCTCGAGCGATTCGACCGCGCGTTTCATCTCGGCGCGCTCTTGCTCTTCACTCATATCTTGAAAGCCGACCCAACGAAATCCGTGCGAACACACCTCGTATCCGGCGTCGCGAATCGCGCGCGCCGCTTGGGGATTGCGTTCGAGTGCGAGCGCCGCGCCGAAGACCGTGATCGGAATGTCGCGTTCTTTGAAAATACGCATGAGCCGCCAAAATCCCGCGCGGCTGCCGTATTCGTAGACCGACTCGACGATCAGGTCGCGCTGGTTCGGCCCGAGCGACGCGCCGGGGACTTCGGTAAGATACGTCTCCGAATGCTCGTCGCCGTCGGGAATCGAATACTCCGAACCCTCCTCGTAATTCATGACGATCTGCACGGCAACGCGCGCGCCGCCCGGCCACTTCGGGTCGGGCGGATCCTGACCATAGCCGATCAGATCGCGCGGATAATTCGGATTCACGTCACGACCTCTTCCAAACGATGTGCGTCACGAGCAAAGACGATTTCCATGGCGATGCGTTCGCCGACCGAAACGTCGCGCCCCCAGCGGTAACTCGAGTACGGCGTGTAACGCGTACCGGGCGAACCCGGAATGCGCAGCGATACGTCGTAGCAGACGAATTCCTTCGGCGGCCCAGCGACGATCGCGCATTGCAGCGCAAACGGCCCGATGACTCCGGGCGGATTGAGTTCGCGCGCCGCCTGCAGAAATGCCGCGCCCATTTCGAATGCCTTCTCGAGCATGGACTCGGTAAGCGTGGCGGCGATGTGCCCGGCTTCTTCCAAGCGCATCGGTACGTCCGCAAGGGCGCCTAGCGCCGACGGCGGCACGTTGCGAAAGCCTTCCAGATTGGTTTGCCGGCGCGTATCGGTTCCGCAAAGTTCTAGCTCGTGCAATACCGGCGAATAAAAAAAGTTCAAGTTGACCGTTGGCCCGAGCGCGTACTCCTCGATCACCGCGTCCTGCAGTCCCTCTTCGCGCACGACGCCGTCGCGAATCAGGCGCTGCGACGTCTCACGATACTCTTTTGGTGACGAACACAGAAAGAACGCGCGCTCGAAAGAGATTTTCGCGTGCTGCGCCTTCACCATGACGAGCCGGTCGATTTGACCCGAATCTTTGAATTGCAGCGGATGCCGGATCCCCGCGCGCCTCAAAAGCGCGTACTGGTTGTTCGCTTCGCCGCGCTCTTCGGCGCGAAGCAGCTTGCGATTGCCGAACATCGGAACGCGCATGCCGCTCTCGATTTGGTCGTACGAATATTTTTCGCGCAGATAGACTTCGAACGAACGGTTCGCAACGAACACCACGTTGCGCGCGCGCAACTCTTCCTGCACTTTCGATTCCAGGATATCGACGAATGCTTCGAGTTCCAGCGTCCCGTCAACGCATCCGCGCGGTGGATCGTCCTTGCGAGCGTAAAAGCCGGCGTATGTTTTTTCGCGGCCCTTCGCGGTGACGACCAAATTGCGCAGCCCCTGCGCCCTCGCGCCCGCGGCCACTTCCAACGCGGAGTGGCTTCCGATGGAGCACAAAGTCAGCGCAGAGCGGTCGTAGCCATCGAGGAGTGCGGCGGAATTCACGAGCGGCGAGGTTAGACGTGCCTTTAAGCCGTACCCGCCTTCTAGCCATGGCCACGCTTCTTTTAAAGAACGCGCACACGATTGCGACCTTTGACCGCGAGCGTCACGAGCTGCACGGCGCGAGCCTGCTGTTGCGCGACAATGCCATCGAAGCGATCGATGCCGCCGGCTCGCCTCCGCGACCGGCCGACGCCACGATCGACTGTTCGCGTATGGTATTGCTGCCGGGCCTCGTGAACACGCACCATCATTTCTATCAAACGCTCACGCGCAGCGTGCCGGGCACGCAAGACGTCAAACTTTTCGACTGGCTGCAGACGCTCTATCCGATGTGGGGGCGTTTCACACCCGAAGCGATCCGCGTTTCGACGCAGATCGCGATCGCCGAGCTTTTACTCTCGGGCTGTACGACCTCGATGGACCACACCTACATTTGGCCCAACGGCGCCCGCGTCGACGACCAGATCGAAATCGCGCGTGAAATGGGCTTTCGCTTTCACGCGTCGCGCGGCTCCATGTCGCTCGGCCGCTCCAAGGGCGGCTTGCCGCCCGACGGCGTCGTCGAAGACGAAGCCTACATCTTAAAAGATACGCAGCGCGTTATCAAGACCTACCACGATCCGGAGCCGCTAGCGATGACGCGCATCGTGGTCGCTCCTTGCTCGCCGTTTTCGGTTTCACCGGATCTCATGCGTGAGAGCATCGCGCTGGCGCGCAGCGCCGGCGTACATGCGCACACGCATCTGGCCGAAACGCTGGATGAAGAAAAGTATTGCCTCGAGCATTTCGGCTGCCGTCCGGTGGAACTGGCGGAAAAACTAGGCTGGGTCGGAGACGACGTATGGCACGCGCACATGGTGCATGCCTCCGCCGATGAATGTGTTCGCTTGGGTGCGACGCGCACCGGCGTCGCCTACTGCGCTACCTCCAATATGCGTTTGGGTTCGGGCATCGCGCCAATCGGTGCGCTGCGAACGGCCGGCGCTCGCATCGGGCTCGGCGTCGACGGCTCGGCTTCCAACGACTCGTCCAATCTAATCGACGAAGCGCGCCACGCGATGCTCTTGCAGCGCGTAGCGGCGGGAGTACCCGATGCGCTAACGGCGCGCGACGCGCTCGAACTTGCGACGCGCGGGGGCGCGGAAGTCTTGGGCCGCGATGATATCGGATCGCTTGAACCTGGCAAGGCGGCCGATATCGCCGGTTGGTCGATCGATTCGCTCGAACTTTCCGGCGCCGCGGTACACGATGCGGTCGCCTCGCTGGTTTTCTGCCGCCCGCAGCGCGCCGATCTCGTTATTGTTAACGGTAAGGAGCTCGTCCGCGACGGCAAACTGCTAGACTTCGATCTCCAAGCTACGGTGAACAAGGCGAACGAGATCGCCAGAGATTTGTGTTAAGCTACTGAGATAGCTTCTGTGTAAGACCCCGGCTCCGGGATAGGTTCGTTCATTTCGCGTAGTTCTTCAAGATATGTTTCGATCGCGTCGCGCACGTTGCGCGCCGCATCTTCGCGGGAAACACCCCAGCTTGCGCACCCCGGAAGGTCGGGAACGTATGCGCCCCAGCCGCCGTCATCCGATTGCTCAAATATGGCTACGTAGCTCTTGCTCATCGGAGTCCCGCCTTTCTCAAGATGCCTTTCGCAATTCCCGGCGATAGGTCTTCGTTCTTTCCGTGGAACGGCAGCACTATGACACCTCTGACCGGGGCGCGAATAAACCCATCCGGCTTCTTGCAAGCGGGCCACTAGATCGCGCGTCTTCACGATGCATATCGTGCGCGCCAAGTGTTGTCCCCTTATTGCTAGAAAGTAGACGAACCGTGCAATTAGAGTTTCGCCGCCCCTCACCCGAGCTCGCGCCCGCGTTCAAAACCTTCTTAAACGCGTTCGGTCCCGGCGATCAAGATATGTGGTCAAAAGATAGCGTCTTCGGTTTGGCACGCACGAACCTGCCCGCATATATCGAGTTCTTGCAAGGCGCCGCTGAAGGCCGCGGCCTGCCCGCCGGCTGGGTCCCGTCCGACACGTACTGGGCGTTCGCCGGTGATGAAATGGCAGGCGAGGTGCACGTGCGGCACTTCGTGCGCGGAACGCTTTGGCGCATCGGCGGACACGTGGGCTACGCCGTGCAACCGAGGTTCCGCGGTCAGGGCGTTGCGACCGCGATGTTACTTCACGCTTGCGAACGCTTGCGCGAACTCGGCGAAGTTGACGCGCTCATCACGTGCTGGGATGAAAACGCCGCGTCAGCCAGAGTCATCGAGAAATGCGGAGGCGCGAGACTCCCCGATACGAGCGAAGACGGCCGCAAGGCGCGCCGCTACCTTATTCCGCTCGTCTAAGGATTCAGCACGCAGAGGTTCCGGTTCAGAATCTTTAAATCTTCATCAATAACGTATGCCGTATGCGGCCGCCCGTCGCGCATGCAAGTCCCCGATTCCGGAATCGGGCGCATGTTAGCGTTGAACCGTACCTTCGGATTAAACTCGATGTAGTAGCGCATCTTTTCGTTTGTTCTGATGATGTCGGGCATCTCCACGTCCACGATATAGCCGCCGAGATCGGCCGCCCTGGGCGAAAGGTGTAGTCGCGACTTCATGTCGGCTAAAGCTACTACCACCGCTCGCACGGCCTGACCCGATCCCGAAAAAATCTGATATGTCGAAGAGGCATCGCGCCCCCGCTCGCCCCACAGGCGTCCGCCGGTCCGGTTCTGGAGCCGTTCCCGAAGATCGGCCAGCGTAACAGTCCGTTCGATATGCGTGAGTTGCGCCGTATGCCGAAAATCAAACTCGAAACTCGCGAACTTGTCGCCTTCCATGTCATTTTCGGTCAAGTAGAATCGCAGAAGGTACCGCGCGGCGCCAAGATTCTCAGCGTCGTACATTGTGCCGTCGACGCTGATAGGCTCTTCCGCGGCGGGATAATCCATGTTTTGAATGGTCGCGAACATTCCATCAAACGGAAGAGCGCCGGCTATCGATCGATTATAGCCCTCACCGCCAATCATCATCGGCGCTGCCACCGCGCCGACAAGATGGCGGTCGTGGCCTCGCAAAACCGTGAACGCGGTAAGATACGTGCAGCCCGGCGTGTTCCGATCTCGATATGGCACCCCGACGTCCAAAACATATGTCCCCGCGGGCAATTGTAAATTAAACGTCCACAAGCCGTCGGGGCTTCTGGTCGGAACAGCTTTCTCGGCGGATGCAGTTAGGGTGCTCGACCAGACGAGTTGCAGGTTCGGCTGTTCGGCTCCATGCTGCGGGCAAACAAGCGCGCGGACGGTCACACTCTGCGTGGCGGCGGTTTGCGCAAATGCAGTTCCTTGCGAACCGATGATGGCCGCGAAGCACGCGAACGCTTGACAGATCTTCATCGCGAGCGAAGCGTTTAAGTCGATCACAATGTGACCGTTAGGACGACGCGCTCAACTGCAACTGCGAGCGAAGCTGCGCGATCTCGCGCTCGCGCTCGAGCGCGTGCAAATGCTCGTAGGCCGTCGCCGAGGCATGCGCAGCCGCGTTAAGCAAATCTTCTTCTTCGCTATCGATCGGCTCACCATTGACGTGATTGCCATACAGCACGACGGCGATTACGCGCCGCCCCACCGTCACCGGCAACCCGAATGCGGGCCTGGCGTCTCCTGCGGGCACCGCGACGCGCGTGCGCGGCACGTCATCAAAGTGAACACCGCCGTGTGACGATCGCGCAAAGAGAACAAGCGGGTCGTCCGGATCTAGACGCTCGGCTCCGCCCTCCCAATCGCGAGCCGCGGTAAGCACGAACGCGCCATTCTCGGCGCGGAACAATGCCGCGGATGCGAGCTGCAACGCGCCGGCAATTTCATCGCAGAGCAGCGTTTCAATCGTTTCGATTCTTTCGGTGAACGGCAGCGCGCGCGAAATATGCCGCACGCGCTCAAACGCGCGATGCCGGCTCGCAAAAAAGACGCGCTCGACAAAACGGTCGATTCGCCGATGCAGGCCGCGCAGCCAAAAGCTAAAGGCAACCGCTACCGCTACTTCAAAAAGTGTCGCCAGCCGCGCATCTTGCAATCGCCGCGCGAAAAACCAATCGACGACGGCAAGCAGCGCAACCGGAATTGCGGTGAGCGCACCGTAGACGATCGCGCGCCCGCCGAAGATGCGGACGTCGATGATGCGGCCTCGCACAAGCGCGTACGCAAATGCGAACGGCGCCGGATTGAAAAGCGTCAGGTAGGATGGCCAGAGCACGGTTGTGCGCAAAACCTGACCGATAAAGAATATTCCGAGTATCCCCAGGTACACCGCGAGCGCGACGGCCACCCAGCGCATGCGAATCGTCTCGGCGCCGCGCGCGCCCCAATAACGAGCCAAAAAGGCAGCCGCTCCCAGAAAATACGTGAACCAGACGAACGAGACGAACAGATTGTAGGGCAGATCGTTTTCACCATCGATAAACGCGACGGTGTAAAAGTGCCCGTAGTACAGTGCAAAGCAAAGCATTATTATCGCCGGCACGGCGCGGTCTACAATCCGCCAGCGGCCTAAGGGTTCACCGGTTGGAAACCGCAGACACAGTACAAGGTAACCCCAAGTCTGAAATAAGGGCAGGAGCGTCGCGGCGAATGCAGCCAGCGGCTCCGCCCAACGCGGAACGGCATGCAGCCAGGCGGTGTTCGCAAACGGGCCGGTCATCGCAAAACAAAATATCATGAACGCGAACGACAGCTTCGTTCGCGAAGCAAAATAAAATGCGCATCCCAGAATAATGTAGACCAGCGTCGCGACCACCTCGGCCAAGTCGAGAACCAACAAACCAGTGGATATAGGCGGCGGGCGCGGCGCAAGAAGCGTGACGCCCATCGGCCGGCCGGCACGAACAATGTGAAGCGGCGTCGGGACGCCGGAGCGTAAATGCCCCGAACGTATCCAGATGCGCATCGTCCAACCCGCGCGCGCATAATCGATGCGATCTCCCGGCAGCAAACCCGCGCGAGCCGCCGGAGTTCCGGGCTGAACGGCTTTCACAATGCCGGTCGGATAGTCGACTACCGCTCCAATCGGCGCGGGATTTAATCCCATGAAGTTGCCGCTGTCCAGCAACAACTGCACGACCGGAAATGACAGCGCGAACGCAGCTGCCAAAATAACCCAGATTCTCGCCCCGCGCAACCCGATTTAGCTTTCCACTAGGGGACCGACAATTCGTAGCCGGCCTTCTCCGCCGCCGCAATCGCCGCGAGAACGCGCTCAGGCGTAAACGGGAGCTGCGTTACCCACGCACCGGTCGCGGCGTGAATTGCGTTCGCGACGGCCGCTGCGAACGGAACGAGCGGCATCTCCGCCACGCCGCGCGCGCCGAACGGCCCGTTCGGATCCGCGAGTTCCATGATCACCGGATAAACCTCCGTCGGCATGTCGAGCGTCGTCGGCAAGAGATAGTTGCTAAAGTGAGGCGTGAGAATTCTCCCGTCCTTGCACTGGAAATTCTCCGTCAGCGCATAACCGACGGCTTGCGCTAAGCAGCCTTCGATCTGTCCTTCAACTTGCTGTTTGTTGATGGCGCGGCCGACGTCGTGCACGCTGATGATGCGCAGTACGCGGACCAAACCGGTCGCCGTATCAACTTCGACCTCAACGGCCTGCGAAACGTAGCCGTAATTGAAATGCGGAAAGCCTTTGCCGGTTTCCGGCTCCAGCGGTGTGGTTTCCGCGGGGCGGAATTGCACCGTGGCCTTTGCATCGTTGCCGGGGAATTTCTCGAGCGCCGCCGTTGCCGCGTCTTTGACCGCGCGGCCTCCCATGAACGTCATGCGCGAAGCTGAAGCGCTGCCGGCGTTGGGCGACTCACGACTATCTTCCGCAATCAGCTCGATGCGATCGAGCGGCACGTTGAGCGTCGCCGCGCAAACCTGGCGCATAACCAAATGCGCGCCCTGTCCGCATTCGGCCGCGCCAATCCGCAGCACGACGCGCTCGATCTCTTTCTCGCCGTACAACTCAACGGTCGCCGTCGCCTGATCGGGAAAGCCGAATGAATAGCCCACGTTCTTGATCCCCGAAGCCAGCCCCACGCCCCGCCGCAGCTTGTCATCCTGAGCGCGCGCCCCGTTTGTCTTAAAACGCGCCTGCATCTCGGCGACACATCGCTCGAGTACCGGTAACGCACTCACGCCTTGTGGCAGCGCGGTTTGCGTCGCGGTGAAGCTGCCTTCGCGATACATATTGCGCCGGCGGATCTCAACCGGGTCCATGCCAAGCGCCAAAGCCAGCCTTGTGACCATGGACTCCGCCGCGAAATGCGCCTGCGGTAAACCGAAACCGCGGAATGCGCCGCACGGCACGTTGTTTGTGTAAACGACGTATCCGTCAGTCGCGACGTTTTCGATCTCGTAGGTCCCCGAAGCGCCGACCGTCGCCCCCTTGAGCACTTCGACGCTCGTGCTTGCATAGGCGCCGCCGTCGGCCAGCAACTCCGTTTGCGCCGCGACAATTTTTCCGTCTTTGTTCGCAGCCCACTTGGAGCGAATAAAATACGGATGCCGCTTTTGATGACCGACGATTGACTCTTCGCGGTTCCATACCAGCGCCGTAGGCCGCTTCAGCTTCCACGTCGCCAGCGCCAGCAACGGCTGCACGATTAAGTCCTCGCGGCCGCCGAACGCGCCGCCGATCTTCGCGTACCGGATCACGACGTCGTCCTCGGCGAGCTGCAGCATCTTGGCGATCTGGCGCCGGTCCTCGTGCAGCCATTGTCCGGCCGTCTCGACGACGAGCTTCTCGCCCTCGTAATACGCGATGCCCGCGTCCGGCTGAAGATACGCGTGCTCTTGCCACGATGTCGAAAACTCTTCTTCCACAACAACGTCCGCGGACGCAAACGCTGCGTCCACGTCGCCCTTCCGAATGCGAACGTGTCCGAGAATATTATTCTCGCGATCTGCATGCACTAACGGCGCGTCCGATTCCATTGCAGCGCGCGCATCGGAAACGATCGGCAAGTCCTCGTATTCCACGTGCACGAGCTTGGCAGCGGTCTCCGCCGCCTCGACCGTTTCCGCGGCGATCAGGGCAACGCGGTCGCCGACGAAACGCACCTTGTCATCGCAGAGCAGCGGTTGGTCATCTTCGATCAATCCGAAACGATTGTATGGGACGTCGGACGCCGTAAATACGGCGAGCACCCCCGGGTGAGCCGACGCCGCCGACGTATCCACCGAAACGATCCGCGCGTGTGCGCGATTTGCGAAAACCGCTTTGAGCTGCACCATCTCCGCGCGCACCAGATCGGCCGGATACATGGCGGCGCCGGTAACTTTACCGAACGCATCCGGCCGCGGCACGGCTTGCCCAATCAATTCGCTATCGCGGCGCGCTTGGTTCACTTATCGTGTCATCCTGAGCGGGCGCTCTTGAGCGCCCCGGTCGAAGGACTCGTGACCCATTTGCGTCGCGGCTTGCTGCATCGCGTCGAGAATTTTGCGGTAACCGGTGCAACGGCAAATGTTTCCGCTGATCGCGGTTTGATGCTGCGCAAGCGTCGGCGTCTCACGCTCTTGCAAAAGTTTGGCGCCCGCCATCAACATACCGGGTATGCAGAAACCGCACTGCACGGCGCCGCGCTCGATGTACGCCTGCTGCAGCGGATGCAGCGGCTTACCATTGTGGCTGGCCGCCAACCCTTCAATGGTCACCAGCGCGTGCCCGTGCGCCTGGGCGGCCGGAACTAAGCACGACATCACCGCCTGCCCGTCGACCCAAACCGTGCACGCGCCGCACTCTCCCTCGGCGCAGCCTTCCTTCGATCCGGTCAGCGAAGCGTTCTCGCGCAAGGCATTGAGTAACGTCTTGCGGCCGGCGTCGCGCATTTCCGTGCGCTTGCCGTTGATCGTGGAAACAATGGTTCCCGTGAATTCGGCCACCGTTGGAAGCGCCGGCGCCTCACCGGTGTCGAGCAAAACGTGGCGATCGGGCAAACCTTCCGCGCATGTGCCGGCGGCGATGCGCTGCAAACTGCGTTCCATCAGCGCGCTGACCGCTAGCCGCCGGTACTCCGCACTTCCGCGCACGTCGCCAATCGGCGAAACATCTTCGAGCACCGCTTCGGCCGCCGATGCAATGGTCTCCGGACTCAACGCTTTCCCAACCACCGCCGCCTCGGCGTTTTTGGCGCGCACGATTGTCGGCGCCAAACACCCGAGCGCAATGCGCGCCTCACCGACCGTGTCATCGAGCGAAACAACCGCCGCCACGCTGATCACCGAGATCGCCTGCGCCCGGCGTAAGCCGAGCTTCAGAAAAATTCCGCGCTCGTTTTCAGCCAGCGGACGCACGCGAATTTCGCGCAGGAGCTCGTCCGGACGCATCACCGTCTGGCGGAAGCCGGTAAAAAACTCGGCAATGTTGATGACGCGCTCGCCGTCAACGCTTTGCAACACGATTTCGCCGCCCATCGCGATCAGCGGAACGATCGTATCGTTCGCCGGCGAAGCGGTCACCAGGTTGCCCGCGATCGTCGCGCGCGTGCGAATCTGCGGTGCGCCGACTTCAACGCAGGCTTGCACGAGCGGCAGCGCACGCTGCGCGCACTCGGGCGATGCGAGGACGTCGTTGTGCGTCGCGAGTCCGCCTATAGCGATCCGCTCGCCTTCGTCGCGCACGTATTTCAGCTCGCGCAGCTGCGTTATATCGATCAGCGTCTGCGTCGGCTTCACGCCGCGCTGCAGCTCGACCAGCACGTCGGTGCCGCCCGAGACGATGCGCGCCGCCGCTCCGTATTCGCGGAGCAATGCCAGCGCCCGCGCTATCGAACGCGGCTGAAAGTACTGCTGCCACAGCATGACGGTCGGACTTCACCGGGCCCCCGTTGAAGCCATGCGCATGCAAGAACTCCTCGGGCAGATCCGCCGCCTTCAGGAGGCCGGGGAAAGCGTCGCTTTGGCGACGCTCGTCAACGTCCTGCGTTCGGCGCCGCGCGACCCCGGAGCGGTCATGGCGATCTCGTCGGCCGGCACGCTGCTTGGTTCGATTAGCGGCGGCTGCGTGGAGTCGGCCCTGGCGCAAGAGGCCGCGGCCGTGTTGCGCGACGGGCATCCGCGCCTCGTGGAATACGGCCTTTCCGATGCCGACGCGCAAGCCGTGGGGCTGAGCTGCGGCGGAACGCTGAGCGTCCTCCTGGAGTCACTCAATCCGGGCGAAACCGCGGCCGTCCAACGCCGGCTCACGTCTGAAAACCTCGTGGCCGAAACGATCCGGCTCGACGATTCCGGACGCGCGAACCGCCTCTTCCTTTTTGAAGACTCCGTACTCGGCTCACTTGGAAATTCGCGGCTCGACGACGTCGTCGCCGCCGAAGTGCGCGCTTCGATCGCGGGCGACGCCACCGAGATTCGCATGCTCGGCGATGAAGGCGAACCGCACGGTGACGTTCGCGTCTTCATTCACCGCGTGCTGCCCAAACCGCGCATGTACATCTTCGGGGCGATCGATTTCGCCCATGCGATGGTGCGCGTAGCCAAATTGCTCGGATACGATGTCACGCTCTGCGACGCGCGCCCTGCTTTTGCGACGCCCGAGCGCTTTCCCGAGGCCGATCGCGTCGTGGCCGCATGGCCTGATGATTTCTTGCGCGAATCGCCCGTCGACGACCGCACCGCGATCGTCGCTTTGACGCACGATGAGAAATTCGATATTCCGCTCATTCGCGCGGCGCTGCAAACAAACGCCGGCTACATCGGCGTGATGGGAAGCCGGCGCACGAACGAACGGCGCATGTCACAATTGCGTGAGTTGGGCCTTGCGCCCGAACAATTAGCGCGCTTAAACGCCCCCATCGGGCTCGATATAGGAGCGCGTACGCCCGAAGAGACGGCGATTGCCATTGCCGCGGAAATCGTGGCATTGCGCCACGGACGTGAAGGCGGAAGACTGACGGCCGGCAGCGGCCCGGTGAGAGGACATTGGAAGTCACCGCAGTTGTCCTAGCGGCGGGACGTTCGTCGCGGATGGGCGCGCAGAAACTCTTGATGGACGTACGCGGCGTTCCGATGCTCGACCGCGTGCTCGATGCCTGCCGCGATTTTGAAACGATCGTCGTAAGCTCGCCCGAAGTGACGCCGCACATTCGCCTGCGCCCGCGAATGAAGATTATCCAAAACACAAGGCCGGAGCTCGGTATGGCACATTCGTTTGAGATCGCCAACGGCGCGGCGCCTCCCGAACACGCACTCTTAGTTTTTCTCGGCGACAAACCGCTGGTCACCACGACCCTCGCGAGCACCATCGCCAAGCGCGCGCAAGAATCACAGGCCGATGTCTGCTTTCCCGAACGTGACGGCGTCGGCGGCCATCCGGTGTATTTTTCGCCACGCGCGAGAACGCGGCTCGAGGTTACCACCGGAGACTCATTACAAAGTTTGCGTGACGATCCGGAGCTCTCTCGTGTGGGCGTGCCTATTGATGACGAGGGCGCGTATGACGACGTCAACGATCCCGCCCAACTTAGAACTATGAACGCCTGAAAAACGGGAGTATAATGAACGCATGATTATGCTTGCAGCTCTCGCGTTGCCGGCCTTGCTCACTCCTCAGGTGCACCCCGGCCAGCAGCTTCACTATCAGACCACGTGGACTTCGGTGATGAACAGTCCCCAAGCGGCCGGCACCAAGCCGGAACCCGTCCGGAGGACCTATACGGTCAACGTCTCAGGCGCATCGGGCGGCCAGCTTTCCTGGACGCAGCAGTATAACGCCGCAGCGGAACCGCTGCTCAAATTTTCAAGCGATGCCTCGGGTGAAGTTGTGGATCGGAACAATCAAAAAGCATCAGGCGTACCGGACTTCGTGTACAACGCATCGCTGCTCGGGCACCCGCCCGAAGCTCTGCAGCCCGGCGTCAGGTGGACGAATGCAATCCGGCAGCCCGGGTCCGATGCGTTTTGGACGAGCACGGTCGAGGAAGTAAACGCCGCCACCGGAGTCGTTCGCTTGCGCCTGAGTTTTCAAAGTCAGGGCGCGCGCGGCTTCCAGGGCGATAAATCAATCCAGGATGAGCGTGAGGATGGTGAAGCCGTCTTCGTCCATGGCGTCATGACCAAGCTTGCGCTGCAAGGCCGCGAGACGACCACCACGGCTCAATCGCGCATCGTCCAAGCGGTCGCAATCGACACACAGCTGGAAAACGCGATTTAACGGCCTCGGGAGCCCTTGAGCGGCTCCGCGGCGAAGATGGCCCGCATGCAAGCTCCCGTAAGAACCCGGACGATTACCCATTTCATCGGCGGAAAGCCCTACGGCGACGATTCCGCGCGCTTCGGCGACGTGTACGATCCGGCGTTGGGAGAGGTGCAGGCGCGTGTCGCCTTTGCCGACCAAGCAACCGTCGATCTCGCGGTGCAAGCCGCCAAGACTGCGCAAGCCGCCTGGGGCCGCACGCCGCTCGGAAAACGCGCCGAGATCTTCTTCGCTTTCCGCACGCTGATGAAAGAACACGCGACGCAATTCGGCGAGATCTTGGCAAGCGAACACGGCAAGATCGTCAGCGACGCCGAGGGAGAAGTTGCGCGCGCATTAGAGGTTGTGGATTTCGCCTGCTCGCTCACGCATCTGCTCAAGGGCGAGTTCAGCGAGAACGTCTCGACGACGATCGACACCTATTCGATGCGTCAGCCCGTCGGAGTCTGCGCCGGCATCACGCCGTTTAATTTCCCGATGATGGTTCCGGTGTGGATGTTCGCGATTTCCATCGCATGCGGCAACGCCTTCGTATTGAAACCATCCGAGCGCGATCCGTCGGCCTCGTTGTTGATCGCGGACTTGCTCAAGCGCGCCGGATTGCCCGACGGCGTCTTCAACGTCGTCAACGGCGACAAGACCGCGGTCGATGCGCTGTTGACGCATCCCGACGTCAACGCGATCAGCTTCGTCGGCTCGACGCCGATCGCGAAGTATATTTATTCGACAGCCGCTGCGCACGGTAAACGCGTGCAAGCGCTGGGCGGCGCCAAAAATCATATGGTCGTCATGCCGGACGCGGATCTCGATTCCGCCGCCGACGCGTTGGTTTCCGCCGGCTACGGCTCTGCGGGACAACGCTGCATGGCCATCTCGGCGTCGATCACCGTGGGCGACACCGCCGACGCGCTGATGAGCCGCATAAAAGACCGTATCGGCAAACTCAAAATCGGCCCGGGCTTCGACCGCGGCAACGATATGGGACCGGTCGTCAACGCGGCCGCGCGCGATCGCATTCTCGATTACATCAAGCAGGGCGAAGCCGCCGGCGCGACGCTGGTCGTCGACGGACGCGATTTCCGCGTGAGCGGCTACGAGAAGGGTTTCTTCATCGGTCCGACGCTCTTCGACAACGTTACGCCGAAAATGTCGATCTACTCCGACGAAATTTTCGGTCCGGTGCTCGTGAACACGCGCGTCGGCTCGCTCGACGAAGCGCTGCAGATGCTCCGCGACAATCCTTACGGCAACGGAACGTCGATCTTCACGCGCAGCGGCGCGGCGGCGCGCCGTTTCCAAAGCGAGGTTGAAGTCGGCATGATCGGCATCAACGTGCCCATCCCGGTTCCGGTCGGGTATTACAGTTTCGGCGGATGGAAAGCGTCGCTCTTCGGCGACCTGCATATCTACGGTGAAGACGGTTTCCGTTTCTACACGCGCGGAAAGGTCATCACGTCGCGCTGGCACGACTCCAACGCCGGCGTGAATCTCGGGTTTCCTACGCATAAATGAGCGAACAGCTCGGCGCATCGATCCACAAACCGCTTTCCGAGATCGAAGTAACGATCGAAGCGAACCGCTGTTTGTATTGCTATGATGCGCCCTGCATGAACGCATGTCCCACGCACATCGACGTCGCGTCGTTCATTCAAAAAATATCGACCGGCAACGTTAAGGGCAGCGCCAAGACCATCATGGAAGCCAACGCGATGGGCGCGAGCTGCGCGCGCGTCTGTCCGACTGAAGAGCTCTGCGAAGGCGCCTGCGTCTATAACGAGGCGGGCGATTCACCGATTCGCATCGGCGATCTGCAGCGCTACGCGCTCGACTACGTCGCCGCGCGTGATATCCAACTCTTCGAACCCGGTCCCGATACCGGCAAGCGCGTCGCCATCATCGGCGGGGGACCAGCCGGTCTCTCGACCGCGCGCGATTTGCGCCGGTTCGGCCACGCCGTCACGATTTTCGAGGCGAAGGATCAGCTCGGCGGCCTGAACACCTACGGTATCGTGCCGTTCCGGCTTTCGGTTGAAACCGCGCTCTGGGAGGCCGAACAAGTCGTAAAGCTCGGACTCGACGTCCGCACCGGCGTGCGCGCCGGATTCGACATAACGCTCGAGCAGTTAGTGAAAGATTTCGACGCCGTCGTCTTGGCGTGCGGCATGGGCAATGTGCCCAAACTCGGCATCGAAGGCGAAAAATTGGAAGGCGTTTGGGATGCGCTCGACTTCATCGAGCGCGCCAAACTGGGCCTGCCGATACCCGATCTTGGTGAACGCGTCGCCGTTATCGGCGCCGGCAATACCGCAGTAGATGCGCTCACCTGCGCCAAACGGCTGTCGATCGCGCGCGGGAAAGAAGCGCGCGTCATCTGCTATTACCGCCGCGGCGCCGAACAAATGACGGCATACCAATTCGAGTACGACTTCGCCAAGGAAGAGGGCATCGAGTTCCGCTTCTTCTGCGCGCCCACGCGCGTCATCGGCCAGAACTTGCATGTCAACGCGGTTGAATTCGTCCGCACGAACCTCGAAACGCAGGGCGATCGTGAGGTCGTCACGCCGATCGCCGGAACCGAGTTCACCGAGCCCGTCGATACACTGATTTCAGCGATCGGCCAGAGCCGCCTGATCGAAACGTTCGAACGCTTAGGTATCGCGCACGATTTCGGCGTCGTGAAAGTAGACGACTCGCTGCAAACGTCGCGCCCGGGCGTCTGGGCCGCGGGTGACTGCATCTTTGAAAAAGGCATGCGCGAAGCCATGGTCGTCGAGGTGGCGCAGCAGGGCAAACTGGCGGCGCAATCGATCGACGCCTATCTCAGCGCGAAAGTACCGGTGTAATGAATATGGCAAACCTACAAAGTAACCTCGCCGGAATTAAAAGCCCGAACCCGTTTTGGCTCGCGTCGGCGCCGCCGACGAACAGCGGCTACCAAGTCATGCGCTCGTTCGAAGCCGGCTGGGGCGGCGCGGTATGGAAAACGCTCGGCACGCCGATTACGAACGTCACCTCGCGTTTTGCGGCCCTCGACTACAAGCAAAACAAGATCATCGGCTTGAACAACATCGAACTGATCACCGATCGCCCGCTCGACGTCAACCTCAAAGAGATCGCCGAATGTAAGAAAGCCTTCCCGGATCGCACGATCATCGCATCGCTCATGGAAGTCTGCGAGCAAAAAGCGTGGCACGAACTCGTGAAGCGCGTGCAAGAAGTAGATATCGACGGTTTCGAGCTCAACTTCGGCTGCCCGCACGGCATGAGTGAGCGCGGCATGGGATCGGCCGTCGGTCAGCACCCCGATCTGATCGCGCAAGTTGCCGAGTGGACCAAAGAAGTCGCTCGCGTTCCGGTTATCGTGAAGCTGACTCCGAACATCACCGACATCCGCTTCGGCGCGCGCGCGGCGTCGGAAGGCGGCGCCGACGCGGTCAGCCTCATCAACACCATCAACAGTTTGATCGGCGTCGATCTCGAAACGTGGAATCCCGTTCCACACGTGGACGGCAAGAGCAGTCACGGCGGATACTGCGGACCGGCCGTCAAGCCGATCGCGCTGAACATGGTCAATGAATGCGCGCGCGATCCGCAAGTGACGATTCCGATCTCGGGCATCGGCGGCATCGAAACGTGGAAAGACGCGGTCGAGTTTTTGCTCCTGGGCGCGAGCAACGTGCAAGTCTGCACAGCGGCGATGCACCACGGCTTCCGCATCGTCGAAGACATGATCGACGGCCTCAACAATTACCTCGACGAGCGCGGGCTTGCGAGCGTCCAAGATCTCGTCGGCGGCGCGGCCAACCGCATCACGACCTGGGAAAATTTGAACCTCAACTACAAAATCGTCGCGCGCATCGACCAAGATAAATGCATCCACTGTAATAAATGCTACGTCGCGTGCGAAGATGCCGCGCACCAGTGCATCGACCGGCTGATCAACAATGGTTCGAGCACGGTCGTCGTCGACGAACAAGAGTGCGTCGGCTGCAACCTCTGCCAGATGGTCTGCCCCGTCGAAGACTGCATCGAAATGGTACAAATCGACACCGGTCTGCCCTCCGAATCCTGGAAAGAGCGCAGCCTGCGCCTTGAAGCGTTAACGTAATGGGGACGCTCATCCACGGCGGTACCGTCGTCACCGCGACCGATACCTACGACGCTGACATTTTGATCGACGGTGAGACGATCGTCACGATCGGCAAAGACCTCGACAAGGGCAAGCACGAGATCGTCGACGCAAGCGACGCCTTCGTTTTTCCGGGTGGCATCGACCCGCACACGCATTTCGACATGCCTTTCGGCGGAACGGTCACCGCCGACGATTTCGAAACCGGCACGCGCGGCGCCGCGATGGGCGGCACGACCACGGTTGTGGACTTTGCGCTGCACACGCGGGGCGACTCGCTGCAGAACGCGCTCGACAAGTGGAAAGAAAAAGCGGCCGGCAAGGCCGTCATCGATTACGCCTTTCACTTAACGATCGCCGACGGCCGCGACGAAACGATGGCCGAAATCCCCAAGATGATCGCTGCCGGCGTCAACTCGTTCAAAGTGTTCATGGCCTACAAGCACGTGCTCTATGTTGACGACGAGACGATCTTCAAGACGCTCCAAGCCTGCCGCGACGCCGGCGGTTTAGTGCAAGTGCACGCCGAGAACGGCGACGTGATCGAGGTGATCACCAAACAAGCCTTGGCCGAAGGCAAGACCGAGCCGAAATGGCATGCGCTCACCCGCCCCGTGGAATGCGAAGGCGAGGCGACCCATCGCGCCATCCGCTTGGCCGAGATTGCCGGCGCCCCGCTCTACGTCGTCCACGTCAGCAGCGCGATGGCCGCCGACGCGATCAGCGACGGCCGCAAACGAGGGTTGCCCGTCTACGGCGAAACCTGCCCGCAATATTTGGTCTGCGATTTCACCGATTACGAGCGGCCGGATTTTGAGGGCGCGAAATACGTGTTATCGCCGCCAATTCGCGAAAAATGGAATCAAGCCGTCTTGCTGCGCAAGCTCAAGAATATGGAACTGCACAGTTTTGGCTCCGACCACTGCTCGTTCAACCTGTGCGGACAGAAAGACCTGGGCAAGAACGATTTTTCGAAAATCCCCAACGGCGCACCGACGGCTGAAGACCGCCTTGCGATCCTCTGGCAGGTAGGCGTCAATAGCGGCGTGCTCGGCCCGAATCAATTCGTCGCGCTCTGCTCGACCAATCCGGCGAAATTCTTCGGCCTGTTTCCGCGCAAAGGCACGATCGCGGTGGGCAGCGATGCCGACGTCGTGGTCTGGGATCCGAAGAAAAAGCGGACCATCTCCGCCAAAAATCATCATATGAACGTGGACAACAACGTCTTCGAAGGGATGACCGTCGAAGGCCGTCCGCGCTACGTCTTCTCACGGGGCAAGATGGTTGCCGACGGAGATACGTTTACCGGCGCCAAAGGCGCCGGTAAACATCAGAAGAGCGCGCGTTACTATCCTGTAGCTATCTAGTACCCGCGGTAGACGCAGCGCAGTTGGCCGTTGACATTTCCGATGTCATCGGTCGAGCGGCACTGGCTGATATCCAGATACGACGTTACCGACTGCCCGTTGGCGGCGGTGCATGTTGCCGTCAAGGTGCTGCCGTTGAGCTGAGCGTTCGTGCAGCTCTGCGCGTAAGAACCCGCCGGCAGTCCACCCGAATAATTCTGGCGGTACAATCCGCTACGACCTCTTCCATAACGTCCGCGGCCGCGGCCGTACATGCTGCCGTTGCGAACGCAAGAGAGCTGGCCGTTGATATTGCCGATGTCGGCGTTTGCGCAGGCATTGACTGCGATGCTCGTCCGCACGCGCTGGCCGCTGTTATTCGTGCAGTTGGCCACCAGCGTGTTGTTGCGAACGCGAGCGTTGATACAGGTCGATTGGTACGATCCTGACGGAACCGCTCCCGTTCCGTACATTTGAGCCGACGCTCCGCCCGTTGAGGCTGCCGAGAGAGCAAGCGCGGCTCCCAAGGCAAGTGCTGAGATTCGATACATTGGGTCTCCTCCGTGTTCGATAGAAGTGCTCATCCACACGTTCCCAAGTTTGCTGGGAAATGGCCGTGAAGGGCGAAACCAGTCCGGAAGCAACGTGGCGCTCTCTACAGGCGCAACGCGATGGTGTGTCATGGCGCCCCAGTCGAACGGAGAAACCTTTGGAATCGAAAGTGACGATCGGCCTGATCCAGGCCCACCACGATACCGACGGCGCGCAGCCGGTCGCCGTACATATGAAAGAGGCGATCGATAAGCACGTCAAGATGATTCACGAGGCCAAGAAGAAAGGCGCGCAGATCGTTTGCCTGCAAGAGCTCTTTTACGGTCCGTACTTCTGCACCGAGCAAACAACGAAATGGTATGAGGCCGTCGAGCAGATTCCGGACGGCCCCACGACCAAGCTCATGCAAGACCTTGCGAAAGAACTCGGCATCGTTCTCGTCGTTCCGATGTACGAGGAAGACTTCGCCGGCGTCTACTACAACACGGCCGCGGTCATTGACGCCGACGGAAAATATCTCGGCAAATACCGCAAGCACCATATTCCGCAAGTGCAAGCCGGTCCGGCCGGCTGCGGATTCTGGGAAAAGTATTATTTCCGCCCCGGAAACCTAGGCTACCCCGTATTCGATACCGCGTTTGCAAAAGTCGGCGTCTACATCTGCTACGATCGCCACTTTCCCGAAGGCGCGCGCATGCTCGGATTACATGGCGCCGAGATCATCTTTAACCCGTCGGCCACCGTCGCGGGGCTTTCCGAATATCTTTGGAAGCTCGAGCAGCCCGCGCACGCCGTTGCCAACGGCTACTACGTCGGCGCGATTAACCGCGTCGGCGTCGAAACGCCCTGGAACATGGGCGAATTCTACGGACAGTCGTACTTGGTTGACCCGCGCGGCAACTTCGTCGCCGTCGGCAGCCGTGATAAAGACGAGGTCGTTATCGGTGTGATGGATCGCAATCTGATTACCGAGGTGCGCAACACCTGGCAGTTCTATCGCGACCGCCGTCCCGAAACGTACGACGATCTCGTCCAGGTCTAGGGTGAAAGCGACCGCAACGCAGCTGCGCGTGGGCGACGTCGTCGTCCTCACCGACGCCGCGCACCGGGAAGCCGAGCAGAACCATTCCATGTGGAATGAAGACCTGCGGCCGTGCACGCTCGCCGAACACTCGTGGCCCGGGTCGAAATTCGCCTCGCTGTGGATCGGTATGTGTCTGTGCATTCCCACCTACACGCTGGCCGGCAGCATGATCTCGATCGGCATGAATTGGTGGGAAGCGGTCCTGGCGATCTTCCTGGGAAGCGTCATCGTGCTCACCGCGATCCTCTTCGTCGCCCACGCCGGCACGAAATACGGCATACCGTATCCGGTCTTTGCGCGCTTATGGTTTGGAACGCGCGGCGCGCACATTCCGGCGCTGGCGCGAGCGCTCATCGCCGCGGGCTGGTTCGGAATAAACTCCTGGTTCGGCGGTCAGGCGCTCGACGCGATTCTTTCCACCGTGCTGCCGGCATGGCGCGGCCTGAGCGTACATTGGGGCGACTACCCGGAACACACGTGGCTTGCGTTCGCCTTGTTTTGGCTGCTAAACGTTGCGATCGCAATGCGCGGCGCGCAAGCGATCGGACGGCTCGCGCAGATTGCCGCGCCTACGGTTGGGATTGCGGCAATCGCTTTGCTTGCATGGGCGGCTCACGCCGCCGGCGGGTTTGGCCCGATGCTGGCGGCGCCCGCAAAAATACATGGCGGGCAATTTTGGAGCCAGTTCCTGCCGTCGGTCGTCGGCGTGATCGGTTTCTGGGCGACGCTCGCACTCAACATTCCGGATTACACGCGCTACGCGCGCACGCAGCGCGGACAAATGCTCGCACAGATTCTCTCGATGCCGCTCGCGATGGCCCTCTTCTCGTTCCTGGGCATCGCGGTCACGTCGGCGACGGTGAAGATTTTCGGAACCGCCGTTTGGAACCCGGTCGACTTGATCGAGAAGTTTCCGCTGGCGGTGATCGTCATCGCGGGCGTCATCGTGATCCTGTCGTCGGTCACGATCAATGTCGGCGCGAACGTCATGGCGCCCGCGCGGGCGTTCGAAAACCTGTGGCCGCGCTACATCAACTTCGCAATCGGCGCCGTACTGACCGGACTGCTCAGTCTGGTGCTGCAGCCGTGGCGCGTGCTGGAAACTTCCCAGACATACGTTTTTCTCTGGCTCGGCACATACGGACTCATGCTGGGCGCTTTCGATGGAATCGCGATTGCCGATTACTGGCTGGTGCGCAAGCGCCGCCTCGATCTCGCGCAGCTCTATAGCCCGCGCGGCGTTTATGCCTACGCCGGCGGCTTTAACCTGCGGGCGGTCGTCGCGCTCGTCGTGGGCTGGGGCGTCGCGCTCGCTGGGTTTTACGTCACGCCGATCCATTTCTTGTGGAGCGGAGGCTGGATCTTCAGCCTGTTGGGCGGGTTGCTCGCTTACTGGCTGCTGATGCGCGGGGACCGCTCGGTCATCACCGAAGAACAATTTAACGCCATCACCACGGAGGCTCGCTAATGCAGTTGCTCAAGAAAAAGAACGCCGACCGCGCGAAGAAGCACATCTTCGCCGCGCAGCAGACCTATTACGAGCAGCCGCTGACGCTCACCGGCGGTCACGGCACGCGCGTCCGCGATGACGAAGGCAACGAATACCTCGACGCATTTGCCGGCATCGCGACCAACACGGTCGGCTACGGCGATACCGAGGTCGCGCAAGCGGTCGCAGAGCAGGCAAAAAAACTCATGCACGTCTCGACGCTCTACTTAACCGACGAGATGCTCGACCTGGCCGAAAAAATCTCTGATATCGCGCCCGACGGCATGACGAAAACCTTCTTCTCCAATTCCGGCTCGGAAGCCAACGAGATGGCGGCGCTCATTTCACGCCTCTCGAAAAATTCCACGGATTTTCTGTCGCTCGAACAAGCCTATCACGGCCGCACGCTCTACACCGTCGCGCTCGCCGGCCAAAGCAACTGGCGTAATTTCGGTCCGTTTACGCCGCACGTGGCATTCGTGCCGAGCCCGTATTGCTATCGCTGCCCGCTCGGGATGACCTATCCTTCGTGCGGCATCGCCTGCGCGAAGGCCGCCAAACGCGTTATCGAAACGCAGACCAACGGCAACCCGGCCGCGATGATCGCTGAAACGATCGCCGGCGTCGGCGGCATCATTACGCCTCCCGACGAGTACTTCAAAGTTTTGAAAGAGACGCTCGAACCGTTCGGCACGCTATTTATCGCCGATGAAGTGCAAACGGGCTGGGGACGCCTGGGCGACGGGATGTTCGGCATCACCGGAACCTACGGCGTCGTACCGGATATCATTACTTCCGCCAAAGGTTTGGCGAGCGGAATGCCGATCGCCGTCACGATCACGCGTCCCGAACTCGCGGATGTTTTTAAAGGCCCGCATATCAATACGTTCGGCGGTAACGCGCTCTCGACGACGGCCGCTCGCGTCACCCTGGAAGTCATCGAAAAGCGCGACCTGATCGCCAATGCGAAACGCCAGGGCGAAAAACTCTTGGCCGGCTTGCGCGATCTGCAAAAACGCTTCCCGCTGATCGGCGACGTGCGCGGACACGGCCTCATGATCGGCGTGGAACTCGTGCTCGATCAAACCACGAAAGCCTATGCGCCGAACGAAGCGACGCGGATGCTCGAGGAGATGCGCAAACGCAAGGTCCTGATCGGCAAAGGCGGGCGTTTCGGGAACGTGCTGCGCATTCAGCCGCCGCTGATTTTCGATGACAACGATACGACCGAGTTTCTTAAGGCCTTCGAAGAGTCGCTCGCCGCCATTTAGGGCTAAAAATGCGAGCGCTCGCCGGATTCGCACTTCTGTTCGCCCTGCTTTCAGTAGACGTTTACGGTGATGCGGGCGTTCGAATTAACACGCAAGGGCCGTTTACCGACGTCGGCGTCTGGATGTATCGCACCGACGACGGCAAGTTTCGAAATGGGCCCGGAGTAAAGGGAACCAATGAATCGCTGATCATGCCGTCGCCGACCCCACAGTACGGCGAAGCGCTTGTTGCAATCACGCATATACATCATCCACGCGACAGAATGGGGTATCCGGTTCACGTCTCGCTCATTGAAAAAGCCTTTGCCAACGTTCACAAAGTGCAGCTTTATTCGAGCGGCAGCGACGATATGATGTGGGCGTACACGGCTGGAACGCCTTTTGGACAGGAACACGGTGAGAGTACCGGCTCTGCGCGCGCTGAGGCACCCGAGAGTTATAAAATGACGGGACCCTTTCCAGGAAACCAGCCGTTGCCGGCACCGTACGCTGACGCAGTCGCGTACCTCAAGAACGCCTTAGGAAGCATTGAAAACATGCCCACGGCGCAGAAAGATCTCTCAAACTATGTGGTGCTTTTTTCCGAAACCGACGCGGTGATTTGGATGGAAATCGCGCCCGTGCCGGCGGCGGGCGAGGATGTGCACCTCGGGTGTCAGATGCAGAACGGGCGAGACATGGTCTTTGGTTATGAGAAAAACGCCGCAGCCGGCAAGCATGGCGGCCCGTGGCTGCAGTGCTTCTAGGTGGACCGTCCTAAATCAGATCCCTTAACGTCAGCGACTTCGTCACGCGCAAGCCGTTACGTTCGAGCACGAGTCGGACGACGGTACCGGCCGCCGCATACCACGCGTTGTGCAAGCCGTTCGCGCCGAGATCCGCGGGCGATTGCCCGTTGACGGAGAGAACGAAGTCGCCCGCCATGATGCCCGCTTGCGCGGCGGGACTGTTGGGAACGACGCTGGCGACGCTCCACTGGGCGCCCTGCGGCAAAACGCTCAGGCCCGCGCGGTTGTAGACGAACGGTGTAGAAAACGCCGCATTCGGAAGCAGGTACAGTTTACTGTCGGGCACGTCGAGCGTCACCGTGAACCGCTTCAGTATCTCGGCGCCGATGTTGCCGGCAAGGTCCGATTGAGCAAATACGCCGCCGCCCGGCCCCGCGACTGCGACGAGCAAATCGTGCAGCTGCACATTTCCCACCTGAAAGGTCCGCCCGCGTCCGATATTGCCCATGAGCACGCCTCCGACGCCGCGCCCGATCTCCACCGCTAACGTTTTATGAAACTCTTTGTCGAGACCCGAGCTCTGCGCGAACGCTTGCGTCACGGTCAATGAACCGCCCGAGCCGGCGTCAACATCGAAGCTGCCGGAATGTCCGTTGATCGTCGCCGAAATGTTTGGAATCGCTCCGCGGCGCATCGCGAGGGCAACTTCCGTAGCGCCGTTCGGCGCGGTGAAAGCGGCCGGCTGCGTGAAGATCAGCCGCGAATTCGCGTAATCGATAGAAACGATCAGCTTCCCGAAAATCTCTCGCCCGATAATGCCGCCATACGGCACGCCTTTGAACGGGCTCACGAGCGCAAGCGTTGGAAGCACGACGAACGCGCCGCCCTTGTATGATACACCGCCGAAATCGATCTCCGGCACCTGCACGATGCCGACGTCGCTTACCGCGCTACCCGCCCCGCCGAGCCGCGCGTGTCCGATCACGGGCAGCGCCAATGTATCTTCCGCAGCCGGCGAAAGCGACGCGGCGCCGCCGGTATCGAAAATAAAAGCATACGGCTTGCCGTCCACGGTCGTCTGAATGAAGATGTGATTTCCCGAGAGCGTGAACGGAATCGTGGTCGTGCCCGAAAGCGAAAGGTCTCCGGACGCCAGCTGCGCGGCAGCGGGTCGCGTGCTCGCGGCGCACAACAGCAAAAGAACGACGGAAAAAAAACGGCGCATCATGGCAGAATATACCCCGTCGGACACGACCCGGTTTCAGCTTTTATCCTGAGTATCGGGTGGAGCTCGATGCCGTTCGGAGCGACTCCCGTCTGGCCGTGCAGTACGTCGAAAAAGCCGATACCCGTTAGCTTCGCGACAAACTTGCCGCTAAATTTCTTGAGCCCGCCTCCGGCCGGGGCAGCGCCGAAACACTTGGTGAACGCGGTGCGGACGGCCGAGATCTGCGCCGCGCGTCCGCTCGCGATGACCGTCGAACATTTGGGATCCGGTACTTCGCCGATCAGCGTATGCGCCGGATGCGCCGGGTCGGCGAGCACGACGTGTAAGTCGCGGTCGGCTTCCTCTTTAAAACCAACGAGCAACGCCGAAACCGTGTACTCCGTTTTTTCGACCGGCGCATAGCGGCTCGTGTCGTTGTTTTTGTTGAACGCGGCGGGAACCGAAAACGCGCGCAGTTGAGTGACCGTGGCCGCGATCGGCGCTGAGCTGACCTGCGCGGCGCCGGCGTCGTCGAGCGTCTTGATGTGCCAGCGCTCGGTGCCGCAGTGCGAAAGCGGATTGAGCGCGACGGCTGGCTGGGCCGGCGCCGCAGAAAAAGCCACCATAGCCGCGAGCACTACTGCGGAACGCTTCATGCCGCCTATTTCAGCAGCTTCACCGCCAGCTCTTCGAATACGTCGTACGCGCTCTCGCGTGCACTGATCGTGCCGCGCATGCTTGGGGACGACGTCGCCGCGTGCAGCCGCGCGGCGAAATTCGCCCGCGTCGCGGCTTCGAGTTCCCCAAAATCGGCATAGCCTGCTTGCTCGGCCGCGGCTTCGCTGGCGTCGTACATACGCTTGACCAGAGAACGTTCGAGGTCGGAGCGGCAGCCGTCGCTGCAGTAGAGCGGAACGGCACACGCCTGCATGGCGTCGAGGCTTCGGGCCTGAGGAATCGGGCCCGCGCACCACAGGCAAGGGATGAAGCCGAGATTTGCGCGCTCGTCACCCACACCCGTAGGTTAGTACGGAAGTACTGGTCTTCCTCCTAGGCTCGTTTGTGCGACCGGAAGAGACCGGCCAGCTGGGTCCGGTTGGTAACGTTGTAGGTCCGGAACAGCTGCGCGATGTGATTACGGACGGTATACGGGCTGCGGCCAAGCGCCTTTGCAATGCCCGCATTACTTTTGCCCTCGAGCAGCAAGTCGAGCACGCGCCGCTGGGCCTTTGAAAGCAGCCGGCTGTCAACGCTCGCGTCGCTGGCGTCGGCAATCTTGCGCGCAACCCAACTCTTGGGCCACGGCGCGATCTTCTGACGAGCTTCGACCAGCCACGCCGGTGCGCCGGTCGCACGATACAACGCCAGCGCGCAAACCGCCGTCCGCCACCCGTAATGGAACGCATCGAAAGTTTCGCGCGCTTCGGAAAGCATGACGATTGCTTCTTCTTTTTCGCCGAGCTCGAGCATCGCTTTACCGGCCGAATACGCAGCAAAGGCTCGCGTGCGAGGATCGTCGTCGTACGAGATCCCCACCATAACGGGCGTATGCAGCGAGCGGAATTGCGCGAGATATTTTTGCGAAAGTGCCGGATCGGTCGTCGCAAAAAGTTCAGCCAAAACGAAAAGTGACGATCGTTCTTCACGCTGCGTCTCCGACCAAGAAAGATGCTGCGCGATCTCGTGCGCTTCATGGAGCACGTCCTGCGCAAAAGTACGCTCGCCGGTGTTTCGGGCGAGATAGGCGCGATCGGTCAAGCACAGCACGCGCCAGTGCTCCGAGGGCGCCAACGCCGAAGCCGCGCGGAAGGCGCGGAACGCCGCCAATTCGTCGCCTTGCAGCGCATCGATCCAGCCGATGTAGCGCTGCGTTTGAAATTGCTCCAGGCGCGTGCCGGCAGCCCACTTCATGGACGCGTAGACCTCTTTCACGCGAGAGGCTTCCCGAGCAAGCGGTAATTCGCGGACCAACAAACTCAGCGTTCGGAGCGCTTTGGCGCGGTAGTATTCGTCCGGATTGCTCGACTCGCCCAGCACGTCTAACGCCCGCATGAGCTCGCGCACTTGCTTGTCGGTGTCGCGACGCCGAACCGCAATCCATGAAAGCAACACGTGTGCGCGCGCGCGATTATTCGGCGAGGCGTCCTGGAGCCCGCGTTCCATCAAACTTTCGCTTTCGCGGTGTTCGTGTTCCAACCACGCGCCCAAACCCTTATAGAAAATCGCGTCTGCGTGCAATTGCGTCCCGGTCGTGGTTTTTTCTAGTGCGCGATCTAAACGCAAGCGCCCGGTCAAGTAATCGTTCGTGTGCCCGTAGGCGGCGCCAAGAAGAATATCGCGCTCGATCTCGGACTCTGGATCTTTTGTTTTCAGCCCGGTCAGCTGCTCGATGATCTCCACATAGCGCTGCTCGCGAAAATCAATCCGCGCCGTTAACAAAGCGGCTCGAACGGGATCGCCGGCGCCGAGCTCGTCCAAAAGACGCCGGCAAGCCGGGTAGTCCGCCGCCAGGAAGGCAGCGTTAAAGCCGTCTTCATTGAACCGCGCCTTGCGGCTCGACCGTTTGGGTGTAGCCATGATGCGGCGGGAAGACCCGCCGCATCATCCTTTTGGTAGTATCTTAGTACTACCCTGCGTGCTAGGGTGTGGGCGTCGGATCGGGGCAGCCCGATTCCGGGCAGTTGCTCGACGGCCCGCCGCCGTTGTCTCCCGCTTTTTGGACCAGCGGCGGCTTCTGCTGCTGCGTGGTAAGCGGAACAAGCGTGGAACCCTTAGACGTGCACGCCTGCAGCGAGCAAGCGAGGGCTGCGAGGCACAGGGCCCCGAGTAGATTTTTCATAGTAACCTTTCTGGCACGAGAAGTGCCGGGGAAGGTGTACTGGTACGAAAAACCTACTGCGAAGCCTTGAAAATGACCCAAAGCGAAGGGGCCTACAGACAGGAGGGCGCGATGTTAAGCAGCTTCCCGATGAACGGTTTTGTCCCAATCAAGGACGCCGGTAAAGCCCGGACTTTTTACGAGGGTGTGCTCGGCTTTGAGCTAGTCAGCGACAACGAATTCGTCGCAACGTATCGCTCTGGAGCGCATTCGTGACGTCGTCACCGAGCTGACAAAACGCGGTGTCACGTTCGAGCGCTTCAACATCGAATGGATGAAGCAAGACGAGCTTGGGTCTGGGAGAGTCCGGACGGAAGCGTCGCCTGGTTCAAAGATCCCGACGGAAACACGCTCTCAGTCTCGGAGCACTAACCTTTCCAATAGTGTCATCCTGAGCTTGTCGAAGGACCCTGAGCAGCGACCGAAGGGAGCGAGTCGAAGGGCCGGGGCCGCCTATTCGTTCGGCTTAAAGTTCAACGAAAGCGAGTTGATGCAGTAACGCGTTCCTTCCGGCCCGGGACCGTCATCGAAGACGTGACCCAAATGCGAGTCGCAGCGTTTGCAGCGGACTTCGACGCGATGCATGCCGAGCGTATCGTCGTCTAGGAGCCGAACGTTTTGCTGTTCCTCGGGACGCGTAAAGCTCGGCCAACCGCAGTGCGATTCGAATTTTGAATCGGACTTAAACAGCGGGGCTCCGCAGGCGCCGCACGTATACATCCCTTCGTCGTCAACGCTCAGCAGCGACCCCGTAAACGGACGTTCCGTACCGGCCTCGCGCAGAATGTGATAGCGCTCGGAACCGAGCTCTTTCCGCCACTCCTCTTCCGATTTTTGAACCTCGGGCGACGTATCGTGTTTCATATCTGATCCAACTCCGCAAAGATGAGGTCAACATCGAATTGCAGCCACGGCAGCGCCCGATGCGTGAAGCGATCGCCGGCCAAATACTCGCGCATTCCGTCAGCCGCGTGCGCGATGATGCGGCGCGTCTTCGGGTCGACGTCCAAGGCAAGGACCGAACCCGTCGCGAGATAGCGCGCAATTTTTTTGGCGAGATAGCGCAGGTCGTCGGAAGGCGAACGCACTTCGACCGCCAGCTCGGGTGAGACCGGCGGCTTCTCGCGGCCTTTTCCGGTTAATTGTTCGCGGCGCTCTCGGCTGAGAAACGCGACGTCAGGAACGAACTCGGTTTTCTTCGTGCCCGCGATAGCGCCGGGGTCGAAGCGTACTTCCGAAACCACAAATCCACGGTCCCCGGCGCAGGCCTTGATCGCCGTAGCAAGCGCAATTTGGACGAGCCCGTGACTCAGTTTCGGACTCACCTTGGGGTAGGGCCGGCCGTCGAGGTACTCGATCTCCGGCTTGTCGCGCATTGTCGTCGCCATGCTCTGCATCTCACATGATACCATCACGCGCTAGCCCCCGAATGGAGAGGAGTGAAAAGAAAAAAGGCGCCGGGGCGCCTTTTCAAGTGATCGTGACGAGATTTAGGTAAGCGCGCCTTCTTTAATGCCCGAGCGAATTTGACTGCGCAGCTCGGGCGTATCTTCGTGCTTGTGCACTTTCACGGCATGATCGGCCGCGACGTTTACGAGTTCGTCTTCCGTGTCGGCCGCGATGGCAACTGTGCAGTTGCTTTCGCTTGGAAACTCGCGGCAATCGATGAATTTACGAGCCATAGTGACCCCTTTCCACATTGTGGACCTGAAAGGTACCGCCCGCCGGGACCGGGCTCCTCCAGCCTTTAAAGGGGCAGCAACTTCCGTGCTTGGGGCGTGTCCTGATACTCGACAGTCAGGATCGCGCGCATGTGCGTACGAGCCGAGTTAGCGTCCGGCGTGCCGATTCTTCCGAGCGTGGTATACATGTCGAAAAGCAGCTGCGGCAGATCGCGGTCGCGGGGATAGACTTTGTGCATGTCGTCGATCGCGGTGGCGATCTGCACGGCCGCGCCACTTTCTTGAGTCGTGTAACCGTAACCGATCATGAAGTTGACGCGCTTGAGCTCGTTTTGTATGCCTAAGATGGACATGCCCATGGGGCCGAAATACTCGTCTGCCGGTGCGAGCGTCGTTAAATAGACGTCGTGCGGCTGCGACTTGACGCTGGCGATGAGCGGGGGCGCGTTGGTCAACCGCAACCGGTTGAGCACGCTCTGCGCATTGGCTTGGTCACCCTGCGTGTAGCCTTCCGCACCGGCAGCCGCGTTGCGCACGGCATTCAAGAAAGCCGGCCCCCAGGTCGACGGCAGATTCGCGATCGGAAACGTTGCCTGGTTGGCGTGTGCGAAAGCCAAACTGCGCCACGACGCATCGGCGCTAATCAGGTAGCCGCGCCAGTTCGCTTCGACGCGTTCCAGTTGAGCGTTCGCATCATGCGGGTATGCCTGCAGCAGCGCGGTGGCGTCTTCGTCGGCGAACTGCGCGAGCGCGATCGGATCCTCGAGGGCACCGACGCGTGCCAGCAGGTCTTTGGCTTTGGCCTGTTCCGCGCGATCCGGATTGTTCTTCTGAACGTAAAGGGCCGCCTCGCGCACCCACCACGGTACGGCTTCGTGATTGATGAGCGGATCGTAATGCAGAGCCGACGCCATATCGACCGTCAGCTGCGCCAAATTGGCGTATCCGGGATCATTGGGCATCTGCAGCGAGTACGCGCGGCCGGCGTTAAAAATCGTCGAGAGGTACTCTTGCTGGTTGTAAAAAGTCCAGCCTTGCGCGCTGCCCTTTTCGAAGGCGGCTTTCATCTGCGCGAAGAGCTTGGCGGGATCCGCCATGAGCGCCGCATCTGCCCGCAAGGGCAAGACAAGTGCAAGCAGCGCCAACACTGCCATCCTCACGCTAGCCATCATTTAACACCATTCCCAGCTTATTACTGGAAATGGCGTTTTTGAGTTCCCTGGCAATCCGGCGCCCGGTCGACATGGGCTCCGAGTAATTCAGGTACGAGTACGGCGAGCCGTCGATAAAAAGATTGGTTCCCGCCACAATGCGCGCAGAGATTTCCATCACGAAAAATTGCATGTCCGGCGTGATGATCGTCTCGATGCAAAAGGCGCCAAAGAGCCCTTTTGGACCGCAGATCTCCTTACTGACGCGTACCACCGCCTCGCCCATGCGGTACGCCTCCGCCAGCATTGATTCGCGCAGCGAGACCGGCGAGTTGCCGACCACCACATAGGAAGGGCTCACGTCCATGCCCTCTTGCGCCGCTGCCGGAATGCGACCGAGTGAGTCGACGTTGGTTTCATACCGGCGGTCCATACTCATGATCTCGAGCCGGTCTTCCAGCGGCGAATAAAAGTAATGCACGTAGAGCGGAACGCCGACGATGTATTCCTGGATGATGTGCTCTTCCTTCAGGTGCGCCGCGCGCGTTTCAAAATCGGCGGTATCGCGGATGAACATGTAGCCCTTGCCGCCCTGCGCCCCGTAAAGTTTCACGATGACCGGACGGTCGATGTCGTTGCCGGTCTGAAATTGGCGCGGCAGCGTGAGTCCCGCGCGCGAAAGCCATTGGCGCTGCAACTCGCGGCTGGCCTCCCAGTCGAGCACCGCTTTATTTCCGAAATACGGAATCGTCATGCGCTTATGTTCGTCGAGCGAAAGATAGGCCACGAACGAACCGTGAGGAACGATGATAATCTTGCGTTTTTCGAGCTGGGGCATGAGCGTTGGAAAATCTTGGTAGCGGTCGATGCCGATGACTTCATCCACGAAACGAAACGACCGGTAGAGCGCTTCGGTGTCGCGGTTGGCAATCGCGAGCGTCGCAAATCCTTCGTCGTGTGCGCCTTTTAGGATTTGCAGCGCCGAATGTGATCCGAGCGTTGCAATAGTGTAGGGCAGCTCGGGCATTACGTGATGGCGCGTTCGATGGCCGGATTACAGAGCAGTTTCTCAACCGCTTCTTTGAGCGTCGCAGGCCGAACCGGCGTCCCCGACTTGTCGAACAGCCGCCATCCCACGTGGTGAACCGCTGCGGCCGATGCGTCGGGCGCGACCGCATGCGTCGCGGCTATCGTGGAAACCCAAGCTTCCCCGGTTTGCGGGGTAGGCGAATCGCGTAATTCCAAGGCGTGCTTATTCGGGTTGAACAACGACTCGTTCCGTTGTACGCTGGCCGCCACGTCAGCGCCCGATGCGGGACCGGCGAATTGCCAGATGTCGGCGCGTTCGACGCGATCGACCTCGACGCCGAGCCGGCGCAAAGCCGTCAGCGCGCTGAACGCGGTATTGTCGGGAATCTTCAGTTTAATGGCGACGGTGTGCAGCACGGTAGTGCCCGAGGATACCCGCCGCCGCTTGCGGTACCCTGCAGGATGATACGTTTCAACCCTTGGGCTCTAGCACTCGCGTTTGGCGTAGCCAAAGCCGTGGTGGCCGCCACTGCCTTGGCTCCGCTTTCGTGGATGATGCGAGATACATTCCTGGGACATCTCCCGTTCGGCATGTCCGCAATGACGACAGCCTACATCGCAACATCCCTGGTTTCGAATTTTGTGGGTGGGGTGATCGCCGGCGGCTTGTTCGCGCTGATCTACAATAAAATAGCGGACACAACCGCAACTCGTGCCGCGCAGCCGTAATTTACGATAGGGCCTTAGCAAAAGCGCGGAAAAGCGTCGCGCCGCCGGATGGCGCAAGAATGTCCTTGCCTACCGCGCGATGCGGGTGATTAAAATTCCACGCGTCGCGCTCCGGGTGTGGCATGATGGCTAAGACGTTGCCCTTCTTGTTCGTAAGTCCGGCGCAACGTAACGCGGAGCCGTTCGGAACGGCCGCGTCGTTGACGCCCCCATCCGCATGCGCATACACGAACGTAAGATGTCCACCCGACGTTATTTCTTCTAAATGCTCTGGAGTCGCAACCAGGCGACCTTCGCCGTGGGCCGCCCACGCCGGAATGATGGCATCACTTGGAAGCGCCGCGGTGATCGCGCAGCGCGACGGATTCCCCGAAAGTTTGATATGCACGTGCTTGCACACGAATTTCCCGCTGGGCGCGTTACGCGTGAAGGCGGCGGTCGGCCTGCGAACCGCCCCGGTTCCCGGAACGAGTCCGGCTTCCAAAAGAATCTGAGCGCCATTGCAGATGCCCAGCACAAGTTTGTCTTTGCCGGCCGCTTCGATCACATAATCCATCATCGGATCGTGCGCCGGAATCGCACCCGCGCGCACGCGATCTTCGTAGGCGAAACCGCCCGGAAGTACATACGCGTCATATTTTGGAAGTGACGCCGCTTTGCTCCAATGCACGCTTTCCGCATCGAGTCCAACGTCGCGGCAAATGCGAACCGTTTCGGACTCGCTATTCGTACCGGGAAATATCAGCACCGCAATCCTCGCAGTCATGCGTATATCCCAGCGAGCGGCTTTCGCCACGCAACACGCAGTTCGTCCAGGTCAAAGGACCGGCCGCCCGAAGCGATGTCAACTTCGCCGTCGATATCCGCGATGGTCGTAACGCCTATATGCCGCCAATCTTCGCTCGAAAGCGTCCGGTTTGCGAAGCTCTCAAACGCCTCAGCCTCGGCGGCCTCGATTAACCAACCTTTATGATGCGCTCCAGGCTCAAGCCCCGCATCTAGTTCCACGCCGAAATCATTTCCGGAAGCGAAAGCCATCTGCGCGGCCGCTGCGAAGAGTCCCTCATCTCCAACAGCCCGCACCGACAGTATCAACCCGCCTCGTATCGCGCCGAGTACGGCAGCGCTCCGCTTGCTCTCCGCTGCAAGCGTCGCCGCGCCCTCGCGAGCTCCGATAAAGTACAACGCTGAGTTCGGATGTTTTAGCGCCGGGGTTACGACCTTCCCAACGTCGTCGACTACGCCGACGCAGCCGATTATCGGCGACGACGGTATCGCCGTTCCGGATCCCGCTTCGTTGTAGAGACTCACATTGCCGGATACAAAGGGCAGTTCCAGCGCTTTGGCTTCGTCCGAAAGTTCCGCAACGGCGTTAACGAGCTGCGCATAATGCTCTTCGTTGTTCGGGTTGCCGAAATTGAGACAGTCCGTCAAACCGATCGGGCGCGCGCCGACTGCCACGACCTTCCGCGCCGCCTCGACGACGCTCCCGCCGACGCTTAGAGCGACTCCGATCGACGCGCCCGGGAGAGGCGCAATCACCCCGGCATCCGCATATCCGCGCGGAATAACCGTTCTGCCGCGAACGACCGCATCGTATTCCTGATAAAGCGGCTCACGCGAACAGACGTTTATAGAAGCCAATGCCTCGCTCAACGCGGCGTTGCGACCGGCTTTGTCATCCTGAGCAGCCCCTCGCTCATCGAGCGAGGGCGTAGTCGAAGGACGGAGCACCTTCTCATCTGAGATCGCACCCGTCAGAAAATCAATCGGCACGTCCATGACGATTTCGCTGCCGTGCCGCATGACGTAGCGTTTTTCAGCCTGCACGGCGCCGATGACGTTTGCACGCGCGCCGCGAGCAATCTCGGGAAGCGAAAACTCCTCATTATATATGCGCAGAACGTCGGGGGTCACATCGCCGGGAAGAACCCAGCACAACCGCTCTTGCGTCTCGCCGACGGCGATGACTTCCGGCGGCAGGTTCTCGACCGCAACGTTGACATCGTCGAGATCGATAATCGCGCCCAAGCCGCCGGCGGCGCATAACTCCGCGGTGCAGCCCATAATGCCGCCTGCGCCGAGGTCCTTGAATCCGGCGGTGATCTTGTTCTCGCGTAAATACTCAAAGACCCGATAACTGGCGCGCATAATAACATTTTTGAGAAACGGATCGGGCACCTGAACCGCGCTCTTGTTGGCCTCTTGGTTATCTTCTTCCAAAGTCAACGACGAAAACGACGCGCCGCCGAATCCGCTTGCGTCGGTCGCTTTGCCGACGAGCAGGATGTCCCAGCCCCCGGAGCCTTCCGGCGCGCGTGAATGAATGATCTCATGTTCTTTCACGAGACCAAGCGCGATCACGTTAACCACGCAATTATCGTTAAAACCGCCGTCGAAATACACGTCGCCGGCGATATTTGGAACGCCGATCGCGTTGCCGTACGCGGCGATGCCGTCAACGACTTGCCGCGCCACATAACGTTGGTGCGACTGCGGATCGTCAACGTTGCCGAAGCGCAAGCAATCCGCCAGCGCGATGACTTCGGCGCCCATGCATAGCACGTCGCGCACGATACCGCCGACTCCGGTTGCCGCGCCTTCGAACGGAACGACCTGCGAAGGATGGTTGTGTGATTCGTGGGCGATCACGATGCCGTACCGCTGGCCATCGTGTTCGCCCAAATGCAGAATGCCCGCGTCCTCGCCCGGGCCGAGCACGACGTTGGGCCCGGTCGTCGGGAGTTTTTTGAGCAAATGGCGGCTGCTCTTGTACGAGCAATGCTCGCTCCACTGCGCATCGAACGCGTAGAGTTCGACCGTCGTCGGATCGCGTCCCAAGCCCTCGGCGATGCGGCGCAATTCGTCAGGCCGCAAAGCCACAACGGGCTTAGCCAAAATTGGGAGGCGGCGGCGCCGTCTGCATGTTGAGCGCGGCATCGGCTTGCAGCACCGCCGAGCGCATGTTGGTCTGCACCATCAGCGTGCGGCCGAACATCACGGTATCTTCCAAGCCCAGCACTTTGGCGCACTGCAGGGCGACGGCACCCGGCTCTTTGCCGCTCGCCTCAAACACGGGAGCACTTGTAGTGCCCTCGATGACCGCGTGCAGTGCGCCGTCCGGACCGGAAACCGTAACGTACACCAACCGCGCGAAACTCGCATCGTGCTGTTGAATGAGCTGCAGCACGAAGCCCGGCGTTTTCGCGGCGCTCGCGACGTGACGCACGATCGGCAAACCCAGTTGTCCCAACGCTTGCGAGAGCGCGTTGACTTCGGCCGTCTGCTCAGGCTTCTCGGCAAAGATCGCGATCATACCCGGACGCATCACCGGAAAGTTTCCCGCCATCTCGGTCACTTGCTCGTACGCGCTTTTCACGTAATTGAGCGCTTCATCGTCAACTTTTTCCAAGTTGCGGTAAATCTGTTTATCGAGCATCCGGTCTTCGCGCCCGCCCGGCCAAATGCGCCACGAGTCGTTGTCGATGACGTCGGCAATCACGAGCTGCCCCTGATTCTCACCACCCGCCAGCCTGCCAAACTCTAGTTTTAAGTCGACGAGCATCACGTCGCGCTTGCGCCACGCGTGCGCCAATATCTCAAACGTGATGCGCGCAATCTCGCTCATCGCCGCAATTTCGGGCGGCTGCGCTATGTTGCGCGAGACGATTTCGTCGGGCGTAATCAGCGGGTCGTGATTGGCGTCGTCCTTCACGAAAAATTCGAGCATCCGCGGAACGAGAATTGCACCACGCTGCATGCCGGGATTGCGCTTTACGAGCGAACCGGCCGCTACGCCGCGCACGACAACTTCAAGCGGAATCATGTTGCAGCGCCGCACGAGCATTTCGTTTTGGTCGTCGTCTTCGCCGCCGCTCAGATAGTGTGTGGGCAAACCGCACAGATTCAGGAGCCGGAAAACGCGCGCCGTCGTTTGCGCCGCTAAGCGGCCTTTCCCGGGGATTTCGTTGCGGCGCGCGCCGTCGCCGGCGCTGATCGCGTCGGTTTGCTTCACTACCGCAACGTCCGGCTGCCCCGGGCTCTCGTAGAGCACTTTGGTCTTGCCGTGCGCGATCTCGATACCTTTATTCATTTCCTACCTGTCATCCTGAGCGGGCGCCATGTGGCGCCCCGGTCGAAGGGCGGCCGAGCGAAGTCGAGGCCTGCGCCGGAAACGGCTCGAGCTTTTCGATCCGCTCTGCAAGCGCAAGTGCACGCGCCTCGGCGCTGCCGGTGTGACCGGACGGTTCCAGCATCCGCCGGATTTCCGCGGGATCGAGCCGGCTGGTGAGTTCCGGTTCTTCGGCCAGCAGACTCCCGAGCGGGTTTTCCTTACCCTGCGCGATTGCGCTCCACGATTGCATCGCAGCGGTGCGCAGCACTTCGTGCACCGCTTGGCGGTCGCCGCCGGCGCGCACGGCTTCGAGCAGCACCGATTCCGTGCCGGCGAACGGACCGTATGTGCGCAAGTTATCGGCGATGCGCTTGCTTTCAATCGTCAGCCCGTTCACAACTTTGATCGCGAGTTGCACGATCTCATCGGTGCAGAGCAGCGCTTCCGGCAAAATCGTGCGTCTGTTCGCACTGTCGTCGAGCGTCCGTTCCAAGTAATTCGTCGCCGCGTTCTGCCAGGCGACGTCGGCGTATGCCGGAAGCAGACGCGCAAGCGATCCGATGCGTTCGCATAAAATTGGATTACGCTTGAACGGCATCGCGGAGCTGCCGACCTGCTTCTCCGCGAACGGCTCGTGAACTTCGCCGAACTCCGGTGAGCTCAGTATCCGTATGTCGGCCGCGAATTTGGAAAGAGAAGCACCGATTCCCGCAAGCGCGCTCAACAACAGAAAGTCGAGCTTGCGCGGATACGTCTGCGTACTGATCTCGCGCGCGCTCAATCCGAACCGATCGAGCACGCTTTTCTCCATTGACGCAGCCCAGCCGCTGCCGTTAAGAAGCTGCTCATATGACGCCGCCGTGCCGACGGCCCCGCGCATGCCTTTGGCGGTGAGATTCTCGAAGGCAAAACGCAGTGCCGCATCGTCGATCAGCAAGTCTTGCGCGTAAACGGCGAACCGGTAGCCGGCAGTGGTCGGCTCCGCCGGCTGCAGATGCGTAAACGCCATGCACACCACGCCGGAGTTCTCGCGAATGCGCGTGGCAAATGCGCGCAACAGATCCCCCAGTGACGCGCCGATCATCGCTACCGCGCGCCGCAGCCGGTACGTCTCGACGGTATCTTCGATATCCATCGAGGTCGAGCCGAGATGCAGCTTTCCGCCGCCGGTTTTTGCCTGCGAAGCAAAGACGCGGATCTCCGCCATCAGGTCGTGATGAATCTCGCTTTCAATCTTTAACGCCGCATCGACGTCGACGTCGTCCACGTGCGCGCGAATATCCGCGACTTCCTCAGCGGTCACCAATCCGTACTGCGATTGGGCTTCGGCCAACGCTAGCCAAACCTGACGCCACAGCCTGCGCCGTTCGTGTTCAGAAAAAAGCGCGCGCAGCTCGGCGCGCCCGTATCTCCAAGAGAACGGGGACGCGTAAGAATCGTAGGTCATGCGGTGCTGGAACGTTTCGCGCCCAGGCCGGCCAGTTCCGCGGTCAAGAGTTCGACCGCCAGCTCGGGGTCGTCGATCCGGCCCGTGACGATGGCGTCGAACGCGCCGATCGCGCGCTCGAACGCGCGCCGCGCGCGTTGCTCGCCGACGCGGGCCGCGATCGGTCCGAGCGCCCGCGAGCGCCACGCGGAGCGGCCCGTCAGCTGACCGCCGCGTGCGAGTTCCCAGAGCAGCCCGCATTCGGTGGCCGCCGCATAGACGAGCGGAACGCCCGCCGCGCGATCGCTGGAAAACATTTCGTGCGCGATCGCCAGCGCTTCGGCGACGCGTCCTTCGACGAGCGCACCCGCGTACTTGTACGCTTTGGGATCTTCAATAGAGAGCGTTTCTTGCTCGAGATCCGCAAACGTGATCTTCTTTCCGGCAAGAGCCAGCTTTTGCAGATCATTGCGAATCGCTGCAAGATCCGCGCTGCTGCCGGCGAGCGCTCCAATGACGCGCGGCTCGGCCGTCGCTTTGAGTTCCGCGAGCGTTTCTTCAACGAAGCGTTTGCGCACGTCGTCGTTCGCGGTTGTGTCGACACGCACCGCACTGCGTCCGGCCATCGCGCCGAAGGGCTCGGGGCGCTGCGCGCGCGGCGAAAGCAAATCGCAGATGACCAGCGTGTTCCCCTCCGGCACGCCTTCGGCGACACTCCAAATGTCGCGCCGTATCGCGGTCTTGAGCGTTTGCGCATCGGTTATCACGATAAGCCGTGACGTGGCCAAAAATGGCATCGCCTGCACCGCTTCACGCAGCCTGCTCGTGTCGTCGAGATCGCTTGCGGGAAAGCGGTCGAGATTCAGGTCGCGCGTTTCGTCGGGAAGGACGCGATCGATCACGATGTCCAGTGCGCGCTCCGCGAGTACGCGCTCGGTGCCCTCGATGATTGCGAGCTTGCCGATCGCGGGCTGCTTATCGACGAAATCGTAAAACTTCACGCCCGGCGGTCTTCGGCAGGCCGTAAAGACGCGCCTCGCCAACCCCGCGCCAACACGATGATTCGATTGCCTCGCGCGGCGCTACTGATCGTTGCGGGAATGGCAGCCTTCCGCATTGCCGTGGCGTCGCATATTCCGCTCACCGAAGACGAATCGTACTATTGGGCGTGGAGCCGCCACCTGGCGCTTGGATACGTCGATCATCCTCCGATGGTGGCCTGGCTCATTGCGCTGACCGCGCCGTTCGGATCGAGCGAGCTGGCCATCCGTTTGCCCTTCATCGCGTGCGAAGCGTTCGCGGCAATCGCGCTGGGCTATACGGCGATAGTGCTGACGGGTAACGCGCGCGCGGGCGCCGCGGCCGCCGTCATTTTCGCGCTCATCCCGCAAACGCGCATGATTATCGGTGAGGCTCTGCCCGACGGTCCATATCTCTTGTTCTGGTCGCTCTCGCTGCTTTTCGCTGCGCGCGCCGCGTCGCGTATGCGGACGGCGGACATGATTCTCTTAGGAATATCTCTTGCCGGAGCACTGCTCTCGCGCGCTTTTGGTTTCTCGCTCCTGACCGGAGTGCTCATCTTCTCTCTTCTGCCTGCCCAGGGGCGCATGTGGAGGCAAGGTTTTTGGATCGCGCCCGTCATTGCAGTCGTTCTCTATATGCCGTTCGTGTATTGGAATGCGACGCACGGCTGGGTAAATTTCAGCTTCACGATCTATCGCGAAGCCTACGAAAACTTCAGCGCGGCGCACCTTCTGGTGCTTTCCACGTTCCGCTTCGCGCTCGAAGCGGCAGCCTTTCTGATCGCTACCTACCTTTTGACGGTCCGCCGCCGCTACGATTTGTTGGCGTGCACGGCATTGCCGTTACCGCTGCTGTTAATCGTGCTCTCGTTTTTCGAAGGCGTCGAATCGTATTGGCTCTTGGGGCCGTTCGCATCGCTTTGCGTCGCGCTCGGCATCGCCTACGCGAACTTCCCGCTGCTCTGGAAGCGGCTCGCCGCAGCGGTCTGGATTGTTCCGGCGGCTTATGCGATGTTCGTCGTAACGCTGCTGTCTTTGCCGCAGCCCGTTCAAGCGTCCCTATTGCGCGCGTCGAACGAGAAGCCCAAGAGTTTGTTTTACTCGGCAGTTTACGCCTACGCTCCGCTGGCGCGCGACGTTCGGGGTCTGCTAAAAAACGGCAACGCGATCGTCATGACCGATAAATTCGAAATCGCATCGGAGCTGCTCTATCAAGGCAACATCGAATCGACGGTCGTTTCGGGCATCGGTCGCAAGCAGTGGGCGATGTGGCAGCGAGGCTCCGGTCCGGCCCGCTACTTGGTGGTATTGAACGAGCCGCCCGGCCGCGATCCCGCCGTCATGCGGTCCGTTGCAAAAGAGTGTTCGGCCATTCATGACGGTCCGACATTGCGTTACGCGTTTGCCGGGCCGCCGGTCACAATGTTCTATACGAAATGGTGCGATCGCTAAGGAGTATCGCCAGTAATGTCATCCTGAGTAGAGTTCGCATAGCGAACTCGTAGTCGAAGGACGCGTGCTACGATGGCAGGTCGGCGCACGCAAGAAAACGTGAATGACGCGGATCGCGCAGATCCAGCAGCAACAGATGACCAGATCGCGGCATCGAGAAGGCGGTATTCGCTCTTAGTCCGCCGTCGAGAACCCAATCCTTTGGCGAGATGACGATAAGGCCCGCGCCAAGCGCCGATGCGGAACACGTGCCGCCCGAAAGAATCATCTCGTATCGCCTGTCGTGAAATTTGGGAAAATGAGCCGTAAGCTTCCCATTCTCCAGAATCACGCCACCGAAAGACGCAAATCTTAGGTACGATTTCGCAGTTGTGCCCGTAACCCTCGGCGCCTTGACAAACGCGGCCAAAACAAACGCGGCCAAGCAGCATAACAAAAGGCGAAGCGCCTCGTTGGAGGCGCTTCGTTCGATGGTCTGCCGGGTTTGAGCCACTGCTGCCACTTTACCATACCATCGCTCACCGCTCAAGGCGGTCGCTGGAGCGCGCGGGGATCGAACCCGCAGCACCAAAGTGGCTGAAACCCGGCGTCGACACCATCGAAGCGCCCCAGCGTGATACATTCAGGCGCTAGCCGCTCGATAACAAGGCGCTCATATTCGGACGGAGCTGCAAATCGGGAACCGACTCGCCGTAAGGCGGTCGCAGTACACCGTATTCCGTTACGAACGCTGTGATGAGATGATTTGGCGTAACGTCGAACGCCGGGTTGTACGCGTCGGCGCACGGAAGCGCGGTACGCGTTTCACCGAAGCCCCCAACCTCGTCCGCCGATCGTTCCTCGATGGGAATATCGCGGCCGGTAGCGAGATCGAAATCGAACGTCGAACGCGGCGCCGCGACGTAAAACGGAATACGATGATGCGCCGCGAGGATTGCTAAACCATACGTGCCGATCTTGTTCGCCGTGTCGCCATTGCGCGCGATCCGGTCGGCGCCGACGATGACGAGATCGATTTCCTTGCGCTGCATGGAAATCGCCGCCGCCGAATCGACGACGAGCGTTGCATCCACGCCCTCTTGCGCAAGCTCGTAATACGTCAGTCGCGCGCCTTGCAAGAGCGGGCGCGTCTCTCCCACAAAAACGCGCGGGCGCTTTCCGGCGCGCGCTGCAAAAAAAATCGCTCCGAGCGCCGTACCCCCGCCGGCGGTCGCTAGCGAGCCGGTGTGGCAGTGCGTGTAGATCGTCGCGTCGCGTCCGATGAGTTCGGCCGCCGCCTCGGCAATGCGGCGGTCGGTTTCACGCTGCTCGGCGTGGATCGCCTGCGCTTCGGCAAGCATATCGTTCGCGCTCAGGACCCGCTCGATCGCCCAGCGCAAGTTCACGGCCGTCGGACGCGCCTCGCGTACCCGCGCGACGGCGGCTCGGAATGTCGCCTCGTCGGTAATCTGCGAACGCAAAAGAGCGACGCCGTAGGCCCCGAAGACGCCGATGCACGGCGCCCCGCGCACCGCCAGCGTTCTTATCGCGTCTTCGAGTTCTTCGGGGGAAACGGCCCGTCGGACGATCGTCTCGTGCGGCAGCGAACGCTGATCGACATATTCGACCGCGTCGCCGGCCCAGCGAACGGCTTCCGGTGTCTGGACCGTTAGACGGACGCCGCCGGCGCGTGCGCGGTATAGCACGTGCGGCAGTAGACCGGCCGATCGCCGCGGGGTTTGAACGGCACCGTTGTGTTGGTCCCGCATTGCGCGCAGACCGCCTCGAAACTCGGGCGGTTTCCGGCGCCGCCCGCTCCGGGGGCTTTGCGGGATTGACGGCACTCGCGGCAGCGCTGGGGTTCGTTTTGAAACCCTTTTTCGGCGTAGAATTGCTGGTCACGAGCCGAGAAAACAAAATCCCGACCGCAGTCTTTACAGGTGATGTTTTTGTCTTCCAAGGGACGGCCTCCGACGAAGTAGCAGGGGCTTGGTATCCGCCCTTAGCGCGCGGGAACCCTTGTGTCCGAGGGGATACGCAACAGCGTTGCCGCGGCGATTGCGGCGTGGTAGCCTTTGTCGCCGCGCTTGGGATCCGCACGGAACTCCGCCTGCTCAAGCGTGTCGGTCGTCAGCACGCCGAAGCCGATCGGCACGCCGGTCGCGAGCTGCACGTCCATGATGCCGCGCGCCGCTTCGCCCGCCACGTAATCGAAATGGGCGGTCTCCCCCCGCACCACCGCGCCGAGCGCGACAATCGCATCGGCTTGGCCCCCGGAAATTGCGCGGCTGGCCGCCAGCGGCAATTCGAAACATCCCGGTACCGCGTACGCGCGAATATGTTCTTCGCGCACATTGCAAGCATGCAGTGCGCGGCGCGCGCCCGCCTCAAGCCACTCGGCGATCTGCGGATAGAAGCGCGCAGTAATGATGACGAACCGCTTCCCCTTACAGTCAGGCGCCATCCAACATGTGCCCCATCTTGTTGCGCTTCGTCTGCATGTAGCGCGTGTTAAACTGCGTGTGCTCCGTCTGCAGCGGAACGCGGTCGACGATTTTCAGGCCGTAGCCCTCCAGTCCGAAGATCTTGCGCGGGTTGTTGGTGATGATGCGCATCTCTTTCACGCCGAGGTCGGCTAAGATCTGCGAGCCGATCCCGTAGTCGCGCTTATCGACCGGCAGCCCGAGCGCGATGTTGGCCTCGACCGTGTCTGCGCCTTGATCTTGCAGCTCGTACGCGCGCAGTTTGTTAGCAAGCCCGATGCCGCGTCCTTCCTGACGCAGGTACAAGAAGACGCCGCGACCTTGCTCGGCGATGATGCGCATCGCCGCATCGCGCTGCTCGGCGCAGTCGCAGCGGATCGAATGCAGGGCGTCGCCGGTCAAACATTCGGAATGAACGCGGACCGGAATATTTTTCCCGTCGCCGATGTCACCCATGACCAACGCTACGTGCGTGTTCTTGTCGACGCTGTTTTCGTAGGCGTAACCCGTCCATTTGCCAAGCGGCGTCGGCAGCGTGAATTCGGCGATACGGTGCAACAGTTTTTCGGTCCGCCACCGGTAGGCAATCAAATCTTTGACCGTGATGAGTTTTAAGTCGTGCTTCTTGGCAAAGGCAATCAGCCCGTCGAGACGCTCCATCTTGCCGTCATCGGCCATGATCTCACAGATGACGCCGGCCGGATACAAGCCCGCCAAACGCGCGAGGTCGACGGCAGCCTCGGTTTGTCCGGCGCGCACCAGCACGCCGCCGTCGCGTGCGCGCAAGGGAAATGAATGACCCGGACGCAGCAGATCCGACGGCTTGGTCGCCGGATCGAGTAGCGCCGCGATCGTCGCCGAGCGATCGTGCGCCGAAATTCCCGTGGTGGTGCGCCCGCGGGCTTCGACTGAAACCGTAAACGCCGTTTCGTGCAGCGCGCTATTTTCGGAAACCATCTGCGGCAAATGCAGCTCGTCCAAACGCCTGCCGATCAGCGGCACGCAGATCAGGCCGCCTGCGTGTTTGCGCATGAAGTTGATCGCCTCGGGGGTCACCATCTGCGCGGCCATGACCAGGTCGCCCTCGTTCTCACGATCCTCATCGTCGAGCACGATGACCATCTTGCCGGCGCGGATATCGCGGATAGCGCCTTCGATGGAATCGAAGGGCGAGGACTCTTCGAGCGTGCCGTTCAGCTCCGGCAGCACCTGGGTGAGCTTCTGCAGCGAGCGGTAGGACGGCTCGCGCTGACCCGACTTCAGATAAGAGATAGCGGACTCGGTCAAACCGCTGCGGTCGGCTAATTCTACGGCATTCAGGCCCGCGGCCGCCATGGCCGCGTTCAGTTCATCTGCAAAGGGGGTCACCAACCCAGCCTACGGGCCAGACTTAACAGTTGTCAAGTTCAGGCCCTCCACCACCCGGTTTACGTCCTGAGAACGGGGGCTTAGCCCAGCCGGGGATCGGCCCGGGACCATGGGCCGGAAGACCTATAGCCGCTTGGTTTTGTGCCGATAGTAAGTTCGGGGGTTATTGGTGTGGAGCAACGCAGTAATCACGTAGCGGTCATCTTTTTCGCTCTTGGAGTGCTCATTGGCGCCCTGAGCGTGCTGTTCGTCGCCCGCAATAACGCGGTTGCCCACGAGCAACTCGTGAGCAACCGCTGCAGTGCGCAGGCCTGTCAGACCGGCGCCTTACCGTTTTGGTAACGCTACTTCAGTAGCGTGGTAATGATGCCGGCGCCGCCGACGTAAACGCCGACGACCTGGCCGATCGCGATCTTATTTCCGTTGAGCACGTTGCTCAGCGACAGGTTGACGGTATTGCCGTTGAGCGCGTTGTTAAGCGCATCGGAAATATTGATGTTGGCGATGATGTTGAGCAAACTGCCGAGCAGTCCCGATGTCGCAGGCGCCGGCGAAGGCGTCTGTGCGAGCGCGTCGCCGAGCGTCACCGGTTCGTACGCAACGGCGGCCGACGGAATCTGCGAGGTACGGATCAGCCGGTGCAACGTCGTCGGCACGTGCTGTACGCGAAGGTTCGCGAACTTGACCTTTTTCAGCTTCCGCAGCGACGAGATCTCCTGCGGCATGTGCGTAAGCCCGTAAGTCACTTGCGCGAGTGACAGGTTGCCCGCGGCGATCTTCTTGATCTGACCGTTATGCTTGCCGGGGTTAGCCGTCGCGGCCGGATGCGCGGTCGCTTCGGGCGCGCTCGTGGTTACGGGAGCCGGAGCCATCGTGGCCTGCGGACTGGGCGCGGGGGTCGTCTGCGCCCAGGCCGGAGATGTGCTTGCCGCCAACAGCGCGGCGATGAATGCGTAGATCACTCTATTTTTCATGTTCGCCTCCGCTTAGTTGATGATTGTGGTGATGATGCCGCCGCCGTTGATGAATAACCCGACGACTTGGCCGATTCCAATCTTATTGGCATTGAGCACGTCGTTGAGCGACACGCTGACATTGTTGCCATTGAGAATGTTGTTGAGCGCATTGGTCACGACGACGTTTGCGAAGATGTTCAGAAACGGGTTGCTTGACTGCGCCAGCGCATCGTTCAGACGGAACGAAGGCTCGTAGGCTTGCTGAGAACGCCACGTCTTGACTTGCGGCACAAGCGACGCGGGGATCTTATAGAAGCGCAAGTTCGAGTAGCTGACCTTTTTCATCGCTTTGAGTTTCGCAAGCTCTGACGACTGATGCGTAACGGCATATTTCACTGACGAAACCGGCAAAACGCCGCTCAGCATCTTCTTGAGCTTGTTGAGCAGCCCGCGCTTCGCCGGCGGCGAGGTCGCCGTCGAGTGCATGGGGGTCGGCGTTACCATCGGTCCTGAAGGAGACGGGGCCATGGTTGCTTGCGGGCTCGGCGCCGGCGTCGTTTGCGCAGCGGCGTTGGTGGCGAGGGCCATAACCAGAGCCGCCGCTCCGAGCGAAAATAGAAGCTTCTTCATTAAAGTCATTCTCCGTTGTGCAACTGGTGAGGGATTTCCACGGAACTTGTACCCGCCTAACGGCCCGTTGCCCGCCCGGACGGCCTTAGTGAAAAAGCGAGGGCTCGAACGTGACGATGGGCTTGAGGATTTCCGACCGCTGCAGTGCGGCGTATGCCCTTGGCGCCTCCTCCAGCGGGTAGTAGGTCGCGCCGATCCGCTCGGCCGTAACAACGCCTCGCTCGATGAGATCCAGCGCGGCGCGCGTGTCCGGCGGACCGCAGGAATAGCTTGGAACGAAACGCAGATCGCGAAAATACAGGTCGTTCGGATCGAACGTGAATGGTACGCCGGGGTCGTGCGGCGTGAACATCACGACCGTACCGCCCGGCGCGGCAGCCGCAAACGCATTGCGCAGGGCCTCAGGCGAACCGGGGCCGCAAATCACCACGTCGGCGCCGGAGAACGGTTGCTCCGGGCTCAGCGCGCGAATGCCCAGCGAACTTGCGAAGCTGCGCCGCGAGGCGATGAAATCGCTGCCTACAACCTGGGCGCCTTGCGCCTGCGCGGCCAGTCCGTGCATCAGCCCCATGACGCCCAGACCGATCACGAAAAGCGTATCGCCTTCCCGTAGTCCGCCCCGGCGCAGCGATTTCATCACGCAGGCTAGCGGTTCGACAAGAGCGCCGTCGGTGAACGGCAACTCCACCGGTAATTTCAGCGTATCGCGCAAATTTTCGCGCGGCACGCGAAAATATTCGGCCAGAGCGCCCGGGTCGATCTTGGTCGCGCGCCAGGTCGCGCACTGGACGTACTCTCCGCGCGCGCAAGCGCGGCACTCAAAACACGGCGCGTGATGATGCACAAAAACGCGGTCGCCCGGGGAAAACGCCTCGTTCTGCGACTCGACCACTACGCCGGCCGGCTCGTGTCCGAGCACCAGCGGCGCCTTGCGGCGGATGTACCAGCCCATGACGTCGCCCGTGCAGATACCGGCGGCACGCGTCTGCACCAGGACTTCGCCTTCGCCGATCGCCGGCACGTCGCGTGTTTCGATGCGAATGTCGTCAACGTCGTACAGTACCGCGGCGCGCATTTTTTCCGCGCGCTTCACGGCGTCACCGCGAACTTTATGCCTTCGCCGTTCTTGAGCCGTTCGAAAACGGTCGCGATCTCTGCGAGCGGAACGGTTTGGGTGATCAAAGGCAGCGGGTCGATCTTCTTTTCCACCAGCAAGTCGCGAGCGCGTTTGACCGCCGCCGGTGTAAAGTGGAACGGACTAACCAGCCTTATCTCGTCATAGTGCAGGCGCGAGGCGGTGAATAGCGCCTTGGCATCGGCGGGCAACCCGCCAAAAAACGAGACGGTGCCTCCGCGCCGCGCCAGATCCGGCGCAGCTTCCCATACCTCTTCGCGGCCGGTGCATTCGATCACGACGTCGGCACCCCGATCGCGCGTGCGTTTGCGCACTTCTTCACCGATGTTCCGGCTGCGCGCGTTGATCGTGTCTATGCCGAGGTCGCGTGCGATTTTTAACCGGGCTTCCCGCCGCCCCGCCAGCACCACCGTTGCGCCGCTTTGCCGCAAGAGCATGGCATGCAGCAAACCGAACCCGCCATCGCCGATAATCAGGACAGTATCGTCGGCGCGGCAGTTGAGCAGGTCGAGCGAATGCACGACGCAAGAAAGCGGTTCGAGAAACGCCGCGGTAGCGTACGAAAGATCGGACGGCTTCGCATAGCAGTTGCGCTTGACGATGCGTTCGGGAATCGCGATGTACTCGGCATAGGCGCCCAGGATCATCGTCGGCATGATCGTCTCGCAGAGCTCTTCCTGGTTGCGCTGACACCAATAACATTGGCCGCACGGCGCCGTATGCACGCACATGACGGCGTCGCCGGCGGAGAAGCCGTTGCTGTCCCCGGCCGCCACGTCGCCCGAAAACTCATGGCCGAAGGGTGTGGGCATCGGCATGCGTGGATGGCCGCGGCGAAACGCCTTGAAATCGGTGCCGTCGGTCAACGCGGTGCGCACGCGTACGACCAAACCTCCCGGAGGCGGTGCCGGGACGGGCACATCCTGCAATTCGATCGCACCCGGGCGCAAAAGCACGGCGGCCCGCATTGTCTTCGAAGCGATCAATCGAGTTCTTCCAGACAAGCCATCAATGCGTCGCGAATCTCTTGCGGAAACGGCCGGCTCTTATGCGAGCTGCGGTCGATGCAAACGACCGTCACGTCCATCTGCGCGCCGGCTTCCCCCGTGCGCTCGTTGTGCATGACGGTTTTCCATTTGACCGACGATGTTCCGACATGGTAAATGCTTGTCTTGAGCGTCAGCCAATCTTCCATCGCCGCGGGTTTGAAGTAATCCGCCACCACGTGCACGCGCGGAAACCAAATGTCGTATTTTTCGAAAACCTCGCTGTACGGGAAACCCAGTTCTCGGAAAAAATCCATCTCGGCGCGTTCCACCGCGCGCTGATAGGCCGCGAAATACATGATGCCGGCGATGTCAACGTCGGCCCACTGCACCAGGACGCGGCTTTCAAAGCTGCGCCCTCCGATCTCGCTCACAATTGAACCGCGTATCGTGCGATCGGATCGGCTTCGAGGTTGACGAGCTCTCCGGCCGCGCGCCGGCCGAGCGTCGTCCGCGCCATCGTTTCGGGAATCAGCGCGACTTCGAACCAGTGACTCCCGGCGGCCGCGACCGTAACGCTCACCCCGTCCACACTCACGAAGCCTTTTTCGCGAACAAAGGGCCGGAGATTGTGCGGCAGTTCGATGCGTAGCCGCGCGCCTTGTCCTTCGGGCACGATTGCCAGAACTTTGCCGGCCGCGTCGACGTGCCCGTAAACGAAGTGTCCGCCCATCCGGTCGCCCGCGCGCAGCGCGTATTCCACGTTGACGACATCGCCTTTGCGCGCGCCGCAGAGAGCCGAACGCGCGAGCGTCTCGGGAACGACGTCGAAAGCGACAACGTTATGGTCGATTGCGGTGACCGTCAGACAGACGCCGTTGATCGCGATCGAATCTTTGGGTTCGACATCTTCGTCAGACGCGTTTTCGCAACGCACGCGCAAACGAAGGCCGCCCGCAGCGGCGGGCGCCACGTCTTCTACCGTACCGTTAAACGAAATGATACCGCTAAACATGGTGCGGGATGATGCCCGAGATAAGCGCGTCCGCGCCGATCTGCTCGACGCGATCGATCTGCAGCCGCAGGTTGGCTAAAGCGCTCGTCGTAAATGCGGCGACGGCCGAGGCGCCGCGCAAAAAACGCGGAGCGATGATCCAATGGAAACGATCGACGAGTCCTTCCTCAAGAAGATGGCCGGCCACAGTGGGGCCTCCTTCGCACAAGAGGCTTGTTATTCCGCGCTCGCGCAGCGCGCGCAAAGCGGCGGCGAGGTTCAGGCGATCGGAACCGGCTTCGCCGCAGTAGAGAATATCCGCGGTTTTCTCTAACTGCGCGAAACGGTCGCGTAACCCCGCCGGCGCGAGCACTATGGTCTTGGCGTAACCTTTCTCGGTCTTAAAAACGGCACTCCCGGAGTCGACCGGCGCGGACTCGCAGATCACGACGCGCTCGTACTCGCGCAATCGTTTGTGTGTTGGACGCACCGTCAGCTGCGGATTATCGATCCGGACCGTGCCCGCGCCAACGGCCGTCGCGTCGTGCGCGATGCGCAACTCGCGGACGAATTCGCGCGCTTCTTCTCCGGTCAGCCATTCTTGCACGCCCGGATGCGACGCGATGAACCCATCGAACGAAACGGCCAGTTTCAGCGAAACGTAGGGACGGTGCGAGCGGATCGCACGCGCAAACGGTTCGATCAACGCATCCGCGCGCGGTTCGTCAAGTACGTCCACGGCGATCTTTCGTTCCTGAAGGCTCGCTATGCCCGCGCCGTTGGTTTGCGGGTTGGGATCGTGCGCGCCCGCGACGACGCGAGCGAGGCCCGCTTTCGCGATCGCACCGGTGCATGGCGGCGTTAACCCCGTATGATTGCACGGCTCCAGCGAGACGTACAGCGTCGCGCCGCGCGCACGTTCGCCGGCGCTTGCGATCGCGTTGATTTCCGCATGTGCCTCGCCCGCGCGATGATGGTAACCTTCGCCGACGATCGTTTCGCCGCGCACGAGCACCGCGCCGACCGGCGGGTTGGGCGACGTATTCCCAACGCCCCGTTCGGCGAGTTCGTATGCGCGATCCAGAAACAGACGATCGAGCCGGTCCATGCCCGGCGCATGGTTCGGGGCCCCGCTCGCGGTGTCATGGCGAGCGGGCGCCATAAGGCGCCCCGGTCGAACCGCGGCCGAGCGAGCGCAGCGAGACGAGGCCCGCGAGAGCTTGCCGTCCTGCGCCAAGCGCGTGAATGTACCGCGTGGTGTTTAGGAAAGTGTTGGACTTCGTCTTCCCCCCGCAATGCGGCGGATGCGAGCGGATCGGATCGGGCCTCTGCGACACATGCCTGCCGCCCGGCGTTCCATTGGAGCGAAGGCTGCCAACGCTAACCGTGCGGGCGCTGGGATTATACGACGGCGCGCTTCGCCGGGCGATACTCGCGCTAAAAACCGGTCGCCGCGACGTCGCCGAAGCGTTCGCGGTAAGAATGAGCTCGCACATTCCGACCGGCGCGATCGTCGTGCCCGTGCCGACGACCGCCGCGCGGCGCCGGCAGCGCGGCTTTGACGGCTGCGAGCTCATCGCGCTCATCGCGCGCCTCGCGTGCGAAGCACGCGTCAGCGCCGGTTTGGTGCAAGTGCGTGGTGAAACGCAGCGTGGACGCAGCCGCGAAGCGCGGCTTACGCACCGTCAGCGTTTTCGCTGGCGAGCACCCCACCTCGACGGTACGCGCGTTATATTGCTCGACGACGTCGTCACCACCGGGGCGACGCTTGAATCGTGCGCCGCGACGGTGCGCGCTGCGGGCGGGATAGTCGAGCTTGCCATGACGCTGGCTAGCGTCGGGTAAACTCGAGCACGGCCTCGATGAACTGATCACGGCGCGTGATACTTGCCAAGTGTCCCGCGCCGTGTAACGTGCACAGCGACGCTTGCGAAAAGGATTCGCGGAGCGCTTGGCGCTCGGCCGGCGTAAAGGCAGTGTCGTTATCGGATTCGATGATGAGCGTGCGCCCCGTATACCGGGGGCGGTCATCGAGCCGGAGTGAATCCTCGACGCAGGCGCCGAGATTGGCGATACCGCGTTGGCCGACGCGCTCGAGTTCGTCGCGGCCAAAGTACTCCAGCCAAAAATCGCGATCGGGATGCCCGTGCAACAGCCGCTTCACCCGTGCGCCGAGCACCGTCACGACGGCCTTGCGCGGAAGATGCTGCGCCGACGAAAGTGCCATTCGAACCATGCGCGCGCGCCGCGCCGAGTAGCGCGCCGTGTTTGCCAGGATCAGCCCTTTGACCCGCTCGGGAAACGCCGACGCGTAAGCGCGCGCGAAAATCCCGCCGAGCGACTGACCGAGCAGATAGCATGATGTGATTCCCGCACCTGCCAGGATCGTCTGCAGCCCCGTAACCGCGTCCGCAACGCGCGCTAGCGTTGCCGGGCACCCGACCGAAAGTACGCGCGTGTGCTTTTCAAAGCGATCCATCAGATGAAACTGCGATTCCGCGCTGCCGCCGGCGGCCGGCAGCAACACTAACGCCGGCTCGCCGCTGCCGCCATCGATAACCTCCCACGCGTGCTCGCCAATAAGGTGCGCGCGCCTTGCGTGAGAGGCTCGAAATTCACCCAGCAACTCCCGAGCGCTACTCGTTGGCGACGATCGCATTTTCCAAAACCGCATCCGGCGCGACTGCGTAGTTCATCCCGACGATCGTGTCGCGCACTATCGCGCGCGCGCCGATTCGCGACCCTTGCCAAATAATGGAACGCTCGATCTGCGCGCCGTCTTCCACCTGCACATCCTCGCCGATGACGCTGAAAGCGTCAATGCGCGCGCTCTTGGCTACTTTGGCGCGCCGGCCGATCCATGTGCTGCCGTCTGCGGAGATGCCGGGCATCCTCAATCTCCCCGTCAGAACGTCGGCGGTCGCGGCGCGGTATTCGGCGGGCGTGCCGATGTCGTGCCACTGCGCGCCGCGCGCATCGAATCCATAGAACGCTGCTCCGGCTTGCTGCAGCGACGGAAACACGTCTTTTCCAAAATCGTAAAACTCGTTTGCGGGAATGTGGTCGAAAATTTTCGGCGTAAAAACATAAATGCCCGTGTTCACGAGTTTGCTGCGCTCGGTGCCTTTGGCGGGCTTCTCTTGAAAACCGGTAATCTTATCCGAAGCATCCGTCACGACGACCCCGTATTGATCGACTTCCTCACGCTCCACCAGGCCGATGGTAGCGAGGGCGTTTTTTCCCTTGTGGAAGGCGACGACGCGGTCGAGCGGCATGTCAGTTAAATCGTCGCACCCGATGACGACGAATGAATCGCCGCTCAAAAACCATTGCATCTGCTTGACGGCGCCGGCGCTGCCAAGCAGCTCCTTTTCGTGCAAGTATTCGATGCGCGCGCCGTATGCCGACCCGTCGCCAAGCGCCTCGACGATCATCTCTGCAAGATAGTGCACGTTGATCGCGATCTCGTCGAATCCGTACGATGTGAGATACTGAATCAAGTGAACGGCGTTGGGTGATCCCACGACCGGTACGAGCGGCTTGGGCACTTGTTTGGTCAGCGGATAAAGCCGCGTGCTCAGACCGCCGGCCAAAATCATCGCGCGCACTACGTTCTCCCGCGCGCGAAGCGGTTGCGGACGTTTTCACCGGCTACCAGGAGCACGAAGTACGGAAGCGCGAGCTGGCGCCGCCAGCGCTGCGGCTGCGTCACCAACCGGTAAAGCCATTCAAGATGCGCCCGCCGCCAGCCGTCCGGCGCGCGCCGCACATTCCCGCTGATGACGTCGAAGGAGCCGCCGACGCCGATTCCCACGCCGCAGCCCGTCTGCGCCAAATGTTCCGAGAGCCAAAACTCTTGTCGGGGAAAGCCCATGCCGGCAAAGAGAATGCGTGCGCCGCTCGCGCGGATGGCGTCTGCTACATTCGAAGACTCGGCGTCGCTGAAGTAGCCGTCACGCGCACCTGCGATCTCGAGTCCCGGGTGTCGCGATCGCAGCGTATCAGCCGCGCGCTGCGCAATTCCAGGAGCTCCGCCCAGTAAATAGACCGGGAGGCTTTCCTCGGCCGCGCGCGCGCAGACGTGCTCGATCAGATCGACGCCGGCAACTCGCTCGCGCAGCTTGGCCCCGCGTGCACGCGCCGCGCCCAGTAATCCTACCGTGTCGCAGAGTGAGAGCGCGCTGGCATTTACGACCGCGCGATACTTCTCGTCGCGTCGCGCGTAAACGACCATTTCCGTTCCCAGGGTAACGACTTGTGCACCCGCTCCTTCGCGCGCATAGCGCAGAACAGCGTCCGTGGCCTGATCGGAATCGATTGGGTCGAGTTTACACCCGAGAATAATCATACTGCGAAAGCAGCGGCCGAAGATTGCGCGCGAGATGCTCGGGCATCGCATCGAGCGGCAGACGGCATTCGCCTACCGCAAAGCCCAGCTGCTTCATCGCCCACTTCACCGGAATCGGACTGGTCGTTGCAAACAGCGCATCGATCAGCGGCAAGAGCGATCCATGAATGCGCGCAGCTTCCGCCGCGTCGCCATTCTTGTATGCGCGCATCATTGCGACGTACTCACGCGAGCACAAATGCGACGCAACGCCCACGACTCCGTCGGCGCCCATCGCCAGGCATGGGAGAAACAAATGGTCGTCGCCGGCCCAGAGGGTAAATCCGGGTTCCCGGTCGCGCAGGATAAAGCCGATCTGCCGCAGATCGCCGCTGGACTCTTTCACGCCCACGATGTTTTTGTGCGCGCGCGCCAGTTCGAGCAGCGTTTCGGGCAGCATGTTGATGCCCGTGCGGCCCGGGATGTTGTAGATGACGATCGGCAGCACGGTCGCTTGGGCGATTGCGCCGAAGTGCGCGATCATGCCGCTCTGCGGCGGCTTGTTGTAGTAAGGAACCACGGCCAAAATGCCGTCCGCGCCGGCTTTCTCGGCGGCTTTCACCGAACGCACGGAGTCGCGCGTGTCGTTGCTGCCCGCATTGGCAATCACGGCCGCGCGGTCGCCGAGTTCGTCCTTGACCGCCGAAAACAAGCGCAGGCGCTCGTCGGGCGTCATCGTCTGGCCCTCGCCCGTTGAGCCGGCAACCACCAATCCGTCGTTTCCGCGTTCGACAAGCCAGGAAGCCACGCGCGCTGCCTCGCGGTAATCGACTTCGCCGCCGCCGTCGAACGGCGTAATCATGGCGGTCACGATCGCTCCGAGCTTCTTCATGTGGTAACCGTCTTTTCGTCCGTGCCCGCTTTGTCATCCTGAGTGGCCAAATGGAACTCATCGTGTACGGCTTGCTCGGCGCGCGCGGCGTCATCGGAGGGAATGAGGATCGAAACCGTGATGTTGCTGTCGGTGGCATGAATGATTTCAACGTTCGCCGCCGAGAGCGCTGAGACGATGCGGTGAATGACGCCCGGCTCGTAGCGCATGCCTTCGCCGACGACCGAAAGCTTCGAGCATGCCTCTCGGACCCGCACGGCCACATTGAGGTCGCCCAGCAGTTTGCGAATATCTTCGCCTCGGTCGCCTTCAACGACAAACATGACGCCGGCCTGATTGATCGTCACCTGATCGATGGAAATGTTCGCTGACGCCAGGCGTTCGAACATGTGCATCTCGACTTGCATGCGGCGCTGCCGATCTTCGATGTCGCCGCGAATAGCGCGGATCCAGGTCACGCGGCCTGACGCCGTAACTCCCGTGACCGGTTTGCGCGGCTCGAGCCGCGCGTCGACGACGGTGCCTTCTCCGGTCGCCAAGCTGCGAATCGCGTACGGCATGCGCATGCGCTGCGCGTAGTCCGCCGCCTTGTGATGCATGATTTTCGCGCCGTGCTGGGCGAGTTCGGTCATCTCTTCGAGGCTCGCTCGATCGATCGTGTGCGCGCCGTTCACCCGCCGCGGATCGGCGGTCATCGCGCCCGCAACGTCGGTGTAGACGTCAATGCGCTCCGCATCGAGCGCATGCCCGAGCGCGATTGCCGTGAGGTCGGTGCCGCCCCGCCCCAGCGTCGTGATCTCGCCGTTTTCGCTGATGCCCTGAAAGCCGGCGATGACGGGAACTTTCTTCGCCTCAAGGACCTTGCGCACGCGCTGCGGCTCGACGCGTATGATCGTCGCGTCGCCGTGCACGTCGTCGGTGATTATTCCCGACTGCGCGCCGCTGAGCGCCACTGCCGCGATGCCGTCACTTTCCAATTCGCTCGCGAGAACCGCGGCCGAGATAAGTTCACCCGACGCCAGCAGCATATCCGCGTTCGGGCCGCTGCGCGCGTCGCCGATGAGTGAGAGCAGCGAGTCGGTCGCGTACGGTTCGGGCGCGCGACCCATCGCGGAAACGACGGCGACCGGAGATTCTCCGCGCTCCAACGCTTCGCGTATTCGCTCAACGGCAATGCGGCGCGTTTCAGGCGACGCAACCGAGGTGCCGCCGAACTTCAGCACAGCGACCTTCATCTTGGCCCGCGCGCGATCAAAAGTTCCAATATCTGCACGGCATTGGTCGCCGCGCCTTTGCGCAGCTGATCGCCGACGACCCACATTTGAAAGTGCCGCTTGTCGTCGCCGGCGTAACGTAACCGGGCAACGTGCACATCGTCCGTGCCCTCAACCTCGCGCGGCGTGACAACGCCTTCGCGGTGCAAGACAACGCCCGGCGCGCGCTCCAGCGCTTGCGCGAGCGCTTCTACCGGAGCCTCGCATTCCGTTTCAAAAAACACCGCCTCGGAGTGTGCCGTACGCACAGGCACGCGAACAGTCGTCGCATATAATGGAAGCGAGGGAAGATCCAGAATTTTGCGCGTCTCGTCGCGCACTTTCGTTTCTTCGCCGCTGTAGCCGTCATCGCCGAACTCGCCGATCAGCGGCACGACGTTTCGAATGAACGCACCCTTACCCGCGTCGAACTCCTCTAGCGGGCCGCGCCCCGCGCCGCTGACGGCTTGGTACGTCGCAACGTTGACCAATTTCAACCCAACCGTATCACGAACCGGCGCCAGCGCCATGCACAAAATAATTGCCGTGCAATTCCCTACCGGAAAGAGACGGTGATCCGGAAGAATCGACGCAGCGTTGATCTCGGGCACGACCAATGGCACGTCCGCGCGCATCCGGTAGGTGGAACTGTTGTCGATCACAACTCCGCCGCGCTCCAGAATCGGCGGCACGAACTGCGAACTCGCCTCATCCGATCCCGCAAAGAAGACTGTATCGAACGGCTCCAATGCTTCGCTCGACGTTTCCAGGACGCCGTTGCGCGCATGTGACGCGAACAAACCCAAGCGTTCCGCCGGGATCTTCCGCTCACGCAACACCTGTACGATCGTTTCACCGACCGCTCCGGTCGCTCCAACTACGGCGATGTTCACCTAATTGTCATCCTGAGCGGGCGCCACAAGGCGCCCCGGTGCGATCATAACTTGAGCCCAACCTCTAAAGATTTAAGCGAACGCACGTAGCGAATCGCCGCAATAATGCCCGGCGCGAACGACTCGCTCGAAAAAGAGTCGTGACGGATCGTGAGCAGCTCGCCTTCGTTTGAGAACAGCACTTCCTGATGCGAAAGCAGCCCCTTCATGCGGATGCTATGGATCGGAACGTCGGCGCGGCCCCCGCCCACATGAATGCGATCCGCCGTCGCCGATGCGGTACCACTTGGCTTATCGCGCTTATCCGCGCGGTGCATTTCCACGATTTCAACCGATGGAAAAAACTTCGCGGCTTGTTCGGCAAAATTCATCATAAGGATTGCGCCCATCGCAAAGTTCGGAACGATTAGCGCGCCGGTTTTGTGCCGCTCGCAAAGCTTTTCTAATTCGGCCCGCTCAGCGGCATTCCACTCGCTCGATCCGACGACCGGCGAGATACCGCGCTCCACGGCGGCGCGCGCGACGGCCTGCGTCACCGGACGCGGCGTAAAGTCCACGACGACATCAGGTTTGCGCTGGTCGAGCAGTTGCTCGACGTTATCGTAGATCCCGATCGATTGATCCGCGGAGCGCGCAAAACCACCGGCAAATTCTAAATCCGGCTCCCTCTTAATCGCCTCGAACGCGAGGCGCCCCATGCGGCCTTGAACGCCGGAAACCGCAACCTTCACCCGGTGGTCTTCGGTGTGTGGCGCTCGAGCCACTTTGCCGCGTCCCGCGCCAGGATCTCGGCGTTTTCCCATGCCAGCGGATCGTTTCGCTTTTCCCGCAAAGCAGCGATGGCCGGCCCGAGTATCCGCCATGCGCCAACGATTCTCGTGCTTCCAATATCAAAAATCGCTTCGCCGTTCACCAGGCCATGCTTGATATACGTTCCCACCAGTTCGAAAACCATCAGCACTTGGTGCTCACGATGAGAAGCGGCCGAGTTTTTCAGCGGTGTGAAAAAATCTTCGCGAAATTGCGGATCTTCGTTAAACTGACGCTCGAAGTCAGATCGTAGAAAACGCAGACCTTCCAAGAAATCGGCCGTGCTGAACATCTCGGCGACGCGCACGACGCCCTCGAGCTGCGTTGCTCGTCTCAGTTCAGAAAGCTGAACGAGGCCAACAGCCACGGTCGCGAGGATCACGACGCCGGTAAAGAGCGTCGCGAGCGCGGAAACGGCCTCCCAGCTCACGCTGGGGCTAGAGCTTCTCCAGCGGCGCGTATTTCAGCATGACCATTTTTTGGCCGACGTTGGGGAAATCGATCGTCACGAGACCATCGCCGCCGGCGCCGATGACGCCGGAGATCTTGCCTTCGCCCCATTTCGGATGGCGGACGCGATCGCCCGACTGCAGATTCATTTTGATGCCGGCGCCCGCCGATTCGTGAATCGCGACCTCGCGCCAGCGCCCGCCCGAAGGCCGCGGCAGCGCGATGCTGCCCAGCATCTCGATGTTGGGCATCTCTTCCAGAAAACGCGACTTCGGATGCGCGAATGTATTGCCGTAGAGCGTGCGGCGCTCAGCATAAGAAAGAAAGAGCCGGTTCATCGCGCGCGTTACGCCAACGTATGCTAGACGGCGTTCTTCTTCGAGTTCGGTCATATCGACCAGCGCGCGCGAGTGCGGAAAGACGCCCTCTTCCAAGCCGGTCAAAAAGACGTTTGGAAATTCCAGGCCTTTGGCGGAATGCATGGTCATCATCGTGATGTACGACGCCGAATCGTCGAGCGTGTCGAGGTCGCTGATCAGCGCGACGTTTGCCAGGAAGCCCGCGAGCGTCGCTTCCGGATCGCCCGATTCATACTCGCGAGCAACGCCCACAAGTTCCTCGAGATTCTCCATGCGCGTGCGCGAATCGGGTGTGTCCTCGTTGCGCAGCTCGCGCAAGTAGCCGGACTCTTCCATCACCGCGACCAGCAGGTCGGCGATGGTAAACTCTTCGAGACGCGAACGCAGTGATTCGATGAGTTCCGCGAAGCGCTCGAGCTCACGCGTCTTCTTGGGAACCGCCTTCTTCAGCAGCTCTTTATCAAAAATTGCCTGCCCGACGGGGACTTTTGCGGCGTCGGCGGCCGTTACGAGGCTAGCAAGCGTTTGCGACCCGATGCTGCGGCGCGGCACATTGACGATCCGCTTGAACGCAATGGCGTCCGAGGGGTTGTCGATGTAGCGCAGGTAGGCGATAACGTCTTTGATTTCGGTGCGCGCGTAGAATCCGACGCCGCCGATGACGCGGTACGGAATGCCTTCGGCGATAAACGCTTCCTCGAACACGCGCGACTGCGCGTTGGTGCGGTAGAGCGCCAGGAAGTCACTGTACGAAGCGCCTTCGCGCACGAGCTCCTTGACTTTTTCGACAACGTAGCGCGCTTCGGAGCGTTCCGTGTCGGCGGCGAACGCCGTGATCGGCTCGCCCGCGTCGCGGCTGGTGAAAAGTTTCTTTGGAGCGCGGGTCTTGTTGTTGGCGACCAGCGCGTTTGCCGCGTCGAGAATCGTCTGCGTGCTGCGGTAGTTCTCTTCCAGCGTAAAGACTTTCGCGCCCGGGAAATCTTCCTCGAAGCGCAGGATCATCTTATAATCGCTGCCGCGCCACGAGTAGATCGACTGGTCGTCGTCACCGACGACGGTGACGTTGCGGTGCTTCTCGCCCAAGATCGCGATCAGTTTGTACTGCGCGAAGTTGACGTCTTGATACTCGTCGACCATGACGTACCGGAAACGGTTTTGCCATTTGGTGCGCGCGGTCTCATCTTTTTCGAAGAGGTCGATCGTGCGAACGATCAGGTCGTCAAAGTCCAGGCTGTTCGATTCCGAAAGCCTGCGCTGATACTCTTCGTACACGTTGGCGTAGCGCTCGCCCAAGAACGACGTGTTGCGCTCGTGGTATTCTTTGGGCCAGACCAGCGCATTCTTCGCTTTGCTGATCTCCGCCAAGCACGCTCCGGGTGTGGTTTGACGTTCGTCGTAGTCGAGATCGGTCAATATCTCGCGGATGACCGTGCGCTGATCGGCGTCATCGATGATGGCAAAGTTCGAAGCAATTCCGGCGCGCGAACCTTCGCGGCGCAAGATGCGCACGCACATCGAATGAAATGTGCCGACCCATAAGTCGCGCGCGGGCGCGCCGACCATGCGTTCCAAGCGCGTCTTCATTTCGCCGGCGGCTTTGTTCGTAAACGTGACGGCCAGAATTTGATCCGGCGAAACCTCGAGCTCGTCGAGCAGATACGCAATGCGGTGCGTCAGCACGCGGGTTTTTCCGCTGCCGGCACCGGCAAAAATCAAACACGGGCCATTGGTATGTCGGACGGCGGCCGACTGGACGTCGTTGAGAGCATCGGTTTCCAGGATCATTAAGAGTTTATTCGCCGCCTGTGGATAAAGCGCCTATAATAGCGCGTCCGGTCCTTTCTTTACGGTCCGGTAATGCGGCGAGCGAATAAGCCGCCGATAAATACGCCAGCGTCGATTCGGCCCCCATATTAAGGTTGACGGAACTTTCATTGAGGCCGTCCAGGCAGCCGCCGCCGTTGGCCATGGCGATTCCGCGGGAATTCCGCCCCAAGTACCAATCCAACCCCAGCTGGGCGGTGTTCACGAACTGGTCGTCGCCCGTCGCCTCGTACGCCGCCAGCGCCGCGTCCACCAGCGAAACGGCTTCCAACGGCTGCTGCGAGTAGCGCGGCCGTGCTCCGCCGCGCGAATACCAGCCTTCGTTGCCGATCGGCACGAAGACGCCGTCCTCGATCGTGACGCGATTGTAAAACGCGAGCGAGCGCAGCCCGATCGCCTGCAGATCTGCGTCGCCAAGCGCCGCCCCCGCACGCACCATCGCTTCGCAGAGGCGTGCGTTGTCGTAGGTCATGATCTCTTCGAACCACTCCCAGTCGCCGGCGCAAGTGGCTTCGAATCGCGCCTTGAGCGCGCCGGCGAGTTTGCGCAGCGCGTCGCTGTAGGCCGGCAGTTCGATGTCGGCGATGCTCGCATGACACGCGTGCGAGAGCCCGATAATAGCGTAAGACTGGGAGCGCGCGTACTGCAGCCAGTCGATTGCATTCAACCCTTTGTTGAAGAGCCGCTTGCACAGGCGGCGCCAGGTCGCGCGCGGCGCATAACGCATTCCAAAACCCAGCGCCCAGAGCGCGCGGCCGACGGAATCGTGCGTTCCGACGCAGTCGAGCCACTGCCTGTCGTATCCCATGAAATTATGGAAGCGTCCATCCGGCAATTGCGCGTCTTGGAGGAACGCGAGATAGATGGGAGCCAGGCGCAGCGCGTCCGCATCGCGAGGGTCGAGCGCCAGTTTTTGATAGACGACGATCAGCGCGCGCGCGACGTCATCGGTGCAATAGCCGGTTGCGCGATTCGGAATGTCCTCCGTCGCGTGCTGAATAACGCCCACGTCGTCGCTGAGCGTGATGAGGTGTTCGAGACTAGGCAGAATGGACGAGCTCCAACTCAGGCGGAGCAAGTTCTGCGAACAACCGGCCGTACTCGACGGCGACGTGCGGCCAGGTCATCTGACGGCCGAACCGGTACGCCCGCCGCTCGGTTGCGCGGCGCAACGCGTCGTCGTCCAGCAGTGCGCCGACAAGATCGGCGATCGACTTGGCGTCGCGGAACATGCAGAGGAAACCGCGGTTGTGCGCGAGCAGTTCCTGCGCGTAAAGATACGGCGTGGAGACGATCGCCTTCCCGCAGCCCACGGCGTATGCGAGCGTGCCGCTGACGATCTGCGTCGGATTCAAATAGGGCGTCAAGTAAATATCGGTCGCTTCCAGATAGCCGACCAGCTCGTCGAACTCCAAATACTTGTCGATCAATTTGACGTTGTACTGCAGCCCGTATTCCGCGACCAGCGCCTGCAGCGACTCGCGATACGATTCGCCTTCGCGGCGGCGCACGACCGGGTGGGTCTCGCCCAAAATGAGGTAGAGCACTTCGGGGTGACGTTTGACCACCTCGCGCATCGCTTCGATCGCGAACTCCAAACCTTTGCCGCGGTTGATCAAGCCGAACGTGGAAACGACCATGCGCTGACCGATGCCGAACGACGCCTTGGCGGCGTCCGTGTCGCGAAACGGCACGTCGGGCACGCCGTGATGGATCACGCGTAGCCGTTTGGGGTCGATATCGTAGACGCGCTCGAGCAGGTCGCGACCGGTTTCGGAAAGCGCGACGACCGCGTTGGCGTACCGGCAGATCTCGCGCGTGACGCGCAGCATCGTTTCGTCGGGTTCCGGCAAAATCGTATGCATCGTCAGCGCGATTGGTTTTTCAATCGCGCGCAGCGCGTCGATCAGCCATTCGCCGCGTTCGCCGCCGAAAAGACCGTACTCGTGCTGAATGTTGAGCACGCCCGCGGGATGCGCGTTGACGATGGCGGCGATGTCGCTGTAAGATTCGCGGCGGTCCTCGCGCAGGCGCGCGACGACTTCAGGCCCGTAATGGCGGACTTCGCCGCCGGGCTCGTCGATCGCGATAATTTCAGAACTTGTTCCGTAGGCGCGGTCGAACGATTCGACCGTATCGCGCGTAAAGGTCGCGATGCCGCACTCCCGGGGTGGGAAGGAGCCCATGAAGAGGGTGCGCGGAACCACTCCATACTCCTTACTCCGGCTCTTCAGATGGAACGCGAAACCCGGCAGGGGGAAAGCCGGTGGAACCCCTGCTCGTGCGCGATTTATACCCGTGGACTCTTGCTTCTTAACCCTCAGGAAGCAGCAAAGGTTACAAAGGCTTGTTCGCTTGGCAGGCGAGCGTCAAGGGGGCAAGCGGCCGCAGCCGCGTATAGCTCCGGCGTGAAACTGCTTTTTTTACCGGCCGCGATTCTGGCAGCCGTCGTCACGATTTTTGCCGTCACGCGCGCGCCGGCGCAAAATGCCGGCAACATTCACAAAATTCGCCACATCGTCATCATCATGCAAGAGAATCGCTCGTTCGATTCTTACTTCGGCACGTATCCCGGCGCCGACGGCATTCCGGCGGGCGTGTGCATTCCAAATCCGGCAGTTGGATGCAGCAAGCCTTATCATGACACCAACGATCGCGATCAAGGCGGTCCGCACGGACACAACAACGCGATCGGCGATATCGACGGTGGGAAGATGGACGGTTTTGCGCGCCAAGCGCGGCGCGGCCGCCGCGCGTGCGCGGGCACCGACGACCCGCGCTGCGGCGGTGGTGACGTGATGGGTTATCACGACCGAACCCAGCTCGCCAACTACTGGCGCTACGCGAGCGACTTCGTGCTGCAAGATCGCATGTTCGAACCGAACGCGTCGTGGAGTTTGCCGCAGCATTTATTTATGGTCTCGGAATGGTCGGCGCGCTGTTCGCAGCTCGGCGATCCGATGAGCTGCGTGAACGAAGTGCAAAATCCCGACCTTCCGCCCGACTTTGGCCGCAATCCGGGCGCACGCGCACCGGGCCGTCCCGATTACCCGTGGACCGATCTCACATACTTGCTGCACAAGAATCACGTCACGTGGGCGTATTACGTAATGACCGGGACGGAACCCGATTGTGCCGACGACGGCGCGAACTGCCAGCCGCGTCGCCAAAACGTACACACTCCGGGAATTTGGAATCCGCTGCCGTCGTTCGATACCGTGAAACAAGACGGTGAATTAGCCAACGTTCAAGACCTGCGCAAGTTTTACACGGCCGCGAAAAACGGCACGCTGGCCAATGTCGTGTGGCTCTGCCCGGCGGGAAAATATAGCGAACATCCACCCGGGCTTGTCAGCGCGGGACAAGCGTATGTCACCGGCGTCATCAACGCAATCATGCAAGGCCCCGACTGGGACAGCACCGCGATCTTTCTCACTTGGGATGATTGGGGCGGCTTCTACGATCACGTTGCGCCGCCGGTGGTCGACAACGACGGCTACGGTTTACGAGTTCCCGGCTTAGTGATCAGTCCGTACGCTCGCCGCGGCTTCATCGATCATCAAACGCTCAGCCACGACGCGTACGTCAAATTCATCGAAGACGACTTCTTAAGCGGCGCGCGCATCGATCCCAAAACCGACGGCCGCCCCGACACGCGCCCGTTCGTGCGCGAACGCTATCCGCAGTTGGGCGATCTGCGCCGCGACTTTGATTTCACTCAAGCCCCGCGCCGCCCTGAGGTACTGCCGGGCGGCATTGTCTGGAACGGGAACTAAAGCGGGTCAAGCGGGCGCCGTTTGGCGCCCCGGTCGGATGTCATCCTGAGCAGAGTTCGCGGGGCGAACTCGCCGTCGAAGGACGAGGCCCGCGATAAACTAGCGCTGGTCTAAAAGCTGAAAACGCCTCTCGAATACATCGAAGCGTAAGTCGACCGAATCGAATCGCTTGTTCATGTCGTGCCGGAGCGCACCGAGTCCGTGTTCCACACGCTCAAGGCGCCCTTCGAGCGAATCGATCCGTCCGCCAAGGCCTCCCAAGCCATCCCGGAGGTCCAGGATTGCTGCCATGAGGTCCGCGGAGGAATATCTCTTCGCCATCGGCCCAGCCTAGTGTACGGTTGTTGCCGAAGCGTTTCCTAGCCGTTGCGAATTTATGGGCCGTCCGCCTCCACGTTAAGTGAGATGTCGATGCCGTTGCCAACGATGACCGGACCGAAGCTCATGCCCCATTGCGTGCGATCGATCGAGCCCGTCGCCGCATAAGCGATAATCGAACGCCCGCGCGGTGATTTGCCCGCGCCGACGACGCCGGCGCTCAGCGTAACCGGATGCGTTTGACCATGCATCGTGAGATTTCCGACAATCGTGAAATGCTTTGGATCGCTGCCGGTGATCTTCGTGCTTTGGAACGTCATCTTCGGATAGGTTGCAACGTCGAAGTAATGGCCCGAGCGGATGTCGTTGTCGCGCATGCCGTTATGCGTATCGACGTTCGATGGATCGAGCTCCGCGCTGACCTCAATCGGAATTTGACTCCCGGATGGCAACTTGACCACGGCACTTTTCAGCGGAATCGTTCCGACGACCGGAACGATGCCGAAGTGCCGCGCGGTGAATTGCGCGGTTGAGTGGTTGGGGTCGACGCTCCACGTTTCGGTCGCGGCGAACGCGGTCGCGAACATGGCGGCCGACAAGAGCAAAGTCGAGGTGATGAAGCGCTTCATCGTCCTAGTTTAGGACGTAACTCCTGAAATTTCCCTGAAGGGGCGAAGCAGAGCGGACCAAGCAAGCCTAGAAAGTGCCGCTGACCGAGCAAATTAGGACTTCTTGAGCTTGTGCAGCGTAACGCTGTTGCCTTCGCTGTCCATAATCATCGCCATACGGCAATTGCTCGTTTCGTGCTCCATCACGACGGGGATGCCGCGCTCTTTCAGCCCGGCGACCGTGCCGTCGAAATCGGCCACGGCAAACAAATTGCCGTTGCTCGGTTGGAACGGCATCATGCCGCCCCCCGACCACAAACCGAACGTCGTGCCATCGGAGAACTCATATTCCGCGCCATTATTGTCCGGATACACCGTCGTCGGTTCCAGGCCCAGCGTGTCGCGGTAAAATGCGATCGCCCGCGCCGCGTCTTTGACCATATAAGCGCTTAAGTCCAGTCCCGTAATTTTAGAAGCCATGTATTTCCCTTAAGGCTCGTTGAGCCACGTTTGTCGTTCTAGTGGATAAGGATTGGTCAGCGGCATCCGCGCGACGCCGCGCGCGTAGCTGTCCGGGTGCCTCTTCGCCCACTCCGCGGAGACGACCGTGAGGTATTCGAAGTCTTCGAATAAACTCTCTGCGCCGGTATACTGCCGCATCATCGCGATATAGTTTTTCATCCGCTCCCACGTGTTGGTAACAACCCACCAATAGTTCGCGAGAAAAACATCCGGCGCCACAACGCGGTTGCGGACCATGCCGCCGATAAGTTCAAAACTGTTGCCGAGCGCAACCGCGGCCTCCATCAGGTCGACATATCTTTGCGGCACATCGTCCATCGGCAGCTTCTTGGAAATCCGGTACAAAAAGCGGCGAAACTGCGGATCCTCGAGTTCCCGAGCGAGATCGCCGCCGCGCAGCAGCCGGTTGGCTTTTCGGTGTTCGTCATCTTCGAGCATCGACCGGAACGACAGAATCGCTTCGATCAAATTCCCCGACCGCATGTGGCGCAATTGGATCACCGCCGCAACAGCCGTCGCTGCGATCACGACCGCGGTAACGAGCGAGGAAATCGCGGTAACGAGTTCGGGCGACACGCTCTAGCGCGCGCCGATGGGCGCGGAGGGTCCGATGCGCGACCCTTCCGGCGCGACCGTGCCCGGCTCTACGCGCGCGTCGTGCCCGATGACCGAACCTTTGCCGATTTTTGCGTTCGCGCCGATCGTGGAGCGGCTGGCAATAATCGTCTCCTCGATCGTCGCGCCTTCTTCTACCACAACGTCATCCCACAGTACGGAATCTTCGATCGCAGCGCCCGCCGCGATGCGGCAATTCTTTCCCAGCACGACGTTCGGCCCGACTCGCGCTTCTCGCGCGATCATCGTGCCTTCACCGATATGCACCGGCGCGATGAGATTCGCGCAGTCCGCGTTCGCCGCGCCGGCTCCGCTGATGCCGGGCTCGACTTCCAGCGGCATGACGCCGCTCAACACGTCGCGATGAACGGTGAGGTAATGCTCCGGCCGTCCGACGTCGATCCAATAGTCCTCGGTCGTGTAGGCGTAGAGCCGTTGGCCGTCCGCCAAAATTCTCGGAAACGTTTCCCGTTCGATCGAGACATTTCGCCCGGGCGGAATAAAATCCAAAACCTTGGGATCGAGCAGGTACGTGCCGGCGTTAATTTCGTTGGTCGGCTCCGTGCCTTTGGGCGGTTTCTCGATGAATTGTGAGATGCGGCCGGATTCATCGTGCACCACGCAGCCGAAAGACGAAGGGTCTTCTACCTTTATAAGGTGCAATACGCCGAGGCCGCCCTTCTCCTGGTGGTAGGCGATCATGGCGCGCAAATCGAGGCTCGTCAGCACGTCGCCGTTCATCATAAAAAACGGCCCGGTGATGTGCTTTTCGACGTTCTTTATCGCGCCGGCCGTGCCGAGCGGCTCGTCCTCAATGACATACGTAATCTTCATGTCGAGCCGCGACCCGTCCCCGAAATACTCCGTAATCGCCTGCGGCATGTATCCGGCAGGCAGAATTACGTCGCGGATCCCCGCTTCATATAAACGCTCGAGCGTGCGCGCCAAGAAGGGCACGCCGACGATCGGAACCATGGGCTTGGGCGTGCCGAAAGTAAGCGGCCGCAGCCGCGTTCCTTCACCACCGACCAAAATCACCGCTTGCACGCGAAACCTCCGGAGGGGCATCTTCCCTTCAGCGTTACGATGCAAAACGCTTGCGCGGGGCCACCGCAGTTGTGTACGATAGGCTGCGCGCACTATCCCCGTTGGTGAAGTGGTATCATTCCTCACTCTGAATGAGGCGTCCGTGGTTCGAATCCATGACGGGGAGCGTGGCCCTATCGTCTAGAGGCCTAGGACGCCGCCCTCTCACGGCGGTAACACGGGTTCGAATCCCGTTGGGGCTAAGCTAAATAATAGCTCGTTCTAGCGAGCTATTATTTTTTTGTGCCAACGGACGCACTCTAGTAAATCTCGCGCTCATTTGACAACGTTGACCTTGAGCAGCATGCTCCCGTGACCGATTCCGCAGTACACGGCGCAGCGCGCAATGAAACTGCCGAGCCGTTGAGGCGTCACCTCCACGCTCACCGGTTTGCTGCTGATAACGATAACATTGCTTAGACCAATCCCCGGGATCGTAATTCCGTGCGTTCCCTGCGTCCCGACGAACACCAATTTCTCCGGCTGATGCAATTTGAGTGTTATCGTGCCCGGCGTGAACGCGAAGTTTTTCGCATAAACCGTAATTGACTGTTCGCGCGCCATGGCCGGCGCGTCGAGGATGGATATGAGAGCAAGCGCAAGCGCTAAAGAAGTTATCTTCATTGTGTCGTACCTTTCGATTCCGTAACGGTTATGGTAAGTGTCATGTTTGGATGCCCGGGACCGCACATAATCGCGCAGTGCAAAACATAGACCCCGGCTTTCTTCGGAGTTACGTTGACGATGACGCCTGCGCCCGGCTGCATCACGGTGAGCGGGATGCCAAGGTCTGCGGATTGCAAACCGTGCACGCCTTGGGCGCTAACGAGACGCACTCTCGCCATTTCACCCACGCGAAGTGCGATGGTGTTTGGCGTGAACTTCCAGTTCGATGCGGCAACGATAACTATTGGGTGAGTCGCTGCCGGTAAGGGCGTCGGACTCACCGCGGTGGCCGTAACAGCCGGATGAACCGCCGGCAGCGGTGTCGCGACGGCCAACTCGCTTACAGCCGGCTCGGCCACGTTTTGCAACGGCATCGTCCACCACAGCATGTAGCTAAACGTCGGCGATGTATGTTGTGCCATCGCCGACTCCAAATAGACATGCAGATACGGAAGCACGTGGTAAGCAAAATCGATATTCCCGCTCTGCGTCTGCGTGCCTAAGCCGTCGTTTTGGAACTCTTTGCGGAAGGCGATGAGTCCCTTGTCGCCGACGGGTTCGTAGAGTTCGAGCGTTGCGGCGCTACTGCGCGCAGACCCCAGGGGATTACCCAGCACGTCCTGCCCGGCGTTGCTATCGAAGGCCGTTTGATACATCGCAAAGATGCCGGGAAAAGCGCCGACCGGATCCCGCTGGACGTAAGGTGTGAACGACGAATATTGATCGAAGCCGCCCTCAGCCAACGGGAACGAACCTCGTGCGCCCATGAGGCCGTATTCGAGCGGTTGTTCCGGATCTGCGTGAGCCAAGCGCCACTGGAACGTCTTCTCAACATCCGGTGAGTACTTTCCGATGCCGCTCAGGTCGCCGCCGTCGGCGAAATACCCGGCCTCGATATCTAGGGAGTTCTTTACGTAGGCGAACTTGGAGCCCCAGCGATTCCCGTCGTTCTGATACGCGTGTTCGCCGACGACAATTTCAGGCGTCGCAAAACCGGCGATATCAAACCATTGGCTCAGCGGCGACGCGGTCGTTCCAGGCATTTTCCCGACAAAGAGATGTCCGTTGCGGTGAAAGAGGTTATTGAACGTAATCCAAGCCGTATCAATTCCTCCCGGTTGACCGTCCTGTACGATCCACTGCTGATAATGGAAGGTTGTGTTTGCATCAAACGCTCCGGCGGCATGCAGCGCGAGATTTCCAAACGCGGTTCTCGGCGAGCTCGTGTCTTGAGCATTGTGCGAAAAATTCGCGGTTTCACCAAGCCAGAACGGCGTCGAGCGGTGCAGCGTATGGAAGTCCAGTGCGGCGTAACCCGTGCGTTGAACGTAACGTCCATAAGAATTCAAGGCGGGAACCTGTGTATGACAAACGCTGCATTTCATTCCGTAGGCCTGGGCGAACGGCGGCATCGCGAACGCCGATACGGAGCCCATCAGCGTCAATGTCAAGGCGGCAACGATCCCGATAGCGGCGGATCTTGTACTGAAACATTTCATGAAGGTTTCCCCGAACGGTGCGAACGTTCCAGCTCGTTGAGCTGCTCGTCTGTGGGACAGGCGTGCTGAAAAGCAACGTGGCGCTTTTTGATGTACACGCGCAGGCGGTCCAGCAAATGATCCATCGTTCCATCGGCGAGCCGCTTGCCGATCAATCGATCGAAGAGCCCGCCGGCTAGACCACCCGGGGGTTCGTACGTGCCTTCAAGAGAGAGAATCGAACCCTGAGATTGCGGACGAACCGTAGCGAGGCCGCGGAACGACGGGAACGCGGACCAGCGTGGCTGCCAGGAGAGTATGAGCGCATCGTGCCCGCGCACCGAGTCAGTCTTATCATCCACGAGTTCGCGTTGCGTATTCACGTTGACGTTGGTTGACGCGAGCGCTTTCACGCGCAACCGGGGCCTTTCGTCAAAAAAATCGGTGACGTACTCTATGACGCTACTGAACGGCGCCTCAACTGAGGTCGTGCGGAAAAGACTCGTAACGCGCGGCGCGATAGATTCTCACTCTCATTTGAAGCGCGCTGTCAACATGCCCGATCGGGCATTCTTTCCGAACTCCGCACTCAGCATGCGCCTAATGCGAGCAAAAGTCGGTGTAAATTTAACAGGGCGTCACGATTTCGCCGCAAACTTCTTAGGCAGAGGAGGGTTGCGCCCGCATGAACGCACTTCGTATCTCAGCTGCTGTAACGCTCGCGGCGGCCTGGCTCATCCTTCTTGTGCCGGGTTTGTTTTTTGCCGGCCCGCGCGAACAAAGCACGGGTATCCGTCTCATATGGAGTGGAAACCCGGCGTTTTACCCCGCAGGCGGACGCATTGTGGTAAGCCCTGGAAGCGCGGCATTCAATGCCGGCCTTCGCACGGGAGATCACATTGGATGTCTCTCGCGAGCCGACGTGGAGCGCATCCTTGTCAGAGCCGATTACTTTCGTCCGGCGCCGCTCTCGCTGTGCGTGAGACGTAACGGCTCCTGGCAATCCGTTGCGTTCGTTCCGCGTCCTGAAGTTGCAACCGGGACTCGGAACTCGTGGCCCGGGATTGCATTGCGCCTGGCAGCGTTTATCGCGTTTCTCGTCAGCGGAATCGTCCTGCTTGCCGGACGCCCGGGCCGGATGACGGCAGCATATTTCGCGTTTTGCCTGGGCACCGGCGGATTGCTGACCTTTCGTCTCTTCTATGTAACGATATTGGGCGGCTTTTACGAGCCGCTCGAAGATATTGTCTTCCTCAGCACTTCCCTCGCGAGCGCTTTTTTGCTGCTCTTCGTCCTGCGTCTGCCCGACGATCACGTCGAAGGTTGGCGCGCTCCCGCGTACCGCGCCGCCGTGATCGCAACACCTGTTTTTGCGGCTTACAGCGCCATCTTTCTCGCCATTCACGGCGAGCCGCCCGTCCGCATAATAACGATCAGCACCATATTCACGGTGCTGGCCGCAGCCGCCGTTATCGCCCGGCTGTTCAGTCTAAAAAACGAAGAACGAATACGTTTCGCCTGGGCGGCCTTCGGCATTCTTTTCGGCTTGATCGCGTTTCAAATCGATTGGAGCCTCGGCACCGTCCCGCCCGATGTGCGGTTCCTGTTTGCGGGACTCAGCATCGCCATGCCGCTGGCGCTCATGTACGCGATCTTGCGCCAACACCTGATCGACATACGCTTTGTCGTCAGCCGGACCGTTCTTTACGCCTTGCTTACCACGTTCGTTGTCGTGATCATCGGCGTGGTGGACTGGCTGACGAGCGTCTACCTCGCGCAAACGAAAGCGGCGCTCGCGGTTGATGCGGCCGTGACGATTGCCTTAGGCCTCGTTTTGCACAGGACGTACCGCTGGTTTGAACGGTTGGCCGACTCCGTCTTGTTTCGCAAGAAACATGAAGCCGATGTGTACTTGCAAAAGTTGGGCCGTTCATTGCTCCAAGCGCAGCGAGAAGAAACGATCGACCGCGCGCTGGTCCACGACCCGTATGAGAAAATGGAGCTCACTTGCGCCTGCCTATTTCGTTTGGACCCGGGCTCGGCGCGGTTCATGCCCAGCTGCACCGCGGGCATCGATCTTGGTGACGTCGCTCCGCTTGATAGCGATAACGATGTGGTCCGGTTCCTGCGCTCCGAGAAGACGACGCTGTCCCTCGGGCAATTCCGGCGGACGGTGGCCGCTCAGCTCGGCGGCGGCGACGCAGCCGTCGCGATACCGGTTTACGTCGAAGAGACGCTGCTTGCGTTCACATTGTACGGGCCGCACGCCACCGGAGCGCAGCTCGATCCCGACGAAGTCCGGACGCTGGAAGCTTTGGGTATCGCGGCCGGCCATGCGTACGCGCGTCTAGAATACCGGCGCTACCGCATGTTGTACGAAGAGAACCTACGCGCGCCCGCACCCTAAGGTTTATGCGGATTACGCTCAGCGTACCCTAGCGATCATCGTCAACGGGATGGTCGCCGTGCAGGTTCACGAAATAGCTCTGGGTGTATTTGCGCGCCGACTGTTCGAACGCCGGCTCTTTCGAAAGCGGCTGAATCGGCGTTTGCGAATAGTTCAGCATGTCGCTCAAATCGTCTGCGGCCGCGTCACGCTGACCGAGCGTTCCGAGGTTCCAATTCTTTTCGATGAAATGGAGAATGCTGCCGTAATCGTGCTGCACGTGCGAGATGCCCTGAACGGCATAAGGCGAGATCACCAACAGCGGCACGCGGAAGCCGAGCGGCCCGAACGAGTCGCTGGGCGGCGGAACGTGATCGTACCAGCCGCCTGAATCATCCCACGTCACGAAAACCACCGTATTCGCGTACAGTTTGGGATTTTGCGCCAAGTAAAGATAGATCGTTGAAATCCAACCCGGACCCGCGGTGCTCAAGAATCCGGCATGATCCGATGCCGGCCCCGCCGGCGTAACGAACGAGACGGCCGGCAGCGTGTTGTTCTGCAGGTCGCTCAAGATGTTGGTCATTGGCGTTGAAATGTTGTTGGTCCAGTCTGGGCCGAACCGGATATGCTGGATCGCGTCGTAAGCGGAGATGAGCCCGTCCAGCGTGTTCAGCGCGCCGGTATAGTATTTCCAGGATACGTTCTTCGCATCGAGCAGATCGCCGATTGTTTGATAGTTGTAGCACGGAAATGTCGGGACGAGCGGCGCCGTGTACGTGGCGCCGAAAATATTGGCAGTCGTTCCCGGGGGCGAGTCGCAGCCCCAGTTGCCGGCCGTGAGTCCCGTGGAATTGTTGGGATCATCGGCCGGGCCTTGTCCCGCAATCAAATATTGATGTCCCGGAAACGACGGCACTTGCCGCGACGAAAACATGTTATCCGCGATCCCGTAACCCTTGCCTGGAGCAAATCCCGCGAGCAGCCAGAGCGTTGTGGTTTCGGATGAGATGTCGGTCGGGTCGACCGGCCCGGGAACGAACGAATAGGTAAAGTTCGCCGGCGGTCCATCAAACAAACCGCTGCAATCGCCGCCCGAGCCCAACGGATTGTAATCGCACGTATCCAGATCGAACCCGTTCATCGCGCCGTTGTTGTATTCGGTCACGAGCGACGCGTGCGCGTGGCTGGGATCGAACTGCCACTCCAAGCCATGCGGGGCGAGGTTAATCTTGTTGCCGTTGTGATCGAAACCGAACGTCTGATAGTTCGCGGGAGTGGCGAAACCATATTTGAAACCGTTGAACAGGTTGTCGAAAGTACGGTTTTCTTGAATGACGACGATCACGTGCTGAATGGGGCTGCCCGCCACCGGCGTTCCGGCGGGCACCGGAACCAGTGGCGCGACCGGCGGCGCCGTACTCCCGCCCCCGCAAGCCCCAAGAGCTAAGATCGCCGGCAGCGCCAGCAACGCAAATGCAACCTTCATGACTGCCCTTCTCCTACGGACCGGCGGCGTGCGCTCGCATAATCTCCGATAACATGTCGGGAGTTCCGTCCACGCGCTCGAGATGCGGATACTTCAGGCCGTCGTGATAATCGAGATCGATCGGTTGATACCAATGACCTTGTTTCACCAGCAGGTGCAGCGGTGCGGTTGAACCTTTAGCGTCTTTGATCGCTTGCGTCCAGAGATCGGCGTTGAAGTCGCGGCCGTTGACGGCCACGATTTGCATTCCAGGGGCGAGTCCGGCTTTCCAAGCCGCCGAATTCTCTCGCACGTCGGCGACCGCCCCGGTTCCACCCAGCGTGACGCCCGCGTCGAACCATGCGGCAACTCCGCGGCCCCCGCGGCCGCTAATGAATTTGTTCGGCGTCGCGTTGAAGACCAGCTTGTAGCCGGCTCGCGCGATCTCGTCGGTCGGCGGAACCGGCGCGATGGAATAGACGTACTTCTCGAAAAATCCGTGCCAGTCGTAAGGGACGACTTGTCCGAGATAGTTCTCGATGTCTTCACGCGTGTACGTCACGACCTTCGGACCGGAAACGCCGCCCGCGAAGAGCCGCGTGTAATCGTCAAGAGATTTCGTGCCGTGTGACTGCTCGCGGATAATCGTATCGGCATCCAGCCACACGAGCTCGCCTTCCCGGTAAAAATCGCCGGAGGTGCGGCGCAAACTCGGATAGACGCCGCGCGCGCAGCAGTAGTAGTAGGGCGCGCCCGTGGTGGTGTCGATCAGCGGCGTCGTGTCGCGGCCCGGTTCGTAGGCAAGATTGGAATACAGCGCCGCCAAGTATTCCGGGTAATCTTTCGGATCGCGAATCCCGGCCCGGAACGAGAGCATGTCGCCCATATATTGGTTCATGCCTTCGTACTGCCAAAGCAATTCGGTCCGCTCCGGATAGGGATCGTTGTAGTCGGGCTGCTGCAGATCGAACGGGCGGCGGTACTTCCCGTTCCAGGAATGGGAGAACTCGTGCGGCACCAGGTCGCCGCTGAGCAATTGTCCGCGCGGATTCGTCAAGAAATCGTCGGGCGCGCGGTCATCGCTCGATTGATGATGTTCGATGCCTTCAAATCCCAGCGTATTGCTCAGCGTCAGCTCGGCGTGGTAGACGTTCCAATGCCGCCCACCGTAGAGTGCCATCGCTTCGGGCGTGAGCTGTTTGTATGCGGCGATAACTTTGTCGTCGATTTTGAGATCTTCGGGCGCATCCGCGAAGAGATCGAGATAGGTGGCGGCTCCGTCGCCGGTCCACGTGGTGATGTGTTTCACGTATGCGCCCATGTCGGTGGGAGAATCGACCAGCGTTTCCAGCGAGACCGTTTCGAAGTTCACGCGGCCGCCCGCGCGCGACGCGACCGGAAGCGCCGACGCAAAATCCCAGCCTGCCGGCATGATGATGGATGCGCGCGCGAAGTATTGGGTGTTGTCGATATTGCGCTGATAAAAAATGTAGCGGTTCCAATTGCCGACCAAAATGTTGCGCGTCGCCATCGTATCGCCGCCGCCGTTGAGCAGCACCGTGAAATCAACGTTAATCACCGACGTGCCCGGGGGCACGTTGAGATGGAAAGCGTACAAGTCGACTTGGTCGCGCTGCCAGCGTAACGGTTTTCCGCCGGCGCTCACGCGCAGTTCCGAAATGTCGGTGAGCGGACCGGTGGGCCCGTGTTCGCCCGGAATCCACTCGGGATAATCGATGGTGAAGCGTCCCGGGGTTACCGGGATCGTCATATGCGCGTACGCGCGACCGAGCGCCGCTTTCCGAGCGTCGAGCATCACGGTCATCGGATTATTTTGCGTCGCCAGCGGCCGGTCGAGCTGCGGCGGCGGCATCGGTTGGGCGCGCACGGTGCCGGGGAGAGCCAACGCAAAGATCAGCGCGAGAATACCGGCCGGAGTTACCTGCTTCATGTCATTCCCTCTCATCTCGCGTGCGGCCGCATGATCTGCGCGAACATATCGGTGGTCCCCGGCAGCCGCACCAGATGCGGATGCTTGGGACCTCCGCGATAGCTCACCGAAATATTTTGATAGGCATCGGCTTGCTTCACCAGCAGCGTGAGCGGCGCAAAGCTGGCCGTCGTTGCGCCGATGGCGCCATTCCACGCATCGGGCGTAAACTCGCGGCTGTTGATCGCTACGATCTGCATCCCCGGCGCCAAACCGGCGTTCCATGCAGCCGAGCCCTCGCGCACGTCGCTGATGGTTCCGTCCTCCGCAAGGTTAACGCCGACGTCGTACCACGATCCGATGCTCTTCCTGAGCGTTTCGCGATTCGCTTCATACATGTTTGGCTTGGCGGTGTACACAAGGCGGTAACCGGCGCGTGCGATTTCGTCGGTCGGCGGCTGCGGCGCGATCGAGTACACGTATTTCTGAAAGAAGCCGTGCCAGTCGTACGGTGCGACTTCGTTGAGGTAGTGCTCCAGATCGGAGCGAGTATAGGTAACGACGCGCGGACCAGACGTGCCGCCGGCATAGATCTTCGTGTAATCGTCGATCGATTTCTTGCCGTGCGTCAGTTGCCGGATGATCGTGTCGGCGTCCAACCACATGAGCTCGCCTTCGACATAAAAATCGCCGGCGTCGCGCCGCAGCGAACCGTATGGTCCGCTGGCCAGATAATAGTACGGCGCGCCGGTAGTGACGTCGATAATCGGCGTCGTGTTACGTCCCGGCTCGTATGCCATCGCCGAATAAATGTACGCGAAATACTCCGGGTAATCCGACGGCTTCCCTTTGATTCCGCTTCGGAATGCGAGCAGGTCACCCATGTACTGGTTCATGCCTTCATACTGCCAGAGCAGCTCCGTATGCTCGGGGAAAGGCCGGTTGAAGTTCGGTTGTTGTAAATCGAAGGGACGGCGGTACTTTCCGTTCCAAGAATGTGAGAATTCGTGCGTGAGCAGGTCGCCGCCGGCAAGTTGCTCCGCGTGACTGGTCAAAAACGTGTCGTCGCTGCGATCGTCGCTCGATTGATGGTGCTCGATTCCCTGCGGTGGAATGAGATCGCTGAGCGTGAGTTCGGAATGGTAGACGTTCCAGTGGCGGCCGCCGTAAAGCGCCAGCGCCTCCGGCGTCATCCGTTTGTAAGCCGCCAGTTCGCTGGCCGGCATCTTCAGATCTTCGGGATGATCCGCGAACAGATCGATATAGGTATGCGTCCCCTGTCCGCTCCAGCTGGTGATATGCCGGTAGTAGCGCCCCGAATCCGTCGGCGAATCGACCAGCGTCTCCAGCGTCACCGTTGTAAAGTCGACCCGGCCTCCGCTTCGCGATGCAACCGGAAGGGCGCTCGCGTAATCCCAGGCCGGCGGCAAAATCAGGCTGGCCCGCACGAAATATTTCGTGTTGTCGGTGTCGGGCTGGTAGAGAATGTAGCGGTTCCAGTTGCCGACCATGATGTTGCGCGTCGCCAGCTGCCCGTCGACAAAATTATTCGGATGATTCAGCAACACCGTAAAATCGACGGTGACCGTCGTGACGCCGCTCGGAACGTTGATGTGAAACGCGTACATGTCTACGCGGTCGCGTTCCCACGGGATCGATTGACCGCCCGCGCTGATCTTGAGCTGCGCCAGATCGTTGAGCGGCCCGGTCGGACCGTGCTCGCCCGGAATCCACTCCGGATACGCCAGCGTAAACGGCCCCGGCTTGACCGGTATCGTCATATGCGAGTAAGCGAAGCCGCGCGGAGCGGTCCGCTCGTCGAGCACGACGGTCATCGGGTTATTTTTGGTAGCGAGCGGGGCTTGAAGCGACGCGGCACGCGCCTGAGCCGGCGCCGCAAGAACAAACGCGGCGCAAAGAAAAATAGCGGTTCGGTGCATCCGGGACTTTTTAGGAAAATCATGCCCAGGGCCTTTCGACTTGCGCGGCGACTTCGACCTCACGCAAAATCCCGGCGCCGGTTTGCGCGGTTATCCTTAATAAGGTAGAATCTTTTCGTCATGCGCTAGCGACCTGAACCCCCTTTTCACTCATCACGCACGGAGGTTCTCGTCGCATGTCATCCGCGAACGCGCAGGTTCGGCGCAGCATATTTTCAGTCCAGCGGTTTCGTCAGTATTACATCGGGCAATCCTTGAGCTTGCTCGGCGACGGTTTCCGTTTGCTCGCCATTCCGCTGCTGGTCTTCCGCTTATCGCATTCCGCGCTTTCAACAGGCGTTGCGTACTTATGCGAACTGGCGCCCTTCGCGCTGTTCAGCGTGATCGCCGGATCGCTGGCCGATCGACTCAACCGGCGCGCGGTTATGCTCGCATCCAACGCCGTCCGCTGTGCGATGATGCTGCTGTTTGCCGCGCTGTACGCTTTGCACATACTCACCGTGACCGACATCTACGCGGGTCTCGTCGTTGTCGCAATCGCCGCGGCGCTGTTCTTGGGCGGCCAAACCTCCAGCATTCCGTATCTTCTGGGAAAGGAACGCGGCACCGAAGCGACCGCCGCGTTGGGCGGCGCCGAAAACTTCGCTAACCTGGCAACGCCAATTATCGGGGGCGCCCTCTTCGCGCTTTTCGGCGCATTGCCGGCGCTGCTCATCACCGCGTCGGGTTATCTCGCCTCGATGATCTCGTTGTGGCGCATTCCGTCGCTCGGGCCCGATCAATCTTCGGGTCTGCCCTCGCACCGCGAGATATTCTCAGATATTCGCACGGGTTTTTCGCTGCTCTTCGGCGACCGCACGATGCGCGCGTTGGCTCTTGCAGGGCTCGTGATTAACATGCTCGGCTTCGGCGCGTATGCGGTGCTCGTGCCATTCCTCAAGCGCGATTTCGGCGCTAGCGATCGCGACGTCGGCATCTTCTTCGGTATCTCGGCCGCCGGCGCGATTTGCGGATCGATCCTGTCTACAAAATTCGCGACGCGCTGGGTGTTCGGGCGTGCCTTAACCAGCGCGTATCTGATCGATGCAGTACTTTTTCTGCCCATCGTCTTCACGCGCAACATGTGGGTGGCGGGCATTTTCTGGGCCATCACCAACGCGGTCGTACAATTCGAAATATCACAGATCATTGGTTTTCGGCTCCGCGTAATCAATGAGAAGTACGTCGGCCGCGTCTTCGGGGCAGTGCGCCTTTTCGTTTTATGCGGAATACCGCTGTCGGCCGTCGGTTTCGGGTACGCGGCCGACCACTGGGGGGCGCGGCTAGCCATGGGCGCTTCGGCGATCGGGTACCTGCTGGTCGCCCTCTTCGTTTTCGCAGTTCCGGCTATCCGGGCCGAGACGCGCTAGGAGCTGACCTTTAAGCGATTGTCGACGCGCCTGACGCCCGGAACGCCGGCGGCCGCGTGCACGACCGTTTGTTCCACCTGAGGGCTCGGCACGGTTCCGTTCAGCGTGACGACACCCGCGTGCACATCGGTTCCAATGCGAAAAACGTTCGCACCGGCCTGGGCGGCCATTGCCGCCGTAACGCGCACCTTGAGCCCCGCGTCGTTCGCATCGACTTTCTTAAGCGCGCCGTTGACCGCGTTGAAAGATTGAGTGGTCCCGTGAGAGACCTGCTGCTCCGTTTGGGTGGCCTGCTGACTCGTGCAGCTCGCCAAGATGCCCGCCAGAAGCGCCGCTGCAATCTTACGTTTCACCGATCTATGGCCGCAGGTCGCGATCGTCCCGCCGCGGCGGCCCGCTCATCGTCATAGCGGGAAATCCGACGGCCGCGAAGCCCAGCACAAGTACCGCGAACCACGGAATGAAGGCCCGCAAAGTGGGGCCGGCCATCCAGAGGTCGATGAACCAGACCAGCATCAGAACCCAGAAAACTATCATCAGAGCGCCGCTTCGTACCATTCGAACCTCCTGCGGCCCTTATTCCCCACACCGAACTCTTTACGTCGGCCGTGTGAAATTTGTCGAAATCCGGGAAAGTGACAAACGAAGGACTAGGTGTAGATGACGCGTGTTTTCGCAGTCACTTCGGCCCTGACGTTGGGCCTAGCGGCTTTCGGCGACGGAGCAGCGGCCGGTTCCAGCACCGGTATCATCACCGAGTATGCGATTCCGACGGCTCATGCTCTCTCCGGCGGCCTTGCCGTAGGGACGGACGGGAATCTTTGGTTCACCGAAGACGCCGGGAACAAGATTGCCAAGATTACGCCGGGCGGCGCCGTCACCGAATACGCGATCCCGACCGGCAGCGCTTGCCCGAAGGATATCGCGGCGGGAGCCGACGGCAATCTCTGGTTTACCGAGACTCAAGGCAACAAAATTGGGAAGATCACCCCGCGCGGCGCTTTTACCGAGTACGTGATTCCGTCGCGCGGAGCGTGGCCATACGGCATCGCCGCGGGGCCGGACGGCAACATCTGGTTTACCGAATACCGCCGCAATAGCATCGGAAAGATTACGCCCAGCGGCGAGATCAGCGAGTATCGTATTCCGAGCGCAGCTGCGCATTCAACCGACATCGCCGCCGGACCAGACGGCAACCTCTGGTTTAATGAAAGCAGCGGTCCCGGTCCCAACGACAGCAAGATCGGAACGATCACGACCGGCGGCAGAATCACCGAGTATCTTCTTCCAACCGTTGGCGCGGAACCGGTGGACCTTGCGGCGGGCCCCGACGGCAATCTGTGGTTCACCGAAAACGACAGTAATAAGATTGCAAAGTTCAGCCCGGCGGGCACGGTCACCGAATATCCGATCCCGACGGGCAAGGCACGACCTGACGGAATCACCGCGGGCCCAGACGGCAACATGTGGTTTAACGAAAGCAGCGGCAACAAGATCGCGAAGATCACGCCGGCCGGCGACGTCACCGAGTACAAGCTTCCGACCCCGGGCAGCCAGCCCGACGGTATCGCCGCAGGCCCCGACGGCAGACTCTGGTTCGCCGAAAACCACGGCAACAAGATCGGGAAGATCTCGCCCTAGTTAGCGGCCGTCGCGGCGCGAACTTGCTCGCCTCTGGAGGTCTCATGTTTAAGCATGCTGCGTTATTTTTATTGATTGCGGCGTTCGCGCTGCCGGCGATCGCCCGCGCCGATCAAGGTCCGACGTATTTCGGGCCGCTCAGTCCGGCCGAGTCGGCGTTCGTGAAAGCGATTCAAACCGATCTCATGGCGCGCTTCCCGACGGCGCAAGATGCCGAAAAAGCCGGGTACGTGCGTTACACCAACGCCGACAACACCGGCGCGATCAGTTACGCCAACTTCCAGTGGAGCTCGTCCGATGCTCAACACCCCAGCCAGCTGTGGTACGACAAGGCGGGCAATTTGCTGGGTGCGGATTTCTCCGCGCTGCAAACGAGCAGCGTGCGGCCGAGCATCTTCGGGGTGAATCCCGGACGGCTTTACGAATTCGACGACCACGTGCACTGGGTCGAAAGAAACGCCGCGGGCGCCATGACCTACGACAAGTGGGTCGAGGCGCGCAGATACCGCGCCGCCGGCGGTGATCCCGCGCATCCCACCGCTGCGCAGCTGGTGGCAATGGGCCGCGCGAAAAATGCGTCCACCATCGTCACGGTTTTCGACATGCCCTCGATCTGGGATCTCATTGTCTGGGTGAAGCCAAATCCGGACGGTGCGTTCGCCGAAAAGAACCCGCTCGTTACGCCTTAAGAGGCTCGAACCGCCCACCGGCATCACCTTGCCCAGGCGCTGCGTCCGGGGTTATACAAACGCTCGTTTGGTATTTAGGTTGGGATTTAGGTGGGTATATTGGGCGGCATGCAAGTAGGTCCAGATCCCCACGATGAGCGTCCCATCGAAATACGAGCCCACGAGTACGCGATCTCCAGCGATATCAAGCAAGTGGTCAAGGAGCTCGTCGACATCCTTGGGGCGACGATGGTCGCCGCCATCGGGGGCGTCAGCGAGACCCGCGCCGTCAAGCAATGGATCACCGACCGCGAGCCGCAACGGCCGCATCTTCTGCGTTTCGCTCTGCAACTCGCGTGGGTGATTTGCGAGAAGGGCGATCGCAATACGGCGCGCGCTTGGTTTCAAGCGCTCAATCCCCACCTGAACGACGCCGTGCCTCTTCTGTTGTTGCGCGAGCGTCCGCTTGTAGACGTACAGGCCCCGCTCATGTCGGCCGCGCGCGCATTCAAGCCGCGTCCCGTTTAGGATCACAACTTGTATCTTGCTCGCTCACCAGCCATACTGAGGGACGAAAGGTAGGCACGATATTTCCTATCACAGCGCGGCTTTTATCCGCGAGGATTTTGATGCGGTCATCGCACTGCACGTCTTCGGCGAGCTCGATATCGCCAACGCAAAAGCTTTTGAAGCCGCTGTTGAGAGCGCCGAACCTGATTTGGGCGCCGACCGGCTCTTGGTCATCGACCTGGGGAGCTGCACTTTTCTGGACTCGACGGCGCTCCAAGTCGTCGTACGTGCGCACCAGCGCCAGGGCGACCGGCTTGTCGTCATCGTTCCGGAAGCCAGCGTCATTCACCGCATCTTCCGTATCACGAGCTTAGACCAGCGCATTTCCATCGTTGAAAGCCTGAGCAAAGTTTTACCGTAGGCGCCCGCTTCCAAAGGGCCCCGGGGCGAGGGAGCCTAAGGCTCCGGCCGGAGGATGCCACGATGAACAAACGGTTTCTTTTAACCGCCTTGGCTTTTTTTGCTATTGCTTCGCTGACGGGTATACCGCGCAAAGCCGGCGCCCAGGTACTCATTCCCCGCACGGCGCTGCTGTCGCCGGCGAAGGCGCTGCCGGTTGTGATCGCGCGTTCGGAAAAAGACGAGTCGAATGAGCACCGCCGCAACATGTGGCGGTTGCGGCTCACGAGCGATTATGGTCCGGTCCAAACCAACACGATCGGCGCGCAAGGAACAGGGGCGGCCCTCGGTTTCGCATTCACAGCGCAATTTCCGGGGCACCGCTTCGCGAACACGTTGAGCTTTACGCGATACAACACCGAGTTTCCGCGGCTGCAATTCTGTCCCGCGTGCGGCGGCATCTTTGTCGCTGAAGACGAAAACGATGATTACGACGAGTGGGATGACGCCTTCGACTGGTTTTTCGGTTCAGAGGACTGCAGGATGGGTCTGGGTGTCAGTTACGCCTATTACCATCCGGTCTATGAGTTCGGTGCGTATAACATGGGCGGCGTAGGTTTTGGCATCGATAAATTTCCGAGCGACAGAAAATACTACTCGCTCTACACGCACGACTATTACTATCCGAATATCTCAGGCAGTTACAACAATCAGGTAAGCGGCGGTTTCCAGATTCTGCGCTTCGATGTTGGGTTGAGCGTTCACCCGGACAAGCTCAGTGGCCTGAGCTATCAGCTCGGACTGAAAGGCGAAAACTGGATCGGTAAGGGTCAAAACTCTCGCTATAACGAAATCAACCCCTACTTAGGATTAGCGTGGAGTAAATTTTAACATGAAGTATATTACCGCAATCGTCGCGCTTGCCTTACTTACCGCCGCGGCGCCGAAACCTGCGCTCGTTATTCACCTGTCCGACTTTTCGTTCAAGCCGGCTTCGGCGACGGTGAGTGTGGGCGACACGGTGGAATTTATCAACGACGATTCTTATCCGCACACGGTCACCGCCGCCGGCGGAGCGTTCGACTCGGGCAACCTCGACGAGCACGCTTCGTGGAGCTATACCTTCAAAAAAGCCGGAACGTACGCGCTCACATGCTCGTATCATCCGAACATGAAAGGCATGCTCACCGTCAGGTAATAAGGTCATCGGGCGATGACGAATCACACCTTTGCGGCCACGCTTCGCTGGACAGGGAACCTCGGAACCGGAACGAGTTCGTACCGCGCCTACGGGCGCGATTACGAACTCTCCGCACCGTTGAAAACATCGGCTATCGCCGGATCCAGCGCCAAAACCTATCGCGGCGACCAGGGGCGCTACAACCCCGAAGAGTTACTGGTCGCGGCGTTGTCGTCGTGCCATTTGCTGGCGTACCTGCATCTGTGCGCCGAAGCCGGCATCGTGGTGACCGCCTACGATGACTCGGCCGAAGGCACGATGCGCACCAACCCCGACGGCAGCGGCGAATTCGTTGAGGTAACGCTCCGCCCGCGTGTGCACATTACCGATCCGGCCCGCCGCGCCGAAGCTGACGCGCTGCACGAACGCGCACACGACGTATGTTTCATCGCGCGTTCGGTAAACTTTCCGGTTAGGTGTCATCCTGAAAGCTAAAGCTTTCCGCTTCGTCTTCATGATGAGTCTTGTCAGCTTGTTTGCCGACATGACGTACGAAGGCGCGCGCTCGGTCACCGGTCCCTTTCTCGCATTTCTGGGCGCGAGCGGAGCGGTCGTCGGTTTTGTCGCGGGCTTCGGCGAGCTTTTGGGGTTCGGTCTGCGCTATGTTTCGGGCGTGGCGGCAGACCGCACGGGAAAATATTGGGGAACGGCGCTAACGGGCTACGCGATCAACGTCCTGGCGGTCCCGCTGATGGCGTTCGCGCGTACGGTACCGGGCGCCGCCGCGCTGGTCGTTGGAGAACGCGTCGGCCGCGGCATTCGCAAACCCGCTTCGAGCGCTCTTATTTCATACGCCGGCTCCGAGCTCGGACACGGCTGGGTGTTTGGATTCCGCGAAGCGATGGACCAAACCGGCGCAACGATCGGCCCTCTTCTCATCGCCGTTATTCTCTTCTATCACGGCGGATTTGCGCGGGCGTTCGGCGCGCTCTTCGTCCCGGCGGTTCTCGCGCTGATCGCGCTGATTGTCGCGTGGCGGATGTTCCCGGTTCCGCAACATTTGGAAACCAAGCCGCTAAAAATCGGCGGAAGCCAACAGCGAAATTTTTGGCTCTACGCGATCGCCGGAGCTTGCCTCGGCGCCGGTTTCGCGGATTTCGCGCTCATCTCGTTCCACTTCAGCAGGACGCACGTCTTCGCGCTCGGCGTCATTCCTATATTATATGCCGCGGCGATGTTGATGGGAGCCGTAGGTTCACCGCTGCTGGGAAAAGCCTACGACCGCTACGGCAACGCGGTGCTCGTCATCGCCTTTGCGGCCAGCGCTGTCTTCGCGCCGCTGGCATTTCTAGGAACGCCGTGGATGGCGATCGCCGGCGTCTTGCTCTGGGGTTTCGGAATGGCCGCGCAAGATACGCTGTTTCCGGCCGCGATTGTGCAGCTCGCCGCAGCGGATCGCCGCGCGACCGCGCTCGGCACGTTCGACGCGATCTACAGCGTCGCGTGGTTTGCCGGCAGCGCGGTGATGGGTTTACTTTACGACCGCAGTTTCACTGCGCTGGTCGTCTTTTCACTGGTGTTGCAGGCCGGCGGGCTGCCGTTCTTGCTGCTCGCCGGCCGCAAACAGCGAAACGCTACGTCCTAAACGACTGCAGCGTGTAGGCGCACGAGTTGAACGTGCCGGCGTTGGCCACGGTTATCTCCGCGGTATAGGTCATACCGGATTGCAGCGTACCGAATCCTGACTGGTAGTAGAAATCGGAATTATACGGATGCGGACCGCCCGTATCGGACGTGAGCTGCAGCGCGCCACCGGGGATCTGATTGCCGAAGCTGTCGATCAGCGTGATATTCAGAGATTGATAGTTTTGCGCCAAAGCATTGTTGTTGCCGTTCGCAACAATGATGATCTGGCCGATGTTGGGATTGACGCCGCTCTGAAACGGGATTGGATTGGCCAGCTGCACGTCGGTTCCCGGATTGCACGACGCTGACGATCCGAAGATGCCGCCGATGCCGCCGCCGGTTCCGCCGTTGCCCAGCAAACCACCGGCGCCGCTACAGCTCGCGAGCGCAAGGGCCATCCCGGAGAGTACGAAAAAACGAAGAGACCGTATCATAGTGTGAATACCTCGCGTGAGAAACGCTGCGTCCGTGCAGGGTGTTTCACAGAACACTTTAAGAAAACGTCATGACGCACGCTCGCTTTGCTTTGGCTGCTCTTGTTGTCTTGCTGACAACCGCGGCCGCGCCGCCGCAGCAGCTCGATGCAACGACGATGACTGCCGCTGAGCTGCTCGAACACGCGGATAAGTCGTCCGGAACGCTGACGCCCGGAAATTACCTGCGAACCTACACGTCGGACGGCGGCGGACTGCACACCGAAGGCGTGACAAAAATCTCGGGCAGCGATCGCGAAACGGTCGAGCGCACGGGCCCGTTCACAACGGCGTTCGGCACGTTTCACGGACAGCGCTGGCGGCAGAATGCGAACGGCATCATTGTCTTGCTCACCGGATTTCACGATACCGCCGATCCCGATGCGAACGAGCTCGCGCATGCCGACAGCTCGACCGCGTTGCGCGTGCTGGGCGTAACGCATGACGCGCCGCAGCAATACGTTCTTGAAGTTGCGCCGCCGGGCGGTCCGCGCGAGCGCCGCTATTACGACGCGCAAACCTATCTGCTCAACCGCATCGAGATCGCGGGCGGCGACGGGCTCACGCGCATCTGGACGTTCTCGCGCTACCGGCCGGCCTTCGACGAGTTGATTCCGTACACGGTGCGCTACAGCGACGGCCGCGCGGCCAACGACAACGTGACGCAGATTACGTCCTTTGTGGCGTCCCCGGTCGCGATCGGCGGCATTCCGGCCGGCCGAAGCCTGCTCGCTTCGCAAACCAAGCCGGTGGTGATTCCAGCAATGTTTAACAGCGACGGCATTATCGTGCCGGTAAATATTGCAGGCGGCACCTACAATTTCGCGCTCGACAGCGGCTCCGACAGTCTCGCCATCTCGCCCCGCATCGCCGCGCAGCTCGGCTACAAGCGGTACGGCTTGAGCAAAGGGAATATTGCCGGTGAGTACGACATATCGCAGACCGTCGTCCCCGATCTTCATATCGGCGACGTGCACTTGGCCAACGCGGTCTTTAGCGTCGTCCCGATCGATCAGCCCGACGATAGCAACCATATCGTCGGCGAGCTGGGACTCGATTTTTGGGCGAGCGCAATTGTTGGGATCGATTTCAAAAACAAGACGGTGACGCTCTACCCTGCCAGCACCAGTCCTCCCGATGCGGCGAGCTTGAGCGCGATGCCGATCGCGCTTGATGACGGCGTGCCGCGCGCGCCGGTCTCGGTGGAGGGCGTGGAGGGGTACTTCTTGCTTGATACGGGCTCGGCGTCCACCATTTTTTACCGTCACTATTTCGATCAGCTGCGGACAAAAACACCGCTGGAAGCGTCGTTGGAGACGCGGTGGGTGGGCGGCGTGGTAGACATGGCGACGTATTCCGTCGCGAACTTTGCGATGGGTCCCGCTCAGTTCAAGCACGCGAGCATCGCCGTTCCACCGAATAGCTCCGTCGACGATCAGGATTACGACGGCATCATCGGCCGGAACATCATGGAATACTACAAGTTGTACTTCGACTACGAAGGTCACGCCGTCTATTTGAGGCCGAACGTTTGATGAGCACACACATCGCCGCCGTCGCTTTAGCAACGGCGCTCGCGCAGGGAAATGCCGCCTTTGCAGCCGGCGATTTTACGAGCGCGTTGACCGACTACCGCGCGTCGATCGCGCACGACGGCAAGAGTTTTGCGGCGTATTTTGGAGCCGCGCAAGCGGCGCTTTATGCCAACGACTTGCGCAGCGCCACGGAGTACTTAGACGACGCGCAATTACTGGCCGATCCCAAACAAGCCGCGCCGGTGAAGGTCTTGCTTGGCGAGGTGCAATCGCGTATCCGCATGCAGCAGGCGCGGCCGATCTCCCGGATCGTCAGCGTTCCGATGGCCGCCGTCGATCCGCTGCCGCTCTTTTCCGTGCAAGTTAACGGGCGTCAAGCCTACTTCATGCTCGATACGGGCGCTCCCAATCTGGTCATCGACCCTGACTTCGCCAAAGAGCTGGGGCTGGGGATGACCGGCGGATTCACCGGCACATTTGCCGGGGGCAAACATGCAACCGTGCGTGACGTGCTCGTGCCCACCTTCCGCATCGGTAGCGTCACGCTGCACAATCTCCGGTCTTCGGCACTTCCGACGCGTCCGATTCCGTTCTTCGGCGATAAGCGCGTCGACGGTATCATCGGCACCATTTTTCTTTCTCAGTTCTTGGCAACGGTTGATTATCCGAACAAGCGCCTCGTGCTACGCCCGCGCAGCGCTTCCGCCGTTTTCGAACAGTCGCTCGGACCCGGCGCGACGTCGATACCGTTCTGGTACGTGCCCGATCACTTCTTGCTGGCGCGCGGCAGCGTGAACGCGCTCAACGATCAATTATTCTTGGTTGACAGCGGCCTGGCCGGCGGCGGCTTCGGACCCACCCAAGAAACGGTCGGCGCGGCGAACATCGGACTGGACGAGATGCGCACCGGCACGGGGGTCGGCGGCGGTGGAGCGGTGACGGTGATCCCCTTTACGCTCGATCGTCTGTGCCTTGGTTCGGCCTGCCAGGCGAACGTGCATGGCCTCTACATGCCGCAGGGCTCCCCGCTCCAAATCTTTCCGTTTAAAGTAGCCGGCATCATATCGCATCAATTTCTCGAGCATTTCGCCTGGACGCTCGACTTCGACGCGATGCGAATGGTGCTTCAGGGCACCTAAGCCTCGCTGTAAAAACAGCGTCCGCACGTTTGGATGTAGCGCGCCTCGCCTTCGATGGCAATCTGCGCCCCTTGGGTGATGCGTTTGCCCTCTTCGTCGATTCGCACGTTCATCGTGGCTTTGCGGCCGCACGCGCAAATGGTTTTTATCTCTTCGATGCTGTCGGCCAGCGTCAGCAAGTGTGCCGCCCCCGGAAACGGATTTCCCAAGAAGTCGCTGCGCAGTCCGTAGCAGATGATCGGCACGCCCGTTACATGAGCGATGCGGTGAAGGTCGCGGACTTGGTTCACGGTTAGGAATTGCGATTCGTCCACGAGTAGGCACGAGAGATCGCCGGTGTCGTTTCCAAGCGCTTCTGTGAAGTTCGTCTGGTCGTCGAAAGTCTCTACTTCGCGTTGCGGACCGAGACGGGACGTCACCAAACCGTCGCCAAAGCGCCGGTCGATGGCAGCGGTAAAGATCCGCACTTTTCGGCCGTGCTCTTCATAATTGTGCGCAACTTGAAGCAGCGCCGTGGATTTGCCGGCGTTCATTGCGGAGTAGCGAAAATAGAGCTTGGCCATTCGCGCGCGATTCCTCACGCATTCGAGAAATCCCAGCCTCAAAAAGGCGGCATTCCGGCCTCCGCGAAGGCTCAGTTCGGAGGTGTACAGTGTTCAAACGCGCGATGTTCTTTCTCGCGGCGGCGACGCTCTTCGCAGCGCCGGCTTCCCCACTTCAAGCCCAGACCGACCCCAATCTGCTCTTTATGCAACGGCTCGCCGGAGGTTATGGCGGTCACGCCGATGTCACGCCCGGGAGCCTGCCCAAGGGGTGGATATCGCCCGTACCATTGCCGGATGCGCCCATTCTCGGAAGCCTTCGCGCAGATCTGCAGCAGTCGGTAACGCTGTATTTCGATCCGGTAAACGCGCAGACCGCGGCGGACGCATATACGAACCAGCTACGCGCCGCGGGTTTCACGGCGATGCCTTCTTTCCCAAGCCCCCAAGCCGGCGGCTTCGTCGCTGCTACGCCGCCAATGCGAAGCAGCTATCTTTGCCGCGGTAACCAGTTAGTTTCGGTCGTTGTCCCTCCGGGCGCCGTGGACGATCTGCGCGTCACGATACAACTTCCGGGAAGTGCCGCCGGCATGTGCGGCCGGCTTCCGGGTATGTTCAGCGCATCTGCGATTGCGAGATATACGTCGCCTCTCCCGCAATTCGTCGCCCCTCCCGGAACCGAGATCGCAGGCACCGGGACAAATTTTGGATCCGGCGGAGCCGCATCGTCGTTCGTTTCGACCGCAACGATCACCGGCAGCCAAACCGCCGCGGGGTTGCTGAATGCGTTCGCGTCGCAGCTTCAGCACGCAGGATGGAAAATAACCGATAGAGCCGCCGGCCGCGATGCCGCGATCATGACCTTTCAAACGAGCAGAGGGCCCACGCAATGGCGTGGCACGCTTAGTCTCTATCGCATGGCAGCCTCGAATACGTTCGGCGCGCGTGTCGATGCGTCAGGCGAAGGGTCGCCGCCAACGCCAAGCGTTTTAGGAACCGTCAGCGTTCCGCAAATATCGACGCGCGTGGTGAAACCTTCGGATCCGGCCGTCATCCAACTGCTCAAACGGCTCGCGGTAAACAACGGAGGATACCCCGGAGCTGGAAGCGCCACCGTCTACATCGCAAAAGCGCCGCCGGGCATGAATAACATTCCGATGCCCTTTGTAAGGCCGGTAGGAAGCACGCTCGTGAAAAGAATGGGCACCGCCGCCGCGAGCGCGTACACCCTCTACTACAACTTGTCCAACGCGCAGCTGCAGTCGTATCTCGGTCGTTTAAAATCAAGCGGTTGGACGAGCCAAACTTTTCCAGGCGGCGCTATGGGAGGGTTCGGAATGAGCACCCTTTCCGGTGTTGCCATGTTCTGCAAGAAGGGAGCGGGCATGCTCACACTCCTCGCTGCGCCGCCCGCCGCGAATCAAGTGACGATAACCGGCGCAACCGGAAACGGCGAGCAGTGCCCGGCGGAGCAAATACAGCAGCTGGAGACCGGACTATCCGAACGCTCGCCGTTGCCTCAACTCACCGCGCCGGCAGGTGTGACCATGCAATCCGGCACGCCAGGAATAACCGCGTCGCCGGCAACCAGCGGCGCATCGCTGGTCACAAGCATGCCGCTTCCGGCGCTGCTCGACGCCTTTAGCGCACAACTGACCAAGAGCGGATGGACCGCCGCTCCGTCGAGCGCAACCGATTCGCTTGGCTCGCGCAGCTTCACGCTCACGGATGGCAGCGGACAGCACTGGCAGGCTGTCATGACGATTTACCAATCGGCTACGCAGGCCGATCATTACTATTCTTATATCGATCTTACGAACCTCACCGTGGAGGGCAGTCGTCGATTAAAGTAACGAAAGCCGCAGTACATCGATGATTGCGCTGGCGTTAGCCGGAGCATGTTTGACCGCGTCGCCTGGTCCAACAGCGGCCGCGCAGACCGATCCGTACGCCATCTTTGCCGCCGCGCGCACGCGTTGGGAAGCCGCGCGTTATCCGGCGCAGGTCGCTTACACTATCGCGGTAACCGTAAGCCATGACGGAACGATTTCCGCAGCGCATTATCATTCGTACTACGATTCGGTCGAAAACCGGGTCGACGTTAACGCCGTCAGCGACGAAGAGATCGCCAACCCGTACACTCCGCACGGAATCAGCGTCTTTTTCCAACCGTTCGGCGCGCGCATTCCGCTGAGTTCTCCGGAACGGACGTTTGATTATCTCGGCGTTCCGGTCTTAGCGCCGAACTATTCGTTCGGCATCGCCGGCTCCGTTTCGCATAGTCCCAATGCGAACGATCAGGAACTCGTCGCGGAGATCCGGCGCGAATTTTGCGATCCCGCGCCCAGCAGAAATGCACGGCCCGATTCAGGACTAAAGACGATCGCGTCAGTCGAAATCGTGCGCCGCGCTTACGTTATCCAACTAGCCGGCATGGCGCAGATAGGCGGACACGCTGACTACGATCTCAGATTGCGCCCGGTAAGCGAACCGGGCCGTTACCGCCTGCGCGAAGTGTGGGTGGACGCGCAAACATTCGCCACAGATAAGCTCGTAAGCGAAGGGAACTTTACCCAAGGCGGAATGACCGGTGTAACGTGGACGGTAACCTTCCGCCAGATAAGTGGCGCGCCATACTTGGCATCTGAATCAACGGCGCAGTCCTTTCGGTTGACGCGCCGGGCGTACGACTCCGCGTTGATTACCTTCACGGACCTGCTACCGAAGCGAGCCCCCGCAATCATGCGCATAGCAACCTTCGCCGTGAATTCCGAGAGCGGCGTGCCCGCGCTTCGCGAGCCTTGAGGCGAGCGCCCTAAGCGCTAAAGGCTGCTGATAACGGCCCGGCGTGCTGGGCCAACAAGGCTTCGCCGGCGCCAAGAATTTTGATCGCGGCTTCGCGGTCCTGGCGCAACGAAGCACTCAACAGCCGGCGAACGAGAAACGTCACCGGTTGCGATGACGCCGCGCGCTCCTGGCAGCGGCTTTCAAAATCGTGAAAAATGGCCGGCTTCAAAAGGCCTTTGAAGGTCCGCCGCGCCGCGAGATAATCGATCGCGCGCGCACGAAAATACGGAGTTCCGATCGCGTCGAGCGCGTTGGCCAGTTCGATGGTCAAGCTGGTGTAGGCGACGCCGACCACCGGATTGTCGTACGGAAATGACTCTTCAGCGCAAGGCGCGACCGCAAGCATTCCCAGATGGTAGGGCCCAAGTATGAAGAAATTCTAAAGCGCGTAAACCTCCGGCGCTGTTTCTCCGGCGGAACTGGGTATCAGGGCCCTCGGAGGTTCGCATGAAAGTTATTTCCGCACTACTCATGGGCGTAGCGGTGGCTGCCCTCACGACAGCGGCTACGCCCAAACCGAAGCCGCATCCCGCGAGCACGTCCCGCCTCGTCATGGTGCGCATGGACATCGACTTTAAGCCGCACAAGCGCTCGAGCTTCGGAAAAATTTCGGGCTACGACCCGGCCGAGCTGCACGTGCATATGGGCGACCGCATTCAGTTCGTGAATCCCGACGACGAAAATCACACGGCGACCGGCATGGCCTACACGGGCGACCAAGTGCCGGCAAATTACAAATTTCAGAGCGACTTCACTAAGCCGCACGGCCGGCTGATCGATGCCAGCGAATGGGGCACGGGCAACGTCCGCGCGCACGGGGGTAAGTCGCCGATCTTCACGACGAAACAAGTCGGCCATTACTTTTACGCCTGCGGCTACCATATCGGCATCGGGCAGATCGGCGTTATCGTCGTCGAGCCTTAAGGGCGCATGTCCACGATCAGTCCGACGCGATTCGATCACATTCCCATTTTTCCGCCGGGCGGGAAAGATGAGCTGCTCGTTCACGCCATCATCGAAACTCCGGCGCGGCAACGTCACAAATATGCGTTCGTCCCGGATTTCGGAGCGTTCAAGTTGATGACAACCCTTGCCGAAGGCCTGGCGTGGCCGTACGACTATGGGTTCATCCCGCAGACTCTGGCCGAAGACGGTGATCCTTTGGATATCCTTTTCTTGGCCGATCAAGCGACGTTTCCGGGATGCCTCGTCGAAGCGCGCATCATCGGCATCGTTCACCTGAAAAAGAACGGTAACGAAAACGACCGCATTCTCGCATGCGCCAAAAAAGTCAAAGGTATCGCGCAAACCACTGACCTCTACGAGAAAATGAGCGACGTTCCGCAGGAGAATATCCGCGGGCTCTGCCGTTTCCTGGTGGAGTATTCAGAAGAACAGGGCAACGACATCGTTTTCAAGGGCGTGGACGGCCGAAAAAAAGCGATGGATGCGATCAAAGATACCGCCGAACGCTTTAAGCAAAAGCGCGCATGACGAAGCGGAAAGTCGTTATACCCGGTCCCGGCGGTTGGATTGGCGTGCTGAAGGAAACCTGGGGCGAGTTCGGCCGTCACAAAGCACAGTGGCTTGCGGCGGCCATCTCCTATTTTACGATGTTCGCCATCGCGCCGCTCATCATCGTGGTCGTCGAAATTGCCGGCCTGTTTCTGGGACATCATCGCGCAGCGCTGGACAACATCATGGGCTATCTGCAGCACACGGCCGGCAAGGCAGCGGCCACCGGCGTCCGCTCGATGGTGGACGCGACGTTTAGCCAACATCGCGCCGGCATTATCGCTCAAATCATCGGCTGGGTCGTCTTCGTTCTGGGCGCGATCGGTCTGTTCTCGTCGCTGCAAGAGGCGCTCAATACCGTCTGGGACGTCGAACCCCAAAAGAAAAATCTGCTCGCGCTGGTGCGCGACCGCGTGACGTCGTTCGGCGTCGTGCTCGCCATTGCGTTCGTCCTGCTCGTTTCGCTCGGCCTCAACGCACTGCTGACGATCGCGGCCGGCGCGATGCAAGACGTCTTTCCGCTCTTCCCGACAGTGATAAAAATCTTGGACTTCGTGCTGTCGTTCGCGGTCATCACCGCGCTCTTCGCACTGCTCTTCCGCTACTTGCCCGAAAGCGATATCGAATGGGGCGATGTTTGGCTGGGCGGGGCCGCCACCGCGCTGCTCTTTGTGGTCGGCCAATTCTTGCTCGGCTGGTATTTAGGGCGCGCCGGTATCTCGACGGGCTTCGGCGCGTTTGGATCGCTGGTCGTTTTCCTGGTCTGGGTGAATTACTCCGCGCAGATCATGCTCTTCGGCGCGGAGTTCACGCACGTCTATGCGCGCAAATACGGTTCGCGCCGCGGGTCAGCGTGAGGGTGCGTCGTCTTTCATCCCCGACTTGGCCCAGGCGATATCTTCCTTGACGTTCTCAATGGTCTGCTCGGGCAGAAGCGACCCGGCCGCTTGAATCTTTTTCTTGCCGCTCAGCGCAAGCACGGCCGTCACGCCGCCCCAGAGCAGCGTCACGATCAGGGCCGCGATCCACGGCGCAACCGCTAGGGAAAGCGCCAGAATCAGTAGTGCCGTGAGCGAGCCCAACGTCAGCAGGCCGGTCACGGCCGAACCGCTGAGCATGCCCACTCCGGCGCCGGCCGATTTGGCTTTCTCGGCCATCTCCTGTCGCGCCAGCTCGAGCTCGTTGCGAACCAGCACGACGACGTCTTGCGAAAGTTGCTTCATCGAAGCGGCCATTTTTTCGGCGTCCATGTCAAGACCTTACCCAAATCGGCGCTCGTTTGGTATCGCCTTGTTGGGGAAAGAGCTTAACCATGGCTAGAAAAAAACGTGGACGCAAAAAAGCGTCTCCCAAAAAAGCAATCGCTAAGCGGGCCAAAGGCGCTCGCAAAGCAGTCAAGGGAACTGCCCGCAAAGCACGCAAGACGGCGGGCAGCCTGGTAAAACGCGCCAAGAGCGCCGTCAAGAACCGCAAGCGCACCGTTCGCAAGGCCGCCAAAAACGTTCATAAGACGGCAACCCGCGCACGGGAAGTCGGCGAGACCGTCGTCAGCGCGGGCGAAATGATCAAGCAGACCGCCGACGTCGTGGACTCGTTCGCTCAGCGGGCCGCAAAACGGACCGGAAGCCGCAAGAAAAAGTAAGGCCTCGGGCTTAACGCCCGAAGGTTCTTAAGGCCACTTTCGCCGCCGGAACGTCGCGTCCGGCGGCGAAGTCTTTGGCGTGCCGCACGAAAGCTACGCCGTCTTCGCTCCGTGGTCAAATTTCTACATCATTACCGGTTCGTCGGCGGCCGCCCTAACGGGACTCATGTTCGTGGTCGTCACTCTTGCCACCGGTATGCCGCTTCGGCAGCGCGACGAAATGAATGTCGGTTTCGCAGTCTTTAACACGCCGACGGTCCTGCACTTCTGCACGGCGTTTTTGGTTTCCGGAATTCTGAGCGCTCCGTGGCGAACGGCTTTATTCCCGGATATCATCATCGGAATCATCGGATTCATCGGTGTCCTGTACGTGCTGCGCGTGATTTTTCGGACGACGAAGCTGACGTCGTACCAGCCCGATCTCGAAGACTGGGCTTGGTTTGGGATCTTTCCGATCGTCGCGTATGCGGCGATGGTAGCAGCCTCGATTCTCCTTCCCTGGCACGCGGAGACGGCGCTCTTCACGCTGGCGGCGGCGATCATGCTCCTGATTTTTATGGGGATTCGAAACGCGTGGGATATCGTAATGTATCTTGCGATCGAACAAGCTCAGAAGCGCTGAATCACCTCGCCGGCCGCGCGATAGCCGCTCGCCAGTGCGCCGTTTACCGTGCCGGGGTCGGCGCGCGAGGTCGCCTCTCCCGCGAAAAATAGCGTCTCTTCTATCGGAAGCCCGAGCGAGGTTCGCGCGTCGCCGCCACCGGCGCGCAAATAACTGTACGCTCCGAACGAGAACGGATCGCTCTGCCAGTCATGGTGATACGTGGCGCGGAATTCCGCCCGCACGTCAGCCCGCGGGAATAGCGCTTCGCACGTTCTGAGCGCAGCCTCAATCGGATCCATGTGCGCTTCCGTAATGCGCTGCACAGCCCCGCCGCCTGCCCACGCAACCAAAAACGGCGCACCTTGCGGAAACCGCGTCCACACCGTTCGCAGCTCGCATTGCGGCGCATAAAAAAACCCGGCGTCGCGAAAGCGGCCATTCTCGACCCGTTCCCAAAATGGCGACTGAAATTCGAGCGTAACCCGCACGGCCGGTCCCATGGCAATCGCGTCGATTGCCGCCTGCTTTTCCGCCGGAAGCGCCGGAGCGAACGAAACGGTCTTTTCTCGCAGGACACCAATGGGCAGCGTAACGATCGCGCGGCGCGCGGTAATTTCCATTGGACCATCCGACCCCGCCGCTCGGATGCTGACATTGCCGCGGGTCCATTGGATGAGATCGACGTTGGCTTGCATCAGGATGCGCGCGCCCGCCGTCCGCGCGGCGCATTGCATGAGCGGCGCATAACCGCCGGGAGGCCGCCGGATCATCCGATTCGAGCCCAGCCATTCTTGAGCGATCGCGATCGTACTGGCATCGCGTGTAATGGCTGCGTCGAAACCTTCGACAATCGTGCGCACGGCGTCCACTTGTTCGGCCGGAATCTCGCTGGGAGGAATGCTCTGCAGAAACGCTTCAACGGTTTGGTCAGGGCCACGCACGTTAACCCGCTGCAAAACGCGCGCCGCCGCCTCCCAAATCGCAAAATCTTCCCCAAGCCGTCCGTCGCGCAATTGGAAAGCGTTTGTGACGACGTCGAGCGGCTCTTGGGCGCACTCCTTCATCAGAGCTAGAGTATCAAGCGCATCACCATGAATGAACTCGGCGCCCAGCTCAATGGGAGGCGAAGCCTCGCGGTCCGGCAGCGTATAGGCGCGGCCGCCAATACGGTCGCGCGCCTCCACAATGAGAAATTCGATCCCACGTTCGTGCAGACGCCGCGCAGCGGCGAGGCCGGCAGCGCCGGCGCCGATTATAGCAACCTCGGTTTGCAGACGCGTCACGGCCGATGCCCGAGATGCCAGCCGTGCTTGTCGCAGGCGTACGGCGCAAGCTTTACGCTCGTGCGCGGAATCGCGCGCTCGGCGAGTTTCTTTGTGGTAAACGCACTCTTCGGCGATCCGTTCTTGTTGTAACACGAACGGGCTCCGCCGCTCTTGCGCTCGCTCATCTTCGTTGCTTCGCGTAAGGAGAATCCATCGCCCCGTCTAACGAGGGTTCCCTTATCGTCATTCGCCCGGGGAGCGCAATGGAAGAGATTCAGATTACGGATTGCCCGGCCTGCGGCCACGCAATGAGCAGCCATCACGGCCACCACTGCAAAGACTGCGAACGTGACGGCGTTGAGTGCGCCGCGCTGGAAGGCGGCGTTGAAAGCCCCGGTGGCTAGAGCGGCGCGCATACTGGCGCTCGTGCGCGCGATTCCCAAGGGTTTTGTGCAGACCTACGCTGATATCGACCCGCACGCACCGCGGCTCGTGGGACATATTCTTGCGACGACCACGCACGACGTTCCGTGGCATCGCGTGGTTCGTTCGGACGGCGCGGTCACTCAAGGACGCAGGCAACTCGCGCGGCTTCGAAAGGAAGGCGTGCCGATGCGCGGCAAGCGCGTCGACCTAAGCGCAGCTCGATTGCCACGCGGCATAACGCTCGCGGTGACGGCTAGCGCCGATCGAGGAAATCCACGACAACCCACGCCGACGCGGCGATCGCGAACGTCTCGATAGCTTCCGACCAGTTCTCAAAGCTACGGGGAGCGGCAACAAGCGCCGGGACCCATACCAGTAAACCGAAACCCACGAGCATGACCGTGGTCAATCGAGCTGCGAGCCGGGCCATAAAACCGGTCAGGAGGGCTATACCGGCAAGAGCAAACGCGGCCGTCGTTGCGATCGCCCAAAAGGTTTGCCCGGGCGGAATCCATTTGGGAACCAAACTCGCCGTCGCAGAGAGATAGAACAGCTGCTCCAGTGCGAATGATATGAGGCAGACAGCGAACGCGTAATAGCCGATCCTAGCCCATTGCTCGGTGCGCGCCGGAGCAATCGAACCGGAATACGCATAGACGATCAACGCTGGTACTGCGAGCGAAAACTGTTCGAAGAAATTACCATAACCGTTGTACACGAGCGGATGCGCGATGATGGCCGGCAGCCCCAGCAGAGCGAAGACGAAGTAAACCACACCAACCGCGACGGCGCCGGCCCGGGCTTTTCTCGGCCACAAAATGGCTGCGCCCCCGACGATCTCGATGGTGGCCACAATGTATGTAAGCATCTCGCGCTGAGGAGCGTGCGCGAGCGCTCTGACTTGCTGCCACGTATTGATGTCGTGGAATGCAAAGGCGCAGATGCCGAACGCAATCGCCGCCAAGCCGTACACATAACGCCCAAGCGAATACTTCACTGTCGGAATATACCGAGAGGTGGCCGCCATACCCCTTCGAAAGTCGAAACTTGATGAGCAGACCTGGTTACTGGCTGGCGATTTTGGCATTATCAAGCACGGCGATCACACGAGGCGCCGCCCTTTCGCAGGATCTACATTTTAAGGCGCCTCCCGGTTGGGTGCGCGAACATTCGGCTGCGGCTCAAAGGCTCTCGAGGGGTTCTTCTTTCGAGATCGAGGGCTGGCTGAAACCAAAAGGGCTCAAAGAGTTCGGCAAACCGCTCTCGATGATCGTCATTTCCAACGTACGTCCCGGTTGGACGTTTCACGATTTCGTCAAACGCGCATCGCGCCACATGACCAATGTCCACCGCTCGACGATTACTCTTTGCAACAATACTCGCGCCGGATACCTAACCGGCACGCGGACGATTCGAGACCTGTTGAGCGACGTCGAGGCGGTTTTCGTGAGCTCCGGTCATACGAGCTATCTCGTGGAGTACTCTCGCCCCCAGTCAGATCCCAAAGACGGCGCAGCTGAGGCCGCCATTCGAGGACTTTGCCCTAGAAAGACATGACAGCTCCGCAGCCAAGGTGACGTCAGCGTGATCGTTCATCTGATTGACGGAACCTACGAGCTCTTCCGCCATTTTTACGGGTTGCGTCGCGCCCCGAGCGATAAGCAGCGGCGGTTCGGGGCGGTTATCGGCGTGCTCAACACCGTGCTGCAGATGATTGAGGACGGAGCAACGCACCTTGGCGTCGCCACCGATCATGTTATCGAATCTTTCCGCAACGAGCTCTGGAATGGGTACAAAACCGGCCAGGGGATAGACCCTGCGTTGTTTGCTCAGTTCGAGCCGCTCGAGGACGCGCTGCGCGCGATGGGGATTTCAGTGTGGGCAACGGTCGAGCTCGAGGCCGATGATGCGCTTGCCTCGGCGGCAGCAATTGCGTCAAACGATTCCCGCGTTCAAAAAATTTGCATTTGGACGCCCGATAAAGATCTCGCGCAATGCGTCTGCGACGATCGCATTGTGCAAGTTGATCGAAGGACCAAGGTCGTCCGGAACGCTGATGGCGTCCGGGCGAAGTTTGGTGTCAGTCCCGAACTGATTCCGGACTATCTTGCGCTAGTCGGTGACGCCGCGGATGGTTATCCCGGCATACCGGGGATCGGAGCGAAGACCGCTGCGGCTCTGCTCACCCGCTACGGGCCGATCGAAGTGTTCCCACCGAACGTGCTGGGCGAGGGTCAGCGGCTCGCGCTGTTATTCAAGCAATTGGCAACCCTTCGAATTGATGCCGGCCTTTTTAGTAATATCGACGAGTTGGATTGGCATGGACCGGCTCCCATATTCTCCACCGTGTGTGCACAGCTGGGCGCGCCCGAACTCTTTGCGCGCGCTGCGCGAACCCGGAGGTGACGGACTTTCGCCGCTGACGCACTTACTGCTTTCGATAACCGCGATCATCCGGCATCGACGAATCGTTGTTTTCAGCCTACCGCAAGCGCTTTGGATGCTGACAGCTCTAGTTACGCTTATCGCTAACTGGATCAGCTTGTGGGACTTCCACAATCTCCAAACGGTCACGCTAGGCACGATTTTCGTTGGGTTCGTCTTGAGTATTATTCAATATCTGGTTTGCGCACTCGTTTCGCCCGAGCTGCCCGGCGACTCCGACCTGAGAGCGTACAATGCACGGCAAGGCCGAACCTATATCGGCGCGTCCGCAGCGCTGGTAATTTGTTCGCTGTTTGCAAACGCAATGGCGGGGTCCAGTCTGGGCATTCAGAACTGGGCACGTGAAAACACCTTCGTGTTAGCGATGGTTCCGGTGGTTTTTCTTCCGCTGATTATCCGAAAACCGTGGCTCGATGCCGTATGTGCGATCGCGATAATAACGCTTTCGGTTTTTTACTTGCTCGTTTATTATCCGGTGCTTACGCAATAGCTGCCGCTCACCGCTTTCAAGTGAATTCTTGCCAATCGTTAAGAGGAGCCGCCCGAATGAAGACCTTGTCAAAAATCCTCGCCTTCGCTACAACGTTGCTGCTGACAAGTTCGCCCACGTGGGCTTCAACTCCGCAGCCCGTTTCGGTTTTATATGCCGGGTCGCTCGTGACGCCTATGGAAGGCCCAATCAAGTCGGCATTAGCGGCACAAGGAATTGATTTTCTGGGCCAGGGAGCCGGCAGCAAGGCGCTTGCGAATCTCATTTCGGCCGGTCTAAAGAACCCTGATGTCTTCGTCAGCGTTGACCCAAAACTCGTGATTGGGCTTGGCGCTAAGGTTTCGCGTGCATACACGTTTGCCGGCACAAGCCTGGGAATTGGTTGGTCGGACAAATCACGGTTTGCTTCGTCTTTTGCGGCCGCGGCCGCGGGAAAGCGCACCCTTCTAGACGCGCTTACAATGAACGGGCTGGTGATTGGCCGCACGGATCCGAAACTTGATCCCAAGGGCGTCTATACGATCCAGGCTATGACGATTCTCGCCGGAGGGCCGGGGGAAAAACGCATTCTTGGTGACGACGAGAATCCGGCGCAAACATTTCCGGAAGAGGACTTACTGACGCGCATCGAAACGGGCCAAGCCGACGCTGGATTCTTTTACAAGACCGAAGCGATCGCTCGACATCTGCATTTCCTCGCGTTACCTGGCGCGGCAGCGATGTCCGACAAGATCACGTACACCATCGCGGTGATGAAGGACGCTCCGCATCCCCACGAGGCAGATGCGTTCGCGCAATTCATCCTCACCGGTCAGGGAAAAGCTATACTTCAGAAGGCCGGCGTTGAGTATTTGCAGACGCCGCGCGAGGTCGCGTTCGATGCGGGCCCAAACACTTCGTTGATTCGCGAGTCGCAGCTCAAGCTTAATATGCCATAGGCCCGCGATTGTCACTATCCGAAGTAAGAGGCATGCTTAAGTGCTGGTTGCTTGGCTGCATGGCGTTGGTTTTTCTTTCCGGCTCCACCGCTAATGCACAAGCGCAGCCGCCGCCCATCGATTTGACGGAACTCCAGGCCGCGCCCCCAGGACACTACGTGCTCATTGGATCCGTACGCGCTCCTTTTCCAGCCGCAACCGCGTTTTGTGTCCCGGCCATTCCGTACACCGATTGGTATTTTGATTCATGGGGACACCCAGGGAGCGCTCCGTCTTACGATTCGAGATTAGTGTCTTACACTCAGCGAGCGCTGGTTGACACGGAAGGTCATTTTATCTTCGGAGGCCTGGAGCCCGGCAGGTATATCGTTTGGATCAGCAGTGACCGATTACTCGACGTTCTCACATACGGTCCCTCGACTGCAGGTAGCCCCCTTGAAGGTCAAACGGCCGAACGAATCAGCAAATATGTTAAACGCGTAGTGCTTGGATACGGCACGGCAACCGTGACATTTTGATTCAGCACAAGTATTAGTGCGGCGTCGGTTTAGCGGCAGGTGACGAAACACCAGAACTAGGCGACGCAGGAAGCGGTTTGGCGCGTTGTTGGCCGCGGATCTGATATTGAATGGAAAAAGACCGCGGCTGTAAGGGCGTTGTTGCAAGCGCGAAGCTGCCGCCGCCCTGCGTCGGTAACGGGTCGATACCCTGATAGGTAGTAAACAGGCCCGTGTGCGCCCCGAAAATATTGCCCGCAAAGAGCACCAAATTTCCTCGCGTGGCCTGAAACACCAAGCTTGCATTGTAGATCGTGTACGCCGGCTGATTGGCTGGATTATTCGCTGAAGTGTACTGGGCATTGAGGTACCAGCCAACCCGTGAATGAGACGCAGCGCTTTGGACGATTAGCCCTCCCCGAGCCACGGGAACGCGTGGAACCTGAATCCCAAGGCCGTAGTAGCTGCCCGGAAGTAATAACCGCGGATCGAGCGTCGAATAGTAGGAGTTCGTGATCGCGTATGATGGCGAAAGCAGAGCGATCTTCCCGAGCGAGATCCTTCCGGATATCGTAAACCCTTGGGTTATCCGCGTCTCACCTGAAACCAATTGCGTCACGTAGACATGCGTGGGATCAAAAGGCGTCGAGCCGCAAACCGTGGGTTGCGCCCAAGTGTTCTGCAGCTGGGCCAGATATTGCGCTAAAGAATCGTTTGGGAAAATGTCCGCTGGTTCGCCGGCGATCGGGACCGCGCCCTGAATCGCCTGTCCGCCCAAATCCGTACGGAAAGCTTGAAACATAAACGAATTTTTCTTGATGACATGATTCCAGCCCAAGTTATAGTTCAGCGACGTCTGGTGCGTGGGCTGGTCGTTAGGCCCGAGGACAAAGACCGATCCGTTGAAGCAATCGTATTGCGCGCTCAGTGGATCACCGATGGCGCGTGCAATGCTGGGGCCGGGATTGGAGCTACCGACGCCAATTCCAAGGTTGAAGCTATCCGCTGATTGCGGTCGCCAGTTCGCCGAGCTGGACGCCTCGATGGTGCTCC
>JAAXCW010000003.1 GCA_013036095.1 Vulcanimicrobiota bacterium
GTCTACGACGCGCGCATCGCGGCGCAAGCGTGCCTCGACATCCTTCGTGACGGCATCCGTGACGCTCAATGCGGTACCGACCGGCATGCGCAGGGTAAAGCTTGCGAAGCGCGAGTTGGTGGGCGGGAACAATTCGGTCGCAACAACGCCGAACTTGAGTGCGGCCAGCGTCAGGAAGAAGATGGCTGCGGCTACTGCAAAGACGGGCGCCGGATGGTCGACGGACCATCGCAACAACGTCTTGTAACGTTCGGCAAACCGCTCGTATCCGCGATCGAACGCGGCGCTGAAACGCGCGTATGCGGATTTCGGCGCTCCGTTTGTGCGTGGACGCTCGTCAGACCATAACCGCGTGGCCAGCATGGGCACCGTGGTGACTGCGACCAGAAGCGAGATGCCCACCGCGACCATCACCATCACCGCGAACGGCGTAAAGAGCAAACCTTGCAAGCCCGGAATCAACAGGAGCGGAACGAAAACGGTTATGACGGTTACCGAAGAAGCCAGCACGGCGCTAAAGATCTGCGTCACGGCGGATTGTGTCGCTTGCATGATCGACTCGCCGCGCATGTAGTGGCGGTAAATATTTTCGATGACGACAATCGCGTCGTCCACAATCAATCCGACGGCGAGAGCCAGGCCGCCGAGCGTCATTGTGTTAAGCGAGTATCCGAGCAGATAGGCCGCAAACAGCGTTCCGAGAACGGAAATCGGCAGAGAAATCGCTACGATAAGCGTCGAACGCCACGAATGTAGGAACAGGAGGATGATGAGCACGGCCAACACCGCGCCGTAGATTGCGGTGTGTTCCAGCGCGTTGATGGAATCGACGATAAATCCGCGCTGATCGAATATGACGCCGATCTGCATCGACGGGTAACGTTTCTTGATGTCGTCGATTTTCTGGTAGACCTGGTTGGCCGTGGCTACGACGTTGGCGTCCGGCTGCGCGGTAATCGATATGCTCAGCGCGGGCTTTCCGTTCAGGCGCGAGTACGACCGCTGCTCTTGAATGGAATCGGTGACATGAGCGACGTTGCGAACGAAAATCGGTGCGCCGTTCTTGGTTGCAACGATCGTATTGGCAATTTGCTGTTCGTTCTGGTAAAGCGCGTCGGTTTGAATTTGATATTCGTTTTGTGCGATCTGCACGACGCCCGCCGGTAGGTTCACGTTCTCAGCCCGGATGCGCGAGACGATTGCGTCGGCTGAGAGTCCGTACCCGGCCAGCAAGCCGGCATCGGGCTGGATCATGATCGCGCGCGTTTGGCTGGCGTTCACCGAAACCGAACCCACGCCGCTCACCGCGGAAAACTCGTCGGCGAGCTGGTTGGTGTAGAGATCGTTCAGGTCGCGCTGCGAGCGCTGGCTGTCGGTGACGAATGCGGTGATGACCGGCAGCGAATTAGGATCGAACTTGTTGATCTGCGGAGCTTGCAAAGTGGGATCGTTCGGGAGCTGTCCGCGAATCCGGTCAACTTGGTTCTGCACGTTTACCGCGGCGATGTCGATATTGACGCCGTAGTGAAACTGGGCGCGCACGCGGCTCGAGCCTTCCGAACTCGTCGATTCGATGTTGTCGATGCCAGGAACGCGGCTGACGGCGTTCTCAATCGGACGCGTTACCAGCGTCTCGATGGATTCTGGCGCCACGTTGGGATAATTGACGTTGACGCTAATAACAGGCGGCGAAAAACTGGGCAGCAGTGAGACGGCTAGGCGCGGGATCGCGAAGACGCCGAGCAAGCCGATTGCGCACGCGATCATCGCGACCGCGACCCGCCGGGTTACGGCAAAGCGCGCGATCGGGTTGGTCCGCGGTTGGTTCTCCGGGCGGCCAGGCATCTCGCTAATGCGTCGTTCCCATCGTTCCTTAGAATGTGCCAAACGGTGGTGAGAAGCCCCTGAGAGGCCCTCCGGCCCGCCTCGGGGAACACCGGGTCCCGCCATGGCAAACGAATATGAAGTGACCTACCTGCTGCGCCCAAACCTCGAGGAGGCCGAAGCCGACCAGCGCGCGGCCGCGATCGCCCAATCCCTCACCACAAACGGTGGCGAAGTCCTCAACGTTGAGAAGCTCGGCAAGAAGCGCCTCGCTTACGAAATGCATGATGTCCGCGAGGGGATCTACGTGATCATGCGGTTCCGCAGCGAGCCGCCTGCGGCCAAAGAAATCGAGCGCCAATTGGGGTTGAACGAAGACGTTCTGCGGGCACTTCTGATTCGGCTCGACAAGCAAGCGCTCGAGGCCGAGAAAGTCGCCGCGGCGGCGCCCCCGGTCCCCCCTCAGGCACCGGCGCCCGCCGAGTAAAGTGCCATACAGGTGGCAGTCTAGCCGGTTATTCTGGCGGCAGTAGCGAGCATCTACAAGGAAAAGGTAAGGCATCATGGCGGCATCGTTTAACAGAGTGATTTTGGTCGGCACGCTGGTGCGCGACCCCGAGATCCGGTACATCCCCTCGGGCGCGGGCGTCACCAAGTTTCGCATCGCGGTCAACCCCAACAAACGCGATCCCAAACCCGAAGATACGCTCTTCGTGGACATCGTGGCGTGGGAGAAGCTCGCCGAAACGTGCAACACGTATTTAAAGAAGGGCATGTCGTGCCTGGTCGAAGGCCGGCTCTCGATTCGCCAATACGACGACAAAGAAGGCAACAAACGGACGGCGACTGAGATCGTCATCAACACGATGCAAATGCTCGGCTCGCGTCAAGACCGCCCGCATCAAGAATCGGGCGAAGGTGTCGGCAACGGCACGCCGGTTGCGGCAGGCGCAGCGCGCGTCGAAGATTCGCTGGACGAAGAGATCCCGTTTTAGCGTTTTAGTGCTGTTTCACGGCATCTAACCAAAAACCGCGAGATATTATTCAAGAAATGGGGATGGAAAGGGCTTCATTGATGCTCTTGCCCCAGGAAAAGCGCAAACAGCGTTAAGAAAGCCTTCTCCGTGAAGCGAAACCTCGTATTGCTGGTAACGTCCCTGCTCTCGATCCTTTTCGCGTCATTTCACCTAGTGGATGACATCGTGTACGGGTCGGAAAAAGGCATGGCATCAAACCTCCTTATGGTAGCCATTCTTGCTGTTTGGCTGTATGGAACGCTGGTGCTGCCCGAGCGTAGGGCTGGGCATATTATCATGTTGCTCGGATCGCTACTGGGGCTGACCATTTTCCTGACCCACTTAACCGGCACCGGTGGCCTCGCAGGCATCGAGATCGGCAAATTGAGCGGAGCCTTTTTCTTCGTCTGGACGCTCCTTGCGCTTGCGGTTGTTTCTCTATTGTCTCTCGCGGCCTCCGCGCAAGGTCTATGGAGCCTGCTGCGCTCGAAGGCGCGACAATGACAATGCTAGGCGTTTTAGCTTTTTAGTCAGTAAAACAGTGTTGCGTGAGGAATGGCGCGGCCCTTCCATCCGTCTGGCCACGTCGCTTTGTTCAATGTAATCGATCGTGGATCCAAGCGGAGCGCGCCGGTGCGCGGATCGATTTCGGCGAACGTAATCTTGTTCAGCAACGAACCGACACCGGTGATAACGAATCGGTTCGTGCCCAGTTCGCGAGCCATCCAATGCGGACGCGCCGTCGGCCCGAGGTTCAAATACCCCGCTTGAAACGGATGCGACGAATCGCTAACATCGAGTGCCGTGATCGTGTGCCCGCTCATCGAGGGCTGCAACCAGTAGTGACCGATAACCAGTGGCACGCTGGGACACGCGCGATATCCAAAGTCGTAGACGAATGTCGCGCTCGGACTAATCCCGCGCAAGCCGTTCATGCGAAACAGCCCGCACGTGGCCGTCTTCACGAGCACCGTTTGGCCATCGGGAAGCAGGCGCGCTTCGTCCGGATCTTCCGCAGCCACGCCGTTGTAGGTCTTCGGTTTGGGCAGCACGACGCTCTTGAGCAGTTTGAGATCGGACAGGCGCCACACTTGCACGACGTGACTTACGGATGTGGACGGCATCATGTCCGCGCTCGTGGTTACAACGCGATCGATCTTCTCCAGAACAAGCACACTGTACGGGCGGATAAACGTGTCGGCTTTCGGATCGGCGGCCGCGCTCCCGCGAATCATGCGCCCGTTACGATCGAGTTCCACGAGCGCGCCCGCAGCCGTATCGCCGTGCCCTGTTTGCTGGTACGCCGCAAGCATGTCGCCGTTCGAGAGCGCCGCAAAACTATGCGGGTACGCGTACGCGCCGGCATCTTTGAACGATGCGGCAATGCGCGGCTTGCGCGGATCGCGCAGATCGAAAACGTACGATTCGCCTTGCATAAAGTCGTTGGCGAAGAGCATGCGATTCGGCGGCAACACGTAATTCGCATGATGAGCCATATGCGCGCGCGTCGGAACGGGCAGCATCGCGACCAGCGCGCCGAAATGCGCCGCGCCGATGTCGTAAACGGCGAGAAAATCGTGACCGCTGCCGTCACCCATGTTGGTGTCGCCATTGCTTTCCATCGCCCACGTGACGAGGTAACGGGTCTGCGCGTGCGGGGCGGGGGCAATGCTCAGCAAAAGCAATGCAAGAGCGATATAACGCAATGGCGCGCCCTCCTAGGAGCAGTATTGCATACGGCGCAGCAATACCCTCACCTCGGTCCCAATCCATGCAGCTCGCCTCACGAGCCCTGCGGCACGACACCCATATACCGAGCTCGCTCGACCGGGTGCAGGCGCTTGAGCTCCACACGATCGCCAACTCGCAATCCCGTTGTTGCCGCCACGCGGTTGACCCTCACAATGGTGCCGTACCGATCGACGCTCAATCCGAAGGTCGAATATGGATGCCACGGCAGCATAAGGTCCGGTCCGACCATCAGCATGGCGATTGCCGTGAAGGTGAGAATGAACGCGGTCCTTACTATTCGCGTCATGCTGAGTTGGTCCTCAACGGCAGATCGGTGCCTTCCGGTCTGGCGTTCTATTCGGCCAAATCGTGAGACAACGCCGTTTTAGCGTTTTGGCGTTTTAGATATTGCGTAGTAGATATCGTGTAGCCTTACCGGCGCCAGCCGGGACAAGAATGCTTCGGTCGACCAAATCGCTGAGGTCGCGTTGAGCTGTAGCGCGCGGCGCATCCGAGATCGCAATATACTTTCGCAGATTCAGATCTCCCTGAAAGTTGCCGAGAAGACGTTGTAATACAGCTCGCTGTCGTTCGTTCAAATCGTCCGTGGCATGCGTATTCCAAAATGCCGATGCCCGGCGCGTTCGATCAGCAACTTGCTGCGACGCATCGATTGCTCGTCCGAGACAGCCTATGAACCACTCAGCCCATTCTGTCACATCAAGACCGGACATTTGCGTACGCTCGAGCATTCCGTAGTATACTTTTCTTTCACGGTGAATCTGTGCGGACATACTGTAGAATCGATCCGAGGAATCTTCGTCCTGAGTAAGCGCCATGTCGGCAATGGCGCGTGCGATACGTCCGTTGCCATCTGCAAATGGGTGTATCGTAAGGAAGTGAAGATGAGCGAGCGCAGCGCGAACGAGGCCATTTTCTCGGCCACGACTATCTTTAAACCAGGCAAGAAAGCGTTGCATTTCTCCAGGCACATCTTGCGCCGGCGGTGCTTCGAAATGTACGCGCTCGCGTCCACGTGCTCCCGACACGACTTGCATGGGATCGCCGTTCGCCTGACGCCATGAACCAACAATAAGGTCCGGCTCCGGCTGCCCCAACATTCTGGGAAAAAGATCTGCATGCCACCGAAACAAACGAGCTTCGTTCAGGGGTTGGTCGTAGTTTCTCGTGGCATCGAGCGTCATCGTTACGACGCCCTCGGTCTTATCGTCCTGGGGTAATCCAGCGCGATCGATGCCCAGGCGACGCGCTACTGAGGAGCGCACTGCGTCCCAGTCAAGCTCTTCCCCCTCAATTGCAGATGTTTGGACGACACTAGAGGCGGTTGCTTCAACTAGCGCTTGCTGGCGAAGGGCGATGTCGGAGAACTCAAGGACCTCCTGGAACGCCCCTTGCTTCCTGCGTACAATTTCTATCAGTGGCAACAGCCGCGCCACGGACACTCGAAGAGCGGGCCAGTGCGGCATTTGCCAAATGTATCGCCTCATAATACGAGGCGTATTATGTCACAATTCGCCTCAGGAATCAAGGTTTCGCCTCGAAATATGAGGCGATTGGTACTATTTTGCGCCTCACTGGTCCTTACGCCGGCGAAGCCTAAGCGTTGCGGTAAATCTTGCCCGGAGGGTCTCGGCTTAGTGACCACGACAAACTGATTCTTCGATCCTTAAGAATAAGGGTGATAATGTTCACGGCTATCTATCGCTGGCATGTGAGGCCTGAAATGGACGCGGCGTTTCGTCGGACGTGGCACGCTCGGACTGAGAAGATTCGTGCGGTGCGTGGCTCCTACGGATCGCGTTTGTACCGAGAACCGGACGGCACGTATTGTGCGATCGCACTGTGGCCTTCACGGGAGGCATGGGAAGCCACCGAACCGTGTTTACCAGAGGACGAAAACGATGCAAGGCTTTTTGACGCGTCGATCGCTGACCGTCTTCCAGTGACGACGCTAGATCTGGTCGATGACCTATGGGCATTTCAAGTTTAATACTCACAGCGATCGTCGGCTCATACGCCGGCGCTCCATACACTTGTGCCGGCGCGGCCCAGATCTCCGTCGGCGACGACTTCATCCCGCGGAACGGAAAGCCTGAAACCGTTCGAAGCGTCGCAAGAGTAATTTACGGTGCGGATCTCGTCGGGTTTGTATATCGCACGACGGACGACCGCCTCTTCGCCCAAGCCCGTTCCGGCATGCCCGCGAGAGATCAGGTGCTTATCGGCATTAAACCTCTGCCGCCTCATCGGACCGGCGATATCTATCGTTATTCTGCGATAGTTCCCATAGCCGTGAACCCATGGCGAGACCTTGTCGTCGCGTTCTGTCGTTGAGGTACTGTGAAATGCGGCCAAATGGTGTTCGATGAAACTGAATTGTGCCAGTCTTGACGTTGGACTAATTCTAACCAAGCGCGGGAATCACTCTGAATGCAAGCGAACCGGTTATGCGAATCGGAGGCATTAGAAACGTGCGTCAATTTAGCCGCGCCGCTCTTATTATTTGCGGCCTGTTCTTTATCGCGGGTGCCGCTCCGCCGCAAGCGCAAGGGCACATTCGAACGTACTACATCGCCGCAGACGAAGTGCTGTGGAGCTATGCGCCCGTAGGCAGAGACGTAATGATGGGCAAGCCGTTTAGCGCGCTTGAGCGGCCGTATTCCGTGCGCGACCGGAACCACATCGGCAGCAAATATTGGAAAGCCGTCTATCGCGAATACACCGACAGCACGTTTCGTCACCTCAAACTGCGCCGGGCAGACCAGCAATATCTCGGCATTCTGGGCCCGACGATTCGCGCTGAAGTAGGCGACACTGTCAAGGTCGTTTTTAGGAACAATGCTTCACACCCGTACAGCATGCATCCTCACGGCGTGTTCTATCTCAAATCGTCGGAAGGGAGCGCGTACAGCGACGGCACAAGCGGCGCGAGTAAGATCGCGGGTGCCGTTCCCCCGGGGCACACGTTTACGTACGTTTGGCAAGTACCCGATCGCGCCGGGCCTGGCCCGAGCGATCCGAGTTCGGTCGTGTGGTTCTACCACTCGCACGCCGAGGATCAAAAGGATATCGAGTCCGGCCTTGTCGGCGCGATCATTGTAACGGCGCGCGGCATGGCGCGTCCCGATGGAACGCCGAAGGACGTCGATCGTGAGTTCGTCACCGATTTCGAATTATTCAACGAAAATCAAAGTTGGTATCTGGCTCGCAACATGAAGACGTTCACACCCTCATTAGCCACGAAGGGGAAACTCGAACTCATCGGGTCGGATCCCGACGGTAACTTCTCACTCACTGGGCTCGGCTTCGCCGACGGAAACCTAAAGTGGACGATTAACGGCTATATCTACGGCAACGGACCGAAGATGGTTATGAAACGCGGCGATCACGTCCGCTGGTACGTCATCTCGATCGGCAACGGCTTCAGCTTCCACACACCGCACTGGCACGGCAATACCGTGCTATTTCAGGGTCACCGTACGGACGTACTCAACATCGGTCCCGCACAAATGATGAGCGCCGACATGGTTCCCGACAATCCGGGCATCTGGCTGTATCACTGTCACGTCACCGATCACATGGCTGCTGGCATGATCTCGTTTTATAAGGTGCTCCCCTAGGGAGGAGTTCCACCATGAAGTCGTCCCGTCTCGGCGTATTTATCGCTCTTGGCGCTGCAGTGGGCGTAGCGGTCGGAGCCGGCTCGCATCACGTTGGGCAGGGTCTCGCGCTGGGCGTAGCGTTCGGCGTGGCCTTTGGCATGGTCGCGGATCGCGCCAGACGGTGAAGAGCTAGTTCCGTGCTTGGTAGCTGATATTCAGATCGGCCTTCGGCGCGCGTTGCAGTAACGTACGGATGTTGAAGGCGGCCGCGATGGTAATCGTAACCGCGAGGACGACGAGCGAGATGAAGGCTACTTCATTAAGCGCCTGCGCCGCAAGCGCGTAAGCTTGCGTGGCTGGCTGCACTACGGCGACCAGTGAACGCGACTGCAGGACGAGGCACGCGCCGATCACCATCAGCACGTTTGCGATCAGGAGCGTTCCGGCTCGAAGTTTTGTCCGCGACGGAAACAGCAGCAGCGCGAAGTCTTGCAGCACAATCAGAGCGGCGGCCACGAAAGCCAGCAGCAAGAGCGGGTGCCACGCCGGCGTTAGTGTGATCGGCGCGAGCGCCTGGCCGCCACCCGATGCGTTTATCACAAATCCGACGGCACGCCGGAGCGGTAAAAAATTGAGGAGCCAGAGCATGAACACGATGTTGGCTAGAGCTTCGATCAACAGCGAAAAGCGCGGCACCTCGCCGTACGCCGCGCGCGGAAGCGTTCGCGGATTCCAGTTGTCGATTCCGAGCTTCGTCAGGACCGAGGAGCCCGAACCGGTCCGTTCGAGCACTACGAAAATGAACGTCACGACGCCGAGCACCAGAAAGATCGTGGGCCACATGATGGCAACGTTCTTGATGAACGACGGCAACGGCGACGGGCTCAAGAATGCCGCGATCATGGCCCCGAGCAGTTCAAGTGCGAGCGCTCCGGCCAGCGCGATTTTGAGGGTGTACCAATAGAACGGATAGATTTCAGGCCCGACAAGATATTGCGCCGGCTGATACCGGCTCGCGACGATCTTTGGATGCCCGAACGCTCGAACGATCGTTGCGGCTTCCGCGTCAGTTAACGGGCGCCCGAACTCGCGCTCGCGATCTTCGAAGTGCGATTGGATCGTATCGGAAAGTTCGGCGATAATGTCGTCCTGCTGCGCAACCGGCAGATAGCGCCGGACTTCGTAGAGATACCGGTCGAGAAGTTCCACTATCGGCTAGGCCTCCTGAGTGATGCGGTTCAGCGATGCGTTCAATTCTTTTAGCTCGTCGAGCAGAGCAGAGAGAACGGGCTTGCCCGCTCGCGTGAGCCGGTAGAACCGTTTCTTGCGTCTGTTTTCCTCGCGCCACTCGCTCTGCAGAAGTCCCTGCGCTTCCAGCCGGCGGAGCAGCGGATACAGCGTCCCCTCGTCGATCGAGATGCCGTTTTCTTCGAGCCGCGTTCGCAGCGTGTAACCGTAGCGCTCGCGTTTCAGTGCTGCGAGTACCGCCAGAACGAGACAGCCCCGCCGAAGCTCTAGGCGGAGATTATCGAAGGGCGCGGCTTCAGAAACCAGTCTTCCCTCGCGCCGCATAGTATGTCATACATACTGTATATCACATGGTATATGTGAAGTCAACAGGCCGGGCCAACACACCGCCAGGACGCCATGTCGATTACCGGAGCTCGTCAAATCGCCGCGGGTTTCGGCCTTGCGCTCATAATCAAGAGCCACAGCATGATCGCGATCTCCCCGAAAAGCATGGGAGACGTGATGGTACCGACGGCGTCCGAATATTGAGGAAGAAGAAATCCCGAAAACGTGATCGCCAGATAAGCAAATCCGTTGATGATGAGCCAAATACCGAGAACGCGCGGAAGGAACCCCGATTTGAACACGAGCAGGCCGAACGGAAAGAGCCACAAACCGGCAAAAACAAAACTTGCCAAGAGCTCGTAGTGATGCAGCCGCAGGAATAGCATCGCCAGTGCGTCCCGCTGAGCGGCGCTAAACACGGTTAAGAAGTCAGCACCGCGCACGAGTATCAGTGCCGCAACGTAGTTCAACGCGTTCAGAAAGTAGAGCGGAACCGGAATGAGGCCGCCCAAAATAACAAGCAGCAAGGCCTGCGTCTGATCCACGCTTTTGAACAAACGGTAAAGGGCCAACGCAACAAAGAGTTCCAGAACAATTGCGACCAACTCGCTGACGATTGCGATGCGGAAGAGCGTCTCGTGTGTGGCGATGTTATGGGCGGTTGCGGCTGCGTTTCCGGTCACAAAGAGAGTAGACGGGACGTACTCGAGGGCGAACAAGCCGAGCAGAGTCAGCAGCAGATACGGAAACCGGCCACTCGCGCGTTCCAATCCATTGGGCTCATCTTCGACCAGCCTCCCAGCGCGACGACTCCTCATCCTGCCGATCAGGCAGAACAGATGACTTACGAGCTCTTCGCCGCGATTGTTTCACGGCCGCCTTTTGCGGCCAGTCACGTAATCCGTGTGCCGCGCGTTTTCAAAAACGTGCGTCTTGTAATGATAACGCTATGCTTGGCTCTTTGTGCCTGTGGCCACGGACAAAATCTTTCAATCGCCGGGAATGAGAAACATCACCGCTCGAGCGGCATGGGAATGGACGCGTTCGGGCACACGCGCATGAGCGAGGAGCGGACCACCCTCGACGAGCGCCAAAACGCGCATCTCCAACGCCTGATGAGTTATCTGAGAACCAGCCTCGTGAAATACCGCGATGTGCGAGCCGCTGAGGCGGCGGGATTCATTCCCGAAGGAGAAGACGTCCCGGTTGGCGCTCTCAAACATTTTGTCAATGCCGGCAACCTGCTGGCCAACTCGCGTCATCTCGACCCCGACAAGCCGATGGCGCTGCTCTATCGCCGAACACCGACTGGGTTCGAGCTAGCCGGCGTTATGTTTTCGGCGCCGATCAACGCCTCGATGGACAATCTCGATCGGCGCATTCCTCTGGTGTTCGGCCACTGGCACTCGCATAGGAACATTTGTCAGCCCCACCCGAATCGGCCGCTCAGTCCCCAAGAGCAGCGCGAGTTCGGCTTCAGCGGATCGATTAATACGCGTGCTGCGTGCGAAGCCGCCGGCGGCTTTTTCTTCGACAACGTCTTCGGCTGGATGGTTCACGTTTACCCGTTTGAGCGCAACGTCACCAAAGAATTTTGACCGGCCGCTATTTGAAAATGAAATGCGCGATGTTGGGCTCGAGATTCCAGTAGATTAGCGCCAGCGCCGTTAAGTCGAAAACGGCATGCGCAATCATCGGTATCCAAATTTTTCCTATAACTGCGAAGACGCTTCCGAAAATCAGTCCGGTGAACACGGCTTGTTCGGCGCCGGGGATTCCCTGATCGTAAAGGTGTGAAATCGCGAACAGTCCGGAGGTAATCAGCACGATGCAGGTTTTTGCAACGGCACCGGATCCCAGTACCTTGCCGAGGCGTTCGAACAGGAACCCGCGGTAAACGGTCTCTTCGCCGAATCCTCCGATGACAATAACGGTAAGCGCCGTACCTGCGAGCGCGACCGGATTCCCCGCGACATAATGATAGACGTGATTGACGGGGTCGGCGCCGAAAAGAGGCATCACGAGCGCTTTCATCACGATTTTGAGCGCTACGCCCAGCGCAACGCCAGCTGCAACCGTCCCGATCCAGCTCTTCGGCCTTACAAAGCCGAGCTCGCGCCATGGAGTGCGTGAAAGCTGCATCCACACGAGAACCAGCGCAGCGCCGATCAAGCCCATCATGCTACTTCACATACGACAGGCGGGGCGGATTGTTCCGCGCAGTGCGCGTCACGCAACAGGCGACTCATGCGTTTGACATGCAACATTCTCGACCGGAGGCCTTGCATGGTACGCACCGCATCGATCGTTCTTTCGTCACTAGCGCTTCTCGTACCGGCCGGGAAGGTCGCCGCCGCCCCGCGCGAGCGCACGAGCACAGTCGCGCAGCGCGATCTCGTGAACCTTACCGTATACACTGCCGGGACCGCGCTCGTGCACGATCGGCGGCGTGTGTACATGAACGGAGGCGCGAACCGCATTGCATGGCGCGACGTAAGCGCGCAAATCGATCCGACGAGTGCCTTAGTTGATTCCGTCGGTGATGTCAGCGGCGTGACCGTCACCGAGCAGAATTTCGATTACGACCTGTTCAATCCGTCCGCCCTGTTGGACCGGTACATCGGGCGCGACGTTATCGTGGTCCATGACCCGCGTTTTGCAGGCGATCGGGAGACACGGGAGACGGCCCGCGTGCTCAGCACTAACGGCGGGATAGTATTGCGATATCGCAACCGCATCGAAACCGAACTCCGCGGCCATATCGCCTATCCGGTGTCATCGAGTACTTTTCGCGACCGGCCCACACTCGTCTTGGATATGCAAAGTGCGCGCGCGGGAGCGCACACGTTGGATTTGAGCTACCTCACCAGCGGCTTGAGCTGGCGCGCGGACTATGTCGGGTTGCTTAGCCCGGACGAGCGGCGTTTGCAGCTCACCGGTCTGATTACGCTTTCGAACAACAGCGGGACCGGATACGACAATGCCCGTTTACAGCTGGTGGCGGGCAACGTCAACATCATTCAGCCGCAGATGCTTCGCACGATTGCAAACGTTACGGCGCACGCCGCAGGGAATCTTGTCCGGCCCGATACGTTCGTGCAAGAGAACTACTTTGAATATCATCTGTACACGTTGAGCCGCCCCACGACCGTCTTGGACAAACAAACCAAACAAATCTCGCTCCTCAGTGCGCGGGACGTGCCGGTGCGAAAGACACTGGAGTTGCGCGGATCGCAGAACTACTATCGTAACGAAGACGCCGATCTGGGCGACCGCCTCCCGGTCGGAGTCTATGTGACGTTCCAAAATCGCGGCGGCGACCTGGGTATTCCATTGCCGGCCGGTATCGTGCGCCTGTATCAAAATGATACTCACAACCTCTCGCAGCTGTTGGGGTCGGACCAAATCGGTCACACTCCACGCAATGAGTCCGTGCGTCTCCACCTCGGCGATTCGTTCGACGTAACGGCGCGCAAGCGGCAGACGAATTTCGAAGGCCACGACTGCTCGGACGATTCGTCATATGAGATCAAAATCTCAAATGCAAAGCAGATTCCGCAGGACGTGCTTGTCGTTGAATCGATTCCCGGAACGTGGCAAATTCTTGCCGAGAATACGCCGCACGAAAAAACGTCGGCCTCGACCGCAACCTGGACGGTGCATGTCCCGCCCGACAGTCATGCGACGCTGACGTATACGGCCCGCAGCTCCTGGTGTTGATAAAAAGCAGCCGCCCGGCGGCCGGCTTGCGAAGCGTTTCGAAGCGGGTATACGGCCGTTATGGAAACGACTTACTACACGTGTCTCAACGCGCACTGCGCTAGGCATCGCAACGTTTTTCTCGACGGCGACTCGGAACACGAGCACTGCGAGCGTACCGTGCTTCGTTTCGATGAAGGAAACAAGCGCCCCGGCTGGCTGCGTTGGGCCATACCGGCTGCGGCGGCGGTCGCGGCGCTGGTGACGGTTCAGGTAATGAGACGCAGCGCGTAATCTCCGGTTGAAAATCCTTCAAAAAACGTTCGACAACTGGCGGCGGCACCGGGTCTCCCGGATGGCCGCCGCACTGTCTTTCTATATGGTCTTCTCGCTGGCGCCGCTGCTGTTCATCATCGTCGTAATAGCAGGCACAGTCCTTGGAGCAGAACACACGCAGCATCTGGTGAAGAACCAGTTGCAGCTCATGGTGGGAACGCAGGGCGCGCAACTCGTCGATATGCTCGTTTCCGCATCGGAGCATCGCACGAGTCCGGTTGCGTTGGCGACCGGCGCCGTGTTGGTCATGGCGTCGGCTTTCGGCATCTTTATGCAGGTTCAGGAAGCGCTGGACGAGATCTGGGAGATTCCCGAACGCCGGCGCGGCGGCTTATGGGAAACGATCGTGCTTCGGCTGCACGCGCTCGTAGTTGTTGCTGCGCTCGCCGCATTGGCGATGATATCGCTCGTCGTTGCCGACGCTGCCGGCTTGAAAACCGGCATCGTTGTAAACATAGTCGCGCTCGTGCTGTTCCTGACGCTCACTTATCGCGTGCTGCCTCAGACCGACGTCGGCTGGAAGAGCTCGGCGCTCGGAGCAGCGATTACCGGCATCGTGCTGCTGTTGGGCGAAGCGGCGATTTCGATCTACTTCACGCACGCGCGCCCGGCGTCCAATTACGGAAGCGTCGGAGCGTTCGTTCTGGTGCTTCTCTGGATCTACTACTCCGCGCAGCTGCTCTTATTCGGGGCGGAACTGACGCGCACCGTCGAGACCACCCTGGCGAAAAGCTAACCGCCGGCTATCGCGCCGACAATGAGGAGCGGCTCGTTTCCGGCTGCAACAGATTCGGGGAGCGGCGTGTCGAGCGAGTCGTGCGAGAGATCTTTCTCGCAGGCAAAAAAGCGTATGTAGGGGCGGCGTTTCTTGGAGGCTTGATCGCGGATCGTGCCGCGCAGCGTCGGGTAACGCTCTTCGAGCGCGTCGACGACGGAACGCTGCGTTATCTTTCCGTCAACCAAAAGTTCGAGCTCGCCGCTGATCCGCGCGAGCGTGCGCAGATGCGCCGGTAGCACGACGCGGATCATGCCAGTGTCTGCACCTCGACCGAGAGCACCGCCGGCAGATCGCGAACGATCGGCTTCCAGCTGTCGCCCGCATCGGAAGAAGCGTAGACTTGGCCGCCCGTCGTTCCGAAATAGATTCCGCACGACTCGAGCGAGTCAACGGCCATCGCGTCGCGCAACACGTTGACGTAGCAATCTTTCTGCGGCAAACCGTTGGTGAGCGCTTCCCAGTCGTTTCCGCCGCTGCGGCTGCGGTAGACTCGCAGCTTTCCTTCCGGCGGAAAATGCTCGCCGTCGCTTTTGATGGGCACGACGTAAATCGTCTCCGGTTCGTGCGCGTGCACGTCGATGGGAAAACCGAAGTCGCTCGGCAGATTTCCGCTCACTTCGGTCCAGCGCTCGCCTGCGTTATCGCTCCGTAGCACGTCCCAGTGTTTCTGCATGAACAGAACGTCGGGACGCGACGGGTGCATGGCGATGCGATGCACGCAGTGTCCGACCTCGGCGGTCGGGTCGGGAATGTACTCCGAGTGAAGGCCTTGGTTGATCGGCTTCCACGTTGCACCTGCGTCGTCGCTGCGGAACGCGCCCGCCGCTGAGATCGCGACGAATATGCGCTGCGGGTTCTTCGGATCGAGCAATATCGTATGCAGGCACATGCCGCCGGCGCCCGGCTGCCACGAACTTCCCGTCTTGTGCTCGCGCAATCCGGAAAGCTCTTCCCAATTTTGGCCGCCGTCGGCCGTGCGGAATAACGCGGCGTCTTCGACACCGGCGTACACAGTGTCGGGATCGTTCAGCGACGGTTCGAAATGCCAAACGCGCTTGAACTCCCAAGGCCGCGCCGTTCCGTCATACCATTGATGCGTGCCCGGGACGCCCGCATACTCGAACTTGTTGCCGACGGGCTCCCACGTTCGGCCGCCGTCGTTCGAGCGCTGCACGACCTGGCCGAACCAGCTGCTCGTTTGCGATGCATATAAACGCTGCGGATCGACGGGCGAGCCTTTCACATGATAGATTTCCCAGCCCGCGAAGTGCGGTCCGCTGACGTCCCACTTCTCGCGTTTGCCGTCCGCGCTTAAAATGAAGGCGCCCTTACGAGTGCCGACCAAAACCCGCACCGAGCTCATACGCAATCCCTTTCCGGCGTTACTTTTTCGCCCAGGCTATGCACCAGCCGTTGGGACTGATCTTGCCATGCACGATCGAACAGCCGTTGGGCTTCTTGAAGAAGCGGCAGCCCGAGCACTTCTGGCCGCGCGGACCGGGCTTGTCTTGATACTTGAATTGCTTCTTATTATCGGCGGCGTCGGCGGTTGAAAACGAGCCGGCCGCGAGCAGCCCGGCCAGGGCCGGGAGCACCACGAGCGCCTTGAGCGCCTCGCCGCGCGATACGTTCTTGCTTGCGTGATCCATAGATGTTCGTAACCTCCACATCGAAAAAAGGCGGGAGCCCGAATCTTGCTTAAGAGCGCTCCGTAAGACCTTCCGGAGCCGTGAACGATGTATAGCGCCTACCTGCTGTTGAAGCTCGTCCATGTGGTTGCGGTCGTGGCATTTCTCGGCAATATCTCCACCGGACTTTTCTGGAAGGCCATCGCGGACCGAAGCGGCCGTCCTGAAATTGCCGCACACACCCTGCGCGGAATCATATTGAGTGACCGCCTGATCACCATTCCGTCGATCGTCGTGATTCTGATCGCCGGTTTCGGGGCGGCCTCAATTAGCGGCTGGACGATCCTTGGCACCGGGTGGATTCTGTGGTCGCTGGTGCTTTTCATCATCGCCGGAGTCGCATTCGTGCCTGTCTCGCGCGCGCAACGCGAACTCGCCGATCTCGCGTCGGCCGGCACTTCGCTGACGAGCGAAGCCTACCGGAAGCTCTCGCGCCGTTGGGAAGTTTGGGGGGCGCTCGCCCTGGTTACGCCTCTGTTCGCGTTGGTCTTGATGGTCACGAAACCCGCGCTCATCGCATTTCACCGCTAGGAGCAGAGCATGAATCACTCCGTTGACATCGCGCACTTCGACCGGCTGCTCCAAGGGGTTGCCGATCCCGGCGCGATGCTGCTCGATGCGCGCGACGCTGCAGATTCGCAGCAGTGGCGGCCCGAAGGACCCGGTATTCCGGCGTTCGCAAACGTTTCGTACACGGAGTTCGTCGAAGACGAAGACGGCGCGCTTTCGCGTCTGCCCCAAGCGGATTCCGTTTACGTTATTTGCGCGCGCGGCCGCTCGTCGCAGTATGTTACGGGTGTGTTGCGGCAGCGCGGCGTCAACGCGATCAATGTCGACGGGGGAATGCTGGCGTGGGCCGCGCACCATCGGGTCGTTCGTTTGAACGAGCCGGGCGACGCGTTTGCGATCTACCAAGTGGTGCGCCCGGCCAAAGGCTGCCTTTCCTATGTCGTTGCATCCGGCGGCGAAGCGCTCGTCGTCGATGCAACCCGTTATGGTGACGTCTACCGCGAGTTTGCCGTGTGTAACGGCTTGCGCATCGCCGGCACCGCCGATACGCATTTGCACGCCGATCATCTCTCCGGAAGCCCGGCGCTATCGCGCGATTCGGGATCGGCCTATCATCTGGCCGATGAAGATGCCGCAGGCAGCGCGCTGGCTCGTGATGCGATGCCCAAACAGTTCGATATTGGCAGCGCGAAGATTCGTGTGCTGACGCTTCCGGTGCCCGGACATACGCTGGGCAGTACCGCGCTGCTCGTCGACGATCGTTACCTGATCAGCGGCGACACGCTGCTGCCCGAGGGCGTCGGGCGGCCGGATCTCGGAAACAAAGCTCGCGAGTGGACGCAATATCTCTACGAGTCGCTTTCAGGCGTGCTCGGCAAACTCGATCCGAAGACGGTCGTCCTGCCGGCGCATGCAGCTTCGGCGGCGCAGTTCGATGGCCGGGGCGCGTGCGAGCGGCGCCTAGGCAGGCTCTTGGCGGGCGCCGCCATCTCGGATCGCGACGCTTTCCTGGAAAGCGTCGAACAGCGCGTTTCCCATTCAAGCCAGCCTGGTGCCTATGCCGAGATCAGGAAGATCAATCTTGGGGCGCCGGTCTCCGCCGAACGCGCCGAAGAACTGGAAGTCGGCATGAACAAATGCGCACTTTCATCGGCCACGGCGTAGAATGAATAAAGGACCGCACTGATGCGGCCCTTTATGTTAGCGAGTCTCTCTTCCTTACGGAAGAGGCTTACTTTATCGGTAGCTGGGGCGTTGCGCGAAGCAATCGCGGCAATACACGGGCTTGTCGCCACGCGGTTGGAACGGAACTTCCGCTACGCCGCCGCATTGGCTGCACGTTGCAGTGAACATTTCGCGCTGACGGCCGTAGCCTTCACCGCCACCGCCACCGCTGCCGCCTCCCGAACGGCCCGACTTGCGGGCTGCGCGGCAATCGGTGCAACGGCTGGGTTTATTGGTGAAGCCTTTGCTGGCGAAGAATTCTTGTTCGCCGGTCGTGAACGTGAACTGACGTCCACAATCCACACAGGTCAGCGTTTCATCGGTATACATATATCTAACGAGTCTCCTAGTTTTTAGTTTGTGAGTTTCTCTGGATCCGACTCGCTAGTACTTGGAACGTAGACCATGCGGACTTCGAAGCCTGATAACCCTCCTGCAACGCTTCGCCATCGGCGAAGGTTTCACTAGGTGGCCGGATCGGCCAGGGTGACCCCCCGGAGGGCTCGAACTTCCTCCGGTCGCCCCCGCACCTCTCCCACGAAGGATCGTAGCCCTTGAGACGAGGCTCCAAGCAACCGCTCGAACGCCGCAAACCCAGCGCCACCAAAGAGGCGCCCCTTGAGGTTTTTGGCACGATCGTGCAGGTGTTCCCCAGTGCCAGCTTCTCCGTTGAGCTGGAGAACTCGCACACGGTCCTGGCTCACGTTGCCGGCCGTCTGCGCCGCCACCGCATCAGAATTCTGCCTGGGGACCGGGTCGAGCTCGAGATTTCGCCCTACGACCTCACCAAAGGGCGGATCGTCTACCGTTACCGGGCAGGAGAGCCGCGCCGCATTTAACCCACCAAAAAGGCAGTGGCGCTCCGCGTCACTTCGCTAGGCTCTCAGCAGTGTCTGGGGGCGTAAACCACCTAGCAAAGGAAACTTGATGCCTCCCAAAACGAAAATGAAGCCCAAACGCGTGGTCAAAGACCGGCGCGTCAAACGCAAACCGTGCAGCTTCTGCACCGAGCGCACCATCGACATCAATTACAAAGACGTGATGCGCCTGAGGAAATACGTCTCCGAGCGCGGTAAGATTCTGCCGCGCCGCATCTCCGGGAATTGCGCCAAACATCAGCGGCTCTTGACCGTTGCGGTGAAGCGCGCGCGCATTATCGCCTTTTTACCGTTCGTCACCGAGTAAGTCCGTGCGCCTGATCTTGCTGAGCGACGTGAAGCCGCTCGGCAAAAAAGGCCAGGTCGTCGACGTTGCCGAGGGCTACGCGCGCAATTTCTTGCTGCCCCGCAAACTGGCGACCGAGGCCAGCAAGGGCGCTCTGACCGTGCTTGACGAGCAGAAGAAAGCTCACGACAAGCGTGAGGCCGAGTCCCTGGCCGAAACTCGCGAACTCGCCGCGCTGTTGGAAAGCAAGCCGGTCGTCGTGCGCGCTAAGGCCGGCGAAAGCGGCAGGCTCTTCGGCGCCGTGACGACCGCCGACGTTGCGCGAGCCTTCTCGCAGACGTTTTCGGCGCCGGTCGACAAACACAAAATTGAGATGAAGACGGCCATCAAAGCTGTGGGCACCTATCCGATCGAGATTCGACTCGGAAGGAGTGTCGTTGCCAAAGCGACCGTGGACGTCGTCGCGGAGCCGGCGTGAGCGACAATCCCTATGTGGTGCGGTTCCGTCGTAAATTCGGCAGCGAAGACGAGATGGGACGCTACGTTTCGGCGCTCTACGACGTGCTCGCCAACACGATCGGATCGGACAAGTTGGTCCTGCGCGCAGGCAAAATGAACGCGCTCAAAATGATGCGCTCGGGCGCGCTGCCGGACCGCATTTGCGCGCTGCAGCGGTTGGTTTTCGAAGATCCCACGATCGAACGCGTCACCGGCCGTGCCAGCTTCCGTCGGGTTTTAGGCGAAATCGAAGAGCAGCTCGCGGATTTAATCGCGCAGAAAAACGTCGAAGATTCGATCGAGCGAAAGATCAATTCGAAGATGATCGAGCGCCACCAAGACTATCTCAAAGATTTGAAGATGGAAGCGCTCCGCGAAGATGCAGGTCCCGAGACGCCTGCGACGCAGAAGAAGCTGCAAGAACTGCAGCAGCTAAACGACCGCGGCTTAGCTGCTTCTGCGCTTCAACTATTGCGTCCGCAGTCGCTCAAGGAGATCGTCGGGCAAGAAGCCGCTATCCGTTCGCTGCTGGCCAAAATTTCTTCGCCCTATCCGCAGCACGTGATTCTGTACGGTCCGCCGGGAGTCGGCAAGACGACGGTCGCGCGGCTGGCGCTCGAGGTCGCGAAGGCGCGCGCGTACACGCCGTTCGCGAAGGACGCGCCGTTTATCGAGGCCAGCGGCACGACGCTGCGCTGGGACCCGCGCGAGACGACCAATCCGCTGCTCGGGAGCGTGCACGATCCGATCTATCAAGGAAGCCGCCGCGAATTTGCCGATAGCGGCATCCCCGAGCCCAAGCTCGGCATGGTGACCCGCGCCCACGGTGGCGTGCTCTTCATCGACGAGATCGGCGAGATGGACGCGCTGCTCCAAACGAAGCTTCTCAAAGTGCTCGAGGACAAACGCGTCACCTTCGAATCTTCCTACTATGACGAGAGCTCGGCAAATGTGCCCGAGTACATCAAGCGGCTCTTCCGGGAAGGCGCGCCGGCCGATTTCATTCTGATCGGCGCGACGACGCGCGAGCCTGAAGACATCGATCCTGCGATCCGGTCCCGCGCGGCCGCCGTCTACTTCGAACCGCTGACGCAATCGCAGATCGTTTCGATCGTCGGCGCCGCGATCAAGCGGCTGGGCGCCAAGGCCGAGCGCCGCGTGCCGCAACTGATTGCTTCGTACACCATCGAGGGCCGCCAAGCCGTACAAATCGTGGCCGATGCCTTCGGCGAAGCGCTCTACCCCGCGAAGGCCCCCGCCAAGAGCGCAAAACTCGGGCGCGCCGAGAACGTGCAGATTACCGAGGAACACGTGCGCAACGTCGTCCAGGCCGGGCGCCTGGTGCCGCACACGTTGGTGCGCGGACGGCCGGCTCGCGAGATCGGAAAGACGTTTGGTTTGGGCGTGCTGCATTATTTGGGCAGCATCATCGAGATCGAAGCGGTCGCATTTAACGCCGGTGCCGCCGGAAAAGGTGCGGTGCGCTTCAACGACGCCGCCGGCAAGATGGCCAAAGACAGCGTCTTTAACGCCGCTGCCGTTTTGCGCGCCGTTACGGGTCTGGATACGGCCAATTACGATCTGCACATTAACGTGATTGGGGGCGGAAACATCGATGGTCCGTCGGCGGGCTTGGCGATTTTCTTAGCGCTCTATTCCGCGCTGAGCAAGACGCCGGTGCCCCAAGACGTGGCGATGACAGGCGAACTCTCGATCCAAGGGAAGGTTCGTCCGGTCGGAGGCATCGTGGAGAAATTGTACGCAGCACGGCAGGCGGGTATGCGCGCGATCCTCGTGCCGAAGGAAAACATGCGCGAAATCGATCGGACGCTGGCGGGAATCGAAGTGATTCCGGTCGCCTCAATCGAGCAGGCGTTTAAAGCTTTGGCTCTCCACAAGAAATCCACAAGGCAAGCGCTCACGCTCCGGCGGAGTATGTCAGCCCGCTCATGACCGTAACGAATCTGCCCGTCATCGATCGCATCCCGCCGCAAAATCTCGAAGCGGAGATGGCGCTGCTGGGTTCGATTCTGGTCGACCGCGAGATCATGGGAGCCGCCGGCGAAATCGTGCGTCCCGAGGATTTCTATGCGCACGTCCACGCGACGATCTATTCCGTGCTCGTGCACTTGTACGATCGCGGTGAGCCGCTCGACAAGATTACTATCGGAGAAGAGCTGAAGCGGCGCGATCAGCTCGACAAGGTCGGCGGCATCTCGTACCTTTCGTCGCTGATGGACACGGTGCAAACCGCCGCGTCGGCCACCTATTACGCGAAGATCGTGCGCGAAAAAGCGGTTTTGCGCGGGTTGATCCATGCGGGCACGCAGATTACGCAGTTCGGGTACGAAAATGAAGAGGACGTCGAGGGCGCGCTGGATCGCAGCGAGCAGATGGTCTTCGAAATCGGCCGCCGGCAACTCCACCGCGAGTTCGTGCCGGTCTCGCGGCTGCTCAAACCCGCATTCGAGAGTATCGACAAGCTCTTTCACAGCCGGGGCGATCGCACGGGGCTGACCTCGGGCTTCCACGACGTCGACGATATGACGACAGGCTTCCAGCCGGGCAATTTTATTATCCTCGCCGGCCGGCCCGGCATGGGTAAGACGTCGTTCGCGCTCAACATGGCCGTCGCCGCAGCGCGTGAGGAAACGGAACCAATCGCCTTTTTCTCGCTAGAGATGTCCAACGACGAAATCGTGCAGCGCCTGATTTGCGCCGAGGCGCACATCAGCATGCACGACATGCGGCGCGGCAACATCAAGCCGCACCACTGGGAGAAGATCTCCGATGCGATGGGTGTGCTGAATGAACTGCCGCTCTATCTTGACGATTCGGGCGCCATTTCGATCGCGGAGATCCGCAGCCGCTGCCGACGCCTGCAATCGGGCGCGGGGCTTTCGGCCGTCTTCATCGACTACCTGCAACTGCTGCGTCCCAACGTTTTGAGCCGCAACTCCAACCGCAACGAAGAGCTCTCCGAGATCTGCCGCACGCTGAAGACGACGGCCAAGGATCTCGGCGTTCCGATTATCGCGCTCGCGCAGCTCAACCGCGCCGTCGAGACGCGCGCCGAAAAACGTCCAATGCTCGCCGACTTGAGAGACTCGGGCTCGCTCGAGCAAGAATCGGATATCGTCGCGTTTCTCTATCGCGAAGGGTACTACAAAGAAGAAGCTGCCGAACCCGATCTCACGGAATTCATCATCGCCAAGCACCGCAATGGTCCGACCGGCACGGTCAAACTGCGCTTCCAGCGCGAGTACACACTCTTCTTACCGTACGGGGACGAGTCGCACTTCCCAGCCGCCTAATGTTTGTCATGGTGAGCGACGCGCGTTAGCGCGGCAGTCGAACCACGGCCGAGCGGAGTCGAGGCCCGCATAGGTGCGGTTCTCGTCTTAGCGCGCTTTCGCGCGCTGCCCTCGAGCGTGGTTCGACAAGCTCACCATGACACTGGATAGGCGCTGCCGCAGTTAGCCGAAAGACTCCATGAGTTTCGACCAATCTTCGCGTGAGATGCGGAGCTCGTCTTCGTTCAGCTGCGCCAGCGGTTTCTGCGGAAGTTTCTCGCGCTCGCATAAATCCCGCGCCTGCGTGTCGATGTACAGTAGTCCGGTGACGAGTTCGCCGCGTTCGCGCGCCTGGTTGAGGACTGTAAGCGCGCCGACGCGATTTTCGGGATCGTACTCGACCTCAAGTTTGCGCAGCAAAATGCGCGACCCGTCATCGAACAGCACTTCCTTTACCGTCCCGGGCTCGTAGTCGACCGTGATCTCGCGGCCGCCCACGATATAATCCGGCGTGTGCAAGATCGCGTGGTGTTCTTTGACATAAGCATAGCTTTTGGTCGAGCCTTCGTGGTCATTGAACGTAACGCAGGGACTGATAATGTCAAGCACCGCGGTGCCGCGGTGTGAAAACGCGGCCTGCAGAAGCGGGATCAGTTGCTTGCCGTCGCCCGAAAACGAGCGTGCGACGAACGTCGCGCCCAATTCGATAGCTAAGCCGCAGACATCGATCGTCTCGAATTCGTTGACTTGCCCTTTCTTGAGAACGGAACCGCGGTCTGCCGTCGCAGAGAATTGGCCTTTGGTCAATCCGTAGCAGCCGTTGTCTTCGATGAGGTACGTGCAGTCGACGTTGCGGCGGATCATGTGGCAGTACTGGCCCAGACCGATACTGGCCGTGTCGCCGTCGCCGCTGATTCCGAGCACCATCAACTCGCGGTTGGCGATCTTCGCGCCGGTGGCAAGCGACGGCATCCGTCCGTGCACGCCGTTGAAGCCGTGCGCGCGCTCAACGAAATAGGCGGGCGTCTTCGACGAGCAGCCGATGCCGCTCATCTTGGCGAGTTTGTGCGGCTGCACGCCGTGCTCGTACAGCGCCTTGATCAGATGATTGGTGATCGAATTGTGTCCGCAGCCCGCGCAGAGCGTGCTGGGCAAACCCTTGTAGACGTCGCGTGAAAGGCCGGCCGAATTGACGTTGGCCGGAGGTGCTCCGCTGGTCATGCCGGGACGAGCTCCGTTCGTTCGGATTTAAGCAGCGGTTCGAAGATCGCCGACGCATCGATCGGCACGCCGTTGTAGTGCCGGATGGAACGCATTTTCTCAATCGCGCTCGCCGGCAACTCCGTGCGAAGGATTCCGTAGAGCTGGCCGTCGCGATTCTGCTCGACGACGTAGACGCGTTCGTGCCGTTCGATGAACGCGAGCACGTCCGCCGTGAGCGGCAGCGCGCGTACGCGAAGATAGTCGGTCTCGACGCCGGCCACGCGAAGCTGTTCGCGCGCTTCCACGATCGCGTGGTGCGTGGTTCCGTAAGCGATCAGCCCGCAGGCGTTCCCCGACTCTTCGGCGATCGGTTTCGGTACCGCCGCACGTGCCGTATCGAATTTACGCGACAGGCGGTCCAAGTTGTTGCGGTAGACGTTGGGATCTTCAGAATAGCGCGCCGATTCGTCGTGACCGGATCCGCGCGTGAAGAAACCGGCGTTGGCGTGCTCGGTTCCCGGCAGCGTGCGATAGGGAATGCCGTCCGAATCGACGTCGCGGTATCGTCCCCAGGATCCGGCCGCGTTCAATTCTTCGGCGTTCAAAACTTTGCCGCGATCGAAGCCGCGCTCGGGATACGGCAGCGGTTTGGTCATCCAGAGGTTCATGCCGAGATCCAAATCGCTGAGCACGAAGACCGGCGTTTGGAAGCGATCGGCCAGATCGAACGCTTGGCTTGCGAACTCGTAGGCTTCAATAGGCGTTGCGGGGAGCAACACGATATGTTTGGTATCGCCGTGCGAAAGCGTGTATGCGAAGGCGACGTCGCCCTGCATCGTGCGTGTCGGCAAACCGGTCGACGGGCCGGCGCGCTGCACGTCAAAGATCACGCCGGGAAGTTCCGCATAATACCCCAGCCCGGCGAATTCCGCCATTAGGGAGAGTCCAGGTCCAGACGTCGAGGTCATCGCGCGCGCCCCCGCCCATGTCGCGCCGAAGACCATGCCGATGGCGGCGAGTTCGTCTTCAGCCTGCAGCACCGCAACTTTGCGTTCGCCGGTCTCCGCGTCTACGCGATAGCGGTCGCAGTACGCTATAAACGACTCGCAGAGCGACGACGAAGGCGTGATCGGATACCACGCGGCGACCGTGCAGCCGGCCATGACGCAGCCGAGCGCGGCGGCGGAGTTTCCTTCCATCAGGATCAGTCCGTCGTTGTTGCCCGGCATCGCTTCCAAAGCGTACGGGTCGTTTTTGGGCAAATTCTCGCGGGCGTAGTTCGCGCCCAGCCGCACGGCCTCCATATTCGTGTCGACGGCCTTGAGTTTGCGCCGGAATTGCGCGCGGAGCGCCGATTCGATCGATTCTTCGCTTATCCCGAGCAAATGTGCGAGCGCGCCGACGTAAATCATGTTGGTCAGATATTTGCGCAGTGCGGCGTCGGCGACGTTTTCTTTGGCCAACTTCGCGAATGGAACCGGGTAGTACGTGACGTCGTCGCGCTTTGTAGCGCCCGTTACTGCGAACGTTTCTTCGTAGAGGATCGCGCCGCCGGATTTAACGTCGAGAACATCGGCGTGCCACGTCGCCGGATTGAGTGAGATCAGAATGTCGATGCTGCTGCTGCGGCACTGGTAGCCCTGCGGCGAGACGCGCACGTCGAACCACGTGGGCAAGCCCTCGATATTCGACGGGAAAACGTTTTTGGGAGCGACGGGAATGCCCAAACGAAAAATGGCGTTAGCTAAAACCAAATTCGCGGACTGACTACCCGAACCGTTTACCGTCGCGGCGCGGATCGTCAAATCGTTGACTTGCACGGCCGAATTCTTCGGGAGGACGAGCGCGTTGGCCTAGCGCTCGCCCTCCGACGCCTGCCTAACCCTGCTGGTCGACTTCCCCCGTGTCGCCTTGCTCGACCCGCTGCGGGCCACGCGCGCGGTTGTCGGCATCGCTTTCGGCCAGATTATCTTCCGGGATCTCCCCGCGGCTCGATGGGCTGCGCGTCACGATTAAGCTTGCTAGCCGTTGTGAGATGTTTTCTTCGTTGTGCTGGCGGTCGGCCATGGAGGTCTCCTCGTTTGCGTGTGTATTAGGCAGTACCCATCACCGGTCGATGCTAACGTGGCGAGCGCTGGTCCTCCGGCATTCCGATGCCCTGCGAGCGGTAAGAGCGCGAAAGCTTTACATACTCGTGCGCGCTGATCGCGATCCATTTTGCCGACTCGCCATCCAGCTGCTTCTTGACCTTGGCCGGAGAGCCGGCAACCAGCACGCCGTCGGGTATCTCAGAACCCTCGCCGACGACGCTTCCGGCTGCAACGAGCGAGCGTTCGCCGACGGTCGCATTCGTCAGGACGACCGCATTGCTCCCGATCAGTGCGTGCGATTTAATGTGGCAGTCTTCCATAATAGCTGCGTGTCCGACCGTCACATCGTCATCGATTTGCGTGAGGCCGCCTTCGCTGACGTGAATTACGGCATTATCCTGAATCGAGGTGCGAGCGCCGATGCGAATCGGCCCGTTGTCCGCGCGCAGCACTGCGCCGAACCAAATGCTGGACTGGGCGCCGACCACGACGTCGCCGATCAGCACGGCCGTAGGGGCGATAAAGGCGGACGGGTCGACTTTCGGGCGCTTCCCGTTGTACTCAATGATCGTGGCTTGTTCCATAGAAAGCGACAAGTTCTGATGCACCGTCACAACACCCCGCTGCGCGGCGTCAAAGCCGTTCCCCGGCCCAAGCCCGATGATGCCGGCTACACCGCGGTCAATTACGCTTATGCAGGCAAGACCGGCCACATCCACGAGGTAGTGACGCTCAACGGCCGCGAATTGGCGAAGGTCGGCTTCGACGACCGGAAGATCGTCTATTATTTTTTGGATGATTTAGAACTCGACGCTGACGCTAAACGCGGGACGTTCCACGATGCCGAATAGATAGAAGAGATATGAAGCTATTGTTCTCCGTGCTGGCGATGGCGGCCATACTCGGTACGGCTCCAGCTGCGGTTTGCGAGAGCGGAATCGCCGGGCGTGTCATCCTCGGGCCGTTGTGCCCGGTCGAACGCCCCGGCATGGTCTGCTCGCGTGCGTTGGCGGCGGTGCTGCGAGTCCAACACACCGATGGTTCGTTCGTAACCGATGTGCCCAGCGACTCACAAGGGCGTTTTGCGGTTGGCGTGCCCGCGGGGGCATACACCATCCTGCCCCAGCCATTGCGCCCTAAACAGAATTTCCCGTATGGTCGCAGTGCTAGCGTGAATGTCGCTGCCAACACGTTCACGTGGATTGATGTTTATTACGACACCGGAATCCGCTGACGCGACCGCGTCACAAAGGAGTAAGTCATGCCTATCGTTGCCGCAGCTCCGCCCGTAACCGTGACGCCGCCGGGCGGCTTCGATTATGTGACGATCGATTCGCTGCACCGCCGCGTGTACGCGGCGCACGGTGCGGTTCTTCTCATCGTCGACGCCGACACGGGTGATGTCGCCGGTACGGTCCAGCTCGGCGGCGTTGCCGGGTCCGCTCCGAATACGGCGACGGGCCATGTGTATACCGGCGATGGCGACGCGAAAGCCATCTCCGAAGTCGATCCCGTTACGCTGAAAGAAGTGGCGCGCGTTGCCGTCGACGGAGTGATTGACGCGATCGCGTTTGACCCGCAGCTCGGCCGGATCTACGGCGACGAAGATAACGGGACGCGGGTTTTCGTGATCGACTCGAAGACGTTCAAACAGATCGGAACGATCGTGATTCCGGGACATAAGCCGGAGTATCTCGCGATCAATGCCACGACTCACGAAGTTTACCAAAACATCGCAACTGACAGCGAGATCGCCGTCGTCGACGGGGAGCGGATGCAGCTAACGCGGATCATTCCGACGCCGCAAATCAAGAACAACCATCCGCTTCAGTACGATGCTCCGTTCGGCATGCTGCTCGTAAGCGGTGCGAACAATAAGATGTCGGGCTACACGACTGCCGGAAAACTGTTGTGGACGATCGATTATCCGTCGCGCGTCGATCAGTGCGATCTCGATGTATCGCGCCAAATGATGGCGTGCGCCGGTAATGGGATCACGCTGCTCAAGATCAATCAAAACGGTCCGGCGACGATTCTGGCGACGATGCCAATGACGCCCGGTCCGCACACGGTCGCGATCGATCCGAAAACGGGCGACATTTGGGCGGTATGGGGAACGCGGGCTACGGCAACGGCGCCCGCAACCGCTTTCGTGCAGCGCTTCCGCTACCAGCCCTAAACCGCCGGTGCTGCTGCGGCAAGATCAGCGGCGAGAAATCCGTTGACTTGATTCCTTTGAGGTAGCGGGCACGGCGAAGCGCGCGCCCGTGGCCTTTGTTGGCATTGCCGAACGTTTCGGTTAACGAATGATGGTTAGGGCAAAGGAGTCGTAGGTTTTCGGGTCTATTGTTCCGCGCATTTCCGTCGATGTGGTCCACGTGCAGTGGTACGCGGCCTGTTCTTGGGTTGCGTTCGCCCCATCCGCAGACGCTGCATGTGTAGCCGGTCGATTCCAAAAGGTACCGACGGATTCTATACGTGGGGCCGTCGAAGTTACTCCTCGATCCATCGATTTCGCCGGATTTCCATTTTCGCACGTACTCGGTATAGAGAAAGTCAAACTGGCATTGCTGCGAGCAATAAAACGAGGCATTGCGCTTGATTTTGTTATTGCAAGCGTCTCGCTTACATGTTGATCTCTTCATATAGCAATTTTAATGGCGCAGTGTGCCATATGCATGGCACAAAGAAAAACGCAACACGATTTTGTGTTGCGTTTTTACATGGAGCCGACGCGGGGACTTGAACCCCGGGCCTGCCACTTACGAAGCGGCTGCTCTACCAACTGAGCTACGTCGGCGCGGCCGAATGTTTTCTTCCCTGCGACCAACGCCCCTGCGAGCGGCAAAGTTTCGGCGAACCTCCGCAGAGTGACAGGCAGCTGGCACCCTGCCCGGCAATAATTGCGCCATGGCCATCGCAGTCGAGGAAATCGCCTCCGCAGCGCTTTCCCCGCCGTTAAAATGGGCCGGCGGGAAGCGCTGGCTCGTGCCGCATTTGCTCGAAACGTGGGTCGGCCACCGCGAGCGGCGACTCGTCGAGCCGTTCGCCGGCGGAATGGCCGTGACGCTGGGATTGCTGCCCCGCCGCGCGCTCTTAGGCGACGTAAACCCGCACCTGATTTCGTTCTACCTCTGGCTGCAGCGCGGCTTGGATCTGCGCGCCGCCGGCGTCTCGCTGAAAAACGATCGCGCGATCTACGCGCAAAACCGCGCGCGGTTCAACGAGCTGATCCGAAAGGGCGAAGGCGAGACGGCCGAGGCGGCCGCGCTTTTTTATTACCTCAACCGCACGGGCTACAACGGACTCTGCCGCTTCAACGCGCGAGGATTTTTCAACGTGCCGTTCGGTCGCTACAAGCACGTTGAATGTAATAAAGACTTCTTGCCCTACCGTGCAACATTGTCGCGCTATGAAATCGTCCAAGGGGATTTCGAAGCGATCGATATCCGCGACGACGACTTCATCTACGCCGATCCACCCTACGACGTCGAGTTCACCTCGTACGCCGCCGGGGGCTTTACATGGGCCGACCAGCGCAGGCTCGCCAAACGGCTGGCGGCTCATGCCGGACCGGTCATCGCCTCGAACCAGGCGACGAAGCGCGTTTTGAGGCTCTACCGCGACCTCGGATTCGACGTGGAAATCCTCGATGCGCCGCGCCGCATCAGCTGCGACGGCAATCGCGACGACGCGCGCGAGATGCTGGCCATGCGTAACGTTTGATGCTCTTTCCGGGCAGCCTCGGCACGAAGACCGGTTCCACGCTCGAGGCGGGCGTCGAAGCAGTGCTGCTCAACAATAGCTACGCCGTCGAAAAGCAAGTCGTTGTCGGAAGCAAACCGGGCGGCGGAAAGCACCGCGCCGATTTGGTCGGCATGCGCCCGAACGGCACGCGTTTTCTCGTTTCGCTCAAATGGCAGCAAACCGCCGGCAGCGCTGAAGAAAAAGTCCCGTACGAAGTGATCAAGCTGCTGCACGCGCTGCGCGAGAATCCGAGCTACGACAAAGCGTACATCGTTATCGGCGGGAGCGGCTTTACTTCAGGGCTGGTGGCGTTCTATCTCTCCGAAGAGTTCCGCTCATACATTCGCGAGTCGGAGAAGATCGAAATCCTCACGCTCAACGACGTGATGGCCCGCGCCAACAAGGGCTCGCTCTAAGCGGCTCGCCCCGGCGCGAACTTTAGCGCCAACCCGTCGATGCAGTAGCGTTTTCCCGTCGGCCTCGGGCCATCGTCGAAGATATGCCCGAGGTGGGAACCGCAGCGGCGGCAATGCGCTTCGGTGCGCGGTTCGACGAGCTCGTAATCCACGCGCGTGCGAATCGCCTCGGGCAGGGCGGCATAGAAACTCGGCCAGCCTTCGCCTGCATCGTATTTCGTTTTAGAGGAAAAGTTCGCAAGCCCACATCCCGCGCAAGAGTAAACCCCGGGACGATGTTCGTCGTTCAGCGGGCTGCTGCCCGGCGGTTCCGTTCCGTTCTGGCGCAGGATTGGATAGCGCGCCGGTCCGAGGAGTTGCCGCCACTGCGCGTCGGTATGGGTTACGGCATAGCTTTCACGCGCCCGCGCTCCGCGCATGAATGCCAGCGCACCGACTGCGGAAGCAATGCTTGCGGCGAAAGCCGCGCGCGTCATAGTGCTATGTGGCACGCGACTCCGTTTTTTTCGAAATACCGCTGATGGTAATCTTCGGCCGGATAAAAATCGCCGGCAGCCACAATCTCCGTGACGATCGGCTTCGGCTGATTGCCTTGTTCCCGCGCGCGCGAAGCCTCGGCCAACTTCTGCTGCTCATCGCGGTGCGTGAAGATCGCGGAACGGTATTGCGTCCCGACGTCTGGGCCCTGCCGGTTCGGCGTCGTCGGATCGTGGATCTTCCAGAATGCATCGAGCAATGCGTCGTACGAAATTTTCTGCGGGTCGTAGAGAACTTCCACGGCCTCGGCATGCCCGGTCCGTCCGCTGCAGACGTCCTCGTAACTCGGTGCGACCGTGTGCCCGCCCGTGTAGCCGCTCGTGACTTCCAGCACGCCGGGAAGCTGCCGGAAAGCCGCCTCGACACCCCAGAAGCAGCCCGCCGCGAAGGTCGCCGTTTCGTTGCTCATCACTGACTAGAACGTTTTCCGGCCGCTTGCGGATTCACGCGGTGCCAAAATTGCAGGCCCATGGGAAGCGCGGCCGGCGCCAAAGGGTCCAGGTCGAAGCCCGCCAGATTCGACGGTACGACCGCCCCCAGCCGGACCGAGTAAAGGTAGATTACCGGCAAGTCTGAGGCGGCGAGTTCCTGATACCGGTCGAGCTCCCGGCGTGCAACGGCCACCGAGGGTGCCGAGCGAGCGCGCTCGATTGCGCGATCGATCTGTGGATTATTGTAGAAGCCGATGTTGTATCCGCCCGCCGCGCGCGTTTGCTTGGAATCGTACGATTTATAATCATCCGGATAGGCCGGAAGGATAATGCCGCGCAGGGCTACTTGGAAGCGGCTGTTGTGCAGATCTTCGAAAAACGTCTGCAGTTCCTCGTTCTCTAGCGTGCATTCAATGCCGACCGCGCGTAGATTGGCTTGGATCAGCTCCGCGATGTTGCTGGCCACCGCGTCGGTCGCGCCGCCTGTCTTAAGCGTAAAGCGAAGCTCGCGGCCGTCTTTCATGCGAACGTTGCCGTGAAGTTTCCAGCCGGCCGCATCCAATATCGCCCGTGCGCGCGCCGGATCGTAACGGTACGTCCGTATGCGCGGATCGTAGTAGGGCGAAAAAGTGGGAATCGGTCCGTTGAGGAGATCGGCCTGGCCGCTCATGATTCCGGACTTGATGAAATCGCGATCGATCGCATACATCATCGCCTGCTTCACGCGCGGATCGTGAGCCCATGAAATGGACGCGTCGTGATAATTCGGTAGCAACAGGAACGTGACGTTCCACGGCCAGGTGATAAACTTATGATTGCCGCGCAAACGAGTATGGATCCGCCAGAGATTGGGGGCGATGTCGGTGACGTCGACCTCGCCGGCGTCGACCGCGGCATACAGCGAATCTTGTTGGGGATAGACGCGGAAGGCTACGGCATCGAGCTTCGGCCGTGGTCCCCAATAGCGCGGATTCCGCCCCAGAATGAGATACGAATCTCGTACGCTGCGCACGATTCGCCATGGGCCGCTGATAACGGGGTTTTGGGCGAAGTCCGCATCGCCGTTGACGAATTTCGCTTCGGCTTCCGACCCGGGCGGATAGCGGTCCAAAACATGAGCGGGAAGCGGGAGCGTTTCGCCGAGCGCGTTTTCCAAGAACGGAGGCGACGGAGACGATAGCCGAATTTCAACGGTGTAAGGATCGAGCGCGCGCGCCGACGTCATGAGTTTGAAGTCCGCTGAGTAACCGTTCAAAAGGTTTGGATTATCGCCGAGCAGGAGCGAGAAGACCACATCCTTTGCCGTCAGCGGTGCGCCGTCGGACCACAAAACACCGCGGCGCAGGTGTAAGAGATAACGCTTTCCGCCACCGGTAATTTCGATGCGATATGCCAGGCTGGTTTGCCGGCGCGGCAGCAGATCGGGGCCGATATCCACCAGCGGCGTGTAGATGAGATCGTTGGCCATCCGCGCGGCCGAGCCGACGGCCGTCAGCGGATTGAAAGAGTCCGGTCCGGCGATCCACGCCGTCACGATCATATTCGGTTGGCGCGTCTCCGCGCTTCGCGCCCCGCAGCCGGCTGCCAGGGCAACCGCAGAAAAAGCCAATGTCATGGTGAGCGAGCCTGCCCTGAGCCGGGTCGAAGGGAACCACCCTGAGCAGCGCGCATAGCGCGCGAGTCGAAGGGTCACGTTTGTTTCTCTCTCAACCAGTCGCCGGCAAAGTTAAACGCGCAGACGGTGATGAGAATTGCGAGGCCGGGCGGCAGAATCAGCCAGTACGCTCGAGCGAACAGATCGCTCTGCGCGCCGGAAAGCAAATTGCCCCATGACGGAACCGGCAGACGAACACCGATCCCGAGATACGAGAGTGCGGTCTCGGCGAGCATGGCGCTGGCAACCATGAACGTCGTGGTTGTAATGATCGTTCCCATCGCGTTGGGCACGATATGACGGAAGATGATGCGCAAATCGCCCGCCCCCGAGGAACGCGCGGCTTCGACATACAGCCGTTCTTTCAGCGTCAAGACCTCGCCGCGCACCAGACGCGCCGGTCCCAGCCAAGCCGTAAACCCGATGACAAGCATCAGCGTGAGTACGCTGCCATTGAAGAGCGCGGCTAAGAAGAGCAAGAGAAATAATGTCGGCACACTCAAGAAGACGTCGACCACGCGCATGAGAATCGAATCGACCCAGCCGCCGTAATATCCCGAGATCGCTCCGTACAGCGTTCCGATAAACATGGCCACCAGCGCGGCCACGATCCCGACGGAAAGTGTGATCCGGCCGCCGATCAGCAGACGCGCGAGCTCGTCCCGTCCCAAGCCGTCGGTTCCCAACCAGTGCGCGCCGCCCGGCTGCGCGTACGCATGCGCGACGTCCGTAGCATATGCGTCGATGTGCAGGAAGTACGGCGCGAGCCAGCATGCTAGCAGCGCCAAGGCGATCCAAAGCATGCCGGCGGCCGCGATCGAATCGACGCGCACCCGTCGACGTCGCGAAAAACCTTCGTCAACCGGGAGCGTCAGCGTCGCGTCAATCATAGCGCACGCGCGGATCCACGACGCCGTAAAGCACGTCCGCCAACAGGTTTCCGAGGATCACGAGCAGCGCCGTAATGACCGTCATGCCCAGCAGCGTAAAGTAGTCCCGATCGGTTGCGGATTGCCAGAAGAGCTGGCCCATGCCGGGATAGGCGAAGATCTGCTCAGTGATGACTGCGCCGCCGAAGAGCGCCGGGACGGTTCCGCCTAGCAGCGTGATGAAAGGAATGAGCGCGTTGCGCAGCGTGTGACGGAACAGCACGGCGCGCGGCGCCAGGCCCTTCGCTCTTGCCGTGCGCGCGTAATCTTCCTGAAGCTGTTCGACCATACTGCCGCGGATATAGCGGCTCCAGCCTGCCAGCGAGACGATCGCAAGCGTGAATCCCGGCAGCACCAAATGCGCCATTCGGGACGGCCAATCGAACGACGCCGTATCGATGGTCTGCAATCCGCCGACGGGTGACCACCGAAGTTGTACCGCGAAGAGCGCAATCAAAATGGTGCCGAACCAAAACGTCGGCATCGACCACGCCACGAAAACGATGCCGCTCGCCGCGCGGTCGAATAGCGAGTTCCGCCGGAACGCCTGGTAGACTCCGAGCGGAACGGCAATAACGATCGAAAGTAGCAATGCGCTGCCCATCAAGAGCAGCGTGCGACCGATCCGCTCGCCGATGAGCGAGAGCACGGGAGCTTGGCGGCGATACGAAAATCCGAGATCGCCGTGCGCAAGCTTGTCCAGCCAAATAGCATATTGCTGGTAGACGGGGCGATCCAGGCCGAGTTCGTGAGTGATCCGCGCAACTTGCGTCGGCGCAGCGTTTTCGCCGGCCAGCGTTTGCGCCAAATTACCGGGCGCGAGATGCAATAAGATAAACGTTAAGACCGTGACGCCGAGGAGCGTCGGGATCGCCAACAGCAAGCGCTTGAGGACGAACTGAAGCACCTCTTACCAGCGGTACGCAGCCAGCGCATCCCACTGGTACGGCTGCGTGCCGTCCCAGGCGAAAAAACACTCGCCGATCGCGCCCACTTCCTTGCTGACGTCGAGCGAGGCGGCGATCTCGTCAGCGGGCGGGTAGCCGTTGCGCCCCTCCGCGGTCGTCTGGCCGCCCATGCTTACCGGCAAACGGCGCCCGCTTATCGCGATCAGTTTCTCATAAGATGCGCGCAGCAGTACTTTGACTTGCGCCGCAGTCGTGGGCGTGCGCCGCATCATACGCCAGTACGCCATCGGCTGCAGCACGTCACTGTATTGCGCAATTTGCCGGTATGGATATTTTGCGAGATCGAGATGCTCCAAATACGGATCCTCGACCGTAGAGACCAGCAAGTACTTCGGTCCGAGCGCTTCACGCAAATGCTGCATGTAGATCCAGAGCGCGTTCAGCTTTTGCGGATCGCCGCCCATGAATTCAGGGCCGCGTTCCAGATCGATGGCGAGTCCCGTTAGCGGCGTGCCTTTCGCTGTCCGGTAGTACGCGGTTCGCACGCTCGCTTGAAGATCTTCAAAAGTCGTGTCGCGTGGAACCGTCCATCCGATCGTTCCGATGCCGTGCGCGGCCAAACCATCGATGATTGCATCGACCGTCGATTTGGCTTCGGGCGTAATCTCCCAGTACGCGCCGTACGCGGTTCGCAGCTCGACGTAATGCAAGCCCGCGCGCACGGCTTGGTTGACCATCGCTTGCGGATCAAGGTGTTTGAAATAGAGCGGATCGAGCGGGTTCACGGTAAAGAAAAGCCACATCGCTTTTCCCGACGCAGCTGACAGCGATGTGGCGGGCGCTGCGCCCGGCGTGGAAATCGATGCTGTCTTGACCGGAGCGCGGTCGCTGCGGTAGAGCAGGTAACGGTACCGCGCTCCCGGCTCGACCGACGTGTCACGGTAGCTGGAACTCGGCCCGGCGATGACGCTCATGATCGCGCGCCTTCCCAAAGCGTCGATGCGCACGAGGCGCGCGAGGACGTTCTCTTGCGGAAACCAGCCAACTTGGATCGTATGGGGGCCGAGCGCTTCCGCGACGACGCGCGGTCCACGCCAGTTGCGCGTATCGGTTGTCATGGTAACGCTGCCGAGTTTGGGCGTATTCGAGCGCACGACGATGCGCAGGCGCCCGTCGCGATGCGTCTTGAGCATGGCCGCTGGCTGACCGAAGCGCAGCCGCGTCTGCCACTGCACGTACCCGTCGCGCGAGAGCCAATCGAGGTCGCTGCCGGTCATGATGCGCGTCGGCTTTCCTTGCGCATCCAGAAAGCGCGCGACCAACAGCCAGCGCGCGTTGCCATCCGGGTCGAAACCGAGCGGACGCGATACGATCGTGAGTTTGGCGGCGGGATTCCCGTAGTAGACAAGGCCCGCCGGCATCGGTGGCGGTGCGGGAGTAGGTTTGGCCTGAGCAAGCAGTGCGCCCAAGAGCAGCGGAAGTACGGACGGCATGCGCGGCGTTTTCGACAAAAGAAAGGGGCGATGCTTTCGCACCGCCCCAGAGGACGCCGCTTCCGGCCTACGGGATGCGCTTGACCAAGAAGAGCTCGAACTGCGGGGTCGTCTGTGAATAGTCTTGGTACGTGCGGTACGATCCGCCCGTCGCCGGCGTCAGCGACGGCGTGTTGGGCCAGAACGGTCCGCAGCCCGTGTAGAGCTGAGGCGTGCTGCCCAGTTGTGATGCCGTGCATTCCCCGGTCGGGTCGTGTGTTTGGTTGAAGAGGTTCGACATTTGGAGGCCCAGCGTGAGATCGCGCGAGGGCCCAAGGTGTACGAGCGCAGTCGAGTTCACTACGAAGTATCCTTGCGTCATCGTCTCGGATTGGCCGATCTGCGGCGGGATGACCTGTCCGTGGAACGTGTTGACGCACCGGGATGCGCTCGTCGTTATACCGATCGTGCAGATGGTCTGCACGCCGATGTTCGAGAACGACGGTCCCTGATAATAGACCAGCGGGATGAAGTGGAAGTTGTTGTAGTGGATATCTGCGGTGAGCGTTCCGCTCCAGATCGGATCGAACGCCGAACGGATCAGGTTGCCCCGCTGTACGATCGGTGTCGGCAGTGGCGACACGTTGTACGACGACGCCAGCCCCGAAGTGATGGACGTCCAGTAGTTGTCGTACGTTCCGCTTAACCACCAAGAGACCCCGATGGGCCGCTGATCCACGTGGTTGATGCCGAGCTCGAAACCGAACGCCTGGCGGATGCCGCCGTTCTGCGGCAGCTGCGGGCCGAACGTAATCGGCAACACTCCGTCGGCACTCGTCTGCGGCCGGTACAGGTAATATGTGTTTGTGGCCTTGTTCATCCACGGCCCGAACTTCATCGATGTGTTCGCATCGAACTGATGCTCCCACTGAAGATCGGCGCTGTGAATGCGCGTGGGGTCGGCCGTGAAGCCGTTCGCGCTGGGGTTGTAAGGCGTAAACGGCGGCGAGGTCGCGCTGCCGCCGTTAAGCGGACCCGGCGGCACGATTCGATAGACGTATCCGCTGCCGACGAAGGTTGTAGAATCCGTGTACGATCCCCGGATGACGTCGTTCGGCCCCATGGTGTAGGTTGCCGAGAACGTTGGATTGAGGATCCCGACGGTGAACGGTCCCCCCGGATAATCATAGGACATCCGCTGGTAACGCAGACCCGGCTGAACCAGCCAGCGGTTGTTGCGCAGCGCGACATCGATGTATGCATTCGGGACGTGCGTCGGATAGTTCGATATAAAGTTCGCCGCCGGAAACGATCCGTCCGTATTGAAGAAGAACGTGTATGAATAGTTATACAGGTTAATGTCGTACTCTTGACCGATGCCGGCTTTGATGGTCGTGTTGGCGTTGATGGCGTTGGTGTAGTCGAGCGAAGCCAAATACATGTTCGAACGGCGGTCGCCGTAGAAACCGGTACTAAACCAGTTGGTCTGCTGCACGCATGCGACCCCGCTGGTCCCGGCGCCGCTATTCATGATCGGCGTTCCGGGCTGGTAGGGGACGGGCGGGCAGCCGGCGCTGACGCGGAAATCGGGCGTGTTTTCAATGGCCAAGTTCGCATCCACGACCGGTTGGTCGAAGATGTACTGGTTGAAATTCTCGGCTAATCTCAGCGCGAAGAACGAGTGGTCGTTGATGATGTGGTTCCACTGAAGTTTTCCGATGCCGGAATAGTGGTGCCAGATGTTGCCGTTGTTGTTGGAGGCCGTTCCAAAGTAGAGACCGAGCGGGCAGTTTTGACCGTTCGGCGCGGTACCACCGGTTGCACCGGTATAGGTGGTCGCCGAAACCGCGTAACCCGGACACGGAACGGCCGTGACCGGCGGCGCTTCACCCGGCGCGCGCGCCATTAAGTAGTTGAACATGAAGTCGCCGACGCCGTTTTGGAGGAGGAATTGGAAATCGTTTCTTTCGCTGGGGCGATAATGGAAGTTGGCGACGATGTCGGTCGTTTTGACCGGCCCGGGTCCGTTTAAGCCTTCGGCCAGGACCGCCGGAAAGGTCAGACCGGAGCTGTAGTAGTTCAGCTGATTGGTCTTGTCGATCGCCGCGTACCACGAGAAACGCCGGTTAGGCGTGGCGCCGCCGAACTCGGCCGTGAGCTGCTGATTTTGACCGTAGAGATTGGTGCCGAACGAGATCTGGCCGAACGCCGGATACGTGCCCGACTTGACGACGGTGTTGATGATTCCCAGGCCGTTGGCTGCATCGCCGGCCGAGAGGCCGCCCGTGTAGACTTCCACGTTTGCGATGCCGACGTTCGAAAGATTCGTCGTGAAAAAGCCGGTAATGCGCTCCTTGATCGGAATGCCGTCAAACTCGTACCCGATGTCGGTAATGTTGCCGCCGTGGATACGGGGCTGCGCGGGGAAACCGGTCGAGGTGACGCCGGGAACGCCCTGCACGTACTGGTAGAGCGTCTTATGCAGATCGTTTCCGCCTGACAGCGCGTTCAATTGGGCTCCCGAAACGTTGTAGACGTCGGAGGTCACATTAGGTTGCACCAGGTTGCCGGCGGCGCGTGAAGTGACCGACGCGATGGTTCTTAAAGCGTTCGTGAGCGTCTCGTTGAGCGAAACGGTCTGGCCCTGCTGCACGGTCACGCCCGGTACGACCACCGGCGAGTAGCCGTTAATCTGATACGAGACGGTGTACGTGTCGGGAAATAGAGCTTGAAGCGTGTAGAACCCACGCGAATCCGACTTTGTCCGCGCCGTTGCAGCCGGCGAAGACGCCGTCACGTCGACGTTGGCGATCGGTGCGCCGGTCGCACTGTTCGTGATCGTACCGACGATGGCGCCCGTATTGGCCGCCAGCGCCGGCACTGGGATGGCGAAGTTTCCTAAGATGAATGCCGCGGCCAGGCCCGCAGCTGTGCCTCGCCACAGATGTTTAAAGTGTGTCATTGCGCCGCTCTCCTTGCCGGGGCGGGCGCGTTGCTTCGTACGCATCCCGTGTCCGCCTTACGGCTAGATAACAAAAGAAAAGCGACCGGCGTGGTCCCACGCGCGTTCGCTACATTATTAATGCCGGGTTAAGAGCCTTAAGTCCTGCGGGGGGAACCTGCCTCCAACGTTTTGGCGAGCCCGCGGGGCGCGTCGCTTTCAACATACCGCGCCCGGCCCACGTGGAGGGCCACCATCTGCGCCGCGACCAGCCAAGCCAGCGTATTAAAGGCACCCCCCACAACGGGACCAAGCAACGGAATATCGCCGATGTGGCCGCCGATGACGTAACGCAAGCTTTCGGCCTGGGCCGCTTCGAGCATCGGGCCGTTCACGATGTTCCGCGCTACGTCGTCCACGATGCCGATGATTGCGCACGTCGCATCGAGCATCGCGGCGCTTCCGTGGCGGAACTCGCCGGCCGAAAATCCCTCGGCATGAATGTAACTCGCCTCTTTGAGCTTCAGCGCGAATTCGGTGGCAATAGGAATGCCGTAGCCCGCAGCCACGATGACGACGCTGCGCCGCCGGGCGATCCGCTGGGCCGCTTCGTGCACGGCCTCGACGCCGGATCCGTCGAGCCAGCTGCGGACGTCTTCGGCCGTTTCAGTCAAACTGCCGGCGCTGCGCGAGTGCGTGCCGGCCATCAAACCGGCGGCCCAGAGTAAGATCGCGGCTGTCGCGCTGACGCTCTTGCTGGCTGGAACGGCGATCTCCGGCCCTGCGGCAAGGTCGATGGTGAGATTTGCGCGCCGTCCCAGTTCGGAGTCCGGCGTATTTGTGATCGCGATCAGATCTTTGGGCTGCAGAACGTCGAGCGCTTCGAGCAAGTCGCCCGAGCGGCCGCTCTGCGAGCACGCGATGATCGCGGCGTTTCGGTAGGCAACGTTGTCGAGCGGAGCTTCGGTGGCGGCCAGCGCGTGCGCGCGGATGCCGCGCCGCCGCAGCGCGAGCGCGCCGAGCTGCGCCATGAAGAGCGAGCTGCCGCTCCCGAGCAGCACGACGTCGCGCTCGCGAATGGCGTGCGCGAGCGTTTCGGCTTTATCCGACGCGGCGATTGCGCGCCACACGTCGGGCTGCTCGCGGATCTCGCTTTCGAAATGCGCTCCGAGCATACGTTATTGCGACGCGATCGTCGCGAGAACGGCGCCGCGAAGCGCTGCAAGGTCGGCCGCGCCGTGCGGTTGATCCTCACCCATCCATTGATTGATCATAAACGAAAACGTAACGGGGCCATGCGTCTTCGTTTTCACGTAGCCCGAAATCGTGCGCACGTGGCTGATACTGCCGGTCTTCGCGAAGACGTTGTTTTCCGCGGCCGTTCCTTTATAAGAGCTCTTGAGTGTGCCGCGCACGCCGGCGACGGGCAGCGCGTCGAGCACGACGTCGCGGTTGGGCGAGTTCCAATCGTTTTGGAGGATCAGCAGCAGATCGCGCGGCGTGATCCGATCGTATTGCGAGAGCCCCGAGCCGTCGGAGATCGTCACAGTCGCCGGATCGACGCCGGCAGATTTCAAATACTGGTTTTCCAAGATGCGCCCGTTTTCGACCGTCCCTGGCGAGCCTTTCAGGCGAAATCCGAGTTCTTTCAGAAATATCTCGCCCATCAAGTTATCGCTCGGATACCAAAAGTCGGCCAGCAATTGCGGCAGCGCCTCGGAGTGCTTGCTCCATAAGACGGTTGCATTCGTTGGCGTCCGGCCGCTGCCCGGGCCAAGGGCTTCCGTTACGGCAACGCCATGCGCCTTGAGCGCTTTGGCAAAGATATCGCCGGCATACGCTTGCGGATCCGGAACCGCGGGGCGGACGTCGCCCGATTCCTTTGCTTCTAGCGGATAGCTGCCGGTGATCTCGATAACGTTCGGCAGCGACCAAGGCCGGACGATTTCCGATGTATCTTTTGACTTCGGTGCGCCCGTGACGAGGAGGTTCTCGACGGTGAACGCGCTGCTCTGCGGCTCGATACGGAGGACGGCGGGAGACCCGGCGCTCGCGCCCGGCGAAAAATAGACGTGCACGACTCCATCTTCTAATTCGAGCGCGCTGACAACCGGCGCGTAATAAAAAGGAAGGTCGTCCCACGACCACCCGTAGCCGTAGCGGACCGCGTCGTAGCGCGAGGCATCGGTAATAACACCGAGCGAGACGGTATTTACGCCTTGTGCGGCCACAGCCGCCGCCGCATCGTCAAGGTCTTTAGCGGAAAGCAGTGCGTCGCCGCCGCCGAGCAAATAGATATTTCCGGAGATCGTTCCGCTCTGCGGTGGACCATCGGACGCGACCGTGGTTGTGAACGTGAAGCCGGTTCCGAGCAATGCGAGCGCCGCCGATCCTACGAGCAGTTTAAAGTTCGAGGCGGGCATGAACTCTTGGTCGGCGTTTTGAGAAAAGAGCGTCGTCTTCCGGACCGTATCGATTGCCACCAGCCCAACCTGCGCGCCGCGCAGCGTCGGTGCCGCCATGAGTCTTTCGATCGTGCGGTGCAGTGCCGTCATCTGTGCGGGTTTCCAAGGCACACCACCCGTAGCCGGCTTAGCCAATGTTGCGACGGACGACATATCCGCTGCCGTCACCGGTATGGCACTCGTTGCGAGCACAAGAACCAACGATGTCATTCTGAGTAGCGCATTTTTGATGCGCGTAGTCGAAGAACGGGTAGTAGAATTATTCATCGCAGTCGTTCCGTAAAATGTCGTCGATGCTTTCGCGCTTGGAGATCAGCGTGTGTGTCCCGCCGCGCACGGCAACGACCGCCGGGCGCGCGAAGCGATTGTAATTTCCCGCCATGCTATAGGTGTATGCCCCGGTCGTGCACATCGCGATCAGATCGCCCTCGGCTAGCTCTGAAGGCAAGCGTGCGGTGCCGAGTTCGTCGTTTTCACAAGAACGGCCGCACAGAACGGCTTCCTGCAGTGGCCCGCTTTCGCGCGCAGCGTACGCATGATGGTATGCGCCGTAGAGGGCGGGGCGGGGATTCTCGTAGATGCCGCCGTCGACGATGACAAACGGCTTGCCGGATTCGCGTTTGGTGGACATCGCGCGATAGAGTGTCGTGCCCGCTTGCGCAACGAGCGCCCTTCCGGGCTCGATGCCGATGTGTGGAAGCGGAAGGTTCCAACGCTTGGCGTCTTTCTGCGCCGCGTTTGCGATCTCCGTAATCGTTTTATCTGCCTCGAACGTCTCGGGCTCATCGGGATGCATCGCGACGCCGAAACCGCCCCCGACGACGATGCGTTCAGTGACAAAGCCGGATGCCGCGGCGAAAGCCGCCCGCTCCATGAGCGCGCGCGTATTTTCGGCGAACGCTTGCGCGTCGTAAATCTGCGAGCCGATGTGCGAGTGCAGTCCCTGGAACTGTAAGCCCGGCGATTTCTTCAGAGTCTCCAGCGCAGCCGGCAGAGCAGCCGCATCGAAGCCGAATTTCGTTCGCGCGCCGCCCGTGCGAACGAATTCGTGCGTGTGCGCTTCGATGCCGGAGTTGATTCGCAGCAGAACGGGGATCTTCGCGCCGCCGGAACGGCTTGCCAGGCGCTGCAGTTCCTCAATGTTGTCGACGATCACGCGCGCTACGCGCCCTTCGGCAGCTGCGTCAAGTTCGTCGGCTGTTTTTCCGCAGCCGTGAAAAGTGATGCGGCCGGCGGGAAAGGCCGCGCGTTCGGCGGTAGCGAGCTCGCCGAGCGAGCAGACGTCAAGGTGGAGCGGCGTGTGTTTCAAGTGGCGCGCTAGGGCGACCAGCAACAGCGCTTTCCCGGCGTATGCGATCTCGATCGAGTGCGGAGCGCATGCTTGCAGAAAATTCGCGATCGCCGCATCGAAGACGTCGTAATCGATTACGAGCACCGGCGTGCCGTACGCTGTGGCAAGTTCGTCGGCGGAAACGCCGCCCACGAACAGCTCGCCGCCGCGCCGCTCGTGGCCCGGAGCGAGGCCGCCGCGCCAGCGGACGGGCGCAGAGTTGCCGATCATTGCTCGCATTGCTTTAGCCTAAGGTGCACTTTGTCATCCTGTCATCCTGAGTAGCACGCCAATGCGTGCGTGTTGAAGGGAGCACGCCAATGCGTGCGCGTCGAAGGACGTCGTCATGGAATATCCGTCGCGGAAGCTGCGCGAGTGGGCCCCCGATCTGCCGGAAGGCCGCATCGACAATATCTACATTCACTGGTCGGCGCACGACTACCGTTCGGTCTTCCCGGCCTACCATTTCTGCGTGGCCCCAGACGAAGACGATGAAATCATCGTCGTCAACACGCACGATGTGCGCGAAAACATGCGCAGCGTTTACGACGCGCCCGGCCAGCCCTATGCCGCGCACACGCGTAAACGAAATTCATATGCCCTCGGAATCTCCGTCATGGGCATGCAAGGCTCGAGGCCCGATGACTTCGGGCCGTATCCGCTTACGCCCGAGCTCATCGACGCGCTCTGTTTGGTTGCGGCGAAACTTGCGTCGCGTTATCGCGTGCCGGTGGACGCAGAACACATCATGACGCACGCGGAAGCGGCGCTGCGCGATGGCTATTTCGGAACGGAACCCGAACAGCGATGGGACATCTCGCGGCTGCGTCCGGATCCGCGTCCGCTCGTGCCGCAAGATGCCCTAGATGTCGGCGAAGAGTTACGCGCGCGAATCCGCCGCTTCAGTCAGGAGCGAACTGCGCCAGAAACTGCTCGATGACGGGCTGCGCGACGCCGGCGTCGTGCAGCCGCTGCTTCATCGTCTCCGCCGACGCCGGCGGCGTCACCAGCATGAATGGCGACGCGGGCCCATTGCCGGAGATGCGCACGTTTTGTGCGGCCGCCGGAACGAGCGCGGTTTGGTAGCAGTGCAGCTGCGCGCTTCCGTCGTCGCAGGTGAGCTCGAGTTCGTCTTCCAGCGTCATGACGATGAGTGGACGGTCGTGCGTTCCCATTGAGGCCGGCGTCTCGGTTGCGGTGACGCGTTCAACGATGAAGTGCGAATCGGCGATGAGCGCCGTTCGCTGGAAGCCTTCGTATGCGTAGGCGAGCTCGGAAAGCGCGTTCGACGTTCCGGCTTTGTAGTTCAGAACGTCGCCCGCTTTTTGCACGTGCAGCTCGCGCGGCTTGCCGTCGGGGCCGACGCGGTTCCAGTCGAAGATGCGATAAGTGAGATCGCTGGCCTGCTGCGTTTCGAAGATCACGATGCCGGCGCCGATTGCGTGCAGCGTACCGGCGGGTATGTAAAATGCATCCCCTGCTTCAATCGGTACGCGGCGCAGAATCTCTCCGAGCGATCCGTCCGCGACGCGCTGCTCGTACTCTTCGCGCGTCGTGTCGCGCGTCCAGCCCATCACGAGCGCCGCGCCGGGTTTGGCTTGCAGCACGTACCAGCATTCGGTCTTCCCGTTGGGCTGATGCTCTACACGCTGCGCGTATGCGTCGCCGGGATGCACTTGCACCGAGAGTGAATCGCACGCGTCGATAATTTTCGTGAGGATCGGAAAAATGCGGGCCGGATCGATCGAGGCCAGCAGTTTGGCGCCGAGCGAAGCGCGCAGCTGCGCGACGGTTTGACCCGCGAGCGTTCCGTTCGCGACGCGATTTTCGTCCCAGCACTCCCAGCTTTCACCGATCTTTGTTTGCGGGTCTCCGTCCTTGCCGAACTCTTTTACCAGGTCGCTGCCGCCCCAAATGGCCGGCGCGAGTTTGGGTTGCAGGACGTAGGGATAGAGCGAACCGTCAGACACGATTGCGTTCGCCTGCGAGCTGAGCTTTCAGAAGCCCTCGCGCCGAGTTTCCGACGAACACTTCGTCCGCGGCAAGCAGGTCGTTCTCATACAGCACGCGTTCGATGGCGTCGCCGCGCGAGACCAGCGCATTCCGAAGAATGCCGGGCAGAAGGCCGCTGCGCAGCGGCGGCGTGTACAACGTCCCGTCGATTCGGATAAAGAGATTCGTGCGCGATCCTTCAGTCAACTCGTCGCGTTCGTTTCGCAGCAGAGCGTCGAAACATCCCGATTTCTGTGCGAACTCGGCTGCCGCGTCGTGAGCGGGGCGCCAGGACGTCTTGTACTTGAGCATTGCATCGCCGGAAGAGACCCGCTCGCCGGCGACGGCGATTAAGATGTTTTCCGGGGCGTTTGGCAGTGGCTCCGTTGCAATCGAGGCCGTCCCGTCGAGGGTTAGACGAATGCGAACGACCGCGGGCACTTCGCGCGCGTTGAGCTCGTCCAGGCTGCGTCGCACCTCCGAATCGTCGAAGGCTATACCGAAATGTTCCGCGGCGTCGCGCAAACGCGCCAGATGCGCGTGCACCTCGCTCGGATTCGGTCCGCAACGCAGCGTTTCCAGACACGCGAAAGCGTCGAGAGCAGGTTTGAGGAAAGCCGTTTTGAGCAAAACCTCGCGCCATTCGTCTTCGGCTTGTGAATCGCTGACGATGCCGCCGCCGGCATCGAGCCGCCCCGCGCCGCTCGCGCGGTCGATTTGCATCGTGCGAATGGCGACGTTCCACCAGCCGCGCCGCTGCGGCGTCAGGTAACCGATGCTTCCCGTGTAAATCTCGCGCGCTTGGGTTTCGAACCGCGCGATGTGCGCCATCGCTGCACGTTTCGGCGCGCCGGTGACGCTTCCGCACGGGAACGTTGCGCGAAAGATCTCGCTCAAGCGCGTTTCTTGCCCAAGCGTGCCCGAAATCGTCGAAGTCATCGTCGCAAACGTAGGATATCGTTCGACCGAGAAGAGTTTATCGACGCTTATGTCGTGACAGATCTTGTGCAGATCATTGCGCAGCAAATCGACGATCATCAGGTGCTCCGCCCGGTTTTTGGCGTTATCCAACTCGGCGTCCGCGGCCGGAGCGGCCGTACCCTTCATCGGCATCGTGACGACCTTGCTTTCGTCAAATCGTAAGAACAACTCCGGCGAGAACGAGAGCAGCACGCGATCGCCGTCTTCGACATATGCGCAGTAGCGAGCTTCGCTTTGTTTTGCGAGCACGCAGTAGGCGTCGAACGGCTCGCCCGAAAACGCGAAATCGAACGGCAGCGTGTAATTGACTTGGTAGACTTCGCCGTCTCTAATGGCCGATCGGATCGCGTCGATCGCTCCGTTATACTGCCTGCGCGGGACGCGCGCCATGGGCGGCGTCATGCGAAAGTCCCGCCGTCCGGCGTCGAGATCGATCGTTTGCAGCGCTTCGTAGACGCCCAGGGCCAGCAGCGGCGCTTGCGCCTCGCGCTGCGGCAGGCTTACACAGCTCGCGCCCAACTCGTAAGAAAGAAAACCGGCGATGCAGTAGCCGGCTGCAAGCGCGGCATCCGCCGCATCGATGGCCTTCCACGCTTCGTCCGGTGAAGCGGCCCTCAAGATGTGGATCGGTGAATCGAAGAGCAGCGCCGGGCCGGATCCGGCTACGACGCGCAGATTTCCCCGCGTTCCACGATCGACTTGAAGCGCCGCAGGTCTTCAGCGATTTGCTTTTGCGGCTCTTCGCCCAGAAGTTTGGCAAGCGATGCGCCCGCGAAGCGCGCGAGCGGCACGTATTCGAGAACGACGCGCACGTCGGTTACGCTTCCGCGCTGATCGAAATGTACGGATCCGGCGTGATTGATCGCCGAACCGGGCAGCGAACGCCAGCCGATCAGTTCGCCCGGCACGTCGTTGATGATCTCGGCCTCCCACGAGAGGAGCCGCCCGGCCGGCGCGTGGACGCGCCAGCGCGAGCGCGTGGGCGTCAGCACGGTGACGTCGTCCAAGTGATGCATGAATTGCGGCAGCGTCTCCAGGCGGCGCCAGAATGCGTAGAGTCCGGACGCCGGCATCTCGATCGAGATCGACTCTTCGACACGGACGCCCGTGCCGTAAGGAACGCTCGCGCTAGGATTATGCGTCTCGCCGTCGGGCACCGACGCGATCCCTAACGCCGCGTAAATCGCGCAGTACCCGGTGGCGGCGCGATAGAGAAGATGCGCCGCCGCGCCGCCCAGCAGCATCCCCGCACCGAGCGAGAGCCACCGTTCGGATGGGGCAACGTTGCGTCTCTCGTGCATGCGATTGCTCTCCTCGTCCCTAAGTACCGTAACGTGCGCGTCCACGTGGGCATCGGCTCAAACCTTGGCGACCGGCAGGCCAATATTCTTGCAGCTCTGCAGCGGCTTCGGCGCAAAAGCCGCGTGGTGGCGGTTTCGTCATTTTTTGAAAGCGCCCCCGCGGAAGGCGCTGAGGGCCCGCTGTTTCTCAACGTTGCGGCGGAACTCGAGACCCAGCTCGACCGCGACGGTTTTCAAGAACTGGCTCGCGGCGTCGAAGTCGCGGTCGGCCGGCCGGGAAAACGGCGCCATGCGGCTCGGGCCATCGACATCGATCTCTTATCGGCCGGCGACGACTACGTTCATCCCGCGCTCGCGCAGCGTCCGTACAATTTGGTGCCGCTTGCCGAAATCGCGCCGCAGTTCGCTCAGCTCGCGGCGTCGCTGAAATCCAACGGCATTGCGCGCCGCGCACGCTCGCTGCATTTCGATGCCAACAGCCAGGAAGAAACTCCCGACGTGCGGCTCTCGCTCGACCGCGTCGGCGTTTCGCGCGTGCGCAGAATCGTACGGCTGAACGTTGCAGGCCGCGAACAGGTTTTCAACGGCGAATTCACGATGCTCGCCGATCTTTCGCCCGACAAATCCGGCGTGCACATGTCGCGGTTTCACGAAATTCTGGAAGAAGCGGCGCTAGATGTGCTCGCTCGGACCGATGCGCCGGCGCGGATCGAAAGTTTGGTCGAAGCGATCGCGCGAGAAATCGTGCGAACGCAACGCGCAGTGCGCGCCGACGTCCGGCTGCGTGCCGACTTTGCGCTCGAACGGTGGACGCCGGTCAGCGGAAAGCGCGGCGAAGAAACCTACACGTTGACCGGCATCGCGCATGCCGACGCGGCCGGCGTTCGCCGCGCCATCGGAGTCGAGGCCGAAGGCATGACGGCGTGTCCCTGCGCACAAGCCATGATCCGCGAGCAAAGTTTCAGCGACCTGCGCGAAGCCGGCTTTTCTGAAGCCGATGCGCGCCGCGCGCTCGAAGCGCTGCCGGTTGCCACGCACAATCAGCGCGGACGAGGCAGCGTCCTCATCGGTGCGCTCTCCGAAGAAATGCCGGCGGTCGAAGATCTCGTCGAAATCGTCGAGAGTTCGATGTCGAGCGAAACGTACGACCTGCTCAAGCGGCCCGATGAATTTTTCGTCGTCAACAAGGCGCACCACAATCCCAAATTCGTCGAAGATGTCGTTCGCGGCATTCTGGCCGGCGCGCTGGAAATGTATGAAGATTTTCCCGACGAGACATTCATCAGCGCTTCTCAGGTCAATTACGAATCTATTCATAAACACGATGCGTTTGCCGAGGCGTACGGCACGTTCGGAGAACTTCGCGGCGAATTGCGCGGCAGCGCGTACGCGGGCCGCAAGACGGATCTGACGGCTTGGCTCTCGACACGACGCTCGTCTTAAAAAACGCGCGCGCATACCGCTACGATCCGAAAGCGCACACGTACTTTCGGCATGACGGCATTATAGTGGAAGGCGCCCGGATTGCGTCGCTGGATCCGGCGGATGCCGGCGCCGGCGTTGCGGCAATCGATATGGGCGGCGCGACGATCTTGCCCGCCTTTTCGGACTGTCACGTCCACCTCACCGACACCGGCTATTTCACGGGCGTTCGAAATTTCGGAGCGGTCCGGTCATATGAAGAATTCGCTTCAGCGGTCCGCGGGCTGCCGCGCGAAACGTACATGCTTGCCGGCCAGTATGACGAAAGCGCGTGGCGCGACAAACGCACAGCGGACGCCGCGCCGCTCGAAGGCAAGCTTGCGGATATGTACGTGATGCTCGTTCGGATCGACGGACACTCGTGCGTCGTGAACCGCAAGACGCTCGCTTGGCTGAATCTGCCCGCCGAAACGACCGGGATCGAAAAGAACGCGGCCGGTGAACCCACGGGCAAGCTTTTTCTCGAAGCCAACTGGCGCGCGCAGTCCGCATTCATGGCTGCGCTGCCGCAGACCGTGAAGCGCGCTGCCGAAGCGCGCGCGGTGGAACTGGCGCTTTCACGCGGATGCCTGCACTTGCACGCGCAATTCGTGGGCTTTGCGCGCGAGGAATACGCCGCCGAGATCGCGGCGCTGCGCGATTTGCCGAAAGCCAAATGGTACCCGAAGGTCTGCGAAACGGATCCGCAGCTGGCGAAAGAACTCGGCCTGCCTTTTATCGGCGGAGACGTTTTCTTGGACGGATCGATTGGCAGCTGCACCGCGGCGGTCAGCGAGCCGTTTCTTTCCGATGGCAAAGCCACCGGACGCGGGGAGTTGCGCTACACCGACGAACGCGTCTTTGAGTATTTCTCATCGGCGGAAGCGCTGGGCATTTCGGCCGGCGTCCACGCGATTGGCGATCGCGCGATCGAGCAGGCCGTCTCCGCATGGGAGCGCGTCTTGAACGGAAAACCGAGTGAAAACGGCTGCCGCCATTTCATCGAGCATTTCGAGATCGCGCGCGACGATCAGATCGAACGCTGCGCGCGCCTTGGGATCTATCTTTCGATGCAGCCGCAGTTCGATTTGCTGTGGGGCGGCTCCGGCGGCATGTACGAGCAGCGTTTGGGATCGGAACGGATGCGCGGCATGAATGCTTTGGCGCGCATCGAGCGTGCCGGCGGCATTCTCTGCGGCGGCGATGATAGTCCCGTCTGCGACTTGAATCCTCTACAAGGCATGCAAGCCGCAGTTTCACATCACGAGGCGGCGGAGCGTCTTTCGCCGCGAGCCGCGCTCACGATGTACACTTATAATGCCGCGCGGCTCGGCCACGCCGAAGTACGCACAGGCTTGCTCGCCGAAGGGTACGCTGCGGATCTCGTGATGCTCGATAAAGATCCGCTCGACGGCGCGGCGTTTAACGGCTGCCGCGTTTTGTCCACTTGGCGTGATGGAGAGATCGTCTATGCGGAAGATCGATCGGTCTAAGTTTCTTGCGATGACCGGCGGCGCGGCCGCGGCTTGCGCGATGCCGCTGCCCGCATTTGCGACCGAATCCGATATGGTTCTGCGTACGGCGACCGGAGCCATCTACGGAACGCTTATGTTGGCGGCGCGCCCGAAGGTTTCACCGGTCGTGCTCATCATCGCCGGTTCGGGCCCGACCGACCGCGACGGCAACAGCCCCCTGCTTCCGGGAAAGAACGACGCGCTAAAACTGCTCGCGGCGGTGCTGGCGTCGCGCGGCGTTGCATCGCTGCGGTTCGACAAGCGCGGTATTGCGGCGAGCGCCGCCGCGATGACCGCCGAAAAAGACATTCGCTTCGATACGTACGTGGACGACGCCGCTGGTTGGGTTGCGCAACTCGCGCGGGATCGGCGATTCAAGCACGTGTGCATCGCGGGGCACAGCGAAGGATCGCTGATCGGGATGATTGCGGCGCAGCGCGGAGGGGTTGCAACCTATGTTTCGCTCGAGGGCGCTGGGCGCCCGGCATCGACCGTTATTCGCGAACAGCTGCGCCCGGCGCTGACACCCGAGCTGCTGACACAAGCGGACACAATCATCGCTCAGCTCAATGCGGGCAAGGCTTACACCGGCGCGCTACCCGCCGAGCTCCAATCACTTTTCCATGCCTCGATCCAGCCCTACCTCATCTCGTGGTTCAAGTATGATCCAGCGGTCGAGATCGGCAAGCTCAGAATTCCGGCGACGATCGTGCAAGGGACGGCCGACGTGCAAGTGACGATGGCCGACGCGCAAGCACTCAAGAGCGCCGACCCGGGCGCGAACCTGGTCGTTGTGCCCGGAATGAATCACGTCCTGAAGATCTCGCCCGACGTTTCGAGCCGAGCCGCGATCGTCGCCGGCTACACGAATCCGGCGTTGCCCGTGGCGCCGCCGGTTATCGCCGCGGTCGCTTCCGCTGCAAAAACTCGCTAGCTACTAGCGAATCCGGCCGCTCGTCGCTATGGGAGAGAGTGCCTCCCAAGTTTCGTGTTATACGAAAATGGTTGCTCGCTGACGGTTTTGTGCTCGTTCGCCGCACAGCGACAAGCCACGAGCAGTACATACACCCAGAGAAACCAGGTAGAGTCACTCTAGCGGGCCCAGCAGCTAAGGAGCCGGCGTTACCGACCTGGAAATCTATCCGGCGCCAGACGCATTGGGATATAGAAGGCAAGCATGATGTTTGAATACACGGTGATCATTGAACCGTCGAGGACGGGCTATAGTGCCTACGTGCCGGACCTTCCGGGCTGCGTAGCGGCTGCAACAACTGCAGACGAAACAGAAGAGCTCATTCGCGGAGCGCTAAAGATGCATTTGGAAGGGATGCTTGAGGACGGAGATCCGATACCCGAACCGCTCACGATCGCGCGCCGCATACGGGTTTAAATAATCGAGATCGTTTCCTTCGGCTTGGGGTGCGCCACGATCGCGTCGAGCAGTGCGCCCGCGAGCTGGTCGCAGATCGGATCGTCAATCTCTTCGACGCGGCCTTCGTCGGCCAGCCGCGCTTTTTCAGGATCGATCGGAATCCGCGCAAGCAGCGGCGCCTTGGCGAGGTCGGCAACGCGCTCGGCGTAAGACGGCCCGAAGATCTCGTATTTTGTTCCCGTGTCCGGCGCGATGAAGTACGACATGTTCTCGACGACGCCCAATATCGGTTTCTTCAACTGATGAACGAGGTTGGCGGCTTTACGGACGATCATCGTTGCGAGCGCTTGCGGCATCGTCACGAGGATGACGCCGTCGATTGCGAGCGACTGTAAGACCGTCAGTGGTGCGTCGGAGGTCCCGGGCGGAAGATCGATCAGCAAGTAATCGAGATCGCTCCACAACACTTGCTCGTAAAATTGCCTGATCACGCCCGAGAGAATTGGGCCGCGCCAGATCATCGCGGTGTCTTCCTGATCGGTCAGCAGGTTCGAACTGACGATTTCGATCGCCGTGCGCGATTGCGCGGGCACCATGAGCGGCGGCGCGCTCGTGCCTTGCGGAACCGGTTTTGCGTTGGGATCGACTTCGAGCAGCAGCGGCGTACGCAAGCCGAAAAGTTTCGGGATCGACGGTCCGGTGATGTCGGCGTCGAGAATGCCGACCCGAAGATTCCGCCGGCGCAGGCCGAGCCCGATCAGTGCGGTGACCAGCGATTTCCCGACGCCGCCCTTGCCGGACATGATCGGCACGACGTGCGCGATCTTGCCGTGCCTTTTGAATTCGCCGGGCGCGCGTCGCAGAGGGGCGCGGTCTTCGCTGGTGATGTTGGGGACGAAGCCCGAGAGCCGCGCCTGGACGAGGGCGGCGATGATTGGTTCGATGCGCAGGCCATGGGCTTTGGCGCCTTGCTCGATCGTCTCGTATTTGTTGACGCCGCAGCCCGCGCAGTGCAGGCCGAACTTGCCGAGAACCTCGGCTGCGATGGGCAGATCCCGGACCAACTCGGCAATATTGCTTTGCGGTCCGATCGCCATTTCGAGATGCGGCATGGCCGGGAGGTTCGCGTTCCGAAGCCCCTGGCCTTATGCGAGAGATGTCGCACGACCAGCTCGCCTTGCTTACGGCAGCCTACATGCACGTTCCGGCGCGCCGCCTGAGGGCGCTGGCTCGCGGTGAAGATTCATCGTTAAAGGAGTGGCTCGAATCGGATTCGGGCCGGCGCGTAGCACATGCCCGCCGTCAAGCCCGCGATGCCGCGCATGCGCTGGCCGCGATGGGCGCGTCCTTTGTTTCGATCGCCGACGCCCGTTATCCGGAAAGTCTGCGCGACCTCGACGAGCCGCCCGCATTTCTGAGCGTGCGCGGGAATCTTCCGCGGGGCGGCGTCGCGGTCATCGGAACGCGGACCCCGCCCGAACAAGCGCGGCAGTTCGCGCGCGAGTTTTCGGCTCGCCTCGGCGAGCCCATCGTGAGCGGCTTAGCTCTTGGCATCGACGCCGCCGCGCATCGCGGCGCGCTGGACGCCGGCATGCCGACCGTCGCATATGTGGGAACCGGACTGGGCGCAACATACCCGCCCGAGCACCGCAATCTGGAAGAAGAAATCGTTGCGAATGGCGGCGCGATCGTTAGCGAACGCCTCCCGGGGGAAGGCGCTACGAAATCCACGCTCGCCCATCGCGACCGCTTGCAAGCGGCTCACGCGAGCACTGTCGTGCTGGTCGCAAGCGAAAGCGACGGCGGAGCGATGCTGACCATGCGTTTTGCGAAGCAGCTCGGACGCCCGCGATTCGCGCTGGCAGCCTACGGCGATCGCTGCTATACCGGAAACGCGCAAGCCCATGCGGACGGCGCGCGTGCGCTTCCGTTTGACGTCGAACGCGCCTTGAACGAGCTTCAAGAGTTTTCCAAGCGCCTCGCGCCGGTTTAAGTGCTAGACACGCTCGCGGGCGGATGCAGCTCGCCGGTGCGCTCGGGCTGGTCTATCGGTGAAAAGCCGTTCGTGCAGAGCCGCGGCGCCGGCGCGTACGCGTTCGATGAAGGCGGCGAACGCTACATCGACTACATCATGGGTTACGGGCCGCTGTTTTTTGGATACGCCAATTCGGCGCTGACGGCCGGACTCGACGAGCTTGCAGCGCGCGGCGTGCTCTTCGGATCCACGCACGCCGAAGAAGGTCGGCTAGCGCGGCGCATTCGCGCACACATTCCTTCGATGGAGCGCGTGCGATTTACGACGACCGGTAGCGAAGCGATGATGAGCGCGATTCGAGTGGCCCGCGCTTTCACCGGGCGCAGTCTCATCGTGCGATTTGCCGGAAACTACCACGGGCATTTCGACGCCGCGCTGTTCTCTGCGGGCGCCTCCGCTCAAACGACGCAGCCCGGACGCACCGGCATTCCCGAGGGCGTCATGCAAGACGTGAAAGTCGCTCGGTACAACGACGTCGAGAGTGTCGATCGCGCAATCCGCGGACGTGAAGACGAGTTGGCCGCGATCGTCGTCGAGCCGGTATGCGCGAACATGGGGCTGGTCCCGGCCGGCAAAGATTTTCTGAAAGGTCTGCGTGGGCGGGCGGATGATACCGGCGCATTGCTCATCTTCGATGAAATCATTATGTGGCCGCGCGCGGGCATGGGCGGCGCCCAAACCGCCTACGGCATACGGCCGCACATCACGGCGATCGGGAAAGTGCTGGGCGGCGGATTTCCCATTGCCGCTTTCGGCGGGCGCGAAGATGTGATGGCCGTGCTCGCGCCGGATGGGCCGGTCTTCACCGGTGGAACGCATGCGGGGAATCCGTTCAGCGTCGCGATCGCGCACCGCGTGCTCGATCTCTTGGAGGGTCATCCCGAGTACTTCGCGCAGACGCGCGAGCTGGCAGAACACCTGGCCGCCGGAATTCGCGCCAGTTTTGCGCGGCGGAACTTGCTCTACAACGTCGTGCACTTGGAATCGATTGTGGACTTCATGTTTCATGACAGGGAAAAATACTCCGCGTACTATCGCGCGATGCGCGAACGGCGCATTTTGTTGCCACCCTCGCAAAACGAAGTGATGTTCATTTCAACCGCACATACCCTGACCGACATCGATGAGACGCTCGCCGCGATCGACGAGTCTCTTGGGGAGGTCGGGAATCGAGCGCTTGATGCAACGTAGAAGTTTTCTTGCTAGCAGCGCTGCGGTGGCCCTCATGCCCGCCGAACTGGCCTGCCTCCCACCGGCAATGATGCCGCCACCAAAAGCAATAGCTGCGCAAGTACGTGATGAATTCTTACACGCCTGGCGCGGCTATAAGTACGCCGCGTGGGGCTACGACGAAGTGCGCCCGCTTAGCGGCAAGCCGTCGAATTTCTTTCTGACGAACCACTCGTTCGGACTCTCGATCATCGAAGCGATGGACACGCTCTACGTCATGGGGCTGGATGCCGAACTTGAGTCGTGCGTTGCGTGGCTGCGCTCGCACTTGGATTTCGATGTGGACGGCGACGTGCAGATGTTCGAAGCGGTGATCCGCATGGTCGCGGGATTGTTGACGGGATATTATGCGACTGGCGAACGCTTTTTGGCAGACGGGGCCCGCGATCTGGCGGATCGTTTGCTTGTGTGCTTTACAAAATCTCCCACTGGGGCGCCGTACCGGTACGCGAATTTGAAGACGGGCGCCGTGCGCGAGCCGCACATGGTGCTCGCTGAAATCGGCTCGAACATTCTCGAGTTCGGAGATCTCACGCGACTCACGGGGCAGCCCAAATACGTGCAGGCTTCGATGAAAGCGTATGAAGCCGTTATCGCCAAGCGTTCGGCTCTCGATTTGCTCGGAACGACCTTCGACGTGGAGAAAGGCGAGTTCATCGACACCGACGACGTCGCGCCCGACGAACCGGTCGATTCGTTTTACGAATATCTCTGGGGCGCCTGGCAGATGCTCGGCCTCACGGGGCCGCGCGACTGGTACCGCATGCTGACAGATGCGATCGTCAAGAATAAGGTGACGCGCGTTTCGGGAAATCTCTGGTTCAAAACCGTCGACTATAAGACCGGCGTGCCAACCGGCGATACGACGACGTCGGAGCTCGCCGCGTTCTACGCAGAATTGGTCGCAAAGGGCGGCAATCGCGACCTCGGTTCGGCATTTTACGACTCTTGGACGGCCGTCCTCGACAAGTACGCTCTCATTCCGGAGGTCATCGACTATAAGGAGCTTTCGATCGTCAGCCCGCGGCACTGGCTGCGCCCGGAGTATCCCAACTCGGCGTTCGATCTCTGGTTCCTTACGAAAGATCCGAAGTATCGCGTAACGGCTTATCAATACTTCCAAGCGCTGCGCCGGAACTGCCGCACGCCGCGCGGCTATACGGTCTTAACGGACATACGCACGCGGCCGATGACGCAGGGCGACTATTTCCCGGCCTATTCGTTTTCCGAGAATTTCAAATACTTGTACCTGATGTTTGCCGACACGCCGCGCTTCGACGGCTCACGCTACTATCTCAATACCGAAGGCAAAATCATGCGGGGGATGCGGAAGGCTTAACGCACAACGTATCAAGCGCCGAACGAGCTGCCGGGTCTTCTTTTTCAGAACTGGTCCGGGTATAAGTCGCTTCGAACATATCCGAAGGTCCGAGAATCATCGTTTGCTCGGAAATAACGTTGAGCGCGCCAAACGCGACTTTGTTTTCGAAATACCATCCATCGGCAGTGCCGCCGCAGAGTCGCTCCGCGTGTGACGCAACGGGATTACCCGGCCCGAACAGTTTGAGATACGCGGCGTCGATGACGTGCGCAACGTCCGTAATCGACGTCCCTCCGGGCGTGGCGACGAACCCGAGTCCTAAATTGTCTCCGGCCGACAATGATGACGGCGCCCTCCAGAGACTTAACATCGTGAATCCGCTCATAGCCATAGCGACCGGTTCGGAAGTCCAACCGGCCGGCGCACTAAAGGTCGGCGTGTCTTTCGGTATGGATTGTGCGGGCCCGGCGGTAGCGGCGGGCGCCGGCGAAGCCTGCGCGAGCGAGCAAACGGGCCTAAAGAAAATGACCGCGGCAAGAACCGCGAGAGAGACTGCCTTCATTCACACCTCCGAGATAGCAGAGCGTTCTACCTCGCTTTCGCGAGCCTCGAACGTTCTACTGCCGGCGTTTTTCGAGTGCTGCCTGGATGTTGCGCGGTGGAAAGAATGCGGCGGGCGTTCATGAAAGTGGTGTCACGAAAATATGTTCGTCTACATTCTCTCGTGCCGCGACGGGTCGCTCTACACAGGCTGGACGGATAATCTCGACCGGCGTCTCCAGTCGCATCTCGACGGGCGCGCCGCCAAGTACACGCGATCCCGGCTGCCCGTGCGCTTGGTCGGCTGGATGTGCGCGAAAGATTCGTCGCAAGCCAAGAGTTTGGAGGCACGGTTCAAGCACCTGAGCCGCGGCGAAAAATTGGCCGCCCTCGCGGAGGGCAAGGCCTTCGGAGTCCGGCTGCACAAAACGCGCTAAATGGCATCGCAAACCGCACCCACGGGCGAAGAGCTCCGCACATTGGTCGATCAAGCGCGCACATCGGTCGCGCGCATCAGCACGCCCAAGGGCGAGATGGTGTTTTCTTTTTACCCCGACGACGCGCCGCAGCATTGCGCCGCGTTTATCAAGCTCGCCGGCGCGGGCTTTTACGATGGCACCGCTTTCCACCGGGTCGAACCGGGCTTTGTGATACAGGGCGGCGACCCGCAGGGCGACGGCACCGGCGGCCCCGGTTACAACTTGAAGGCAGAGTTTAACGACCGTCCGCACGTGCGCGGCACCGTCGCGATGGCGCGCGCTTCCTCGCCAGACTCGGCGGGTTCTCAGTTTTACATCTGCCTGGACGACGCCCGGTTTCTCGACAAGCAATACACGGTCTTCGGACAATTGACCGACGGATTCGAAACGCTCGACGCGATTCGCCGCGGCGACAAAATGACAACCGTGGCAATCGAAACGTTGTCATCCTGAGTAGCGCATCTTGGATGCGCGTGTCGAAGGGCTAAAGCATAGTCCCCGCGACTTGGTGATAGACCAGCCGCGAGATGCCGGCGATCCCGTAAGCTCCGCCGCTCCAATCGTTGAGATTCATCGTGTAGACCGCCAGCACGTATGGCGAATTGCCGAAGGGGTCAACGATCGCGATGTCGGCGCGCGTGCCGGTGATCTCGCCGGTTTTGTTCGCCACCGCGACGCCACGTGGAATGCCCGCGGGAATTTTATCACGATCGGTCTGCCCCAGCATGATCTGGATCATCGCGCGGCACGATTCCGGCGAAGCGACGGTCTGCACCGCTTCACGCGTACCGCGTTCCATTTGGAAGAGCAGGTGCGCCATGTCTTGCGGCGTCGTGCGATTGTCGTGATGCCTGAGAATCGCGGGCGTATCCAGAAAATGGCGGCGCAGCTGCGTTTGTATCATGCCGGCGTGACGAGCGGTTGCGTTGATGGCATCGAATCCGAAATGCGTGATCAGAATATTTGCAGCGGTGTTGTCGCTGACCTGAATCATTGGGACGACCAGTTCGCGCACGGTAAAGCGGTCGCCGTTGGAAGCGTGCGCCAGAAAATTCGAGCCGCCGATGAAGTCGGCGCTGCGAAAGGTGATGACCTCGCGCATGACCGATGGGTCGCCTTCCGCCAGCCGGAACGCCGTCAGCATGATCAACACTTTAATGGTCGAAGCGCTCGGAAACGATAGACCGGCGTTGTATGCCGCGATTGGCGCGCCCGGAGCCATCGTTCGCGCGAAGACTCCGACCGTCGCCGGAATGCGTCCGATCGCCGCGCGTAACGCGTCATCGAAAGATCGCGCGGAAGCGCGTTTCGGCCACAGCGCCGCCGCGCTCACGCCGGCGACAAATGCGGCTCTTTTCACGAACCGGTTCCCTGGTAGTGCTGCAAGCCGTAGCGCCAAAACGCATAGGAAATCGCGAGCCAGGCCGCGCCGACCAGCGGCGTCAGTAAGCCGATCTGCGGCGACAGGGAGAATCCGGTCTCGGCCTTGTGCAGCAAGAACGTCGCCGGAAAATAATTCATGAACGCAAACGGAAAGACGAACGCCAGCATGAAGCGGACGCCGCGCGTGTAGATGCTGATCGGGTAGCGCGTGAACTCCTGTTCGAGCGACATAACCACCCACCGCAGCGTGTCGACACGGACAAACCAAAATGAAACCGTGGCCACGGCGAGCGATATACCGAGATCGATGAGCGCTCCGCCGACCATGACGAGCGGCACGAAGAGCAGAAACGACCCATCGACGTTGACGCCGGCGTACTTCGTTGCGAGCACCATCCAGATGACCGCGAGAATGAGGCCGTCCGGAAAGAGCTGCGCCGGCACGGTGAGCGTTTGAAAGAGTGTGTCCTGCGGGCGCACCAGAAAACGGTCGAAGCGGCCCTCGCGCACGTATTCGGGAACGCTGACGACGTTGAAGAAGAACGCATTATGAAACTCGTGACCGAGCATCCAGAGCGCGTACAGGAAAGCCATCTGCCTGAAGTCCCATCCGTTCATCGACGGAAATGTGCGCAGCGTCACCCAGAGCGCAGCGATGGCGGTTGCGTGATAGACGATCGTGAACGCAAACCACATGACGAAATTTGCGCGGTACTCGAGCATCGTCAGGAAGTTGATGCGCCAATACTGGTAGTAGGTCGCGAGCACGTTACAGGAGTTATTTCCGTCATGAGCCGGAGCCTGTCCTGAGCGAAACCGAAGGGTTGGAAACCGAGCTTCCCGTCCGGGAACCGTATCGGTTAGACCTGACGGCCGACGCCTTGCGCCGGCTCGCAGCCAACGTGGTCGACGTCGTGAGCGAAGACGGCACGTACCGCCGCGTTCTCTCCGATGAGGCAGGGAGCAATCTCGTCGAGGTGCGGCAAGTTCGCGAAGGTGCTCTACAGCTGCGCGTTACGGGTTCGCAGCCGGAGCGTTGGACGGCGACGGTTGGGTCGATGCTCGGCGTCGAAGCCGCTCTGGCGGAATGGCACCACCGCGTACTGCCGTTTCCCTGGCTTGCGCGGTTAACGCAAAGCCTGCGCGGCATGCATCCGCCGCGCTATCCGTCGCTTTGGGAGGCGCTGGCGCACGCGATCGTTTTTCAGCAGATCAGCATTCATGCTGCGTCGGCTATCATGCGGCGCACGGTGCAAACGCTCAGCGCTCCGTATGAAGCGGACGGCGGCGTGCTTCACCCATTTTTTAGTCCATCCAGTGTGCTATTCTCGGCCGACGAAACGCTGCGCGCGGCGGGCTTGAGCGCGAACAAGATCGATCACCTGCGCAGCGCCGCCGCCGCGGTCGAAGACGGCCTGGTCTCCGAAGAAGTGCTCGCCGGGCTTTCCGCTGAAGAGGCGGCCGCAAAACTCGTGGCGGTACGCGGCATCGGCCCCTGGAGCGCCGCCGTGGTTTTGCTGCGCGGCCTGGGCCGCCTCGACGTCTTTCCATTGAAAGACTCCGGCGTGGCCCGCTCGCTGCGCGAACTCTCGGGCGACCCGGATCTCGATCCCGCAGCGCTTTTGGGAGCGCTCGGCCCCGTGCGGGGCTTCCTGTACTTTCATCTGCTCCTGGGCCGGATGCGCAACCTCACGCCGGGCGGCGACGATTCTGGCAGTACATGAGAACGATTTCGCAACCGCCTGCCGGCTTGGCGATTCAACGCGCGGGCGAGCGGTTTTTCGCCGACCACGGCTGGTTGAAAACCTACCATTCGTTCAGCTTCGCTGAGTATATCGATCCGCATAACGAACAGTGGGGCGCGCTGCGCGTCTTCAATGAAGATCGCATCGCGGCGGGTATGGGATTTCCGGTCCATCCGCACCGCGACATGGAGATTCTGACCTACATCTTTAGCGGCGAGCTCGAACATCAAGACAGCATGGGCAATCAGGGCGTGGTGAAGTCGGGCGGCGTTCAGTTCATGAGCGCGGGCACGGGCGTGCGGCATTCCGAATTCAACGCGCGCAAAGATATCGAGTTGCACTTGGTGCAAATGTGGGTGCTGCCCGGACGCACAGGAACACCGCCGACCTACGGGCAAGTGGATTTTACGCAAGGCGATCGGCAAAACACGTGGCTAACGGTTGCGTCGGGCGAACCCAACGTCGACGCGCCGATCAAACTCACGCAGATCGCGACGCTGCGCGTTGCGCGCCTCGAGAACCACGCGTTACGGCACACGTTCCAGCCCCGCCGTTACGGATTCTTGTTTGCCGGACCGCCGGTAACCGGGTCGGAACTCAAGGTAAACGGCGAGATTTTGCGTCGGGGCGATGCCGTGCGTACCTACGACGTCGAGCGTCTCGAACTGGAAGGAAGCGGTGAAATTGTGTTATGGGATCTTCCGCCGGCATGAACGCTGCATGCACACACCTCGACCATATTCATCAGGTCAAGCCGAAGACGCCCGAAGGCTGCGAAGAGTGCTTAAAAACCGGAAGCGATTGGCTGCACCTCCGCGAGTGTTTGGAATGCGGGCACGTGGGCTGCTGCGACAGCTCGCCCAACAAGCACGCGTCCAAGCATTTTCGCGCTACCCAGCATCCGGTCATGAAGTCGTATAAGCCTGGCGAGAACTGGAAGTTTTGCTTTGTCGACGAGCTGATGTGGGAGTAGGGCGCTAGCCGCCCTGGATCACCACGCGGCGCGCCGCGGCTCTCCACATGAAGAGCGATAGCGTGCTGAAAAGCCCCAGCCATAAAATCTGGACGAGCAGGTATCGTCCGTAATCCTGCGGCCGAATAACGCCGACGTAGATCAGTAGCGGCGTCGAGTAGATCGCCGCGAACGGCAGAGCGAAGACGATCCGGCCGAAGATGCCGGGAAAGAACGTCAGCGGAATGATCTGTCCGCTCAGCAGATCCGAGACCCAGCGGACGATCAATTGAATCGCGAACGTTTCGAGCGTCCAGAACGCGATCGCGTTCATAACGAAGTTCAAGAAGAAATTGAGCAGATAGCCGATGGCAAACGAGAGCATAAACATGCCGAAAACCGGAGCGCTCGGCACGTCGATGTGCACGAGCAGCAGCGCGAAGAGGATACAAGGGATGACCAGCAGCGCGTGCAGACCGGTTTGGCCGAACCCGTCGCTAAAAAAGTAGAACGGCACGCTGATCGGTTTCATCAGATCGGTCGCGATGGTGCCCTCGCGGAGTTTTTCGCGAATGAGCCGCGTGCCGTCAACTTCCAGAATCAACGACATCAACAAGGCGACCGTCGCGTAGGTGATCATGCTGTGCAGCGGCAGGTTCATCGGCGCGATGTTTTGTGCGTAGAGCGCCGTCCAGACCGACCGCAGCAGATAAACCCGCACGATCAGCGAGCCGATCTCGGTGAAAACCTCGAGCCGGTACGTCGCTTCGCGCGCGAACGCTTTCTTCGCGAACTCGACGTAGGGCGCCAGATTCATCGCTTGGTTTTCTTCTCGCGCTCGATTGCGGCTTCGCGACGCAACCGCGCTTCCTCCAACTCAACGAACATGACGTCGACGACTTTTTCGACTTCGGTCGCCTGGGTCGGCGGCGGCTCTTCGTTCTTGCGCTGCGGCGCCTTCTGCGCGGCCTTTTTCGGCGCTTCGCCGATCACGGCGTCCTGCGCGTGCGCCTTGCGCAAGAACTTCGAGTAGCCTTCGGCCGCTTTCGCGCGCACGTCGTCCGAATCGGGCAAGTTGAAGACGTCCTGGAAGAAGTGCATCTTGCCGTGCACCTCCTCTGCCTGCCGCGGAGAGTAGATCGTGGCTGGGTCGCCGTGCGCGATGTTCAGCATCGGCACGTGTTGGCCAGTTTTGACGCGCGTGTTCACATGCACGATGGCGCCGACCGCCACACTCACGCCTTCCTCCACGGTCGCGCCGTTGAAGATGCGCGCGGCCGATGCGATGAAGGAGCCCGGCTCGATCGTTGCGCCTACGACGTATGCACCGGGCCCGATGATGCAGCTTTCGCCGACCGAGCATGGAAACTGCATGACTTTTCCGCCGCTGGATTTGACGATGGCGTTCTCCATCACCACGCTGTTGGCGCCGATAGTAACCGGCGCGCCCTCCGCGCTGATGACCGCGCCAAACAACACGGCGCAGCCTTCTTCAACGGTAACGTCGCCGCTGATCGTCGCCGTCGGCGCGACGTATGCGCTCGCGTGGATGGTCGGCTTTTTCGTTCCGCTCGAAACAATCACGTGTTTACCGGCTCCTGCTCGTAGCCTTCGACGTAGATTCTCCGGATTATCGATTCCAAGTCAGGCTCCTCGATGCTGATGTCGCGCAGTTCGTAGTGTCCGGTGGCTTCGCGGATCAACTGATCGGGCCGCACGCGCCGCCGGTCGAAGCGGTAGCGCACTAAACCGCGATCGTTGGATTCGATCTCGGCGCCTTCCAGCACCGGATTCACATGCGGCGCGGTCAGCGTCAAGACGAGCGTTCGGTGCGTGCCGTACTGCTCTTTGATGTTCTCGACGGTGCCGTCGAAGATGATCGTGCCTTCGTCGATCAGGATAATGCGGCGGCAGAGCCGTTCGACGTCGGCCAGGTCATGTGTCGTCAGGATGATCGTCGTGCCGCGGTCTTGGTTGATGTGGCGGACGAATTCGCGGATCGCTTCTTTCGCGACCACGTCGAGTCCGATCGTCGGTTCGTCCAAATAGACGATGCGCGGATTGTGCAGCATAGCCGCGGCGAAATCTCCGCGCATTCGCTGCCCCAGCGAGAGCTGGCGCACGGGCGTGCGCAGGAAGGGCTCCATTTCCAGCATCTCGATGAAGCGCTGCAGGTTCTCGCGATAGCGATCCTTCGGAATCGAATAAATGGCGCGCAGCAATTCGAACGATTCGACCAGCGGCAGATCCCAATAGAGTTGGCTACGCTGGCCGAAGACGACGCCGATGTTGCGCGCATTTTCATTGCGGCGGTCGTACGGCACCAGTCCGGCGACTTCGATCGAGCCCGCAGTCGGCACCAGAATGCCGGTCAACATTTTGATCGTCGTGGATTTGCCCGCTCCGTTCGGCCCGATGTAGCCGACGAGCTCGCCCGGCTCGAGTTCCATAGTGACGTCGCGGACGGCGACTTTTTCTTCGTAGGCGCGCGAAAAGAGCGTGCGCAGCGCGCCGCCAACGCCGGGCCGTCGTTTCGGCGAGCGAAAGGTCTTGCGCAAATCGTGCGTCCGAATGATTGGCGGCATCTTCTGGCCCTGTTATCCCGAGGCTCGCGGAGGCCCTCGGAGAAAGACGCGAGCGTGGTCATCACGATCTCCAACCGGTACGGCTGCGGCGCGCTCGCGATCGCGCAGCGCGTTGCCGAACGGCTCGGATACGAATTCGTCGACGAGCAGCTGCCCGTGGTCGTCGCAAAACGGTTGCGGACCTCGCCCGAAGCGGTCGAGGAGGCCGAAGACCTCGGCCGCACGATGAGCGAGCGCATGTTGCGCGGGCTCGAGCTCGGCACGCCCGAAATCCAGTCGGAAGGCGGGCCATCCTTCGACGAAGAGTGCCTGCGCGAAGTGCAAGAAGCAGTGCGCGAATACGCGGCGCACGGCAATGTGGTCATCATCGGCCGCGGCGCGCATGCGATTCTGGGGCGCGGGCCCGGTGTGCTGCGCGTCTTCATGACCGCGCCGCGCGAGTGGCGCATACACCATCTGATGGAAGCCGCCGGCGCCGACGAGAAAACCGCCGCTGCGGAGCTCGACCGCATCGACCGCGCGCGCCGTGAGTATCTGCGCGCGTACTACGACCTCGACTGGAACGATCCGCAGACCTACGATCTCGCCCTCGACACTTCGACGTTCAGCGTCGAGCGCGCGGCCGAGATCATCGTAAGCGCGGCCGGCGCACGGTGAGCGTCAGCGTCGAGCGCGGACTTCCGCGCCGCCGCATTACCATATTCTCGGCGCTGCGCTTTCACGATTTCCGGTTGTTGTGGATCGGACTGCTGGTCTCCAATGTCGGATCGTGGATGCAGCTGACCGCGACGGGCTATTTCATCGCAAGGCTCGCCGGCGACGCGCACACCGCCGCTTTATACCTGGGCTTCCAAGGATTAGCCCGCGCGATTCCGGTGCTGCTACTCTCGCCGATCGCCGGCGTGGCTGCCGACGTCTGGCCGCGCCGCCGTCTCCTGTTCATCACGAATTCGATCATGGCGCTGTTGGCGCTCGTACTCGCGGTCTTCACGAGCTTGGGCTGGATGAACATCCTGGGATTGATTCTGATCAACGCCGCGAGCGCGACGGTCTTGGCCTTTGACTCGCCTGCGCGGCAAAGCTGGGTGCCGCTCATGGTTGAGCGCGAGTACGTCGGCAACGCCATCGGGTTGAACTCGGTCGCCTTCAATGCGCCGGCCGTAATCGGGCCCGCCATCGCCGGCGTCCTGATCATCTCAGTCGGCATTGCGGGCTCGTTTTACGTGAACGCAGTGGCGACGCTCGCCGTCATTTTTGCGCTCGTCTTCATGAAACCGGCACCGCCGAGCACCGGGCGCCCAGAAAATTGGCTCGCCTCGATTGCGTATGGCTTGCGATTTCTACGCGAGCATCCCATCCTCAAATGGATCGTCGCCATTTTCGTGGTGACGGCGCTGCTGGTGCGGCCGTATAGCATGCTGCTACCTGCGTTTGTGGTCAACACGCTGCACGGCAACGCCTTGGACCTCAGCTTTGCGATCTCGGCCACCGGTGTCGGCGGTTTTGCCGGTGCGCTGCTGACCGCGTACCTTGGTGCGCGGGAGCGCCGTGGAACCATTTGGCTGCTTTCCGCGATGGTGATGTCGCTCGGCGTGCTGAGTTTGGGATTCATCTGGAATCTCTGGCTGGCGCTCCCGGTGCTGTTTCTGATCGGCACGGCCACGATGACGCTGCTTGGCGCCTCGAACACGCTGATCCAAACGCTCTCACCCGATCACGTGCGCGGACGTGCGATTTCGGTCTACACGATGGTGGCGATCGGATTAGTGCCGGGCGGCGCGCTCATCGTCGGCGCGATCGGCTCGCTCATCGGCCTGCACATGGCGTTTCTCATCGTCGGCGTCGCCACCGCGCTCTTCACCTTATGGCCGTGGCTGACACGGCCGGTGCTGCGGACGGTTTAGGGCCATGGCATCGGGTTTCTTCTCGCCCACGTTGAGCCGTCATCAAAGACAACATTTTCGATGACGCACTCCACGCCGCGATAGTCGGCTACCCACTCTCTGCCCACGTAGAATTCGAACCGCAGCTTCGCCGAGCGCTTAGGCAGAATGTGAACGGCGTACTCTTGGTGCTCAGCGCCTGTGGCGCCATAGTAGCCGCTTTCATCGCGCGTCGCAAACATGAGGCTCAGGTGACGGATCGCACGCTCCGCCGAATCGGTAGCATCGAATGACCCGACGGCGAGTTCACCGCGAATCTTCGCGTTGCAATGGCTTGTTATAGCCGGCTCATTTTGTGCACAGGGACGCCAGTAGTACCAGTGCGCCAAGAATAGAGCCTCGAGTCCAGCGGCTAACAATCGGCGCCATCGCTAGCGTGATTCAGTCCCACTAACCATCGTTCATGCGGCCCTCGTCATGCGCCCTATGGGCGCTGCTCGGGCGTCCTTCGACTCCGCATTTCGCTGAAGGCGAAATGCTCCGCTCAGGATGACACAATTGCAGGCGCGCCTCTCGGCGCGCCGCTCACCATGACAAATGGGGCGTCCGGGAATAAAAAAAGCGCGCCGGACGACGGCGCGCTAAAGGAAAAACGCCGAAGCGTTTTTAGTTAGGCGGCCTTTTTCCGGCGGCGCCGGCGGGTCGTCTTTTTGCGAGCCGTTGTCTTGCGAGCGGCTTTGCGTGCACCTTTACGGCGTCCGCCCTTGCGCGCTGCCTTACGGCGCTTACGCGGAGCTGCTTTTTTTGCAGCTGCCTTTTTCCTTCTACGTTTGACTGCCATTTAAGTTCAGTCATCCTTTCTCTGGCTAGGTAAGTAGCCAGGGGTGTTGCCTATGTTATACAGTATTACGAGCGCCGTGACAAGTTTTTACGTTGACGGAGCCGAGCTCGATGTCGCGACCGATGGCGACGGCGACGCGATTGTTCTGATTCACGGCTTTCCGCTGACGCGCGAAATCTGGAACGCGCAGACTTCGGAGCTTGCGAAAACGCATCGCGTGATTCGTCCGGATCTGCGTGGCATGGGACGATCGAGCGCACCTGACGGACCGTACTTGATGGAAACGCTCGCGGGCGATCTGGCTGCGATCTTGGATGCGATGGCGATTGATCGCGCAGCGATCGTGGGTCATTCGCTCGGCGGATTCGTCGCATTGGCGTTCGCGCGCATGTATACGGAGCGTGTTTTGCGCTTAGCGCTGGTTTGTAGCCGCCTTGGTGCGGATTCGCCTGAAATAGCAGGCTTTCGGAACGATCTGGCAGATCGGCTCGAACGCGAGAATAGCATCGAACCGGCGGTCGAAAGTTACATTCCGAAGCTGTTTTCGGACGAATCGCTGCAAAAGAATTCCGGCGCCATCGAACGCGCGCGCGCGATCGCGCGATCGAATTCTCCGCGCGGCGCAGCGGCGATGTTGCGGGGTATGGCGCAGCGGGTGGAATCCTACGACATCGCCGCGGATCTGGCGATGCCGGTGCTGATCGTCGCCGGCGTCGGCGACAAACTCGTGCCGCCCGCGGAAGCTGAAACAATGCGCGCCGCCTTTCCGGCGGCGCGGCCGGCGCTCATGAGAAGCAGCGGGCACCTTCCGATGCTCGAGGAACCGGAGGCGCTGGCGGCCGAGCTGGTCGCGTTCGTTCGTTAGCCCCGGTAGCGGGTGATCGCGGCCGAGCTTGTGCGCCGCCGGAACAGATTCACAAGGAAGAGCACGCCGACGACGAGCGCTGCGATGATCAGCGCCGGCACGACCACGTGCACTACCAGGAACGAGACAACGAACAGCACGACGAGCACGATGGCGACCAGGATCGTCAAGCGCATGAAAAGACTGAGCATGCCTCATACTACCGGGGAAGTGGCGGACGGGTTTCGCCCCGGCCGGACCGAAGTTTCCTCTATGAACCGACACCTTCATATAATCTGTGCGTTTGCTTTACTCTGCGGGCTTGCGAGCACCACTGCGGGCGCCCAGCAGAAGGCGATGCGCCATTTGGCCTATACCTTTGATATCAGCATTACGTCGGATCTCACGGTGCATTCTTCGGGCATCGGCGAGGCCGGCGGCGGCACCGGCAGCGGCATGACGCACTATCCGGGGAGCAACAGCGACAAGGGCACCATAACGGTCGACGTTATGGGCGTCCAGCCGGACACGGGATTGGTGGTCAGTGTCGCCGAGCAAGGCCGCGGCAATCGGACTGCGGCGCCGGCGACCTGCGTCGTCTACGGGATCGGCAGCGTCATCTGCGATCCGAACGCGAAGGTCAACGAAGAAGAGATGTCCCTCATGCGCGTGCTCGGACGCAATTTTGTGAACCCGTCGACCATCGACAGTAACCACCATTGGCAGAACATCGAGAGCGGCGCCGGCGGCAAGGAAATCAACGATTACACGATCTCAAGCGATAACCACGACGGCCTGCTCGGCATCGACTTCCAACGCGTCCTTACGGTTGAAGGAGCGGGCGGCTATCGTGCGGATACGCACGGTTCGCTGGCCTACAATCAAAAGCTGAGCGTGCCGACGCAGGTTAAGGAAGACACGGTGACCCGTACTCACCCTGGGCAAGGCCAGGATAACCGCGTCGAGCAGCAGCTGACTCTGACCCTGACGACCGACTCGCTCGCGCAAGCCGTCACCACTCCGTAGCAGAAAGCGGCGGCGCCGTCGAACAGGCGTTCGTACTAATGGAGCCGCTTTTTGACGCCCTGCATCCTGACGTCGCGCGCTGGTGCCGCGATGTCTTAAAGGAAGCCACAGAACCCCAGCGCGCCGCCATTCCCTCCGGTCTCGAGCGCCGGAACGTTCTGGTCTCCTCGCCGACCGGCACCGGGAAAACGCTCGCAGCCTTCTTGCCGGTCATATCGGCACTTGCGTACCGGCGCGACGAGGACAGGCTCTTTCCGCGCACCTTTGCGCTCTATATCTCCCCCCTTCGCGCCCTCGGCTACGACGTCGAGCATAACGTTCGCGCGCCGCTGCGCGAGATGGGCCTGCTGGAGCGGCCGAATTCGCCGCGCGCGCGGCTCCGCCGGGGGCGCGTCCGCGAGACGCACGTCCGGACAGGCGTGCGCACGGGAGATACGCCCAAGGACGAGCGGCGCTTGATGCTCTCCCGCCCTCCGCACATTTTGATGACGACGCCGGAGTCGCTCGCGGTGATGCTGGCTATGGAGTCGTACCGCAAGACGCTGCGCACGGTCGAGACGGTCATCATCGACGAGGTGCACGCTCTGGCGACCAACAAGCGGGGCGCGCAGCTCGCGCTCTTGCTCGAATCGTTGGAAGAGTTGGCCGAATCGCCGTTCAACCGCATCGGCCTTTCTGCGACGATCAGCCCGCTCGATCGGGTCGCGAAATTTTTGGTGGGCACCGATCGCGAGTGCGAGATCGTCGACGCGCGCCGTCTGCGGTCCATCTCCATCGACGTGCTGGCTCCATTCCCCAACGCGATGGCGCCCCTCGCGACGGTCGCGCAGGCGGCGGCGCGCCTTACCCGGGAAGAACGCACGACGCTCGTCTTCACGAACGTGCGCAGCCAAGCGGAGCTTATCGCTCACGGCATGGCGCAGATCCTAGAGCCGGAAAGCGTCGAAGAAGTCAACGGCCAGACGCGCGAACGGCAGTACGATTCGCGCATCGGCGTGCATCACAGCGCGCTCGAGCGCAACGTGCGCCATCGCGTGGAAGCGGCGCTGCGCGCGGGCAAGCTGCGTACGGTCGTTTGCAGTTCGAGTTTAGAACTCGGCGTCGACATCGGATTCATCGATCGCGCGGTGGTCATCGGCGGCGCCCGCGGCATGACGCCGACGCTCCAGCGCATCGGACGCGCGGGTCATCGTCCAGGCGCGGTGGCGCGCGGTACCGTGATCGCGCAAGATCGCGACGACATCGTAGAAGCCGCCGCAACAAAACGCTGCATTGCGGACGGCATTCTCGAAGAGGCCGCGATTCCGGAAGCGCCGCTGGACGTGCTGGCGCAGTGGCTGGTAGGCAGCGTCTGTTACGACCGGCGGCTTACGATCGACGATGCGCTGCGGATAGCACGGCGCGCCTCTCCGTTCGCGCAGCTCGAGCGCAGCGATCTCGTCGCGTGCGCGCGTTATCTCTCCGGCGGCGGCGTAGGCGAAGAGGAAGCGCACGTCCGGCGGCTGGGATTTGACGGGGAGGCGCTCTACGGACTCGGCCGCGAAGTTTGCGCCGCTTTCTTCGAAAACGTCGGAACGATTCCGGACGAGCAGCACGTCTCAGTAACGCTCAAAGGCGCGCGCCATGCGATCGGCCGCGTCGAGGAAAGTTTCTTGAGCGAAATCCGGCAGGGCGACGTCTTTGTCCTGAACGGCCGCACGCTGCGCGTAAAAGAATTGACGAGCACGGGCATCATCGTCGAACCGCACGCCGGCCGTCCGACCGTTCCGCAATGGAGTTCGCACTTGCGCGGCATCCCCACCGCGCTCGCGGCCGAAATCCATACCCTTCGCAACGGTGTGGCAGACCTGCTACGCGGCGAGGGGAGCGCGCTCGAATACCTTCGCACCCGCTACGGGCTCGGAGGCTTGGAAGCGGGGCACGTGGTTCGTTATATCGCCGAGCAGATTGCGCTCTCCGATGTGCCGGACGCCACACATCCGGTGATCGAAATCTACCGCGTCGATCGCAAGCAATGCGCGGTCTTTCATACCGGTGCGGGGCGGCGGATCAACGAAACGCTCGCGCGTGCAATTGCAACGCGCATATTTTGGCAGGTCCGCGCGAACGTGCAGCTCACTACCGACGACAACGGTTTTCTCCTAACGCTGCCGGCCGGCAAATCGATGCGCGATGAGTCATGGACCAAACTCTTGCACGCGCACGACTTCGAGCGCGATTTGCTTGCGGGACTGCGCAGCTCGCATTTGCTGCGCAATCATTTTCGCTACGTGGCAAATACCGGTCTTCTCGTACTGCGCCGCGCCGGCGGGAAGACGCTGCGGCGCCGGGCGCTCTTTTGGAACTCGCAGCGCATCTTTGAGCGCATCTTTGCAAGCGATCGCGATTTTCCGCTGCTGCGCGAAACGCTACGCACGGTAACGCGCGATCTGCTGGACGCGCCAGGTGCGCTCGCTTATCTGGAATCGATCGAGCATCCCATCCGGCTCTTTCATCCCAAAGCCGCTTCGCCGTTTACGTTCGGCATCATCACCTCGAGCTTCGGCGACGCGGTGGTGCTGGACGATCGCTCAAGCATGGTCGAAGCCCTGCACCAACGCGTTCAGGAAGTGATGGAACGCCGTGCTTCGTGAATCCGCCGCGCGCAGGGCGCAGCTCGTCGACGGAATCGACGCCGTCGCGCCCGGACTGCTCTGGCTGCGCGAAACGCGGACGATCGTCGCGGCCGACGCCCACCTCGCCTACGAAGATGTCATCGGCGGCGCGCTGCCGACGTGGAGCACGACAGACGCTATCTCGGTGCTGCTGAAGGCGGCGGAAGAATTCGGAGCGCGAGAATTTCTTTTTCTCGGAGACATCATCCACGGCAGCCGGATGAGCGAAGGCGCCGCAAATGGCGTGCAAGCCGGGCTCGACCGGCTGCGCGCGCTCGCTACCGTAACGCTAGTTGCCGGCAATCACGAGGGCCGAACGCGCGGCGCGGACGTGCTCGGCGAGACGGTCGAATACGCCGAGCGCTCCGGCTGGCTTCTGATCCACGGCGACAAACTACCGTGTCATCGTGAGCGGGCGCCATTAGGCGCCCCAGTCGAACCACGCCCGAGCTTCTCGAGGGCCCGCGTAATCATCGGTCACCTACATCCGAGTATCCGGAGTAACGGAACCTCGGCGCCGGCATTTCTCGCCGGCGGCGGAGTTATTGTGGTGCCGGCGCTAACGCCGTATTCCGAGGGCCTGGATGTATGCGGCGAAAATTGCTTCGAAGCGCTGCAAGTTTTCGGTGTGCGAGCGCGCAACGAACTTCAGGTTGTCGCCGCCACTCACGAGCTCGTCTATCCACTCGGTTCGCTTTCGGGGCTGCGCCAGGAATTGCGCCGTCCTTCGCAGCCGCCACAGCATCGGTACCGCCGAAAGTTTTTGCGGCCGGACTGATCTCCTCGACATGCGCCCATTCTGGGCGCTGCTCGGGGTCCTTCGACACGCCTTCATCCTTATCGGATGAAGCGCGGCTCAGGATGACAACTTAAACCGATCCAGCATCAGGTAAATCGATGCGACGTGCGCCACGGAATCGATCGTTCCGTCGCGCACAAAGCTATGCAATTCTTCGAGCGTTGCCAGCTCCACGGTGATGTCTTCACCCAGTCCGAGATTCTGTTTCCCCGCGAGCGTGACGTTCGGCGCGTAGAAAAGGTGAGCGACGGTGTCTGCGTTCGTAGGGTCGGTGCAAAAGCTGTGTACGTGCTCCATAACGCCTTCGTAGCCGGTCTCTTCCGAAAACTCGCGCAGGGCAGTCTGTAGCGGCTGCTCGCCGGGGTCGATCGCGCCGGCCGGCAATTCCAGCAAGACTCTGCCGACACCGTGCTTGTACTGACGCACCAAAACGACGCGGCGGTCGGGCGCCGTCGCAAAAATAACAGCGAAACCGCGGCTTTCCCGAACGTAGTAGTCCTCGATGTTCCGGCCGTTGGGGAGTTCGATGCGGTCTTTGCGCAAGCGCAAGTGCTGCGTGTCCACGACGTAAGACGAAGAAGTCACGCGCCAACGCGGTTCGTCCATTCTCGCGCCCTTCGGCATGGACCGCGGCCGTCCCCGAACAAAGAGTAAGTGTGGCTTCCGTATTGGTGGTAGGAGGCGGGACGATGGGCGCCGGCATTGCGGCGGTCGCGGCGCTTGCCGGAGATGATGTAGCGCTAATCGAGCCGGATGCGGCCGCCCGCGAACGGGCGCGCGGTATCATTGCGAGTGCGGCGAACGAGCGCGCCGGCAAGGTGCAATTCTACGACGTGATTCCAGGAGGGATCCGAGCTGATCTTGCAATCGAAGCGGTTACCGAACGTATCGATGTGAAGCGTTCCGTCTTCGCGGAACTCGCCAAAGCGCTTGGACCGCAAGCGCTGCTTGCGACCAACACATCGTCGCTCTCGGTTAGCGAGATCGCCGAAGGAGTTGAAAATCCCGAACGCGTGTTGGGATTACATTTCTTTAATCCGCCGGCGGCGATGAGACTCGTCGAGGTCGTACGCGGCGATGAGACGAGCGACGAAGCCGTCGAACGCGCAAACGCGGTAGCGGTGCGTTTCGGAAAAACCGCCGTCGTTGTAGCGGATACACCCGGCTTCATCGTGAACCGCGTGGCGCGTCCGTTTTATTTGCAGGCCATGCGCGCGTACGACGCCGGCGTCGGCACCCTCGACGAGCTCGACCTTCTGGCGCGCGGCGCCGGTTTTCGCATGGGACCTTTCGAGCTGATGGATATGATCGGCCTCGACGTGAACCTCGCGACGTCGGATTCGATTTACGAACGCACCGGAGCGGCGCGATTGAAGCCGGTCGAACTGCAGCGCGATCTCGTGCGCGCGGAAAAACTTGGCCGCAAAAGCGGCGCTGGCTTTTACGATTACAGCGCCGCGACGCCGAAACACGACGATTCGCCGCCGCAGCTTCCGCGTGAGTTGAATCAGGACGAGCGGATCTTAATTGTCGGTCTGGCAAACGCGGCGATCGAAATGCGCGAAGCGCTCGACAAAACTTATGCTCACGTGAACGTTTGCGAGAATGCCGAAGCCGTCGAAGAGATGCCGCTGGATTCGACCGTCGTCATCGACGGCGGCGACGGCGTGAGCGATCGGGGCTCGTTTATCGCCGAGCTGGATGCCCTGTTTGCCCCCGAAACCGTTATTCTCGTCGACGCCTATGCAACCGACCTCATAGCGCTCGCGAAACGTCTGCGTCATCCGGAAAGGGTTGTCGGTTTTGGCCTGCTCGGATCGCTCGCGCGCCAGAGCGCGATTGAGATCGTCGATGCAGAAGAAACGAGCGACGATGCGCTCGAGCTGGCGCAAGAACTCTTCGAGTCGATCGGCAAACGTGTGGTCCTCGTTGGGAACAGTCCGGGGCTGTTTCTCGGCCGCACGGTGGGTTCGATCGTCAACGAAGCGGTCTGCATCGTGCAGGAAGATGTCGCGACGCCCGACGACGTCGACCTTGCAATGCGACTGGGGACGAACTACCCGCTCGGACCCATCGCCTGGGGCCGCGAAATCGGCGGCGACCGCGTCGTTCGAATACTCCAGCGGCTCGCCGGCGACGAAGGCGCAGCCTTCGCGCCGCATCGCGCGTTGTGGGTGTTGGATGTGGAGAGCGAACAAGACCCGATGGACGTCGCCGTCGCCGAAGGCGTCGTCGAATCGAAATCCGGCGGCAGCGCGATCTATCCTGGCATGCCGTTTTGAAAATGCGTGAGGTGGTCGTGGTCGGCGCGGTGCGCACTCCGATCGGAAGATACGGCGGCGCGCTTGCACAGGTTCGCCCGGATGATCTCGCGGCACTCGTCATAAAATCCATCGTCGAACGCTCCGGCATCGATCCGGAGAAGATCGAAGATGTTTTTTTCGGCGCTGCCAATCAAGCCGGCGAAGACAACCGTAACGTCGCGCGGATGGCTGCACTGCTGGCGGGTTTGCCGGTTGAAACCGGCGGAGCGACGATCAACCGGTTGTGCGGCAGCAGCTTGCAAGCCCTCAACTCGGCGGCGCACGCTATCGCTTACGGCGAAAGCGATGTCATTATCGCGGGCGGCGTCGAATCGATGACGCGCGCGCCCTTCGTGCAGCTGAAAGCCGAAAAGCCGTTCGAGCGCGCTCCCGAGCTTTACGACACCACTCTCGGCTGGCGCATGGTGAACCCGCGAATGCAGGAGATGTATCCGCCCATCACACTCGGTGCGACGGCGGAAAATGTTGCCGAGCGTTACCGCATTTCGCGCGAAGAGCAAGACCGCTTCGCATATGAATCACAGATGCGCGTAAAGGCAGCGGTCGCTAAAGGTGCTTTCACAGACGAACTCATCTCCGTGGACGGCGTCGGGGCGGACGAACATCCGCGCCCCGAGACAACGCTCGAGGCCTTAGCGAAACTCAAGCCCGCGTTTAAAACGAACGGCACGGTTACCGCGGGGAACTCCTCCGGAATGAACGACGGCGCCGCCGCGCTGCTTCTCTGCGAAGCCGAAGCTGCGAAGGGACTTGGCCTTCGCCCGATAGCACGCGTGGTTGCGACGGCGTCGGCAGGAGTACACCCCGACTTCATGGGCCTGGGACCCGTTCCGGCGACGCGCAAAGCGCTGGCACACGTGGGGTTGACGATGGATGCTATAGACCTGGTCGAGATCAACGAAGCGTTCGCAGCCCAATCGATTGCATGCTTGCGCGACCTGGAGATTGACCCGGCCAAGGCGAACGTCAACGGCGGCGCGATTGCGCTCGGGCATCCGCTCGGTGCGAGCGGCGCGCGCATCGCTACGACGCTGCTTCATGAACTGCGGCGCCGCGGCGGGCGTTACGGTTTGGCAACGATGTGTATCGGCGTCGGACAAGGCGTCAGCACGATTTTCGAAAGGCTTTAATGGCGGTAACTGCAGCGGCTCCAAAAACTGAACTCTTCATCGGCAATCAATGGTCGGGCTCATCTGATGGTGCGACCTATGACGACACCAATCCCGCCACCGGTGCGCTCATCGCTCAGGTCGCAAACGCGTCAGCCGCCGACGTCGACCGCGCCGTAACCGCCGCGCGCGACGCGCTTGAGCGCGGAAAATGGGCCACGATGGCCGCATCGCGCCGCGCAAAGATCATCTACAAGATTGCGCAGCTGATCGCCGACCGCGCAAACGACATCGCGCTGCTTGAAGTGCGCGACAACGGCAAGACTTTGGGCACTGCCAAGGGCGAGTTGAGCGCTATCGTCGATTGCTTCGAATTCTACGCCGGCGCCGCAACGAAAAATTACGGCAACAGCTTGCCGGGTCCGCTGCCCAACTATCTCGCGCAAACGGTGCGCGAACCGGTCGGCGTGGTCGGCGCGATCGTGCCGTGGAATTTTCCGCTGCTGCTCGCGTCTTGGAAAGTTGCGCCGGCGCTGGCCGCTGGCTGCACGGTCGTGTTGAAGCCGGCCGGACAAACGCCGCTCTCCGCGCTCGAGCTCGCGAAGATCGCGCTCGAAGCCGGCTTACCGGAAGGTGTGCTCAACGTCATTACGGGCGAGGGTCGGGATTTGGGACAAGCGATCGTCGAGCACCCCGGCATCGACAAGATCGCGTTTACCGGGAGCACGGCAACGGGAAAGCGCGTTGCGGCAACCGCGGCGCAAACGGTGAAGCGGGTGACCCTCGAGCTTGGCGGCAAGTCGCCCTCGATCGTCTTCGAGGACGCCGACGTTACGCAAGCCGTCAACGGCGCGCTCTACGGCATTTTTTATAACGCGGGGCAATGCTGCGAAGCGCGCTCGCGCGTTTTAGTTCACGAGAGTATCGCCGGCGAATTCATCGCGGCGTTTACGGCTAAGGCGCGCAAACTGCGCGTCGGCAATCCGGAGGATCCGCAGACACAGATCGGCGCGATCACGACGCAAGAACAGTACGACAAGATCAAATCGTACTGCGAGATCGGTGCGGGCGAAGGCGCGAAGCTGCTGCTCGGCGGTGAAGCGGCGAATGTGGGCGATGCATTCAAGGACGGCAAGTTCTGGAGCGTCAGCGCCTATGAAGCGCAGCCGGCACACCGCATTTCGCGCGAAGAGGTCTTCGGGCCGGTCGCCACGATTACGCGCTTTAAAGATGAAGCTGAAGCGATTGCGTTCGCAAACGACAGCGAGTACGGTTTGTCGGCCAGCATCTGGACGCAAAACCTCGGACGTGCGGGCCGCACGGCCAAAGCGCTGCGCACGGGAACCGTTGCGATCAACACGCCGTACTCGGTTTTTCCGGGAGTGCCGTTCGGCGGTTACAAACAGTCGGGATACGGGCGTGAGCTAGGCATTGAAACGATGGCGCTGTACTCGGAAGTGAAAAGTATCATTACGTATATCGGCGAGAAGCCGATCGATCCGTTTGGAGTTTAAGCCAATAGAAGCTCTGAGAATCGGCACAACGTATCAAACCACGTACGGCACGCTGTGGAAAGACGGAACGTTTTTTCCGCGCGGCACGCGCGTCTTGGTCGTCGGACTGCACCTCGTCGAAGGCTTTTGCGTCCGGTTTCCGGCTGAAATAGACGGCGAGCCGCTCGAGACGTGGGAGGATTGGGAAGAGAGTGATTTCCTGGCCGAGGAAGGCGAGATAGAATCGGTGCCGCCGGTTTCACAGGCGATGCTCTCCGAAGCCCAAGAGGTTTTACGCGACGCTGAAGACGGCTGTCATCTGCATTTCCACGAAGACGCTGACTAAATAAGAAGAGCCGCCTGATTAGGCGGCCCCTCGCGTAGCGTAATCGCCGTGTCGCCGTAGCAATTCTAGCACGCGAGGGGCCTGGGCGGAAGACCCAACTATGTTGGGCCTGGAGCCGGCGGCACTCGAACCCGCACCTTCGAGTTGGCGACACGACGCGCTACCAATTGCGCTACGGCCCCGACCCAATCCAGGACGATAGCGGCGGCTTGTTGCCGTGGAATGCCCGGGTCGTTTCCGTTCCGCGCTACCTTCCGCGAGGCTCGGAGCCCATGTTGGTATAAGGAGTATTGATGGCGCGCATCGCGACGTTTGATGACTGGCTGGCTCTGCTGGCGGATTGGCAAAACGATATCGGCTTGAACAAAGAGCTGATCGATCGCTACATGCCCGGCTACCAATTCGAGGCGAAATACGGCGAGCTGCCGACCGGCGAAATTTATTTTGGCGATTTCAAAGGACAGTCGCGCTGGGAAAAACTTATGGAAGTGCCCGACCAGCGCATGCGCGACGCTCTTATGAATATGATCGTTTATCAGGGTGACACGGAATTCGCTTCCAACGAACAGCAGCGCTTCCTCGTAAACAATGCGCCGTCAGAATACGACCTTGCCTCGCTCGTGCGAATCATGGTTGAAGAGACCCGTCACGGTTACCAGATGTGCCATTTGCTGATCAAGCATTTCGGAAACGACGGAAAAATCGAGGCGCAGAAGCTGCTCGAACGGCGCGCTTACGGGAAGAAGAACCGCCTGCTCAACGCATTTAACGACGACGTCACCCATTGGCTCGATTTCTTTGCGTATACGAATTTTATGGATCGCGACGGCAAGTTCCAGCTCACGATGCTTTCGCACTCCGGCTTCGCACCGCTCGCACAATCTATGGGGCCGATGCTGCGCGAAGAGTCCTACCACATGGGAACCGGCATTTCAGGGTTGCGCCGCATCGCGCAGGCCGGCGTCATTCCAGTCGAGCTGCAGCAAAAATATTACAACAAATGGATTTCTGGTTCGCTCGATCTGTTCGGGACCGATCACTCCGGCTCGGCTCAATGGGCGTATACTTGGGGCATTAAGGGGCGCGTCGACGAAGATAAGACGGCCGAGACCGCTGATAAGGAACATCTGAACGAGCGGGCCCGCGGCCAGTTCTACGACGAGATCGGGAAGACGGTCGAGCGCGTGAACGCAGTCAACGTCTCGGATACGAAGCTCTACGTCCCGGACATCCGCTTCAATCGCAAGATCGGGGAATTTGCAGGCCAGTACTGGAGCATCGACGGGCGCTCGTTGACGCAAGCCGAATGGGAGGCATACCTTCCCACCGTGCTGCCGAACGCACAAGACGAGAGAGCCGTCCAGGAATTGACCAAAGACTCGAGTTGGATCGCACCCAAAGGAAAAGATTAATGGCTACTACCGTAAATGGCCCCGCCGCGGCGCAGACCCCGTTCGGGCGCGAAGCACGCGGTTTCGACGGAAAGCGCGTCATCAACTATACGAAGGACGGACACGTCGCCATCATCGAGATGGACGATCCGCCGGCGAATACATACACGCACGAGATGATGCGCCAGCTCGACGAGGCGATCTTGGACGCGCGCTTCGACCAAGAGGTCGAAGTGATCGTGCTCACCGGCAAGGGCGAGAAGTTCTTTTCGGCCGGCGCCAACATCGCGATGCTGAACTCGGTCACCCCGGAATTTAAGTACAATTTCTGCCTGCACGCCAACGAGACGCTCTCAAAGCTCGAACAGACGCCAAAACTCGTTATCGCGGCGCTGAACGGCCATTGCGTCGGCGGCGGCTTAGAGATCGCGATGGCGTGCGACATTCGCATTGGACGGCAAGACGCCGGGAAAATCGGCCTGCCCGAAGTCGCGCTCGGCGTATTGCCGGGGACCGGTGGGACGCAAAGGCTCGCGCGCCTGGTCGGCAAGTCGCGCGCGATCGAACTGATGGCGCTGGGCCGCACGTTCAGCTTCGAACAAGCGCTGGAGTGGGGCATCGTCAACGACGTGTACGAAGGCGACGCGGCGAGCTTCCGCGATCAAACGCTCACCTACGCCAAGCAATTCACGTCGCCGAACAAAGCGCCGATGGCCGTCGGACATATCAAACGCGCCGTGCAGACCGGCATGGAATTGCCGCTGCAAGATGCGCTGGCGCTGGAACGCGAGCTGCAGTCGCTGCTCTTCAAGAGCGAGGACGCCAAAGAAGGATTGGCTTCATACAACGAAAAGCGCACCGCGCGCTTCAAGAACAAGTAATATTCTCACCCTTGCGCGCAAGACGCTGTTCGAAGACCTGCCGCGCTTTTTCGTGGCGCTTTGCGGCATCGTCTTCGCGGTCACGTTGCTTACCGTTCAAGTAGCGCTCTTCAACGGCTTCTCGAATTCCACCACCCTCCCTATTGTCGAATCGAGCGCCGACGTCTGGGTCTCCGCACCAGAGATGCTCTACTTCGAAGGCACGCTGCCGCTCGAGTACGGTACGGTTGCTAAAGTGCGCGCCGTTCCCGGCGTTGCGCGCGCGGAAGCACTTTCGCTCGGCGTCGCGCGCTGGCGCAGCCCGCATGACGAATTGGCGCTCGGCCGTGTGATCGGATTTGACCCGGGCGGAACGCTCTTCAATCCCGGTAACGCCGATCGCGCGACCCTAAATCTCTTGCAAAAGCCGTACGCGTTCGCGGTCGACGCCACGCAACTGCATATCTTGAACCTGCGGCTCGGCCAGAGCGGCGTCATCGGCGCGCTGCCGGCGCATCTGGCTTACGTGACGCATGGCACCCAGCCAATCGTTTCAGCGACATTTTTCTACACGTCGCTCGAAAGCGCGAACGCATACACGCCGTCGGCGCTTTCTTTTTTCTCGCCGCCCGGATCGGCACCGCCGCCGCTGGAAGAGACCGACCCTATCATGTACGTGATGGTGAAGGCGAAGAACCCGGCCGCTTCCGCGCAACTTGCGGCCGCGATCCAGCGCAGCATTCCGCACGTGCGCGCCATGACACGCGATCAGATGATCGCCGCGACCCGCGACTACTGGGTCAAGCGAACAGGCATCGGTTTTATTTTGTCGCTAATTGCGCTGATGGGTGCCTTTGTTGGAGTGGTCGTCGTTGGCCAGATTCTCTACACGTCGATCAACGAGCATTTCCAGGAGTACGGAACGCTCAAAGCGATCGGCGTCAACGACAGCTATTTGTACGGCGTCATTGCGTTGCAAGCGACGTGCATGGCGCTAATCGGATACGTTCTCAGTTTGGCGCTCACGTTCGCGATTCGTGCTATCGCGGCCGAGCGCGGCGTCGACATCCTGATCACGCCCGCTGGAGCGCTCGTGGTGCTCGCGGCTGCGCTGGTTATTTGCATCGGGGCGGGGATGGTCGCGATGCAGCGCGTGGTTCGCTCCGATCCCGCTTTGGTGTTCCGAGCTTAAACATGCTTGATAAAATAGCGGTGGCCGCACACGACCTGAGCATGACGTATGCAAGTACGAAACCTGTGCACGCGCTCAAAGGCGTTTCGATCGATATCCGGCAGGGCGAGCTGCTACTGATCATGGGCCCGTCCGGTTCGGGAAAGAGTACGCTGCTCTCTATCATCGGAGGGTTGCTCACGCCGACTGCCGGCAGCGTAGCCGTAGCAGGAACCGAGATCACGCGCTTAAGGCGTAAGGAACTATCGCGCTTCCGCTTACGGAATTTCGGGTATGTTTTTCAGGGATTCAATCTCTTTAACGCGATGACCGGAGCGGAGAACGTCGAGCTCGCCTACAACGTCCGCGGAGTTCGCGGCCGGCGCGCGCGCAAGGCGTCGCGCGACTTGCTCGCTCAGCTCGGTTTGGAAGAACATGCGAACCGGCCAGCGCGCGAACTTTCCGGGGGTGAGAAGCAGCGCGTCGCGATCGCGCGGGCGCTAGCCGGCGACCCATGCGCGATTCTCGCCGACGAGCCGACTTCGCAGCTCGATGCCGAGAACGGCGCGATCGTCACGAATATTTTGACTGACCTGGCGCGGAAGCGCGGGACGACCGTCGTGATTACGTCGCACGACTACAGGATCCGCCGCGCCGCCGAACGCGTCGTTTTGCTCGACGATGGGAGACTCTAAAATGCGCTTAATCTCTGCGGGTGCCGCGATTTTCGTCCTCGTGACCGCGCTGTTTGCGCCGGCGCAGTCACGCTGCGGACGCGGATCATACAAGACGTTCTTGCACGGATTCGAATCGGCGCGCGATTCGATGCGCTCGAAACCGCAGCAGGCCTACACGGCCTTTGTCGCGCTAAAATCCCAAGCCGAGAGGTGCGGAAGCGGCGAAGACCGCGCCGACGTCCGCTACAAGCTGCAACTCTTCGAAACAGGGTTGGATGCGTATATCGGCGCAGCCGACGCCGAACGCGGAAATGTCGCGCGCGGCCGCGCGCAAGCCGGCGCGGCGATGACGCAGGCGCTCGCGCTCGAGCGCGCTCACCATTCCAAGCCCTCCGAGCTGCGGCTCGCGCAAGAACTCGTCGCCCAGCTGAGAACGCCGCTGCAGATTATCGACGCCTTACAACGCTCGCCTTCGCCCGAGCCGAGGACGACGCCATGATTAATGCTTGGCGCAGACGCTGCGCGTGAGGACCTTCTTGCCCTGAACGTTGCCGCTGACGTCTATTGTGTACTGCGTCGGCGTCACTCGGTTATAAACGACGGACAGCGCGAGCTTCGGATAAACCGCATGGAAGGCAATATGGCTGCTTCCCGACGCCGTCCCGTGTAGCACGTCATAGCTGCCCGGTAGGAACGCGTCGAGAACGACCCAGGTGCTGTCGGCCTTATTGAACGTCACGGTATGTTCCCCGGTCACTTGTCCTTTGGTACTGTCGGTCGCGCGCAGCCACGTGCCGCCGAAGACGGCAGTCCAATCTTGATCGTACGTTCCGGCCGAACTGCCGGTTTGCGCGCAGACCCAGTGTCCTTTTAACTGCAGCGCGACCAGGGGTGACGCCGCCGTTTTTGCTTGCGCTGCCGCAAAGCCGCTCGCAAGCACGACGGCCATACCTGTCAACAAAAGTCTTCCAATCATATCAAGCCCCTTCACCGCATTCGGGATTTGTACCCACCCCGGAAAGCCCCTCGCGCGCCAGCATCTCCCGGTAGATTTCCTCGACCCGGGCGATGCCGTCGATTTCTTCTGCCGGCTTGTCGTTGCGAAGGCGTACGATGCGGGGGAAGCGCAGGGCAAAGCCGCTCTCATGCAGCGTACTCGGCTGGATGATGTCGAAGGCGACCTCCAACACGATTCTCGGCTCGACCGCGATGGCATGGCCACGCTTTCCTCGCTCATGGGCGAGGAACCACGGCGTGAGCTCCGCGATCTCCGCGTCGGTTAAGCCCGAGTACGCTTTGCCGATCGTCTGCAGTTCGCCGCCGTGTCCGCGCACCGCGAACGTATAATCGGAAAGCACCTTGGCGCGCTTTCCATGTCCCCACTCAACCGCGACAACGACGACGTCGAGTGTGGAAAGCTCGCGTTTGAGTTTGAGCCACCATTTGCCGCGCCGTCCAGGATGGTACGGCGAGTCGAGATCTTATAATGAGTATAACTGTTCCATATATACGAGCATCGTCGTTGAATGCAACACAAGGGCTCGGGTTTGCATGCTCGGCGATTGGGGTCTAGTATAAAAAGGCGCAGGCAAACCGAGCCCTACCCTGAGATTATTAAGGCCGAGATCTGGTCGACATAAGAGTGGCCCACTTTCTCCCCTTATAGCGCGGCATGACATGAAAGTGTCGATACCTGTCCCAGAATAGAGGTCTGCCGTCGCGGCGTCAAGGCTGCTCCCATAGACAGGACTGGGTTAATCCGGGAGACCCATTTCGAATTCGGGGCGCGGCTCCTAGAGCTCGCGCGCATGAAACTACGGCTAGTAGTCCGCTTCTTTGCACGAATTGTCGGGGATTGGCCGAACAGAGGATCATGGTGCTGTCAATCGACGTCGGAGATGATGTCTATCCACTAGAATTTAAGACCTTAGACAAGCTAATAGGCGCTATCAACAAACTCTTATCCGCCCAGACGGCCGATCGCATAAGACTGGTGGACGACGTGGGCGCCACGGTTTCGTTTAAGATGGCTGCCTTTCGTGGACTTCAACTGAGCATGCATCCGTCTGGCACAAGCACTGCTCGCGCCGCCATTTACACTCTTGAGGCGCTTGTGCTCATACTTGGTCCGCCCAGTTGTACACGTGTGGCTGCTGTGGGCGGTTCAGCTGAACTTGGACACGCCGTCAGGCTACGACCACTTCATCATCGCAAAGTGATGGTCTGGAATTGTTATTCCGCGCAAAGCGAGCAGTGCGTCGCGGAGCAGGTTGGACCGAATAAATGGAGGTTACGTCCGTGCGCCTGCCATACCGCGCTCGGCCGTTGTCCCTGAATCGGCGGCGTGATCTTAATCTAAAATATCGTTGCAGTGTCCTTCAGCTGACGAGAACAAGTGTAACAAGGCACCGAACGCAAAGTATCTAGAGCTAAAATCGACTGGCGGGCCGGGCGGATACTGGCCGTTGATTCCGGGGAAATCACCCGGATAGTACCACTGGTTCGTACCGGGGGCCGCACCGATGTTTCCGTGTCTTGCATTACCGTTACTAAACTTATCGAGATAATGGGCAATAGCCCAGCCGGCGGACTGGGGATTGTTGCACGTGACCCACCATTCTAGGTTTGTAAGTCTAGAGCCCAAAAACAAATCTGCATCCGTGTAAGTCGGACCCGAGGCATTATCGAAGCAGTCAAGGTAGTCGGAAGTAAAGTCGATCTCGCAGGCGAACCCATCATGAAAGCCTATATAGCCTGTGCCCGTACCATCACCGTCGGTACTGCTATAAGCTCCGCACGGAGCAGACATTACACAGTCCCCATTCGAATTTACACAATTGCCGTCAAGAATTTCGCAATCGCTCCCACCGCTGCACATGGGATGAATACCAACACTGAGCGGCGTCACGGTACACAACGGCTTAATTGCGCCGATATTCGGTGGCTGAACTTCGAATGTTGAGCGCATTGGAACAGAAGTAAGGTCGATCGCCGTTGTTCCGTCTGCAGTTACGTGCCATACACCTCGGATGATTGAGCGAGTGTACTGCATGTCCAGATTTGGAGCTCGAACCGAGAGCCAGGTCTGCCCGGCTCGGTCGTTCTTGAAGCTAAGGTAGGCCTTTTGAAAAGTTACCTCGTGCCCATTTGTGAACGAGATCCGATAGTCCGACGGGCTTAAGCCCAGCGATGCTGCAGCCAACGGCGGCGAAACGCGACTGCCGCAGCCGGATAATGAAAAAATCAATGCGAAAACGATTCCTAGAAAGGGAAATCTAGACATGGGCACGCTCTCCTTAAAGCAAACAAGCGAGCCTCTGCCAGCGACTAATGCGAAAGCAAGTGGCCGTCTGGTAGGAGCTGAAATTGTACCGCGGGCACTCAGAGACGTCAACTCTAGATTGGGTTGCGATGCTGGTCTCTGAGGAGGCTCTTCAGGCGTGTATTAATCACGTGGCGGCAGCATATAGCGCCGCCGATCACTTGCGGGTGTCCTTCACGCGGCATACGTCCGTGACTAGCGGTGCCATCTCTATCGACGACACAAGGGCGCTCTCTGTAACGTTGCCGGCGGACGAAGTGCCAAGTATTTCTGAAGCGCAGCGCATTGTCATACGCGTTTCGCCGGCATTCAATCCGTTCCGCGAACTGTCCCTAAACGGCTATTGGTACGACTGGCGGGGGCTCCGTATGACGATCACGGAGGGCCGCTCTCTGCAGCACGTTGTTCCCAGTGCGGCGGAGCTGAGCGTGAACGCCGTCGCATTCGGCTTTGCTCATTACTCAGTGTTTCCGGTCGAGCAGCCAGGGAGAGATGTTCAGGCCTTTGATATTCAACCCACGAACGTTTACAGATCAGAAGCCACTCTGTGGCTTCGGTACGCCCAGTTCACATCAACTTGCGAGCCGGAAGTAGTCATCTTGGAAGGCCCAAACGATCGCGAGCTCACCTTTCAATACACGAAGTCGCCGTTTAGTGTGCCGCTTATTGGGAGAATGACGTTTGCGGAAACACTTCCTCGGACTCACCAGCCGTTGTCGCTTGTCGCAGATTTTAGCAAAATGCAAGTAGATGCGCCGAAATAGACGCGATAGGCTCCGGACGTTGGGCCTGAAACCACGACCCGCTGATTAACAGTTAGGTGAATCCTAAGCGCCTTACGCCGTACATTTATTCAGCAATCGTGCCGATAAGAGTCAATCCGTGGCGGGGTCTAATGGTGCGGTTATCGACGCTAGCGAAGAACTAGTTCATAAGAACAAAGTCCGAGCCGCTTCGCGCTGGAACGCTGCGGCGACCGCGTCGGCGACGAGCCCTTCGCGTAAGCCGATGCGAAGATCGCCCGTCATGATTTTGATAACGTACGTGGCTTCGGTTGCATCCGTGCACGCGCGCAGAATCCGCTCGCAAAGCACTTCGCGTTTTCGTCCGGCTGCTTTGCCGCGCGCCCGGGCGATCTCTTCGAAAAGCGAATAGAGTGAAGCGGGCGTCAGCGTCTCGGAGAATAGCGCCAAGTCCATCGCCGGGCGGACGAACGGCCCGAGCGCCGCGCCAAGGTCGCCGTGTTCGCGATAATTCGCGCCCAGTTCGACGTCGTGAAATCCCCATGCGCTCTGCGCGGCCGCCACGATGGTGCGCCAGCCGATGCCCAGGCTGCGGTCGTCGCGCGCCGCGAACGGACTGCCTGTAAAAAAGCGCGCCGCCGCGCTAAGATCGGCGTCATCGAGCGAACGCAGATACGCTGCAAGGAGTGCGATCTTTTCGAGCTTTCCGGCGCGAGCCGCGATCGCCGCGCAGGTTTCCCCGAAGCGCCGCATTCCTTAAAAAAGCGCCAGCTGCGTGTGTTCCTCTAAGTACTCCGCATCGATGCCCAGGCGCCGCAAACGGTAGACGAAATCCGGCCAGCCGTGGTTGAGCAGCACTTTCTTGGGCTGCGCCAATTCGATGTAGCGAAGAAGGGCCGGATAATCTGCGTGATCGGAGAGCGGGAAGCAGCGATCGACGCCGTAGCGGAACCTTGCGCTGCGATCCATCGACCATCCCGTTAAAACGGCGGTACGCACGGGCCTTCCACGCAAAGCTTTCGGCAAGGCCTTTCCCGAAGGCGGCCAGACGACGGCGCCGTTTGCGTTAAACGTCAGCACATCGTAGCGCTCGTACTTCGGAAGCTGCACACCGCACGTTTCATAGACGCGGCATAACGTTTCGATGGCGCCGTGCACGGTCACGCCGATCTGCGCGTTGCCCAGAATTGCGACCGCTTCTTGCGCCTTGCCCAAAGAGTAAGCGAAGAAGACGGGCACGGCTCCGGCCTCGAGCGCATCGCGTGCGAACGCGATCATTTCGGCAGCTACTTCTTCGCGCGGAGGAAAGGCATACTGGGGCCGGCCGAAGGTGCATTCCATCAGCACGAGATCGCACGGCTTTACCTCGGGCGGGTCGGCGGTTATCGACGTGTCGAGTTTGAAGTCGCCGGTGTACACGAAACTGCCGTGCTCGCCCTCGATCATGATCTGCGAGCTGCCGAGCACGTGACCTGCGGAGAACAGTGTCAGCCGGTGGTTTCCGCTGACCCACGGTTCGTTAAACCCGTGTTCTTCGAAGATACTCGGGGGGCGCGGCGGCTCCGGCGTTTTGAAACCGGCGAGCAGCGAGGGCTGCGTGGCGCGCGCTGCGCGGCGCGCGAACTTCGCGCGGCAGATCGCAGCGGTGTTCGGAGTCGAGACGATCGTGTCGTGCTCGCGCGCGTGATCGGAGTGACCGTGCGACACGTAGCAGCGGCCGCGCGAACGCATCGAGTCGATCCAAAGATCGATCGCTTCCACATAGAGCGACTTGTCGGCGAGGGAGAACACCGCTCTATTTTCCGTCGGGGCGGGGGCGCGGCCTGTGCAGCTTTTACCGAACGGGCACGGTTCATGGTTGCATGAGCCGCATTTATGAAAATCTGGCCGATTCGTTCGGCAACACGCCGCTTGTCAAACTTCCCCGGCTGGCCAAGGGTCTGCCCGGAACGGTCGCCGTAAAGATGGAGTCGTTTAACCCGGCGGGTTCGGTGAAGGACCGCATCGGGATCTCGATGATCGAAGCCGCCGAACGCGAGGGCCGCCTGCGCCCGGACTCGGTGATCATCGAGCCGACCAGCGGAAACACCGGCATCGCGCTCGCCTTCGTGGCCGCCGCCAAGGGCTATCCGCTGATTTTGGTCATGCCTGATACGATGACCGTCGAACGCCGGAACCTCCTTAAAGCTTACGGCGCACAGGTGGTGCTGACGCCGGGTGCTGAGGGGATGAAGGGCGCCATTGCCAAGGCAAACGAGATTCACGCGAGCGACCCGCCCAAATACTTCATGCCGCAGCAGTTCGAAAACCCGGCGAATCCCGAGATCCATCGCCGAACGACGGCCGAAGAGATCTGGCGCGATACCGACGGCACGGTCGACGTCTTCGTGGCGGCTGTTGGAACGGGCGGAACGATTACCGGCGTCGGAGAGGTGCTGCGCGAGCGGAAGCCCGGTTCGCGGATTATCGCGGTCGAACCCGATGCCTCGCCGGTGCTTTCCGGCGGCACTCCAGGCCCGCATAAGATCCAGGGAACCGGAGCGGGGTTTGTTCCGAAGATTCTCAACACAAGAGTTTATGACGAGGTGATCCGCGTCACCGATGCGGACGCGATCGCGATGACGCGCCGCGCGGCTCGCGAAGAAGGCATGCTTGTAGGAATCTCTTCGGGAGCGAACATCTGGGCGGCGTTGCAAGTCGCCGCACGGTCCGAGTCGAAAGGCAAGCTCATCGTGACCGTTGCTGCCGACACCGGCGAACGCTATCTTTCCAACCCGGTATTCGCCGAACAAGAAACGCGGATTGTCGAAGCGGCCCTCGTTTAGCGTTCAGGTTTCTCGCGGCGGTATCGTGGAGTCGATCCACGCTATCGCCGCGTGCGCTGTCGATGCGCAGGAAAAAACGGTGCTCGCATATGGGGACGTCGACGATTTTCCCGTTTTTTTGCGTTCGAGCGCGAAGCCGTTCATCGCGGCGGCCGTTATCGAAGCCGGGGCGCGCGAACGCTTTGGGCTCGAGCCGCGCGAGATCGCCGTCATGGCAGGCTCGCATTTCGGCCAACCCTTCCACGTTGAAGCCGTGCGATCGATTCTCCGGAAGATCGACATGCCCGAGGACGCGCTGCAATGCGGCGTACATCCGCCCTACAACACTGCGGCGGCGCTCGAGCTGGAACGCGCCGGCCTTCCGCTGACGCCCATCTACAATAACTGTTCCGGCAAACATGCGGGCATTTTGGCACTGTGTAAGATCATGAATGTGGACGCGCGGACGTACCTGGAAGCCGAGAACCCGGCGGAGCAGCGGATCTTGGATTTTTGCGCGCGCGTCTCGGACGTGAAGGCCGCCCAGATGCCGGTCGCCATCGACGGCTGCGGCATTCCCGTCTATGCCGTACCGCTGCGCAACGGGGCCCTGTCGTTTTTGCGGCTGGCAACGCTCGAAGGCCCGCTCCGCGTTGTCCGCGACGCGATGATCGCGTTTCCCGAATACGTTTCGGGCACCGGTGAATTCGATGCCCGCTTGATGGAAGCCGGAGGCGGCTCCGTCGTCTGCAAAGCCGGCGCCGAAGGCGTTCATGGCGCCGGCGCGGCAAACGCCGGGCTTGGCCTGGTTTGCAAGGTGCTTGACGGAACGGCGCGCGCGCGCGGCCCGGCGGTCTTAACCATGCTGAAGGGTCTCGGCGTGCTGTCGCCCGCGCAGCTGACGAAACTCGCCGACCTAGAACACCCGATAGTATATAATCGGGCTGGGCGCGCCGTGGGCGAAATCAGCGCCCGCGAAGGATAATTTTGGCGGACTACCTGCAACTCTTGGGCGAGCGGGTGCTCGTTTTCGACGGGGCCATGGGCACGCAAATCATGGACCTCGAACTCACCGCCGACGATTTCGGCGGTGTTCGCTATCAGGGCTGCAACGAAGCTCTCGTTTTGACGCGCCCCGACATCGTCCGCGACATCCACGAAAAATACTTAGAAGCCGGCGCCGACGTTCTCGAAACCGACACGTTTACGGCATCACGCTTAAAGCTTGACGAATACGAACTCGGCAGCAAAGTTGCCGAGGTCAACCATACCGCCGCGCAGCTGGCTCGCGCAGCGTGCGAAAAATATTCCACGCCCGATCGCCCGCGCTTCGTTGCGGGCTCCATGGGACCGACCGGCATGCTGATCTCGTCGTCGGATCCGTCGCTCTCGAAGATCACGTTTGAAGAGCTCGTCACAATTTACGGCGAGCAGGCTCGCCATCTCGTTGAAGGCGGCTCGGATTTTCTACTGCTCGAGACGATGCAAGATCTTCTGGAGCTCAAAGCGGCCGTCGCCGGCATCACGCGCGAATTCGCCAAGGGACTGCGCCGCGTTCCGATTCAAGCCCAGCCGACGCTGATCACCGAAGGGCGTATGCTGCTCGGCACGGACATTCGCGCGATCTGCGCGACCCTCGGTGCTTTGCCGGTCGACGTGATCGGCTTGAATTGTTCGACCGGACCGTCGCAGATGCGCGATCCGATCCGCTACCTCTGCGAAAACTCGGACCGGTACATTAGCGTCATTCCGAATGCCGGACTGCCGCTGATGGGGCCGCGTGGCGAAACCATCTATCCCGAAACGCCGGCCGAACTTTCGCGTGAATTGGCCGAATTCGTGCGCGACTTCGGCGTGAACGTGGTGGGCGGCTGCTGCGGCACGACGCCCGAGCATATCGCGGCGATCCGCGCGGAGGTCGACGCGCTGGCACGCGCGGGCAAGCGCGGCCGTATTCCGGTTGCGCAACCGAAGCAGTTTGCGGCGTCGGCTATGACGGCTATCGCACTCGAACAGGAACCGCGGCCGCTCCTTGTCGGCGAGCGCATCAACTCGCAAGGTTCGCGCAAGATCAAACGCCTGCTGCTCGAGGAGAATTTCGACGACATTACGCTCGTCGCGCGCGAGCAGGTCGAAGGCGGCGCACACGCGCTCGACGTTTGCTGTGCGCTGACGGAGCGGACAGACGAAGACGAGCAGATGCGCCTTATGGTCCGAAAGCTCGCGCAGTCGGTCGAGGTTCCGCTGATGATCGACTCGACCGAACCGAAGGTGCTGCAGGCCGCGCTCGAAGCCTATCCCGGACGCGCGATCGTCAATTCCGTCCATCTCGAGAGCGGACGCGCGAAGATCGACGCGGTTCTGCCGCTGGCGATGGAACACGGCGCGGCCGTGGTCGCGCTCACGATCGACGAAACCGGGATGGCGAAAACCGCGGAGCGAAAGCTCGAAGTCGCCAAGCGCATTTACGAGATCGTCGTCGGCGAATATGGATTGCCGCCCGGCGCGTTGATCTTCGACGATTTGACCTTCACGCTAGCGACCGGCGACGAAGAATATATCAATTCGGCGGTCGACACGATCGAAGGCATCAAAGCGATCAAAGAGGCGCTGCCGGGCGTGCTGACCTCGCTCGGCGTCAGCAACGTCTCGTTCGGATTGAATCCGGCGGCGCGGGCGGCACTGAATTCGGTCTTTCTCCATCATTGCGTTCAGGCGGGTCTCGATATGGCGCTCGTCTATGCCAAAGAGATTACGCCGTACGCCGAGCTCGACTCGACCGAGCGCGAACTCTGCGACGATATGGTTTTTAACCGCCGGCCCGACGCCTTGCAGCGGTTAATCGAACACTATGAAGGCGCGGTTGCCACGACCGACGGCAAGGGCGAGAAAAAGGACGACGACGCGGAGGCACCACCGGCCGACCGTATTCACAACGCGATCCTGCGCCGCCGCAAAGACGGAATCGAAGCCAAGATCGACGAGGCGCTGCTGACGCGCGGCCCGGTCGAGGTGCTCAACGAAATACTGCTGCCCGCCATGAAGGAAGTCGGCGATAAGTTCGGCGCGGGCGAGCTGATTTTACCGTTTGTGCTGCAGTCGGCCGAAGTCATGAAAAAGGCCGTCGCGCATCTGGAACAATTCCTCGAGAAAAAAGAAGGCCAGACCAAAGGGAAGGTCGTGCTCGCGACCGTTTTCGGCGACGTGCACGACATCGGCAAAAATCTCGTACACACGATTCTGGCCAACAACGGCTACACGGTTTTCGATCTCGGGAAACAAGTACCGATGAATACGATTCTAGAGAAGGCGGTCGAAGTAAAGGCCGACGCGATCGGACTTTCGGCGCTGCTCGTCTCCACGAGCAAACAGATGCCGGTTTGCGTGCAAGAGCAAGACACGCGCGGTTTGGAGTTTCCGGTCCTCGTTGGCGGCGCGGCGATCAATCGCGATTTCGGCCGCCGGATCTCCGTGCTCGAAGGCAACCGCTACTTTGAGCCGGGTCTGTTTTATGCCAAGGATGCCTTCGAAGGTTTGCAGGTGATGGAGACGCTGACCGGCGATCCCGCAGAGCGCGAAAAATTCATCGAGCAGGCAAAACGCGAGGCGCTCGCACCGCGTGCTGCGCAACAGCCTGTGGCGGCGACCAACGGAGCCCTTCAATACTCAGCGGTGAAAGCCGACCACGCTACGATTCCCAAGCCGCCGTTCTTGGGAGCGCGCTCCATGCGCGACGTCGACCCGGCCAAACTTTGGCCGTGTTTCGACATGCGCAGTTTGTACCGGCTCTCGTGGGGAGCGGCGAACACCAAAGGCGAGGCGTTCGAAAAACTGGTGCGCGAAGAGTTCGAGCCGCGCTTACATCGCTATCAGGAATCGGCTGCAGAGTTTTTGGATCCGCGCTTCGTTTACGGCTACTTCCCGGCAGCGGGCAGCGGCAACGACGCGATCGTCTACGATCCGGAAGATTCTTCGCGAGAAATCGCGCGCTTCACGTTCACGCGGCAAGCCGGCGGCGAGCACTTGTCGCTGGCGGATTATCTGCGCGAACCGGAAAACGGCCGCGGCGCAGATGTCGTGGCGCTGCAGGTCGTTACCGTCGGATCGCGGGCGTCGGAACGAATCGCCGAACTGCATGCCGCCGGCGATTACAGCGAATCGTATTTCTTGCACGGTTTTTCGGTGCAGAGCGCCGAGGCACTGGCTGAATGCGCTCACCGCCACATTCGATCGGAATTGGGTTTACCAGCTGACCGCGGAAAGCGCTATTCGTGGGGATACGGCGCATGCCCTGACCTCTCGCAACACGAAACCGCGTTCCGTTTGCTCGACGCCGGCAACGCGATCGGCGTGAAACTGACCGAGGCTTTCCAAATCGTTCCGGAGCAATCGACCGCGGCCATTATCATGCACCATCCCAAAGCGACCTACTTCAATGCAGCCGCCGTGAGGGAACTCGAACCAGCTTCAGCGTAACCCGCCCGCATGCGTCTGATACTTGCAACCGTCGCGCTGACGGCGCTGGCGGCGTGTTCTGGTGCGAACAACGCCTCAACCTCGAAAAACACTACGACGACCACGACCGCGGTGACCGCGGCTCCGAGTCCGGTGCCCCCGGGGCAAGTCGTAAAGATCGGAATCGATTTGCCGCTCTCAGGTGGCGATGCGTCGGTCGGAATTAGCACCGAGCAAGGCGCGCTGCTCGCCATCGATCAGGCGCAGAAAAATATGCCGCGCGGATATACGCTGCAAGGCGAGGCGCTCGACGATGCGGTGCAAGGGGTGCATAATCCCGAGCAGGGCGTCTCCAACGTGCGCAGTTTCATCAGCGACCAGGACGTGCTGGCGGTTGTCGGACCGTACAATTCCAATGTCGCGCGCGCGGAGATTCCGGTGACGAACGCAGCCGGACTGGCGCAGGTCGGTCCGTCGGTCGTTGCCGATAACCTTACGCTTGGACCGGAAGCCGCGCAGCTGCGGCGTGTGAATCCATCGCTAAACACGTTTTTCCGCGTCTGCACGACGGATTCACGCCAAGGCTCCGCGCTCGCGCAATTCGCGCGGTCACTTGGATTCAAGCGCGCGTACATCATCGACGACAACGAAACGTACGGACTCGACTTGGCCGATCGCTTCGAGAAAGATTTCACGAACGACGGGGGCACCGTTCTCGCGCGCGATCATCTCGCCAAGAACACGCAAGACTTTAAATCGCTGCTGCTCAAAGTGCTCGCTGCGAAACCCGACGTCGTGTTTTTTGGCGGCGTCACCAGCACCGGTGGCGGGTTGATCCGCAAGCAAATGTTCGGCATCGGACTCGGAAAGACCGCATACATGGGCGGCGACGGTTTGGCGGATCTCGCGACGGTGGCGGCGGCGCAGGCCGACGGGAGTTATTATACCGTGGCCGCGCCGAACGCGACGAAGCTACCTTCGGCGCAGGCGTTCGTCAAAGCGTACCGCGCGAAATATAAGGCGGACATCGGACCGTACAGCGCCAATGCCTACGCTGCGGCTCAAGTCGCGGCGAGCGCCATCATTCAGGCAATCCGGAGCGGCCACGGCGCGCTGCCTGCACGCACGGCCGTCGTCGGCAATGTCGCGTCGACGAGGCTCGAAACACCGATCGGGCCCATCAGTTTCGACAAGTTCGGCGACGTCACGAATCCGGTGCTCAGTCTCTACGGCTTTAAGAACGGCCAATCGTACTTTATCCGGCAGATCCAACTGAAGCTCTAGCCCGCTTGTCATGGTGAGCCTGTCGAACCACCCCGAGCAGCGTGCCGTAGGCAGGCAAGTCGAGGGGGGCAGCGATGCATGAGTTCCTAGCGCAGCTGATCAACGGCATCTCCCTCGGCGGCATCTACGCGCTGATTGCACTTGGCTACACGATGGTCTATGGCATCATCGGACTGATAAACTTCGCACATGGCGACGTATACACGCTCGGTTCGTTCTTCGCATTGACGATATTGACGGCGCTCGGGGTTTCCGGTGAACTGCACGGCGTCGCCCTCGTTGTGGACGTCGCAATCGCATTGATCGGAGCGGCGCTCCTGTGCGGCATTGTCGGCGTGCTCATCGAGCGGCTCGCGTACCGGCGCCTGCGTAATGCGCCGCGTTTGGCGCCGCTCATCACCGCCATCGGCGTCTCGTTCATCCTGGAAAATATCATGCAGATATGGAAAGGGCCGGCACAGGTTCCGTTTCCCGCGGTCGTGCCGAATCCGTCGATCGTGTTCGCGGGCGTGGCTATCGGGGCTCAGCAGTTTCTGCTGGTCGGGCTAGCCGTAGTGATGATGGTCGCGCTGCAGCTCTTCATCCACAACACCCGACTCGGCCGAGCGATGCGCGCCACAGCAGAAGATCGCGACGCCGCCCAGCTGATGGGCATCAACATCAACAAAACCATCATGCTGACGTTTTTGATCGGCAGCGCGCTGGCAGGCGTGGCGGGATTTGTCTCGGGTGTCTACTATCAGTCGACGTGGTTTTTCAACGGCTTCGGAGCCGGACTGAAAGCGTTCACCGCGGCGGTGCTCGGCGGGATCGGGAACATCGCGGGAGCGATGCTGGGCGGCTTTCTGATCGGCATCATCGAGTCGTTTGCGACCTGGAAGTTCGGCGGCCAATGGAGCAACGTCACGGTCTTCGCGATTCTGATTCTGGTGCTCGTGTTTCGTCCGTCGGGCCTGCTCGGTGAAGCGGTGTACGAGCGCGCATGATCTACGCATATTTCCTGGTTGCGATCGCCGTCATCGTCGTTGCGCAGCGTTTGCCGGGCGTGCGCGCCAAGCGCACGCTATTTTTGCTGCTCGGTGCCGTGCTCTTGTGCGCTCCGCTCTTCGATCGCAACGACGCGACCTTCAACGTGCTCGCGGACGCCGGCATTTTCGTGCTGCTGGCGCTCGGCCTGAACATCGTCGTCGGCTTTGCCGGGCTGCTCGATCTCGGATATGCGGCGTTCTTCGCGATCGGCGCTTACACGTACGCGATGATGGCCAGCCCGCAGTTTAGTCTGCATCTGCCGTTTTGGCTGCTGCTGTTTTTGGCGGCCGCATTTGCCGCGGTCTTCGGTATCATTTTGGGTGCGCCGACCCTACGATTGCGCGGAGATTACCTGGCCATCGTCACGCTGGGCTTCGGCGAAATCGTTCCGCAGATTTTTCAAAACCTTACCAAGTACACAGGCGGTCCAAACGGGATCGGTGCGCTTGATTTCCCTTCGTTTTTCGGACGCTCGTTCGGCCAGAATTCGATTCCATATTATTACGTTGTACTCGCTTTGATCGCGCTGGCGTTATTCTTCGCCTACAATTTGCGTGACAGCCGCCTTGGGCGCGCGTGGATGGCGATCCGCGAAGATGAGCTGGCCGCGCGTCACATGGGGATCAACACCACGGCCGTCAAGCTCGCCGCCTTCGCGCTGGGCGCGTCATTCAGCGGGTTGGCCGGGGTGGTCTTTGCCGCCAAACTGAGTCTAGTCTCGCCCGACCTCTTTCAATTTCAAGTGAGCGTGTTGATCGTTTCGATGCTCGTGCTGGGCGGAATGGGAAACATTCCGGGAGTCATCGTTGGGGCGCTGGTGCTGGTGCTCGTCAATAACGTTGTGCTGCCGCAAGCGAATACCATCGCCGCGAGCGCCGGTCTGCATGTGGATTTCGGCAACTACCATTTCTTTATCTACGGCGCGATCTTAGTCGGCATCATGCTTTTTCGGCCGGAGGGACTGCTGCCGAGCCGTCAGCGCAAAGAGGAGCTGCATCATGCTGCGGCTTGAGGGGGTCACAAAGCGGTTCGGCGAGCTGGTCGCTGTAAGCAATCTATCGCTGAACGTCCGTTCCGGAAGCATCTCGGCGATCATCGGTCCCAACGGCGCCGGAAAATCTACCGTCTTCAATATGGCCAGCGGCGTTTACCGGCCGAGCGCCGGTGAAATATTCTTCGAAGATGCGCGTATTGACGGATGGCCGGCGCATCGCATCGCAGCCGCCGGCGTCGCGCGGACGTTTCAGAACATCAGGCTCTTTTCGTTCATGGCGGTAATCGATAACGTGCTCGCCGGGGAAGATGCGCATCTGCATGCGCGACTGTGGGATTCGCTCTTGCACACGCCGCGACAGCGACGTGAGGAGAAGGCAGCGCGCGAACGCGCCCGCGAGTTGCTGCGATTCGTGGGCCTCGAGGGCCTCGCTGAAACGTACGCTCGCAATCTGCCCTACGGTTCGCAGCGGCGGCTGGAAATCGCGCGCGCGTTGGCGAGCCGCCCCAAGTTGCTGCTGCTCGACGAGCCGGCCGCCGGCATGAATCCGCGCGAAAAGGGCGAGCTGGCGGATCTGGTCGCTGCAATTCGCGAGCGCGGGATCACCGTGCTGCTGATCGAGCACGACATGGGGCTGGTCATGCGCGTCAGCGATGAGATAACGGTGCTCGACTACGGCGAAAGGATAGCGTCCGGCAAACCGGCGGAGATTCGCAACGACCCGCGCGTCATTGCGGCTTATCTGGGAACTGCCGTAGCGTGAGCCCTTCGTCAGGCTCAGGACAGGCTTTTCTTGAGGTTCGCGATCTCAGCGTCGCGTACGGCGGTATCCGCGCGCTGCGCGATGTTTCGCTACGCGTGGAAGAGGGCGAGATCGTCGCGCTGCTCGGTTCAAACGGCGCCGGCAAGACGACGACGCTGCGCGCGATCAGCGGACTCGTTCCCTACGCCGGTTCGGTGACATTTGACGGCAACGATCTGCGCAAATGTTCGCCCGACCAAATTGTGCGGCTAGGCTTAGGACACGCGCCGGAGGGTCGCCGTGTTTTTACGCGCATGACGGTTCGCGAAAATCTTGCGCTTGGTGCGTATACGGTTCGTTCGAATAGCGAGATTGAGCGGCGGTTGGCATTCGTCATCGACAACTTTCCGCGGCTCGAGGAGCGCCTCTCTCAATCAGCAGGCACGCTGTCGGGAGGCGAGCAGCAAATGCTGGCGATCGGGCGCGCGCTCATGAGTGCACCGCGCTTGCTGATGCTCGATGAGCCGTCATTGGGGCTCGCACCAATTATCGTTCAAACAATTTTCAGCGTCATCAAGTTATTGAACGCGAATGGCACGACCATTCTCTTGGTAGAGCAAAACGCGCAACAGGCTTTGCGCATCGCAAATCGGGGCTACGTCTTGGAGACCGGCGAAATGCGCTTCGAAGATACCGGCACCGCATTATTGGAGAACCCGGCTGTAGCAGAGGCCTATTTGGGTAGCCTCTAGCTATCGGCAAGCTGGAATGTTTGTAAGATTTGTTGTTTTCGAGCGCGACTCCGATTCGGGCGTACACCAAGGGCTATTCCAAGCTGTGGCCGCCCTTCGCAGATCGGGCAAAATAATCAAATCTGATGATGACCGCGTTGTCGTTATCCGCGAATGGTTTAACGAGAACCTCGAAAGGCCGTTGCGTTTTAATCGGTCGCGGAAGCCCAATCGAAAGAAAAAAGCGATCAGTTGGTTTAAGAGCGGCGCGAGACGGTATCTCTCAAAGATTCGCGAGCTTCAGATCATTCTAGAATCGTATGGAATGCATGTCGCGATGGTGAAGACAAGACGGCCCGGCTACATTCTTTACGAGGACGAGTTTCAGGTCACGGCCGAACCGTTTCGGGACACCGCTACTTAACCAAGTTCTGCGAGCGGGCCTCGACTACGCTCGCCGTCCTTCGCCCTTCGGGAAACTCAGGATGACCTGGCGCCTAATGGCGCCCGCTCAGGATGACATGAGAAAAGCGACGCCCAGAGCTAGAAGTGCGTGTTCGTCGACCGCATCAGCCCGCCGAACTGTTCGCGCGCCACTTCATAGCACTCGCAGGATGCGCCCTCAAGTCCCTCGCGATCGAGAATCGTGATAACGCCACGTGCGTAGCGAATGAAGCCGGCTTGCTGCAACGTGCCCGCCGCAATGGTGACGCCGGAGCGCTGCGTACCGAGCATCATCGCAAGATATTCGTGCGTCAGCCCTATTTCATTTGTTCCGACACGGTCCTGGGTCATAAGTAGCCACCGGGCGCAGCGTTCGTAAACGTTGTGAAGCCGGTTGCACGCGGCGAGCTGGCCGAGCATGTTCACGTACGCTTGCACGTATCGGTCGAGCAAGTGACCGAACTTCTGGTTCGCTCGAAGCGACTGGAAAACGTCCGCGCCGATCTTTAGTGCCGTCCCTCCAACCTGACAGTAGGACTCATTCGCCGTCGTCGTTGCGCCTAAGAGCAAGGGTATGGCCGAGCAGCCTTCCCGGCCAACCGTGCCGACCTCGATGGCGTTGCCGTCCCTCATGCGCGTGACGATCGAGAGCACACAGTCAAACGGAAAGAAGACTTCGCTAATCCTTTCGTTTGGCTGATAGATCCGGTCCCGAACCGCGAGATCTACCAATTCGGCGCCGTCCAGAACGGTCGCCGTTTCGCGCGGATCCAAACCATGAAGGATGGCATTCATCGCGAGGTGGCGCGGGGTCGCCGCTGGGGAGTCTACAGGCGTTACTGATTTTCGCACTTTTCTTCATCCATGATGCTAGGGCTACATTTAGGCGTGCGCCGGGCTCCGTTCCTTGTGTTAAAAACACACGATAAGTAAGCACTTGGTTAAAAATGCGCAGACGCTTTTCGGCGGTCAGTCCATACTAGGCATATATGGCAAGCGGAATTCGTCGTGCATCTCTCATGTCACGCGCTGGCCAGAAAGTTTCCGGTCTTTTTTGGTGATGTGCTATTGGAATTTAGGTGAGCAATGGTAAGTAAGACGATGTATGTGGCGGCAGCGATGCTTCTGGCTTTGCTGCTGGGCGGGTTTCCGTCTGCGGCTCGCGCAGGAGCCGCTCAAGTAGCGCAGGCATCTCCTGCACCTCCGCCCGCCTTCGGCACTCCGCCCTCGGGCGAAATTCCAATTCTTTACAATGACCACACTGTCTACGCTAAGCCCGATGTTCTGAAACAAGGTCGCGTCCTTGCCGCCTTGGTGAAGAACGGTCAGATCTACGTGCCGCTGCGCAGCATGTTCGAACAGATGGGTGCCACGGTCTCGGCATCGGCCGACGGCAAAACGGTAACCGCCACGAAGAGCGGCGCAACCGTTTCGGTCACGCTCGATAAACCCGAAGTCGTCATCAATGGCGAAACGCGGCCGCTCGACGTGCCTCCCATCCTTTATAAGGGCATCTTGCTCGTTCCGGTGCGCGTGATCTCCGAAGGCATGGGCGCCTACGTGCAATGGGTTCCCACAAGACGGCTGGTCGTCGTGCGTTACATTCCGCCGACGCCGCCGCCGACACCGGCGCCCACCGCTGCCCCAACGATCGCTCCTGTGCCGACACCGGTGCCGACCGAACCGCCCTATACGATGTTCGTTCAAGCCGCCGTCGGCCATCATATGAACTACAATGAGTTCTCGGCCGGTCAATACTGCCGCTCGCTCTTGGCAGCGGCTGCTATCGCATTTAGAAATTCGCCGTTTGCCGTCAAAGTCGATTACCGCTTGGATTCGTATGTCACCAGCGATAATCTGACCGATCTCAACGGCAACCATTTCACGAAGTTCAGCACGATCGACGGCGGCTCGGCTTACACTCCCGTATTCATGGCGCGGCAAAGCAGCCTGGATGCGCGTTTGGAGTATAAAATCGCCGATCCGCGGATCTACATCGGCGCCGGCTACCTGCAAACCTCGACCAACTACGGCTATCCGAAGCTGACCGGGGTCGGCGTCGGAATCGAAAAACTTCCCGACCTTACCAAGGGGATCAGTTTCTTCGGCTCCGCGTTCTACTACCCGTCGGCAAGCGGCACGTACACGATCGCTAATGCGGCGAGCGCGAACAACGGCAAGTCTTATCGCCAGCAATTCGCGATCACGAAATACGATATCGGCCTCGCTCTCGTCTTAGAGCACTTCCCAGTCTATCTCTATGGCGGGTTCAGCGCGGACCAGTATCAAGTGAAGCAAAACGCACCAATCGGTCAAACCCATAACGGTCCGTACATCGGGCTCGGAGTGAAGATCTAGAATGATGAACATGAAAAAAACTCCGCGCTTTCTACACGCTTTGCGCCTGGCTGCGCTCGTTATTCTGATCGCGCCCGCGGCGCTGGCCGCTTGCAGCGGCGGGAGCGGCGGATGCGGCAGCAATTGCACCGTGCCGGCTTTTAATGCGCCGGCAACGGGCGCGCCCGGCCCGGTTATCACGCCGACGCCGACGCCGACGCCGGTACCGACACCGACTCCGACCATTGCCCCATTGGTGGCGTGCAGCCAAGGCGTTGGCGGAAATAACATCGTATTGGGACCGGCGCTAGCGCCATTCGCAGTGCTGGCCGGCTCTACAATCACCAACGTCGGTAATACACTCGTGACATTTGGTCCCGGCGCGGTTACGGGCAGTACCAATGACGATCTCATGGGCGTCTCGCCGGGAAGCGCAGTCACGGGATTCTATCCGCCTGGAACCGACACGGACGGCCCGAACGCCATCTACGCTGCCGGCTTTAATACGAACACCGCGGTACCGCTGGCTGCCCAAAATGCCCTCACGACCGCCTATAACGCCGCCGCCGGAAAGCCGGCGACGAACACTGTTGCGGGGGACCTGGGCGGGCTAGTCCTGCCGGCGGGCGTCTACAAATCGACTTCGACGCTTGCGATTGCGTCTGGAAACCTCACGCTCGACGGCGGCGGCAACCCGCAAAGCGTCTTCATCTTCCAGATCGCATCCGCGCTAACGACTGTTCTGAACGGGTCAGCCGGCGGCAACGTGATCCTGCAAAATGGCGCCAGCGCTTGCAATATCTATTGGCAGGTCGGCAGTTCAGCGACGCTCGGAGGCGCAACCTTCAGCGGGAATGTATTGGCGTTCTCGTCAATCACGATAAACGCCACGACGTTCAATGGCCGGGCACTAGCCGGTGGTGCTTCGTTGGGAACGGGCGCGGTTTCAATTCCCGTCATCGGTGGTTCGCGCATTACAAACCCCGGCGGCTCATAAGCGGCCAAGATCAGTTTCGATCCTTCTCGGGTTTGGCGGCCCACGCTAAGGGGCCGCCTTTTTTTATGCCGCGGCGGGTGCGAAAACGTCGCCGAAAACGGTGGTCCCGCCGACCATCGTGCCGATGACGTTGAATTCGGCGTCCCAGAACGAGAGATCTGCGCGTGCCCCCGGAGCGACGCGCCCCATCTCGCGATCGAGTGCGAGAAGTTTTGCGGGCGCGTGCGTTGCGGCGACGATTGCTTTTGCAAACGGCAGCTCGGTGTAAGCCATGAAGTTGCGTACGGCGTCGTCCATGCGCAGCGCACTGCCGGCGATCGTGCCGTCCTCAGCACGCATCACGCCGCCTGAAATGTGGTAGCCCGGCCCCGCTGACGGCATGATATCGCTAGCAAGAATCAGGCGCTCGTGCAGGGTTCGGTACAGCAGATCGACCATGACCGGCGCGACGTGAATGCCGTCGCAGATGACTTGCACCGTCGTGCGGCCGTCTTGAATGAAGGCCGCCAGAATAGACGGATCGCGATGGTCGAGCGGCGGCATCGCGTTGAACGCGTGCGTCAGCGAGCGAAAGCCCAAGCCGATGGCGAGCATGCCTTCGCGATAGCGCGCCGCGGTGTGGCCGGCCGAACAGACGATGCCGTGTTCCATGAAAAACCGCGCCGCGTCGGAGACGCCGTCGACTTCGGGCGCCATGGTGACCATCAGGCACGCGCCTTTACACGACTCAACGAGCGCCCGCGTTCGCTCGCGCGTCGCCGGCAAGATCCATTGCTGCTGATGCACGCGCCGGAACTTTGGATTGAGAAACGGCCCCTCGAAATGAATGCCCAGGCACCGGGCGCCGCGCGGTAGATCCTCTTCGAGTTGGTGAGCCGCTTCCACAACTTCTCCCGCCGCGTGAAGCATAGACTCCCACGGTGCCGTCATGATGCCGGCCAGGAAAGCGGTCGTGCCTTGCCGCGCATATTCCACGGCTGCAACGGGAACCGCGTAGCCTTGATCGCGATTGAACAAGAATTCGCCGGCGCCGTTGGTATGGATATCGATCAAGCCCGGCGCGATGCGCGTGCCGGCAGGCAAACGATGATCGGTCGGGCCGCCGGCGGGCAAAATGCCCGTGATGTGACCGTTTTCCACGGCGATGCGCCCCTCAAGCGATGAACCGTCGCCGATAGCAATCTCGGCCGGCCCAAGAACGAACGCATTCACGAGCGTATCAATCCTAACGCCTCGTCACGGTGCTTCTCCATGAGTGTGCGCGTGTCGCCTTCAACGTTGAGTCTCAGCAGCGGCTCCGTGTTTGAAGGGCGCACGTTCAACCACCAGTCCGGATAGGAAACTGTTACGCCGTCCAAATGATCGACCTCGGCACCCTTGTAAAATTCTTCGATCTCCCGCATTTTACCCGCGACGTCTTTGACCACCGTGTTAATCTCCCCCGACCGGAAACGAGCGTCGATTGGCGTGATGAATTCGCTTACCGGCTTGACGGTTTCGCTGAAGAGTTCCAGGCACTGCATCAGCGCGATCATTCCCGAGTCGGCGTACCAATTATCGCGGAAGTAGAAGTGCCCGCTGTGCTCGCCCCCGAAAACGACGTCTTTCTCGCGCATCGTCTGCTTGATGAGCGAATGCCCCACTTGGGAGCGAATGGGAATCCCGCCGTTTGCCTTGATGAGCTCGGGAACGCTACGGCTGCAAATGAGATTGTACAGAATCTTGCTGCCGGGGTAGCGCTTGAGGGTGTTGAGGGCTACGAGCGCCGTAACGGTGCTGCCGTCGATAAGGTCGCCTTTCTCGTCGACGATGAACATGCGGTCCGCGTCGCCGTCAAAGGCAGCTCCGAGATCGCAGCTGTGTTTACGCACGGCGGCCTGCAGGTCGATCATGTTTTCGGGTTCGATCGGGCTGGCCGGATGATTCGGAAAACTACCGTTGAGTTCGAAGTAGAGCGGCACGACCTCGCAGGGCAAGTGCTTGAAGACGTGCGGTACGGTTTCGCCCGCCATGCCGTTTCCGGCGTCGATCGCGATTTTGAACGGTTTGATCTTTGCGGGCTCGATGAACGAGAGGCAGTGTATCGCGAATTCATCTAAAATGTTGCGGCGCGTGATCTGTCCCCGGGCTGCGGCGGCCGGCGGCGGCAGATTTCCAGACGCAATCTGATCGCGAATCTGCGCGAGCCCCGTATCCAGTGAAATCGCTTGGGCCTGCGAGCCCGTAAACTTCATGCCGTTATAGTTGGCGGGATTGTGCGATGCGGTGATCATGACGCCGCCGTCAAGCCCGTATTTGCCGACTGCGAAGTAGAGCGCGTCGGTCGAAACGCGGCCTACGTCGAGTACGTTTCCGCCCGCTTCCGATGCGCCGCGCGCAAATGCCTCGAAAAGGCTGTTGCCGGAGTCGCGCATGTCGCGCCCGACGGCGACGTTCTTCGCTTTGAGGAGCGGAATGAAGCAGCGTCCGATTTTGTAGGCCAGGTCGTCGTTGAGTTGGTCGGGATAGATGCCGCGTACGTCATAACTTTTAAAGATGGCCAGCGACCACGTCGGCATGATCTGCCCGTTCGGAGATGCTGTTGTCCGGCCCTACAGAGGGGTGCACCAGTTCCTCGGTTGCCGCCGCGCAAACCGGAATCGCATACGATGAAGTCTCCGAGATCTACACTGCTCGCCCGCTTCCGCTGCCCACGGATTTTGCTAAGGTTTACAGCGATGTAGATAATTCAGCGCACGCTCAGGGCCGGCGCGTCTTTCATATGGCGTTCCTCGGCAATCTTCGCCGGACTGAGTCCGGCGACGGCATGGCCGTTACAATCGATAGGCCGGATATCGGAAAATATCTTGTCCTTAGTCCGGCAAAAAAGACATACTGGACGGAGCCTTTCGTTTCCAGAGAGACTTACGCTGTAGGATCTCTGCCGCCATCGCCTGCGCCGAACGCGCCCCGGGTTACCGCTTTTGTTCAAGGCGTTCATGACAGTTGGCCGCAGCAAACGATTGACGGTCGCACCGTAGCGGGAATGAGCGCCCGGATCATTATCGGGGTCCCGGACGGCGGCGGCTGCAACCTGGCCGAAACGCTTGGCTTCGTAACAGTCTTCACGACGAATGCCTTACCCGAGCAAGAGTTTAACGGTGACATTTATGCTGCGCCGCTGAATTTTGCGCCGACTATTCTCAGCGGGCTCAGCGGCTGTAACGTCCAAAGCCCACCGGATCTATTGAAGCAGTTTCCGATGTATCCAAATTTTGTTCTTTATCGGGCGATCTCGGTACGATCTGCACGGGCGAACCTTCAATTTACGGAAATGGGTAGCGTCGTGCCAACATTTCTGGTGATGCGCGGCAATTTGCGAGTCCTTAGCGATGCTGATAAAGCGCTGTTCGAGGTCCCGCCGGGTTACTCGCTCGTTCCACGTCCAGCTCCCACGCAATAGAACGTAAGAGGCCCCGTTAGAGGCCTCTTATGCTGGCTTACCGTGCCCTAGCTTATGCGTCGTAGTAGAGATAGAATTCGTAGGGATGCGGACGAATCTCCACCGGCTTCAGCTCGCGCTCGGTCTTGTAGGCGATCCACAAGTCGATGAAGTCGTCGGTAAAGACGCCGGTTTCGGTGAGGTATTCGTGATCGCCGCGCAGCGCATCGAGCGACTGGCGCAGCGAACCCGGAACCGAGCGAATCTTCGCGGCCTTCTCGGGCGGAAGGTCGTAGATGTTTTCTTCGAGCGGTCCGAAACCGGCCGCGACCGGATCGATCTTGCGCTTGATACCGTCGAGTCCCGCGCAGAGGAGCGCGGAGAACGCCAGGTACGGATTCGCCGTCGGATCGGGGGGCCGGAACTCGAGGCGCTTCGCTTTCGGATTGCCTTGGAAGAACATCGGAATGCGAATCGCAGCCGAACGGTTGCGAGCCGAAAACGCGACGTTCACCGGCGCCTCGTAGTGCGGTACGAGACGCTTGTACGAGTTGGTCGTCGGCGCACAGAACGCCATCAGCGAATCGATGTGCGTGAGCAGGCCGCCGATGTAGTAGAGCATCGTCTGCGAACACTCGGCGTAGCCGTCCTTGTCGTAGAAGAGCGGCTCGCCTTCGTTCCACAGCGATTGATGCACGTGCATGCCGCTGCCGTTATCGCCGAAGACCGGCTTGGGCATGAAGGTCACGCTCTTGCCGTAACGCGCCGCGACGCTGCGCACCACGTATTTGAAGGTCATCAGGTTGTCAGCCGTCTTTAGCAGTGAGTCGAAACGGAAGTCGATCTCAGCCTGACCCGGCGCGCCCACCTCGTGGTGCTGCATCTCGACGTTGATGCCCCACTCTTTGAGAACGAGTGCCGTTTCAGCGCGGACGTCGCCGGTCGTGTCCGCCGGACCCGCGGGGAAATAGCCTTCCTTCGGGCGCAGTGTGTAACCGCGCGAGCCTTGCTCGTTTCCGCTGTTCCAGCTGGCTTCGTTCGAATCGATTTCGTAGTACGAGCGGTTTGGAGAGTTCTCGTACGAAACGCGATCGAAGTAATGGAACTCGGCCTCGGGGCCAAAGTACGCTGTCGTGGCGATCCCCGTCGAGCGCAGGTACGCTTCGGCCTTGCGCGCGATGTTGCGCGGATCGCGGTGGTACAGTTCTTTCGCAATCGGATCGAAGACGTCACAGATCATGGAAAGCGTCGGAACGCCGCAGAAGCTGTCGACCTCGGCCGAACTCACGTCGGGCTTCAGAATCATATCGGATTCGTGGATCGCCTGGAAGCCGCGAATCGACGAACCGTCGAAGCCGATTCCCGCTGCCAGCAGATCCTCGTCGACTTGATCGGCCGGCACGCTCGTGTGCTGCCAGGTTCCCGGAACGTCGGTGAACTTGAAGTCCACCATTTTGATGCCCGTCTTCTTGATGTACTCGACGAGCGCTTTGGGCGAGCTCTTCCGGTGCACGCCGTTGCCATTCGACGAAACCTTCGCTTTGAGCTCTGCGGAGGTGATTGCCATGCGCGTTCTCCCTCTAGATAAGAAAGGCGGCTTTTGACAATCTTGCCATGATGGGGCGCCGGACGCCTTAGCCACCCGGTAAAAGGTTGGGGGCGCGGGTTATGCGGCGTGTCGAGCCGGGTCAGCTTGATGAGGGAAATATCCGGTTCACGCCTGAGGCGGTGGTGATCGATTCCATCTTGAGGCCGTAGGCCCGCTCGAGCAAGGCCGGCGTGAGAGCGCGTTCCTTTGCCTCGAACGCCAGCACGGCGCCGCCGGCTAGGAGCATGGCCCGGTCGGCATATGCTGCGGCTTCGTTCGGATCGTGCAGCACGCAGACGACGGTTTTGCCGGCGTCCACTTGTTCGCGCAGCAGCTTCAGAACGTGCTGCGCCGCGCGTAGATCGAGATGGTTGGTCGGCTCGTCCAGAAAAAGAAGCGGAGCTTCTTGCGCAATCGCCAGCGCGATCCAGACGCGCTGCCGTTCGCCGCTGGAAAGCGTCGTAAATTCGCGGCCGGCGAAGCTCTGCAGCTCGACCGCCTCGAGCGCGTTACGGATTGCTGTGGCGTCATGCGGTTCTTGCGTCCACTGCCACCAGCGATGATGCGGGTACCGCCCGGCCGATACAACGTCGCGCACGGTGAGGCGATCCGCGAAGACGTCATCGCTCGTGACAAAAGCGATCGCGCGGCTGCGTTCCGCAGGCGGCATCGCAGCGATGGCGCGCGAATTCAGCGAGACGCTTCCGGCATCGGCCGGACGCAGCCCCGCCAGCGCGCGAAGGAGCGTTGTCTTTCCGGCGCCGTTGCGTCCGAGGATCCCCACAAACTCGCCGGCTCCGATTTCGAACGACATGCTCGCGAGCAACGGCTTTCCGGCAACCCGCAGCTCGAGATCGCGAACCGCTATCACGCGGCCGCCGTCCGTTTGTCGTGATAATAGAGGTAGAGGAAGGCGGGCACGCCGATGAACGCCAGCAATACGCCGACCGGAATCTCCGCGGGGGCAAGAAGCGTGCGGCTTAGTGCATCGGCAACGATCGTTAGCGTTGCACCGAGCAAAGCGGACGCGGCCAACACGTAGCGGGCGTCCGATCCCACCAAGCGCCTCGCCACGTGCGGTACGATCAAGCCGACAAAACCGATCGTCCCCGATAGCGTGACCGCAGAAGCCGCAAGGAGTGAAGATGAAGCGAGGACCGTCCATTGCGCACGCCCGACATCGACTCCGACGGCCGCCGCGCGCACGTCGCCCAGACGCAGTGCGTTGAGCGCCGGCGCGCTTAAGAAAGCCAAGAGCGCGCCGAGAAACGCATAAGGCGCTGCGAACAGCAGGTCACCCCAAGAGCGTCCCGAGAGCGTACCGGCAAGCCAACTGACGATCGCGGGCGCGCTGCCTCCGCCTTGCACGCGCGTCAACACCAGCGCGATGATTGCAGCGAAGAGGGACGAGAGCGACACGCCAGCGAGGATGAGACGCGTTGCGTCGAGGCTCGCACCGCGCCGCGCCAACGCCGCAACCGTAATCGCAGTCGCGAGGCCGGCCGCAAAGCCGAGCGCCGGAACGGCTGCCGCAGCGACGCCGGCGGAGATCGAGAGAACGATCGCAACCGCCGCGCCGGCGCTAACGCCGGTCAGGTACGGATCGACCAGCGGATTGCGCAGCAATCCCTGTAAGAGCGCGCCCGCGATCGCCAGCGCCGCGCCGACGAATGCGCCGATGGCGATGCGCGGCAGCCTCAGTTGCCAAACGATCGTTGCGATCTCGCCGCTGTTCGGATGCAGCAGCGCATTCCAGATCGCGGCGGGCGAAACTTCCGTGCCGCCCACGAGCAGGGCCCCCGCGGCCACGGCCAGCAAGCCGCCTGCCAGCGCGGCGAATCGGAGAATCACGCTAACGCGTGGAGAGCTCGAACGCGAACGTGCGGCCCGGCATCGGGAATCCGCTTACGGCTTCGTAACGCGCGTTTCCGAAATTGTATGCGCGAAGCGTCAAGAGCACGTTCGGCGCCGCGCGCAGCGAGAGATAGGCGTCGGCGCGCGTAAATGCACCGGCGCCGTGCGGCCCGGCCGAGTGTACCGACGCGCCCGCTGCTTCCACGAGGCCTCCGCCAGCATAGTCGAGTCCGAGGTTCGCCGTAAAGACGGGATCGTCGGGAAGACGCGACTGCGTATCGAGATTCTGCGCGCGATAGAGATCCGTAATATTGAACGAAGCCGTAAAGCCGTGCGACGGCAGCGTCCTGGCGTCGAGCGTCAGGCCCTCGATCAGCGCATGCCCGATATTTTCCGGCGCGAATATGAAGTTGACCGGATCGATCAGCGTCGTAACGATCAAGTTGTTCGTGCGATCGCCGAACCATCCAATCGAGACGCCGCCCAGCACCGCCGAATCGACCATCGTCAAGTCGGCGACTCTTGCGCGCTCGGGCTTGAGCGCCGGATTGCCAAAGAACGGAAAGTAGAGCTCGCTCGCGTTCGGCGCGCGGAACGCAGTCGCGACATTGCCCTTGAGTGCGGACGCATGTGAGAGCCGCAAGACAAATCCGGCCGAGGGCGAGAATTCGCCGCCGAGCGCACCGTCGCGCTCCCCACGCAATCCCGCGTAGGCATTTCCCCAGCGCGTCGTGAATTTTTGCTGTACGTAGGCAGCCGCTTGTGCCAGCGAGTTGGTCGAAAACAGACCGCCGGCGTCGCCGCGCACCGTTCCGCGTGCGAGGTCGATGCCGTAAAGCAGCTGTTCGTTCTCTCCGCTGACGACATTACGCGCGTCAAAGTCGAGACGGCTTTCGGTATCGAGCGATTGCGCCGTCTGGAAACAGTTCGAATCGGTGACGGCGTTGCATTCGAAGGTGATCTGCTGGCGCGTTCCGCCCAGCTGGACCGTGAACTCCGCCTGCCGCGTCCGATGTGTGAGCGTTACATTGGCGTCCGCGTTGAGATCCGTTTGGCGCGATGTCGGCGAAGTGAATTCCAGCGGGCCCGGCGCTCCGCCGCGATCGCTCGAGATGCCGGCGCGCAGCACGGCGTCGAAAGAACCAACGCGTGTGCCGGCGTTGGCGTGCAATGCCGAGATCTGATAATCGCTGTCGGGACGTGCCGATCCATCCGTGAGTTTGAAGTCGTTGCGCGCCACGATTCGCGAGAATTGAACGCTCGGCGAGCGCAGTTCGAAAGACGTGTCGTCTAACGATCCGGCGCGAAGCGTCGCGCCCGTTGCGGCTTTGCGATTGGTGATGACGTTGACGATGCCGCCTATCGCTCCCGTCCCGTACAGTGTGGAGCCGCCGCCTTCAACGAGTTCGATGCGTTCGACGCCGGTGGTGGACATCGTGCCGAGCTCCACGGAATTCGCGAACGAGCCCGGCGCGGGCAGCCCGTCGACGAGCACCAGGACCTGCGCGCTGTTCGTACCGCGTACACCGTATTGCGCGCTGCTGCCGATCGGCCCGTAAGGAGAATATTCGAAGGCTGGTAACCCTTCGAGCGCTTCGCCGACCGTGCGGTATCCGTGGCGCGCGATCTCGGCGCGCGTGACGATATAGGTCGTGCGCGCGGCATTGTTCAGCGTTTCGTCGGTGCGGTCGCTTGTGAAGACGTGCGCGATCTCCGGTAACGGCGATGGGGATGGAGACGCCGCGGCGGCGCCGATCGTGATCAGAAATAGAAGCGGAAACATTGCAACCCTTTCCCTTACGCGAGGCGGTTGTGTGATGCGTTTGCGCTGGTATCCTGACTTGCGGATCCTAGCCTAGTGCCCGTGCCTTCCCCCAATAAGGAGTGACATCGGGCGGCTCCCCGCCTACAGTGGCGCGACCGTGCCGGCATTCGACCGGCTTCCCGCGCGCAAACGTTATGACTCTGATACAGCGGTGCAGGCTAGCCTTCCTGGTCCGTGAAAGCTCGCGTGGTGAAAAGTTCTTTGGCCGCGGCGCTCCTAGCCGCGGTTTTCGCCGGCTGCGCTTCGTCGAACGCGCCGCCGGCGCAGAGCGGGCGCCCGCGCATCGTTTCGCTCATCCCATCGCTGACGGAAGATCTCTGTGCGATTGGCGCGGCAAAACAGCTGGTGGGCGTCTCGCAATTCAGTTCGAGCATCCCCTGTGCGAAAGGCTTGCCGGAAGTTAACGACGCGTCGAGCGTCGACGCCGAAAAGGTCGTCGCGCTTCATCCCGACGTGGTGGTCGGCATCCCCTCACAAGCTCGCGCCGTCTCCGCGCTGCAGCGCGCCGGGCTCAAGATTTCGCTGCTGCGCGACGACAGCTACGCGGACCTGTTTGACGACATAAACAGACTTGGCTCGCTTAGCGGGCACGTGAGCGAGTCACGCTTGCTGATTGCGAGTTTGCGAGCGAAAACGCAAAAACTGCAAGCGTCGGAGCATTTTGCGCGACGGCCCACGGTCTTCGTCGTGTTGCAGACCAATCCGATTTGGACGGTTGGTCCGCATTCCTATATTTCGTCGCTGATCTCGCTGGCAGGCGGACGTAACGCCGTCGCTGCGCTGCCGCAGTCGTACGCGCAATTCAGCGGGGAAGCGCTGCTGCGGCTCCAGCCGGACGCACTCTTGGCCGCGCGCGACGCGCAACTCGTACAAAGCCTAGGCCGCGAGCCCTGGCGATCTTTAGAAGCCGTCGGCGCAAGGCGGGTGCTGATCGCGCCCGATCCGGATCTGCTGTATCGTCCTGGACCGCGCTACAACCAAGCTCTGTCATGGCTCATCGAACGCCTTCGCCCGATCGCTCGCTAAGAACGGGAGCGCTGGTCGTCGCGGTCGACACCGGCGATCCGGCGCGTCCGGTCGAGCCCGAACTTGCGGAGCTCGAAGCGCTCGCCGAAGCTTCGGGCGTGAAGTCGGTGGGAACGATCGTGCAGCGCCGCGCGCGCGTCGATCCGTCAACGCTCGTCGGCACCGGAAAAGCCCACGAAATTGCGGAGCTCGCGCAATCACTGCGCGCCGCATTGGTGCTCGTTCTCAACGATCTGCGTCCAAGGCAGCGGAAGAATCTCGAGAAGATCATCCTTCTGCCGATCGTCGATCGCACGATGCTCATCCTCGACGTTTTCGCGCGGCATGCGCGCAGCCGCGAAGGCAAGCTGCAAGTCGAACTGGCGCAGCTGCGCTACCGGCAGTCGAATCTGATCGGCGCCGGCGCAGATCTCTCGCGGCTGGGCGGCGGCATCGGTACACGCGGCCCGGGCGAAACGAAACTGGAAGTCGACCGGCGCCGTATTCAAGCGCGGATAAGCATATTGAACAAACAATTGGAAGAGGTGCGCCGCCAGCGCACGACGCGCCGCGGGAACAACGGACGCGAGCATCTGGCCGCGCTCGTGGGTTACACGAACGCAGGGAAGACCTCGCTGCTCAATTGTTTGGCGCGCTCGAAAGCGTTTGTCGCCGACCAACCGTTTGCCACGCTCGATCCAACCGTGCGCCGTGTCTGGTTTGGAGAAGGCCGGTACGTCCGTATCGTCGATACCGTCGGCTTCATCACCGACCTGCCGAAGGATTTGCTCAACGCATTTCGCGCAACGCTCGAGGAATTAGCCGAAGCCGATTTGCTCGTGCATGTGGTCGACGCTTCCAATCCCGATTGGCCGCGCCAAATGACGGCCGTAGAAAACACGCTTGCCGCATTGCACTTGGAATCTCAGCGGTGCGTTGTTGCGTTCAATAAGTGTGACTCCGTCGAGGAAATACCGCATCGCGGGCAATCGCTTGCCGTCAGCGCTCGCACCGGAGCGGGCCTTGCGCAATTGAAGGCGGCGATCGCGAGCGCCCTGCTCCTCCTGGGGGCATGCGCGCAGCCCAAGCCCGCGGACGATGCGTTCGTCGCCGCTGCCGCTAGGCTGCGCCCGGCGACGATTTTGTTGACCATGAACGTGCCCGGCGATACGAAGAAGAGCGGACCCGACACCGAGTATGCGAGCGGCGTCGTCGTCGCTAGTGGAAATTGGGGAAGCGATATCCTGACCGTGGAGCACGCGCTCGAAAATACGTGGAATCGCGTCGCGACGATCGGTAACAAGCGCAAGGTTCCGTTTCGCATAATCGCGCGCGACGGCGATCTCGACGTGGCGCTCGTCCGTACGGCCGCTAAAAATCTCCCGGTGGCAACGCTCGGTTCCAGCGCCGATGCGCGGCCGGGCGCTTCGATCGGTCTGCTCGGCTATCCGATTCCGGACGAATTCGATAACGAGGGGCTTGGCCTGGCGACGTCGCTGAACTCTGGGCGCGTCTCTGCGCTTCGACGCGAAGCGATCGAAGTAACGCTGCCGATCGTGCCCGGTGAAAGCGGAGGCCCGGTGTTTCTCGCAGCAACCGGTGAAGTGATCGGCATCGCCGAGTCGCGATTCGAAGATGAACGATCGATTGGGTTCGCGTTGCCAATCAACGACGCGAAGCGTTTTCTCCACAAGCACGACGCAGCACATGGGTTTTAATGGCGGCGCAGGATACTCCGGTCGCCGACCCACTGCACCGGCGGAATCTCCAGCCAGCGTGCGAGGGTGTTGAGATGCACCGCGTACGTTCGGCGTAAATCATAGAAGCGTTTCCAGGCCCCGTTGCCGTCACGCAGCTTGTATCCCACGTGCGTTAATTCGTCGCAAGCAGCCTCAAACTCGGCGCGCTCGATTCCGGCACCGCTCTCCGGCTCCTTGAAACCGAAGTAGTTGGTGAAATCGTGCGTCAAGTGCCGCCCGAGATTATACGCGATGTGCGCTTGACCCCGAATGGCATCGTCCACTTCAACGGTTGTTAACACCAGCGCCGCGGCATCGAGCAGAGTTCCGAGCGTTCCCACCCACGATTCATAGTCGTGGCTGGAACGAAAGAGCGTGAGGATCGGATAGGCGAGGTGACTCTCCATCACTTCGGCCATCCAATTTTGTCCGTCGCGAAAGACTTGCGCTAAGTCGGGAACGATCGCGGCCTGCGCGTGTTCGATCAATAATCCGACGCCGCTTGGCGGCGCTCCCGCATGGGCGCCGAGTGTAACGACGAACCGCTCGCGCTGTTGAAACGCTCCGAAAATCGAAAACAAGAAGGTCGCCACGACGGCGACCACCGCCAAGCCGCATGCGCCCGCCACCAGCGACAGCATGTGTGACAGCGTCGTCGTGCCGACGATGTCGCCGTATCCGATGGTGAGAAAAGATGCGCCGGCAAAATAGACGCATTCGAAAAACGACAGTCCATCCGGCCGCAGCTGATCGCGAATGCCGTAGAAGATCAAACCCCAACCGGCGATCAGCAGCACGACCCAGGTCATGAGATAGATGACGAGCATCAGCGGCGCAAACGTCCCCAGGAAGTTTTCGCGCCGCCGTGCGTCGCGGTAGAGCCGATACGCGATCCACGGCCACACGCCCCAGCATCCGCGGTTCAGATAGTGGCTGACGCGGAGCACCGTGTTCTCCGCGCGCGGCACGATGACGCCCTGGAACACGTCGCGCAGCGCGACGAGCACCAAGAATACACCGGCGGCGATCGCGAGGAGGTTTAGCGCCACTACGGCGACGGGCTGTTGCTGCCGGTTGGGCTGGGTTCGGGAGAGAGAACCGGTGTCGGCGTTGCCGGGCCGGCTGTCGGGGTCGGCGTAGGCGGCGGCGGCGCGGTTGGACCGCCGGAGAGCGGAAGCAGCCGGACGTAGTAGGCGTTGGTCGTTTGGTCTTTGTGCACGGGGACGGTGACGGTAGTCGTCGAGTAACCGGGCGCGCTCGCGCTGAGGCCTTGGCGCCCAATCGGAATTCCGGTCAGCGAGAAGGCGCCGTCCGGGTTCGAATAGCCGGTGTAAAGCACGCCGACCGCGACCAGTGCGTTTGGAACCGGACGGTTGTTCGTCGCGTCCAGCACGCGTCCGACGATCGAGCCGTAGTCCTGCACGCCTCCGCCGTTAGGGTTGTTGCACCCGCCGGCTTGGGCCAAAACAAAGATGATCGCCGCCGCAAACAGTTTCATGCAGCTATTCTTTCTTCAAGGGGTTGGGAAAGGCTTGTGAAAACTGTCACAAGCCGATGACCCCCTACGCTCCCGTCGCGATTTTTGCGGCCGTCGCCGTCGCCGCCGCGCTGGCTTTCAGCCTGCTGCCGGGCCTTCTCGCGCAGCGCAAACCAAATCCGGAAAAAGAGAAGGCTTATGAGTGCGGCGTCGAGCCGACATCGGCTATTGCCGGCCGTTTTCCGGTGAAATTTTACCTGATCGCGATGCTCTTTGTGATCCTCGATGTCGAAGCGGCCTCGTTTTATCCGTGGGCCGTGCAGATGCACGCCTTGCGCATGTTCGGCTTGATCGAAATGGGCGCTTTCATCGTCGTGCTCGGAATTGGCTATGCTTATGTTTGGAAAAAGCGAGGCTTCGAATGGAGGTAGGACCGGGGCATTTCCTGTTAGCCAAACTCGACGACGTCGCGCGCTGGGCGCAGAGTTCCAGCGTTTGGCCGCTGACGATGGGTTTGGCGTGCTGCGCGATCGAGATGATGAGCGCCACGGCTCCGGAGTACGATATCGGGCGCTTAGGTTCCGAAGTCTTTCGGGCGTCGCCCCGGCAAGCAGATCTGATGATTGTCTCCGGCCGCGTCGCGCAAAAAATGGCGCCGGTCGTGAAGCGCCTCTTCGATCAAATGGCCGACCCGAAGTGGGTAATCTCGATGGGTGCTTGTGCGAGCTCGGGCGGCGTCTTCGATAATTACGCAATCGTACAGGGCGTCGACACGATCATTCCGGTCGACGTCTACGTTCCCGGCTGCCCGCCGACGCCCGACGGCTTGCTGTATGCGGTCAATTTGATCCAGCAGCAGATCCGTGAAGGCGGCCGCGGCGGTCTGCTGGCGCGAACCTAACGTAGAGCGTGCCTAGCACACAAACGCCGCCGCTGACGAGAACGGCGATCGATCCGACCGCGCTGCGACCGCCGATCGGCGACGCGGCGATCGAGCGCATCGAACCGGCGAACATCCATGCGCGGCTGGCGGAGCTCAAACGCGACGGCTTCACGATTCTCCTCGACGTGGGCGCCGCGGACTATCCGGAACGGAGGCCGCGTTTCGATGTCGTCTACCATCTCTTGAATCTACGCGAAACCAAGCGCGTGCGTTTGCTCTGCGGGCTCTCCGATGGCGATCTCAACCTTGCGAGCGCTACCGATTTATGGAAGTCTGCCGACTGGGCCGAGCGCGAAATCTTCGATCTGTTCGGAATAAAATTCGACGGGCACCCGGATCTGCGCCGTATCCAGATGCCCAACGACTGGGAAGGCCACCCGCTGCGTAAAGATTATCCGTTGCGCGGGCCGGCTCGCGAGCGTTCACCGCGTCCGGCGTTTGCGCTCAAGAGCAACGTGCAAGCCGGAACGCCGCCGTCGGGCCGCACGCTCGAAGCGCTTCAGCAGCAGATCGCCAAAATTCGTGGTCAGGACGGTTCGAAATGAGCATGACGACGTCGCCGCTCACGCCGGAGATCGTTTCGCACGAAGGCAACGCCATGGTGCTCTCCATGGGGCCGCAGCATCCCTCGACGCATGGCGTGCTGCAGATCATGCTCGAGATCGAAGGCGAAAATATCGTCAAAGCTGAGCCCGAGATCGGCTATTTGCATACGGGGATCGAAAAGACCGCCGAAAACTTGTTCTGGTCGCAGGCGCAGACCGTTATCGAGCGCATGGATTACTTGGCGCCCAGCAGCAATGCGTACTGCTACTGCTTGGCCGTCGAGCAGCTGCTCGGCATCACCGATCGCATTCCGGAGCGTGCGCGGCAAATTCGCGTACTGCAAGCCGAACTCACGCGCATCGCCTCGCACTGCGTCTGGCTGGGAACGCACGGGATCGATTTGGGCGCACTCTCGGCATTTTTCTACTGCTTCGATATGCGCGAAAAGATTCTCGATCTGCAAGAAGCGGCCGGCGGCGCGCGCATGCATCCGAACTATTTGCGCGTCGGCGGCGTGCAAGCCGATCTTCCGAGCGGCTTCATGGAGCAGCTCGATGCGCTCATCGCAATGTTTCCCGAGCGCATGCGCGATCTGCGTAAACTGCTGCAGGCCAATCCGATCCTGCAAGACCGGCTGATCGACGTCGGCATTATGTCGCAAGAAGAAGCGCAGGATTGGAGCATCACCGGCCCGTCGCTGCGAGCCACCGGCATTGCCTACGACGTGCGCCGCGCGTTTCCATATGGCGGCTATGAGGAGTACGAATTCGACGTACCGACGCGCGTCGAAGGCGACTCGTATGCGCGCTTTCTTATCCGGCTGGACGAGATGGAACAGTCTATGCGCATCGTCCGGCAGGTTCGCGACGCGCTGAAACCTGGACCGATCGCGATCGATGACACCAAAGTCATGCCGCCGCCCAAAGAGACGATCGCACTCTCGATGGAAGCGCTGATCCATCACTTCAAGATCATGACCGAGGGTTTTCGCGTACCGCCCGGCGACGTCTATCAGGCCGTCGAGGGGCCGCGCGGCGAGCTCGGTTATTACGTCGTCTCGGACGGCGGCAACCGCCCGTACCGCGTGCGCACGCGACCGCCTTCGTTGTACAACCTGCAAGCGCTCAAGGGCCTCGCGCCCGGCAATCTGATTGCGGACCTCGTGGTGATCATCGGCTCACTCGATCCGGTTTTCGGCGAAGTCGATCGATGAGTACGGCGCTCACCCTAATGTGTCATGGTGACGTGTGTCATCCTGAGCTTGTCGAAGGACCCCGAGCAGCGCGCAAAGCGCGCAAGTCGAGGGGCGCATGAGTGACTTCACCGCACTGCGCGAGGAGCTCGAGCCGCAATGCGAAGCGATCATCGCGCAGTACGAGCAGCCGCGATCGGCGTTGCTGCCGCTGGTGCATTTGTTTCAAGCGCACGAGGGCTACGCGAGCGCCGAAGCGCTGCGCGCAGTTTCGGAGATGCTCGACCTCTCGCTTGCCGTCGTCGAATCGACGGTTTCGTTTTACACGCTGTTCTATCGCAAGCCCGTCGGAAAATACATGCTGCAAGTTTGCCGCGGTTTGGCCTGTACGCTGAACGGCGCCGAGGATATTATGGCGTATTTTCGCGAGCAGCTCGGCGTCGGCCACCTGCAGACAACGGACGACGGCGTGTTTTCATATGAAGAAGTCGAGTGCTTGGCGGCGTGCGACCGCGCGACGTGCATGCAAGTAAATTTAAACTTCGTCTACGATTTGACGCCGCAGGTGATCGACGACATGCTGGCGGCGATGCGGATGGGGAAGTACGGCGTCGCGGCGCTTCCGCAGACGCAAGCGCCGCCGCGTACCTGGACGCTGCGCCAAGATCTGCAAGTGTCGCATGGCGAGAAGTCGGCCGGAGCGCAAGATCAGTCCGAGCCGAACAACCCGGGAGGACTCGATCGCGACGGCATCATCATGCTCGATCGGATACTGTCCGACGAAGCGCGCTTCAAGGGCCGCACGAAAGAACGGCTCGCCAGTGTTGAGCCCGCGATGGCGGAGGCGCTCGAAGAATAATGCCGGTCGTCAAAGTGTTAACCGAAGGGATCGGCGAGGCCGATCTTCGCGACATTAAAGTCTATCGCGATCGCGGCGGATACAAACAGCTCAAACGCGCGTTCACCGAAATGAAACCGGCCGACGTGCAGGTGATGAGCGATAAATCCGGCCTGCGCGGACGCGGAGGCGCCGGCTTTCCGACGGGAAAGAAGTGGTCTTTTTTGCCAGCGGGCGTGCGGCCGCGCTACTTGGTCTGCAATTGCGACGAGGCCGAGCCCGGCACGTTCAAAGACCGCATGCTGCTCGAAGAGACGCCGCATCAGGTGATCGAAGGTATTTTGCTCGGCGCGTACGCCATCGAGTCGCACCATGCGTTCATTTATATACGCGGCGAATTCAAACGCGGCTACGAGATCTTCATGGAAGCGCTCGCGCAAGCGCGCAAAGCCGGATTCGTCGGAAAGAATCTTTTCGGCAGCGGCTTCGATCTCGAACTGACCGTGCATCGCGGTGCCGGCGCCTATATCTGCGGCGAAGAGACCGCGCTGCTCAACTCGCTCGAAGGGAAACGCGGAGAGCCGCGCCTCAAGCCGCCGTTTCCGGCTCTGCAGGGCCTCTACAGCAAGCCGACGGTCGTCAACAACGTCGAGACGCTGGCTTATCTCATTCCGATCCTCGAGCGCGGTCCGGAATGGTTTTCGTCGGCCGGCACCGAGCGCAGCAAAGGATATAAGGTCGTCTCGATCAGCGGCCACGTGCAGAAGCCGGGCAACTACGAAGTTCCGCTGGGCACGCCCGTGCGCGAACTCATTGAAATCGCCGGCGGTCTACGGCCCGGGCGCAAACTGATGGCGATTCAACCCGGCGGCGGTTCGTCGGCGTGCATCTTCGAAGAACAGCTCGATCTGCCATACGATTATGAATCGCTGCAGAAGGCCGGCACGATGCTGGGCTCGGGCGCGATCGTCGTTATGGACGACACCACCGACTTTGTGCGCGCGGCTTTCAACCTCGTGCGGTTCTTCGCGCACGAATCATGCGGTCAATGCACGCCGTGCCGCGAGGGCGGACACTGGCTCGAACGCGTGCTCCATCGTTTCCTCGAAAACCGCGGACTCAAATCCGACATCGAAATGCTCGCACGTGTGAGCCACGAGATCACCGGCATCAATCTCTGTCCGCTGGGGGATTCGATAGAACCGTTCTTGGCCTCAGTCCTCAAGCGCTTTCCCGAGCAGTTTGAAGCTCGCGTCGCGCGCGAGACGGTGCGCGCATGAAGCTAAGCGCGTCACTTCTCCTTACGACAGTCGCGTTGAGCGGTTGCGTTCTTCCGAGTCAAGCCGTAACCGGAGCACCTTCGGGGCCATCGCAACAACAAGCAATTGCGGCCCTCCGGAAGCTCCATTTCATGGCAGGCAGCTGGAACTGTGTCGTTCGCGGTGGTCCTGGGAACGGCTATGCTTCCAAATTGAGCTATTCATTTTCGCCGGATGGGTTCTGGATGGTCGAGTCTGAAAAAGGTGTTCGCAAAAGCGCATCGGGATGGAGCACGCAGCTGTGGGGTTACGACGTCACCCAACCGGGGTTTAGTGCATATCAATTCACGCCCGCTGGTGTTTTTACGAAATCTGTTCGCGGCTGGGAGAATGGCAACTTCGTCAGCACACGTGACGACAATCACGCCATCGTTTCGATTCGCAAGCGCTCGAACCGCGCATTCGATTGGGTCATTCAATCTGCAGACAAATCATCGACCGTCATCGAGGCTTGCACACGGTAATGGCCGATCAGCAGCTCGTTACCGTTACCATCGACGGCACGCAAGTGCAGGTTCCTAAAGGAACGTGGCTCGTTGAAGCGGCGAAGCAAATCAAACGCGAGATTCCCGTCTATTGCTATCACCGCAAGATGGGGCCCGCGGGGCTGTGCCGCATTTGCCTGGTCGAGATCGAAGGCATGCCGAAGTTGCAGATCGCCTGCAACACCGCGGCGACCGACGGCATGGTCGTGCATACACAGAGCGAGAAAGCGTCCGACGGCCGCCGCGCCGTGCTCGAACTGTATCTCGTGAATCATCCGCTGGATTGTCCCATTTGCGACAAGGGTGGCGAGTGCGATCTGCAAGATTACGCAATGGCGTACGGCCAGGGGTATTCGCGCAGCGTCGATCCCAAAGTCAGCAAACCGAAAGCGGTAGACTTAGGTCCGACGATCGTGCTCGACGAGGAACGCTGCGTCGTCTGCCAACGCTGCGTGCGCTTCGACGATATGATCGTCGGCGAACGCGAACTGGTCTTAAAAGATCGGGGCGTGCGCAACATCATCGCGACCGCAAACGGCGAACCGTACCGGCACAACTACACCGGTAATGTAACGGAGCTCTGCCCGGTCGGTGCGCTGACGTCGAAGACGTACCGGTTCAAGTCGCGCCCGTGGGACCTGCGGCGCACAGCGACGACCTGCACGCAGTGCCCGGTCGGCTGCCAGATGCATGTCGACGTGCGGGTCGGCGTCGTGCAGCGGACGATGTCGGTTGAAAACGATGACGCCATCAGCGACGGCTGGCTCTGCGACCGCGGACGCTACAACGTCGGTTTTTACGACGACCCTGCACGCGTTACGCAGCCGATGTACAAACGCGACGGCCGCTGGGTGCAAATAGCCTGGGACGACGCGCTCGATCTTTGGGCAACGGCAATACGCGAAGCTTGCGCGATCAATCCGGCGTCGGTTGGCGTAGTCGGCGGTGGACGCCTCACAAACGAAGAAGCGTTCTTGCTGCAGCATCTCTTTCGTGCAAAAGGCGTTGCCAATCTCGATTGGCGCGCCGGGCGTCAGCGCCAGGCTTCGCCGGGGCGCAGCGGCGGAACGCTCCTCGAACTGGAAAGCTGCGATGCGATTCTGCTGATCGGCGAATCGCCCGCCGAGCGCGCGCCGATCATGGATTTGCGTGTACGCAAAGCTGCGCTTCAAAAGGGCGCCAAACTCATTCGCATCGCGTCGGCCGAGCGCCCTTACCCGGCGCCGATTCCTTCGACCGATGTAACCACCGTCGCAGAGGCGATCAAAAGTCTACCGAAAGAACCCAAGCGCATTGCGGTTGTGTGGGACGGCAGCGATGGCAAACTGGCGGCTTCACTGCTCGAAAAACTTCCCGCCGGAGCGGAAATCCTGACGTACATCACCGGCGAGCAGCCGAATGCGCGCGGAGCTGAAGCGATGGGCATGTTGCCGTTCGCAAAATCTGGTTACGCCAAAGCCGAGGCCGGACTGGATGCTGCGCAAATGTTCGCCGCGGCGCGCTCTGGAAAGCTTGCCGTTCTTTCAATCTTCGGCGCCAATCCTGCGCTGCACCGCGCGGATTTTTCGCGCGCATCATTTACGGTGGTCAGCGATCTTTTCATGACGGAAACTGCGCAGCTTGCCGATTTGGTGCTGCCGGCAAAGGGACCGTTCGAAAAAACCGGCACGACCACGAACATGGCCGGCGACCTGTTGCCGGTCAATGCGGCCCACTCGCTCGAGACGCCGGCCGACGCTTTGAGCGATCTCGAGATGATCGTTGCGCTTGCCGAAAAGCTCGGCGTTGAGCTGCCGGTCGCGGAAGAAGTCGACGCGGCGGTTCTTCGCCACTTAGCGACGGCGCCGGAAGATTTCACCTTGGGCGACGCGCGCTTCGGCGACAGTGTCATGGTGAGCTTGTCGAACCACCCCGAGAAGCGCCGCAAGGCGCATGCCGAGGGGCCCACGTTTACAGCGATCGTCCAAACGCGCATCTTCGCCGGCGGTGGAACCGTCGCGCACGACGCGCGGATAGCGGAACTTTGCCCGCTTCCGGCAGCAGCGCTTTCACCTGAAGATGCGGCGGAGCTGGGCGTCAGCACGGGGGATTACGTCGATCTTGCGGCCCTCGCTTCGTCCTTCGACGACGAGTTCGCAAATGCGAACTCTACTCAGGATGACAATACTAGTGCCGCCGAGCGCGCGGTGTTGCACGACTTGTTGGTTGAAGTGCGCAACGGAATGCCGCGTGGAACGGTCGCGCTGATTGGCGGGTTGCCAGACAGTACCGCGAACGGCTTTGACGGCGCGAGCGTCAGCGTAACGAACATCCGCCGCGCTCCGCAGGAAATTTCCGAACCAATCGGTGCGCCGGCGTGAACGGATTCCTAACGCCGCAGTCGTCCATCTGGTGGATGGTGCTCATCAAGTGCGCCGTACTGCTCCTTGTCGTGATCACGACGTTTGCATACGCGATGCTAGCCGAGCGCAAGGTCATGGGCTGGATGCAGTTGCGGCCGGGACCGAACCGCGTCGGTCCGTGGGGATTGCTTCAGCCGGCCGTCGATGCCGTCAAGCTGATATTAAAGGAAGATCTGACACCGAAGACAGCCGATCCGCTGATTTACCGGCTGGCGCCGTTCATTTCGCTCGTCACCGCGTTTGCGGTCTACGCCGTCATCCCGTTTTCGGAGCCCGGTCCGGGAAACGTGTGGGCAGTCGGCGACGTCAACGCCGGCATCCTTTTGATCCTCGCCATGACGTCGATCGGTGTCTATGGGATTTCGCTCGGCGGATGGGCGTCCGGCTCGAAGTATCCGCTGCTTGGCAGCGTGCGCTCCACCGCGCAACTTGTCAGTTACGAATTGGCAATGGGAATGTCGCTGGTCGGCGTGCTGATCCTCGCGGGCACCACGTCGCTGGTCGGCATCGTCAATAGCCAAGCCAAATTGTGGTTCTTCGTTCCCCAATTCATCGGCTTCATGATTTACGTGATTACGGCCGTTGCCGAAACCAATCGCGCGCCGTTCGACCTGGTTGAAGCCGACGCCGAACTCGTCGGCGGTTTCAACACCGAATATTCCGGGCTGCGTTTCGGCCTATTCTTCATCGCCGAGTATATTAACATGCTGACCGTCTCTTGTATCGCGACGCTGCTTTTCTTGGGTGGCTGGAATGCGGTTGTGGGCTTGACGATCGTTCCCGGCATCGTGTGGTTCTTGTTAAAAGTGGCATTCTTTATGTTCGCGTACATCTGGCTACGCTCGACCTTCCCGCGGATCCGGTACGACCGTCTGATGGCGTTCGGCTGGAAAGTGCTGCTGCCGGTTGCGACGCTCAACCTGATCGCGACGGCGGCCTACGTGGCAGTGCGCGGATGAGCCGGAAAAATCTCTACAACGTCGGCGCGCTCCTGGCCGGGCTCGGCGTCACGTTGAAGTTCATGTTTAAGCGCAAGCCGACGATTCAATATCCGTCGCGCAAGAAGAAGCACGCGCCGCGTTTCCACGGATTGCACGAACTGCGCCGCTATGGCGACGGCAAGGAGCGCTGCATCGGCTGCGAACTGTGCTCCAGTGTTTGCCCGGCTAACGCGATCACCGTCATCGGCGCGGAGAACTCACCTGCGGATCGCCGTTCTCCCGGCGAGCGTTACGCCGCGCGTTATGAAATCGACGAGCTGCGCTGCATTTTCTGCGGCATGTGCGAGGAAGCGTGTCCGACCGACGCGATCGTCCTTACGCCGCGGTTCGAGATGTCCGATTACCGCCGCGGCTCGTTCATTTATTCCAAAGACCGCCTTCTCGTGCCGCCCGAAGCCGGCACCGGCGTGGCCCCGGACGATCGGCCCAACGGCATTCCGTCCGATCTCGGGCGCGTAGCGGAAATTAAATCTACCGTGGACACCGCTGAAGGCTACGATGCGACTTGGCGCGGCACGATTCTCAAGACGCAAACCAAAGGCTTGGCCGAATGACCGTCGCGTTCTGGGTATTGGCGATGCTGCTGATCGCGTCGGCAATTTTCGTGATTACGGCGCAGAAGCCGGTCTACAGCGTTGCCGGTCTCCTGGCGCATTTTCTTTTTCTGGCGATCACCTACTTCATGCTCTCTGCCGAATTTTTGGCGGTCATTCAGCTGATCGTGTACAGTGGCGCGATTCTGATGCTGTTCGTTTTCGTTATCGCGCTACTTTCGAGCGGCGTTGCGCCATTTTCGGTTGGACCGGATCGTCTGCCGAAGATCGCCGCGCCTGCCATCGTCATCATCACGATTCTCCTGGGCTTCGTCGCTTATGCCGTCTCGCGCGAACCCGCCGTAACGCCGGCGCTGAACGGGGTTGTTACTGGGCCGGTCGGGACGGCCGGCGTGTTCGGTTCCGTGGCTGATTTCGGCCACGCGCTCTTCACGCTGAACCTGCTGCCGTTTGAAATCACGGCGCTCATTCTCATGGTTGCCGTCGTCGGCGTGATCTTGCTGGCAGGCGATCACGTCCCCTACGTGCCGACCCGGCGCCGCGCTCGCGTCGTCGAACGCGACATGCGCGAGGCTATCGTGCGCGCGGGAGAAGAGTAGTGCACGAGAATCTGCTCCCGGTCGCACTAGCAAATTATGTCGCTCTCTCGTCGGTCATTTTCTTCATCGGCGTCGCTGGTGTCGTGCTGCGCCGCAACCCGCTCATTATGCTGATGAGTATCGAACTGATGTGGAACGCGGCCAACCTGTTGTTTCTGGCGTTCGCGCGAGCATGGCTCAACAACGCCGGTCACATTTTCGCTTTTCTCGTCATTACCGTAGCCGCCGCCGAAGCCGCGATCGGTTTGGCTATCGTGGTGGTCGTCTTCCGGAGCCGCGCCAACGTTGACGTCGACGAAGTCGCGCTAATGAAAGGATGAACGCAACGCCTCTGCCTCCCGCCGGCATCCCTCCGTTTCTGGGATCCGGCGGAGACTATCCGCTGCTGTTTCTTATCTGGCTGCTGCCGCTAGCCGGCGCGATTGCTTGTTGGGCATTCGGCCCGCAGCTGAAACGTGCCGCCGGGATTGTCGGAACTCTTGCTGTCGGAATCCCGTTCATCGCGACAATTCTGTCTTGGCAAGCGGCGAATTATGAAGAATCAACGTTGGGTAGCCTCGCTACGGGTGCGCGCGGAGAACCTCTGCATTCCGTGTGGGCGGCGTTGGGGCACGGCCAAGGGCTAGGGGTTTACGAGCATCTTTTCAACTGGATGCGGGGGTTTGATTTCGGGCTCTTACTAGATCCGCTTTCTTTTATTTGGACGCTCATCATCACAGGCGTCGGCTTTCTCATCTTATTGTATTCAATCGGATACATGTGGAACGACGGCGCGATCGCGCGGTTCTTCGCGTACATGAATTTCTTCATCTTCGCGATGCTTACTCTCGTGCTCTCCGACAATTTTGTTGGGTTATTGGTCGGCTGGGGACTCGTTGGTTTAGCTTCGTACTTCCTGATTGGCTTCTGGTTTTTCAAGCCTACCGCGGTGGCGGCGGCGCGCAAGGCGTTTGTCATCAACGTCGTGGGTGACGTCGCGATCATGTTCGCGATTTTCATGATCTTCGCAAGAATCGGATCGATGAGCTTTGTAACGGTTTTCGCGAACGTGCCCGGCCTCGGCAGCTGGCTCTTCTGGGTTTGCCTGTTTCTGTTTATCGGCGCAGCCGCCAAGTCGGCGCAGATTCCGCTGCATACGTGGCTTCCCGACGCGATGGAAGGCCCGACGCCCGTTTCGGCGCTGATCCATGCTGCCACAATGGTCACGGCCGGCGTTTATCTCGTCGCCCGCTGCTGGCCGCTCTGGAGCGCATCGCACGAAGCGCAGCTGCTCGTGGGGACGGTCGGCGGCTTGACCGCGCTCGCCGGCGCGTTGCTCGGCATCGCACAGTGGGACATCAAACGAATCCTCGCCTATTCGACCATGTCGCAGATCGGCTACATGATCATGGGCGTCGGCGTGACGGCGTATCAAGCCGGCGTCGCGCATTTCTTCACGCACGCGTTCTTCAAAGCATGTCTGTTTTTGGGCGCGGGCATCGTGATCCACGAACTCGCCGACGAACAGGATATCCGGCGCATGGGTGGCATGCGTTTACGCGCGCCCGTTGCGTTCTTTGCGATGTTTGCCGCTGTGCTGGCAATTAGCGGTTTTCCCGGCTTCGCCGGTTTCTTCAGCAAGGACGCGGTCATATTCGGCGCGCTCGAACATGGTCACCCGTGGCTGTACGTGCTCGGAATCGTCACCGCCGGGATCACCGCCTACTATATGTTCCGATTGTTTTTCGTGACCTTCTTCGGAACGTATCGCGGCGATTTGGATCCGGCGCAGTTGGGCGTGCTCAACCCGAGCTCACCGGCCGCCCACGAACCCGCGCACGGCGAGACCCACGCTCCCGCGTGGCTGATGGCCACGCCGGTAGCCATTCTCGGCATCTTTGCGGTCATCGCCGGCTACGTGATGATCGGATCGAATTCGCCCTGGAACCGTTTCTTCGCAAAAACGTTCCCATCTGAAAATCTCTCGCCGGCGGCTATCAGCGAAGGCTGGACGACGGCGATTCTCTTCGTGGTGATGGCCGCCGGAATCGCGATTGCTTATATGCGATACGCGACGCCCGTTGCGCTCGCCGAAGCTCCCGCCCGTTTGCGCGCGGAGTCCCAACGGATGCCGGCCGTTCTCGTCCGGCTCTTTTACTTCGATGACGCAATCGATTGGCTGTTCGTCAAGCCGTCGCAAGAGCTCGGAAGGTTCTTCGGCGGCATCTTCGATCCCGACGTGATCGACGGTGCGGTGCGCGGCGTCGTCCGCTTCAGCACGGACCTCGGCGCGCTCGTGCGCGGCGCGCAAACGGGTCTGCTGCGTTCGTACGCGCTGGTGATCGTCTTTGGCGCCACACTCTTCGCGATCTACTACGCGCTCCAGGGAGCGGCTCACTGATGGTATTGCTGCTGATTCTGCTGCCGATAGCTGCGGGCATTTTGCTCTTCGCGCTGCCGCGCGGCGAGCAGCGGATCAGCCGCGTTGCCGGCTGCGCAGTCGCAGCGGCGACGTTCGCGCTCCCGCTGTTCGATCCCAGTGGCGGATCGTTCTCGGCGCGCTGGCTCTCGCGTCCGTTCACCGCCTCGCTGCATTTTTCGTGGAACGGCCTTTCGCTCTGGCTCGTCCTGCTGCTCGCGCTCTGCACGTTCTGCGCAATTCTAGCCACGAATGCATCCCAAAGCCGGACGATGGTCGCCTTGCTGCTGATGCTTGAAGGCAGCATGATGGGCGTCTTTACGGCGCGCGACATCCTCGCGTTTGCGCTGTTCTGGGACCTGATGCTTATCCCGCCGTTCTTCGCGCTCATCGAATGGGCGCCGCATCGAGAAACCGCATGGCGTTTCTTGATCTACAATTTCTCGGGCGGATTAACGCTGTTGCTGGCGACGGCCGCGTTCGGCATGCTGAGCGGATCGACTGACGTCATCGGAACGATGCATCAGTTCGCCGGATCGTGGGCGCCTTGGATTTTTGCGGGCTTCGCGTTTGCGTTCGCCGTAAAGACGCCGCTCTGGCCGCTGCACACGTGGATGCCGAACACGTACGCGGAACTTCCGCCGCCGGTGGTCGCCGTGATCAGCGCCGTGCAATCCAAGGCCGGACTCTACGGGTTCATCGTGATCGCGCTGCCGTTCTTGCGGTCCGCGCTGGTGGAATGGCGCTGGCTCCTGGTTGCGCCGGCGCTCGTCTCACTGTTGTACGGCGCTTTCGTTGCGCTCACGCAAACGGATACCAAACGCATCGTCGCGTACTCGTCGCTTTCGCATCTGGGGCTTATCGTGCTGGCTATCGCGAGCGCCAACCCGATCGCGATACAGGGCGCGATCGTCTATATCGTCGCGCACGGTCTCTTTAGCGCCGCGCTGTTCTTGATTCTCGGTTACATGGAAGAGCGCGAAGAGACGCGCTCCGTGCTGAAGCTCGGCGGGCTGGGAGCGATCAATCCAAGACTTGCGGGGGCGTTCACTGTCGCCACGCTCGCGGCGCTGGGACTTCCCGGATTAGCCGGCTTCGCCGGCGAGCTCGTGATCCTCACCGGAGTCTTCCGCGCCGGATACTTCTGGCCCGCGCTGATCGCGCTCGTTCCGATCGTCCTCGCGTCGGCTTATATGCTCCGGCTGCTGCAGGATACTGTCAACGGACCGGAGGTCGCGGCGCTGCCGCGACGTCCCGATCTCACGCTGATCGAAGCTTTGGCTGTCGCTCCTTTGCTCGCGGCACTGCTGTTCGTCGGAATTTATCCGCACGCGCTCTTGGCTGCGGTCGTGCACTGATGCCGAATTTCATCACGCACGAAGATTGGCTGGCAATAACGCCGCTGCTTATCGCGGGCTGCGGAGCGCTGATCGTGCTGCTCGTCGACTTGATCTGGCCTAAGCACGCGCCGCGTTACGTCTCGCTTGCGATTGGAATCGGCGTCTTGCTTGCGGCCGGAGCGTTTGCCGCTACGACGTACGGGCGCAGTTACAATGCGTTCAACGGGGGCTTCGTGCTGGGTGGATTCGCGGTCGTCTTTCAAGGGATCATCGTTGTTTCGGCGATCCTCTCGCTCGCGCTGTTCGGCAGCTTCGGGCGCGACGATCGCATGGCCGGCATCACCTCGCTCTTGCTGTGGAGCACCACGGGCGCGATGCTGATGGCCGGCGCGGCGAACTTGATGACGATTTTCTTAGGCCTTGAGCTGCTCTCGCTCGCGCTTTACTGCCTGTGCGGAGTAGCCGATCGTCCCGCGTCGCAAGAGTCCGCGCTGAAATACTTGATCTTGTCGTCGACCGCCTCGGGCTTTTTGCTGTTCGGGATGGCGCTGCTGTTCGGAGCGACCGGAAGCGTAACGCTTGCCAGTTTGGCGCTCCCGGGCTTAGCCGCCAATCCGCTCTACTGGATGGGCGGAGGATTCTTCTTAATCGGCATCGCGTTCAAACTGAGCCTCATGCCGTTCCACGTCTGGTCGCCCGATGTGTACGAAGGCGCGCCGCTGCCGGTGACCGCGTTCATGAGCGTGGTGACCAAAGCCGGAACGCTCGCGGTCTTTGCGCGCTTTGCGTACGCGCTTCCGGCGGGAGAGAAACTGCTGCTGCCGTTTTTCGTGGTGGCCGGCATTTCGATGATAGGCGGAAACCTCGCAATGCTTGCGCAGACCGACCTCAAGCGCCTGCTGGCATACTCCGGCGTCGCGCAAGCCGGATATATGGTCGCGGCTCTCGCCGGCGCTTCTGCGCTCGGTATGCGCTACGCGATCTATTATTTGGCCGCCTACATGTTCATGAACTTGGGCGCGTTCGCGATCATTGCGCTGTTGTCGGGGGACCGGGAAGAGGGGGCCCAAATCGCGGCCTTCCGCGGACTGGGGCAGCGGCGTCCACTGCTGGCTGCGGCGATGAGTTTCTTCCTGTTGGCTTTAGCGGGCTTTCCGCCGACCGCCGGTTTCTTGGGCAAGATTTTGATCCTGGCGGCGACCGTGAATGCCGGGTACGCCTGGCTCGCCGCGCTCCTCATCGCGGGCACGGCCATCTCGCTCTACGCCTATTTCAAGATACTCCGGCTCATGTACGATCCTCACGATCAGCCTGCCCCCGGCGCCCGCACGGGCGCTCCTCTCGCCTATGCCGGCGCTGCTTTGTGCGCGGTTTCTGTCATAATTATGACTTTCTATCCGTTAACGCCAAGTAACGTATTGCCGCTCGTCAAATAGACCGATACAATACAGATGGCGGCGCAAAAAAGAGGCGAGATCATGCAGCGATTCCTGTATGCCGTTTTGGCCATTTCCTGTTTCGTGCTGGCGCCGGCCGCAGCCGTGCGCGCCGGGACGGTGACCGTCAACGCCCCGGATCGGGTGATTCTTCCGTCGGACCCGTTGGGGGCAATTCAAGCTGCGCGCGAGCGCGTTGCCGCTAACGATTTGGGCGGCGCGATTCGCGGTCTGGCCATGTACGTCTCCGGGCACCCCGGTGAGATCGGGCCGGAACGGTTGCTCGGAGACCTGTATTACCGGCACGGAGAATTGTCGAAGGCCGAAGAGCAGTATCAGCACATTCTCACCTACGCGCCCAAAGACAAAGAGACGCACAACCGCTTGGGCTCGGTCTTCGCGACGGAAAATCGGCTCGACGCCGCGATCGAGGAGTTCGATCGCAGCCTGCCGGGAACCGACTCGGTGCCCGATTTGGTGCGCCTGCATCTTCGCAGAGGCGATTTCGCGCAGTACAAATACGAGCGCGAGAAAGCCGCCATCGACTACCCGACCGATCCTGAGGACCAGCTGGAACTCGGCGACGTCTACCTTGCGATCCATCAAACCGACCTCGCGGTAAAATATTTCCGCCGCGCGCTCGACGAAGATCCGGCGTCGCTGCAAGCGATGAACGATCTGGGCCGCGGGTTTCTTGACTTGCAAGACTACGACAGCGCGATCGATATATTCGGAAAATGTTTGGGGCGCGACGCGGGCTATTATCCCTGCGCAGTGAACTTGGGCGCATCATATCTCGAGAGCAAACGGTACGCGCAGGCGGCGAACATTTTGACGATCGCACACCGTTTGCAACCGGAGCGCGGCGAAGCGCTCGTCAACATCGGGTACTTGTCCGACGTCAACGGCGATTGGAAGGGCGCGGTCACGTACTACGTGCAGGCGATGACCGTATATCCTTACGCGCCCGAGGCGTACATCGATTTAGGTCTCGACTACAACAGCCACGGTTTTTACGAACTCGCACAGTCCGCGCTGCTCAAGGGCTTAGCGGTCGCGCCCGATGACGGGCGCCTGCACTTCGTGCTCGGCGACGTCTATGCGCGTCAGGGCAATCAGTCGATGGCGACGGCACAGTTTAAATTGGCCGTCGACTCCTACGATCCGATTGTCAAGACACTCGCGAAAGAACGCGTCGCTGCGATGGAGCGGTCGGGTTTAAGGGTTACGCCCTAGCTCGGAACGGCGATCGCGTCGACCTCGACGCGCGCCCCTTTGGGCAAGCCTGCAACGGCGACGGTCGATCGCGCGGGCTTGTTGGCGTCAAAATACTTTGCGTAGACCGTATTGACTGCGCTGAAATCGTCCATATCGACGAGGAACACGGTCGTTTTTACGACGTTCGCGTAGGTCATGTGCGCGGCTGCCAGCACAGCGCCCAAATTTTTCAAAGCTTGTTCGGCTTGCGTCGCCGCATCCGACCCTACGAGCTCTCCGCTTTCCGGGTCGAGCGCGATCATGCCGCTACAGAAGAGATGATCGCCCGTGCGAATCGCCTGACTGTATGGCCCGATGGGTTCCGGCGCCTTGTTGGTGAGAATTGCCTTGGCCATTAAACTGCCGCCTCAACCGGCGTCATGGTGCCTTTGAACGACACCGGCGGTTCCTCAATTCCAAAGTTGCGCGAGTAGAGTTCCGCGATTTTACCGAGTTCTTCGCGGGTGAGCTGCGGCGTCTCGCCGGCTGCTGCGAATTCGATCAGCTGTTCGCGGTTATAAATGTTCGGCAGCACCGTCATGACGCGCGGTTCGTTGAGCAGCCATTGGATCGCAGCTTGTCCGAGCGTGCGCTCAGGCGTTTCCAGAAAGCGAAGCTGTTCGATTTTCTGGACGCCGTTGACGAGCCACGAACGCGGACGGTGGCGCCGGTGGTCGCCCTCTGGGAAGACGGTTTCTTCGGTGTATTTGCCTTCGAGCATGCCGCTCGAGTGCGGCACACGGATCATGTATCCGGTATCTGCGTCCGCATCGCGCGCGGCTTTGATCTGATCGTTTCCGGGATACTGTTCAAGCATATTCCAAATGATCTGCAGCGAGGCGATATTGCGTTTCTTTACGGCGTCGATGCCTTCGTAAAGCCAGCCGATGGCCGGGCCGAGCGCGACGCCGTACATCCGGATCTTGCCTTCGGATTTGAATGACTCGAGCAGTGCGAAGAGCTCGTCGTTCTCGATCTGCGACAGGCGCGCATTGTGCAGCTGGTAGATGTCGATGCAGTCCGTTTTCAACCGCTGCAGCGACTGCTCGAGCGCGTATCGGACAAAGCCGGACGAAATATCCTGCGGCAGTTCGCGCTCGCCGCGTTTCTTATCGGGGTTGTTGTAGAAATCGTATCCGAACTTCGTCGCGTACACGACCTTGTCGCGCCGGTCCCCGAAAGCAGCAACGAGCTGTTCTTCGCTGCGTCCGTTACCGTAGACGTCAGCGGCGTCGAAGAGCGTGACGCCGAGATCGAAGGCCTCGTGCAGCAAGGCGACGGATTCGCTTTCGCTCTTTTTCCCCCACCAGTCCGTGGCCGTCGTCCATAATCCGAAACCGACTTCGCTGACGGTTACGCTGCTGTTGGGGTAGGTCCGGTATCGCATTGCCTTAATATACTCCGTCGTGAGCGACTTCGCTGCAGAGTTTGCCGCAGCCGGGGCCTGGATCGATCGGTACCTTTCGGAGGCGCGCGATTATCCCGTGCTTTCGAAGGTCATGCCTGGCGAAATCACCTCGCGCCTGCCGGCCGAGGCTCCAGAGAGCGCGGAGCCCTTCGAGGCGTTGCTCGCGGACTTTCAATCGGTGATCCTGCCGGGCATTACGCACTGGAATAGTCCGCGCTTTTTTGCGTACTTCGCGACAAGCGCGGCGCCGATCGGCATTACCGCCGAGGCGCTGGCGGCGGCGCTCGACGTCAAAGCAATGCTCTGGCGAACGTCGCCCGCCGCGACCGAGTTAGAAGAAGTCGTCATGCGCTGGCTGGCGCGCCTCATCGGCTTGCCGGACAGCTTTACCGGAATCATCTACGACACGGCTTCAATCGGCGGATTTACCGCGCTGGCCGCTGCGCGCGAATCGCTCGGCCTCGACATTCGCGAGAGCGGCATGATCGCACGCGATCTGCCGAAGCTGCGCGTCTATATCACGAGCGAAACGCATTCGCACATCGAGAAGGCATGCATCGCCCTTGGGCTGGGCCGCGAAAACGTCGTGCGCGTGGAAATCGACGGCGAATTACGCATGCGGCCGGATGATTTGACGAAACGTCTCGACGGAGACATCGCGGCGGGCATGCTTCCGATGGCGATTGTCGCAACGGTCGGAACGACATCGACGACGTCGTGCGACCCGGTCGAAGAAATAGCCGCGATTGCGCGCGAGTGCAAGGTTTGGTTTCACGTTGACGCTGCATATGCCGGCGCCGCAGCCGTCATGCCGGAGTTCCGTTCGATTCTGGCTGGAGTCGAGAGCGCGGATTCGGTAATCGTCAATCCGCATAAATGGCTTTTCGTCCCGATGGATTGCTCGGCGCTCTTCGTTCGCGATCCCGAAATGCTGCGCCGCGCGTTTAGCATCGTGCCGGAGTACGTGCTGCAGCACCGCGACGCTTCCTCCGGCACGAATTTCATGGAGTACGGCTTGCAATTGGGACGCCGTTTTCGCGCGCTCAAACTGTGGTTCGTGCTGCGTTATTACGGCGCCGAAGGTATCCGCGAGCATTTGCGTCGCCACATCGCGCTCGCGCAAGAGTTCGCCGGCTGGGTAGAAGCGGAAGCCGAGTGGGAGATTCTCGCGCCTCATCCATTCTCCGTAGTGTGTTTCCGCCACGCACCCTCGGGCCTCGACCAAGCCGGGATTGAAGCGCATAATGTGAGAATCCTGGAGAGCGTGAATGCCGACGGCCGCATCTTTTTATCACATACGAAGATTCGCGACCGCTACGCGTTGAGACTAGCGATTGGCAACATCGGCACGACGCGTGACGATGTTGCGCTTGCGTGGCGCCTATTGCGTGAGGCCCCCCTGGAGTCACAGTAACGGCGCCGAGCGCCTAAATTATGTCATGGTGAGCTTGTCGAACCACGCTCGAGCAGCGCGACGAAGGAGCGCGTGACGAGAGCCGCATTCACGCGGGCCTCGCCGGGCTCGGCCGCCCTTCGTCCTTCGACTACAAGTTCGCGCTGCGAACTCTACTCAGGATGACATTACCGGGCTCATGACAATGGGCTAATACAACCGTAAGTACGCCCGGTGCTCCCACGGATGCACTGCGCGGCGGTAGCGTTCGTATTCTTCGAGTTTAGCGTCGCGGAATGCGTGATAGATGTGATCGCCGAGCGCGGCGCGGATAACCGGGTCGTTATCGAGTTCGCTGATTGCCTGGCGCAAGGATTTTGGAAGGGTGCCGATGCCGCGCTCGTGCCGCTCGCGTTCCGCAAGTTCGTACGTCGAACCGGTAAGCGGATCTCCGGGAAGGCGGTGCTGATCGATCCCGTCTGCGAGCGCGCCGAGTAACACGGCGAGCGAAAGATATGGATTGCCGGCCGCATCCGGGCTGCGCATCTCGAGCTGCGGCGGATCCTGACGCGGCACGCGCACTAACGCATTTGCGCTGCGTTCAGACCAGACGGTGTAGATCGGGGCGTCCCATGCGTTGACCAAGCGTTTGTATGAATTGACGGTGGAATTGCAAACGGCGGTCAGGGCACCTGCGTGTGCGAGCAGGCCGCCGATCATATAGAGCACCTCCGGCTCCTGGTCGCTCGCGATGCGGAAGTTGACGTGCAGCCCGCTTCCCGCGCGATCTTCCAGGGGCTTCGGCATGAACGTCGCTTCCAGTCCGCGGGCGGCGGCAACATGCTTGGCGATCGAGCGCAGCGTGAGCAGCGCGTCGGCGGCGGCCAGCGGATCGCTGTGCGGAAAATCGATCTCGTGCTGTCCCGGACTGTGTTCGTGGTGCGAGCTCGCCACGGAAACGCCCATCGCTTGTAGCGCCGCGACGATCGCGCTGCGCGCATCTTCACCGCGATCGTTGGCGGAGAAATCGAAATAGGAGCCGACGTCGGCCGTCTTCGTCGAGCCGTACTCGCTGTCGAGCGCTTCGAAGAGATAGAATTCGACCTCGAGCGCAACGGCCACGCCCGCCAGCGGACCTTTCGCCTCTTCGATCGCGCGCCTGAGCGTCGTGCGCGGACAGCCTTCGAAGGGCGAGCCGTCGGGCATGGCAATGTCGCAGAGCAAACGCGCTTCGGGCATCTCCGGCGTCGACCACGGGTAGAGCGCAAACGTCGAAGGATCGGGACGCAGCACCATGTCGAGCTCTTCGCCGCGCACGAAACCGTCGATCGAGCCACCGTCGAACGTTACTTTGCCTTCGAGCGCCGCTTCAAGTTCCGTCACCGGAATTGAAACGTTCTTGGCGACGCCGAGCACGTCGACGAACGAGAGCCGCACGAATTTTACGCCGCGGTCTTTGGCCAGGCGCAAGACTTCGCGTTTATGCGGTGATTGCATCGATTGCGATCGCCATTCTCAGCGTGAGCTGGTCTCCAGGGTCGTCCAATTTACATCCGCAAATCTCGCCGATCTGGCGCAACCGGTAGAAGACCGTGTGCCGGTGGACGTTCAGTTCCGCCGCGGCCGTCTTGACGTTTTCGCCGACCGAAAAATACAACCGGATTGTGCGTTCCAACTCGGTCTGGTGCTTTTCGTCATAAGCGCGCAGCGGCGCGAGGGTGCGCTTCGCAAAGCCACGCATCGTATCGGCGCTGCCGCCGGAGAGCAACAGCGGGTACGCGCCGAGCTCTTCGTAGATGCCGACGCGACCGGGGCCGTACAGCCTTCGCGAAATCGTGAGCGCCGCTTCGGCCTCCGCGAGCGAGCGGTGCACATCCAAAACGGACGCTCGCGTGCCCACTCCGCCGCTAATGCGAACGTCGAGTTCTTTCTTGAGAAGATTCCTTTGCAGCATGGCGGCTGCGGTGCGCGTGTTCGACGCATCCACCTCGCGCGAAGCCGGAAGGAAGATAACGAGCGCGCCGCGGCGTTCGAGGACGCCCGCGTCTCCTTCTGCGCCGCGAAACGCATCGAGCGCTGCCGCCCGGAAGGCGCCCGGTTCGCCGGTTTCTGTTTCGAGCGCGACTGCCACATAGTGTGTTGCAAGCGCGATACTGCGCGACGCCGCGTCGTCACGAACGGCGGCCGCGTCGTGGTAGGTTTGTGAGACAAGCTGTTCCCAAAATGTGCGGCGCCGGCCGGGCTGCGCGCCCGACTCGCGCGCGAGCTCAACGGCGATGGCGCTTGCGGTCAAACGCGCGGCGTGTTCGAACGTATCGAGATCGCCGCTGCCGAAGATCGAAAGGCGTCCCAAGCTCGTGTCGCCGTTGACGATCGCGATCGTGCATCCCGCGTATCCGTTACGCAGTTTTTGGAACTCCGTGGTCGCATTCTGCTCGAGCAGCGGTTGCACGCTGCTGGGCACGCCGGTGCCGCCGGCGGCCGCAAGGTGCCGCCACTGTGCGTCTTCCACGAGCACGCCGACGCTCGCGCGTTTGGCAAGGTGGCCGGCCAGCGCTTTCGGGCCGCCGCCGCTCGCCGCTATCCGCGCGAGATCTTCGGCAAATGCGACCAATTCGTCGGCCGTCATGTCTGGAGGGTTCGCCGCTTGCTAGGCTGTTCCGCCGAAGACTTGCACCACGACGTAGTAGATTGAGAGCGCGCCGACTAGCGCGACCGTCGCCCACGCGACCGTATTGCCGAACCACCCGTTGGTGTGGCGGCCCATCACGCCGCGCTTGTTGACGATGATCAGCATGAGCACGAGCTCCGGCGGCAGCAAGATTCCCTGCGCGACTTGCGCGTAAAAGATCAGGTTCAGCAGTGGCAAGTGTGGGATGAGGACGAGTGCGCCGCCCGCGATCAAACCGATGGCGAAAAGCGTGAAGAAGACCGGCGCTTCCGAGAACTTGCGATCGAGTGCGGCCTCGAAGCCAAAGGCTTCGCAGATGACGTAGCTCGTCGAGAGCGGCAGTACCGTCGCGGTAAAGAGTCCGGCGTTGAAGATGCCGAGCGCGAAGATGATCGACGCCGCCGCGCCCGCGAGCGGGCGCAGCGCGGCCGCAAAATCCGCCGCCTGCAGCGGCGCGATGTGCGCTCCGTGACGGTTGGCCGTAAAGATCGTCGCCGCGTTTGCAATAATCATGAAGCCGGCAATAGCGATCGCAAGAATCGATCCGCTGATGACGTCGGCGCGCGCGAGGCCGAGCTCGCGCTCGTCGGAGCCTTTCTCGACGACCGCCGACTGTAAGAAGAATTGCATGTACGGCGATATCGTCGTGCCGATCAGGCCGACGACCATCACGAGATACGCGCGATTGTTGAAGTCGAAAGCGGGCACGAATGTGCCGTGGGCTACGGCTCCCCAGTTCGGATGCGCAAGTATAGCCGACGCGATGTAGCAAAAATAGATCAGGGAAAAACAGACGAATGCGCGGTCGATGCTCTTGCTGTTGAATCCAAATACGAGAATCAGCACGATCAGCATCGCGACCGGCACGGCGATAAAGCGCGAGATATGAAAGATCTCCGACGCGGCGGCGATGCCTGCGAATTCGGTCGCCGTGATCACCAGGTTTATCGCAAAAAACGCGGCCATTGCGAAGAACGAGACGCGGACGCCGAAATTCTCACGGATGAGAGCCGCCAGCCCTTTTCCGGTAACGGCTGCCATGCGCGTGGCCATCTCTTGTACGACGATGAGAGCGAGCGCGAGCGGCATCAGCACCCACAGAATGCGGTAACCGAAATGCGCGCCGGCTTGCGAGTAAGTTGTAATTCCGCCGACGTCGTTTCCCGCCGACGCCGTGATGAATCCCGGCCCCAGGACTGCCAGGAGCAGAACGAGGCTTCGCCAGCGCCAGCGTCTGCGCTTGCGAATCACGTCGGGCGCCACGGGCTACCCCTTTACCGCACGGCTCGTGCGCCGCGGCGGAGTGATGCGCGGAAGTTCTTTGGCAAGATCCTCCGGCATGATTGCGTCGATCGCGTCGTCCACCGTGACGATGCCGAGCATGATTCCATCGGGATCGACGACCGGCACCGCGAGCAGATCGTAGCGCGCGATGGTTGCCGCGACGTCACGGGAGTGCATCTCGGGGGGAACCGTTACGACGTCGTCTTCCATGACGCGTTCGATGACTTCATCCTGCGGCGCGAGCAAGAGCGCCCGCAGCGTCAGCACGCCCAGCAGCCGCTCGTCCTTATCGACGACGTACAGATAATAGATGAATTCGGACTCCGGAGCGATCTCGCGAATCTTGTGAATAGTCTGCTCGGCTGTGCGGTGCGGAAAGATCCAGACGAAATCGGTCGTCATCAATCCGCCGGCCGTGTCGTCCTCGTATTTGACGAGTTCGCGCAGCTCGCCGGCCGTGGACTGATTCATCTCAGCGAGCAATTCGGTTTGCTGATCCTCGGGCAGGTCTCCTAAGAGATCGGCCGCGTCGTCCGAATCCATCTCCTCGATAATGTCGGCGGCGCGCTCCCGTCCGATGTCGTCGATGATCGCGCGCTGCTTCCCGGGCTCGAGATGTTCGAGCGCGTCCGCCGCGGTCTCGTCGTCGAGCGAATAAATAACAGCCGCGGCTTCGCGCGCTGAGAGATCGCTGATGACTTCGGCCAGTTCGCTCGGGTGAAGCCGCTTCAGTTTACTTTCTTTGACCGCGAGCTGAATCTGGGACGGATTTTTCTCGCGAATCGGCGCGACCGAATCCCATGCGATCATCGCGCGCGGCACGCGCCGGTAAACCCATGGCGCTAACCGTTTGCCGAAACCTCGTAAACCCAAGCGCCGCAGCAACCCGCTGACGCCGACGTCGGCGGCGACGACCCGCAGCTTTCCTCCCGTGTTGGCAATCTCGATGTCGTTGATGCGCACGACTTTGCGGCCATCAACGTCGACGATCTGCTTGTCGAGCAAATCCAAGACGAGGTAAAGCGCCTCTTCATCCGGCGGCGCGGCGACTTTGGGCGCGGTGTTGAGCGCGACGGCTCCATCCGCATCGACGTCGGAAACCGTATCCATCGGTGCGAAGCGCGGACCTTGGCTGGTCTTGATAATTAGCCCGTCAACTTCCGGAAAGGTTTGGTCGGGATTGTTGACCAGAAAGTCGGTGACTTTGCCAATCGGCAATTCGTTGACCGTCGCACGCCGTCCGACGAGCTCGGAGATAAATCCATCCTGAAACGCCATGTCGCACCTCCCTTCCCCGCATAATAAAAACCGGTTCGCTGGGCGGCGACCGGTCGTGGCGTGGAACGGCGAGTGCGTTCTATACCCCAATCGCGTCTGCTTTGGCACCACGCGCCGTAAAGCCCCACAGGGGCTTAGCCGCATTAGACGACGCCTTAGGTCGGCGAAGTCTGGTCTACCCGCTTGGCGTCTCTCGACGTTTCCGGGCAGCGGCCTGTGTTTCGCGTGGACGCCTCACCTAGCGAGGTATCCTCATCTAAGTATAGGCCTTGCGGTCAACCCGCACCGGGGAGAGGGGACGCCTGGCGAAAAACCCGCTCGCTAGGCGGGATTTCCCGCGGAAAGGTTTGCATGAGAACTCAAGCCGCAGCCGTCGCATTACTCTTTCTTATGCTGGCAGGCAGCGTCGCGCAGTCGGCCCGGCTCGCACCTGCAGTTGCGATCGTCAATCCGGAGGCTGTTCGCTGGTTTCCGACGGCGTTCGGCGCGATCCGGTTCGCGCAAGTGCAAGGTAAATGGAGCGTTCCGCAGGCGATCTACACCGTGCGCTTTCTCATGCCGAACGGCTCGGCCTTTCCGGTGCATTATCATGGCAGTGATGAAGTGCTCACCGTCATACAGGGCACGTTTATGGTTAAAGCGGGTACGGATACCTCGCGAACGGGCGGACGAGCAGTGAAAGCCGGTGGCGTGCTGTTCATTCCCGCGAATATGCGCCATTGGGGATGGGCGCAGAGTGAAACGATCGTGCAGATCAACGGAATCGGTCCGCACAGCGTGTACGTCCTCAAGTGAGGCGCTCCGCCTATCGTTTCCTGATTGCACTCGGCTTAGGTTTTTGGCTGCTGGGCGCGGCGCCGGCATGGGTCCCTTCGGAAGGTGTCGGGCGCGTGCATATGCCGATCAGCTGCGCGGACGCTCAGAGCGAATTCGATCGCGGCTTAGCGCTCCTGCACAGCTTTTGGTACGACAGATCGCGCGCCGTCTTCGACGATATTATCACGTCGCATTCGCATTGCCGGATCGCCTATTGGGGCGCGGCGATGACGCTCAACCATCCGCTGTGGTCTCCGCCTTCTACGAGGGATCGCACCGAAGCGCTCGCCTACATTGCGCGCGGGAAAGGCGCTTCGGCCTACTCGGATCGCGAGGCGAAGTATTTTCACGCCGTTACGACGCTTTTCGGCGATGGCAAGGCGGACGGAGAAGCGGCTCGCGACACCGCGTATATGCAAGAAATGCAGCAGCTGTACGCTGCGTATCCCGACGATGAAACCGCGTTATTTTATGCGCTCTCGATCGAAGGCGCGCCGGGCTATCGAAGGAGTCCGGATCGGATCGACCTCGCCGGTTCGCTTCTGGCAGCAGTGCACGCGCATCAGCCCCAACATCCCGGCGCGCTCCATTACACGATTCACGCGTACGACGAGCCTGGGAACGAACAGCGCGCGCTTGAATCCGCGCGCCTGTACGCAGCTTCGGCGCCGGCGATTCCGCACGCGCTGCACATGCCTTCGCATACGTTCCTTGCGCTCGGCCTCTGGGAGGAGTCAAATCGAACGAACCGCCGTGCCTTCGCCGCTTCGGAAGCGAGCGTCAACGACGCGAGAGAACCGGACTACGATCGCGATTTTCATACGCTATGGTTTCTTATCTACGGCGATCTTCAGGCCGGGCACGCGTCAGAAGCCAAACACTACGCGTTGGTTGCTCTTCATGAGTACGAAAAGGTTCGCCCGCTCTATGTAAAGATGCCCAAAGAGCAGGCGAACGACACCTTCGACATCGGCGAACTGGTCACGTGCGTCACCACGTATGCGTACGAAACCGGCGATTTCTCGATGGTATCACATCTGAGCGCGGCGGGACTCGATGGAGCCTGGCTTGCGGCGGAGGACGAAGCCACCGCGTTAGGCGCGGAAGCTTCGCGCAACATGCTCAAGGCGAAAAACGCGCGCGATCGGCTCGATGCATACGAAAGCACGTTTATGGGACGGCCCGCAGCCAAGCTGTATCTCGAAATCGCCGACGCCGAAATGAGCGGAGAATATGCGATCGCACAAGGCGATGCGGCGGCAGGAGTGGCATCCTTACGCAACGCGGCCGCGCTGGAAGATCAGCTTCCGGCAACCGGAATCGGCGTGCAACAGCCGGCGTATATCCCGCCTGCTAACGAAATGCTCGGCTTGGAATTGTTACGCGAGAAACGTTATGCCGAGGCCGTCCAGGCATTCGCGGAAGCGCTCCTTCTCATGCCCCACCGGCCAAAAGCGGTCGCCGGCTTAGCGCAAGCGCAGTCGCATCTGTAGATCTATTTCACGGAGCTAATGCGGAGTGGAGTTCCCGTTGAGTTGGCCCATCGCCACGCGATAGCACTCGCACGACGCCGATTCGAGTCCTTCGCGATCGACGACGGTCACCTGCCCGCGGCGGTATCGTATGAATCCGGCTTGCTGTAAAGCGCCGGCTGCGATACTGACCGCAGGGCGGTGAACGCCCAGCATCATCGCGAGAAACTCTTGCGTCAGTGAGAAATGGTCGGCTCGCACGCGGTCGTGCGTGAGCAGCAGCCACCGGGCGCAGCGTTCCGTCAGCGTGTGCAGCCTATTACAGGCGATCGATTGCCCCATCAGCGTAACGGAAGCCCGTGCATACTTCTGCGTCATCGTATGCAATTGCGAACCATTGCGAATCGCGTCTTGGAAAATGTCGAGTGGAAGGCATTTTGCCGCGCCGGGAACTTGGCAGATCGTCTGACTCGGCGCCACGAGCGTACCGAGCATGATGGCGACGCTTCCGGAGAGGCCTTCGCAGCCGGTCGTGCCGATTTCGACTCCCGAACCGTCGTGCATCAGCAGGATAATCGAGAGCACCGAACTCGTCGGAAAATAGATATGCGAAAGCGTCTCGCCGGGATTGTGCAGCACTTCGCCGCTCTTGAGCGTTAAATCGTGTAGGTGCGGCTCGATTGCCGCCAGCTCGGATGAGGGCAACGCGTCAAGGACACGGTTGCCCGTCGGGCTAGACATGGGGATCAAAGGGGCACCTGCTCTTTCAAAATTCGAGCAAGTGAGCGCTCGCTAGGGCGCGGGACTGGCCTGCCTGACGCTCAGTATAGCACTATACGGAGCCTGCGCGAGCTTTCAGCGCGAGGATAGAGCTCCCGCGTTCTGTGCGTGTTCGAGCGAAGGGTAGAGCTCAAACGTCTTGTCGAGCCCGCAAATTTCAAAGATACGACGAAGCGATTCGGAGGCGCCGGCGATCCGCAGTATTGCGGCGGTCCCGTTTTCGTGCATGCGTTTTTTCTGGAGAGCTAAACAGCTCAAACAGCTCGAATCGATATAGCTGACGCCCGAGAGATCGACGAGTGCGATATCCGCGTTGTCGGCTTCGGAGAGCAGCGCCTTGGTCTGCGCTTTTCTCGAGAAGTCCAAGTCGCCGTCCAGTTTCACGACCTTTAGTGTCATGGCACTCTCCACACGCCCAAGTAAAAAGAAGCCCGCGCTGAGACGGGCGTATCCCCATGATAGGCGTATGTACGGCAAAGATCAGTATGGAAACGTACCCTTCCGGCATGTCGCCGGACGCCTCCGAAGAACCCAGACGGCATGCCGGCCGATCCTGTACAGGCAGCCCTCGATGCCGCGCTTTTAGCGGGCGACGTGCTCATGGAGCACATCGGCCGGCCGCTGGAAATTCGCGAAAAAGGCCGCCGCGCCGATCTCGTCACATTGGCGGACGGAGCGAGCGAACGTGCCGTCGTCGAACGGTTGCGCGCGGATTTTCCGCAAGCCGCTTTCCTGGGAGAGGAAGGCGGGCTTCAGACCGGGACATCGCGCGAGCGGTGGATTATCGATCCGCTCGACGGCACGACGAATTACGCGCACGGCTATCCGATTTTTTGTGTCTCGATCGCGTTCGAGCGCGAAGCTGAAGTCGTCGCAGCCGTCGTGCACGCGCCGGCGATGCACGAAACATTCGTGGCCGAGCGCGGGGCCGGGGCGACGCTAAACGAGCGCGCCATGAAAGTCTCGACTATCAAGAGTTTATCCGCGTCGCTGGTCTGCACGGGATTCCAGCCCGCACGCTACGAGCGGAACATGCGCTACTTCGACGCGGCTTCGCAGATGACGCAGGGCGTGCGCCGCGACGGCTCGGCCGCGCTCAACCTCGCGTACGTCGCGTGCGGCCGCTTCGATGCGTTTTGGGAGTTCGATCTGCATCAATGGGATACGGCAGCCGGGACGCTGCTCATACGCGAAGCCGGCGGCCGCGTTACGACGATCGAAGGGGCGGAATGGAGGCTCGAGAGCGAGTCGGTTTTGGCGAGCAACGGCGCCGTTCACGACGAATCGGTCGACCTCTTTACGCGCTTGCGCTAACGCGCCGCGATCAGGCCGCGCCGAGTCCAGCTTTCGCCCCGCAACTTTATCGCGGTCGCGACCGCCCGCGCGCCCCATGCGACGATCCAAGCGACCGGCACACCGTACAACCCAATGTGCAGAACCTTGATGCAGAGATAGCAAACCGGCACAACGAGAACCCCGGTGAGTACTCCGACCGTCAGCGAAAAGCGTGTGTCACCCGACGCGCGTATCGGCGACATCGAGACCATCGCGTAGCCTTTGAGCGGCAGCGTCAACATGTGCAGTGCAAGTGGCAAGGCGGCGGCCGTCGCGACGACGGCGTTCAACGTAAAGATAAAGGCCAGCGGCCATGCCAGCAGTGCGCAGACGGCGCCGGTCAGTGTCGTCAGCCAGAACGAAAGGATCCGCGCGCGCGAAAAGAACGACCGGGCGCCGTCGATGTCACGAGCTCCAAGCCGCTGTCCGATCACAGTCTGCGTCGCGGACTGCAGCGGGCTCGGGACGACGAACGTGAGATCGGAAGCGACGTTGAGCGCGCGGAACGCCGAGATCGCAATCGCGCCCAGCGGCGCGAGCATCGCGACGATGAACGAATCGGGAGCGATCACCGCAAACAAGAAGACGACTTCCGGTAATCCCAGACGCGCGCATTCCAGCGCCAGCCGCACGTTGAGATCGAACGAGGCAAAGACCCGGTAAATTGGCCGCCGCAGGGTGTAGACCACCGCGCAGACGCAAGCGATGCTCTCGGAGAGCAGCGACGAAATGCCCGCGCCTTCGATGCCGAGCGGATGGTGCGTGCCCCAGCCGAGCGCGAGGATCAGCAGCAGCGGGATGTGCACGATGTTTACAACGGCTAGCACGAGCACACCCAAAACGCGATTGCCGGCCGCGCCCAAGCCGACGATTAGCGTTCCGGAGATTGCGATCGGCAAGAGCGAAAAACATCGTAACGTCAAGTAAACGGAGCTTTGATGCGCGCTCGCGAGATCTCCGACCATTGCATGAATAACGACGGGCGCCAATGGAATGCTCGCAAGCGCCGCCACGATCGCGCCCGCAAACGGGATAATGAAGCCCGCGCGCACGGTACTGCCGTAACCGTCGAGGTCCCGGGCGCCGACGCGCTGTGCGGCGATGATCGACATGCCGCTGAAAAATCCGAAAATCGAAAATGCCACGGCGGTAAACACGGTCGCCGCGCCGGTGACGCCCGCGAGCGCAACCGCACCGAGGCTGCCAATCGCAATCGTGTCGACCACGCCCAGAATCTGATCGCCGAGCATCGTGAAGGCGATAGGAAGCGAAAGGCGCCGGATCGCGGCGCCCATGTTCCGGTGGTCGACGAGCATTCCGCTCTCCATCACCCTGAGCCGTGTCGAAGGGCCATGTCGTCCAGCGCTTCGAAGAGCGCGCCAATCTCGTCGTCAGTCGTATAAAAGTGCGGCCCGACACGGATACCGCAGCCGGGGCGGTAGTCGACGAAGATCCGTCGCGCGATCAACTCGCGGTACGCTTGCTGAGAGCCGGGGAAGTCGATGGCGATCCAGCCCGTGCGTTTCTCCGCTTCGAGCGGCGTGTTCACTTGCAAACCGCGCTCGAGCGCGCGCTCCGCGACGAGGTTGGTCAGCCGTACGTTGTGCGCGCGAATCTGCGCTACGCCAACTTCGCGGATCAGATCGTGGCCGGGTTTCGCCGCCATGTACCCGGGAATCGTCGGCGTGCCCGTTCCCCAACGGTACATCGACGGAGCCCAGACCATCGGCGCGGGCTCGAACGCGAAGGGCCGCGCGTGCGCCATCCACCCCGTGACCGCCGGTTCCAACCGTTCACGCAGCTCCGGCTTGACGTATATCCAGCCGCAGCCGGCCGAACCGCAGAGCCATTTGTGGCTTCCCCCCGTTACGATGTCGAGATCCCACTCGGTCACGTCGTACGGATAGATGCCGGTTGTTTGATACGCGTCGACGCAGAGCAGCGTTCCCGTCGAGCGGCAGTGCGCCTGAATGGCGCGCACATCGCAGAGCGCGCCGGAAACATAATAGGCATGTGAGAGCACGGCGATCGCGGTGCGTTCCGTAATGGCGCCGATGATGCGCTCGGCCGGAACGGTGCGCCCATCATCGGAGGGGACGATGCGCGGCTGCGCGCCAAAGCGCTGCCACTCGCTCCAGACATATGTGAGCGAAGGAAACTGCAAAGCTTCGTATACGACTTCGTTGCGCGGCGCTTCGAAGCGCAGCGCGGTCGCGAGCGCTGCCTGCAGCACCGAAACGTTGGGCCCCAAGAAAATGCTGCCCGCCGGAGCCCCGACGATCGCGCCGATGCCGTCGGCGATCTCCGCAATCCGCGGCAGCCACAACTCCCAGGCTTCCGGGCCGTCTGCTTGCCACTCATCCGCGTACTGCTCCATCGCGGCCTTCGCGCCGCGCGGCGCCGCGCCCATCGAATGGCTAACGAGGTACGTCGACGTCTCCAGAATCGGAAAGCGACCTCTGAGCACCGGCACAGTGGCAGTCTCCTGCATCAGTAGCCCTTTCCTAAATGTGTCCGGACTTCCCACAGCTCGGGAAAGAAGCGGTTGTCGAGCGTCGTCGCCAGGTATGTGACGCCGAGCGAACCGCCGGTTCCGCGCCTCGCGCCGATCATGCGCTCGACCATGCGGATGTGGCGTCCGCGCCACAGCAAGAAACGTTCGTCGAACTCGATCAGCTGCTCTAGTAGCATGTAAAGATCGTAATTCTCCTTGGTCCCCGAATAGATCGTGCGAAACGTCGCGATCAGTTCGTCGTGCGTATCGACGGCAAATCCGCGGCCGCGCAGGTACTCTTTGACGCGATCGTAGAGCGACGGCTCGGTGAGCCGGCGCTCCAAACGCGCCCGCTGCTCCGCGTTCATTTGGATATGCTTGAGCGTCTCCGTGTTGCGCAAGCCCGCAATGAACTCGATTTCGCGAAACTGCAACGATTGGAAGCCGCTGGCCGGGTTGAGGTGGTCGCGGAACGCGTTGAATTCGTGCGGCGTCATCGTTTCGAGGATGTCGACCTGCGTTTCGATCAGGCGCTGGATCGGATCCATGCGCCGGAAATGCTTGGCGACGTGAAGCAGATCGCCGGCCGCGAGGTCGCGCATGACCGCCTCGATCTCGTGCAGCAGTTGCTTGAACCACAGCTCGTAGACTTGATGGATGATGATGAAGAGCATCTCGTCGTGGTGCGGCGGCGACGAAAGCGGCTGCTGCAGCGAGAGCAGTTTGTCAACCTGCAGGTAAGAGCCGTACGAGAGCTGCTCGTTCGCGGAATCGGGAGTCATGTAGAGCCGTTTTGCCGGAAGAGCCCACGGGGCCCGCCGCGCGGCGGCGCGAAAACTTGGGCGATGCGCAGAATGTTTCGCTACGTCCTTCCCGCCGCGCTCGTGCTGGCCGCCTGCAGCGGAGGCCCGACTCCGGGTCCAAGTCCATCACCGTCGCCGCCGGTTCTGCGTAATCCGCTGAACGTCGCCCTCTATCCGCAAGCCGAAATTATCTCCGTGCGATCGTTCCGGCAAGTCGTGACGGGCGAACAGACGCGCGGCACCGTCTTCGCGGACGGCGCGGGGACGTACGATGGGCAAGAAGTCGTCGCAGCTAGCGGCGCCCCGTTTGCGAAACTCGCGGCGTGGGTCCGTCATTTCGGATCGCACGGGCCGGGCGATACGCATCAGTACGGTTTCGATTACGCTGCCTTCGAACGCGGCACCCGAAAGGGAACACATGGGACGCTGGTGATCGTGATGGATCCGCAGGTCGTCGACCGGCAGTTCGGATCGGTGCTCGGCTTGATCGCGAAGTACCGCTCGATGCCCGAGTTTATGCGTGGGCCGATCGATCAGGAAGTGAAGCGGCGGATCGGCATTACGCTCTCCGACGCCATGCAGCCGGCCAGCCCCATCGGCGCGACGCTTGCGGCGCTCGGCGAATTCGAGCAGCGCAACTCGCGCGGCATCGTTATCGTGGATGCTGTGCGCCGCTAGCCTTCAGATCCGGGTTGTGCACGGCTTATGCACAACTTCTTGACGCTTATCCCCGCTCTCAACAGGGACTCACAAGCTCGCGCCGCTTAAACGAAGGCCGTCTTTATTGGGAGTACTTCATGAGCGGGCTTGTCGTTTTTACGTCACTGCGCGAAGCGCTGAACGCCGGATACCACGTTTACGGAAGAACCGAACGCGGCTATTTGGCGCGCTTGCGCACCGATGCGGGCTGGGCGCTGGCGCTCGTCGAGTGTATCCCCGCCAAATCTGAAATCGCCGACTCGTTTCCCGCTAGCGACCCGCCCGCGCAGCCTTAACGTTTCTAGCCGCTCCATCTTTCGACGGTGAAGGGTTGCCCCGTGCTCGGCCGCGTCCTCGGGTTCTTCGCGATGTACTCGTTGACGAATCTCAAAGCGTCGGCGGCCAGCCACTCAGTGTCCTTCCATAAGTAAGGATTGTCGCTCGTTTTGCGATTCAACTCGACGAGAAGCGCGAGCTTTTCCCACGTTAAGATGATCATGTTGCCCCAGTTGTAATAAAACGGCTCGCCTTCGAGCAGGCCCATCCGCACGAAGACGCCGACGCGTTCCAGCGTGCTCAACGTCTTATGCCACGGAAGGTCGGCGTACGGAGTATCGCGCAAACACTCTTCAAAGTCAGGCTCTTTTATTCGCGCGGGCAGCTCTTTCATGATGTACAATCGCCCACTAACAAAACGCGGGTCGTCGAACCATTCGAAGATGCGCATCATGCCGTCGAGCTGAGTCGCGCGATGCGCCTCTCCAATCTGATCGAGCGCCGCGCGCGCTTGGCGAACGCCCACGATCACGGTGAACATGATCACGAGACCCGTGAACGCGGTCGCTATCGCACTAACGGCTACCCAGTCAATCACGTGAGTTTACCCGACCTAAAAGGGACGCCCTCCGCGAGGCCCAAAGCACGCCGGTGGAGAGGTGGCAGAGCGGTTGAATGCAGCGGTCTTGAAAACCGCCGAACCTTTACGGGTTCCGAGAGTTCGAATCTCTCCCTCTCCGAATTGCATGCCTAGCCTTAAATAATCGGGAACGGTTTCCAGCCGTATTCTTGCGCTTGCTGAACCGATGCGACTCCCGCCGGTACGACGATGAAGCCCGGCAGGACGTTTTTTTCGAAATCGGCGAGAACGCCGCCCGCTGTTGCACCCGGCATCTTCGAAGCAACGACCATGGCGACCGCGGTCATGGCGTTGTGGCAGACGAAGAACTTTCCGCCGCGCTTGAGCACGGCTTGGGCGCTCCAATCCTGGTAAATGCCGTTCGGATCGTCCGGCGCCGCGGATAAACTTAAGTTCGAGCTCGCCTTGTAGTAGTCGTTGGTTGCATCCAGGTTGAAAGCTTTTCCGAAGCCGTATTTTCCCCAGATCGTATCGTTGAGGGCCCAAATAATCGAAGGCCCGAGCACGACCGCGAGCGTCGAAAGCTTGCCGGTTCCCATCGAAAACTGGTAGGCGTTCATCGAGTTCTGCATGTGGATATACAGGCTCGCAATGCCGGGCGCGACGACGAGCGGCGAAACCGATTGAAAGACTTGCTTGTGCGCGCCGCCACCCTTGAGAATTCCCATCACGGCCGCCCGATCGTATTGCGTGGGCTTGAGAATGTGAAAACTCACCGGGGCGCGTTCCTGCGCGTCCGCTACGGAAGGTTCCAGGCCGATTGCGGCGGCCGAGACACCGAGTGCGGTCGCTGAAACGAATTGCTTTCTAGAGAGAGGCATGCGAAAGGGCTCCTTCCTTACAATAACGCGAACGTGGACTGGACTTCACCGCCTTTTAGGAAGCCCCTAGCGTGGGGGCGAATCCAGCGCTCGTGAACGCTCGCGGTGTTGCCGTGGCCGCCGCCACTTTGACCGCCTTGGTGCTGCTCGGCATCGAGAGCGCATCGTGGTCTCGCAGCGCCCGCTTCGATTCGACCACCGAGCCGATTACGCGCTGCTCGCTGCAGGTGACGGCAGTAGCTCCGGCTGATCGGGCAGCCGGTTTGCGCGAGGGAGACGTGTTGTGGCTGCCGCCGATAAGCGTTCCCGCGCGCACTGCGCTAGTCTACCACTATACACCCACACAATCGGGACGTGCCGGCGAAACGATTGCGCTGTCGGTCCAGCGCGGAGCTTCTCGCCTAACTCTGCCGTACTCGTTACGCCACTCGCAATCTGCGGCGTCGTTCGCCGCTCAACTCGCCTTCAAGTTCGTCATTCTTGCTATCGGCGTTTTTGTGTTGTGGCGCGGGCGTGCCCGTGCGGCTACGGTCCTCGGGGTTTGGTGCCTAGGTGTTGCGGTCGCATTGCCCGACGCATGGTGGGGTGCCTTGCCGCCGGGCGGGCGGATCTTCGGCGGCATTCTCACGGCGGCATTGTGGACGTATTCGCCGCTGATGCTTTACCTGGTGGTCGAGTCGATCGCCACCGGCGTATCTCGCAACACGATTGCGATCGCGCGCGCGGCAATGCTCGTAACGGTTCTGCCGGCATTGATTCTCAATACGATCAACGCCACGCAGCAAGCGCAGACGGGCTGCTCGTTCGTCTATCTGACGCCATGGATCGTCAACGGAGCGTTCTCGGCGGCGCAGCTGGTCATCATCGCCTTTTTTGCCATCAGTTACACGCGCACGACGGGCATCGCGCGCCAGCGTATCCGCTGGGTATTCTGGGCATTCATGATCAGCCGCTTCGGCGTCTTGCTCAATCTTTTCAATCGGTTAATCGTCCACCCGATCCACCTCTCCGGCGCGGAATGGCTGACGGTCATGATCTTTCCGCTGGGTTGCGCGTACGCGATCTTGCGCCACCGCATCATCGACGTCAACTTCGTTTTGAACCGCACGCTGATCTTTACAATCCTCACGTCGATTGCGGTCGGCATCTTCGTGCTGCTCGAACACCTCTTGAACTCGGTTGCGGTGAGCCGCGAAGGCAGTCTTGCCGTAGAGCTCGCCGTCGCTCTGGCGTTAGGGTTGTCATTCAATGCCGTGCACAAGCGCACCGAGCAGTTTCTCGACCGTACGCTCTTTAGGAGTAAATACGATGCGGCGCTGAAGTTGCAGCAGCTCTCGGAGGACGCTGCGTACATGGAAAACCCCGAGACGCTGCTCGAATCCGCGACGCGCGAGATTCCCCGCGCGATGGCCGCGCGCGGCGCGGCGATCTACGAACGCGTCGACGGGAAGTACTCGCTGGCCGCAGCGAGCGGTTTGAGCGCGCTTCCGGAAGAGGTCGAAGTGGACGATCCCGCTTTCGTGCGGCTGCGCAAACATCTCTCGCAGATCGATCTCTCCGAGGTCAACAGCGCCCTCGGAAGCGACGCCATTGCATTCGCGCTCTCCGTGCGCGGACAACTGACCGGCGCGTTCGTCTGCGGCCCGCGCGTCAACGGTGAGACGTTCGCTCCTGACGAGATCGCGCTGCTGCGCAACGTGGTCCACGAAATCGGCGCCGAACTCCACGCCATGCGCTCGCGCGAGAAGGCCGAAATACTCGGCGCCCTGACCTCGGGGCTGATGGATCTCCCGGCGGCGCGCCTCCGGCTGGCCCGAAAAGAGGAGTAACCCCGCCTGCCGAACGCCCGCTTATGATAAACATCGGCAACACCGCATTCATGCTTATCTGCGCGAGCCTCGTCATGCTGATGACGCCGGGACTCGCCTTTTTTTACGGCGGCCTGGTCGGGCGCAAGAACGTGCTCACGATCATGATCCAAAGCTTCATGTCGCTGGGGTGGACGACGGTGCTCTGGGTCGTCTTCGGCTATTCAATGTGCTTCGGACCCGACTGGCACGGCCTGATCGGGAATCCCATGACGTACTTCATGCTCAGAGGCGTGACGCTGCACACGATGTTCCTGGGCAACGACGCGGGCATTCCGCTGGTGGTGCACATCGCCTATCAAATGATGTTTGCGATTATCACGCCCGCGTTAATTACGGGTGCATTCGCCAACCGCGTAACGTTCAAAGCGTATTTCATATTTTTGACCGGCTGGCTGATCTTCGTCTATTTCCCGTTCGTCCACATGCTGTGGAGTCCGAACGGCGCGCTCGCGAAATGGGGCGCGGAAGACTTTGCGGGCGGTATCGTCGTTCACGCGTCGGCCGGGTTCGCCGCGCTGGCTTCGGTGCTGTTCATCGGGCGGCGTTACGTGATCGAGAACAAGCCGCATAATGTCCCGCTGATCGCGCTCGGCACCGGATTACTGTGGTTCGGCTGGTACGGCTTTAACGCCGGCTCCGAATTGCGCGTCGATGCGGTCACAGCCTCGGCGTTCCTCAATACCGATATCGCCGCATCGTTCGCAGCGATTACGTGGCTCTTGGTCGAGTGGGCGCGCGGCCGTCAACCGAAGTTCGTCGGATTGCTGACCGGCGCGGTTGCAGGACTGGCGACGATCACGCCGGCGGCCGGCTACGTATCGCCGGTGACGGCGGTCATCATCGGCATTGCTTCGGGCTTCGTGTGCTACTTCGCAGTTGCGCTCAAGAACAAACTGCAATGGGACGACGCGCTCGACGTCTGGGGCGTGCACGGCGTCGGCGGTTTCCTGGGCATCACGATGCTTGGCATATTCGGGTCACGTTTGTGGAACCCGGCGGGAGCCGACGGTTTGATTTACGGCGGGAGCAGATTCTTCTTCGTGCAGGTCGCGTCGGCGATCATCTGCAGCGTGTGGGCGTTCGTATTCACGTACGGATTCTTGTGGCTGATCAGCAAGGTGACCGTGACGAAAGTCGATCGTGACGCCGAAGAGACCGGGCTCGATATCACGCTACACGGCGAGGAAGCCTATCCGGTCGGCCTGTAAGCCGGTAGCGCCCTCGTGAATAGAACCTTCGCAGCGTTTTTAATCGGCGCAATTGCGGCCTTTTACATAACCGTACTCGCGATTGGATACGCGCATTTCGGCATGCTCCCGCGCCTCGCTACATTTGTGCCGGCCGGTCCGACCCTCATGGTTGCCAGGTCCGTGACCGCGGAGGGCAGAGCTGCCGGACTGCGTGACGGCGACGTTGTCGACCGCACGCGCCTTTCGCTGGCCGATCGGGAGGTGTTCGCCACGCACACCGGCATCGCGGGGGCACGGTACAGCTTCGTCGTGCAGCGTGGTGCACAGAGCCCGAGGATCTCGTTTACCTTGGCCGCGGCCACGAATCGAACGGTTCGCGATGTTGTCGACATCTCGTTGCGGGTCTTCATGATGCTAACCGCGCTGCTGCTTATCGCGCGAGGCCGCGACGATCTTTCCTGGTACGCCGGCCTGTGGTTCGCGGGCTGGGCAATTGCCAGCGGTTTCAGTCTTACATTTGATGCACTGGGTGCGCAAGGCTCATTGATAGCGTCTTTTGGCGGCTTATTGCTCCTGATGATCTTCGTTTACGCTCGATTCATGTTCGGTTACCGGCTACTGGCGGCGCGCGTCGGCCGAGCCGCGCGTTCGGCGTTCGTCGGTTTGCTCGCCCTTGGCTTGGCTGGACTCGTCGCGACAATTGTTTGGCGCTTCTTCCAATACGCCTACGGTTGGCAGGACCCGGCGCTTGCGCGAACGTTAAACGGGTGGTCGCAGCTCGAGCTTGGGACGCTCTTTGTTGCCGTCATGGCGACCGCCGCTTTTGCGGCGGAGCGCGAAAAGGCGCAGAGCATCCGGATCCTGTTCTGGTCGGCCTTCATTGCTCAGATCAGCGGCTGGGCGAACCAAGGTTTCGTTCTCGCCGGCCAAGACGCGCCGCTGCTGGGCGCGCTGGCTCTGCTTTATATTGTGCCGGCAGTAACCGTTCCGTACGTCCTCTTTACGCGGCGCCTGGCGGCGGTCGATTTCTACGTCAGCAAAGCGGCGATTTATGCGATCGTCCTTTCCGTGGTTGTGGGCGTGTTCGTTTTGTTGGAGAGTCTCGTCGAGCGGCTCGCGCTCGGCCGGACCGAGAGCATCATCCTTCAGTTGATCGTCCCGCTCGCGTTGGGTCTTTCGCTGAAACGAATCGAGCACGGCGTCGAAGGCTTCGTCGAGCGCGTGCTTTATCGCGACAAATTGAGCGCCGCCGAGCAATTGAATGCGCTGATCGACGACTTCCCGCACATGCACGCGCCCGGGGTGCTGATGCGGCGCGTCGTTGAGGACGTGCACGATCTGATGCGTTGTCCATCGGCGGTGTTATACCGGCTGGAAGACGGAAACTATCTGCCCGTGGCCGAGTCCGATGCGGGTTCGCTGCATGCGCCCATTCCTCTTGACGATCCCGCCTTCGTCCGGTTGAGATCTGCGCACCGGCCGATCGAGACGACGCAATTTCGCACCGCCCTTCCCGGAGACGGCGTCCTCGTGCCGCTCATCGTCTTCGGCAGCATAACGGGTGCGTTGTATTGCCGTTACCGGGAATCACGCGAGCACTACGATCCCGACGAAATCGCTCTGCTCTCGCGTTTGTCGCACGAGCTTGCCGTTGCGATCGTTTGGATGGAGGGAGACAAAGAGTCCGAGCTCAGCGCGCGTCGCTAGAACTGCGCGCCGACCTCCAGCCCGAGCCGGGTTTGATTGGTGCGCAGTCCGCCCGGCCCAAAACCAAGGCTTGGGAAGACGTTATTTGCGGTCACGTGTGACCACTCGCCGCGCACTATCAGGTGTGGCGTTTTGTAGGAGGGCGTCAGCGTGAAAGTCGTCGCGCTGCTGCCCGGGCCATAGCCGATCAGGTCGGAGTTAAAACTAAAGTCGTGCACGGAGCTGGAGTTCCCAACCGTTTCTAGCCGTCCGCCGAGCGAGAACGTGCCGTTAAACGCGTAGTTGGCGAGCAGGACCGCGCCGAACGCGCTTTGCGCTCTGACGTAGCCGAGCGCGCTTGACGCGGGGGACTGCACCCAGAGCGCATACGGGAGCAGCTGCAGCTTTCCGATCTGCTGCGTATACATGAGATCGTACTCGCGCTTGTTTGCGATGAGAGCCGTGTTATTCGAAGGTGTATTCGCGTCGGGTATAATGAAGATGAATTGCAGACTGTTCGATGGCGTCGGATTCCAGCCCGCCGAGCCTTCGATCGCGCGGTGGCTCCCAGAATAAAAGCCGTCGTTGTATTCGAGAGCGGCGCTGAACTTCGTGCCGCTGTACGCGACGCGGACCCCCCGGCTCACCACCAACTCCATGTTCCAGACTAATCCGCGCTCGATGTTCGGATTTTGAAACGTGAAGCCGTTTTCTTGGCCTTGAAGAGTGGGCAATTTCCCGGCGCTGATCGTCCAATTCGCATTCGGGGCGTATTGCACGTATGCGATCGGCAGATAGCCGAAGAGATTCGTATTGGCGAGCTGCTGGAAGGTCGGATTGATCGCCGTCCCTACCACAGGAAAGTTGTAGGCGCCGGCGGTCAGGCTGAACCGCAATGTTCCGTTCGTTCGCGCCACCGTGACCAGGGCATTTGAAAGCTGTGTGCGCGACGAAAGGTCCGCGCCGCTTGCCGTATCGAGCGCCCCGGTTGCGTTCGGGTTATCCGAGGTAAAAGTGAAACCACTGACGATTCCCGAGACCGTGACCGTCGGGGAAGGCGCCGGTGAAGGCGTGGGCGGGGCGGGGCCGGCCATCGCCGGAACGGCGCACACGGTGGCGGCAAGCATGGCAAAAAGCGAGCGCGTCAAAAAGCGAAACATCGATCTGCTGTTACCGCGCCGGAAGGCCCTGACCCTGGGACTCGCTTTGCTGCTCGCCGCATGCGCGGGCGGCGCGCCGCGCGGGAACGCCGGCGCCGCGCATGTGTTGCGCATCGCAGATCTGAGCGATCCGTCCTCCCTCGATCCGCTGCTCGCGCACGATCAAGACACGATCGGTTACGACTTGCTGGTCTGCCAGACGCTCGTGGGGATGGATGCGCAAAACCGGCTCACTCCCGTCTTGATCGGGCGCGTTCCGTCGCGTTCCAACGGCGGTATTTCCAGCGACGGCCAGACGATCGTCTATCGCCTGCGCAAAGGCGTGCGGTTCGCCGACGGCGTTGAGCTGACGTCCGCCGATGTGGCTTTCACGTACCGCGCGATTATGGATGCACGCAACCCGGTTCTTTCGCAGGACGCTTACCGGCGGATTGCTTCGCTTTCGACGCCCGATCGCTACACCGTCGTCATCCGGCTCAAACGTCCTTGGAACGCCGCCGTAAGCGATCTGTTCGCGCAATCGGATTTTGCCTTCGGCATTCTCCCGGCGCATGCGTTTACAAGTACGGCTCTGCAGCATGCGCCTTGGGAAGAGCGCCCGTTCGGCAGCGGGCCGTTTCGCGTCACGGAGTGGCGCCGCGGCGATCGCGTTGTGCTGGAACCAAATCCGTATTTCTCGCCCAAGCCGAAGCTGGCGCGCATCGAATTGCGGATGATTCCCGATCGCGGCTCCGCCCTGGTAGCCCTGCAAGCGCACGACGTAGACATCGCGCCCATTCTGCCGCAATCGATCGCCCAAACCGAAGACACGCCGGGATTACGAGTCTTGCGGACCCCGGAAAATGCGACGGAGTGGCTGACGCTGCAAACGATGCAAGGCCCGGCAAGGGAGGTCCGCGTTCGCCGGGCGATCGCGTTGGCGCTCGATCTTGCTGCGCTTGAAAAAGCTTACCAGGCGGCATATCCTAGGGCCGGCGCATTTCTGCCCCCGGTATTGCAGTGGCACGATTCCGGCATTCACGCATACGCGCACGACCTGCGCACTGCGCGCGCACTGCTTGGCGGGAAACCGATCGAAGCGCTATTAGTGCTGGCGTCAGGGAATGCGGCGTGGCTGCGCATGGCGACCGTCGTCCAGCAGCAGCTCGCATCCGCCGGCATTCGCGTTACGATTAAAACGTTTACGACGACGCTGTTCAACGCGCCCGGCGGACCCATCCGGAACGCGCGTTTTACGATTGCGATCGACGGATGGCTCGGCGGAGCCGACCCGGAACAGTCGATCGTGTTCAGCTGCTCTCAGGCCGCAGTTAACGGCAATAATATCTCACGGTATTGCGATCCGCGCTTCGAGGCGCTTTTTGCAGATCAGCAGACGGCACGCGCGGCGCAACGCCGTAGGGCCGATTTCTTGGCGATGCAGCGGTTGGTTCACGACGCGCTGCCGGTCATTCCGATCTATTACGAAGTATATTTCGACGGCTTGAATTCGCGCGTGCGTGGTTTCGGCCGCAACATGCTGCGATTCCCGGTCGCGCCCGAGTCGTGGGATACGGCCGCGAGGTAGCGAAGGCACGCTAGTGGATTTCACGTTTTCGCCGCTGCTCGGCATTGCCGGCGCTGCGGTCCTGGGCGGCATCTTAGGCTTGCAGCGGCAGGCCGCCCAAAAAGCTGCCGGTTTCCGCACACACCTGATCGTGGCGACGGCCGCCGCCGCATTTACCGCGATGGGCGCGCACCTGCACGACACGCGCATTCCTTCGTATATCGTTGTCGGCATCGGCTTCCTGGGCGCCGGCGCGATCATCCGCCAGGGCAATACGGCGCACGGATTGACGACGGCGGCCAGCATTTGGATGTCGGCGGCGATCGGATTGCTGCTCGGATATTCCAACGGATTCGGGCTCGCGGCCGGTTTGGTTGCGACTGCGATCACGCTTGGCGCGCTCTCGATCTCGGATGACGTCCTCATGCGCGCGTTTCATATGCGCCGCAAGGTCGCGTTGCTGGTCACTTGTACCCCGGGGACGCAACTGATGCAAGCGATCGATGAATTGCTGCGGTCGGAGAAGATCGCCTTTGAGAGCGAGATGGTCTCTATTACCGCCGATGCGGAGAGCGACTGCGTGGAACTGCGTTACAGCGTCGTACTGGAAATGGGGCGACGGCTGAGCGCGGTCGCCGAACATATTAGCGCGCTCTCCGGCGTGCGCCGCGTAGAGGCGAGCGAACAGTTTTTCGCAGGCTAACGGGATGGCTTGGGATCGACGCACCTAAAACAGCAGCGTTGCATCCCTCGCGATCGATCGAATTGGATCTCTCGCCGGAGGCAGCGCAAGAACGGTGCCGCTACGGCATTGAAGGTGTGCTGGGCGGCGTCGTGCGCGAAGAACGTCCGGGAACGGTCGAAGCGACATTCGGGCTGATCGGTTCGGAACGGCTGACGTGTACGATCGCCGGCATCGGCGGCGGAAGATCGCGTGTGACGATTGAGACGCGGCGCGGCGCGCAATTGGGCAATCCGGCGCCTTCGCCTTACGTCAAAGCCTTGGCCGATTTCCTAGCCGGCTGAGATTTTTTCGGCGCGCATATACGGCTGCAAAACGGCCGGAATCGCAACCGAACCGTCGGCTTGCTGAAAATTCTCGAGAATCGCGAGCAGCGTCCGCCCGATCGCCAGACCCGATCCGTTGAGCGTGTGCGCGAGCTCGGGTTTGGCCTTGGGGTCGCGGCGTATCCGGATCGAAGCGCGGCGAGCTTGGAAATCGGTGCAGTTCGAGCAGGAGCTGATCTCGCGATACGTCTGCGAACTCGGCACCCAGACTTCGATATCGTAGGTTTTGGCCGGATTGAAACCCACATCGCCCGCGCACAGCGCGACGACGCGGTACGGAAGTTCGAGATCGCGCAGCAGGTCCTCGGCATCTTGCGTGAGCGCTTCCAGCGCCCCGGCAGAAGTCTCGGACGCCGTCACCCAGACCAGTTCGACTTTTTCAAATTGATGCTGACGGAGGATGCCGCGCGTATCTTTGCCGGCAGCTCCGGCTTCTTTGCGGAAGCACGGCGTAAAAGCAGCGTACTTGCGCGGCAGCGTATCGGCGGGAAGAATTTCGTCGCTATGCAGTGCCGTCAGCGGAACCTCTGCCGTCGGTACGAGAAACAGCTCGGCGTCGTCGTCGCGAAACATCGCGTCGGCGAATTTGCTCAACTGACCTGTCGACCACATCGTGTCGCGCGAAACCAGGAGCGGGGGGTTCACTTCGATGTAGCCCTTTGCGGCGGCCCGGTCGAGAAAAAATTGCGTCAGCGCACGCGCTAATCGCGCGCCGGAGCCGACGAGAATCGAAAAACGCGAGCCCGAGAGTTTCGCGGCGCGCGGAAAATCCATAATGCCCAAGCGTTCGCCCAATTCCCAATGCGGCAGCGGGTCGAATGAAAACTTCGCCGGTTCGCCGCCGGAGCGCAACACCACGTTCTTCGACGCATCGCTTCCGTCGGGAACGGAGTCGTCCAAAATATTTGGAGATTGCGAGAGCAGCTCGTACAGCGGCGAGTTGCGTTCGCTTGGCGCGAGCTCGCGCACGCGCGCTTCGAGCTGTTCTATGCGCGCGCCCAACTCGTCGAGTTTCGGACGCTGCTCGCGTGCGGCCGCCGCTTTGTCGGCTGCTTTCCCGATCTCGGCCGAGAGCCGGTTTTTCTCGGCCTGCGCGCTCTCCGATGCCGTTAGCGCGGAGCGGTACTCTTCGTCCAAGCGCAGAACTTCGTCAACGAACGCAGGATCGAGTCCGCGGCGTTTTGCAGAAAGCCGCACGCGCTCCGGATCACGACGAATGAGACCGACGTCCAACATATGAAGGAACGGCGCATTATGCGAGGTTTGCAGAGCGACCTGCAAACGATAGGTTTTCAGAACGACGCGCTGCTCGCTCCGGAACAGGCGCTGGCGCTCTTTTTTTTGCGCGCTCAGCTGCGCGAGCGCACCATCGAACTCGTGCCGTTTGAGGCCGCCGCAGGCCGCGTCTTGGCGCAACCGGTGATCGCCGATGCCGCTTATCCTGCGGTCGCGCGCTCGGCAATGGACGGTTTTGCCCTGCGAGCGCGCGAGACGCCCGGCACTTTGCGGCTCGAAGGCGAGATTCGCATGGGAGCGCCATGGGGCGGCGAGCTCCCGGCGGGAACCGCCGTGCGCATCCCCACCGGCGGGGCTCTGCCGGCCGGCGCGGATTGCGTGGTGCCAATCGAGGACGTCGAGGTTGCCGGCGGAAACGTGCGGATCGGATCGGCCATACCCGCGGGCGCCAGCGTCGTCCCGGCCGGCTCGGATATGCGCGCCGGAGAGATGTTATTAGAAGAAGGGCGGCGCATCGGCGGAGCGGAGCTCGGCGTCATCGCCGCGCTCGGAATGGCGAGCGTTCCGGTTTACGCCGTTCCACTTTTCGGCATTGTGTCTAGCGGCGACGAAATCGTCGACGTTCGCGCGAAGCCAAAACTTGCGCAAGTACGCGATTCCAACCGCTGGGCGCTGGCCGCAAAACTGGCGCGGCTCGGCGCCGCCGTCAAGCACTATCCGATCGCACCCGACGTCGAGACCGAATACGCGCGCATCCTGCACTCTGCGGTTGCCGAATGCGACGGGGTGCTCTTGAGCGGCGGATCGTCCGTGGGTCTGCGCGATCTGACGCCTCGCCTGGTGGATCGCTGCGGACCTCCTGGGGTGATCGTCCACGGCCTTCGCGTCAAGCCGGGAAAACCGACCCTGCTGGCTTCGGCGCACGGCAAGCCGGTGATCGGTTTGCCCGGAAATCCCACGTCCGCGCTGATGATTCTGGAAGCGGTCGCCGGGGCGATCGTCGCGCAGTGCGCCGGCGCTTTTCCGCAGAGGTCCGAAGTCGAGGCCGTGCTCGCAACTCCGGTGCGCAAAAGGCTGGGCTGGACGCACTACGTCCCCGTGCGGCTGGAAGAAACAGGCGGAATCTGCACCGCGTTTCCTTTAGACATGCTCTCGGCTTCGGTGAGCCTGCTTGCGCGCGCAAGCGGATTCCTCACTTTGGGCGAAACCGTAGAGTCCGCCGCGGCCGGCGAGACGGTGACCGCGATGCGCTTCTTATAAGGGGGACGATGAAGCAGAACGTGGAGTTTTTGGCGGCGCCGCACATTGAGGCGATTCCGCCGATGACGCCGTTCATCGGCCCCGAGCAGCTCATGCGCGAAGGCGGGCATGCGGAACTGCTGCGGTTGGGTGCGAACGAAAGCGCCTTCGGTCCTTCGCCGCGAGCGGTCGAAGCGATGAGCGCGGAACTGCCGCATATTTCCTGGTATGGCGATCCGGAATCCTATGATTTTCGCGTCGCGCTCGCTTCACGGCACGGATGCGGAATTGAAAATATCAGCGTAGGATCGGGCATCGACGATTTGATGGGCCTAGCGGTGCGCGCATTTGCTGCTCCCGGCGCGGTCGCATTGACGACGCGCGGAACGTACCCGACCTTCAACTATCACGTGATGGGATTCGGGGCGAAGCTCGCGACGGTCGATTACCGGCCCGACGGCATGCTCGACGTCGACGCGCTGATCGAGACCGCGAAAAAACTTCGCCCCGCGATCGTCTATGCCGCCAATCCGGACAACCCGAGCGGAACGCTGCTCCCGGCGGACGAGATCGTGCGTCTCTTTGAAGCGCTCCCAACGGAGACGCTGCTCTTTCTGGACGAAGCCTACGCGGATTTCGTCGACGACGGCATGCTGGTTCCCGAGTTCGTTCACGGGCGGCTGCTTCGCGTGCGGACGTTTTCGAAAGCTTACGGAATGGCAGGCGCGCGGATCGGCTACGCGATCGCGACGCCTCGCAACGTCACGACGTTTCAAAAAATCCGCCTGCAATACGGCGTAAACCGCAACGCGCAGATCGGAGCGCTCGCGTCGTTGCAGGACCCGGCGTTCGCGCAGCATGTCGTCGCGGAAACCGCGCATGGCCGGGAAGACTATTACAAGCTCGCCGGTTCGCTAGGCCGCCCGTATTTGGAGTCGTGCACGAATTTCGTCTGCATCGACTTCGGCAATGTGGAGGTCGCCACGCAGATCATGAACGCGCTGCTTTCACGCGGCGTCTTCGTCCGCAAGCCCGGCGCGCCACCGCTGGATCGCTTCGTGCGTGTAAGTGTCGGCACGCCGGCCGAGCGTGACGAGTTTGCGGCCCGGCTGCGAGTGCTCTGGCGCGAGATCGCATGAGATACGCCGTCCTTTCCGATATTCACGGAAACCTCGAGTCGCTGCAGGCGGCACTCGCGTTCGTCAAGCCGGAGGACGCGGTGCTTTGCTTGGGCGATACGGTCGGTTACGGTCCCAATCCCAACGAATGCGTGCGCATCATTCGCGAACGCGCTCAAGAATGCGTGCTGGGGAATCACGAAGTTGCAGCCGTCGACAATTTCGGCGTCGAATATTTCAATCCGGCAGCACGAACGGCGATCGAGTGGACGCAGGGTAAGATCGATCGTGATAACATGGAGTGGCTCAACGCTTTGGGCTATGAGGTGCGCTTTCCGGAGTATTTGCTCGTTCACGGCGCGCCCGTCACTTACTTCGAATACATCCTGGACAAGCGGCAAGCGAAGGCGGCCTTCGAGCGCACCGATGCTCCGCTCATTTTCGTCGGGCACACGCATGTGGCGGAGTATTACTCGCTGGAGCCCGACGGCAGCGTTGGGCACGAACATCGCCAGCACGGCGGAGAACTCGAACTCGATCCGGCCAAACGCTACATCATCGATGTCGGCAGCGTGGGCCAGCCGCGAGATTTGAATCCGCGGCCGTCCTTCGTTTTCTACGAACCGGAAAAGAAGCGCGTCGAGTGGGTGCGCTACGATTATCCGATCGCAGCGGTGCAAGAGAAGATTCTCGCCGCGGGATTACCCGAAGTACTCGCCCAGCGGCTGGAGCAGGGCCGGTGAGAACGATCGACGACGGTCGCTGCTTCGCATGCGGTCCGGAAAATCCAATCGGCTTGCATTTGCAATTCGAAAGCACCGAGGATGGCGTACACGCGCACGCGACGCTGAGCGAGCAATTTCAGGGCTGGCGCGGAATTGCGCACGGCGGCATTGCGCTCGCGCTGCTCGACGAGGCGATGGCGCACGCCGCCGGATATGCGGGTTATCGCGGCGTCACCGGCAGCATGAACGCTCGCTTCCGCAAACCCGTGCCGCTGGGATCGCCGATCGACATCGAAGGCAAGATCAAATGGATGCGCCGCAACGTCTTGGAGATCGAAGCGACCGTTCGCGATGGTGAGGGCAGCGTGCTCGTCGAAGCTGAAGGACGCTTTGTTGCGAAGGGACGCGTCGAAGACGAGAACGATCGAAGAAATCCCAACTTCGCGTAATGACAAAATCGAAACAGGCCCGGGCCGCGCAGAAAGTCGTCAAGAAAGCAGCGCCCGCAGTCGACAACAGGCGCGCGCGCCACGAGTTTCACATTTTGGAGTCGCTCGAGGCCGGAATCGCGTTGACCGGCACGGAGATCAAATCGATCCGGGCCGGCGGCATCAGCCTCAATCAGGCTTACGCGCGTTTGCGCAACGGCGAAATGTGGCTGCTCGGCATGCACGTGCCCGCATACAAACAGGGAAGTTTTTCTAACGTCGACCCTGACCGGCCACGCAAACTGCTGCTGCACAAAGAACAAATTGCGCGTTTAGGCGGAAAGGCGTCCGAGAAAGGTCTCACGCTCGTCCCGCTGCGCCTCTATTTCACGCGCGGCAAGGCGAAGATCGAGATCGGTTTGGCGCGCGGCAAAAAGCTCTGGGATAAGCGCGCCGACACGGCCAAGCGCGACGTCGAGCGTGAGATCGCTCGGCACACCCACTGATGCGCGGCGCCAAACCCTTACGATCGATCGAGCAGGCCGTCAAACGGGAGAGCACGCTGCGAACGGGCGAGCACGTCCTGATCGCATGCAGTGGCGGTTCCGATAGCGTGGCGCTGGCCGCGATTCTGGCCACGCTCTCTAAATCGCTGCGCCTGCGGCTGACGCTCGCGCACGTCAATCACGGCGCACGGGACTCGGCGTGGCAAGACGAAGCGGTCGTCATGCGTGTCGCGGCAGATCTCGGCCTTCCATTTAAAGTGGCCGCGCTGAAGCTGCCGCGCCACGGCGAGGCCGAGATGCGCGAAGCGCGCTATGAAGCACTGGCCCGGCTCGCGCGCGGGGCGGAATGTACGGTTGTTGCGACTGGGCATAACGCCGGCGATCAGACCGAGACGGTATTGCTGGCCCTCTTTCGAGGCGCCGGCGCCGACGGTTTGGCGGGCATGCCGCCCCGGAGGCCCCTCGCGGACGGGGTCGACCTCGCGCGACCCGTGCTTCGACTAGAACGCGATGACTTGCGATCGTACGCCGCGCACCTCGGCTTGCCGTACGCGATCGACCCGAGCAACGCCGACCGCACGCTACGGCGGAATGCGGTGCGGGTGGCGCTGGCAGCGCTCCGGCCGCTCTTTCCGGGCTTGGATGCGGCGGTGGCCCGCGCGGCGGAAGTGGTCGGCGGGGAGTTCCGGGCGACCCCGGCAGCGGCGGTCCGCAGGCAGGTTCGTGAGGCGCTGCGAGAGCACGAAGCCCTGGGTGGCGTGGATTTCGAGCATGTCGAAGCGGCGGTCCGGGCGCTCCAGCAAGGCGGTTCCGGCCGGTTCTTCATGGCGCCCGGCGTGGAAATCGAAGTCGCGGGCGGTGCCCTAACTGTGCAGCGTAAGTGAAGGAGACCATTGAGAAGGCGCTCTTCTCATCCGAAGAAATCGCCGCCGCCATCGACCGGCTGGCCAAGCAGATTGCGCGCGACTACTCCGGGCAACCGCTGCTGGTGCTGGGCGTGTTAAAAGGAGCGCTTTACGTCACGGTCGACTTGGTACGCGCTCTTTCGCGCTTGCCCGACGGACCAAGCAGAATCGAACTCGATTTCATCGTCGTTTCCAGTTACGGAAACTCGACCCGGTCCAGCGGAGAGGTGCGGTTGCTCAAAGACACCAGTGAGAAGATCGAGGGGCGCAACGTGCTCGTCGTCGAGGACATTATCGACAACGGACTCACGCTGCAGTACCTTCGATCGTTACTCTCGGGGCGCGAGCCCGCGAGCCTGAAATCGTGCGTGCTTTTCGACAAACCGTATCACCGTATCGTCGAGGTGCCGGTCGATTACACGGGCTTAACGGCGCCCGACGTCTTCGTCGTAGGGTACGGTTTGGACTATCAAGAAAACTACCGCAACCTTCCCTACCTCGCGCAACTGCAATCTTGGGTATTTTCGGAATAAGGCACTTTCACTCGTGAGCAAGAATCTTCGAAGCATCCTCGTCATTCTCGGCGCCGTGATCGTCGTGTTTTTCATCGTGCAGCGTATCGTGCTGCCGACGCCCGAGATCGTGCCGCTCGATTACAACGCGTTCAATCAAAAACTGCTTGCCAATCAAGTGCAGACGTTCGACGCCGTCGGCACCGACGTTACGGGAACGCTCACCAACGGAACGCATTATTCTGCGTCGCTGCCAAACCGCGACTCCGCGCTCGTCGATCGCGTGACGCGCCATGTCAAGGGCAGCGTGAAGTTCGAGGCGGCCAGCTCCGGCAACGTAATGAACTGGGCGCTGACGCTGCTGCCGATCTTCGTCGTCATTTTCTTGGTCTTTCTCATATTGCGTCAGGCTCAGAGCGGAGGAAATCAGGCGCTCTCGTTCGGCCGTTCGCGCGCCAAGACGCTTTCCGAGAACCGTCCGAAGGTGACGTTCAACGACGTCGCCGGCGTCGATGAAGCCAAGGAAGAGCTCGGCGAGATCGTGGAGTTCCTGAAGTATCCCAAGAAATTCCAAGCGCTCGGCGCGCGCATCCCTAAAGGCGTGTTGTTGCTGGGCCCACCGGGATCCGGCAAGACACTGCTGGCGCGAGCGATCGCGGGCGAAGCGGGCGTGCCGTTCTTTTCGATCTCCGGCTCGGACTTCGTGGAGATGTTCGTCGGCGTCGGCGCATCGCGCGTACGCGATCTCTTCGATCAAGCCAAGAAGTCCGCTCCATGCATCGTCTTCATCGACGAAATCGACGCGGTCGGCCGCCAGCGCGGTGCCGGCTTGGGTGGCGGGCACGACGAGCGCGAGCAGACGCTCAACCAGTTGCTCGTCGAAATGGATGGCTTCGATCAAAACACCGGCGTCATTCTGATCGCTGCGACGAACCGGCCGGACGTCCTCGATCCGGCGCTGCTGCGCCCGGGCCGTTTCGACCGGCAGATCGTCGTCGATCGCGCCGACGTGCGCGGCCGTCAAAAAATTCTGGAGATACACGCGCGCAACAAGCCGCTGGGCAAGGAAGTCAAACTCGAGACGCTGGCCAAACGCACGCCGGGTTTCTCGGGCGCGGACCTCGAGAACTTGCTGAACGAAGCGGCGCTGCTCGCTGCGCGGCGCAACAAGACGACGATCGAGATGAACGATTGCGACGAAGCGATCGACCGGGTCATGGTCGGCCCGGAACGCCGCTCGATCGTGATGTCGCAAAAGGAAAAAGAGATCGCGGCTTATCACGAGTCCGGGCACGCCATCGTCGGAAGTTTGACCGAGAAGGGCGATCCGATTCACAAGGTTACGATCATTCCGCGCGGCGTCGCGCTGGGGCTGACGTGGTCGCTGCCCGAAGACGACCGGCATAGCCGCACGAAGGAAGAGCTCCTCGGCATCGTCATGTTCTCGCTAGGCGGTCGCCTGGCCGAAGAGATCAAGTTCAAAGACGTGACGACCGGCGCCAGCAACGACTTTGAAAAAGCGACCGAACTCGCGCGCCGTATGGTGACGCAGTACGGCATGTCGGATACGCTCGGACCGATCCAGTACGGGCGCGGGACGCATCAAGTCTTTCTCGGACGCGATTTCGGCGAGGAGCGCAATTATTCGGAAGAGATCGCTTCAAAGATCGATGGTGAGGTGCGCCGCATCATCGAGAGCTGCTACGATCGCGGTCGGACGCTGCTCAACGAGAACTGGGACAAAGTAGAGCGCATGGTCGCTTCGCTGCTGGAATACGAAACGGTCGAGGCCGAAGAAGTGAAAGCCATCTTGGAAGGCCGGCCTTTCGATCGCGGAACGATCGAACCCGCGTCGGAAGCGGCGCCGCCTTCGGCCACGTCCGATTCGCCCAAGCGCGCGGAAAAACCGAAGCGCCTGCCGCCAAAAATTTCGCCGGAACCGGCATGATCGTTCGGGCCGCGCGCGGTGCGGCGGCCGCTTTGTGCCTTACCGCAGGCCTCCTCGCGCCTGCGCGCGCGCAAATCGTCACCGCGCACGATGATCCTGCGGCCGCCACCGCTGCAGTCGAGCTGTGGTATCGTGTTCCGTCGGCGGGTTACGATTTTCAATCGCCGGGAATCGCGCGCATGGCGCTCGCCGCCGCGGTTGCTTCGAAACTCGCCGGGGGGGCATCGCTCAGCGAACTGGTCAACCGGCTCGGCGGATCGCTTTCGATCCAAGTCTTTCCGGATATATCTATGGTCGGCGCGAGCGTGCCGGCGGCGTCGGCACCTGCGGTACTTCGCGCGATGACCGGCGCGTTTTTCCACCCCGTCATCACCGCCGCGGGCTTGAAAATCGCCGCTCAAGATAGCGCCGTCGCGGCGGCATCACAGCTGTACGATTCCGCGCTCACACTGCAAGACGCGCTCTTTGCTCAGCTCTTTTCGCAAGGTCCCGGGCATTATGCGCCGGTGCCCGACGCTTCGCAGTTCGCGAAAATCTCGCCGGCCGACGTGCAAGCGTTCGCATCGCGCGCGTTTCGCGAAAGCAACGCAATTTTTTCGCTCGCAGGCAACGTGGGAGATGCGCTCAGAGCGGCAGTGCCCCCATCCGTTGCCGCACTCGATACGCCGCCGATCGATTCGACACTGGCGGGCGCTTCTGTTGAAACGAGCACCGCTGCGCGCGCGTCCGGTATGGGATTTGCTTGGACGGGTCCACGCATCTCCGACGCGCGCGCCGCAACGGCTATGGACTTCATCGCCGATTATCTCTTCGATCCGGATCGCGGGACCGTGACGCGCGCCACGCGCTCGCAGCGAAATGTCTTCGTAAGCGGCCAGTTCGTGACGCTGCACGATCCCGGCGTTCTGCTGGTGACGCTGTCGGGTGAGACGGCGTCTGCCCTGCAGCAGCCGGTGCTCGTCGCGGTTTCGGCGATGGCGCAGCCGCTCGACGCAGCGACCTTTTCCCGTGCGCGCAAAGCGTTTCTCTACCATATCATGAGCCAAATCCAGACTCCCGTGCAGCGCGCTGACAACGCTGGATGGTATGCAGCGGAAGGCAACGCGCAATACGCTCCGGGCGATCCTTCGCAGACGTACGTCAACGCCGTGAACTCGCTCGACCCATCGTTCGTCGCTGAAGTGGCGCGCATGTATCTTCAGCATCCCGCGATCGTACGTCTGATCCAAAGTTCTCCGGGCGGGAGCACCGCGACGTGATGCGCGCGGTTGCCGCGTTCTGCGCCCTCTTGTTTCTCACGTGCGCGAGCGCTCCGGCCGGCGCCGCCGCGAACTTCAGCGTGACGCGCATATCGGGGGGCTCCGTCGTGCGCCAGGACGATCCGGCTGCAGATCTGATCGGAACGCAAGTTCGGATCTCCGCCGGTCTCGATCGGCAGAGCCCGGATCAGAACGGCCTTGCGGCGCTGGTCGCCGAGTCGATCTTGCAAACGCCGGTCGACGGGGTTCCGCTGGCGGATTCGATCGCCGGCGACGGCGGATCGATCGCCTACGACGTCGATCCGCATGACGTGCGCTTTTATCTCGAAGGCCTTCCCGCGTTCTACGATTCGATGGTCTCGCATTTTCATGTCGCGCTCGCGCGCCCGGACTTCAGCGCGGCGGCGCTGGCTCGCGCGCGCACCGCGCTCGGTGCGCGGATCGCGCGCACCCAGCAGTTTCCGCTCACCGTCGGTTTGCAAATGCTCAACCGCACTTTTTACACCGACTCGAACGCCGGCATGCCGCCGCTGGGATTGCCGCAAACGCTGGCCGGGTTTGGAACTGCCGACGCGCAGGCTTTTTTTTCGGCGCACTATCTGCGCGGAGGCGCGGTCGTGAGCGCGGCCGGAAAACTGGGCGGCATCGCTCCCGGTTCGCTCGAGGCGCTCCTCGGCGTCCTCGGACCCGGTTCGTCTGCGCCCGTGAAAGTATCGCTCAAACAACTCTCTTCAAACACGCGCCAGCTGATCGCGCGCCGCGATATTCCCGTGCCGTGGCTCGTCGCGCAATATAAAGCCCCTGACCTGCAGAGCCGCGACTTCGGCCCGATGCTCGTGCTAACGTCGTTCTTGGAACGCACATTGGCGGACGTTGCGGGTGTCCCGACGCTTTCCACGGAGTCGTCCGGATCGCGCGGAGTCGGCGCGACCTATAATTTCGATACGCAGCCGGCAAACGTCGTCGTGTACGTAGACGGCGGCGGAAACCCGACGCAAGTCTTCGCGACCGCGCTCACCATCGTGAACGTCCTAGGCCATGCCAAGCTCGCGGGCGACCTGAGCGAGATGAAAACTTTCGCGATCGGGCGCTTTCTCGAACAGTCCACAACGCTTCGAGACCGCGCGTGGCTAGCCGGCACCTTCGTCAGCCGGCGGTTAGGGCCCGACTACACCGCTCAAACGATCGCGGCGATCCAGAAAACGACCGCGTCGGACCTGCAGCGCATCGCCGTCCGTTATCTCGGTTTCCCAAATATCGCGCTCGTGCTGCCGCGCGATTCGCAGCAAACCCCATCGCCCTAACGGCGCGCATAGCGCTCGTCCACGATTACTTGAACCAGCGGGGTGGCGCCGAACGCGTATTCGCGCACATCGCCCGCGCCTATCCTGGCGCTCCAATCTACACAGCGCTTTACGACGAGCGCGCGACCGGCGATCTGGTCGACGCGGGGCGCGTGCGCGCATCGTATCTCAATGCCATCCCCGGCTCGAGCCGTTTTTTCCGCTATCTCGCGCCGTTCTATCCGCGCGCGTTCGAAAGCTTCGACTTTTCCGGCTACGATACGATCGTCAGTTCGACGACGTCGTGGGCGAAAGGCATTCGCGTTCCCCCCGGAGTGGTTCACGTCTGCTACGTCAACACGGTCAGCCGTTTCGTCTTCGCTTACGACGACTACGTCGGCTCGGGATTGGCGCGGCCGATCGTCCGCAGGCTGGCCGATTGGGACCGGCGTGCCGCAATGCTTCCGACGCGGCTGATCGCGAATTCGAGCAACGTGGCCGGCCGGATCATGCGCTACTACGGACGCGAGAGCACGGTACTGCACTGTCCGGTCGATCTGGACCGGTTCACTCCCGGGCGCGGCGAAGGAAACTACTTTATCGTCGCTTCGCGGTTGCTGCCATACAAACGGATCGACCTAGCGATCCGCGCGGCGCAAATCGCGCACGTTCCGCTCGTCGTGGCGGGAGCAGGTCCGGACGAAAGGCGCCTGCGTTCGGTTGCCGGCAATTCACCTTGGATCAAAATGACGGGATTCATCAGCGATACCGAGCTGAACAGTCTGGTTGGGAATGCGCTCGCCGCGATCGTACCGGGCGAAGAAGATTTCGGCCTGGTGCCTTTGGAAGCCGCGGCTGCGGGCCGCCCGGCGATTGCGTTTCGCGCAGGCGGCGCGCTCGAAACGATCGTTGACGGCGTAACCGGTTCGTTTTTTGACGACCCTTCCGCCGAGGCGCTGGCGCGGATTATGACGACGTTCGATCCGCGTGCATACGATTCGGCCGCGCTTCGCGCGCACGCCGAGAAATTCTCACCTCAGGTCTTTATGACGAGGTTGCGCGAGATCGTTCAAGAGACCCAGTAGGATGCGGGCCGGCGCGAGCGGGTCCAATGCGGCCGTGCGCGCTAGGCTCGTTTCGCGCAACCGTGCGCGTAGGTCCGAGTCGACGTAGATTCGCCGCAACGCGTCCCGCCACGCGAGCGGATCGTGCGGATCCGCAAGCCACGCCGCTCCGGCGCACGCCTCCGGCAGTGCGGCCGCGTCGCTTGCGATCACGGGCGCTCCGCACGCCATCGCCTCGATGACGGGCAAACCAAAACCTTCAGCGAGCGACGGCACAGTAACGGCGAGTGCGCCGGAATACAAACCTCGCAGCTCGCGATCGTCGGGGCGTACGCGCGATTTCTTCGTATGCATTCGCGCAAACGCGGCTTCGGCGCCCCGGTTGAGATCGCCGGCGACGATCAGCTCGACGGCGTCATCTTCGAATGCGGATTCGAACGCTTCAAAAAGGATGCGCGCATTCTTGCGCTCGTCGGGTCCGGCAACGAACAGCACATAAGGCGATTCGCGTTCCGGCGGCACCGGATGCCAAAACGCTTCGACTGCGGGCGGCGCGATCGCGATTCGGGCAGGATCGATGCCAAAGCGCGCTTGCAGTTCGGCCGCGCTCCATTGCGAAATGGTCGCGATCGCGCTCGCTTCGCGCACGGCGCGAAGGATCGGCTGCTGCTCGCGCCGCCGCGCGATAAAATTCCTGTGCGGGAACATAAAAGCGAACGGGTCATAGATGGTCGCGACGGCAGGCGCGTGTGGATCGAAACGCATGCCGTTCCACGGATACCAAACGGCATCAGCCCGATCGCGGCGCAGATCGCGCGCTTCCATCAGCGGGTAAGAGAACTCGCTACCTAAACTCCCGCCGGCGCGCTTGTTGCGCACGATGAGCCTCACGTCGATTTCGCCCAATGCGCGCAAACCGTGGAAGACTTGCCGCACGTACCGCCCCATTCCGCGCCGGTCGGCGGCGAGGTTGTACGCGTCGACCGCGAGGATCACTTTCCGAGTTGCGGCGCGAAGAGCAGAGCTACGAAGGAAACGGCGTTGAACAAACCATGCGTGATCATCGGAGCGTACGCGTTCCGGGTACGGGCGTAAACGGCACAGAGAATAACGCCGCCAATCGCGAGCGGTAGCGTGAGGATAAAGTTTTGCAAGAGCGGCACTCCGGGCGTCGCGTGCACGAAACCAAAAAGTATGCTGCTCGCAAGCGCGGCGACCCAGAAACGGCTGTATCTGCGGATCGCATTGAAAAGAAGAACACGAAAGACCATTTCTTCAGCGATGGCGGCGAGAACGATCCCCAGAAAGGCAAACAGCGCTTTCGTGGCCGGAGTCTTCATGCTCAAGAACAAGATGACGGCCTGTTCGCTGACCTTCACATGGAGCGCGGTTTGGAGCAGCGTTTCCAAACCGTTGGTGAGGATGACCATGGCGAGCGCGCCGATGGCGGCGACGCCGAGAATGCGCGCGGTCGGAGCGCGAAATCCGAGTGCGCCGAACGAAGTTCCGGCCGCCCACGGGAGCAGCAAGACGAGAGCGGCGATCGCCGCCAGATCCGTCCCCGCTAATACTCCCAAAGCGATCCCGGGCGGCGGATGCTGCAGCGTATAGCGATCGGTTACGTGTGCGAGCACCCATTGAATACTCGGCGCCACATTGCCGATGACAACCGCGACGAGCATCGCCCCGAACGCAATCAGCGCGCGTCCGGCTGAAAAGTTGCTAGCCGGAGGGAAGAGCGTCTGCGATCCTTGCGAAGTCGCCGATGGCGAGTTGTTCTCCACGTATCTCCGTATCGTAATCGAGTCTGCGCAGCGTGTCGGTGACGGCTGCGCGCTCTCTATGCAGTGCCAGCGATAAGCTGTTCGCGAGCGTCTTGCGGCGGTACGCGAACGCTCCGCGCACGACCTGCCAGAAGCGCGCTTCGTCGGAAACGGTAACCGCAGGACGATCCCGGCGCCGCAAAACGACGATTGACGAGTCAACTTTCGGCTGCGGATAAAACGCGCGCGGCGAAAGCGTGAATGCGCGTTCGACGTTCATTGCATACTGCACTGCGACCGAAAGGCTGCCGTAAGCGCGCGTGCCCGGCACGGCCCGGAAACGATCGACGACGTCTTTCTGCATCATGACCACCAGCGTTTGCGGTCCGTCTTTCATTTCGACGAAGCGCAAAATGAGCGGCGTCGCGATGTTGTAAGGAAGATTTCCGGTCACAATCCAGGGCCCGCCTGCGGCGAAGCTTATGTAATCGAAGGTGAGCGCATCGGCTTGCACGAGGGCGGCGCCGGGCAGATCTTCGCGCGAGCGCAGAACGCGCACCATGTTTTCATCGAGCTCGATCGCCGTGACGTTCGCGTGCGCCTCGACAAGCGCGTGCGTCAGCGTGCCGGTGCCGGGTCCGATCTCGATAACGCGCTCTTGGCCGGAGTCAATAACAAGCTGCGCAATGCGCGCCGCCGCTTTAGAGTCGACGAGAAAATTTTGGCCGAGGCGCTTCTTGGGACGATACCCGAAGCGCTGCAGCAGCTCCCGCGGATGCATGGGAACCGCTTCAACTATCGCAGCGTGTAAACTTTTATCGGGCGGCGGCCGAACTGGATCGCGTCGCTGTAGGAGTTGAACCCCAGGTCGATGCGGTTGCCGATAATCGCGCCGCCGGTGTCTCCCGCGATCGCGAATCCGTAGCCGGGAATAAAGAGCTTCGTTCCGAGCGGGATGACCCGAGGATCGACGGCGACGATTCCGCGCCCCGCGCGATAGCCGGTGGCGGTGTAGCCGCTGCACCCGGCGCACGAAGCCGTGTAAGCCGTTGCGATCATATCCATCGCGTTGGCTGCAATGTATGCGGTCTTTTGCAATCCGCGCTGCGCAAAATCGGCAAACGCGGCATACGTTCCGACGCCTTCGGCGATGATCCGGATGCGTGGTTTGCGCAGAACGTGCGAAGCCAAGATGCGTTTGCTCAGCTTGCCGTCGGTGCTGGTGAAACTCATGATCGTCAAGCGTTCGCCGGCGCGCCCCGGCGAAACGATCTTCGTTTTTCCAGGCGCCAGCGCGAAGTCGATGCCGTGCACGATTTTCGGCTCGATGCGAATCTTTTGCGCCGAAGTCCATTTCACGATGTGCGTGACGCGGATCGTTGCACCGGCGACGATGGGGTCGGCCAGCGAAGGCGAAACCTTATCGTAGGTTCCGAGATGAATGCCGCGCTCTTCGAGCAGCGCGCCGACGTCGCCGGCGTTGGTGGTGATCGTTCTGCGGTCTGCGCCGTTGGCCAGCGTTACGGGAACCGAGGCGGAGTATGCGATCTGCATGCCCGGCGAGATCGCCGTATCGGCCGAAGGATGTACGTAATCGCCGGCTCCCACAGTGATGCCGCGCTCTTTGAGGAAATCGCCGACGGTCCGTGCTGACGTAACTTGCACGGTTTCCGTTTGCTGCGATTCAAAGAGGACGGACTGTTGGGAGCCGCTTTCAGCGGCTGCGGCCAGGACCGAGGCGGGGTGCGTGAGATAGCCTGCGGTCACGAGGCTCAAGGTCAGGGCGCCTGCGGCAATCAGCTCGCACGCGCGCCGGGGACTGCGTCCTATCAACCCAATTCCTTTCTGCAGGAGCCACGGCGGTGCTAAAGGCGGCTTACAAGCTGCCCTTCAAGCGGCTGAGGCTCGAGGGTTCGGTCTCGGCTGACGGATCCAGATCGGACACGCCATAAACTTCGAGAGTGCCGGAGCCTCGGAAGGCGCCCGGCAGTTCCCGGGCACTATACCATGTCTTTATGAAAGGCGGCCTATGCCAAAAGTCACAATGGAAGCAGGGGCCTCCTCTTTTTTCTGAAGGCACAGCCGAGCGAGCCATGAATAGATGACGCTCCCCATGAGAATCGGCTTTTTTACCGAGGTCTACAGGCCCATCATCAACGGGGTCGTGGCCTCGGTAGACGGTCTGGCCGGCGGTCTGCGCGCCTTGGGTCACGAGGTCCAGTGTTTTGCGCCGCACATTCCGGGTTCCGACGACACAGACGGCTCGCTCCGCATGCCTTCGCTGCCGCTTCCGACTTCGACGCCGTACCGTCTGACCGTACCGCTCGTGAGCCGGCGCAACCGCCGCGGGATCATCAATAATTTGGACGTCTTGCACGCGCATTCGCCGTTTGTTACCGGCTGGATGAGCGTGCGCTACGCGCGGCGACTGCACGTTCCGCTCGTCTACACCTATCACACGCGGCTGGAAGAGTATGTGCATTATCTGCCGTTCGATCCCAAAGCGACGCGCTACGCCGCGTCGACGCTGACGCGCAGCTTCGCAAATCTTGCGGATGCGGTGATCGTACCGACTCCCGCGATGCGCCGCCGCCTCGCTGAAATCGGTGTCACCGCGCACATCGAAGTCGTGCCGAGCGGCATCGACCTCGCGCATTTCGGAGCGGGCAAAATGCGCGCCGATTTGCGCCGCGCGCTAGGTACGGTCGATGGTGAGAAGCTGTTGTTTTTCGTCGGCCGTTTAGGCCGCGAAAAGAACGTCGAACTGCTGCTGGAAGCGCTCACGCTCTCGCAGGTGCCCGCGCGGCTGGCAATTGCCGGCGACGGTCCCGAACGTGAAGCGCTCGAAACGCGCGCCGCCGAACTCGGCGTGGCCGATCGCGTCCGGTTCTTAGGATCGCTCGAGCGTTCCGAACTGCCGAATTATTATGCGAGCGCCGACGCCTTCGTTTTTCCGAGCGTCAGCGAGACGCAAGGGCTGGTGTTGGTGGAAGCGATGGCGGCCGGCTGCGCGGTAATTGCCGCCGACGCCGCCGTCGTTCGCGACGTGCTCGCCGGCGAAGGCCGGCTCGTCGCGCTCTCGGCGCGCGCTTTTGCCGGCGAGATCGACGCTCTTCCCGCAGCGCCGGACCCCTCGGAATCGGCGCGCAGCCGCGCGGCCGCGGCACGGTTCGGAATCGACTCCCAGGCCCGGCGGGTGGCGGGTCTTTACGAGGCCTTGCGGGCCCGTGAGGTGCAGGCCGCCGTCCCTTGACTCGAACATACGTTCGGGGTACGATAACGGTATGAAAGCGGTAGATGCGTCCGTCGGGTATGCGGCGGATGACGCCGGGAACGGCGTTGCTTACGTGCGCATGAATCTACGTGGAGGCGGTCCGCGGGTGTTGCGGGTGCCCTTCAGAGTGCAGCGTCAGCCGGCACTATCGGGCCGCGAGGTCGGGTATGCCGCGCTGACCGCAGTCTGCGCCGCCGCGCGGCGCCGAGCAGTCGACAGCGTGCGTTTTGCGATCGACGATCCAAGTTTAATCGCCGACCTGCGCCGGCACGACGCCGTCCCGCCTCCGCTCGCAATGCCCTACGTGCGGCTGGGTTGCGCGCTCAATCAATTCCGGAGGTATGAAATCGCCGATTTGCCGCCGGGCGACGCTGATCTCAGCGCGCGCGCCCGTTCGGAAGCGGCGATGCACGTAGCCGCGTAGCGTGGCGCGGCTCCGCCGTTTGCGCGCGCGCGAGCTCCCCGCCGGCACGATCGATTTAGCGAGAGCTCTGATCGGATGCGTGCTCGTCCGCGAATGCCCGCAAGGGCGCAGCGCCGGGCGAATCGTCGAAACCGAAGCTTACCTCATCGGGGATCCTGCTTCGCATGCCTTTCGCGGGAAAAGCCGGCGAAACGCGTCCATGTTTTTGGCCCCCCATCGTGCCTATGTTTACAAGATCTACGGAACGTCGTTTTGCGTCAACGTCACGAGCGAGCGGGAAGAGGAAGGCGCCGCCGTCTTAGTGCGCGCGCTCGAGCCGGTCGAGGGGCTTGAGCTTATGGAAGAGCGCCGCGGCACCGCGCGTGCGATCGATCTCTGCCGCGGGCCCGGCCGTTTATGTCAGGCTTTGGCGATCGAGGGCGAACTCGACGGAGTCGATCTTTTGCGTAGCCGAAAGCTTTGGATCGCCGCTCCCTCGAGCGATCCGCGGCGGATTGGGATCAGCCGCCGGATCGGAATCACTAAAGCCTCGCGCCGCAGGCTGCGTTTTTTCGAACGCGGCAGTCCATTTGTCTCGGGACCCAAACACTTGTCGTCCTGACCCACTTCAATGTCATCCTGAGCTTGTCGAAGGACCCCGAGCAGCAACCGCAGGTTGCGTTGTCGAGGGGCGAGCTTGAAGCAGAGCGATGCGTGTGCTATAGTTTGGGCGTCGCGACGTGCGGTTAAACCCTCCGCGACGCATACGTTTCCCCCGCTCACGCCCTACGAGTCCGGCAGCCTCGCCCGATCGTTTCGCATATGCGGCGTGCGCGACTCTACGAGAGAGAAAATCCACTGCAATTCGAACATCGTCCCAACAATGACGGCCGCCCTGGTGGCGGGCGCCGCCGCCGCTCAAGGCGCCACCGGCAATTTGGCAACAATCCCGCGCCTCACTTCGCCGAACATTTCCCTGCAGTCGCCGAGCAAGCGCTTCCGCAGCTGCTGACGGTCGAAGAACTTTCGGAGAAATCCAAAGCCGACCTGAACACGCTCGCCAAAGAATTCGAGATCGAGTCGCCGCTCAAGCTCAAAAAAGAAGAGCTGATCCCGAAGATCATGGAGATCCAAGCTCAGCGTACGGGTCTCGAAGCCGCCAACGGCGTGCTCGACATCTTGCCGGAAGGCTACGGATTTTTGCGGCGCGACGGCTACGTGATCGGACCCGAAGACGTCTACGTCAGCCAAACGCAGATCCGCCGCTTCGAACTTCGCCGCGGTGACTTGGTAGACGGGCAAGTGCGCCGTCCCAAAGAGGGCGAAAAATATTTCGGCCTGATCCGCGTCGACCGCATCAACGGTCTGTTACCCGACGAAATTCGCGGCCGCCGGCTTTACGAGAAGGGCACGCCGATCTACCCGAACGAGCGGTTCCGCCTGGAGGTACGCTCGACGCAACTCTCCACGCGCGTCATCGATCTGTTCTGCCCGATCGGCAAAGGCCAGCGCGCGCTGATCGTCTCGCCGCCTAAAGCCGGCAAGACGACCCTGCTCAAAAACATAGCGAACTCGATTTCGATCAACCATCCCGATGCGCACATCATCGCGCTGCTCGTAGACGAACGCCCAGAAGAAGTCACCGACATGCAGCGGACGATCGACGGCGAAGTCGTCGCGTCGACGTTTGACGAGCATCCCGAGAATCACACCGCCGTCTCCGAGCTCACGATGGAGCGCGCCAAGCGGCTCGTCGAAATCGGCAAAGACGTCGTGATTCTGCTCGACTCGATCACGCGTCTCGCCCGGGCGTACAACCAAGTCATTCCGACCTCCGGCCGCACACTTTCGGGCGGTCTCGACACCGCGTCGCTCCACAAACCCAAACGCTTCTTCGGCGCGGCGCGCAAAATCGAAGAAGGCGGATCGCTTACGATTATCGCTACGGCGCTGGTCGAGACCGGTTCCAAAATGGACGACGTCATCTTCGAAGAGTTCAAAGGCACCGGCAACATGGAACTCAACCTGACGCGCAAACTCGCGGAGTCCCGAATCTTCCCGGCGATCGATATCAAACGCTCGGGTACGCGCCACGAAGAGCTGCTCCTCAGCGAAGACGAGATGCGCAAAATCTGGATGCTGCGCCGCGCCACCAGCGTGCTCAACAGCGGCGACATCACCGAGATCATCCTCGACAAGATGGCGCAGACGCGCACGAACGACGAGTTCTTGCAATCCGTCACCAAAGAAGCGCTCTCGCTGTCGCGCGGCTATAACGAAGAGGGCAACGGCAAGTATTGACCTCGCGCTTTAGCTGATGGCTCGGCCTGGGAGGGCACGATGCTCCCCGGCAAAGTCTCTGACATTTTTTGACCTGCCCGGAGGGCAGCTTCAAAACTTTGTTCTTCAAAAAATGCAGCGAAGCAAAAAACCGCCATGGACGGCGGTTTTTTGACGTCTTTGCCGGGGAGCATCGTGCCCTCCCAGGCCGGGTCTCCAAAGCGGCGCAGAGAAGATGCGCGAGGTGCGGCTGCAAAAATACTTGGCGCATGCCGGCGTCGCGTCGCGGCGCGCGGCCGAGGAACTGATCGTTGCAGGCAAGGTTCGCGTCAACGGCAAGATCGTGCGCGAGCTCGGAACGAGCGTCGATGAAAACGCCAACGTCAAGGTTGATGGCAAGAGCGTCGCGCTTCCGAAGACACATACCTACATCGTTTTGAACAAACCGTTCGGCGTCGTGACGACGATGCGTGACCCGGAAGGGCGCCGCACCGTCAGCGACCTGCTGCCCAGAGGTTTGCCGCGCGTCGTTCCCGTCGGCCGGCTCGATTACGACACGGCCGGCGTGTTATTGCTGACGAACGACGGCGAGCTGGCGCACGTGCTGACGCACCCGCGTTTCGGCGTGGAAAAAACGTACCGCGCCGTTGTGAAGGGACAGTTAACGAAGGACGAACTCGATCGGCTGCAGCGCGGAATGCGGCTGGAGGACTTCCGCGCGTCAGGCGCGCGCGTGAAGGTCGTCGCTTCTCCGGCCGATCGCACCGTGCTCGATATCACGATACACGAAGGCCGCAACCGGCAGGTCAGGCGCATGCTCGAAGCCGTCGGCCATCCCGTGCGCGAGCTGCGCCGTTTGCAGTTCGGCCCGATCGCGCTGGGCACGCTTCCGGCCGGACGCAGCCGGCCCGCGACCGCGCGGGAACTCGCGCGTTTGCGCGAACTGCTCCGGTAGCCATGGACAGGCTTGCAGCCCTTCCGAATACGTACAAACTCGTGCGGCGCGATGCGCGCACCAACCGGACCATCGTGCAGCTGCCCAACGGCGCGAGCTTTGGCGGCGAGGTGCTGGCGATTTGCGCCGGACCGTGCAGCGTTGAGTCGCGGGAACAGATTGAGGCAACCGCGCAAGCGGTGGCCGCAAGCGGCGCAAACGTGCTGCGCGGCGGAGCCTTCAAGCCGCGTACGTCGCCTTATGCATTTCAGGGTCTGGGCGCCGAAGGTCTGAAGCTGCTGCGCGATGCGGGCGACCGCTTCGGCATGTCGGTCGTAACCGAGGTGCTCGATCCGCGCGACGTTGCGCTGGTGGCGCGGCACGCGGACATGTTGCAGATCGGCACGCGGAACATGCAAAACTTCACGCTCCTGCGCGAGGTCGGCGACGTTGGCAAGCCGGTGTTGCTCAAGCGGGGCCTGTCAGCGACGATCGAAGAGTGGCTGCTGGCCGCCGAATATTTGCTGGTCGCGGGCAATGCCGAGGTCGTGCTCTGCGAACGGGGGGTGCGCTCGTTCGATTCGGCGACGCGCAATCTCTTGGATCTCGCGGCCGTTCCGCTCGTCCACTCACTTTCGCATCTGCCGGTCATCGTCGATCCGTCGCACGGCACGGGGTTGGCAAAGCTGGTCGCGCCGATGGCAGCCGCCGGCCTGGCTGCCGGAGCCGACGGCTTGCTGGTCGAGGTGCATCCCGATCCGCCCGCCGCAGCGTCGGACGGGCCGCAATCGCTCACGTTCGAGCAGTTCAAATCGTTGATGGGAAGGCTGCATGCCGTCGCCGCCGCGGCAGGCCGGCAGCTGCCGTCCGCCACCTTAGCCGCTTGACCGCTTAGGAGGGGAGCGTCGCCGTCCTGCCGCATGGCAAGCGACGAACGTCGTTTGAGAAACGTTTATCCGCGGTATCAAGGCTACGCTCCGCGGCCTTCATTATAAACACGAGCACGAGGTTTTAATAGACGCATGATCCGGATTACCCGCATGGCAGCGGCCGCCGCGGCCGTTCTTGCCGCTGTCGCGTTTGCCTCGCCGGCAAGCGCTCAAAAGTATTCCAACGAATTTTCACAGGCGAAGTTGACGCACCGCGCAGACACGTCCGTGCCGATCGCCGGCTCGGGTACTGTCGTCCTGCAGGTTCAAGTCAATGCCGACGGCAGCCACAAGGTCACGCGCATCATTCGGTCGACCAATCCCGGCGACAACGCGGCCGCACTGGACATCGCAAAAAATTCTACGTACAGTCCGCAGCATCGCGGCAAGACGCCGGTCACGGGCTTTTACGACTTCACGATCGCTTTCCACGGCAAGAGTGTTGCTTCCAACGGAGTGGTCGCAACCGGCACGACGGCCCAAGTCGACAAGCTCATTCACGCCGGCAAGTACGATGCGGCCAAGGCGATGGTGCTGCAGGCGCTGGCATCGAAGCCGAAGGATGCAACGCTGAATCAGCAGCTGGCGACAGCCGACTATTTCTTGAAAGATTATTCGGGCGCGGCGGCGGCGTTTGAAAAGGTCTCGACCATTTCCAAGCCGTTCATACCGGTCGCCGCGCAATCATATGCGATGGCGGCGGTAAAACTCGCGCCCACCGACAGCGCTACGGCGGTGTCGTTCGCGCAAAAAGCGGTGACGATGGCGCCGTCCGGCGGTACGTACTACATCTTGGGCTCGGCGCAAGTGCAAAACGGCGACGCCGCGCTTGCGATCCCGAATCTGCAAAAAGCGCGCACGCTTGCGATGGCGGATCCGAAGATGGACACGAGCGCAAAGGTCAACATCGATGCGTCGCTGCTGCAGGCGTACATCAAAACAGGCGATACCGCGTCGGCGAAGTCGCTCGAAGACGAGATCATGCGGTTGGATCCGGCCAATACGACGGTGAAGCGCATGATCGGGAATCAATATCTGGCGGCCGGTAACGATGCTTCCAAGGCCGGTAAGCATGAAGATGCGCTGGCCAGCTTCCTGACGGCTGCAAAAGAGGGCGACAAGGACGTAGCCGTCACGGCCTACGCCTCTGCGGCGTTGGAAGAGAACGACCTGATCGGCGCTCAGAAGACTCCCGCGGTTCCCAACGATTACCTGACGAAAATGAAGCCTTATGCAGACGAAGCCCTGGCACTCAACCCCAACGACGCGCTCGCGAACTACGCGCTTGGCGTTGCGATGGCCGGCGCATGGATAACGGGCGGAAAGAACAAACCCGAATACAAGTCTCAAGCGCTGGATGCGCTCAACAAGGCGCGAGCCGAGGCGCAGGCGCAAGGCAACATGAGCCTCGCGTTTAACATCGACAGCTTCATCAAGGCGAACATCCAAAAATGACGAGGACTTTCCGTAGAGGTAGGCCAATGAGGCGCCTTTCTAAAGCGCACATGCTTTCCCGCGGAACGGGAGGACAGAAATAGTGTTTGGCGGTTTCATAACATTCATGCAAAAGGGCGGCTGGGACATGTGGCTGCTCTTGCTCATCTCGATTGTCGGTTTGGCCATCGTGATCGAGCGCCTGTGGTTCTTTGCCCAGCAGCACGGTGATACCAAAGGCCTACTGCGAGCGATCGGGCAGAAGATTTCTCAGGACGACATCGACGGGGCCATCAAGGTCTGCCGCAGCCAGCGCGGCATGCTCCCCAAGATTTTGGAATTCGGTCTTCTGCGCGGCGAGAAGAACCGCGCCGACATTACCGACGCGCTCTCAATCGCGCTGATGGAGCACCTGAATTCGCTGGAACGCAATCTGGCCATCATTGGTACGATTGCAGTCATTTCGCCCTTCGTCGGTCTCTTCGGAACCGTCTTGGGCATCATCCGCGCCTTCGACGACATCGCGCTCAAAGGCAATTCCACACCGTCGGTCGTTGCGGCCGGCGTCTCGGAAGCGCTGATCACCACCGCCAGCGGTTTGATCATCGCGGTCATCGCGGTCGTGTTCTTCAACTACTTCAAGAGCCGCATCAAGACGTACAACCAAGAGATGATCGTCGCCGCCAATCAAATGGCGGAAATGCTGCACTTCCACAACACGGGCGCGCCAATCCCGACAGACTTGTATCAGCCGTCCGGCGCCGCCACCAAGTAGAAGGGCCTAGCGCTCAATGAGCCTGCTGTCCGCGAAACAGGACGAGGACGTGATGGCAGAGATCAACATCACGCCCTTTACGGACGTGCTGCTGGTATTGCTGATCATCTTCATGATTCTGGCAGCGCTGCTCACGCCGCCCGGTTTCGAAAAAGAACTGCCCAACAATAACAACACCAGCAATCCGACGCCTCCGAAAAAGAACGAGATCGAAGTGCTGGTCAATAATAAGGGCGTGATCTTCGTCGACGGGCAGAAAACCGACGCTAACGGCATCTACGCCGCCATTGCTCAAGAACGGCTCAAACGCGGACCCAAACACGTCTCGATTACTGCCGATACGAAGGCGCCGTACGGCATCATCATCCGGATTCTCGATGCAGCGAAAGACGCTGGCCTCGAAGATGTCGGATTCGTAACTTCAGGATAACTCCGAGAGGTGAAGTAACCCGTGGCTGTATCGACAGGTCAAGGCGACGAAGAAGTCATGTCGACGATCAACATCACGCCCTTCACGGACGTGCTGTTGGTACTCCTGATCATCTTCATCATCTTGGCAGCCGTCACCAAAGAGCCGCCGCTTCCCCAGGCACACAATCGCGACAAGGTCGTTCCGTCACAGATCCTCGTCATCATCGACGGCAAGAACAATATCACCATCGGTTCGAACGTCGTCACCATTCAAGGCGCCAAAGACGCGTTCGCGCAGCTGCAAAGCGACACGGGCCACAAGTTCAAGAGCGTCATCATCAAAGCCGATCCGAAATCCGATTACGGAACCGTGCTCCAGGTTATGGACGCGGCGAAGTCGCAGGACCTCACCGAGTTCGGCTTGGCCAATAAGACCGAGGGAAGCAAGACCTAGTGCCCGGAGAGATGATCACTGCCCGCGGACGCGCGCGAAGCTTCTTGCTATGGGCATTTTTGATCTCGGTCGGCATCCACTTCGTTTTGGCGCCGATCTTTCCGCGCCTGAAGAACAACAATCAAGATCAGCAAGTCGAAAAAGTCTCGGTCGTCAAGAAAATAAAAATTAAGGTGCCGACGCCGCCGCCGCCGACCCCCACGCCACCGCCGACTCCGACGCCGCCGCCCAATGCGACGGCCCCGCCGCAGCAAAAGCCGCAGCCCAAGCTGCAGCTCAACGTGCCGAAGACCACCAGCAAGAACGCGAGCAGCAGCAACACCAATAAGTACGTGCGTCCGGTTTCGGGTTCGGAAAACGGCGTTCCGGCCGGTCAAGGTACTGCGCCGCCGCACGCAGCAAGCACCGCGCCGCCGGGAACGCCGAAGCCTGTGTGCCGAAATCCTTTCCAAGATGCGACGGTCGTGCAGCAAGTCTCTCCGGATTATCCCGAGAGCGCGCGTTCACTCGGCTTGGGCCAAGTCACGGTGCAAGTAAAGGTGACCGTGAGCCCAAGCGGCAGCCTCATCGGCGCATCGATCTTCCAAAGCGGCAACAACATGTCGCTCGACCAAGCCGCTCTGTCGGCAGCCCGCCAGTCGACATATTCACCGAAAGTCGTGAACTGCGAACCGGTAACCGGCGACTATCTGTTTAAGGTCACCTTCGACCCGAACCAGTAATCACACACCGCAGAATCCTCCTCGCCGCGCTCGCGATCTCGCTCCTGCTCCATCTGATCCTCGCCGTCTATTGGTATTGGCCGCGCACCCATTCTCAAACCGAAGAACAGCTTGCCAACGTGCGCATCATACAGATTGCGCGGCGAACGCCGGCGCCGCAACTGCCGCCCCGACCGGTTCACACGTCCGTGCCGATCGTTTTGAAGGCGCATGTCAAAATCGCGCCGCCGCATCTCACGGCCTCAGGCGGAAAGAATGGGCCGGGCGCAGCCGTCGTTGCTCCGCCGACACCTCAACCGGCTGCTACCGCGACGCATCGCGCCGCGGGCTGCACGCGCCCGAATGCCCCGGCCGGACTGAGCGCTACCCCTGATCCGTCGGAGATCACACCGGAGGCTCGCGCGAGCCGCGTGAACGGCACGACCGCGATCGACGTTTCGCTCGATTCCTCCGGCAACGTCACCGGCGCAAAAATCGCGCGCTCGTCGGGCAACGACGGTTTGGATGCAAGCGCTTTGGATATGGCGCGCGGTGCAACGTACACACCGCAGTACGCGGCGTGCAAAGGCGTCGCGAGCACGTACACGTTCAAGGTGAAGTTCGCCGCCTGGTAGTAAGCTCGCCGCGTGACGTTCGCGCAAGCGATGGCTCTGGCGGTGCTGCAAGGCGTCACCGAGCTTTTCCCGGTCAGCAGTCTGGGCCAAACGATTTTGATTCCGGCGCTGCTGCATTGGAAGATCAACCGGTCGGATCCGTCGTTCCTAGCGTTCGTGACGGTTCTGCATTTAGGGACTGCGCTCGCGCTGGTCGTCTACTATCGCACGACGTGGGCGCGAATCGCGCGCGCGTTCGCCGCCAGCGTATGGCGCGGAAAGATCGGCAGCGACCCCGACGAAAAGCTCGCCTGGCTGCTGATCGTCGGCACCGTTCCGGTTGGTATTCTCGGCGTGCTGCTCAAAGATTCGGTGCAAACGTTTTTCGGAAGCGCGCAGATTGCAGCCCTGTTTCTCATGCTCAACGCGGGGGTGATGTTTTTGGGAGAATGGCTGCGTAAACAGCAGAAATTGCGCGCCGGCCGGGCCGACAAACCGCTCCCGGCACTGACTTGGGGACAAAGCGCGGGCATCGGCGTCGGTCAGGCGCTTGCGCTCTTTCCAGGCATTTCGCGCTCGGGTGCATCGATGGTCGCCGGTTTGATCTGCGATCTGAATCACGAAGATGCCGCGAACTATTCGTTCTTGCTCGCGACCCCGGTGATCTTGGCGGCGGGGCTTTTCGAAATCGGCGTCCTGACCGCACCGGGAAGTCACATGGTACTCGTCCAAGCGGTTCTGGGCGGAGTAGTCGCCGGGATCGCGGCATACGCCGCCGTCTCGTTTTTGGTCCGCTATTTTCGCCGTAACGATCTGCGTCCGTTCGGCTGGTACTGTTTAGTCTTCGGCGCAGCCTGTTTCACGCTCGCACGTTTAGGAGTAATCCATTGAAAATTCTCGCGACCGTTCTCTTTATCGTATTTCTCATTGCCGCCGTGCTGGCGTTCACGGGCGTGGCACATTTCTCGCACGTGCTCGGATTTGACGGGCAGCGGCACATCAAGCACGGAATCGTCTACGCGGTTCTTGCGGTGTTGAGCTTGCTGTGGATGCGGATGGCGCCCGCGCGATAGAATGCGCCACTTCGGGCCGGGCGGCGATCTGCTGATGGTCGACGTTTCGCAAAAGGAAAGCACCGTGCGCACCGCGCGCGCGCAAGCTCGCGTCCGGCTGGGAGCCGAAGCTGCGAAGGCGCTGCGCGACGCCACGCTGGCAAAAGGGGACGCGCTCGTTGCAGCCCAGCTTGCCGGAATACTGGCTGCCAAACAAACGCCCGCGCTGATTCCGCTCGCGCACGCCATTCCGCTGGGCGCGGTCAATGTCGAGTTTTCTTGGGATGGGGACGTGCTCGGCATCGAGGCGTCCGCGCGCACGACCTCGCAGACGGGCGTGGAGATGGAAGCGATGGTCGCCGCCGCGGTTGCGGCCCTCACCATCTACGATATGACCAAAGGGATCGATAAAGGCATAACGATCGAGTCGGTGCGCCTGCTCGAAAAGACGAAATGAAGACGGCGCTGATCGTGCTTTCCGATCGCGCGGCATCGGGGGAGCGCGCCGACGCATGCATCCCCGCGATGCGCGAGCTGCTCGGAGCGCAGTATGAGATCGTAAGAGAAACGGTGTTGCCGGACGACGCCGGCGCGCTGCAGGCCGAACTCATCGACCTCTGTGATTCGGGCGCCGCTTCGCTGGTGCTGACCAGTGGCGGCACGGGCATTTCGCCGCGCGACCGTACGCCGCAAGCCACGGCCGCGATCGTCGATTATGACGTTCCCGGAATCGCCGACGCGATCCGCGCCGCCTCAATAAAAATCGTTCCCGCCGCGATGCTCTCGCGCGCGATCGCCGGCGTACGCCACCGCACGCTCATCGTGAATTTGCCGGGAAATCCGAAGGCGGTTGCGGAGACCATCGGCATTTTGCTTCCGGTGCTTCCCCACGCGCTGAAACAGCTGAACGGCGAAGCCGATCACGGACCGTAAGCGATGACGTTCGCGCAGGCGCAAGCATACGTCTTGGAACTGGTCAGCGAAACCGGATCGCGCCGCGAGCCGTACCGGCTCGATCGCATGCGCCGCTTCTTGGAGGAACTCGGCAATCCTCAAGATCGCTACCCGACGATTCACGTTGGCGGAACGAGCGGTAAGGGATCGACGTCGGTGATGATCGCCGCCGGTTTAACAGCTGCCGGCAAACGCACCGGGCTGCATACCAAACCCCACCTGCGATCGATGACCGAGCGCGCGAAAATCGACGGCGTACCGATCTCGGAGGGGCGCTTCGCGGAACTCATGGATATTCTGATTCCGGCGATCGATCGAGTCGCCGTCGAGTTCACGCCTCCTTCCTATTATGAGACCCTGCTCGCGCTGACGTTTTTGTATTTTTCGCTGGAGCGTGTGGATGCGGCCGTCGTCGAGGTCGGCATCGGCGGCAAACTCGACGGAACCAATGTTTTACGGCCGCTGGTAAGCCTCATCACCAACGTGGGGCTCGATCACACGGAAATTCTGGGCGATACCGTCGAACAAATCGCCGCCGACAAAGCCGGAATCGCAAAACCCGGAGTGCCTTTACTGAGCGCCGTCGACCGGCCGGAAGCGCGCGCGGTCATCGAAGCGCAGTGCGCTGCCGTCGGCGCGCCGTTTCTGTTCGTACCGGATCGCGTGAAGACTCGAGTGGAACAGGCCGGACCGTACAGCCAGCGCTTTGCGATGACGACCGAGCGCGCCGTTTACGATGTGGAGTTGCCGCTGCTCGGAGAGTTCCAGCAGCGCAACGCCGCGTGCGCCGTGCTTGCGCTCGAGCAGCTCCCACAATCTTTGCGTCCATCAGTCGAAGCGGTCGAACTGGGATTGAGCCGTGTGGATCTTCCGGGACGCATGGAGTATTTTCCGGCGCACCCGGGCGTGATCTTCGACGTCGCTCATAATCCCGACAAGGCCGCCAATCTCGTGCATTCTCTGCGCGCTCTGTTTCCGGACAGGCACTTCACCTTCGTCATCGCGATCGGGGAGAGCAAGGACGCAGGCGAAATCTTGCGCGTCTTCGCGCAGGTTCCGTCGACGCTGATCTTCACGTCGTTCGATGCCCGAGGACGAGTCGCGGCCAAGCCGCAGCGGTTGGCGAACATCGCCGAATCCGCAGGCCTATGGGGGCGCGCCGTTCCCGATCCGGTCGAAGCCTTTACGATCGCGCGGCGCAACTCCGGAAGTGACGAAATCGTCGTGGTCACCGGGTCGACGTTCGTGGTCGCGGAGCTGCGCGAGTGGTGGATGGAGAACGTCGTTGCAACTTCAAACGCGCGATAGAGGCGCTCTGCGCGTTCGCGGCCGGGCGCTCGAGTGGGGCGCGCGCACGTACGTCATGGGCATCCTCAACGTGACGCCCGACTCTTTTTCAGGCGACGGCATCGAAGAGCCCGACCTGGCTGTGGCGTTTGCGCACACGCAGCTGGAGCGCGGAAGCGATATCTTGGACGTCGGTGCCGAGTCGACGCGCCCCGGACACGAACCTGTTTCGGCCCAAACGGAGATCGCCCGGCTCATTCCCGTGATTGCCGCCATCCGCAGCCGGCTGCCTTCGGCTATTCTCTCGGTGGATACGCACAAGAACGACGTTTTTCGCGCGGCCGCCGACGCCGGAGCCGATCTGCTCAACTGTGTTTGGGGCCTGCCGCCCGCTCTGCTGGAAACGGCACTCGAACGCCAGATGGCCGTCATCGTGATGCACAACAAGTCCCAGCCGCGCTACGATGGCGACGTCATGGACGAAGTGTTGTCGTTCTTAGAAGAAGCTGCCGTTCGAGCGGTGCGCGCCGGCATACCGGCGGAGCACGTCATCTTGGATCCCGGCATCGGTTTTGGCAAAACCGCCGATCACAATCTGCAGATATTGCAGCAGCTTCCGCGTTTGGCCGGGCTCGGATTTCCTACGCTGGTCGGCACGTCGCGCAAATCGACAATCGGCAAGCTCACCGGACGCGATCCCGACGATCGCATCTATGGCACGGCGGCCACGACTGCGCTCGCGATTGGCGCCGGCATTGACGTTGTGCGCGTGCACGACGTGTCGCAGACCAAAGACGTGGCGAACGTCGCCGATGCAATCGTGCGCAACTGGAGGCCGCAGGGATGGACGTAATGCGCATCGACGGCATTCGCGCATTTGGACGTCATGGAGCCGATCCCGGCGAACGGGATGCCGCCCAAGCGTTCGACGTCACGGTCGTCATCGAATCCGATCTGAGTCCTGCGGCTGAAAGCGACGATCTCAAGGACGCGATCGATTACTCTGTGGTGCGCCAAACGACCGCGCGTATCATCGAGTCGACATCGTTCCGGCTGATCGAACGTTTGGCTGCCGAAATTGCGCGCGCGATCCTCGAGGATTCGCGCATCGCCTACGCGGAGATCACGATAGCGAAATCCGGCGTGCTGCAAGGCGCCACGCCCAGCGTCACGCTGCGCCGCCCAAACCCGAAGTTTCACGCGTGGCCCGCGCCGGGATAGGGCTCGGTTCCAACTTAGGCGATCCGGCCGCCAACGTGCGCGCCGCGATCGATGCGCTGAGTGAAGTCGGAACGGTGACGGGCTGCTCGCGGCTCTACCGTACCAAGCCGTGGGGAAACACGGCGCAGCCGGACTTTTGCAACGCCGCTGCGATCATCGAAACGCACCTTCCGCCGCGCGAATTATTGCTGCACTTGAAAGCGCTGGAACTCAGATTGGGAAGGGCGCCTGCGGAACGCTGGGGACCGCGCGCGATCGATTTCGATATCTTATTTTACGACGGCGTCTCTCTCGACGAACCCGGCCTGCAATTACCGCACCCGCGTTTATTGGAGCGCGCGTTCGTGCTGGTGCCGCTTGCCGAGATCGACGAACGGTTTGCCGTTGCCGCCGAGGCCTTGCCCCCAGCGGAACGGGCCTCCGTGGAAGCGAACCCGTAGGCCTCCATGCCCGGCAATAACATCGTCGAACGCGTGCGCTCGCTCGTGCGAGCGTTCCTGGAGACCGACCTCGTGCGGTTGCGCATCGAACGTGACGGCGGCCACGTCGAGCTGCGGCGCCGGGCGAGCTCGCGTCCCGCGGCGGCCGAATCGGCGGAGCCACAAGCGCAGGCCGGGGCCCCCGAAAATGTCGATGCGATCAAGTCCGACCTGGTCGGCATTTTTCGTTTCAGCCGCCCGCTGCCGGTATCCGGTGAGCTGGTCGATTCGGATCGCGAGCTGGCGTACGTCGAGGCGCTCGGGATCCGCAACCCGGTGCGCTCGCTAGGTTCCGGACGTTTGGTGTCGATCTGCTGCGACGATGGCCAGCCGGTAGAATACGGCCAGACTCTGTTTGAGATTCAACGTGTTTAAAAAGGTGCTGATCGCGAACCGCGGCGAGATAGCGCTGCGGATCAATCGCGCGTGCCGCGAGCTCGGCGTAAAAACCGTCGCGATATTTTCGGAACCCGACCGCGAGTCGCTGCACGTGCGCCACGCCAACGAAGCGTTCTGCGTCGGCCCCGGCCCCGCCGCACGATCGTATTTGAGCATTCCCAATATCATTTCGACCGCACTCATCACCAACTGTGACGCCGTGCATCCCGGATATGGATTCCTGGCCGAAAACGCCCGGTTCGCGCAAATCTGCGCCGATCACGGCTTGGCATTTATCGGGCCGTCGCCCGATGTTATCGCTACGATGGGGGACAAGGCCACGGCGAAGCGCGTGATGCGTGAGGCGAAAGTTGAAACGACGCCGGGAACGGATATTCTCGAATCGGTCGACAAGGCGCGCCGCGCGGCGAAAGATCTCGGCTATCCGGTGCTGCTCAAGGCGACGGCGGGCGGCGGCGGCAAAGGCATGCGCGTCGTGACAGGTCCTGACGAACTCGAGCGGGCTTTTGCGAACGCGCAAAACGAAGCCGAAGCGAGTTTCAAAGACGGCCGCCTCTACATGGAAAAATTGATCGTGAGCCCGCGCCATATCGAAGTGCAAGTCTTGGGCGACAATTTTGGAAATATCGTCATTCTTGGCGAACGGGATTGCTCGGTGCAGAAGCCCTCGCATCAGAAATTGATCGAAGAAGCGCCGGCCGCAAACCTCTCGGAGAAAACTCGCAAATCACTCCATGCCATGGCTTTGCGCGCAGCCGAAGCGGTCCATTATACGAACGCCGGAACGCTCGAATTCTTGGTCAGCGGGGATCGCGCGTACTTCATGGAGATGAACACGCGCATTCAAGTCGAGCATCCGGTGACCGAAATGGTCTACAACATCGACTTGGTCAAGGAACAGATTCGTATCGCGGCCGGCGAGGCGCTCGGCTATACGCAAGCCGATCTGCGCCCGCGCGGACACGCGATCGAATGCCGGATCAATGCTGAAGATGCGCGCAACAACTTCGCGCCCGCGGCCGGTACGCTCACCAACGTCGTCTTTCCAGGCGGCCCCGGCATCCGCGTGGACACGCATATCTATTCGGGGGGCACCGTGCCGCCGTTTTACGATTCGATGCTGGCAAAGATCGTGGCGTTCGGCGAGACGCGCGAAGCCGCTATCGCCCGAATGGAACGGGCGCTGCGCGAAACGGTGATCGAAGGCGTCAACACCACGATTCAGCAGTGCCTCGAGGTGCTCGCGACGGACGCGTTCATCAGCGGACACTACGCAATCGACTTTCTGCCCGGCCTCCTTCGCCGGGCCGATGCCGCCTAGGAACGTTGGAATGCCGACGCGCCGCCTGGGCCGCGAGCTTGCGCTGCAAGCGCTCTTTTCCGTGGAAGTCGGGCACCGCGATCCTGCGGAGGTGCTCGACGAATATCTCGTCACGTCCGGGGACAGCGCCCATCGTCTCTTCGTAAAAGATCTCGTCTTGGGTACGTTGGAACACGCCGGTGAAAGCGACGAGATAGTGGCACCCTTGCTGCAACAGTGGAGCCTAGAACGATTGCCGACGATCGACCGTTTGCTCTTACGCATGGCGGCCTTTGAATTGCGGCACCGTCCTGAAACGCCTGAACCCGTGGTTATTAACGAAGCGGTCGAGCTGGCGAAACGCTTTTCAACCGAAGACTCCGGCCGTTTCATCAACGGCGTGCTTTCCTCTGTGATGCGAGGCAACGGTAATGCGTAGGGTTCTGCGCTACGCCGCCGTCGGGCTTTTGCTGGCGATACTCTTTCTGGCCGGATCGGTGGCGGGCATCGTAGCCGCCTATTCGCGCAACCTTCCCGACATCAGCCGCATGGCAGACTATCAGCCCGCGCGATCGACGCGGCTCTACGCCCGCGACGGCACCCTGCTGGCAAATCTCTACAAAGAGAACCGTATCTGGCTGCCGGTCAACAAAATTCCCGCGGTTGTGCGTAATGCGTTCATCGCTAACGAAGATCACAACTTCTATTCGCACCACGGCGTCGATTTCTTCGGCATCATTCGTGCCGGCGTCGCCGACTTATCGCACCACCGTGTCGAACAGGGTGCATCGACGATTACGCAGCAGCTGGCACGGGCGCTTTTTTATACCGATCAGCAGACGATCTCGCGCAAGATTCAGGAGGCGCTGCTCGCGATGGAGATCGAGCGCTACTACACAAAAGACGAAATCCTCGAACGCTATCTCAACCTTATTTATCTTGGATCGGGCGCATACGGAGTCGATGCCGCCGCACACACCTATTTTGGGCGCGGCGCAAACTCGCTGACGCTCGGCCAGGCCGCGATGCTCGCAGGGCTGATCGCCGCGCCTTCGGTCTATTCGCCTTATGTCAATCTCAGGCTCGCGCGCGAACGTCAGCGTCACGTGCTCGACCGGATGGTCGAAAGCGGTTACATTACGCAAGCGCAAGCCGATGGCGCATACGCCGCGCCGCTGAAGCTCAGCGGGCTTCGGCCGGAAGGCTTGCAAGGCTACCGTGATCCGTGGTTTACGACCTACGTGGTCGATCAGCTGGACAAAACGTTTGGGAGAGCGGCGACGTACGAAGGCGGGCTGCAAGTTTACACGACGCTCGATCCGCAGATGGAAGATATCGCTCAGAGCGCCGTCGATTGGGGAGTTGCGGCGGCGCGATCGGAAGGGATAGGCGCGGATGAAGCCGCGCTCGTCGCGATACGCCCGTCAACCGGCGAGATCGTCGCGATGATCGGCGGCACACATTTCTCGCTGCAAAACCAATTCAATCGCGCTTGGCAGGCGCACCGCCAGCCTGGCTCCTCGTTCAAGGCCTACGTGTACACGGCCGCGATCGATAGCGGGATGCCTCCGACCACCGTCATCGACGACGGCCCCGTCAGCTATCCGATGGGCGACGGGACGCAATGGGTGCCCCAAGACGACGACTTCCGGTACATGGGGCCGATCTCGCTGCGTGTGGCGCTCGCTCAGAGCCGCAACATCGTCGCCGTGAAACTGCTGCAGCTCGTCGGCGTCGATCGCGTCATTCAATACGCGCATCGCATGGGCGTGAACTCGGTTCTCGAACCGAATCTCTCTCTCGCGCTCGGGACGTCGGTGATCAGCCCGCTCGATCAGGCCAGCGGCTATTCGACGCTGGCCAACCAGGGCGTGCACATCGATCCCTCGCCTTTCCGCGTCGTCAAAGACTCATTGGGCAACCCGGTACTCGATAATCTTTATCCGGTCCAAACAGAAGTCATTAGCGCGGGCACCGCATACGTCATGACCACGATGCTCGAGGATGTTATCAATCACGGAACCGGCAACCCCAACGCCATCATCGGCCGCCCCGCTGCGGGCAAGACCGGCACGACCACGAACTTTAGAGACGCGTGGTTTGCAGGCTATACGCCCGACTTGGTGGCCGTCGTTTGGCTCGGTAACGACAACTACCATCCAATGAGCGAGTCGTACGGCGGAAATATTCCGGCCCGTATTTGGTCGCGCTTCATGCAGGGCGCTCTAAAAAATGTCGCTAAGCACGATTTCATTTTCCCGGGCGGAGAAGTCTCGAAGGTTGCGTCGTGCGGCGGCGGTTATGGACCGTTCGAATATTTCTTGACGGGCACCGAGCCGATCTCGCCCTGCGGACATCCGCGCCCGCTAGCCTCGCAAGCTGCGGCGGCTGCCGCTGGCGTGCCCGTTATCACCGGCAATATGCCGCCGGCTCCGACGTTCTCGCCCGAACCGACGGCGCCGCCTCCGGATCCGACGCCGCAGCCGTAAGCGTGCAAGACTCACTTTTCAAACGCGACGCCGCTGCGCTCGAAAGTGTGCAGCCCGTCAGCAAGATCGTCGATTACATCCGGCGGATCGTTTCACAAAACAAGACGTTGGCGGGCCTGCGCGTGCGCGGCGAAGTTTCCGGAATCTCGCGTCAGCCCAGCGGACGCACGTATTTCGACCTCAAAGAAGGCGCGGATATCTTAAAATGCGTCGCATGGGCCGGCGACGCGGTGAATCTTCCGCCATTTAAAGACGGCGACGAAATCATCGTCGGCGGCGATTATGGCACGTACCCCCAGCGCAGCCAATATCAACTGGTTGTGAAATCGATTGAGCTTTCCGGAATCGGAATGCTTTACGCGCAGATCGTTGCACTCAAAAAGAGATTCCAAGATGAGGGTCTGTTCGATCCGAGCCGCAAGCGCCCGCTTCCGGAGTTCCCACGCCGCATCGCGGTTGTTTCATCGATGGCCAGCCGCGGCATGAGCGATTTCCTGAAGACGATCTCCATGCGCGCGCCATTTTTGGAAATACAGTTTATCGAAACGCGCGTACAGGGCGAAGGCTCGCAGATGGATATCGCCGAGGCGATCGACCGCGCTTCAAAACTGGACGTCGACGTGATCGTGGTGGCGCGCGGCGGCGGATCGTACGAAGACTTGTTTCCGTTTAGTTTGGAGCCGGTCGTTCGCGCGATCGCGCGTTCGCGCCATCCCGTCATATCGGCGATCGGTCACGAGGCCGACCACCCGCTCAGCGACGACGTCGCCGACTTGCGTTGCGAAACGCCCTCGAATGCGGCGCAGTATTTTGGCCAGATTGGCGATCGCCTTGTCGCACGCATCGAACGAGCCCGGACGCGTATGACCCATGGAGCGCGCATTATTTTTACCAACCACGCGCAGCGGGTCGATTCGGCCGGGAACGCGCTCTTTCGGTCAATGCGCGACGGCCTGCGCGATCGCCAACAACGAGTGGCGCGACTCGAAAAACGCGTGGACGCCGCGAGTCCGGAGCGCGATGTGGCCAAACGGCGCGAGCGGTTGATGCAGCTGAATTTCGCCTTCCGTCAAGCCGGCGCAGGAGCGCTGCGCAATGCGCGGCAGCGCTTCGACGTCCTGCGCGCGCGATTCGAGGGCGCGAATCCCGAGGCGCCGTTATCGCGCGGGTACGCTATCGTCACATTCGCCGGCCGCGCGGTCAGGGACGCGTCGTCCGTTCCCGACGGCGCGCTCATAGACGCGAAAGTCCAGCGCGGAAGATTGCAAGCGCGGGTCGAGAAGAAGATCGCCGATGGCTGATCAAAAGCAGGGCCCCTTCGAAGAAAAGGTTGCGCGGCTGGAAGCTATCGCCAAGGAACTCGAAGGCGGCAGCGTCGAGCTCGACCGCGCCGTAGCGCTATTCAAAGAGGGCAAAGCGCTTGCGGTCGACTGCGAAAAATTGCTCAAAGCCGCGCAGCAGCAAATCGATCGCGCGATGGAATCGACCGGACAAGCTGAGGAAACGGGTTCGGGCGACGAGATCCCGTTTTAAGTGTCCGCGCGTCTTGACGAACTGGTAGCCGAACGCAGCGGCATCAGCCGCTCGCAGGCGCGCGCGCTGATTATCGAAGGGCGCGTACGCGTGAATGGGGCGCCTGCGACCAAGCCGGGCACATCTATTCGCGACGGCGCCGCGATCGAAGTCGAACGGCCGCGTCCATTCGTAAGCCGCGGCGGCGAGAAACTCGATCGCGCGCTTTCGGAGTTCGGAATAAATGTGCGAGGAGCGCGCGCCCTGGACATCGGCGCATCGACAGGAGGCTTCACCGATTGCCTTTTGAAGCGCGGCGCGGCGCACGTGGTGGCGGTCGACGTTGGGTATGGGCAGCTGGATTGGGGATTGCGCAACGATCCGCGCGTCACGGTGATGGAGCGGACCAATTTTAGAGCACTTGCCGCGGACACTTTTGCCGGCGAGCCTTTTGACTTAATCGTCGCTGATGCTTCGTTCATTTCGCTGCGCACGATTTTGGCTCGCGCCGTCTCGTTTTTGGCGCCGGACGGAGAGATCGTCGCGCTTGTGAAGCCGCAGTTCGAGGCCGGGCGCGCCCGCCTCGGGAAACGTGGGGTGGTGCGCGATCCCGAAGTACACCGCGCGGTGCTGCGCGAAATTCGCGATGCAATGACTGAATTGAGTCTCATTCCTACTGCTTTGACGGCGTCGCCGCTGGTCGGTCCGGCGGGGAATCGTGAATTTCTGTTGCGCTTGGAGCGGCGGGGAGAAGCGGTTCCGGATGCGCGCATCGATGAGGTGGTCGGATGAACGTCGCCGCGAAAAAGGGGGTTGTAGCATTTTACATCGACGCGAAACGTGAAAACTCGCGTGCCGTAGGACTGCGCGTCGCCGATCATTTCAAGAGCGCCGGTTATACGATTTGCCTGTGCCCGGGTTCCGATCCGGGGTTGCCCATCGCTTCCGACAACGCGAAACTCACGGCAGCTTCGCTGCTGATCACTATCGGGGGCGACGGTACGCTTCTGCGCGCCGCGCGGCTCATCGTCAACGACGGCGTTCCGTTGCTGGGCATCAACACTGGAAGGCTCGGTTTTTTGACGGAGTTCGATGACGACGATCCGCGCGTCGAGCAATTGCCCGGCCTGCTGGCGCGCGGCCTCGAGATTGAAGAGCGCCTCGCGCTTCAAGCGGAGTACGAAGGGCGAAAGTTTTTTGCCCTCAACGATGTGGTCGTGCGCAAGGGAGAGATCTCGCGCATCGTTCCGTTCGGACTCGGACTGGATGAGGAACAGGCCGCACACATTCCGGCCGACGGGATCTGCGTCGCCACGCCCACCGGTTCGACCGCATATTTTCTGTCGGCGGGAGGTTCGATCATATCGCCGCGCGTCGACGCATTCGGCATCGTGCCGCTGCTGCCGCACACGCTGTTTTCCCGTCCGCTCATCGTGCCCACGACCTCGCACATCAACATTAGCTGCGATTCGGAGATCGTGCGGGCGCAGCTGGAATGCGACGGCGATGCGGTCAGCGAGATTGCGCCGGGAGGCACTGTCGCCATCGAACGCCATCCGCGCATGGTCCGATTCGCACGTACTGCGCCGCTGCATTTCTTCGAGCGTCTCGAGGACAAGATGCGCTGGGGCGTCTCGATCAAAGATCGCCGGCGAGCGTAACGGTGTTACGCCGGCTGCGCATAGCCGACTACGAATTGATCGCGGGCGCGGAGATCGACTTCTCTTCGGGCGCCACGATGTTCACCGGCGAAACGGGGTCGGGGAAAACGATGGTGCTCGGCGCGATCGCGTTCGTCCTGGGCGAGCGCGCGGGAGGCGACGTTGTCCGCCGCGGGGCCGCCAAAACCGCGGTAACGCTGGAGTTTGATCCAGATAAGGCGCTGCGCGAAAAACTTTGCGCCGATGGCTTCGAATTCGATCGCGACGAAGATGCAACGATCTCGCGCGAACTGAGCGAGAGCGGTAAGTCGGTTCTGCGTCTCAACGGTCGCCCGACGACGGCCGGCTACGTCCGCGATCTCGCCGCGGAGCTGGTCGACATCGTCGGGCAGCACGAGGCGCAGCGCCTGCTAGCGGCTTCGTACCATTTAGAGTTGCTCGACAGGTTTGGCGGCGAAGCGCTCCTCCGCGTTCGCGAACGCGTTGCATCACTGCATGCGCGCGCCGGGAAACTTGGCGGCGACCTGCGGGACCTGAATGAAGGCGAACGGCGCGCGCAAGAGCGGCACGCTTTCGCGAAGTACGCGCTCGAGGAGATCGAATCGACTGCTCCCGCAGCCGGCGAAGACGATCGGCTGAACGAGCGTCGCCGGTTTTTAGATAACGTCGAAAAGGTGGCGCTCGCCTTGCGGAGCGCGCACGATGCGCTAGCGGGGGAAGATGTCTCGGCTTCGAGCGCGCTCGGTGCGGCGGGCGCGTCACTGCAGCAGTTGCGCGGCCTCGGCGAAGGGCTATCGGAGATGGCGCAAAGCGCCGGCGCGCTGCAAAGCGAGGTCAACGAACTGGCGGCGCGCATCTCGCGAGAGCTGGACGCAACTGAATTCCAACCGGCCGAACTTGAAACGATCAACGCGCGGCTGGAAGCGCTCGATACCCTCAAGCGAAAATACGGTGGCTCGATTGAGGCCGTACTGACAGGGGCCGAAGAGTTTCGGAAGGGCGTCGATCTTTTCAGCAACGCCGGCGAGCGGAAAGCGCAACTCGAACGGGAGATTCACGCAGCGCAGAGCGAATTGAAAAAAAATTCGGCCGAGCTTTCGAAATTGCGGAGTACCGCCGCCGATAAATTGCGCAAAGCCGTCGAAAAAGAATTGCAAGACCTGGCGCTGCCGTCGGGCCGTTTCGGCGTCCACTTTGAGCAACTCGCCGAAATCGCCGGGACCGGCGCAGAACGCGCCGAGTTCCTGTTCGCCGCTAACAAAGGCGAGGAAGAGCGGCCGCTCGCGCGAGTCGCTTCCGGCGGCGAACTGTCGCGCGTTCTTTTGGCGCTTATCGTTGTTCTGGCAGGCAAGCGTGGTAAAACTGCGCTGGTATTTGATGAGATCGATCTAGGAATCGGCGGCGCAACCGCGACCGCGGTCGGCGTGCGGCTGGGACGCCTCGCCCGTGAAGCGCAAGTCATGTGCGTGACGCATCTCGCACAGATTGCAGCCTGGGCCGACGAACACTATGTGCTCGAGAAAACCGAATCGCGCTCCGCGACGACTATTTCTGTGCGCAGGGTCGAGAAGGATGCGGACCGGACAAGTGAGCTCGCTCGCATGCTTTCGGGCGAAACTCACGACGCCGCATTGAAGCACGCGCGCACCCTTTTACGGCAAACAACTGAGCGGAGGTCGAACCTAGTCGCGTCCTAGTTCGCCGCGCGAAGTATGAACGTTTGGTTAGAATCGTCGAACAGGCGGTCTTACTTACGAGCGGCGGCAAGCAAGCGGCCATCTTCCTTAACAGAAATCTAAAGTAAGGTTACGGCAAATGCGGGTACGCTAGAGATGCTATGGTGGCGATACGCCGGTTGCCTGTCCTCGCGCTTGCCTTTGCGGGATTCTGCGCGGCGGTTCCCAGCGGATCGTTGAGTCAAATCATGCAACGGCTTGCTTCCAATCCCGCGGCGCCGAGCCAATACTCCGCGAACGTGCAAGTGCGTATGCACATGCGCGGTTTTCCGTGGATCACCAGGACCGTGAGCGGCAGCGAAGTCTATAAGCATCCGGGCTTTTATCACTTTGCTTTCAAGGATGCGCCCAAAGCCCTCGACCAGCTCAGCAGTTTGGAAGAGGACCTGGCCAATCCGAACGCTTGGCCGCAGCGGTACAACGTTTCCCTGCTCGTTCCGCAGTCGCCGGGAGTCGAGCCCGTGGTGCGTTTGGTGCCCAAAACGATAAAGCTCGTCAAGACTCTGGACATCACCGTGGACTTGGCGCGAGCGCATATCGACAAGGCCGTGTGGACGCGCACTGATGGCGGCACGATTACGATGACGCAGAAATACAACACCGTCGCTGCGCGTGAGGTCGTTTCCGAACAAGACGCCGCCGTGCGCATTCCTAACATGTCCGCCGACGTTACCGCGACATACAGCGGCTTTAGCGTCGATGCGGGAGGGACGCACTAGCTAGCCTGCCTTTCCCTCGTCCTTCGACCCTTCGACGAGCTCAGGGCAGGCTCTACTCAGGGTGACATTGCTGCTTGCCGCGGCAAGTTTTAAGGGATTTGGTGAATCTTTAACAGGTTCGTGCCGCCGGCGCCGACGGGCATGCCGGTCGTAAACGCGACGCAGTCGCCGTTGCTGACAAGGCCCTCGGAAAGCATCCGCTGCTCCATGATGTGCAGCAATACGTCAATTGACGAGTAGCGCTCGATGACCAGCGACTCGATACCCCACACCAGCGCCAACCGCCGCGCAACCTCGGGCAGCGGTGTGAGCGCGATGATGCGCGCCTTCGGGCGAAACGCCGAGATATGGTGCGCCGCGTTCCCGGTGGTCGTGCCGGTCACGATATATGGCAGTTTGAGCTCCGCGCTTGCGCGCGTGGCGGCTTCGGCGATCGACGTTGCGACGTCGGGCGTCACGCCCTCCAGCCGGCGCAGCTGCAGTAACTCGTGCGGATACTGCGTTTCGACCTCGCGAGCGATCTGCGCCATCACGCGCACCGCTTCGGTGGGATAAGCGCCCAGAGCCGTCTCGCCCGAAAGCATAACCGCGTCGGTGCCATCGAGGATCGCATTGGCGACGTCGGTGGTTTCGGCGCGCGTCGGCCGCGGATTGGTCGTCATCGACTCAAGCATCTGTGTGGCCGTCACGACCGGCTTGCTGGCGCGGTTGCAGCGCGCGATAAGGTCTTTTTGCACCATGGGCACGCGCTCGAGCGGAATTTCGATTCCCAAATCGCCCCGTGCCACCATAATGCCGTCGGCGTGCGCGATGATGTTTTCGATATCGTCGAGCGCTTCGTGTTTTTCGATTTTGGCGAGCACGCGCGTCGTCTTCTTGCGTTCGGCTATGAACGTTTTGACGCGCGCAATATCTTCAGCCGTGCGCACGAACGACACGGCAACATAATCGACGTCTTTCTCCAACCCGAACGCGAGGAATTCGAGATCGCGGTCCGAGACAGCCGAGAGATTGAGCGATCCGTCGGGGTAGTTGATGCCTTGCGACGGACGAAGTTCGCCGCCCACTTCGACGGTCGTGTGGATCTCCGTTGCCTTCTTATCGACGATGCGCAGCACGATCGCACCGTCTTGCAGATAGATGCGTTTGTCCACCGCGACGTCCGCCGGCAAGTGCTTATAGGTCACCGAGACGCGCTGCGAATTTCCGGGCACGTCCTCGGTCGTCAGTACAAACGGCGCGCCCCGGTCGAGGTGCACCGAAGACGCGTCGCCGAGCTTCCCGGTTCGCACCTTAGGCCCAGGCAAATCTTGCAAAACGGCGATGTGCGTTTCGAGTTCGGTGGCGATCCTACGAATCGCATCGATGGTTTTTCCGTGACCTGCGGGCTCGCCATGCGAAAAATTCAGGCGGAAGACGTTAGCGCCCGACAGGACAAGCGAGCGAATGATCTCGGGATCGCTGGAGGCCGGACCGATCGTCGCGACGATTTTCGTTCGTTTTTGAATCGTTTCCATTGGAACTACCGCGCTTGCGAGGCCCGCTCTGGAGGCTCCTGCGCCGGCATGGGCGCATTAGTTTCCAATCGTGCCGCGCGACGACAACGATCGCCGTCATCCGCAGCGATTGACGACGAGTTTTGTCGCCTCGCTCGTTTTGCATGCCCTTCTGGCATTGTTGCTCTTTTCAATTGCGACTTCGTCGTCGGAGCAGGCCTCATCGGAGTCGGTGCAAGGCGCGCAGATCGTCACGGTGACGAGCCAAGCGGTTCCCAAGACAGTTGCGGTGGCCGTACCGCACGCGGCCCCACCGGTTCCGCACGCGCGGACCGCGCCGGTGCAGGCCGCCGCGCAACCCCGCTCGGCGCCGCCTCACCCGCGCGTCCATCACGAGCTCTCGAAGTTCGCGCCGACTGCGCCGCCCAATCCGACACCGGCGCCCGAGGCTTCGTCGGCGCCCAATCCGCAGCCGACCCAGCCCGAGATCGCATTGACGCCACTTCCGATTGTCGCAGCCGTTCCCACGAGTGTGCCCGCACGCATCATCGCAGCCACGATTCACGCGCCGCCGACCGCTCCGCCGACGCAAGCTCCGACAGCGGCGCCAACGGCACGGCCGGTTCCGAAGATCGAGCAACCCAAGGTGCCGCAGGCGACGTTCGCTCCACTGATCGCGCGGGCTACGCCGCAAGCTGTCGTAACGCCGGGCATGACGTCGCAGGTGCGCATTCGCAAACCCACGCCGGGCGTGCCGAGTCCAGGCCCAACACGCCGTCCGGAGCCGGCGATCTCGCATGGCGGCGCCGCGAGTCCGGGTCCAAAGACCGTGGGGTCACCCGGACCCAAGGGCATCTCGCCGGTCAAATCCAGCGCGGCTGCTAAACCGATACAAACGGTTCCGTCCACACCGCGTCCCGCGGGCGCGCAAGGGAAACCGGCATCCAAGGCGTCGCGCAATCTCAATCAGCGGCTGCGCAATATCTTGCCGACGCCCGGACCTTACGCAATCGCCACGCCGCGCATGTATAAGGGTGACATCGGTAGCCTCAAACCCGCCGAGCCGACGCCACCGCCGGCGATCGCAGCGATAACCAAATTCATTTACACGGAAAACGTAACCGGGCAGCGCTGGAAGTTATGGCCGCTGGGCGCGACACCCGAGGAACGCGGAATAAAAATGTACGTCACGTCGGTGAGGCATGTCGCCGGCATCCAGATGTGCACGGGCTGGGTGATCCGTCAGCCAATCGCCGGCAAGGACCCATGGATCATCGAACCTGACCAGACGTTCCCGTGCAATGGTAACCTAGTGCCGTACACACCTCCCACGCCCGCTCCGCCGTAGCGGGCTACTTATTTTCCGCCCGCTTATTGAAACCCGACATTTGTCGGCGTACAATCAAGCTGTCACAGAGACGAAGAGAAGGAGGGCGGTTGGAACCGCAAGATCCACCGGGCAGTAGAGCCCGCGGAGCACGCCCGATTTAAGGAGCGCCAGACGAGCGCCCAGCGGCAACCGGACGTAGACCGGAAGAGAGCGTGCTCGTAACGCGTAGATGAGTAGGTAAGAGCGAGGGGCCGGCCCCACCCTGGGGTTGCGGCCCGTCGCATTTTTCGGGTATGCTACTCCATGGTAGGTCATCAGCGTGGGCAGGTCCCGCGCTTCGTTGTTCTTTGGGGGTCTTTGTGGCAAGGTCGTTGGCCGGCGAATTCGAGCACGTGGTTGAAGAGATTGCGCGCGACGATCGTTTTGCCGGCGTCGAGATCGTACAACACAGTACGCGCGGTAGCGGAAACAAGAGCGTGCTGAGCGTGACGATCGATCGCGAGGGCGGCGTCGACGTTCGCACCTGCGAGCGCATTGCGTCTGCGATAAATAAGCGGCTGCAAGACTTTGAAGAAGCTTACCGGCTCGAGGTCGAGTCCGCCGGCTTAAACCGGCCGCTCACCAAGCCTGGAGATTACACGCGTTTTGCGGGCCGCGATGCCAAGATTGTCACCTCGCTGCTCGTACGTGGGACCAAAACGCATCGCGGCGTCCTGCAAGGCGTTCGCGGAACCGCGGTGATTTTGAAAACGGAAAGCGGCGAGTTGCCGCTGCCGATCGAGACGATAAAAACCGCAAACTTGGAATACGACGTGCGCGCAGACTTGAAGCGCGCAAAGGAACAAAGAAAACAGCATGCCTGAACAAATGACCGAAGAGAGACTGATCGACGTCCTGCAATACATCTCGCGGGAGAGGAACATCCCGTTCGAGATGTTGATCGAAGCGTTGGAGGCGGCGCTCCTGACCGCTTACAAACGGCACTTCGGAAGTGAAGCGAACGCAATTGTTTCCGTCGACCGGCAGACCGGCGAATACAAAGTCTTTCACCGCCGGATCGTGGCTGAAGAAATCACCGATCCGAAGTTGGAGGTTACGCCCAAAGAGGCGGGGCCGCAGTATCAGGCCGGAGATTACTTCGACGAAGAAGTCACGCCTAAAGATTTTGGCCGCATCGCCGCGCAGACCGCCAAGCAAGTCATCGTTCAGCGCATCCGCGAAGCCGAGCGCGACACCGTTTACAACAAGTACGCCGCGAAGCTCAACGACATTGTGACCGGCACCGTTCAACGGTTCGAACAGCGCAACATGTACGTGCTCCTCGACGGCAAGGACGAAGCGATGCTGCCGCTCTCGGAGCAAGTGCCGCGAGAAAATTTCCGCATCAATGACTTTATCCGCGCCTACGTTTTGGACGTGCGCAAATCTCCCAAGGGCCCGAGCGTGATCCTGTCGCGTTCCGCCGACGGGCTCGTGCAGCGCCTGCTGGAGTTCAACGTCCCCGAGGTTGAGGACGGTACGGTCGAAATTATGGCGATCGCGCGCGAACCCGGCAGCCGCACCAAAGTTGCGGTGCGCAGTGCGCGCGCCGAAGTCGATCCGATCGGCGCCTGTTTGGGGCCGAAGTCGAGCCGCATTGCAAACGTCTCGGACGAACTGCGCGGCGAGAAGATCGACGTCATCAAGTGGGATCCGGATCAAACGAATTTGATCATGAACGCGCTCGCGCCGGCCAAAGTCTTGAGCGTCGAGCTCTTCGAAGACGACGGCGTCGCGCTCGTCATCGTGCCGGATTACCAGCTTTCGCTGGCCATCGGCAAAGAAGGCCAAAACGTTAGGCTGGCCGCGCAGATGACCGGCTGGCGCTTGGATATCACGAGCGAAGCCGAGGCCGCGGAAGCGCGCGAACGTTATCTGGCCGAGCGGGCCGAACGCCAAGCCGAACCGGCGGCCGAAGAAGCTTCCGAGGCCGAAACGGGCGAGGCATTGCCCGCCATCGACGAAGACCTGATCCGCAAGCTCGAAGAGTTCAAGCGCGAACGGCTGAGCGAGTAGCTCTTGGGCGAGCATATACCGGAGCGCCAGTGCGCCGGCTGCCGCGAGCGCAGGCCCAAGGGCGCCCTCCAGCGGTTTGTCCGCATGGGGCCGCGGGAGTGGCGTCCGGACCCGGGCAAGCGGCTATCGGGGCGCGGAACCTACCTCTGCGCCTCGCCGGATTGCCTCAAGCTGGCCGAGAAGAACCGGCGCTATCCGGGGCTTGCATCTGCGGCCGCCGAAGATGGGTTTCAACAAGGTTCGAGTTCTGTGAAATGATGATGCATAACCACTATGATTAGGCGCGCTGGGCGCGCCTCCAAGGAGCGTAGCATGAGGTGAGGACGGCGCAGGCGTCCTCGGCTTACAGCTCCGAGGTACATTGCACGCCTGCGAACGTGAAAGGCAAACTTTGGCTACCGGAAAAGTTCGGATATTCGAGCTCGCAAAAGAGGTCGGACTCACTTCAAAAGAGTTGATTACGCTCTTCAACGAGCGCTTGAACGGCGTCTTCGAAGCGAAGAACCAGCTCAGCGTCGTTCCCGACCAGATCGCAGACCTCGTTCGAAAAGTCTTGGCGAAGCCCGCGCCTACCGCAAAAGCGGCGGCGACTGCTGGACCGGCTAAGGCTGCCCCCAAACGCGCCGTCAAACCGGACGCCGCTTCGCCCGACAAAGTCGAGGCGCCGGCTCCCGAAGCGATACCCACGCTCAAACCCGTAACGGCGACCCGCCGTCCGGCCGTCAAACCGGTCGCTCCGCGCACCGGTGATGGAACCGCGCGTCCCGCCGCACCACCGCCGACGACATCGGTCTCAGCTTCTCCGTCTCCGCGCGTTCCACAACCCGGACGTTTGATTCAAGCCGCGCCGCAGCGCAGACCGCAAGGCAATGGACCGTTCCGTCCCCTCACGCCGCCGCGACCGTTCCGGCCCGCCATTGGTCCGGTTACCGATGGCCCCGCGCCCAGCTCCGGCGGCCGCCCGGGCGATCGCGTACGCGTGCACGAGGACAAGCTGAGCAAGAAAGATCGCGAGAAAGAGCTGCTGCTCGAAAAAGAACGCACGCGTAAGAAACGGCCCGAGCCCGTTGCGCAGCCGCCGGCCGCCAAGCTCGAGACGATCGAAATTCCCGACCTGCTCACCGTGCAAGAGCTGGCGACTTCAATGATCGTTCCGGCTAAAGACATCATCGGCGAGCTGATCAAGATGGGCACGATGGCGACCATCAATCAAAACATACCGAGCGACGTCGCGATTTCGGTCGCCAAGAAGTTCGGCTTCAATGCGGTCGTGAAAGAAGCCGGCGAAGAAGTTACCGTCGAGCAAGAGGAAGACAAGCCCGAGATGCTTACGCCGCGTCCGCCCGTCGTTACGGTGCTGGGCCACGTGGATCACGGCAAGACCTCGCTGCTCGACAAGATTCGCAGCGCGAACGTCGCCGGCGGCGAAGCCGGCGGGATCACGCAGCGCATTGGCGCGTATACGGTCGAACTCAACAATCGCAAGATCACGTTCATCGACACGCCCGGTCATGAGGCGTTTACCGAAATGCGCGCGCGCGGAGCGAAGGTTACCGACGTCGCCGTTCTCGTGGTAGCCGCCGACGACGGCGTCATGCCGCAAACCAAAGAGGCGATCGCGCACATTAAAGCGGCGGGCGTGCCGATTGTCGTAGCGATGAACAAGATGGACCGGGCCGAAGCGCAGCCCGAACGCGTGAAGCAGCAACTCTCGGAAGAGGGTCTGCAAGCCGTCGACTGGGGCGGCACGATAGAAATGGTTCCGGTTTCGGCGCGTACCGGAGACGGCATCGACAAACTGCTGGAAACCGTCCTGCTCGAAGCCGACATCCGCAATCTGCAAGCCAATACGAATCGCCGTGCCACGGGCGCGGTCATCGAAGCACGCCTCGATCGCGGCCGCGGAGCCGTCGCGACGGTGCTCGTGCAAAACGGAACGCTGCGCGTGGGCGACATCGTCGTCGCGGGCGGAACGTTCGGAAAGATCCGCGCGCTCGTCGACGACACCGGCAAACAAGTGAAAAAAGCCGGCCCTTCGATTCCGGTCGAGGTCATGGGCTTGCAAGACGTTCCTTCCGCGGGCGACGCCCTGATGGTCGTCAGCGATGAACGCGTCGCGCGCGAAGCTGCCGATAAACGCAAGACCCGGCGCCGCGACGTGCGCATCGAAGCAGCGGGCGGACAAAAAGTCTCGCTCGAGACGTTCATGTCGATGCCGGCCGAAGGCAAGAAAACTCTCAATCTCATTATCAAAGCCGACGCGCAAGGTTCGGTCGAAGCGCTGCGCACGCGCATGGAATCGCTCTCAACCGAGGAAGTCGACATTCGCGTCATTCACGGCGCCGTTGGCGCGGTCACGCCCAACGACGTCAACCTTGCCAGCGCATCGAATGGCGTGCTGATCGGCTTCAACGTCCGGCCCGACGAAACCGCAAAGCGGCTGGCCGAAAACGAAGGCGTCGATTTGCGCTTCTACCAGGTCATTTACGAAGTCGAAGACGATTTGAAGAAAGCCATGCGCGGCATGCTCGCGCCGGTGAAGCGTGAAGTGACGCTCGGGCACGCCGAAGTGCGCGAGATATTCAAGGTCAGCAAAGTGGGAAGCATCGCCGGCTGTTACGTCAAGGACGGCAAGATCCAACGCAATGCCAAAGTTCGCGTTCTGCGCGACAGCGCCGTGATCTTCGACGGCGAGATCGAATCGTTGCGGCGTTTCAAAGATGACGCGCGCGAAGTCGCTGAAGGCTTCGAGTGCGGCATACAGATCGCGCGCTACCAAGATCTCAAACAAGGCGACATCATCGAGGCCTACGCCATCGAAACGGTTGCCGCGGAACTGGCGCCGGCGTGAACAAACAGCGGCTGCAGCGCATAGATCACGAAGTTCAGCGCGTGCTGGGCACGCTCATTACACAAGAGCTGAAAGATCCGCGCTTAGGATTCACAACCGTTACACGCGTGGAAATTTCCCAAGATCTGCAGCACGCCAAGGTTTTCGTTTCGATCATCGGCGACAGGCACGTCGCGCGACAGACGATGGACGCTTTATCCGGCGCGACGGGATTTCTGCGCGGTGAACTCGGCCATCACATCGCGTTGCGCCATACGCCCGCGCTCACGTTTATCGAGGATCGCACGACGGAGCGCGCGATTGCCATGGCTAAGACCCTTCGCGAAGACGCGCGGGGTACGACCTCGTGATCGGGGAGAAGCCGGTCGCCGCGACGACCGAGGAAGTCGTGGCCGAGCTTCGCAAACGCGAAGCCTTTGTGATGGTCAGTCACGTGAAACCGGACGGCGATACCCTGGGCGCTGGTTTGGCACTAGGGTTAGCCTTGAAGCGGCTCGGCAAACGCGTGCACTATTTCCAGGGCGAGAGCATTCCGCGCAATCTGCGCTTTCTCGCAGATGCGGATCTCGTAAGCAACGTTGTGCCGGCCGATTTTCCGGCCGACGCGCTCTGGGTGTTCTGCGACATGAGCGATACGGGACGCGCGGGCGAGACCTTGCCGCAACTCTCGCGCGAAAATATTCTGGACATCGATCACCATTTGGGGAATGCCCATTTCGGCGCGCTCAACTACGTGCTGCCGCATGAGTGTTCGACGGGCACCTGCGTCATGCACTTGTTGCGGGCCCTGAACGTTCCGATCACGCCAGAGATTGCTACCTGCCTGCTCACAACGATCATGACCGACACGGGCGGCTTCATGCACAGCAACACGACGCCCGAGGTATTGATGCTCTCGGCCGAACTGATCGGCTCGGGCGCCGACAAAGAGCAGATCACCGAAGAAATCTTCGCCAACAAGCGTTTTCCCGCTTTGAAGCTGTTAGGGCGCGCGCTTGACGAAGCGAAGATGGCGCACGAGGGGCGCTACATGTGGTCGTTCGTCGACGACGCGATGCTTTCCGAGTGTCACGCCGACGGCGAAGATACCGAGGAGATCATCGGTCATCTGCGATCGGTCGAAGGCGTTGAGGTTGCGGCGCTTTTCAAAGCGTACGGCGGTGAGATTCGCGTGAGTTTACGCAGCAGCGGACGCATCAACGTGCAAGCGGCCGCGGCGAGACTGGGCGGCGGCGGACATTTTCGCGCATCCGGACTCACCTATAATGGGTCGCTGCCCGAGGCGATCGCGGGGGTCGACGCAGCGTTGGTGGCAGAAGGGCTTTGATCGGCTTCGTCAATGTCTTTAAGCCTGCCGGGCCGACCTCAGCTCACGTCGTCGCGCGCATTCGCCGGATCTACGGGCTCTACGGGCGCGACACACGAATCGCGGCCGGTCATTTAGGAACGCTCGATCCTCAAGCCGCCGGCGTACTGCCGGTTGCGATCGGCAAAGCGACGCGGCTCATCCCACTGCTGACCGATCAGCGTAAGGCGTACGTCTGCGCGTTCGTTCCCGGCCGCAGCACGGCGACGGCGGACGCTCACGGCGACGCGCTGGAAGAAATGCTGCTTCCGGTCAACTGGATCGAACGTCTGAAAGACGTGCTGCCGGCGTTCATTGGAAGAATCGAGCAAGTGCCGCCGATGTACAGTTCGGTGCATCATAACGGCAAACGCCTGTACGAACTCGCGCGCGAAGGCAAAACCGTCGAACGCAAAGCGCGTCCGGTCACTATTTACGGTTTAACGTTTCTCGGAGCGGAAGATCAGGTCGCGCGCTTGCGCGTTGCGTGCAGCGAAGGTACCTACGTTCGGACTCTGTGCGAAGATCTCGGCAGAGCGATCGGGTTGCCCGCACACATGGGTGCGCTCGTGCGCGAGGGGTCCGGAGCGTTCTTGCTGCAGGAGAGCCGGACGCTCGAGCAGATCGCGGATGCGCCGAGCGATGCGCTCATTTCTCCCGAAGCGATCATTCCGTTCCCCACGATCGTGCTCGACTTGCGTCACTCGGCCGATTTTCGCGCCGGCCGCATGGTGCCGCTGCCTGCGGGCGCGCCGGCGAAACACGTGTTCGTTCGCGACGCCTCGCGCACGCTCGTCGGCGTAGGTGAAACACACGGCGCGCTACTTGCACCACGCAAAGTCTTTCTTTGAAAATACATTACCGGCTTGAGCGTGACGACGACGCGCCACTCGTGTTGGCCATCGGTTTTTTTGACGGCATGCACCGCGGGCACAGTGACATCGCGCGGAAAACGCGCGAGCTTCGTAAACCCGGCTGGAGCGCCGGCGTGCTCACGTTTTCAAATCATCCCTTCGCTTTCTTACGGCCCGGTAGCGAGCCGCCGTTTATTACGACGCCCGAAGAACGGGTCGATCTGCTCGCGCGTGCCGGCTACGAGGAATGTTTTTTCATTCCGTTTGATAGCGCCGTCGCAAACCAAACCCCCGATGAATTCCTGAAGAAGACTTTGATAGAAAACCTTGACGTGCGCGGCGTCGTCGTCGGACGTACGTTTCGTTTTGGCCGCGGCCGCGAAGGCGATGTCACACTGATGGAGCGAGTATTGGCGGAAAATGGCGTAGCTTTTTCCCCCGTCGAGATTACGGCTGACGAAAACGGCGCGCGCATTTCCAGCACGCGTATACGCGAACTTATCGCCAATGGCGAAGTGCCGTCGGCGGATCATCTGTTAGGCCGAGCCTACGAGCTTCGCGGGAAAGTCGTCGCGGGGGCGGGACGCGGCCACGGCATGGGGTTTCCGACTGCCAACGTTACCGTTCCCGACAAGATGCTGCCAAGAGACGGCATTTATGCCGGAACCGCGCGGCACGAAGGGCGCGACTACGCGACGCTTGTCTCGATCGGAACAAATCCGACGTTTGACGGGAAATCCCGGACGGTCGAAGCGTGGTTGCGAGATTTCCACGAAACGATCTACGGCCACGAACTAAGCCTTCGCGACTTGCGGTTCGTACGCGAGCAGCGGAAATTTGCAAATGCGGACGAACTGCTCGCGCAAATGGAAGACGACGCTCGTGCCGTTCCGTACCCGGCCTTTGGCTAGGAAATCAAATTGATTGCAGCTTTGCTTTTGGCAGCTACGGTGGCTGGCCCGCAAACCCCGCAAGCAGGCGCGCTTGCGTTCTTGAAGCCGATGCCCGATCGCGCGCAGCCGGCTGTGCGGCTCACCGTCCGGACGCCCCGTTATGCCCTCCTGCACTACAGCGGCGCTAAAATCGAAGGCTGGCCGGCCACGGGACAGATTCTCGTCGAGAAGTTCGCATTCGGATGGCAGGCGATCGACATAAACATCATCGGCGCGCTTACCGTCTGCTCGGTGCGTGCCCACCAAATATCCCAACAGGACTTCTCGCGGCTTCGCGGCGCATTGGACGCCACCAGGCACGACTGCCCCAGCGGCGCGGATAGCGACCAAAGCGATTTTGGCAGTGCTGCCGACGTGAGCGCCGTACGTGCTTTGATGGTGGGAAAGCCGGAGATCGTCCCCTTCGTTCGGGTTGTCGAAAATTACGCTTATGCCGCGTGGTTTGGCGCGGGAAGCGGCGAGAATTTCTACAAAAAAACGGCCGGCGTTTGGAAGATGTTTGCCGGTGGCGGCGGCGCATACCAATCCTCCGAATTGCACAAACAATATGGCGTCCCGCTCAGCATCGCCAAGGCGCTGTTACGTCGCTGATGAGAAAATTTGTCCCCGCCCTTACGTGCATCGCGGTGCTCGCGACGGCGTGCTCACAGAATTCCAAACAGACCGCACAGGTCGCGAAGCCCGCGCCGGATTGGACGCAGCCGCTCTCGACCGGCGGAACGCTAAGCTTGTCGTCGCTGCGCGGAAGGCCCGTGTATTTGAACTTTTTCGCGACCTGGTGCCCGCCGTGTAAGGACGAGGCTCCGTTCATCAACAAGATGCAACAGCAGTACGCCGCCCGCGGATTGCAAGTTGTGGGCGTCGACGAATTAGAAAGCGCCGGCCAAGCCGAGGGGTTCCGCAGGCAATTTCACCTGGTCTATCCGGCGGTCGTCGATAGCGGAACGCTTCAGGGACAATACTTGGTCAACGGTTTGCCGGTACACGTCTTCATTGGACGCGACGGCGTGATCCGAAAGATCGTGGCCGGCGAAATGACGCACGCCGACATTCAGAAGAACGTGCAAAGCATTCTGTGACGCTCGAAGCGCTTAGTACGGCAGCGGCGGTCGGGACGTTCTTGGTCATCGCGGCGACGGCCGCGGCGGCTCTCGTCCAACTTCGGCACCTGCGCGTCAGCAACCAGCTCGAGGCGCTGCTGGCGATCTTGAGTTTGCCCTACGACCCGGTGCTGAGCGAATCTTTTCAATTTGTGAGCCACGAACTCGAAACCCGAATGTGTGATCCGCAGTTTAGACGGGAACTGGAAGCCGCGCAGGTCGACCGCAAAATTCATAAGGAACTGCTGGTCTGCGATTACTACGAACGCTTGGGCTCGATCGTAAAAAACGGTTTAATACCAGAAGAACTCTACTTCGATAACAGCACGCCCGACCAGTATTGGAAGCTCTTGAGTCAGGTCATTGCGATACGGCGGCGATTTCGCGGCCCGGTTGCTTATGATAACTTCGAATACTTAATTGCGCGTTCGCGCGAGTACGATCGGCACCACCCCAACGGAACCTACCCGCCTCATATGGGTCGCGTTGAGATCCAAGACGTTTGGCTTGCGGAAGATCGTCCTTCGAGCACGGATTCGCATAGCGAACCCTACTCGAGATGACAATCCTAAGCGGCTCGGACGACGAGCGCGCCGCCGTCGAAGGTAACCTCCGCAGCTGAACCCTTAGGCAGCTCGCCGCGCAAAATGGCGGAGGAGAGCGGCGTGCTGACGTGACGAGCGACAATGCGATGAACATAACGCGCGCCGCTGCCGGCGCTCATCGCCTCCCGCGCTAAGAAACTTCGCGCGTCCGGCGAGAGCTGCAACGCAACATCCCGCGCGCCCAGACGTCCGGCCAGCGACTCGACATGGATTGCGACGATTTGTTCGATTTGTTCCAACCCCAGCGTGTTGAAGTGGACCACGTCGTCGATGCGATTGAGAAACTCCGGGCGGAATGCGATGGGAAGTTCCTCGTCCGAAAGATTGGTCGTCATGATGATCAGCGCGTGGCGGAAATCGATCGTGCGGCCTTTCGCGTCGGTTACGCGCCCGTCGTCGAGGATCTGCAAGAGAATCGCGGCGACGTCGGGGTGCGCTTTCTCGAGTTCGTCGAACAGCACGACGCAATAGGGTCTGCGCCGCACGGGTTCGGTCAGTTGCGCAGGTTCGTCGTGTCCCTGATATCCGGGCGGCGCACCGAGCAGCCGCGAAACGGTGTGCGCTTCGGTGAACTCGGAAAGATCGATGCGCACGAGCGCGGCCTCGCTGCCGAATAACGCTTCGGCCAGCGCCTTGGCCAGTTCGGTCTTACCGACGCCGCTGCTGCCCATGAAGAGAAAACTGCCCAGCGGTTTGCGCGGATCGTGCAAGCCCGCGCGAGCGCGGCGGATGGCTTCGCTGACGGCGGCAATCGCTTCGCTCTGACCGATGACCCGTTTGGTGAGAACCGGTTCGAGCGAAAGCAGATTGCTGATCTGCGACTCCGTAAGCGTCGTCTGCGGAATGCCCGTCCACTTGGTGACGATCGCGGCGACGTCGTCCGCGTGGACCGTCGATCGCCCGAGCCGATCTTTGGTGCCGAGAGCAACCGAAGCGGCGGCTTCGTCCATTAAGTCGATCGCTTTATCCGGCAAGAAGCGGTCGGCGATGTAGCGCGCCGAGAGTGAAGCGGCGGCTTTCACGGCATCGTCGGTTATTTCGACGCCGTGGTGGCGCGCGTAGCGCTCGCGCAGCCCGCGCAGAATGAGCTCCGTTTGCTCGATGGTGGGCTCGCTCACCATAACCGGCTGGAAGCGCCGCTCGAGGGCTGCATCCGACTCGATGTATTTACGGTATTCGTCGAACGTCGTCGCGCCGATGCATTGCAAGTCTCCGCGCGCGAGCTCCGGTTTGATCATCGAGCTCAAGTCCAGCGAACCTTCGGCTGCGCCGGCGCCGACCAGTGTGTGAAGTTCGTCGATGAACAGGATCACGTCGCGCGACGCGCGCCGCACCTCGTCCAGTATTTTCTTCACTCGTCCTTCGAATTCGCCGCGATACTTCGTGCCGGCGACGAGCGGGCCGAGTGACAACGCGAGCACGCGCTTGTTTCGCAGCGCCGCGGGAACGTCGCCCGAAACGATGCGCTGCGCCAAACCTTCCACAATCGCGGTTTTTCCGACGCCGGGTTCGCCCACGAGAACCGGATTATTTTTGCTGCGCCGCGCGAGAATCGAAATGACGCGCTCGACTTCGTCGGCGCGCCCAATAACCGGATCGAGCTTTTCAGTCCGCGCAAGCTCCGTCAGGTCGCGCGAGAAGGCTGCCAGCGTTGGCGTTCCCGGGCGTAAGCGTCGCGTCCAATCTTCGATCGGATTGGGATTAGCGGCGCCGCCTTCGCGCCGGCTCATGTTTTCGATCAAGAATGCTCCGCCCGCGACGAGCGCGGCAGCTGTCAACGCTGCGCCGGCCAGCGGAATGGCAGCTTTGGTCGCGCGGCGGCGCATGGCGCAAGAAGCGCAGAGATTGCTCTTGCCTTCGCGCACGGTTGCCGGCCGCCGGCCGCAGAGTTCACACGTCCCGGTCATCTGGTCATGCTACCCTTCGGCAGAGCGGGGAGTTTCGCTTAGGGCTGTGCGAGGTAGACCACGCTGACGTTGGCGCTCACATCGAGGCTCGATGGCGGCGAAATCTGGGTCGGCACACCATACGTGTTTGCCATGGCCATCGGCGCGAAGCGTCCGGCGCTCATCGGTACGCCGCCCGCACTGCTTATCGATTGAATGCGGACGATGTGCAGTCCGGCCGCCTGCGCCATCGCGTCGCCCTCATTCCGTGCCGAGGCGATCGCTTGCGCGAGCGCACGCAAGAACAGCGCCCGCGTATTGGCAATGGAGTAATCCACTCCCTGAACGTTGTTTACGCCCGCGGCGACCGCGGTGTCGATCATCTTTCCGACGATATCCAAGTGATGCGTCGTAACGCTCACCGAGCGGTTCACGAAATAGCCGTACGTTTGCGGGTCGCGAACGCAAGGCATCGCTCCCGTCTGCGGCTGCATCGGCAGCGGCGGGCACGGAGGGGGCGGCGGAACATGATTCAGGTTGTAGCCTGTGGTTCTGATGTCGGCGGCAGCTAAGCCGATCGCGTGCAAACCGGTCTCCAAGTGCGCGTACACGCTATTGCTGATGCTCGTCGCTTGCCCGGCCGTTGACGCGTGGCTCGCGATGTTGAATGAAACAACAGCGGTATCGGGTGCAGCGGAAACCGTCGCTTGGCCGGACGCATAGATCGTGGTCTGCCCGAGCAAGGCGGCGATGAGCAAAATGTTCATTCTGCTGGCTTCAACGCGGCGCCGGGCACTCCGCGTGAGAGGCGCCGGCGGGTGGCAAAGCGACCTTAGGCTCGTTCCGGTTGCCCCGTTCGTGGTAGACTCGACCCATGCTTTGGACCATCATCGTTTGGATTATCTTCGGCCTCATCGTCGGACTCGTCGCCCGCTGGCTCGTGCCGGGCGCGGTGGGCGGCGGTATCCTCACGGACATCATCGTCGGCATCGTGGGCGCGCTGATCGGCGGTTTTATCTATCGCTATTTCGGCCACGGCGCGCTTGATACGCTGTGGAGCTTCATCTACGCACTGATCGGCGCCGTATTACTTTTGTTGCTGTTACGGGCTTTTTCAGGACGCCGTCCCGCCGTTTGACGGGAAGGCCCCGGTCCTTATGCCTGCGTAATACGTGAAGCATGGCCTACGTCATTACCGAGCCGTGCATCGGCACCAAGGACAAGTCCTGTGTGGACGTTTGTCCCGTCGACTGCATTCACGGTAAAGAAGACGACACGATGCTCTACATCGATCCCGAGGTTTGCATCGACTGCGGCGCGTGCGTTTCGGCATGCCCGGTCGAAGCGATCTTTGCGGACTCGGACGTTCCGGAAAAATGGCAGAACTACACCGCCGTCAACGCCGAGTATTTTAAGAAATAGAAAGTAGGGTCCTGTGCTACGTGCAGCAGGACGCGAACTTCTCGACGATACCGTCGAGTCAATCGGCGAACTCGAAGAAAATTTTCGCGATATCGAAAGAGCGAACCGCTGGCTCGGCGGCCTTGCTGCCGTTGATTTCGCGATGCGCGCGCTGCGGCCCCAAACGATTTTGGACGTTGGCTGCGGCTCAGCCGATACCGCGCATTTTTTAGCGCGCCAAGCTCGCTCGGCCGGCAGAACCGTGCGCATCACGTGTCTCGACGTGCATCCGGACGTCTTGGCGATCGCGCAGAAGCGTCACGCCGATCCGGATCTGCGTTTCGTGGTGGGCGATGGCGCCTCGCTTCCTTTTGAAGACGCGACCTTCGACGTTGCAATGTGTAACCTGACCCTGCACCACTGCGATCCGCCGGCGGCGGTCGCGCTGCTGGGCGAGCTGCGCCGCGTCGCGCGCGCGGCGCCGGTTGTAACGGATTTGCGGCGCTCGCGCGTCGCTTGGGCGGGGGCGGCCCTGATGGTTTCGATCTTTACGCGCAACCGGCTGACGCGCCACGATGCGCCGCTTTCAGTGTTGCGCGCGTACGCGCCGCGCGAAGCTTTGGAGCTGGCGCGCGAAGCCGGCTGGAAGAATCCGCAGGTTCGCCGGACGCCGTTTTACCGTATGGTGATCTGCGATGTTTGACGTCGTGATCGCCGGCGGCGGCCCAGCGGGATCGGCCGCCGCGATGGCGCTCGCCGACTCCGGACTGGAGACCTTGATCGTCGATAAGTCGCAGTTTCCGCGCAACAAAGCCTGCGGAGAATATGTGAGCGCCGGCGGTGTCGAGCAGCTGCGCGCGCTCGGATTGGAAAGCGTGCTCGCGCCGGCTGCGGCGCCGCTCGACGGGATTCGCTTGAGCGGAAACGGCGTGCGTGTCGAGTTGCGTTTCTCGCAAACTGGATGGGCCCTGCCGCGCTTCCGTCTGGACGATGAAATGCTGCGGTCGGCTCTTTCGCGCGGCGCGGCATTCTTGCAGGCGCGGGTTGAGGATGTAAGCGCAGACCAGATCGGCAGCTTGCTGACGGTCAGGGAACCAAGTGGCGAAACGCGCGAGGTGCGGGCGCGTTTTGTGATCGGCGCGGACGGCACGAACTCCGTCATCGCCAAGAAATGCGGTTTGAGCGTTCAACCGCGCGGCGAACAGCGCTTTGCATTAGGGGGACACTACGGCGGCCTGCGAGACCTCGATCGGTTCGTGGAGATGTTCGTAGAGGGCAGGAGTTACTTCGCGGTTAATCCGTTTGATGCGGCGCACGCAAATATCATGGTGATCGTGCGCGAAAAAGACCTCACTGCCCGCAAGAGCGACGTAGACCAATTCATTCGCGAACGCGCCCGCTCGTTGAGCGGCGACGCCGCGCGCTTTGCCGAGGCGCATTTGGAAGGTAAGCGCGTCGCTGTGGGCCCACTCGCTCATTCCACTCGGGCCATAACGGCCGGAAACATTTTGTTGGCGGGCGACGCCGCGGGCTTCATCGATCCGTTCACGGGCCAGGGCGTCCACTTAGCCTTGCGTAGCGGCACTGCGGCCGCGCAAGCGATCGTCACTGCGATCGGGGCGCCTTCCTCAGGGCGCGCCGCCATAGAAAATTACGCCGCGGACCTCTCGAGCGAAATGCGGCGCCGTAGCAAACTCGCGCGAATCGTGCGATCGTTCACCGGATCGGCTGCGCTTTCAAAGCGGGCCGCGCGGAACGTGGAGCGGGATCCCGAACGCGCGCAGATCCTGATCGATGCGATTGCAGGCTGCGGACCGGTAGAACCGGCGCTTCGTCTGGGCAACTTGTTGAGGCTCGTCGCCTGATGTTTGCGCGCAACGAAATCCTGATTCATGCTTCGCCCGCGCGAGTCTATCACTACGCCGCCGACACAGAACGCTGGCCCGAGTATCTGCCGCATTACCGTTTCGTCCGGGTACTGCAGGGCGCAGGCGACCGGCGCGTGGTGGAGATGGCGGCGCATCGCAGCGGAATACCGGTTCGTTGGCGGGCCGAACAGACGAACGATCCGGTGACGCCCTCCATCGCATTCCGCCACTTGGGAGGGTGGACCAAGGGGATGGATGTCGTGTGGACTTTCGAGCCCGTTGACGGCGGAACGCGAGTTTCGATCGATCACCGCGCCGCGTTCGCCTTCCCGATGAATTGGATTATCGGAAAGTTTTTCATCGATCACGTTGCCACGCGCACGCTGCGGCGAATGAAAGAGTTGGCCGAGGGCAGCAATGGCTGATACGCATCGCGTCGTCATCAGCGGAATGGGCCTGATTACGCCGCTGGGCACCGGTGCGCGCACGTTTTGGGATAATCTGTTGTCGGGCAAGGTCGCAGTTGGACCACTCACGCGCTTTGAATGTGAAGAATTTCCTTCGCGCGTGGCCGCGCAAATCGACGACTTCGAGCCCTCCGACTATTTGGCGAAACGCCGCCTGCAGTGGACGGACCGGTTCTCGCAGCTTGCGGTGGCTTCGGCCAAGCTTGCCGTCGAAGACGCGAAATTCTCCGTCGACGGCAACAGCGCGGATATCGGCGTGTACACCGGGTCGGCGCTGGGCGGTCTGGCCTTTGCCGAAGAGCAGATCGACATCTTCCGCCGCGAAGGGTTGCGAGCGGTGCGCCCGTTGCTGACGCTTTCGGTTTTTGGGGGAGCTGCAGCCAGCAACGTCGCGATCGAATTCGGAATCACCGGACCGACGATGGCGAACGCGGATTCGTGCGCCGCCGGTGCGATCGCGATCGGCGAAGCATATCGCGCCATCAAACGCGGCGATGTCCGCGCGGCCTTGGCGGGCGGGATTGAAGCGCCGTTGGCACCGCTGACGTTCGGCGCGTTCACGGTCGCGCGGGCGATGTCTACGCGCAACGACGATCCGGCGACCGCGAGCCGCCCGTTCGACGCCGCGCGCGACGGATTCGTGATGGCCGAAGGCGCCGGCATGTTCGTGCTCGAGCGCTACGATGACGCGATCCGGCGCGGCGCGCCGATATACGGCGAGATCACCGGCTACGGCACATCGAACGACGCTTTTCACATGTCCGCACCGCTGGCGGACGGATCGCAAACCGCCGGGGCGCTGCGGCGCGCGCTCGACGAAGCTCGCGTTCTGCCGTCAGAAGTAGAAGCGATCAACGCGCATGGTTCGTCGACGCGGTTGGGCGATCGCGCCGAAGCGATCGCATTCGAACGAGTTTTCGGCGAACGGCTGCCCAAGATTCCGGTTTCCGCGACCAAAGGTCAGCACGGACACGCGCTCGGAGCCACCGGCGCGTGGGAAGTGGCGATCGCGGCGATGGGCATGCGCGACCGTGTCGTTCCGGGAGCGGTGAACTTGGAGAAGCGCGACGAGGAGTGCCCAATAAGCTGCGTGCGCGAGACGATCGCCGCCAGCGCGCGCGTCGTGCTCTCGAATTCGTCGGGGTTTGGCGGCATCAACGCCGCACTAGTGTTGCGCTCGGCGCAGTAGTTAGGCCGGCTCGCGGTTGAGCACCATGCTCAAGCACGTTCCGTGCTGGGCGGAGTTAATGCGAACGCGATCCATCAGCTCGTGCATCAGCACCATACCGCGGCCGCGATCGTCGCGCTTCTGGAACGGGCGCCAGTGTCCGCGATCTTCCACGTCGACCGTAATAAAGTCGCCCTGCGCTTCCAGCCGAAGCTCGAACTTGCCCGCGTCCTCGCCTTGGTAAGCGTGTTCGACGGCGTTGGCGACGGCTTCGCCGATTGCCGACGTCAGCGCAAAACGCTGATCGGGCGAGATACCGTTCTGATCGCAAAACCGGTTGACCATCGCGCGCACGATTGGTGCCGTCATCGGAATCGCGGAATATTCCATCCGCTTCGGCACGGGTCCGTCGAAGCACGTCAGCGCGAGCGTGGCGGCGTCGTCGCGATTGACCGTGTTGCTGAAGATTCGTTCTTGTAATGCGATTGCCGGATTCTCCGGATCCGATTCGCATGCGCGCACGCTCGCTTCGAGCAGGCGTTCCTCGCCGGCGATGACGTCGCGTTCGTACTCGGTCATGCCGTCGGTGTAAAAGACGACCCAGCTGCGCGGCGGCAGTGTGATCACCCAATCCCGTGCGCCTATGCTGTCGCCGATGCCTAGCGGCACGCCGCCGCCCGGCAGATATCCGGCAAACGCGTCTTCGACGATCAAGGCCGGCGGCGGATGACCAGCCACCGCGTAGGTGAGCTCGCGGCTGACCGTATCGTAGAAGCCGAATATGGCGGTGACCATGCCGATGCCGCCGCGCAGATTGGTTACGCCGTTAATCTGTTCCAAGACGGCGGCCGGAGATCGCTCCGCGACTGCCGCGGCGCGCAAAGCGATGCGCACCTCGCCCATAATGGTGGCCGCCTCAAGCCCATGCCCGGCGACGTCGCCCATGGATATGGCCACGCGGTGGTCCGGGAGTTCGAAAGCGTCGTACCAGTCGCCGCCGACTTCGGCTTCCTCGCTGGCGGGGCGGTAGGCGCCGTCCAGCTGCCCTCCGGCCACGCGCGGGAAGCTCGCAGGCAGCAGAGCCCGCTGAAGGCGGTCGGCTACGTGATGGGTGCGCTCGAGCAGTATCGCCTGGTCCAGCGCATTGGTCAGCTGAAGGCCGAGAATCTCCGCGATTTTTCCGGCAGCGTCGTCGAAGCGGCCGGCTTCCTTCGTGGCCAGCACGAAGACGCCGGTGCCCGAGTGCCGGCCGGGCAGCGGAATGAGCAGAATGCTCTGGTATCCCCGGGAACGCAGGCCGGCTTCGATTTGAGCAGGGTCGCCCCGGCGCAGGCGCAGTTTCTTGCCCTGGCCCGCCTCATAGAAGAACTGCTCGTCGTTTCGGTCGTTTCCGGCTATGACGCAGTAGTTGGCGAGCCCCTCGACGCAGAGTTGCGCCACGCGGGGCAGAGTCGCCGATAACTCAAGCGATGAGGCTAAGAGCCGGCTCGCATCCGCCAGGAGCTCGAGGGCCTGGGAATGGCGAAGGTCGCCGCGCTCAAGCATACGTGCCCGGCATGTTTGGGTTCTCCCCGGGGTCCCCGCTTGCTAAACCTGGCAAGCCCAAGTTTGGCAAAGGACGAATCGGGCAATGAGGAAGTCAGCCGCATCCACTACGGAGCACTTTCATTATATGGCGACAATCTCTCGTTCGAAAACCGCGCGTAACGGCAGGACGCATTCAAACGGCGCCGCGAGTTCGCATTCGGCCAACGGTACCGCTCACGAACGCAAGATGCTCAATGCGCTGCGCTCTTTCCGCGACGGAAATTTTGCGGTCCGGCTCCCGGTTCGCGGTGTCGGCCTTGAAGCCGAGCTCGCCGAAGCGTTCAACGCCTGCGTGCAGATCAAACAGCACATGCTCCGTGAGATCATACGGGTCAGCCGCGTGGTCGGACGCGACGGGCGGGTAAACGAGCGGGCCTTGCTGCCCGAAGCGACGGGCGGCTGGAAAGTTCAAGTCGAGGCGTACAACCATCTTATTGACGACCTGACCGCACCGATGGCCGAAACCAACCGAGTCTTGGGTTCGGTCGCGCAAGGCGACCTGGGGCAGCGGATTCCGGTGGACATTGACGGCCGTCCGCTGCGCGGCGAGTTCTTGCGTTCCGCGAAGCTGATCAACGCGATGGTCGATCAGCTCAACGCCTTCGCGTCGGAAGTGACGCGCGTCGCGCGTGAAGTCGGCTCCGAAGGAAAGCTTGGCGGTCAGGCTATCGTCAAAGGCGTGGCCGGGACGTGGAAAGATTTAACGGACTCGGTCAACACGATGGCCGGCAACTTGACGTCGCAGGTGCGTAACATTGCCGACGTGACGACCGCTGTGGCGAAGGGCGACCTCTCGCGCAAGATCGCCGTCGAAGCCGCCGGCGAAATTCTCGAACTCAAGAACACGATCAATACGATGGTCGATCAGTTGAACGCGTTCGCGTCGGAAGTCACGCGCGTCGCGCGCGAAGTCGGCTCCGAAGGTAAACTCGGCGGTCAGGCCGAGGTGCAAGGTGTTAGCGGTACGTGGAAAGACCTCACCGAGTCGGTGAACTTCATGGCGTCGAACCTGACGTCGCAAGTTCGTAACATTGCAGAAGTGACGACCGCGGTTGCCAAGGGCGACCTTTCGAAGAAGATTACGGTCGACGTTCGCGGCGAAATTCTGGAACTCAAAAACACGATCAACACGATGGTCGACCAGCTCAACGCGTTCGCGTCGGAAGTCACGCGTGTGGCCCGCGAAGTCGGATCGGAAGGCATTCTAGGCGGTCAAGCGCAGGTTGCGGGCGTCAGCGGCACGTGGAAGGACCTCACCGAGTCGGTGAACTTCATGGCGGCCAACCTGACCTCGCAAGTGCGTAACATTGCCGACGTGACGACGGCTGTCGCCAAGGGCGATCTTTCGAGAAAGATCACGGTCAGCGTTCGCGGCGAAATTCTGGAGCTCAAAAACACGATCAACACGATGGTCGATCAGTTGAACGCCTTCGCCGGCGAAGTGACGCGCGTCGCGCGCGAAGTCGGTTCCGAAGGCAAACTGGGCGGTCAGGCCGACGTTAAGGGCGTCAGCGGCACGTGGAAAGACTTGACCGACTCCGTGAACCGGATGGCGTCGAACCTGACGTCGCAGGTGCGTAACATCGCCGACGTGACCACGGCCGTCGCCAAGGGCGACCTCTCGCGCAAGATCACCGTCGACGTGCGCGGCGAGATTCTGGAACTGAAAAACACGATCAACACGATGGTCGATCAGCTCAATGCCTTCGCGTCGGAAGTCACGCGTGTGGCCCGCGAAGTCGGTTCCGAAGGTAAACTGGGCGGACAAGCCCAGGTTGCCGGCGTCAGCGGCACGTGGCGCGACCTCACCGAGTCGGTGAACTTCATGGCTTCGAACCTGACGAACCAAGTGCGTAACATCGCCGAAGTCACGACCGCAGTCGCAAAGGGCGACCTTTCGAAGAAGATCACCGTCGACGTCCGCGGCGAAATTCTCGAGTTGAAAAACACGATCAACACGATGGTCGATCAGCTCAACGCGTTCGCATCGGAGGTCACGCGCGTAGCGCGCGAAGTCGGTTCCGAAGGGAAACTGGGCGGTCAGGCCGAGGTAGCCGGCGTCAGTGGAACCTGGAAGGACTTGACGCTTTCGGTGAACTCGATGGCGTCGAACCTGACGAACCAAGTCCGTAACATCGCCGAAGTCACGACCGCCGTCGCGAACGGCGACCTTTCGAAGAAGATCACGGTCGACGTCCGCGGCGAGATTCTCGAGTTGAAAAACACGATCAACACGATGGTCGATCAGCTCAACGCGTTTGCATCGGAAGTCACGCGCGTGGCGCGCGAAGTCGGTTCCGAAGGCCGCTTGGGCGGACAAGCGTTCGTGCGCGGCGTCGCCGGCACATGGAAAGACTTGACCGACTCCGTCAACACGATGGCTTCGAACCTCACCTCGCAGGTGCGTAACATCGCGAAAGTGACCACGGCCGTCGCGCTCGGCGACCTTTCGAAGAAGATCACGGTCGATGTCCGCGGCGAGATTCTCGAACTCAAAGATACGATCAACACGATGGTCGATCAGCTGAACGCTTTCGCGTCGGAAGTGACGCGCGTCGCGCGCGAAGTCGGCTCCGAAGGAAAACTGGGCGGCCAGGCGCAGGTTCCGGGCGTCAGCGGCACGTGGAAAGATCTTACCGACAACGTGAACTTCATGGCCGCCAACCTGACGAACCAGGTTCGCGGTATCGCGCAGGTCGTGACGTCGGTCGCCAACGGCGACCTCAAACGCAAACTCACGCTGGAAGCCAAGGGCGAAATCGCGCGCCTCGCGGACACGATCAATTTCATGATCGACACGCTGGCGACGTTCGCCGACCAAGTGACGACGGTTGCGCGCGAAGTCGGATTCGAAGGAAAACTCGGCGGACAGGCGCAGGTTCCGGGCGCGGCCGGCTTATGGCGCGACCTCACGGACTCCGTGAACCAGCTGGCGGCACAGTTGACGTCGCAGATTCGCGCTATCGGCGAGGTCGCGACCGCTGTTACCAAAGGCGACCTCTCGCGAGCGGTTCAAGTCGAAGCGCGCGGCGAGGTTGCCGAACTGACGCGCAACGTCAACGAAATGATTCAGAACCTGCGCGACACGACGCGCAAGAACACCGATCAGGACTGGCTCAAGACCAACGTCGCGCGGTTCACGGCCATGCTGCAAGGTCAGCGCGACACCAAGACCGTGAGCCGCATGATCATTTCGGAGATCGCTCCGCTGGTCAATGCCTATTCGGGCGCGTTTTACGTGAACGAACCAATCGGCGACGAACAAGTCCTGCGCCTGATGGCGAGCTACGCGATCAGTAAGAAGAAAGCCGCGCAGCGGACGATTCGCGAAGGCGAGGGACTCGTCGGCCAGTGCCTTATCGAGCGCCAGCGCATTCTTTTGACCGAAGTGCCGCCCGACTACATGGCAATCGGCTCGGGCTTGGGCGAAACCAAGCCGCTCTCGCTGATCGTGCTGCCCGTGCTCTTCGAAGGCGAGGTCAAAGCGGTTATCGAGCTGGCTTCGACCGAGCGCTTCAACGAGACGCAGCTGCAATTCTTCGATCAATTGACCGAATCGGTCGGCGTTATTCTGAACACGATTGGCGCGACGATGCGTACCGAAGAATTGCTCAAGCAATCGCAAGCGCTGACCAACGAACTGCAGAGCCAACAGATGGAGCTGCAGCAGACCAACGACGAGTTGGAAGAGCGCTCGCGGCTCCTGCAAGAGCGGAACGAAGAAATCGAGCGCCGCACGCGCGAAATCGACGAAGCGCGCCAAGAGCTCGAAAAGAAGGCCGAGCAGCTCGCGCTTACGTCGAAATACAAGTCACAGTTCTTGGCAAACATGTCTCACGAGCTGCGTACGCCCCTGAACTCGCTGCTCATTCTTTCCAAGCAGTTGGCGGACAACCCCGAAGGCAACATGACGAACAAGCAGATCGAGTTCGCGCAGACGATTCGTGCTGCGGGAACCGACCTGTTGACGCTCATCAATGACATCCTCGATCTGTCGAAGATCGAATCTGGCACGACATCGATCGATTTGCAAGACGTTCCGTTCCAAACCATCGAGGACGACATCGCCCGCACGTTCAGTCAGGTCGCGGCGGACAAGGCGCTCAAATTCACGATCAAACGCCACGAGGACGTCTCGGAGAAACTCGTGACCGACGCAACGCGGCTGCAGCAGATTCTCAAGAATCTGCTCTCAAATGCGTTCAAGTTCACGACGGAAGGCGGCGTGACGCTCGAAATCTCGCTGCTTAAAGAGCACCGCCTCGGCTCGATCAGGGGTCCGGCGATTGCATTCGCGGTGACGGACACCGGCATCGGTATTCCGCCCGACAAGTTCAACGTGATCTTCGAAGCGTTCCAACAAGCCGATATGGGAACATCGCGTAAGTTCGGCGGCACCGGTCTCGGACTGGCAATCAGCCGCGAAATCGCGGGGCTGCTCGGCGGCGAGATCAGCGTCGAAAGTACGATCGGCGAAGGCAGCACGTTCACGTTCTATCATCCGGCAGAACGCATTGCGGGCGCACCTATGGCGCGTCCGTTCGGCATGATCGGCGAGGCGCACTCGACGCGCGAGGGACCGGAAGAGCGCGATACGACGCCCGCGCGCACGCTGGAAATGGCGCCGTCGCTCGCAGCGATTGCCGACGATCGCGACAAGATCCAGAGTACCGATAGGGTCCTGCTGATCATCGAAGACGACGCAATCTTCGCGCGGATTCTGCTCGGGCTGGCGCGCGACCGTGGTTTCAAGGCCGTCGTTGCGCTGAGCGGAGCCGAAGGTGTGGCGTTCGCAAGAAAATACTTGCCCGACGCAATCACGCTCGACATCGGCTTGCCCGACGTCGACGGCTGGAAACTGCTCGCGGATCTCAAGCACGATTCGTCGACTGCAAACATTCCGGTGCACGTTATCTCCGGCGAGGAACAATGGCAGCGCGCGCTCGATGCAGGCGCTATCGCTCACCTGCGCAAACCGGTTACCGAAGAAGCGTTAACCGAGACGTTCGACAACTTGCTCGGCTTCGCCGACCGGCGCACCAAAAATCTGCTGGTGATCGAAGACGATATCACGCAGCTGAATGCCATGGTCAACCTCATCGGAAGCGGCGAGGTCGCCGTTACGGCGGTGCGCTCCGGCGACGAAGCGATCGAAGCGCTCAACACCGGCAAATTCGACTGCATCGTTCTCGATCTTGGGCTGCCCGATATTCCTGGGGAACAGCTGATCGAACGGATTCGCATGCAAGCCGAGCACGCGCGCACGCCAATCGTCGTTTACACCGGCCGCGATCTCTCGCGGCAAGAAGAGGCGAAACTCAGCAAGCTGAGCGAGGCGGTCATCGTGAAGGATGCGATGTCGCCCGAACGTCTGCTCGACGAAACGCGGTTCTTCTTGCATCAAGTCGAGTCGCGTCTGCCGGCCGCGAAACGGTCCAGCGACATACCGCCGCTCGGCACGGCGACGCTCGAGAATAAAAAGGTGCTGATCGTCGACGACGACGCGCGCAACATCTACGCGCTGAGCACGGCGCTCGAGACGCACCACCTGAAGCCTATCAGCGCCGAAAGCGGTCAGGAAGGCATCGACAAACTGATGCAGGATCCGTCGATCGACATCGTCCTGATGGACATCATGATGCCGGAAATGGACGGGTACGAAACCATCCGCCGCATCCGGTCGAACACGCGCTTCGAAAACCTTCCGATTATCGCGTTGACCGCCAAAGCCATGAAAGGCGACCGCGAGAGCTCCATTGCGGCGGGCGCTTCTGAGTACATCAGCAAGCCTGTTGACATGGATCAGCTCATCTCGCTGCTGAGGGTATGGCTCAACCGGTGATCATCGACGAGCGGCCGGCGGCAACGCCGCCGGCCGCCGATCGCAATCATGCGGACGAACTCGCGAGCATCGAGCTCTCGCTCTTGCTCGATGGGATGCTGCGCTGGCGCGGCTACGACTTCCGCGAGTACAGTGCCGCGACGCTCAAGCGTCGCGTCGCCGAGCGCATGCGCGCCGAAAACGTTGAGACCATCTCGGGCCTGCAAGAGCGTTTTCTGCACGACGAAGAGGCGCTGCGCCGTTTCGTCTGCGTCATGTCCACCAATAGCAATAGGCTGTTTCGCGCGCCCGAATATTTCCGCGCGATCCGCCAACGCGTCGTCACCTTCTTGCGGACGTACTCGTTCGCGCGCCTGTGGTTCCCCGCGTGTTGGAGCGGCGAAGACGTCTACACCGTGCTGGCGATTCTTTTTGAAGAGGAGCTCCTCGACCGGTGCATGCTGTACGCGACCGACTTGAGTGACCTCGCGCTTGCGCAAGCGCGCGAAGGCGAGTTCGAAATCAACTCCTATGAAGAGTTTTCCAACGATTACCTGTTGAGCGGAGGCCGCAAATCCGTTTCGGACTTCTGTGAGTACGCCGACGGCAAAGTGAAGTTCCATGAGCCGCTCAAACGCAATTTGATTTTCGCGACGCACAGCTTGGCCACCGACGCCTCGCTGAACGAGTTTCACGCCATCATCGCGCGCGGCGTTTTACCGCAGTTCAATAAAACGCTGCAGTATCGCGTGCACAACCTCTTCCTGCAAAGCCTCTCGCGCTTCGGGTTCATCTGCTTGAGCTCGGCCGAGTCGCTGCACTCCACGCCGCACGAGGGCGCGTTCAAAAAAGTCGACGACGTCTTCCCCATCTACCGCCGCATGCGCTAGCTCCGGCGGCATGCTGAAGCCCGCCTGGGAGACATTCGCAAAAAACGTCCATGTTTTTTGCGAACTCGGCTGATTTTTGAAGAAAACAAAGTTTTGAAACGGCCATCCATGGCCGGCTTCAAAAATCAGACGCTCCCAAGCGGCCCCCAGCATCCCACCTGCGCGAGCGCTTCAAGGAAAAGCGAAGTCAAGTGAGCGAAACCCCCGATTCGCATGATTTCGTCCCAGGTAATCACCGAGTTTTTCGCATGGGCTCCGTTTGTCGTTCTTGCCGCGATTCTCGTCGTCGCGTATATATGGACGCGGGGTGAGAAGCAGCTGGCCGCCCCCATCCGCAAAACGTATTCGTGCGCACGGTGCGGACGCCGCGGCGTGCGCGAGCACATGGTTCCGGTGACGCTAGAAGGCGCGGTCGTTTGGTATTGCGGACGCTGCGCGCAATCGCATTAATTAGAGGAGTCGAAAAAAGCATGACCTTGGATCTCTCCGCCGTTTCGTCATCCGAAAATGTGTGGCAGATGGCTCAGCATCAGCTCGACGACGTCGCACGGCTGATCGGCTTGAACGAGTCGATGCACGGGTTTTTACGCGAGCCCAAACGCATTCTCGAAGTCTCCGTGCCCGTGCGCATGGATACGGGGCCGACAAAGATATTCAAAGGCTTTCGCGTGCAGCACAACATGTCGCGCGGCCCGACCAAGGGCGGCATTCGCTTTCATCCGGACGTGACGCTGGACGAAGTCAAGGCGCTGGCGATGTGGATGACGTGGAAATGCGCGCTCGTCAATATTCCGTTCGGCGGAGCAAAAGGCGGCGTCATTTGCGATCCGCGGACGATGTCGATGCAGGAGCTCGAGAATCTCACGCGGCGCTTCACGAGTGAAATTTCGATCATCATCGGCCCCGAAAAAGATATTCCCGCGCCCGATGTCTACACGACGCCGCAGATCATGGCGTGGATCATGGACACATTCTCCATGCAGAAGGGCTACTCGGTCCCTGGCGTGGTGACGGGCAAGCCGATCGCGATCGGCGGATCGCTGGGACGCGACAAGGCGACGGCGCGCGGCTGCCTTTTCGTGGTGGACGAAGCGATGCAAACGCTCGGCTTGACGATTGAAGGCGCTCGCGTTGCCGTGCAAGGCTTTGGAAATGCCGGCATGTATGCGGCGGAGCTGATGGCGCAACGGGGCTATAGCATCGTTGCCGTTACGGATTCAAAAGGCGGTGTTGCAAATCCCAAGGGGCTCGACGTAGCCGGAATCATGGCGCACAAGGCCGAGACGGGATCGGTTGTCGGATTTACCGGCGGCGAGCGCATCAACAATAAAGAAGTGCTGGAGTATGACTGCGACGTGCTCGTTCCCGCGGCGCTCGAAAAAGTCATTACCAAAGACAACGCGCCGCGTATTCGTGCGAAAATTGTGGCTGAAGCCGCAAACGGCCCGACGATGCCCGATGCCGACACCATTTTGTTCGAGCGAGGCATCATGGTGCTGCCCGACATTCTGGCCAACGCCGGCGGCGTGAGCGTTTCGTATTTCGAGTGGGTTCAGGATCTTCAAGAAAACTTCTGGGAAGAAGACGAAATCAACGAGCGCCTCAAGCGGAAGATGACGCGCGCGTTCAAGGAAACCTACGATCAGGCGCAGCGCCACGGCATCGATATGCGCCGCGGCGCCTATGCCGTTGCAGTCGCGCGAGTCGCCGAGGCGACCAAACTTCGCGGGCTCTATCCGTAATGGAGACGACAATCGAGACGATCGAAGAAGTCGCGCGGCGGCCCTCACCGGCTCCGCGCCCGCAATCCCTCGCTTTCGACGGCGAGATATTGTGGATGGGTTCGCTCGAAACGTCGCGCCTCTACGCCATCGACCCGCACACGTGGAGCGTGCGCGAGGAAGCGCAGGCGCCGGGCCGGCCGATCGGAATGGTGGCTGTCGGTGACGAGCTACGCGTGGTTTCGAGCGAAACCGAAGAAGACCATCGCATCATCAAGAAATTCATTCCAGGCCACGGATTTAAGAAAGAAGGCGCCATTCCGTGCCCCGACGATACCGGTTCGTTTTTGGGATATGACGGAGATCTGCTCTACGTCAGCCAGTTTTACAACCGTGTGATCATTTCGGTCGACGACAACGGCCATTTTGGAAAACCGATACCGGCTCCGCACGACATCTGCGGACAAGTCATTGTGGACGGATGCTTTTACCTGATCACGACCGATGACGAGGAAACCGAGGACTACTTCCTGACACGCGTGGATGCGCGTAACGGAAAGGTCGTGGCGGAAGATATCGCGCGCGTACCGTTCAGGGCCCGCGCGTTAGCGTACGACGGCAAACGTTTTTGGACCAATCACCGCGAACAGCACGAGATCGTCGCATTCACGGCATCTATTCCGCAACGCTAACGCCGTTCGACTCGGAGCATAAGCCGGATTCATCGCTCGCAGTCCCCTATTATCGTTCGCTGCTCGATCGCGGGTGCGACGGCCTTAATATCTTAGGTACGACGGGCGAAGCGATGTCGGTTGCGATCATCCACCGGCTGCGCTTCATGGAAAGCGTGGCCGCGGGTCTGCCGGCGCGCACCCTTATGGTGGGAACCGGCGCGGCAGCCTTTTACGATGCGGTTGAACTAACGAAGGCGGCGTTTGCGTTCGGATTCGGCGCGGCGCTGGTGTTGCCGCCGTTTTATTATCGCGACGTGACCGACGACGGCATCGTCAAGTTCTTCGGCGACCTCATGGAACGCGTTCAGCCGCCCGACGGCGGGATTTATTTGTACAATTTTCCGCGCATGAGCGGGCTGACATTTCATGCGCAGCTCGTCGAGAAACTGCTAGCGGAATTTCCCAAAGCAATCGGCGGCATGAAAGACAGTTCCAACAACCTCGATCTGGAGCGCGAATTGCATGCCCGCTATCCGGCCTTTGCCGTACTTCCCGGTTCTGAAGAGCTTCTGCCCGAGGTATTGGAGCACGGTCTGGCCGGGTGCATTTCCGGCAGCGTCTGCCTTTGGCCTGAGTTAGCGGCAGAAGCCTGGCACGAGCGCGATAGGGCGAAGGCGATGCAGGTCCGCGACTTGCGCATGGCCTTGCCCACGCCGTTCATTCCATCCGTGCGCGCGCGCGTTGCCGCGGAACAAAAAAACGAAGCGTGGCTTCGTTCGATTCCCCCGCTGTAGTGTGCGCCAGACTTCTCGGTCGAAAGGATGCGCGTTTCCTTTTCATACTGCGATGCCTTGTCAGCGAGCGGAAAGGGGTTGTGCTACCATAGTGCTCCCTTCTTCAATCCCAAGGACGTCCTAAGATAACAAAAAGCCCGCACATCGGCGGGCCGGAATCGCATTTAGCGTAAACCTGGGCTCGATCAATCGCTCGGCATAAAATAAGAATTGCCAATCACGACTGCGGCTTTTACGCTGAAAAAAGGATCACCCGACGTGTCCTCTGACCTCCCATTTTGGGTTGTTTTCGAGGAGAGCACCGTCGAAGCCGGCGGCAAAATTGTGGCCGCGTACTCGGAGCGGACTCTTGATTGACCTATAGATTCATTCATGTTGCAGGTGGCCTTCCTAATATGCGGACTTCGTGTATTTTATACCTTGGGTATCAAAAAAAGGCAACAGCGTGGTGGCGCTCGCTCCAAGCCCAACGTTCAGGAATTGCTCCGTCTGGCCTGTATTGAAGCCCAAGGGATAATGGGAGGTTTGCACTTGTATGGCCCAGATTGTCCCTTGCTGGTCGAATGTAGGCCCCCCACTTTGCCCCCGGAGCCCGGGACTTGAGGTTTCAATGAACTCCAGATCAAAGTTCGGCGGCTTGATTCCGACGAGCGTTACCTTTGCCATTCGAGTTAAGATACCATCAAGCGGGAAACGCGGAAGCGGCAATGCGTCAGCAGGCAACACAAAGCCAGAAGCGGGATCGTAAGTCGGCTTAATACTATGAAAAGGAAAACCTAGCTTGCAAAGGCTCGTTCCTGGCTCGAAGTCTTTCGAGGGGTCCTTGAAGACAGGATACGCCGTTACGGTAGCTGGGTCGAATGGTTCTAAGCGGCCGACAGCAATATCAACCGCATCTAACCGAACGAACGTCTTGACCACGCCCGCATGCCCACCATACCAAACCGAATAATCTTTTGTGCTAGTCGGTTTCGGCCAGTTCAAAGCCTTGATACGCTTTCGACGTTCTTTTTCCGAGAGCGTTCCATCGGCTTGCAGCGTCGCCCGCTCGCGATCGTGATTGACGAAGGCAGTCTTTTCCGCCTCGAGCTTAGTGAGCTGTTGCACGATATGCGAAGCTGTCACGATCCAGCCCTCATTGTTAATGACAACAAATGCGCCGAGGCTGCTAGAACACTCGCCAGCACACGTAATTCGCGACAGCAGTATAGGGAAAGTAAACTTTCCCGCAATTGAATATGCTACACGAAACACCGACCACCCCTTGCCCCGATTGGTCGGAGCATTCTCCAGATTGTTTCAATTCAGCACGCGCCGCTTGGCGCCTCTCGTGTCTTGGGGTGCCCGCAGATCGCGATGAATCCACAGCGGCGCTGCTAATCGAAGCAATCGTTCCGGCGCCTTGGTAGGCTGACACTCGGCCTTACAAACAGAACAATCGAAAACAGAAGCGTTACCGGGGTAGCGGTAAGAAAGGCCCAAATAGAAACACGGTGAGTGGTGTGAGCCACATCCACGGCTCGAACATGGGGGAGTATGTTACTAAGGCTGCGCCCCAGTTAAGACCCTGCAGATGTCAAGCCCTTGCCGTTGTCGCAGGCCATTGACGCCCATCCCGATGCGCCACCCATAGAGAAGAGAAGCAGGATTGCCACCGATAGAATCCCGCAGCGCACATTAAAGCGTCGCCACAATTAAGTCGTGAGTTCGATGGAATTAGACCTGGACGACTTCTTTTATCTCAGGAACATCGGCGCAGACAACTTGTTCGATCGCGCCTTTAAGCGTCATGTTGGATGCGGGACACCCTCCGCACGCGCCGAGCATTTGCACGAAGGCCGTTTCGCTTTCGACTTTGATGAGCCAGACTTCACCGCCATCCATGTGTATGCCGGGGCGGACTTTGTCGAGCGCGGCGTTGACGCGCTCCTCGACGTTGTTACTGGCCATAACCTTTCATCAGTTCGTGCATTTTCCCGGCGACCATCAGCGCGTCGTCCCAATCGCGCTGCCACATATTGCGTCCAAAAATCAAACCAACGCATCCCGCTTCCATGGCGATCTGCGCTTTATGAATCGTTTCCTCGTCGCCCATTTTGCTTCCGCCTGAAACCAATACTAGCGAACGGCCGGCCGACTTCACGACTTTGCGCAATCCATCCAGCTCCGACAGCTCCAGCGTGTTGTAAGGTTTCGGCATCTCCGATGCGGTCGCGGCGTCCCACTTTGGGACGTTGAGTTTGATGACGTCGGCGCCCATTTCGCATGCGACGCGCGCCGCATAGTCGACGGCATACAGCGAATCGATACCGCCCTTGGCTTTGATCCCCGAGCCGCGCGGATACGCCCAAATGACGAGCGGCATGCCGTAGCGCTCGCATTCCCGGCGCACGTCGCCGCACTGGGCGATATCGACGTCTTGCGCCGGACTTCCGACATAGAGCGTGTAACCGACCGCATCCGCCCCTAGGCGAACTGCGTCTTCCACTGACGCCGTCAGGGAACTGAAGGCTTCGTCGTCGCTTGGAACGTTGGTCTTGCCGTTGATCTTGAGGATGAGCGGCACTTTGCCGGCGTACGGTTTATGGTACTTTTCGGCCAGCCCCACGTGCAGCGCCATGCCCGAAAAGTTGCCCTCCACGGCCAGGCGGTAGATCCAATCGGTGTCGATGGATTCCGGGTTGCTGAAAAAGTCGATCGGGCCGTGCTCGAGCCCCTGATCGATCGGCAAGAGCATCAGCGTGCCGTTGCCGGGGCCGTGCTCGTACATGAAACGGTGCAGCCGCACGCGTTTTCCGGTCGATAGATTCAATTCGTCGAATGTCGGTCTGCGGACCGGTGCCAGCATGCTCGCTCCCTCCCTTCGGCAAACTCAGGACTTCGGCGCTACGCGCCTCGCCGCTAAAGGAAGATTGGATTGAGGGCGGCCAAATCATGCCGGAAGACTAGGATGAGCACTACTCTGCCGACCAAACGGGGAAGCTTCAACAAGCACCCCGATTTCAACAAAAAGATCCTCGTCGTTGACGATGAGGCTGCGATATTGCAAACGCTGCGCTATAACTTGGAGCGCAGCGGCTACGAAGTCGTGACCGCAAGCGACGGCCGCAGCGCGATTGCGATGGCGCAAAACGAAGAACCGGATCTGATCGTTCTGGACATCATGCTGCCGGTGCTCGACGGCATGGAAGCGTGCAAGGAGATCCGCAAGACGAGTTCCGTTCCGATTATCATGCTGACCGCCAAGGATCAGGAAATCGACAAAGTGCTCGCGCTCGAACTTGGAGCGGACGATTACGTTACCAAGCCGTTTGCGTTGCACGAATTTCTTGCGCGTGTCAAAGCGCGGCTCCGGCGTCCGACTCCCGCGAAGCCCGATCGCGATCAGGCGATCGTGATCGGAGGCATCGTACTGGATCCGTCGCGCCAGCACGTGACCGTGCGCGGCAAAGAAGTCGCGTTGGCGCCAAAAGAATTTGCGCTGCTGCGCCTGCTCATGGAAAATCACGGCCGCGTCGTCACGCGCCAAACACTGCTCGATAAGGTCTGGGGATACGATTTCGAAGGCGAGCAGCAAACCGTCAGCGTGCACGTGCGCTGGCTGCGGGAAAAAATTGAAGAAGACGCGCGCAGTCCGCGACACATCGTGACCGTGCGCAGCCGCGGCTACATCTTTAAGGAGTAAGATTATCCGCTGGTTCAGACGATCGCGCGCGTCGCCCGAACCGGAGCCGGAGCGCGCCGACCGTAACGAAGCGCGCCTTGACGACCGGTTCGACGCGCTCGTGCGCGCGCTTCCGCTCGGCGTGATGATGCTGCGTCGCACAAAGCGTTTACGGTTTGCCAATCGCGCGGCTGCGGCGATCTTCGGGTTCGATCGCTCGCGCGCTAAGGGTTTGCATCTGATCGAAGTTATTCCATCGATCGAACTCGAACGGCGCGTCGATAGCGTGCTTAGCGGCGAGGCTTTGGCGGCCGCGCCGCTGATCGTTTCGGGCAAGCGCACTGACCGAAGCTATGCGGTCTCGATCTACCCGCTGCGGACCGGCTTGGGCGGCGACGACGAGCAGAGCGGGGAGATATCCGGCGCGCTGGTGATTGCCGAAGACCAAACCGAACGCTTGGCCTTAGAGAGAACGCGTCAGGAATTTCTTTCGAACGTTTCGCACGAACTGCGCACGCCGCTGTCGTCGGTAAAGCTCATGCTCGAGACGCTCATCGCCGGCGGCGACGACGACTCCCGCGCGTATTTTCTTCCGCAAGCGCTTCGGGAGGTCGACCGACTCGCTTCCCTCGTGCAGCGTTTCTTGGAACAGGCCCGAGCGGAATCCGGCGTTCCTGCCCTGCGCATCGAGGAAGTTGACCTCGAGGCGGTGGCCCGTTCCGTGCTGCGCCCGTTCACGCAACAGGCGGCCGCGAAGGCGATATCGATCGAAGTGCGCTCGCACCGCCCGGTGATCGTAGAAGCTGACGAACAGCAGCTCTCACAAGTTTTGGTGAACCTGATCGATAACGGCCTGCGCTTTACGCCGAAAGGCGGTGCGGTATCCGTCGATCTCGACGTCGAGGACGGCTACGCGCGAATCGTCGTTTCCGATACCGGCGTCGGCATCCCGTACAAAGACTTGCCCTTTATCTTCGAGCGCTTTTTTGTGGCGGACCGCTCGCGGGCACGCGGGAGTAGCGGCGCCGGTCTGGGCCTGTCCATCGTGAAGCAGATTGTCGAATCGCACGCAGGAACCATCGAGGTGCAGTCGGTCCTCGACGCCGGCACGCAATTTACGATCCGGATCCCCATGATCGCGCGCGTTTCTTAATACTTCTTAAGATTGTCTTAAGATAACCTTAGACTTCCTTTACGTACGATAAAGAGGCTTTGATCTCGCGCCGGGCAGCATACGCGCACGCTGAAGAGCGTATCGCGTCAGGGACTCTTTTCTCGGCGAGCGCTTTCGTCATCGTCGCCATGGGCGCGCTGATCGTCTATTTGGCGTACATGGGACTGCAGCTGTTCTTTGTGGATCATGTCTCGCCTCTCACGTTCCTGTTTTCTCCGAACTTTGCGCCCGACGAGAAGCACCCGGGCGCGCTCGTCTTCATTATAGGGTCGGTCAGCATCACGCTGTTTGCGATCGGCGTTGGCGGCCCGCTGGGTGTCGCGGTCGGGATTTTCTTGTCGTTGATGGCGCCCCAGCGTCTGGCAAACGCGATGAAGCCGGCGATCGAAATTTTGGTCGGCATTCCGTCGGTCGTCTATGGCTGGCTTGGCCTGACGCTGCTCGTACCGCTCGTTCGAGAACACTTGGGCAGTCAAACCGGCTTCGGTTTGCTGACTGCCGGCATCGTGCTTTCGATCATGATTCTTCCTACCGTGATTTCGCTCTCGGAAGACGCGCTTCGAGCGGTTCCCGTCGCGATACAAGAAGGCTCGATGTCGCTGGGGGCGACGCGCTGGCAAACGATTTGGAACGTGCTGCTGCCGGCCGCGCGAAGCGGACTGACCGTCGCGGTGATCCTCGGTATCGCGCGCGCGATCGGCGAGGCGCTGGCCGTGCAGATGGTTATCGGCAACAGCGCGGTGCTTCCCAAAGGATTGCTCGCGCCCACCGCGGCGCTCACGACGGAGATCGTGACCGACATGGGGAGCGCGCAGGAAGGCACCATCCTGTATCACTCACTTTTTTCGATGGCGCTCTTGTTGCTGCTCATCGCGATGGTGCTGATCGTCGCGGTACGCCTGGCCTTACGGCGGAGCGTCTGATGGGTGCCGTCGCGACGACCTTTCAAACCCGCGCCAGCACCACCGCGCGGCGGCGCGCCGCTAATGCGTTCATGACGGGCGTTCTCTGGGCGGCGGCGCTTTCGATCATCGTGCTACTGGCGTTTTTCGTCGGCTACATCTTTTATTTGGGATTGCCGGTGATCTCGTGGCACTTCCTCACCTCGCCGCCGAGCGAAGTCTCGGCCGGCGGGGGCGTCGGACCGGAAATCTTCAATTCGTTCTACATTCTGATTCTGACGCTGATCTTTACAACGCCGATCGCGATGGCGGGCGGAATCTACCTGCAAGAGTACGCGAGTCCCGGCCTGTTTACGTCGCTGGTGCAATTTTGCGCCGAGTCGCTGGCGACGGTTCCGTCGATCGTCATGGGTCTCTTCGGGCTGCTCGTTTTCGTGACGATGTTCCACTGGAAATTCACCGCGCTCGGCGGCGCGCTGACGTTGACCTTATTGAATCTCCCCGCGCTCATGCGCGTGACGCAAGAGGCGCTCGCTTCGGTACCGGCCGCATTCCGCGAAGGCTCCATGGCGCTAGGCGCCACCAAATGGCAAACGATCCGGAAAGTCGTGCTTCCGAGCGCGATCGCGCCGCTGACGACGGGCGTGGTCCTGATCGCCGGGCGCATCTTCGGCGAGACGGCCGCCCTGATTTTTACCGCGGGCGTCAGCGTGTCGGCCGGCCGTTCGGCCTACGATCTCGGCTTGTTCCACCAGGCGGAGACCCTCTCGGTGCATCTCTGGTACACGCATTCTGAAAGCTTGGTGCCCGACGCGGCCCGCGTCGGAAACGGATCGGCGCTGGTCTTGCTCGTAATGGTGCTTCTCTTTAATATGAGCGCGCGTCTTATCGGATACGGCCTGAGCAAACGGTTCATGGGGAAGTGATCGGATGATCAGCATGCGCCCCGGAGCGGGAGAAGCGCTTCCCGAGACCGCGCCAAAACTGCGCGTCGAGGACTTGAGCGTTTATTACGGGACGGTCCAGGCGATCAATCACGCTTCGCTCAACGTGCGCGAAAATCGCGTGACCGCGCTGATCGGGCCATCAGGGTGCGGGAAGTCCACGTTCGTGCGCGCGCTCAACCGTATGCACGACCTGACGCCGGGCGTACGGGTCGAGGGCGCCGTGATTCTCGACGGCGAAAACATCTACGCCAAGGAGATCGATCCCGTTTCTATCCGTCACCGGATCGGGATGGTGTTCCAGCGCCCGAACCCGTTTCCGAAATCGATCTTCGAAAACGTTGTGTACGGCCTGCGCATTCACGGAATTCGCGGGCGGAAGCGGCTGATGGAACTGGCCGAACGCAGCCTGCGCCACGCGGCGCTCTGGGAGGAGGTAAAGGACCGGCTCAATCTTTCCGCGCTCGCGCTTTCAGGCGGGCAGCAGCAGCGGCTGTGCATCGCGCGCGTCCTTGCAGTGGAACCCGAAGTTATCGTCATGGACGAGCCCGCGTCGGCGCTGGACCCAATCGCGACCAGCAAGATCGAAGACCTGATTGGCGATCTCAAAAAAGATTACACGGTCGTGATCGTGACGCACTCAATGCAGCAGGCGGCGCGTATCTCCGACTACACGGCATTCTTTCTCATGGGCCAGCTGATCGAGACGGGCAAGACCCGCGACATTTTCTTCAAGCCCACCGATAAACGGACTGAAGACTACATCACCGGACGCTACGGCTGATTCGGGTTCTTTTCCGCGCCATCGTCGTTGCGCCGAGCCTCGTGTACGTTCCACCTTGGGTACACGTCGGCTCGTCGCGCCTAGATGGCACGAAAAACAACTCCGAATCTATGAGAATCTACTCTTAAGGTAAACATAAAGGCGCCTTAAGAATGGGCCGCTACGATGAGAGGCATGCGGCAGTTCAACGGGACCATTTTCGCGTGCTCACTCGTTGCTCTGCTCGGAACCGCCACGCACGCGCTCGGGGCGACGCCGCCGCCCAAGCCGACTCCGGCGCCCGCTTTCAGCTATAGCGGATTCGTTCGGTCCTATTATTTTACGCGACAGAACGCAAGCGGCTATCCGCAAACGTTCAAAGCGATTAATCAGGCGACGTTCAACACGGCGGTCAGCTTGCACGCCCAGTACGCTTTTCCGAACAGCCCGATCACTGTCGGCGGTACGTATCTCTACGCCAATCCGCTCAACGGCTGTCCGTCGCCCGTATCGCACCTTTCTCTGTCGTGCGGCAAAGAGACGTTCACGGGTCAGGCCACGGTCCCAACAAATCCGGACGACACGCTGCCGGGCTTCGTTCTCAGCACGCTCTACGAGGCGTACGTTCAGTACAAAGATCCGAAACTCTACATAAAGCTCGGCGATCAGGTTATCACCACGCCGTGGGCCAACCCTTCGGATTCGCGCCTCAAGCCGGTCGCTTTCGAGGGCGGCGATCTCAGTTACAAGTTCAACAAGTCGTGGACCGGCGAAGCTGCCTATATGGATCGATTTGAAAGCCGCGCGAGCTCGGCCTTCGATAATGCGACATTGTTGACCAGCCATCCGGTCGACGCGCCCGGTGTTGCGGCGAACATCTTTACACTCGGGGGCTCATCGATAACAACGAGCGGATTCGGCTACGCGCGCTTGGGCTTTACCGGCAATTTCACTGCGAATCTGCATTACTACGCGTTCATGAACATTGCGAACGCGTTGTGGGTGGATGGAAAGTATACGTGGGCCAAGAGTTTTGCAAAACCGTTCATCGCGATTCAGCTCGGGAGCGAACAAAATGCCGGCAGCGCCGTTATCGGGAAAATCTCAAGCACGGTCTTCGGGATACAAGCGGGGATCTCGCCCTGGAAGAATGTCGATTTCGCGGTTGGTTACAACGTCCTACCGGAACGCAGCGACATACTAACACTTCCGGCCGGCGTCTCGTGCAGCAGTTCGAAGCATCAAATCTCAACAGGGCCGGGCGTCACGTTTCCTTACTTTTTGCCCAGCGGCGGCACGGCAAACTGCCTTCCCAATGCCGACGGCACGACGACGGTTTACTACGGCGGATGGGCGAGCCCGTACACGGACTCCTATGCCACCGATGTACTCTTTACGACGAGCATTAGTCAGGGATTGATCGATCGCCGCAGCTCCGGTCAAGGCTTAAAGTTCGCGCTGACGCTTCAAACGGCGGATCATCGCGGCAGATTTATTGCGAGCCGCGCCCTCTACACCTACGGAAACAGTGTAATCGGCACGCAGCCGACGCAAGAGACCAACCTCGACGCGACCTGGTTTTTTCGCAAGCCTCCGTCAACCGGTCCGTATCACGGATTGCTCATACGGCACCGCTATGCGGAACGCACGCAAAACAATACGCTCGTCTTCGGCGGATCGCCGCTGTTTAAGTACAATCGCACGCAACTCGAATTCGACTTCTAGAAGGAGATACGACTTATGATAAAGCGCCTGTTCGGTGTACTCGCCCTGACGGTACTCGCCGCTCCGCTGGCCGCATTCGCAGATACCCAGATCTCGGCGGTCGGATCGACAGCGCTTCTGCCCCTGGTCAAAGAAGCGGCGACCGAATACTCAACACAGCATCAGGACGTCAAGATATCCGTATCGGGCGGCGGATCGTATGTCGGGATCGCTCAAGCCCGATCGGGAACCGCGGAGCTGGGTGACTCCGACGTTATTGCGCCGGGGAATTCCGGGCTCATGGATCACAAAGTCGCGGTCGTCAGTTTTGCAATCATCGTCAATCCTTCAACCGGTGTGACCGGACTGTCGGCAGCGCAAGTGCGAGGGATTTTCTCGGGCCGGGTAACCAACTGGAAAGACGTCGGCGGCGCAAATCAAGGGGTCGTTCTCATCAACCGTCCGCGCACGTCGGGAACCCGTGCCGTATTCAACGCAACGATGATGGGCGTATCGAAGATCAACGAGGCCGGACTCACGGTCGACAGCTCCGGAACGGTGGTCACCACGGTCGCGACGACGCCGGGCTCCGTTTCCTATGTCGCGCTCGCCTATACGCGTAACAAACCGGTTACGGTGTTGATGATCAACGGCGTCGCGCCGACTGAAGGAAACGTCATAACCGGAAAATATCCAATCTGGTCCTACGAACATATTTTTACAAAGGGGAAGCCTTCGTCCGAGATCGACGCGTTCATCCGTTACATCTCTTCAAACCGGTCGCTGCTGGAAAAGCTCGGTTATATTCCGGTCAGCCGCATGAAGGTCAAAGAAACCAACCGGTAACCTCGCGCGCCGCATGACCGCTTAAGGCCGGGCGCGAATAGTCCGGCCTTCATGCGCGCGCTCTGCAAGACGGCGCCCAAGCCGGGGTTCGAAATTTGCGATGTTCCGGTTCCCGAACTGGGTCCGTCGGACGTCCTCATTCGTGTCGAAAAAGCCGGAATCTGCGGCAGCGACCTGCACATTTTTTCTTGGGACAAGTGGGCGCAGAGCCGGATAAAGCCGCCGCTGGTGATGGGCCACGAGTTCATGGGACGGGTGACGGCGGTCGGCAGCTCGGTACGCATGGTCGCGGCCGGCGACCGTGTTTCGGCCGAAGGTCACATCGCCGACGGCACCTGTTTCTTGTGCCGCACCGGCCAAGCGCACTTGTGCGACAATTTGAAGATCATCGGCGTCGACCGCGACGGCGCGTTCGCCGAATATATTGCGATGCCCGAAAGCAACGTTTGGAAGCTCGACGCGTCCATTCCCGACGAGTTCGCCGCCGTATTCGATCCGCTCGGCAATGCGGTGCACTCCGTTATGGCGGCCGGCGTCAGCGTGAAATCGGTGCTCATCATGGGCGCCGGATCGATCGGGCTTATGGCGCTGCTCGTGGCGCGAGCGGCCGGAGCTTCGGCGGTGTATGCCGTTGACGTCAACCCCACCAAGCTCGCCCTCGCGAAAAAGCTCGGCGCAGATGGTACGTTCACCGCAACCGATCCTCAGATCGTTGAGAAGATCGTTGCCGCAACGCGCGGCGAAGGTGTCGACGTGCTGTTGGAGATGTCGGGAAACCCGCAGGCGCTCGACACCGGTTTGCGCGCCGTACGCAAGGGCGGCTGCGCTTCGCTGCTCGGAATTCCCTCCGAGAATGTGACGATCGATCTGGCCGATCGCGTCATCTTCAAAGGCCTGACGCTGCTCGGCATCAACGGACGGCGCATGTTTGAAACGTGGTACCAAACCGAAGAACTCGTGCGCAGCGGCCGCGTTGATTTGAAACCGATCATCACGCACGTGATTCCATTCGAGGAATTTGAAAGCGCGTTTGCTTTGATGCGCAGCGGTGAAGCCGCGAAAATCGTCTTGGACTTGAAAGGGATCGCGTGAATACGGCTTTCGAACGCAGCCTTCAGAGCGACATTGAAAAACTGAAAGCGGCCGGGACGTACAAGACCTTACGGCACCTGACGACGCCGATGGCAGCCGAAGTGCATATGGAAGAAGCCGGCGATGTCATCGTGCTTTCCAGTAACAATTACCTCGGTCTCTCGGACGAAGCCGCGGTGATCGAAGCCGGCAAACGCGGTTTGGATACGTACGGCGCCGGCACGGCCTCGGTGCGCTTCATCTGCGGAACGTTTGATATTCACCGGCAACTCGAAGACCGCATCGCCGAGTTTCTGCGGACGGAAGCCTCGCTTACGTACGTTTCTTGCTGGAACGCCAATACTGGACTCTTTCCGACGATCTGCGATACCGGCTCGGCGATTCTCTCCGATGAGTTGAACCATGCGTCGATCATCGACGGCTGCCGCTTAGCCTCCAAATCCCGGCGCGAGCGCTACAAGCACAGCGACATGCGCGACCTCGAAGAGAAACTGAAGGCCGTGCAAGGCTCGGCGCCGGTACTTATCGTTACCGACGGCGTCTTCTCGATGGAAGGCAGCCTGGCAAACCTTCCCGATATCGTCGAGCTTGCCAAGAAGTACGCGGCGGTCACGGTCGTTGACGATTCGCACGGCACGGGAGTGATGGGAAAGACCGGCCGCGGAACGATCGAGCATTTCGGTTTGGACGGACACGTCGATATCATCACGGGCACGCTGGGGAAGGCGCTGGGCGGAGCCGCGGGCGGATTCGTTGCGGGCAGTCATGCGCTGATCGATACGCTGATTCAAAAGTCGCGGCCCCAATTGTTTTCCAACGCCTTGCCGGCGACCGTAGCATGCAGTTCGCTCGAAGCCATCGACTATCTCGACGCGCATCCGGAATTGGTTGACCGCCTGCGCGAGAACACGCGCTATTTCCGCGAGAATCTGGTGACTCTTGGGTTCAAGCCGCTGGAGGGAGAGAGCGCGATCGTTCCGATCATCGTCGGCGAGACGGCTTTTGCCATCGCGATGAGCGACCGGCTGCTGAAGCGGGGCGTCTTCGTGACGGGATTCGGCTTCCCGGTCGTACCCGAAGGCACGGCCCGCATTCGCGTGCAAATCAGCGCCAAGCTCACCAAGGACGAGATGGATCGCGCTTTGGCGGCTTTTGCCGGCGTCGGAAAAGAGGTCGGCCTAATCTAAGAGAGGGAGCCACTTCAGCATGAGGAGCTTATACGCACTCCTGATTGGCGCATTGCTGCTCAGCAGCGCGCTTCCGTCGACTGCACAAACAACGCCCACGCCGCTGCCCTCCCCTGCGCCGCAGCCGGCCGCGACTTTCGTTGCGCCGCCGGACTGGGTGCAACTGCCGCGCGGATTCACGCTTACCGAGATCAAAAATCTCTGGCAGGGTCCGAAAATGAAAAACGGCCGGGGCGGCAGTGGAGTCTTCGGCCAAGCCGTTCTCCCGATTCCTTCCGGGATCGTTTCCGCCGGTATCGCGCAACTTCGAAGCGCGCTTTCGCACTCAAAAACGCCGTTGAGCGCAACCACGAAGTCAGCGAGTATTTGCGGTACGAGCGCGAGCGTTTCGACCGTGCGGTTCGGCAAGGGTTCGAGCGCCGCGATCGTCGAGACGACGACGCTTTCGCAACGCGGAACCACTTACGCGACGGTGTACGTCAGAACCGCCGGGCTGCAGCCGGATCCCGGAATTGAGTCGGCCGTGCGTAACGGGTGTCCGCTCCCAACAGGTGATTTGCCCGACGTGACTCCGCCTGCCGGTTGGAATGCCGTGCAGAAGGGTTTAGACTTCGAACTTGCCGGCATTTGGCTCGGCAACGCGCCGCTGCAGGTCATGTTGATGCTGAAAGCGCGCGGGCTGCCGAACCTCATGTCGGCGGCAGCGATGGCGCCTGCGACAACGTCGGGCCAGCAGCACGGCGTGAAATATCGCGCGTCGGTTCAAAAGCTGAAATTTTGCGGAACGCCTGGTTTGCTGGCGACGGCGCAATTTACCGTGCCGCCCGGCTTCGGCATGACGTCCAGTTTGGCGGCCGCTCAAGGGACGGACGGCACGTTCATCCTGTGGTATTCGCATCCGTCAAACTATACGGATGCTGGAGCTCAGCAATCCATGCGCACGCTGTGCGCCGGCGCGCCACTTCCGGCTCCCTCAGGCAGTCCGCTGCCATTTCCGTAGAGCTTCAGTATCGGAGAGTTAGAACGAAAAAAAACCTGGGGTTAGCTCTTTTTGCGACGGCAATCGTTTGTTTCGCCGGCGCCCCGGCGGCCGCGCGGACGCGCACGTACTATATCGCCGCGCAGGAAGTGCAGTGGAACTACGCGCCGGGCGGCGTGAACAAGATCACGGGCGCGCCGGTCCAAAAAGTTCCGATCGATTTTCTTGGGTGGACCTATACAAAAGCGACGTACATGCCTTACGCGGATAGCGCGTTTACGAAACCCATCGCAAAGCCGTCGTACTTCGGCATTCTCGGGCCGGTCGTCCGCGCTGAGGTCGGAGATACCATTGTCGTTTTTTTCAAAAACCAAACGCGGTTCCCGCAGAGCATTCACGCGCACGGCGTTTTCTACAACAAAGCCTCCGAAGGCGCGCCCTATCGCGACGGCGTGAGCACCGCGGCTAAAGGCGGCGATTCGGTAGCGCCGGGTGCGACTTTCCGTTACGTCTGGCAAGTGCCCGCGCGCGCCGGTCCGGATCGCATGGACGAGAGCTCCGTGCTGTGGATGTACCATTCGCACGTTGATGAAGTTGCCGATATAAGTGCCGGATTGGTCGGCCCGATGATTATCACGCGCAAGGGTATGGCGCGCCCCGACGGATCGCCCAGGGACGTCGATCGCGAAGTCTTTGCGATGTTTGCGCTCAACGACGAAAACCAAAGCATCTACATGCCGGAAAACCTGAAGCGTTCGAAGAGCGCGCGCAGATACCGGATGCAGAACGCTTCAATCCGTTCGGGGTTTTTTATCCGACGAATGAAATCCCAAGTATCAATTTCTTCGTGTACGGGACGATGCCGATGCCCGAACTGAAAGTCGGGCAGCGCGTACGCTGGTACTTAATGGCCGACGCCAGCGACGCGTTCGATATTCACGTTATCCACTGGCACGGTAACGACGCCTCCAGCAACGGCATGCGAACCGACGCGGTGCAAGTGCTGCCGGCGGGTATGGCCATAGCCGACATGTTGCCCGACAATCCGGGTATCTGGCTCTTTCACTGCCACGTGAACTTCCATTTGGTAGGCGGAATGATCGCGCGCTATCGGGTGACGCGTTAGCGGGTAAAGCCGCCCTATGGGGTTCACAACAACTGTCCTGGCCATTGCGTGGCTGGCCGTCTTTACTCCGAGCGCGAGCCCAAGTCCGGGCCCAAGTCCGGGCGTAAGCCCGACTCCGGCGGCGCGTCCGGCGCCGCTTTTCACGGTCCCCAAGTCGTGGACGAAGATTAAGTCTGCTCACGGCCTAAGCGGGCTGGTCGATCTCGGCAGCTACGCTTTCGCTCGCAACGGTTACACGCAGGGGTTCAACGTGCTCGAAGCATCTTCGGCGGGACTAGACGTCGACGAAATTACAAAAATCAATCTCGCGGACTTGGCGAAAGCCGAGAAGCATTTTCGTCTGCTCTCGCAGCAAACGGTTCCTCTTTGCAACGGCCAGCACGGGCAACTCGTAAAATATCGAGCCGACGACGGAGGTAAACAATTGACCTTTGAGCAGCTCTTCGCCGTCTCGGGAACGAAGGGCTACGTGGTCACATACAGCCGCGGGTCGGCGCAGCAAGACGATGCGCAGGCGCTAGCCGCGTTGCACTCGCTCTGTCCGCCGCTTGCGCCCGCCGTAGCGGCGGATACATCGCCCGTACCGTTCACCGCACCTGCGGGTTGGCAACGCATTAATCCGGCAGCAATTCAAACGGATGTCCAAGGCATCATCGCATTTTGGATTCACCCGGGCGGCGGCAGCGTTCCCGACACGCTCAATGTGGTGAAGGCCGATTCCCACATCGGTTCGTTGACCTCTTCGGCTCTTGGCGATGTGCTTGACGCTGCGGTGAAACAAAAGTTTCCTGAGGCTGTAATGCGGCGAAGCCACGCGGAGATGGTTTGCAGCGGGTCCGTCAGCGGCTGGTATTTGGAGTATGCCGTCAACTTGAAAGGCATCGATTTCATCCTGGAACAAGCCGTCGCTTTTGCAGAAAACGTTCAGTATGCCGCGACATACGGGCGTGCCGCGACCCAGCCGGAAGATCCGGCCGCCCGCCGCGCACTCGATACGCTTTGTCCGGCAGGAGCGCAAATTTCGTCGTGAAGGCGTAAAAAGAAACAGGCCGAGAAACGAATCGTTCCTGGGCCTGTCGTCATGGTTGCGGGGGCGAGATTTGAACTCGCGACCTTCGGGTTATGAGCCCGACGAGCTACCGGACTGCTCCACCCCGCGGCGGAAGACTCTTATACGGTATGATGACGCCTGAACTCCTGCGGACCATGCCCAAAGTGCAGTTGCACTGCCATCTGGAGGGTACGCTGCGCGCGGCTACGTTCATAGACCTCGCGCGCACGCACGGAGTTGCATTGACCTATCGCCCCCACGATGCCGGGCCGTTCCCGGTCGACGGGCCGCTCGCCGATACGGCTCATCCCTACGCTTTCAAGGATTTCGAAGGGTTTTTACTGACCTTCGCCGCTGTCAGCCGCTCGCTCGCGGAGCCGGCCGATTACCAGCTGCTTGCGTCGCAGTACGTCGAGGATGCGATCGCGCAGAACGTCATGTATGCCGAAATCTTTGTCTCACCGTCGGTCTGGCGGTTCTTTAACAAGAACATCGATATGCGGGCGTGCATGAGTGCAATTCGCCAGGCGTGTGAAGCGCGCAAGTCAGACGGCATCGAAACCGCTTTCATCGTCGATTTGACGCGCAACTTCGGGGTCGAGAGTGCGATGCAGACGGCACGGCTGGCCGTGGAAATGCAAGACTTGGGCGTGATTGGCGTCGGCCTCGGCGGCGACGAGGCGCACTATCCGGCGGAACTGTTTGAAAGCTGTTTCGATTTCGCCCGCGCCAACGGTTTACACTGCGTTGCGCATGCGGGCGAGAGCGCCGGGGCGGCGAGCGTGCGCGCCGCGGTCGAGATGCTTCGCGCCGAACGCATCGGTCATGGGATCCGTGCACTTGAAGATCCCGCGGTCGTGCGGCTACTGGTTCAGAAGAAGATTCCGCTGGAAGTCTGTCCGACGTCGAATTTTCTGACGGGCGTTGCCATTGGCGAAGCGCCGCATCCACTGGTCGATCTCGACGCTGCGGGCTGTATCGTCACGATCGACGCGGATGACCCGGCAATTTTCCGGACGACGCTGACCGATGAGCTTGCATACGCCGCCGAAGTTGCCGGCGACGACGCGCCGCTGCGCTTTACGCGCAATGCGATCGACGCCGCCTTTGCGTCCCCGCAAACGAAAACGCACCTACGGGAGCGCCTCGCCTCGTTCAGCCCGGAAGCCTAAGCCCGGCGTCGAAAGGTTCGGCCATGTCGGGGCACAGTCACTTCGCGGAATCCACCGAGGAGTATCTCGAGGCGGTCTACAGGCTTGAACGCGAAGGGCCCGGAGTCACGACATCGGGGCTGGCTTCGGAATTGGGCGTCGCACCCGGTTCGGTTTCGGGCATGCTCAAGAAGCTCGCGTCCGAGGGCTATCTCGAATACGTTGCGCGCGGCGAAGTAAAATTGACGCAAACGGGACTGGAGGTTGCCGTTCGCGTCGTGCGGCGGCACCGGCTGGCGGAGTGTCTGCTCACCAACGTTTTGGGCATGCCGTGGGACGAAGTGCAATCCGAAGCGTGCATGCTTGAGCACGCGATCACCGAAAAGATGGAAGCGCGCCTGATCGAGATTTTGGGCGATCCCAAGGTCTGTCCGCACGGCTTGCCGATTCCCCCCAAAGACTTGAGCACGCCGCAGCGCGCCGGCGTTCCGCTCGCGCAGATCGAAGTCGGCAGCGACGCGATCGTGCAAGGCGTTACCGAAGAAGTTCCGGAGATCTTGCGCTACTTGGGGGACGTCGGTTTGAGGCCGGGCGCGCACGTCACCGTCCACGAGAAAGCGCCGCTCGGCGGACCGATGACCGTTGAGGTGGAGAAGCGCCGCCACGCCATCTCACTCGAACTCGCGCGCATGGTCATGGTGGCCGGTTGATCACTCGCTTTCTCATCCTTCTGAACGTCATCGGTTTTCTGTGGGAAATGTATGCCGGTGGGCCCGGCGTATTTGGCGGAAATATTCCCGCGAACTCGCACGTCATCGATGGAATGCTCGCGCCGATAACCATCACGCGGGACCATCAGTATTACCGCATTTTCACCTCTGCGTTCTTGCACGGCAGCATCATCCACATCGGCGTGAACATGCTCTCCCTCTATTGGCTTGGGAGATTTATTGAAGCAGCGCTGGGCCCGATGCGCATGCTTGCGGTCTACGTCGGGTCGCTGTTGGGCGCGGGAATGGCAATCATATTTTTCTCCCCGCCCGATGCGGCCACGCTTGGTGCAAGCGGCGCGATCTTCGGTCTGTTCGGCGCGTTGTTCGCAATCGGTTTGAAACTGGGCGAACGCGGCGGCGGACTGATCCGCTCGAACATCGGCATTTTGGTTATCAATCTGGTCTATTCGTTCTCTTTTCCCGGTATTTCTTGGCAGGCGCACATCGGCGGCCTCATCACCGGCTTTCTCCTGACGCTGGCGCTCTTTTGGCCGCCCCGGCCGGTTTGGACGCGCGCGTATGACCCGAGCACCGGCGCAGTGTACGAGTCGCAACTCGAGTCGTGACGGCGATCGACGAGGTCTTCGCGCCGGGCGGTCCGATCGAAAAGTCGCTCGCCGGGTTTGAATCGCGCCCCGGTCAGCTGCAGATGGCGCAGCTTATCGAGCGCGGCTTCCTTGAGGGCATGCACACGATCGTCGAAGCCGGAACCGGCGTCGGCAAATCGCTCGCATATCTTGTGCCCGCGCTGCGCAGCGGAAAGAAGATTCTCGTTTCGACCGGTACGATTGCTCTACAGGAGCAGCTCTACAACAAAGATATTCCGCTCGTTACGCACGCACTCGACATCCCGGCGCGCGTAACGCTGCTCAAAGGCCGCAATCATTATCTCTGCAAGCAGAAGTTAGAGAACATGCGGGCGGACCGGCTGCTCGCTCCTTCGCGCAAGATGCAGCAGATGTGGGAATGGGGCGCGCGCACCCAGACGGGCGATCGTGCCGAGTTGCCGTTCCTGCCGGCGTATGATGAGTGGGAGCAGCTGGACGCAGACGCCGACGACTGCGTCGGCGAGTATTGCGAGCACTTCCGCGAGTGCTTTTTCTTCAAGAAACGCGACGAGGCGAAATTTGCTGACGTCGTCATCGTCAACCACGCGTTGTTTTTCTTGGATCTCGCGATGGGCGGCGGCCTCTTGCCTCCCTACGATTTCGTGATACTCGATGAAGCCCATCAGTGCGAACGCTGGGCGACCGCGGCGCTGACAGCCACGCTCTCGCGCGGCACGATCGGGCGCATGATGCGCAAACTTCACCGCTCGTATACCGTTCCCGGACATTTCGACGCCGAGTTCGAGCGTGGGCTGCGCGGGTTTGAATCGGCGCTTGCGAGTGTGCCGGGCGACCGCTATCCGCTGCACGCGAACGAATCGGCGTGGCCTGCGCTGGAGACTCTGCGCGATTCGTTATACAAGTTGGAGAATTGGCTATACGCGAGTTGGCACGATGCGCTTAAACGCAAGCCGCAGAACGACGCGGAAGCCGAGCGCCGGCGCGATCTGGCGATGCGAGCCATTTTGGCGCATCAGGCCACGATCGAGCGCGCGCAAGCGCCGAGTGATGCCGCCATCGCCTGGGTGGAGCGCTCGGAGGCGGACAGCTCCTACCAACTGAACAGCGCGCCGTACGATGTGTCGGAGTATCTGCGAGCAATGCTTTTTGAACGGACGCAGAGCGTTGTGCTTACCAGCGCGACCATCGCCGACAGTGGCTCGGAAGACGGCGCATTCGAGTTTCTCAAGCGGTCGCTGGGCGTTAACGAAGCGCAAGAGCTGATCGCGCCATCGCCGTTCGACTATCCGTCACAAGCGCGCCTCTACGTCGCGCCACCCGAGCTCAATCCGAAGATGCCGCATTTTGCCAAACTCGCCGCGCCCCTCGTGGAGGAGTGCTTGGATCGCAGCCGCGGCCGCGCGTTTGTGCTCTTTACCTCGCACGCGCGTCTGCGCGAAGTCTACGCGCTGCTGCGCGAGCGGATCCCGTTTCCCGTGAGGCTGCAGGGCGAACTTCCGCGTATGCATTTGCTGGAATGGTTCCGCACGACGCCCAATGCGGTTCTGTTCGCGACCGGTACGTTTTGGGAAGGTATCGACGTGGTCGGCGAGCAGTTATCGTGCGTGATTATCGACCGGCTGCCATTCCCATCGCCGGGCGATCCGCTCGTGCAGGCGCGGATAGAGTCGCTGGAAGCTCGGGGCCTAAGCGGTTTCGATAATTACATGATCCCGTCGGCGATCGTAAGGCTCAAACAAGGCTTTGGGCGGCTGGTGCGCAGCAAGAACGATCGCGGCATGGTGGCGCTGCTCGATGGGCGCGCTGCTTCATCGCGGTACGGCGAACTCATTCTGCGCGCGCTGCCGCCGGCTACACGTATCACCCACCTCGATGAACTTACGGAGTTTTTTAACGCATGAAACGAATCGCAAGTCTTATCCTCGCCGCGCTCTGCGCGGTCCCCGCGCCTGCGCTCGCATGGGGATCGAAGGGCCATGAAATCATCGGACAGCTGGCGGGTTCGTCGCTCCCGTCGACGTTACCGGCGTTCATGCGGACCATGTCCGCGCAGTATGAATTGATGTACCTGGGGCCTGAATTGGATCGCCTCAAGGGTTCGGGCACCGCATGGGATGCCGAAGTCGACCCGGGGCATTACGTCGATTTGGACGACAGCGGAATGATCGCGGGCGCAATCTCACTGCAAAAGTTGCCGTCGAGCCGCGAGGACTACGACACGGCGCTCCGGGCCGCCGGCACCGATCAATACCGTCAAGGGTACTCGCCATATGCGATCATTGAGGGTTGGGAACAGCTCAGGTACGACTTTGCATACTGGCGCGTCGACAACTATCGTGCGGTGCACGGCGCTCTTGCCGCCGTACGCGCCGAGGGAGCCACGAATCGCGCCATCGACCAAGCGCTGATTCTGCGCGACGCCGGTGTGTGGGGGCACTTTGTCGAGGATGCGTGCCAGCCGCTGCACGTTACCATTCATTTCAACGGGTGGGGCAAGTATCCCAACCCGAACGGTTATACGGAGGCGCAAAACACGCACTCGTTTTTTGAGAGCACCTTTGTCAATCGCTATGTGTCACCTAGCGCCGTAAAGCAACTTATGGTCCCTTCGATGATGATGGCGCCGGATAAACTGTTGACGCAAGATCAAATCGCGGCGCTCGTTGCCGGCTACATTCAGGGATCGCTGCACGCCGTTGGGCCGCTCTATGATATCGAAAAGGCCGGCGGCTTCGCGAATGGCTCGCCGGCAGCCGTCAAGTTCACGGCAACGCAGCTCGCGCGCGGTGCCGACGAACTGCGCGATCTTATAACGCTGGCTTGGTACGACAGTTTAAACGCTAAGGTCGGCTATCCGTACCAAAGCGTGCGCGATATCCTAAACGGGGCACCGCCACCGAAGGGCAGCGGCGGCTAAGCGCAACGCGCGTGAGCGCGTCACTCGTCTGCGGAAGAGGCCTCGGATTTTGCGCGATCTTGTAAGTCTTTAACGATCGTCGCGTCCGCAAGCGTCGTTGTGTCGCCGAGCGTGCGGCCCTCGGCCACGTCCCGCAGGAGGCGGCGCATGATCTTTCCGCTACGAGTCTTCGGCAGTTCTTGCGTAAACGTAATGTATTTCGGACGCGTGAACTTGCCGAGTTTGTTCCCCACGTATTCGCGCAGCTCGTCGGCCAGCTCCGTGCTGCCGAGCTCGCCGCCGCGCAATGAGACGAACGCGTAGATGGCCTGTCCGGTCACATCGTCGAGTTTTCCGCAGACGGCGGTTTCCGCGACTTTCGGATGCTCGACGAAGGCGCTCTCGACTTCGGTTGTCGAGATGCGGTGGCCGCTCACATTCATTACGTCGTCGATCCGGCCCATAAACCAGAAGTTGCCGTCGAGATCGCGGCGTGCGCCGTCGCCCGCTAAATACTTGTGCGGAAACTTCGACCAGTACGTCTGCTTGTAACGTTCGTCGTCGCCCCAAATGCCGCGCAGCATGCCGGGCCACGGGCGCGTAAGCACCGCATAGCCGCCCCCGCCGAGCGGAACGGATTCGCCCTGATCGTTGACAATGTCGGCCGCGATGCCGGGAAGCGGATAGGTCGCGCTGCCGGGCGCCGTCGCGGTAACGCCGGGGAGCGGCGAGATCATGATGCCGCCGGTTTCGGTTTGCCACCACGTATCCACGACCGGGCAGCGGTTGCCGCCGATATGTTCGCGATACCACATCCACGCTTCGGGATTGATCGGCTCGCCGACCGAGCCCAAGAGCCGCAGCGTCGAAAGATCGTGCTTGCGCGGATACTCGTCGCCCCATTTCATGAACGTGCGAATCGCGGTTGGCGCAGTGTATAAAATGTTGACTTTGTAACGCTCGACGATCTCCCACAGCCGGTCCTTATCGGGGAAATCGGGCGTACCCTCATAAATGACGCTCGTTGCGAGATTCGCGAGCGGCCCGTAGACGATATAAGAGTGGCCCGTCACCCAGCCGATGTCGGCCGCACACCAGTAGACGTCGCTCTCTTTGAGATCGAAGACCAACTTGTGCGTCATGGTCACGTGCGTCAGATAACCGCCGGTCGTGTGTTTGATGCCTTTCGGCTTTGCGGTGGTTCCGCTCGTGTAGAGAAGATAGAGCAAATCTTCCGCGTTCATTGCTTCGGGTGCGCATTCGCCGGGTTGATCCTTCACGACGTCGTCCCACCAAACGTCGCGCCCGGCCTTCATCTCGATTGGATCCCCCACGCGTCTTGCGACGATGCAATGTTTGATCGACGGCGTGTTCGCCATCGCCGCGTCGCAGTTCCGTTTCAGTGGAACTTTGTTCCCGCGCCGCCAACCTTGATCGGCGGTAATGAGCGCAACACATTCGGCATCGTTCACGCGATCGACGATTGAATCCGGTGAAAATCCACCGAAGATGACGGAATGCGCTGCGCCGATTCGCGCGCAAGCCAGCATCGCGACGGGGAGTTCCAGAATCATCGGCATGTAGATGGCGACGCGGTCGCCCTTCTTCACGCCGAGTTTGCGCAGACCGTTGGCAAAGCGGCAGACGTCGTCGAGCAGTTGCTTGTAGCTGATCGTCCGGCGGTCGCCGGGTTCGCCTTCATAGTAATAGGCGATCCTCTCACCCTTGCCCGCGCGCACGTGGCGGTCGAGGCAATTCACCGACGCGTTGAGCTCGCCGTCACCGAACCAGCGCGCGAACGGCTCGTTCCACTCGAGGATCTTGGTGAAAGGCTTGGACCAATCCAACTTGCGCGCCCAGGACTCCCAGAAGGCCAAGTAGTCGCGTTCGGCTTCCTTATAAATGCCCGGCTGAGCGTTGGCTTGAGCGGCAAATTCGGGCGGCGGCGGAAAGCGACGGCTCTCTTTTGAGAGGGCCTCGATCGATTCGGCGGACTTCATGCCGCGAAGTTACCGGGACGAGGGCGGCGGCGCCTGCCGAAAAAATCCGTGCCGGGTGCTAGCACTCCCAGCCGCCGATTGCTAAGATAGAGCCATGAATCCCGGGACCCCCGGTGGCCTGGACAAGCGCAAAGCGTATATCCTGGCGACGGTCGTTTACGAGTATATTGCCACTGCCGAGCCGGTGGCGTCGCAGACGCTCACGCAAAAATACCGTCTGGGCGTGAGTTCGGCAACGGTGCGCAACGAATTGGCCGACTTGGAGGCGGGCGGCTATCTCGTCCAGCCACATACATCTGCCGGCCGCATCCCGTCGGATGCCGGCTACCGCACATTTGTTGATCAACTGATGCATCCCGAGACGCTGCAGACTGCGGACCGGCGGCGTATCCGCGACGAGCTGCGCGACGCGAGCCGCGAACTCGACGAAGTGATCGAAAGCGCCACGCGGCTGCTCGGCAGACTTTCAAAAAATCTTGCGTTTGCGACCAAGCCTTCGAACGATGCGCAAACGTTCCGCCACCTGCAGCTCATTTGGCTCTCGGCGCGAACGGGTATGGCGATCGTGGTGACGTCGATGGGAGTTGCCGCGCAAAGTCTCTTCGAACTCGCGGCCGATGCGGGGCCGGACGAACTCACGCGCCTTTCGAACGCGCTCAACTCGAGACTCGGTAATAAGATGCTGCGCGACATTCGTGAGAGCGACGTCGCGGCGGCGGTCGACGAACTCGGCTTGGCAGCCGAATTCAAAAAAGTGATCATGACCGCAATGCGCAGCGCGCGCTCCGGCGAACAATCCACGCTGGCGTCGTCGGGCGCCCAGAATCTGCTCGACCAGCCGGAGTTCCAAGACGCTAGAAAACTGCGTTCGATACTCAACATCGTCGAAGAGCAGAAAACGCTCTACGATCTGGTCGCCGATTCGATGACCGCCGAGTCTCCCGAAGTGAAGATCGGCCACGAGCTGGGCGTCGACGAGATGACCGATTTTAGCATCGTGACCGTGCCTTACCGTTTTGGCGAAAGCGCGATCGGCATGCTTTCGGTCTTGGGACCCCGCCGCATGCCGTATGCGCGCCTGATGGCGCTCGCATCGGGTACCGCGGAAACCTTGTCCTCGCGTCTCTCAGACGCCGAGATCAAGTAGGCGATGTCGCGCGATCTGTACGAAGTGCTCGGCGTAAGCCGGGCAGCGGATGCCGACGAGGTGCGCCGCGCGTACCGCAAGCTCGCGCGCAAACATCACCCCGACGTGGCAGCCGATAAATCCGACGCCGAGCACCGTTTTAAAGAGATCAATCAGGCTTATGAGGTGCTCTCGGATCCGCAGAAACGCGCGCAGTACGATCGGTACGGCACGATTGGAAATGGCGCGAGCGCCGGACACGGTTTCAGTGATTTCGGTTTCGGCCAAGGCTTCGGCTCGAGCGGTTTCGGCGACATCTTCGACATGTTCTTTGGCGACCGCGGCGGCGCGCAGCAAACGATGCGGCGCAACGGACCTGCGCGAGGCGAAGACCTGCGTTACGATCTGCAGATTACGCTGGAAGAAGCCTTTGCGGGCGTGACGCGGGAGATCCAGTTTTCGCATTTGGCGGCTTGCGAAACGTGCCGCGGATCGGGTGCGGCGCCAGGCACGCTCATTACACCGTGCGATCGCTGCTCCGGAACGGGCGTCATGCGGACGGTGCGCCAAACACCGCTCGGCCAATTCGTGACGCAGTCCGCGTGCTCGAAGTGCGGGGGCGAGGGCCAGGTCGTTGAGCATCCGTGCCAGGATTGCGCCGGCCGCGGTAGACGCGAAGTCGAACGTACGCTGAGCGTAAAAATTCCGGCAGGCGTCGACGAAGGAAGCCGCATTCGTATCAGCGCGGGTGGTGCATCCGGAACGCGCGGCGGCAGCGCGGGAGATCTCTACGTCTACATTACTATCGCACCGCACAAGGTCTTCAGACGCAACGGGCTCGACACGTACGTCGACGTACCGCTCAGTTTTCCGCAGGCGGCGCTCGGTGGCACCATCAGCGTTCCTTCGCTTGAAGGGCCACTCGAACTGGGCATCGGCGCGGGCACGCAATCCGGCGTCAGTGTGAGAATGCGCGGCCGCGGCATGCCGACCGTTCGCGGAACGCAACGCGGAGACCATGTCGTGACGGTGCACGTAGAGATCCCGGGGAAATTGACGCACAAGCAGCGCGAATTGCTCGAAGAATACGCGCGCCTCGGAGGAGACCGCGTCCAAGAGCGCTCGTTCTTCGACAAAGTCAAAGACGCGTTCCGGCCGGAGTAGCGATGGCGGCGCCGCGATTTTTCATCGAGGGCGTTTACGGCGCGGGCCAAACGGTGACGCTTGCCGGAAACGATGCTCACAAGATCGCTCACGTTCTGCGGAAACGATCGGGCGATACGATTCAGATCATCGATTCAACGGCCAATCGTTTCGATGCCGTGTTGAAGATAGAGGACGGCGCCGTGCGGGCGCAGCTCAGCGAGCCGGTCGCACCGAAATCGTCGCAGCGTCTGCAGATAACGATTGCGCAGGGCGTGCCGAAGGGACGAAAGATGGACTTCGTCGTGGAAAAGGTTACGGAGCTCGGCGTCGCGGCGATCGTTCCCTTCTATTCCGAACGTTCGGTTGTGGTCGAAAGCGGACAAGGTAAACTGGATCGCTGGCGGCGCTTAGCAAAAACCGCTGCGGCGCAATGCGGGCGCGACGAAATTCCTGAAGTTGCCGAACCGGTAGAATTCCCGGCGTTGCTGAAAACGTTTACGGCCTACGACTGCGTGCTCTTTCCGTGGGAACTCGCCGAAGCTGCGCCGCTTCGCGATATACTTCCGGCGCTTGTCGCCGACTCGCGGCGCGTTCTCGTTGTGATTGGACCCGAAGGCGGCTTTGCACATTCCGAAGCTGAGGCGGCGGAGCGTTGCGGCGCGCACGTCATCGGTTTGGGTACGCACATTTTACGCACGGAGACCGCCGCGCTGGTGGTTGTCGCGTTGTTGAATTACGTGACGGGGGTATAAACAGGCATGCCGAAGCTGCTCGAAAATCTGGCTCACGGAACGCCCGTGCTCAGCTCGACCGAAGGCGTGCTGGGCGAAGTGCGCGGCGTCTTTGCCATAGGAGAGACGCGCGTCCCTGAATGTTTGCTCATTTTTTGGAACGACACCAAAGAAGAGACACTGCTGGATGCGGACGAGGTGCTTTCTATCGCCGACGACGGCGTGATGCTGCGCAGCGCGCGCGAAATGTACAAGGTGCTCCCAGGCTACGACCCGCAGACCAACCCGCTGCTCAAGCGCCTCTCCTAGAACGTCCTAGACCGGGACAGGGCGCGCCCGCGTCGTATCCTGTGGGGAGGCATGTGTGGTTTGAAATTCTCCATTGTCATTCCGACGTACAACGAATCGGGCGGCATCGAACGCCTCATTCGCGAGCTCGACGATGTCTTCAAAGCGAACGCGCTCGACGGCGAGATCATCGTCGTCGACGACAATTCACCCGACGGCACGGGAGCGATCGTCGACCGGCTGGCGACGGAGTTTCCGGTTCGTTGTCTGCACCGCCCCGGCAAGCTCGGTCTTTCAAGCGGTGTCATCGACGGGTGGCGCATTGCGCGGCCGGAATCCGAAGCGCTGGGAGCGATGGACGCCGACTTCAGTCACGACATTGCGATTCTTCCGAAGCTCGTGCGCGCGCTCGAAGACGGCTACGGACTAGCAGTCGGAAGCCGGTACGTCCGCGGCGGCGGCATTACGAATTGGCCATGGAAGCGCATCGTGACGTCTAAGGTCGCCTGCGCGTTGGCGCAGCCGCTGACGCGCATCAAAGATATTACCAGCGGATACTTCTTGGTACGCCGCTCCGCGATTGAAGGCGTCGCGCTCGATCCGATCGGCTTCAAGATCGGATTGGAAGTGATCGCCAAGGGACATTACGGCAAAGCGCTGGAAGTGCCATATGTGTTTACCGATCGGGTCGTGGGCGAGTCTAAGCTCAACAATAAAGAGATCGTGAATTACTTGAAGCAGCTGCGCAAATTGTACGCCGGCCGGATATTTTCGAGTTCGTAGATGCCCGATTGGTTGCCGCGCCGCCGCGCGAAAAACGAACAGGCCGAAGATGCCGCGACGTGGAGCAAATGTCCGAAGTGCTCCGAGGTATTGTACCGGCGCGATCTCGCGGCGAACCTGTGGGTCTGTCCGCGCTGCGGCCATCACTTCCGCATGAGCGCGGTCGACCGAATCAACATCACCGTCGACGGCGACTTCATGGAAATCGGCGCGGACGTTCTCCCGGGCGACCCGCTTGAGTGGGTCGATAAGAAGAAGTACACAGCAAAGATTGCCGGCGACCGCGAGAAATCGCAGTTGAGCGAAGCAGTGATCTGCGGGACCGGAAAGATCGGGGGTTTCGAAACGGCAATCGGCGTCATGGATTTTCACTTCCGCGGCGGGACGATGGGAACGGTGGTTGGCGAGCGGATTGCCATGCTGCTCGAACGGGCGCGCGAGCTTCACTTGCCGTGCGTCATCTTCACCGCCAGTGGCGGCGCCCGCATGGAAGAGGGCATGCTTGCGCTGATGCAGCTGGCGAAGACGACGGCCGCCGTCGCGCGATACCGCGAAGACGGTAACTTTTTGGTAACGGTGCTGACCGATCCCACGACGGGCGGCGTTTCGGCTTCGTTCGCTTTCCAAGCCGACGTGATCGCGGCCGAACCCAAGGCAATGATCGGCTTTGCGGGGCGGCGGGTGATCGAGCAAACGATCCGGCAAAAACTCCCCGACCAATTCCAAACCGCCGAGTTTTTGTTGGAAAAGGGCCATATCGATATGGTCGTTCCCCGCGCCGATCTCAAAGCGACGCTGACGCGGCTGCTCGATTATGCTGCCGCCGGCCACCGTGCGCGGACCGCGGCCTCGTGAATTTGATCGTGGAACGCGAGAGAGGGCTGCTCGAACTCGAAAAACGCATTGCCGAGCTGCGCGCGGCAAATGCTCAGCAGTCGCTCGATCTATCGCCGGAAATTCTCGCGCTCGAGGAAAAATACTCGCAGATTCAGCGCGAGATATTCGGCTCAATGACGCCGTGGCAAAAAGTGCACATGGCGCGCCATCCGAACCGGCCGACTGCGGCGGATTACATTGCAGAGTTCGCACAGTTCGACGAACTCCACGGCGACCGGCACTTCCGCGACGATCATGCCATCGTCGGCGGATTCGCAAAACTCGGCGACCGTTCCGTAATGGCGATCGCGCAGCAGCGCGGCCGGGACACCAAGGAAAACCTGAAGCGCAATTTTGGTATGCCCTCACCCGAAGGGTATCGCAAGGTTCAGCGCTTAGCGCATCTGGCGTCGCATCTGGGCTTGCCGATCGTGACCTTCGTCGATACCAAAGGGGCCGATCCGGGCATTGGTTCGGAGGAACGCGCACAATCTGAAGCCATCGCAGCGTGCCTCTATGAATTTACGATCGCGCGCGTCCCGATCGTCGCGACGGTTATCGGTGAAGGCGGCAGCGGCGGTGCTCTCGCGATGAGCATTGCCGACCGCATCATCATGCTGGAACACAGCTATTACTCGGTCGCGAGCCCCGAAGGCTGCGCGGCCATTCTGTGGAGCGACGCGTCCAAAGCTGAAGAAGCGGCGACGCGGCTGAAGCTGACCGCGCAAGATCTGCTCCAGTTCGGGATCGCCGACGAAATCGTCCCGGAACCGACGGGTGGCGCGCACCGCGATCCAGCGGGGACGATCTCGCGCGTGTTGAAGAATATCGGCGACGCCCTCGACGAGCTCGCGAGCTTGCCGGCGGCGCAGCTGAAAGAGGCACGCTATCAGAAGTACCGGCGAATAGGCGCATGGCAAACCGAGCGCCTGGAAACAGTAAAAACCGGCCCGTAAAAAAGCGTCCGGCCCAGCTTTTCCGTCTCCTGAGCCGCATGGCCGTCGCCGCCATGATCCTCGTAGCAGCCACTCTCGTCTCAATCCAGTTCGCGCACATCGTCAACGAAAACGTGGCGATGGCTCGCTCGCTTTCGTCCGCTCAAAGGGACATCGGTGTGCTCGCGCACCGCAAGCGCAGCGAGCAGCGCGAGATACGGCGTTTGATGGATCCGCAAGGCGCCGTTCCCGAGATTCACGACCGGCTGCATTTGGTCGGTCCCAACGAAACGATCATTTACGTAAAACCGCCTCGGCAATGAACGCCCAGACGCAGCAAGGCGTCGTTATCAACATCCACGCCTTCGGAGCAGTCGTCCGCTTAGAGGATGGCCGCTTGGCAACCGTTCCTGGCGCGGACCTGTCTCGAAACCGCGACGGCTACGAGCGCGCGCTCGCGCGGCGCAAGCCGGCAGAGTTCGTCGTGACCGGCGACGAGCGCCACCCGCTTGCCATGCTCGCGCCGCAATTGCACGACGCCGATCTCGAAGAGCAGATCACGCAATACCTCAAAATGACGCAGGAGTGGGAAAAGCCTGACGTCGCGCCTGCGCACGAGCGTCATTTCTTGCGCAAAAAACGCCGCGCCGCGCTTTTCGAATCGCGCCACAGCCCTGACAGTTAATGGACGGATGATATCAGGGTGTAATCCTGAGCCAATGTCATCCTGAGTAGCGCGCCCTCGGCGCACGTCGTCGAAGGATTAGTGTCATGGTGAGCGGGCGCCATGAGGCGCCTCAGTCGAACCACGGCCGAGCGAAGTCGAGGCTGCGTAAAGCTCTGATTTCAACCGGAACGAACTCGACGCGCGCGTTAGTCGTTGAGTTCGATCCCCTGCACATTCTGCTGCATCGTTCCACCGGAACGCGGATAGGCGAGGGATTGCGCGAGAGCGGGCGGTTGAGCAAAGACGCGATGCACCGGACGCAACAAGCGATCGAGGAGCACGTCGCTGCAATCCGAGAATTCCAACCCGTTTTGAAGGTGATTGCTACAAGTGCGTTGCGACGGGCGGAAAACGCTGACGAATTTGCCGAATGCGTTCGAGCCGTCACCGGCGCGCTGCTCGAGATCATCACCGGCGAAGAAGAAGCGCGCTGTTCTTATGAAGGCGCGGTCTCAGGTTTGCCCGCCGACCAGGGTTATGGGGTGCTCGACGTTGGCGGCGGCAGCTCGGAGTACGCAACGCGCGATGCTAGCGTTTCGCTTGAGATCGGCGCAGTGCGTTTGACCGAGCGGTTTCCATCGCTTCGTGAAGATGCTACTGTTGACGAAATAGAGCGCGCCCGATCTGAGGTGCGAACCGCGCTCCAGCCGCTACTAGCTTTCACGAAAGTCGATCGCTTGGTGATGGTTGGAGGAAGCGCGACGACCTCGCGCGCCGTCGCGGCTGGCCGGCGAATGACAGGCCCATACGAGGCGTTAATGCACGCGGACTTGAGGAACGTAATCGATCGGCTCGCGTCGCTGGAGCTCGCACAGCGTAAAGAGCTGCCGGGTATGATCGCCCAGCGAGCGGATATCTTGCTCGCGGGCGCGCTCATTCTCGACGAAACCTGCGCCTTAACGGGGCACGCCGAAGCACTTGTCTCAACGAACGATTTGCTCTTAGGCTACCTCCTACGTCACTAGCGGACCGGAGCGCCGTGCGTAGAAGTGCGCACGATGAGCGATAGCGAGGTTTTCCGGGCGGTGCTCGACGCGCGGCGCGCGTGGAGCTACTACTTAGACGCGACCGAAGAAGACGAAGAAGAGCTTTACGAGGCGTATCTGGAGACGGCCACCGAGGCGATTCCGTATGTCGGCGGCCTAATCGAACTCTGCGTCGAGGCAAACCTCATCGCGATCTCAGCGCACGACCGCGAGGACCGCTACGTCGATCTGGCTGCGACGGGCGCTCGCGTGCACGCCGACGCGATCATCGAAATTGCGGGCGACATCGTGCTCGGACACTCCGACGAACTGCCCTCGTTCGAGCGCCGCTCGCGTGAAGAAGATGAGGAGACGCGTTTCAACCGCGCGCGTGAGGTCTTTCGCGAGATGAACCGGCCCAACGTGAGCCGTGCGGTCGAAGAGCTGCGCGCTCTGCGTGAGGAAGCTCTGCGCGGCGGTCAGAGCAAGCTCGCGGAAAAGCTCTCGCACGTGCTGGGTTTGCTGCAGATCTCTCCGCCGCGCTTAACGAGCGACTAGATTAGCGCTTTTTCTTCGGAACTTTAGCGCCTTCGCTGCGCGCTTCCGAAAGGCCGATTGCAATAGCTTGTTTGCGGCTCGTGACTTTCTTGCCGCTGCGGCCCGACTTGAGCTTCCCGCGTTTCATCTCGTGCATGCTGCGCTCGACTTTGCGCGACGCCTTGGGTCCGTACTTCCGTTTCTTTCGTCCAGGGGTCTTTTTGCGGCCGGTGCTTTTCTTACGGCCGCTGGTGCGTTTTTTTCTTGCCATGCGTACCTCGTACCCTATTCAGTGCTAGGGGCGCTATCGGTGTCGCCCGAGGATTTTTTTACCAACCCTTGCCTGAGCTCGTCGCGGAGCTCGGCCAGTGCGGGATCTAATCCGCCCTGCTGATCGAGGCGTTCCAGCGCGAGCAGCAGCCGGTTGGCGCGCGACGCGTCGGACCGTATGACGATCTCCATGAAACTTCTTTACCCCGAATGGGCCATTTGCTCCATGGTGCATTGGCGCGGCGCCTTATCGGGACGCCACCGCAGCAGCCGGGCGCCATGACGGAAGCGTTCGCCCGTAACGCGATCGTATTGCACCTCGACGACGACGCGTGGCGCGACCGGGTGCCATTGTGCTTCCCGCGATCCCCAGCGGCTCGGGCCGCCGGGCTGCGCGCCGGTAAAGCCGGGGCCTTCGACGATTGGCTTGAGCAGGTCGGCGGCATGCGCTCTTTCCGCCGCGCTCATACTTCCGACGAAGCCGACCAAGTGCAGCAGACCCGCGTCATCATATAATCCGAGCAGCAAAGATGCGATCGTTTCCTTATCCTTCGCCAGGCGGAAACCGCCAACGACGCAATCAGCGGTATAGACCCGTTTGATTTTTACAACGGCGTTGCGGTCGCCGAAGTGGTAGGGCTCGCCGATCTTTTTTGCGATCACCCCGTCGAAATGCGCGAGTCCGCCCGTAAACCAGGCGCGCGCGATGGCCATGTCGGCGGTCGAAGGCGAGATTGCTAACCGCGCGTTCTTCTTGAAATGCGCTGCTGCGAATGCCTCGAGCCGTTTGCGGCGCGTCTTCAGCGGGTCTTCGTACACCTTTAGCCGATCCTCAAGCGACAGCGCATCGAAAACCGCGTACCTTGCGGGAGTTTCAACCGAGAGCCGCTTGACGCGCGATTCGGCCGGATGGATACGCTGCAGCAGCGCATCGAAATCGAGCGCGCCTTCCAGTTCGATGGCCAGTTCGCCGTCGATAATGAACCGCTCCGTTTTCAGCGCCTGCAACGCCTCCACGATCTCCGGAAAATAGCGCTCCAGCGGCTGCCCGGACTTGGACTGCAGCGCGACGTTTTCGCCGTCGCGAAAGGCGATGCAGCGAAACCCGTCCCACTTGGGTTCGTACTGCCATTGCGCTCCCTCGGGCATTTCTTTGAGGGCCCGCGCTTCCATAGGTTCGACGGGCGGCTGCAGCGGGAGCGCGGGGAAGGTACGCATGGCAAGAACTAGGCGTTTCCCGCGCGAACGCGCGTTGCATGATCGGCCCGGGCGACTCGGGTGAAACGTCTTACCACGTTCATACTCATCCTTCAAAGGTCGAGCATTGGCGACATTTGCTCGAAATCATCGCTCTTATTATTGCCGCCGTCTGGGCCTTTTATGTTTTTATTTATCAGGAACGGATCAAGCCGGCGACGCTGCCCGTGTACGTCGAATCCAGCGTGGCAGTTTCACACCAACCGATCGGCGCAAATGTCGAGTTCATAAATGTTGCGCTGAACTTCCGCAACATCGGGTCGACCCAGGCTGATCTGGCGGGAGTTGCCGCAAATGTCTTTGGATACCGGTTTCTGCCGAAAACGTTCGCTTATACCGCCGCACATCCAAAAGTGCCTGGCTGGTTCGACGTTTATGACTCGCTGGGAACGACTCAACCAAAGCTTCTGCATTCCTATTATCATGTTTGGCAACCTTTTGGGGGATACGGCGCGCGTCATTTGGATGCGGGCGGCACGTCGCAAATTTCTTTCTGGCTGGGCATTCATCGCGGCGAATACAATGTCGTCACGGTCGCTTACAGATATTGTTTCACGCGCACCGGTGATGACAGGACCTACCATGCGACCCCGACTCGGCACGACAAGAACGGTCCTTTTTGGCTCCCGGACGCCTTCAAGAACGATTTACCTAGCGGAGAGCGCGGATATCGCTGCGTCCTTGCTTCAAGCATACAGTCCTCACAGGGATTCCCGCTCTAGCTCACCGTTCGTTCCAGAATAAATGAGGGCATCGGGCGAGGACTAAGAGGCGGCGGCGCGCAAAGCGCACGCATGGCCGATCCGGATAACCCCGGAACTTATCACGTCCATACCCATGCGTCGGGCGCCGAACATTGGCGGCATGTCATCGAGATTGCGGCGTTTGTTGTCGCAGCCGCGTGGGGCTTCTACGTTTTTATCTATCAAGAGCAGATAAAACCCGCCAACACGCGGCCGCAGGGCCAGTTTGTCGTCAGCCTTTCGCACCAACTGGTTCATTCCGGCTCGGAGTTCGTCAGCGTCAATATCGACATTCACAATAGCGGAACGGTTCGCTTCCAGCCGGCCGGCTATGTGGTGAATGCGTACGGCTACCGTTATCTTCCGCGAATGACGCAGACGATCACCAAGAGTCTGAGCGGAAACGTCACCACACTACATCGATCGTTGGGAGAAACTCGCCCGGTGCTGTTGCAATCCGTATACGCGATATTTGCCAACTTCGGCTCCGCCCGGACCCCGTTTGTCGTGGGACCTGGGGGAGACGCCAAAAACAACTTCGCCTTTGGCATTTCCCGCGGTGCGTACGATGTGATTTTCTTGGCGTACAAGTTTGCGGTGCGAGGTATGGGAATACGCAAGTTTACGATCCGGGAAAATACCGCGACCCGCAAGGCGCATATTGGTTCCGCTATGCAAATATAGATCCCAATACGGGGCTCTTCTGCGCCCAAACCTCACGCCGCGAGTTCCCGCTATAACCGCTCGATCAAAGGCCGTAAGTCGAATCGGCTGCGAGATTGCGTCAGCGGCTTCCAGAGATCGCCAATTTTTTGCACGCGTTTGACGGCATTGCGCATGGTGAAGTCTTGGGGCTCGGTACCGCGTTCGACCTCGTCCCACGTCACCGGCATGGAAACGCCTGCAAAGGCATTCGGTCGCACCGAATAAATCGAAGCCAGCGTCGCGCCGGAGCGGTTTTGATTGTAATCGAGGTGGACCTTGTCGCGCGGCCGGTTCGCAACTTTATATTCGACGGTAAAGACGTCGCGGTGCGCGCGCGCCAGTTCGTGTCCGAGCTTCTTCGAAAACGCCCAGACCTCGTGCTGCGCCGGGCCGCGTTTCATGCCGACGTAGATATGCATGCCGCGACCGCCGGACGTCTTGGCGAAAACCGTCATCCCGAGACCTTGGAGCGCGTCGCGCACGATGAGCGCCGCTTCGCGAACTAGCGCGAATGGCGCTTCCTTTTCAGGGTCGAGATCGAAGTGCAGCACGTCGGGCTGATCGGGAGAGTCGCAGAAGCCGTACCAAGGATTGAGGTCGATGCAGCCCAGATTGATCAGCCAAAGAAGAGACGCGAGGTCGTTGGCGAGCGGAAAATCGATCACGCCTTTGCCGTGCTCGACCGGACACGTTTTTATCCACTCCGGCCGCGAAGCCGGCGTCCGTTTCATGAAGAAGAACTCACCGTCGATGCCGTTGGGATACCGCTTCATCACGATCGCGCGGTCCCGCAAATGCGGTAAGAGCGCGGGCGCAATGCCCTCGTAGTATTCGAGTAAGTCGCGTTTGCGCAAGCCGAGTTTCGGCCAGAAAACCTTATTGAGGTTTGTCAGCGGAAGCGTCTTGCCCGCGATCTTGATAGTCGCGTTTTCTACGTTCTTTGCAATCAAGCTCACGGCGCGCCGCTTTCCGGCAGATGTGTGGCAAACCATTGTTGCGCGAGCGCTGTCACGTCTTCGAGCGCGCCCGCTTCTTCGAAGAGGTGCGTGGCGCCGGTGACGACGGCAAGTTCGCAGCTCCGCAATCGCGATGCGGCCACGCGGTTCAACTTCATCACCACCGGATCGCGCGAGCCGACGATCAGCAACACTGGCGCTGTAACCGAGTCGAGCGCTTCTCCGGCTAGATCGGGGCGGCCGCCGCGCGAGACGATCGCGGCCACATCTTTTTCTTGCGTCGATGCGACCAGCGCGGCGGCCGCGCCCGTGCTTGCGCCGAAGTAGCCGACCGGCAAGCTCTTGAGCTCGGGCTGAGCGCGCGCCCAGATGGTGGCATCCGTCACTCTGCGTGCGAGCAAACCGATGTCGAATCGGAGTTCGCCTGAACTGTCGTCCGTACGCTCCTCGTCCGCGGTGAGCAAATCCAGCAGCAATGTCGCGAAGCCGGCGTCGTTCAAGTTCGCGGCGACGGATCGGTTGCGCGGGCTCCGCCGGCCGCTTCCGCTGCCGTGCGCGAAGACGACGAGACCGACCGCGCTCCGGTCCGGTGTTCCGAGCGTTCCGCAAAGAAGATTACCGTCCGCGCGCAGTTGGATCTCCCGCTCGCTCATTGCCTCGGCAACCATTGGCGGGCGCTCTGCAGCATGCTGCGCACTTCGTCGTCGCTGACTTGGCGGAAATCACTGTACCAAAAACCGACGCCGCGAAACGGCTCGGGCGTGGTCGCGCAGACCATGTCGTCGACGTACCGGGCGATGCTCGCGCACGTGTCGGCCGGCGCCACCGGAACCGCGACGACGATTTTGCTTGGTGAGCGGGCACGCAGCGCGAGCACGGCCGCGTACATGCTCGCGCCGGTTGCAAGTCCATCGTCGATCAGAATGACCGGTCTTCCTGAAACCTCCGGCGCAGGAAAGCCGCCGCGGTACGCGTTTTCACGGCGTTGCAGCTCCGCCAACTCGGCTTGCGTGACCGCCTCCAGAGTCGCTTCGTCGATCCGCAGTTCTGCCAGTGTATCTTCGTTCAACACGCGAACGCCGCCCGACGCAATCGCGCCCATGGCCAATTCCACATGCCCTGGAACACCGAGCTTGCGTACAACAAAGACCTCGAGCGGCGCGCGCAGCGCCCGCGCGACTTCGAAAGCCACGGGTACTCCCCCGCGCGGCAGCGCGAGGACTTGCGCGCCGCTATCCTTATAAGACGCCAGTTTTCCGGCCAGCTGCAAGCCTGCATCGGCGCGATCGCTGAAGATCATCGCTTTCGGTTGTTCTCCAAGGAAGGAGGGTTGGAAACGGTTGCCTGCCCGCCCTTGCGGGCCCGCGCTTGGGTATGTTGTAAGTGACTCACCGTAATGGAGGTAGCGAGATGGCGGTACGTATGGACCCCAGTGAATTATGGCAACGCTCGCAAGGCGTGATCAACCAGGCCGTCGGCCGCGGTGCTGAGCTGCTGGCCGATCGGGTCGAGCACTACGGCACAGTCGCGAGTGACGTCGGCGAAGTTTTGCGTGAAAAAGGCGAGCCCCAGGCGGCCGATCTTGTCGACATGCTGGCCGGCGGCGTAAGCGACGCGGCGAGCTACCTACGGTCACGCGATGGTACGTCGCTTTGGAGCGACGCGCAAGAGTTCGCACGCGGCCGCACGTGGCTGTTAGCCGGAATCGGCTTGGTCGGCGGCATGGCTGCGGCGCGCGCTGTGCGCAGTGCGAATCGTCCGCGTGATTGGGAACAGCCTGATTACGTCGAATCTTATTCGCAGTCGCAACCCACGTTCGGCGAATCCTCGCTGAACGGCGGGCGGTACGACGAGCGGTTATGAACCAGCACGAATCGCTTGGAGATTCGCTGCGCCATCTGGCGCGCGATCTCGGCGACTTGTTTCGCGCCGAGCTTGCGCTCTTCAAACGCGAAACGGCAACGCAGCTCCGCGGCCTAGCCGCAGCCGGAATTTGGATGAGCGGCGCGGCAGTGCTCGGGCTGGCGTTCCTGGGCGCGTTCACGGCCATGCTGATCATAGCGCTCGGCCTGGCGCTCCCGCTGTGGGCGTCGGCGCTTATCGTCACCCTGTTTTACGGGATTGGGGCAGCCGGTTTGCTGGCTGCCGCAATCGCAAAATTTCGAGAAGCAACACCACTGGATTTCGATCAAACGGCGCGTAGCGTGAAGGAGGACATAGCATGGATCAAGAGCGGTATGAATTCCGCGAAGTAGAAGACGCGCGCGAGCGCGTCGCTGAAGACGTTCGGTCGGTCGCATACAACGCGAACGTCGTCGAGCGCACCAAAGAAGCGGCACAAGACAAAGTCGACGATGCGAAAGGTGCCGTCATGGATCGCGTGCAGAGCGCGAAAGATGCGATTGGAAGCGCCGGGATGCGCGTGCGCGACGTGACCGTCGAGAACCCAATGGGCATGCTGCTCGCCGGAATGGCGGTTGGCTTCCTCGTCGGTATGATGTTGCCGGTCACCCGTTTCGAGTCCGAGCGTATCGGGCCGATGACCGATCAGATGAAAGACAAAATGCGTGAGGCCGGCGGCGAAATCGTGCGTCGCGGCGGTGAAGTCATCAAGGACACGATCGAGGCATCCAAGGAGGCTGCTACGGCTTCAATCCGCACGCAAACTGCGGAGATGATGCCCGACGACACGTCGTCGATGACCTAAAGAACTGCTGTCCAGGCAGTAAAGGGACGGCCGATTCGATAAGAATCGACCGCCCCTTTCTTTTGGGATGGTGGTGGAATCGGTAGACACAGCAGACTTTTCTTGGAGCCGCGGATAGGGAAACCGCCCGCGGGATGCGCTCAAATTCGGTGAACGCTTTTTCGTCGCATGCGGCGGATGCCAACGCCGAGCCAAGCCACTTCGGTGGAAGGTGTAGAGACTGGACGGGCGCGACCTACGTGAGGAAGATTAGAAGATCATAAGGTCAAGGCACAGTCCGGACCACAAACGGGTCGCATAGCGAACCGGTGACGAAAGTTATAGTGGTGCGAAAATTTGCTGGCCGAAAGGCCGTCCGGGTTCGAGTCCCGGCCATCCCAGTATTTCGGAACTCTTGCAGGCACAGGGAGAAATTATGAATCGCGTGATAGGTTCGTTTGGCGTTGTTGCTTTAATCGTTGCCCTAACTTTTGGGCTGAACGCGGCGTTGCTGGCCGGTGCACAGTCTTCCGGGCTCGCAGCGCAGGCGACCGTCGCAAAAGCGCCGCCGGTTACCCCCGGGGGTGCGGATCCGTTCCTCTGGCTTGAAGATAAAGACGGCGTGCAGTCGATGGCATGGGTGAAAACGGAAAATGCGAAAACGCTTCCTGTCCTGCAAGGCGATCCGCACTACGCCGCCCTGTACGCTGACGCGCTCAAAGTAGCGCAGGCCAAAGGACGCATTCCCGTTCCTTCGATCATTCACGGGGCGATCTATAACTTCTGGCAAGATGATCGGCACGTGCGCGGCATCTTTCGCCGGACGACTCCTTCCAGCTATGCCTCCGCCACGCCGCATTGGACGGCGGTGCTCGACCTAGACGCGCTGGCGGCATCCGAAAAGGCTAATTGGGTCTGGGAGGGTGTGGATTGTTACTGGCCGGCGGAGCAGCGCTGTTTGTTGGCGCTTTCCGACGGCGGCGAAGACGCGCGCACCATCCGGGAATTCGACCTTCGCACGCGGTCCTTCGTGCCGGGCGGATTCGCCCTTTCGCGTGGCAAGCAGCAAGCCGCGTGGGAGGACGCGAACACGTTGCTGGTTTCGCGCGAGTGGAATCCGGGCGAACTGACTTCGTCGGGATATGCGTACATTATCAAGCGCGTGAAGCGCGGGCAGCCGCTTTCCAGCGCGGCCGAGGTCTTCCGCGGAGAAAAGAGCGACGTCAGCGCGGACGCCTTCACTTTGCAAGACGGATCCGGAAACCGTGCGACTCTGATCCGGCGCGGCGTGACGTTCTTTACGTCGCAGTACTACATTTTCACACCAAGTGGGCTGCAGCGCCTAGCGGTGCCGCTCAAGGCTGACATACGCACACTCGTTGGCGGAAAAATCATTCTTTCGCCCAACGAAAATTGGACGGCGAATGGCCACACCTTCGCGCCAGGCGCGTTGCTGGCCGTTGACCTAGCAGCCGCAAAGGCCGATCCGGCACATCTAAAACCGCAGCTCGTGTACGCGCCCGGGCCTCGGGAATCGATCAACGGAGTGCAAGCGACGCATTCGCAACTCCTCGTGGCGCTCTATCAAAATGTTCGCGGCCGCGGCATCGTCTTTACTCCGCGTGCCAACGGAATGTGGAGTTCGCGCCGTCTGAATCTTCCCGACAACGCTTCGGTCAATCTGGTGGATAGCGATTTGCATAACGGCAATGCGTTTCTGCAAGTTACGAGCTTTTTAAGGCCGACCACACTGTGGGCCGTCAATGCTTCAACCGGGACAGCGTCGGTTGAGAAAGCGCTCCCTGCGCAGTTCAACGCCTCGCGGGATGTCGTCGAGCAGCACGAAGCAACGTCGAAAGACGGCACGAAGATTCCGTACTTTATTGTTCATCGTAAAAACCTGCAACTGAACGGCCGCAACCCAACCGTAATGAATGCGTACGGGGGATTTCAGATATCGGAGACGCCGTTCTATTCAGGTACGCTGGGCAAACTGTGGCTTGAGCGCGGGGGCGTATTCGTGCTGGCCAATATACGCGGCGGCGGCGAATTCGGACCGGCGTGGCACGAGGCCGGCCTGAAAACGAACCGGCAACGCATATACGAAGATTTCTACGCGGTGGGTCAGGATTTGGTCGCGCGCAGAATTACATCGCCGCGCTATTTGGGGATCGAAGGGGGCTCGAACGGCGGCCTGCTTATGGGCGTCGAATTCACGCAGCATCCCTCAATGTGGAACGCGGTCGACATTCAGGTCCCGCTTCTCGATATGTTGCGCTATGAAAAAATTCAGGCCGGCGCATCGTGGGTCGGCGAGTACGGGAGCATCTCGGTTCCGGCGGAAGCTGCGTTCCTTGCGAAAATTTCCCCGTACAACAATCTTCGAGCGGGAGTCGCATATCCGGAGCCCTTCATTTGGACCACCACCAAGGACGATCGCGTTGGACCGCAACACGCCCGCAAGTTCGCCGCCATGCTTTCGGCAATGCAGGTTCCCTATCTGTTCTACGAAGTCACCGAAGGCGGCCACGGATCGGGCGCCAATCTGAAAGAGCGCGCACATACCTCGGCGTTGGAGTGGACATATTTCACGAAAAAACTGATGGAATAGCGAGGCATGAGCGACTCTCGGAGCAGAAATGCAACCTTTATCGCGCAGCTGGGGTTAGGTGAAGCGATATGATCTGCGAACCGGAAGCCGCCCCCGTCGATGTCCTCCTCGTGAAAGCCAAACAAGCAGGCGCGGAGGAGGTCCAGGAGCCCATTTATGGCGGTTATGAAAATGCCCGCGGCGATGTTTCCCTTTTCGGAGAGAAGCTCGTTTACCGCGTGAATTTCAAAAACCGGACGGTTCGCCAGCATCCGAGCCTCAATCCCGAGGCCCAAGGGCTCTACGAAGCCGCCCAGGCAGGCGAGGCGTTCAAATACTGCAACGTCAGCTTCCGCCGCTTGAGCAACGACCAGATTGTCGAGATCTGCGGCTCGGGTTCGTTCCGCGCCACCCCGCGAGTCTAAACGGCGGGTAAGACCGCTTTATGGAAAAGCTTCCCAAAGACCGTGACGGTGAGATCTTTCAGGACGACCTCACCGAAAATCAAAGCAAACCCCGAGGACCGCGCCGCGACGACGCCGAGCGAGACGAGAAAATGGATCCCGGTGTAGATTCACAAGAAGACGATCGCGCCATGGAAGAAAACCGCTTCGGCGTGAACGAACCGAAGAAACCCTAACGCTTGCCGGCGTTCATTTTCGATCTCGACGGAACGCTCGTCGATAGCGTCTATCAGCACGTGATGGCGTGGCATGCCGCGCTGCGCGAATGCGGCTTCGATCTTTCCATTTGGCGAGTCCACCGGCGCATCGGGATGAGCGGAGGCTTGATGATTCGCGCGCTCGCGCGCGAGCTCGATATGCCGCTCGAGGAGCCCATCATCAAACGTTTGGGCGAGTTGCACGAACAAGAGTTTAAGCGGCGCATCTCGTCGATAGCTCCGCTTCCCGGCGCCCGTGATCTCTTAGCCGAGCTGCGCGATCTAAATATCCCTTACATCATTGCGACGAGCGGAACGCAAGCCGATGCCGGACCGATGCTTGAGCTGCTGGGTCGCATCGGCGAGAAAATCGTTACGCGCGAGGATGTGAAGCGCGCCAAGCCCGATCCTGATCTCTTTCTAACCGCCGCCAAGAGGCTGCACGTCAAAGACGTCGAGGTGATCGTGGCCGGCGACAGCGTCTGGGATATGTTGGCAGCCCGGCGCGCGAATTTTCTGGGCGTAGGCGTGCTCAGCGGAGGTTACGGGCAGCAGGAACTGGAGCAGGCCGGAGCATTCCGGGTCTACGCCGATCCCGAAGAGATGCGCCGGCACCTAGACGAACTCGGCGTGCGTGAAGAATAAGGAGCTTTTATGGAACGCGAACGTCTCGACGACGAAGATAAAGCCGAACGCGAAACCGATGAAGGAGAGCCGGCCGAGGCGGTCTACGCCGATACGGATTTAGATCCCAACGCCGATGATCAAAAAGACGCGCACCATGCCGAGCCGGACGAGCACGTCTAACCCGGCGGGTGCTGCCTTACAAACGTGGCGACGGCATCGTGCAGCTTTTGCGGCTGGTCATACATGATGAAGTGCCGTGAGGGTTCGATCATTTGCACGTTGGCGGCCGGGTCGTTTGCCAACAGCATCTCGTAGTAGCTGCGCTTAGCGGCAGCATCAGGCAGCATCTTCCCTTCGAACGCTGCGTCGTAGGGCGCGATCACCAAGAGCGGCGCCCTCACCGCAGTAAGCTGCGGGCGCAGATCGAGCGCAAGATCTTCTGATATCCAGGCCGCAGTCGCGGCGGGATCGCTGCGCCCGGCCAGCGGCGCAACAACTGCGATGTCGTCGGGAGATGTCATCAGATTGGGCAGAACATAGGTTTTTTCCATTGCGGCGAACTGCGCGGGCGTTGCGATCGACGCCATCGACCCGGCCATCTGCGTGCCGGCCTGTGCCCGTTGATCGGCCGTCATTCTGTCCATACCCGGGAAGATCGGAAGCCCGTCAACGGATATCACGCCCCCGAGTCTGTCCGAGTGCTGTTCGGCAAGCATAATTCCAAGCGAACCGCCCAAGCTGTGTCCGACGACGACGGGCTTGACGATCGACTGCGTTTGCAGCAGCGACCAAAAGTCAGCCGAAACGGTTTGGACGAGCGGAGGCTTAATGGCCGGTTTCCCGTCGAAACCTGGCAGTGTGAGGGCGTAAATGGTATATGACGGAGAGAACTGCGCAATTTCGCCAGACCACTCCCACGGTCCGCACGTTAATCCGGGAATGAAAATCAGCGCGCGCCTTCCGGAAGTTCCGTAAACGTCGACGTGAAGCGAGCCGGCATCGAAGGATTTTGCGGGAGTGGGAAGCGGCGGCGGAACGGTGGCGCGCGCGGCCGCCGTCGCGGCAAATAGCGCGAGGGCTGCGGCAAGAAGAAAGCGCTTCATGTATTACTCCTGTACATTAAACTTGGCTGACGAGCAGACGTTAGGGCCGGAAACCGATACCGAAGCCGAAATAATGCCCTCGGGCGAGGTCGGTCACGGTTTGGCCGAGCTCGGCGTCGATCTCGACATTCGGTCTCACCAAGTATTGAATGCCGCCGTCGATGCCAAAGAGCCTTCCGCCATCTGGACGGATCCGCGTTTGGCCGTACCCTTCCGCATAAAATTGCGTGCGTGGATTGCTCTGGATCGTGAATACAACCGACGGCAGCAACGATGTAAAACGCGACGCGTGTCCGTCGAGTGTTTGCGCGAAAGAGGACTGCACGCCGATCGTCGTTGCGAATCCGGCGGCGGGTGAAAGTGAGTGTCCGTAGTCGAAATTCATCGTTGCAACGGGCGCTCCGGCAGTGAAGAGCGCGGAGCCGGTCGGAAAAATGTAGAGCAGGTCGAGCGCCGCTGTGTCGGATGGCCCGCTGAAAAATTCATACTTGGCACCGACGCCGCTATCGGCAAAGCCCCGCTGAAGGATGCCGCCAGATTTTTGTGCCAGGTCGTTCGGACCGACGACGTCCCACTCTAATCGCGGCGACGCACCATAACGAATGAACCCTTGCGGATAAGCTGCCGCGTGCGAACCGTCATTTTGCATGAGGTTGACGTAGCCGAGTTCCCATAGGCTCTCGTGCGGCTTCACGGCGCAGGCGCTAAAACCAATCGTCGGCCGGTTCAACGCCGCCAGCAGATTCGTCGTCGCGCCGCCGCACGGATCCGACACCGGCGCAGCGCTCGGTGCCGGCAACGGAGCAGGCGATGCAAGGGCTGCGAATATGAGAATGATTCCTAAATTCATTACGAGCCTACGTTCCGCGACGGCAGGGGCGTACCTCCAGGGAGCTCAATGAACCCGGGTTCTCTCAGAACCCCTTCCGGGGTCTCAGTTTTTCTTGGAGGTCTTTTCCTCGCGTGAAGATCGTCGTAACCGTAAAGCTCGTGCCGGATCCGAATGCCGCCCGCCGCATCGATCCGGCGACAAAGCGTTTGGTGCGAGGGGGCGAAACCGCGCTCAACCCATTCGACGAATACGCAATCGAAGCTGCTCTTCAATTAAAAGAGAGGCTCGGCGCGGATACCACAGTCACCGTTTTCACGATGGCGACCGAGAGCATGAAAGAGTCGCTGCGCAAAGCGCTTGCGATGGGCGCCGACGACGCCGTCATGCTGAGCGATCCCACGCTGGAAGGCGGCGACGTTTCAGTTACGTCGTACGTCATGGCGCAAGCGCTCAAGAAAACGGGGTTCGATCTGATTCTTTCGGGCGCGCTCTCCGACGACGGCAACACCGGGGGCGTGCCCGGCGCGCTGGCTGAATATTTAGGCGTGCCTGGGCTCACGAACGTGCGGAAGATCGAAGAGATCGGCAACGGCCGCATGAAAGCGCAGCGCGAAACCGATAGCGGCTACCAAGTCGTGTCCGGTCCGTTGCCGGCGCTGGTCACGGTGACGATGGCCGTCGGCGAGCCGCGGTACGCATCGCTCAAAGGCATCATGGGCGCCAAGAAAAAGACGATCTCGATGCTTTCCGCCGCCGATTGCGGCATCGATCGCCCGGTCGGCACCGACGGCGCAAAATTGGAAGTCGTCGCGATCGCCGCGCCCAAGGCGCGCGAAAAAGCGAAGATCGTCGAGGCCGCCGACGGCGCCACCGGCGCGCAAGCTATTTTCGATTTTCTGCGCGAACGGAAACTCGTCTGATGCGCGCTGTGATCGTCTTCGTCGAGCACAACGGCGGACAAACGCGCAAAGTTACGTTCGAGCTCGCGGCTGAGGCACGCCGGCTGGCAGATGCGCTCGGCGGAAAGGCGTATGCGCTTGTTGCGGGTTCAGGATCGGACGCGGTCGCGAAGCAATTGCAAAACCATCCGCTCGACAAGATCTTTCACACCGAAGACGCCGACGTCGACAAGTTTCTGCTCGATCCGGTCGTCGATTATTTGGAAGCCGTCGCAAGAACAACCGGGCCTGCAGCGATCTTGGTGCCGAACACCATGCTGGGGCGCGACGTCGCCGGCCGCATCGCAGCGCGATTGGATGCGGGCTTAGCCTCGGACGTCACCGAGCTGCGCGTCGAAGACGGGCGCGTGCATTGCATCGCGCCGAAACTGCAAGGCTCAACGATCACGACGTGCGCCTTCAAAACCGCAGACTACGGCGTTATTACCATTAGGCCTAACGCCTTTGCCGCGCATCCGCAAGTGACCGGCGCGGAGCTGGTGCCGCTCGAAAAGCCGGCCGTCAAAACCTACGGTATGGCCGTCGAGAGCAATGTTGAAGAGGCGAGCGCAGAAATCGGCCTCGAAGAGGCCGCGGTAGTTGTCAGCGGCGGCCGCGGACTCGGCGGGTCCGAGCCATTCGAGACCCTCCTGAAACCGCTGGCGGAGGCGTTAGGCGGCGCGGTCGGCGCCTCACGCGCGGCGGCCGATGCCGGGTGGGTGCCCTATAGCCTCCAGATTGGGCAGACCGGCAAGATCGTCAGCCCTCAACTCTACATCGCCGTAGGCATTTCCGGCGCTATCCAGCATAAAGTCGGAATGCAGACCGCCGGGACGATCGTGGCGATCAACCGGGACGGCACCGTACCGATTGGCGAAACCGCGGATTTGCTGGTGGTCGGCGATCTTTTTCAAATCGTTCCCGCGCTCACGAAGCTGGTCCAAGCGGCTAAGGCCGCGCATGCGTGACGTTCGCCTCCCTTGGGCCGTTAACACCGTAGCATTTCGATAAGGACGAAGACTTGAAACGTTTCCTATTGCTCGCCTCGTTCGCAGCCGCACTCGGTTCGGCGCTTGCTTTCTCCGGTACGCCGGCGCACGCAACGTTGATTGCTGCTCGCGCGACCGCTACGCCCTCTCCCACGCCGGCTCCGTTGCCTACGGCTTCACCCGAGCCGCCTCAGATCGCGATCCCTCGTCTCCAGGCCCGGCTGAAAGCGAATCCCAACGATCGCGACGCGATGATCGAACTGGCCGGTCAGTTCCTTGGATTGGGTTCTCCACAAGCAGCGCAAGCCGCGGTGCAACTGACGCAACACGTCATGCAGCTGGGCACGAAAACCGCGCAGGTCTATTTCCTCGACGGTTCGGGACAACTCGCTTTGGGCAATCTCGGTCCCGCGACGGCGGACTTTGAAGCCGCTTCCAATCTCGAGCCGACCAATCTCGCCGTGCTCGGACAGCTCGCGCAGTTGTATCTGCAGTCGAAGCCGCCGCGCTCCGCCGATGCCGAGCGCATTGCCAACCGCGCGGTAACGTTTAATAAGACCGAGCCGCGCGCCTACGTCACGCTGGGCGCGGTGCTAGCCGCGGAACAGAAATGGGACGAGGCGCGCAAGCAATTCGAGCAGGCCTATGTTCTCGATCCGAAAGATATCAGTCCGCTGATTCAAGAAGCGCAAACGTGGGTGGCCCAAAATACGCTGCCCAACGCGCTCACGGCGATCGACCGCGCGATTTCGCTGGATCCAAAAAACGTTCGTGCGCTGATCTTTCGCGCCGGCGTGCTTGCCAAGCAAAACAACATCGCAGCATCGGCTCAGGGCTTCGACGACGCGATCGCCGCCTCGACCAGCGATTACGAGAAGGCGACGATCGTCGTGCAGAAAGCGCTGATGTATGCGACGGCAAAACAGCCCTCGCAAGCGCAAGGCGTCTACGAAGCGGGCTTCCGGCAGTACCCTGCCATTTCGAGCCTGCACACCGCCTACGGCGAATATTGGATGGCAAACCGCCAGCCGGGCCGCGCCGAGCAGCAGTTCTTGCAAGCCGTGCGCATCGACAAGAACGACACGAGCGCGCTGATCGATCTCGCGCAGCTGAAGATGGGGCAAGGCAAACCGGCCGACGCGGCGCGTTATCTCAAACAGCTCGCCGAGGTCGCCCCGAGCGGCCAAACGTTCGCGCTGCTCGGGCAAGCCTACGTGTCAAGCCACCAGTACGCGTTAGCGCGGGCGGCATGCTTGCAGTCGTTCCAGATGGTGCGCAACCCGGATACGCTTGCATGCATCGCGGGCTCGGATTACAGCATGAAAAACTATAAAGAATCCGCACAGCTCTTTACGATTCTCGATACGCAGCTGCGGGGCTACATCGATCAGCATCCGGACTATCTGTACATGATGGGCGTTTCGTACACCAACACGAAGCAGCCGGCAAAAGGCTGCAAAGCGTATACCCGGCTTCTGAAGATGATGAAAAAGAGTACCGTGCAGTATAAAAAGATAGCAGCGACATCGGCTCAAGTCTGCACCCCGGCAGCCACGAAGAAACACTAGATGGCTTGAGAATCGTCTACGACGAACTCTACGGCGACCACTTACGCGGCGTTCCCCATCCGGAATCGCCGGGCCGCGTTGAAGCGGTCGCCGATTTCTTGCGCCGCAGCGGCAAATTCGAAAATGTCATAACGCCTCGCGATGCTACCGCCATCGAGATCGAACGCATCCACGCGCCCGGGTACGTCGATCTCGTGCGCGCCGAAGCTGCGAGCATGGCGGATTTCGCGGGTTATCTTTCCACCGGTGATACAGTCGTCGACGTCCGTTCTTTCGATGTTGCGCGCAGAGCTGCCGGCGGCGCCGTCGTCGCGATGGAAACGGCGATGCACGAAGGAGCTAGCGCTTTTGCGGTCGTGCGGCCGCCCGGCCACCACGCCGAAGCGCGGCGCGGCATGGGGTTTTGCGTCTTCAACAACGCGGCTATCGCAGCGCGCGCGGCGCAGGCACAATTCGGAGTGCGCACGCTGATCGTCGATTTCGATTATCACCACGGCAACGGAACGCAAGCCGTCAGCGGCGACGGAGTCTCATACGTTTCGGCGCATGCATATCCCGCGTATCCGGGAACAGGCGGCCCGGACGAAAGCTACACACTCCCGAAACACGACGCGATCGTCAATGTGCCGCTCCCGCCGCACGATTTTGGAACCGAAGCGTTCGTCCGCGCTCTGGGAACGGTTACTTCCCGCGACTGCCGCGCGCGTGCGGCCCGACCTGCTCATTGTCAGCGCAGGGTTCGATTACGTCAGGGGCGATCCGGCCGGCGATCTCGGCGTCGAGGTTGAAGCCGCATCGCATCTCGGTGCGCTCATCGAGCGCGTAGCGAACGAGTATTGCGGCGGACGCGTCGCTTACGTCTTGGAGGGCGGCTACGATCTGGATGCGCTTTCGCGTTCGGTGCACGCGATCATCGAAGCGCACGATGCGCCGCAGACGCGCGAGCCGAGCGGCGCGGAAGGTTCCGCGATTCCCGGACCGCAGCGCGAACTGCTCGAAACGATCGAAGCGTTAGACTGAGGATCCGATGCGTGTCAGCTCGGCCAGCGTGAGTTCGCCGACGAGCGCAAAATGCAAATTTCCGTCGGTCCAAGCGAGCAGTGTGGTCGAACCATCACGCACGTACTCGGCGTCGCGCGATTGAAGTTTCGTCGCGTGAACCGTGTAGCGGCTCATGTCGACCGCGGCCCCGCGCGCGTTCTCAAAAAGCGACACCGTGCGCAGTCCGTCCGAGTAGAGCAGATGCAGCGTACGTACGCCTTTGACGTCGTGCAGCTCGCCGGCGACCGGTAGGAACCCTTCGGGCAAGTATTTGGGCCCGAGCGCGCGGAAGCCGGCCGTTTTGACCAAGCCCTTCAGATCGTTTGATGGCAGGCCTTCGTCTTGACCGCGCACCTGCGTGAAACCGGTCGGCACTTCAAAGGTCTGTTGCGGAATTGCAGACGTGAACCGTATTTGTTCGAACCGCATCTGGCTCGTGACCGAGCCGGTGGCGCCGAAGCGGTCCCGTTCCAGCACGAGCTTGGTTTCTGAGTCGAGCGAAAGCCGGATGACCGTCTCTCCCGTGTATTTGTTTACGAGAATCACTTGATACGCTCGGCGGCCGGCCACGCTCGTGTCGGGGGCCATCACGGCATTATAGTTGCGCAGCAACAAGCCGAAGTTGTCGTCGAAGGCGACCTGGTCGTCGAGTGCGTCGTTGCGTGCCACGACGATCCGGTTGCGGTGCACGTCGACGTCGTACTCCATCGTGCCGCGGCCGATGATCGAATCGCCGTAGAGCGATTCAGGGGCCAGATACCAGCGGCGGGTCTTGTCGGGCGCGCGGTGTTCGACGCGGAAAAGCACGGCGTCGGCGCGGTTGGTTCCGAAATCGACGCTCTGAATCTGTCCGATGTACGAGATCTTGCTGTACGCCTCGACGGCCTGCCGCAAGAGCTGCGCAGGATCGTTGCGCTGCGCCGATCCGAGCAGGAGCGTGCCGGTCAGCGCGAGCGCGAACGCACGCGGGTTATGGATTGGCGTCCGCCGTGTAAGATGCTGCTAGTGCAACCGCGCCCGGCGCTCTTAGCCTCGACGATTCGAGATCGGCGGCGCTGGCCGTCGCGCGGTCGCTGAACGGTACCGTGCTCTGGAGTGCGGCGTGGTCTTGTAAATAGTAACCGGCATCGATCGGTGCGGCGCCGTGCGGTCCGAGATAGGACGTTCCGAAATATGCCGCGAGAGCCAGAGCAGCCGCAACCGGAAGTGAGACCGCCGGCCGCAGCCAGTTCGCCCACGTGCCCCACGGCGACGGACGAGCGGCGCGAATGCGTTCCCAAATCTCGGCTTTGACCGATGACGGCAGCTCGCGCGTATCCGAGGCGGCAAAAGATCGCACTAAATCGGTCAATGCCAGCTCGGCGTCGTATTCCGCGCGGCATCCGGAGCAGGCTTCGAGGTGCGCGTAAACGCGCGCGTCTTCTTCGGGACCCAGCCCTGCATGCATGTAGTCGATTAATATTTGGTTGTTCAGATGCTCGGTCATGATTTCTGTTGCTCCATTTGTCTCTGTACGAGTCTGCGAAGTAGCGCCCGGGCACGGTGGAGTCTCGAACGGACCGTCCCTATCGAGCACCCCATGATTTCGGCGATTTCCTGATAGCTGTACTCCTCGATATCCGCAAGGACGATCACCTGGCGCTGGTCTCCCGAGAGCTGCTCGAGCGACCGCGCAAGCGGTTCGCTCAGTTGGCCCTCGACATACTCCTCGATCGGCGACACGGCCAGGGGGCGTTCCCCTGCGAATTCCTGAGGGGCGTTGTCCTCGGGAATCTCTTCCTGATAACGTCCCTTTCGGCGGCGAAGTTCGTCCCGGTGAAGATTCGTGACGATCCGGTAGATCCACGATAGAAACGAAGTCCCGGGCTGAAATGACCGCCAGGCCCGGTAGACCCGGATAAAGGCCTCCTGGGTCAAATCACGGGCGTCAGCCTCGTTATGGGTTAGCCGGTAGGCGAAGTTATACGTCGCCTTGCCGTATTGCTCGATCGCCCGCTCGAGAAAGGCCGACTGTTCCGGGGTCGGCGGCGCAACCGGTTTTCTCGGGACTCCCATCGTGCCTCGTTTTACCCGTACGCTTGCTTTAGGCCCTGTGCAGGCGGTGGCAGGCTGGCGCTTGTCCGGGCCACGCGCTTCACGCTGGGTACCTTCTTAGATGCCATGACGCGAGAGACGATATGCGAGTGATTCGAGCGGAACAGCTCACCCGGTCCGGGGACACGTCGCACGCGGAACTCGCGCGGCAATGTGTCTATTCCGCGCGCTGTGAAATCGCCGGCGTCGTTATGGAGTTGCGCACCGACATCGCGCAAGTCGCTCATCTCTTCGGTCTGCGTTACGCCGATCACGCTACCGAGCGCGAACCCGATTTTCGTTATTACGTCTCGACCGCGCGCGCGGGTTACGCGTTCTGGTCCGACCACGCGCCATCGTGGCGCTGGACGCAGGGGCCGCTGCCGGCGGACGCGATCGTTTTTTTGGCCGACGCCGTGATCGTTTCGGCCGTGATCCGCTATGATTCCGAGATCGCATCGATACATGCCGCCGCCTTGGAATTCCAAGGCGCAGCGATTGCGATCGCCGGTAATTCCAGCTCGGCGAAGACGAGCGCCATGCTCGCGTGCGTGCGCCGCGGCATGCGCGTCTATTCCGACGAGCGCGCGCTGATTCGCGGAACGACGGTGTATCCGTTCTTGCGGCGCTCCTCGGTGCGGGCTGCCGGCGCGCGGCTGCTGCTGGCCGACCGCGATGCAGCGCTCGATCCGCCCGAGCTCTCGCTGAAAACATGTTTCGGACCCGAGGCTGTCGCCGAGCCGCGTCCGCTGGGTGCGCTCTTCGTGATTGCGGGCTCGGGTGGTTCCGCTTCGCTCGAACATATCGACGCGGCGGCGGCTCTGCCGGCGATAACGCGCTGGTTCGACGCGCGCGGCGATCTGATGGACCGCGTCACCTGCGCCATCGCGCTGCTGCGGCGCGTGCACTGTTTCCGGCTTGTGCTGGGCACGCCCGACGAAACGGCCGTCGCAATTGCATATGCCGTGACGATGCTGGCGCAATGAAAAACATCCGGGCGCGCTTTCTCTTCATGGTGGTCGGCGCCGCGGACGTGACGATCGTCCTCGGCGGGATACCTCTGCTGCGCGATACGTATCTGGCGCTCGAGCAACGCGCCGGTGACGTTCCGCTGCTCTTGCAACTCCTCGTTGCCAATCTGTCTCTGATGCTGCTCGTGGTCGCCGCGACGTTCGCCTGCGGAATGCTGAGTGTGCGCGCCGTGACCGCCTTCAGGTATTCCCCCAGATCTTCCGCACAACCCATCCGAGCGTTACAAACGAGATACCGGCGATAATTAAAAACAAGACCGTCTCGAGCGCAACGATTCCGGCAAACTGATTTCCGCCGCAGAGCGCGGTGACGCCCGCGACCAGCCACAATTGAAAGCGCCCGAACGGACTGCTCGCCATGCCCGCGAGGTGCTGGGCCTGCGCGGCAACGGAGCCCGGCGTGAAACCGGCCGTCTGCAAGATCTGCGCGATCCGTCCCTCGGGCGAAGCTAAGAAAACCTTGTCGCTGTGAATGAAGGTGGCATCGCCGTTTTGCAGCGACGTGATGCCGAATTGGTCGAGCAACGTGGCAATGTCGTGCGGCTGCCCCGTCAGGACGGAGATCGACTCCGGATTCATTCGGAATTGGCGCGCGTAGCGCGCGATGACGAAAGGGGAATCGTACATCGGGTCGATCGTGATCAAATAGAGATGAAAGCGGCTCGTATCGAGCTGTTTCTTCATCTCCACAAACTTTGCGGCGATAAGCGGGCATTCGTCTCTGCATCGCGTGAAGATGAAGCTCGTCAGCGATACGCCGTGAAACGCCGCTAGGTCTACGAGTCGCTCTCGCTGATCGACCAGCTGCGTGTGCGGCAGCTTCGAGCCGATATCCAGCGCGATCACTTTTCCGGTTTGCGGGATGCCAGGCACAAACGGCCCGGCCAGTGCGGCGTCGTACAGGCGCCACGGCCGCGTCCGCTCGTCGACGAACCCGTCGATGCCGGCGCCGGCGCTCAGAATCAGCTGCGGCTCGATCCGGTACGCGCGTGTCGCCGAAGGCAGCATTCCGGTTACGGCTTCGTTCCGCACAATCGCGGTATTTTTCGAGGTAACGGCCAGCACGGTTCCGTGTACCGGGATAATTTGCGCTTGAGTTGCGGCCGACGCGTTCCTGGCTACGAACAAAAACAGAATGAATAAAATTGTCAGGGATATGGCTTTCTGCTGAAATCTGCAACTTTTTCGAGCACGACAGGATGTCGTCTTCAAAACTTTGTTATCTCGAAAAAGTGCCGAAGCCGCGAAATTACATGGACGTAATTTCGCGAGCGGTTTCAGCGGGAAGCCATGTCCCGGACGAGACATAAGCCTTAGTCCCCGAAGGGGAACGCGTAATTCGGCGGAGGCGCGATCGGCTCGCCGACCTCCAAGACGATCTGCTGATGGGCGCGGAGTGGAATTGATGCGAGATCGCCGTTGTATTGCGACCCGTTGACGAAGGCGGTGACAGAGCCTTTGAATGGACCAATCTGGTTCCGGCTCAGTGGCTGTCCCCAGAGGTCGAAGAAGTTTCCGAGCGTGTAGTTTCCGCCGTTCGGTGAAACAATGCTGCCGGCTTCGATATGGATGATGCCGCTCGGATCGTGCGTGTGAATCCAGTACAAGCAACCTTGCGTGGGCGAGAGCGAGGCCATTCCCAAATATGGCGGCACCTGTACCTGAACGCCATGATTGAAGATCGCGAGGTGCGTGTGCACGTGCAGCACGGCCGCCTCGGAGCTCTGGCACGGAATGTTGTCGACCGGCAGGCTGCGCCCGCCCATAATGGTGTCACCGATAAAACCGTGCGCCGGATCGGGAGTCGGAAACGCTCGTTTGCCGACGGCTGCGCCGTCTTTTAGCTGGATCGGCTTCGCGCTTGCGTTGGGGCCCGGCGTCGGGGTAGCGGTCACGAAACTCTGCTGCGCGTTGCGCTTGGAATTCTGGACGGCCGACATGATGCCGAAGCCCACAAAAATCAGCACGATAATAACGGCGAGGCCGATGTAGACCGGAACCATGGGATCGCGCCGCGGCGGCGGACCCGAACCTCCACGGTGTTGACGACGGCGATCTGCGCGAGAACTCATGCGCTGCGATTAAGTGCAGCGGACGATTCGGCCTGCGCCGGGTCGAGTCCGCGGCCGGGCAGCAAGTAATTGGAGACGTAGTCGTCGACGGCGCGATCGAGCGCCGTTACGGGACGATCGTAGCCCGCGGCGCGGAGCCGGTCAATCGTGGCGCACGTGTTGTATTGGTACTTGTCGCGCAACTGGTCCGGCATGTCGACGAATTCGATGCGCTCGGGAGCGCGGAGCGATCGGAAGATCGGCCGCACGAGGTCGAGCCATGTGTGCGCCTCCCCCGAGCCGAGGTTGAACAGACCGAAGGCCTCGCGATCGGCCAAGTGCAGCGTCATCTCGGCGGCGTCTTTGACGTAGAGAAAGTCGCGCCGCTGTTCGCCGTCGCGATACTCGCTGCGGTAACTTTTGAACAACTGAATGCCGCCGGTCTCCTGGATTTGACGAAACGCTTTATCCACCAAGCTGCGCATATCGCCTTTGTGCTGCTCGTTGGGTCCGAAGACGTTGAAGTATTTTAATCCGGTGATTTTGTCGGACCAGCCGTTGTCGCGCGCGAAGACGTCGAAGCGGTGCTTTGAATACGCATACATGTTTAGCGGCCGGAGCGTATCGAGCTCGCTATCGTCGCGCAGGTTGCGCTCCAGCCCGCCGTACGTTGCCGCGGATGAAGCGTAGACGAACCGGACATTGTGTTCTATCGCCCACTGCGCCAAGTGTTTGGTGTACTCGTAGTTGTTGCGCATCAAAAACGCGGTGTCGGTTTCGGTGGTTGACGAGCAAGCGCCTAAATGCATCAGCGTTGTAACGTCTTTGAAATCGCCGGGCCGCGCAAGGAGTGCGCATTCGAAATCGCTTGCGTCTGCGTAGTCCCGGTAGCGCAGCGGGACGAGATTTTTCCACTTTTCGGATTGATCGAGCCTGTCGACGATCAGGATGTCGTCGATGCTGCGCAGGTTCAGCGCCCAGACGAGCGCGCTGCCGATAAATCCGGCACCGCCCGTTACCACGATTCGGCCGCGTTCGAGGAGGGGCATGCGGTTTACGTTTGCCGTTAGTGGGCGTGGCCCTCGTGAGCCGGGCAGCTGTGCGTCATCGGATGTTTGACGTTCACATACCACAGCGCGATTGCAAGGGCGCCGAGCGCAAGATTCAGCCAAAACGTGTAGTTGATTGCGAACAGCGACAGGTCTGCGCGAATATGCGGATTGGCGTGCGGGATTGCCCCGAAGGCGCCGAAGACGAACTGCATGATGATGCCGGCGGCGACCATCGTGACGAAGAACACGCCGCCGATGTAGACCGCCATTTTCAAACCGTAGTAACGCCGGTAAACGTCGAGCAGCGGCAATACGATGAGATCGGCATACAAGAAGCTGAGAACGCCGCCGAAGCTGATGCCGCTGCCCCACAGGATCGCCGCCATAGGAACGTTGCCTATGGAGCACACGAAAGAGACGATCGCGACCAGCGGGCCGGCGACCGCGTTCGCAACCAGCTGCACTCCCGGCGGCGCACCATGAAGGAAGAATGCGCCCCAGATACCGGCCGGAATGAAAATACCAAGTACGCCGGCGATCAAGAAACCGGCTGCCAAATCTTTCCAAAGCATCGAGACGTCCATCACGAATGTTTGGGCGATCGTCACCGGAGTTTGCGGGTTGCGTAGTTTATCCCAGAACGTTTCGCCGGCGACGGTTTCGTCTTCGCCCGTCGCTTCGTCGAGATGGCGCCGAGCTTCGGCGATCAGCGCCGTGGGATACGTCGCTTTGACGATCAGCGCCATGATCGCGATCAGGAGAACGCCGCCCACCCACTCCGCCGCTGTGAACTGCCACCCCATCAGCAGGTAGAGGATGATGCCGAGTTCGATCACGAGATTCGTCGAAGCGAAGAGAAACGCGAGCGAAGGAATGAATGCGGCGCCTTTTTTGAAGAGCGTCTTGCTCATCGCCGCCGCGGCGTACGAACAGGAAGAGCTCGCCGCGCCGTAAGCGGTTGCGAGCGCGATCTCGCGCAGACCGTTCCGGCCAAGCTGCGCGGTCATGCGCTCTTTCGAGACAAGCGTCTGAATTGCGGCCGAAAGAAAGAAACCCAGGACCAGGCTCCACGCGACCTGCCAGAACATTCCCGCGGCGAGCAAGAGCGCCTGAAGGAGCATCATCCGTATTGAACCAGCGTCATCATCCCGTCCATCATATGAATCGCATTGTGGCAGTGCAACAGCCAGCGGCCCGGAGGTGAATCGGCGCGAAAACGCCAGCTCAGCGTTCCCCCGTTCCCGCGCACCAGCGACGTATCTTTCGGCAGCGGTCGCGCGAGCGGAAGGCCGTCGACTTCCGTAACTTCAAAAACGTGTCCATGCAAATGCATCGGATGGTCCATGTCGGTCTTATTGGTGAAACGGACCGTGACGAGGTCGTTACGGTGCACGTTGATCCGCTGCGTATTCGGATAGGTCTTGCCGTTGATCGTCCAGCGCGAGCTGCCGTATTTCCCGTCATCTAAAACGAAATCGTAGTGCTTTGCGCCCTGCGCCGGCATCACGCTGCCGGTACCGCCCGCTTTCACATACGTGAAGTAATCGGTACCTTCGAGCGATTGCGGATTGCTAAGCGGCGAAGTGTTTTCCATGCCGGGCGTGTGCACGACGGCCGCCTGCTCGTAGGCGAGGGGATCGGTCGAAAGGCCTTGCAGCAGCCATGCGCCGGGCTCGCTGACTTCAAACCACGCGTCGTATCGTTCGGCGACGCCCACGCGAAGTGCGTCTACCTCCACGGGCTGCGGAAGTTGGTTGCCGTCGCTGTGCGTGACGGTCAAGCGATGTCCGGCGAGCCTAACGTAGCGCGTCTGTGTCGGATTGGCGTTCAGAATGCGCAGCCGCACGTGCTGGCCGACTTTGACCGCTAACCGTTTGGTGTTCGGATAGGAAGCGCCGTTGATGCAGTGCGCGCTGAACGCGACCTCGTCGCCCATCTTGTCGTCGTTCATCTGTATGAGTTCGGGCGACCCGGCTGGATCGGTCATCGGAGCGCTGCCGACGCCCATCATTGCGGGTTGGACCGTTGCCATTTTTGGAACGTCATGAAAGACGAGCGCGAACTCCGCATCGGCCCGCTGATCGCGTGGATCCTCGACGACGATCATGCCGAAGAGCCCGCGCAACAAACCATCGCTGATGTGATCGTGATACCAGCGTGTGCCCGGCGGCTCGGGCGAAAATTCGTAGAGAAACGATCCGCCCGGCGGAACGGCCGGCTGCGAAACGCCCTCCGATCCGTCCATCTTGTTCGGCAAGATCATCCCGTGCCAATGAATGGTCGAGCCTTGTCCGGTGTTGTTGATGAATTTCGCGCGCAGCCGCTGCCCGTGGACGACGCGCAGCAGCGGTCCGGGAATGCCGCCGTTAAAACCGAGCCCGGCGAAATTCTGGCCCGGAACGGGCGAGAAACGAAGGGGTCCGGCAGTTAGCGTGTATTGCACGACATCGCTTGCCAGCGCGCGCTCCGAAAGCGGCGCCAGCGCGGCGACGGCCACCGCGCCGCCGCTCGCCCGCAAAAAGGAAGACCGTCGCATTACGTGCCGATGTTGAGCGGGACGTCCAACTCCTGCCCATCGTATTGGATGTGTACGATCCACGGGCCGCCCATCGAAAATTCGACGCGGCCGGTGAACGTATGCGGATCGGAGGGCAGCGGCTGCAACTGCACCATTGCCGTGTGGTGCGTGCCCGTTCCCATGCGCATGACCGGAAGAACGCGGACAAACGGGGGCGGCGTTCCCGGGAACGTCACGCTGATTGTTGCGAAATCGACCGGCGCCGCCGGCGAGAACGTAACAGTTGGGGCTGTGTTGTTGATGCCGCCGTCGAGCGCCGTAAGATAAGCCACGATGTCGGAGACTTCCGCGGCGTTGAACCCGAAGTTCGGCATCGGCACGCGCGGATGCACGATGAAGTCTGCGATCTGATCGTTCGACATATGGTGCTCGATTCCGAACAGAGCCGGTCCGATCCGGCCGCCCTTCAGACCCGCGCCGTGACAACCTGCGCAGCCGTTGGATTGCACGAGCTGCGCGCCGTTGTTCGCGTCGCCGGCCGCGGGCGTTGCGGGTGCGGCGGAAGCGTCAGCACCCGGAACCGCCTGCGCGGGGTGCAGCAGCGGTTGCGCGCTAAAAATTGCCGGCACATCGTGTCCGTTCGAGAGAATCCGATGGCCGTTATCCCATGGTCCGGCGTACGCGAGCCGGAACAGTATCTGCGGTTTTTGCGCCGGAACCATCCGGACTTCGCCGATCATCGCGAGATTCGGTTGGAAGTTGTGCGAGAGATCGACGAGGTATTGCCGGTCGAGCGAGTCGCCGGAAGCGACGTCGTACCGGACGAGGACGTGGTCTCGTGCGAAGTCGCGTTCCGCTTCAAAGAAGAACCCATTTGACGTCGTGTCGGCAGTGTCGACGTCCGGCTGTGTGTCGTTTCCATGATAGTACATCGTTTGGAAATGCCAGCGGCTGTCTTGATATGAGAGATACGCTCCTTGACGCGACCACCGATCGCTGAACAGAAAATCGCCGGAATCCGGATCGAGCACCGGCGCGTCGCCGCGCATCGCCACCAATCCAAGCTCCCACGGAATCTGCATGCCGCCATAGGAGATGTTGAAATCGTAAGCGCGCGGATGCACACTCTTGTTGAAGTTGAGCGCTTCACTCGTCGGGCCGCTTCCGGTGAGATACGACGCGTTATACATGAACTCGTTGCTCATGCCGGAGAACGCGACCCCCCACCGGGCGTCGGCTGCGTTGAAGTCGTTCTGGCCCGTGGTTTGCGACGCGAGCAGATAGCCCGAAGGCGTCCATGAGTGCGCGGGCATGAACGGGAAGGGCGTGTGGAATTTTCCGACTTGCAGCGAGTTGGTGCCACCGAACAAACCGTTCCACGAGAGCCACACCTGCTCGGTGCGGCCGATTGTGCCCGAATCGATGATGTGCTGCTCGGCGTACCACGTGAAATCTTTTCCGAGAAAACCGCCGCCCAGCACCGAGAGATCACCGACCTGGGTGTATCCTTTTTGATCTCCCGTAGTAAGCACCGTATCAACATACATGCGGACGGCAATCGGCAACGCTTGATCCTGAGCGTGCCGATCGAGAATTTGGAAATTGGTCATCATCACCATCATGCCGTAGCGCGTCATGCCCGGGAACGTGGTGTGACAGGTTTGACACGAAACGCCTTGCCCGTTGGCAAAGACGGGAACGGCTTCAGCGCGTCCGGCGACGGCTGCCGTGATCGCCACAGTCGCGCACATCGCGCGAACCGCGGCAACGAAAATGCGTTGCAACACGCGGGTCCCTCCGTTTGAGCATAGTCAAAAAATGCAGAGACTACGCGAACGGAGGAGGACGCTGAAAGCGGCTGTTGCCTGCACTGGCAAAAAGCGCAACGGCGCGGGGCGCCGGGTCGATGAGTGCAAACGTCGCCGTTGCCGCGACGATACGCTCGAGATAACTTCCCGCTTCGTCGGCGCAGGCGATGCAGCGTTCGACGAGCTTGCTGAAGAGCGAAAGCACGTAGGCGGCGAGCAGCGCCGATGCGAGTTGCGTCGCGATTCCGCCCGGCGTGATGGCGCGACCTTCGAACGTTTCCGCCGCGCCAAAGAGCAAGATCTGCGCGGCTGCTAGCCGCGGAGCCAGCGCTAAGACCGAGCTTTCGACGGTCGAGCGCCGGAAGAGGCCCGCGCGAAGCAATGTGCTCGCGACAATAAGGGCGCCCAGCGCGATCAGCGCGGCGGCGGAGACTTCCAGAGCCGGCGTGAGCCAGCCGTGATGCCCGTCGCCTGCCGTCGTGCCCGCCAGAGCGTAGCCCGCGACGTGGCCGGCAGCCATCGAGGGGACGATCGCGGCGAACCAGAGCGGCAGGCGTTTGCTCACGGCTGGGGGCTTCGCGAAGGGGCGGCCCTCCCCCCGGGGGCAACCGGGACCCCCTCGTCATCGGTTGGAGAGAGCGTGAATAGCACAAGGGGGGCTCTTGAGCAGATGTCTAAGAGACCGGACCCCCCAGCGAGTTAGAGCCCAAAAAATAGGTACAAGGAAGCATCATTATGAGCGCCCGGTTGCCCGTCGAGAATAGCGAAACCGTCAATTTGGTGTGCGCGCTGCTCGTGCGCTATCCGGAGATTGCGTCGATCCGCTCGATGCCCGGCGAGGGTATGGTGCGTTTTACTTTTGCGATCGGGCAGCGGATGGACCGCCAGACGCAGCGCGCCATGAGCGGCGAGATCGAAGCGCACGTTAAGGCCTTTCTGGCGCTCTCGGGTGACGGCGGCGATTTGTGCGTCGAATGTGAATCCGAGCGGACGCTCAGCTTCGTGCACGTCAGCCGCGATCTCGCGACGTTCACAAAAGACGAACTGGGGATGCTGACGGGACTCTTCGCGCAGCGCTTTGGGGCGGCGCTGGTGCTCAATCCCGTACCGGACGAACAGCCCGACGAAGATCCCGTCGCGCAAGACGAGCTGGTCGAGTGCGCGATCGAAGCTTTACGGGATCCGTCGCAGTCAAAGAGTCTTGTCGGCTTCCGTGAGGAAAAGCACGTACTCGTGTACTTCTTGAAATCGCGGAAGAAAGCAAAGGCTCCGGCGCGCCGATAACGACACTGAATGTACTCCTGGTGGGCGACGTCGTCGGATCGCCGGGACGCGAAACGCTCAAACGCTGCCTCCCGATGGCGCGCGATCAATACAAGATCGATGCGTGCATTGTCAATGGAGAGAATGCCGCCGGCGGATTCGGCTTGACGGTGCCGACTGCCGAAGAAATGTTCGAGACCGGCGTCGACTTCATCACGAGCGGCAATCACATTTTCGATAAGCGCGACTTCAAGTCGTATCTGGACTCCAGCGACCGCGTCATCCGGCCGGTCAATTATCCGCCGGGCGTCCCGGGCCGGGGTACCGGAACGTTCACCGTGAACGGCTCGACGATCGGGGTCATAAACGTGATGGGCCGGACGTTCATGCCTCCGGTGGACGATCCGTTTCGGGCCGTGGATGCGGCGCTTGCGAACCTGAGCGCGCAGGCGCGCATTATCGTCGTGGACGTGCATGCCGAAGCGACCAGCGAGAAAGTCGCGCTCGGCCGGTACCTCGACGGTAAGGTCGCAGCCGTTTACGGAACACACACACACGTCCAAACCGCCGACGAACAGATACTGCCGGGGGGGACAGCCTACATCAGCGACGTGGGTATGACCGGGCCGACCGAAGGCATCATCGGAATGGAGTCGGAAGCCGTCCTGGATCGCTTCATCACTGGATTTTCGGATAGGTTTTCCGTGGAGAAGACCGGCACGAAGCAGTTTTGCGCAGCGGTCGTAACCATCGATACGGGCTCCGGGCGCGCGACGGAGATCAAACGCATATTTCAGCGAGGCATAGCATGATAGAGGATCCCGCAAAACCCGTCATCACGAGCAGCGTCCTTAAAGTTTCAGCCAAGAGCAACCCCAACTCGGTGGCCGGCGCCCTGGCCGCGGTTCTGCGCGAACGGCCTAGCGTCGAGCTGCAAGCCGTAGGGGCCGGCGCCATTAATCAGGCGGTCAAGGCGATTGCGATCGCGCGCAGCTACTTGGCCGGCCAGATGGATTTGAGTTGCGTGCCTTCCTTTATAGACGTGCAGATAGACGGCAACGAGCGAACGGGCATCTCGCTACGGATAGAGCGCCGCTTGGAAGGGGAAGCGCAGCGCTAGTCGACTTTCACTCGCACACCTGCCAGAGCGACGGCACCCTCTCACCCTCCGAGCTTCGTGACTTCATGCGCACGCGGGGCGTGCAGATTTTCGCGATCACCGATCACGATACGCTGGCCGCGTTCGACCGGCTCGAGCCCTTGCCCGGTCATCGCGTGGTGACCGGCATCGAAATCAACGCCGCGTATGCCGGCGGTGAAGTGCACATCCTGGGATATGGATTGCAGACCGGTCCGTCACCGCTGAGTGCCGTCATCGAAGCGAACCGGGAAGCGCGCCGGGTGCGCGTGGGACAGATCGTCACGCAGCTGCGTGAAGCCGGTCACGACATCAGCTTCGCCGACGTGGAAGCGGAGGCCGCACCCAACGCGACGTTAGGGCGCCCGCACGTGGGCAAGGCGCTCATTCGCAAAGGCATTGTCTCCGACATCGAGTCAGCGTTTCGCGGATTTTTGCGCGGCGGCACGGCGGGTTATGTGCCCTCGACTCACATCACGCCGCATCAAGCGGTCGATGCGATTCTCGCGGCGGGCGGCATTCCGGTGCTCGCGCACCCCGGACGTTTGCGCGACGAGTCGATCATCGGAGAATTGGCGCAGCGCGGCCTGCGCGGCTTGGAGGTGTTTTATCCGACGCACGACGCCAACTTGCGGCATCACTTTCGCGGAATTGCTCAGCAATACGGTTTAGTGATGACGGGCGGTTCTGATTTTCACGACATTCGCTACAATACGCACGGCGTCGGCATGGAAGTGGCGGAAGAGGATATCCGCCCGTTTCTCGATCTATTGCCGCGTTAGCGCTGCGTTCACGCCCTTACGTATTGCCGCGGTCAATCCCGTTGCCTCGCGCTCGTAGCGTTCGAGGATCGCGCGTTGCGACGTGACCGTCGCTTCATCGCGCATGAAGCGGTGATTGATGCGGACGTTGTAAGCGCATCCCAATAAGCCGGCGTGAGCGAATTCGGCGGCGCAGCCCGCGTCGCTGACAAGGTTGGCGTTTCCAAGCGCGAGAGCGTTCGCGCTGAGATGCAGCGCGTCGAGGGCGATACGCATCCCCTCCAGAGGAACTTCGGCGGCTTCGGCCAGCGCGGCTTGGCGTTCTTCCCCGCGCGTTGCCATCACGCGCTCGAAAGCGCGCTCGTCGCGGCGGCTCTGTTCGAGCGCGCGCGATCGAAGCGCGTCGGCTCGGGCGGCGAGGTCGGCATTGCCGGAGATGCGTGCGACCATGGCGACGAGCGCGCAGCCGGCTGCTGCGACAATCATCGCAGCGCTCCCTCCGCCCGGCACGGCCTCGGCCGATGCGAGCCTGGTCAAGTATTCGTCCACGCCGACAGTTTAGGTAGCGGGGCAGGCAACTCATGTGGCAGAATAACGCGAGTCACCCCCACCAGAGAGGATTTTGCTTTGCCAGTACTCCAGGAGCACGCTGTGCGCGGAGACGTGAAGGATCGCGCCCTAGCCGAAACCGGACGCAAACGGATCGCATGGGCCGCTACGTACATGCCCGTGCTCGCCCAGATTCAGCAGCGGTTCGCAGCTCAAAAACCATTGACCGGCGTACGGATCGGCGCGTGCCTGCACGTGACCACGGAAACCGCTAACCTCATGCTCGCTCTGCAAGCCGGCGGTGCGGAGATCGCGCTCTGCGCGAGCAATCCGCTCTCCACGCAGGACGACGTCGCCGCGGCGCTCTGCGAGTTCGGCATTCCAACCTTTGCGATCAAGGGCGAAGATAACCAGACCTACTACAGTCACATCGAATCGGTGGTCGCGTCGCGGCCGCACATGTCGATGGACGACGGTTGCGATCTGGTGACGACCGTTTTCACGAAACACAAAGAGCAGCTGGCCGAGATGATCGGCGGATGCGAAGAGACGACGACCGGCGTCATCCGCCTTCGTGCGATGCAGAAGGACGGCGTGCTTCCGTATCCTGTGATCGCGGTCAACAACGCGCTCACCAAGCACATGTTCGACAACCGTTACGGCACGGGGCAATCCACGCTCGACGGAGTGATCCGCGCGACCAACGTGCTGCTGGCCGGACGCACGGTCGTGGTCGTCGGATACGGCTGGTGCGGTCGGGGTGTCGCGTCACGTGCTGCCGGACTTGGCGCACACGTCGTGGTCACGGAGATCGATCCGCGCAAGGCGCTCGAAGCCGTCATGGATGGATATCGCGTGATGCCGATGGAACGTGCCGCTCGCGAAGGCGATATCTTCATTACCGTCACCGGCAACTATCACGTGATTGACGAGCAGCATTTCAAAGTGATGAAAGACGGCGCGATCGTCTGCAACTCGGGGCATTTCAACGACGAGTTGAACCTGGAGGCCATCGAGCGTTTGAGCAAAGGCAAGACCGAGCCGCGCACGTTCGTCGAGCAATACGAGATGGAAGACGGCCGCCGTGTCTGCATCTTGGCTAACGGACGGCTGATCAATCTGGCCGCGGGCGAAGGTCATCCGGCCGCAGTGATGGATATGTCGTTCGCAAACCAGGCGATGGCGGCGGCGTATTTGGCGCAGAACCACAAACAGCTCGAGAAAAAAGTCTACGACGTTCCCGAGCATATCGACGAAGAAGTCGCCACGCTCAAACTCGCATCGATGGATATTCAGATCGACACACTCACGCCGAAACAGGCGAAGTACATTGCTTCGTGGAGCGAGGGTACCTAAGATGGCATTCCGGCGTCTTTTCACCAGCGAGTCGGTGACCGAGGGTCATCCCGACAAGGTCGCGGATCAAATTTCGGATGCGGTGCTCGATGCGATCCTCAAAGAGGATCCGCAAGGGCGCGTCGCCTGCGAGACATTTGCCATCACCGGACAGATCCACATCGCCGGCGAGATCACGACCAACACCTACATCGATATTCCGCGCATCGTCCGCCAGGTGATACAAGACATCGGCTATACCAAATCGGCCGTGGGTTTCGACGCGGAGACCTGCGGCGTCAGCGTTTCGATCGACGAGCAGTCGGCCGATATCGCGCTTGGTGTCGACAACTCGCTCGAGGCCAAGGCCGGCGAGCATCCCGACGACCGCTACGAACGCCTGGGTGCCGGCGATCAAGGTATGATGTTTGGGTACGCGTGCCGCGACACCGAGGAATTGATGCCGCTGCCGATCGTGCTGGCCCATAATTTGGTCCGGCATCTCACGGCGCTGCGCAAGAACGGCGATATTCCTTATCTTCGCCCCGATGGCAAATCACAAGTGACCGTCGAGTATGACGGAGACAAACCGGTGCGCATCGAGGCGGTCGTCGTTTCGACGCAGCACGATCCGGATATCGCGCTCGAAACGATCCGCAGCGAGATCACCGAGAAGGTGATCAACCACGTCATTCCGGCTTCGCTGCGCGACAAGAACACGCGCATCTACGTCAATCCGACCGGCCGATTCGTCATCGGCGGTCCGAAAGGCGACGCTGGTTTGACCGGGCGCAAGATCATTGCCGATACGTACGGCGGGATGGCGCGGCACGGGGGCGGCGCATTTTCAGGAAAAGATCCCACGAAGGTCGACCGTTCCGGTGCATATGCGGCGCGCCACGTTGCAAAAAATGTGGTCGCGGCCGGGCTGGCGGATCGCTGCGAGGTGCAGGTCGCTTATGCGATCGGCGTCGCGCGTCCGATGAACGTTTCGGTCGAGACGTTCGGCACCGCAAAGATTCCCGAAGACCGGATCGCGGAGATCGTCGCAAAGACCTTCGACTTGCGTCCGGCAGCCATTATCGACCGCCTCGACTTACGCCGTCCCATATACAGGCAGACGGCTGCTTACGGACATTTCGGACGCCCCGATTTGGATCTGCCGTGGGAAAAGCTCGACAAGGTCGAGGCGCTCCGCGCGGCGTCAGGCCTGAGCGCCGACGCGCTCAAAGTCCCCGATTTCGCCAAGCATTGAACTCCCTGCGGTGCTGTGACGTTACTTCTTAAAACGCTGCCAGCCAAAGGAGACCGCATGAACTGCTCCAGCAAAATCGCGGCCGTCGCGATGCTCGTGGCCTTCGCTGCGCCGTCGTTCGCGTTCGCGCAAACGACCGTCACGCTTGCCAAGGGCGACAACGTAAATCTTTCGATGCAGAGCACGCTCGACACGGGCACGGCCTATGTCGGCGAGCGCTTCGCGGCGCGCGTCGTTCCGCCGTATCCCGAAGGCGACACCGATTTGGCCAATGCCGTCGCGAGCGGCGAAGTCGTCAAAGTGACTCCGGCCGGCCAAGGGCGCAATCCCGAGTTGCTTCTGAGCTTCTCGACGATCACGCTGGCAAACGGTTCGAGCTATCCGATCAATGCTGAAGTGACGGGCGCGGGCACGACGCAGCAGCAGAAGAGCGGCGGCCACACCGTGCTAACGACGATCGGCGGATTAATTGCCGGCAACATCATCGGCAAGACGATCTTTCACGCCGCGACCGGAATCGGCGGTCTGATCGGCGCTGCCGGCGGATTCCTGATCGGCCAAAACAAGAAATCCAACCTGACGCTCTCGCCCGGGGCGAATATCCAGCTGACGCTCACGCGTCCCTTGCTGGTCCGCCGCCAAGCGGGGCCCTAACGAGTTAACGAACACCCGTGAGTGCAGAGCGGCGCCCGGAAACGGGTGCCGCTTTCGTTAGCGGAGAACAGGCCGAGCGCAGTCCGGATTAGCTCAGTTGGTAGAGCAGCTGACTGTTAATCAGCGGGTCGTTGGTTCGAGTCCAACATCCGGAGCCATGTAAAAGCCCGCCAAGCTTAGCGTTTGGCGGGCTTTCCATTTACGACGACGTTGCGTCGCACGATCTTCGAGCTGGCTCCGAACGAATTGTGCCTGAGCCGCTGACTAGCGCGCCGTTCGGCGCAAGTATGCCTGGTTTGTATTCTAGCGTGAGGCAGCTGCTGAGGTTAGCGGCTTCTTCGCGGTGAATGGAAAGCCGCTATCCTGAGCCCCAGGCGAGGAAGGGAAGATCGGTGCCCAGCGTCCTACTGGCGTTCCCCCTATGGCGTGGCACTATATAGTAAGGAGGGGACAATAGGCCAAAATGTTCGCCCCTTCCCAATGTTCCTGGCGTTGACATCTACTAACACTCGCCCTGGGGACTGAGCGAAACGATCAGGACGGTCTAACGGATGTAGCGCATGTGGCTTCCCTCATGGATCTGACAGATCAAGGCTCGCGAATCAACGAGTTACTTGTCCCCGCATTGAACGCGCCTTTGCCGGCGGGGATACCTTCAAATGAAATGTCGATCCAATCGAACCAATGACGAATTGGACGCTCGCTGATTTCGTGCGCGATATAAAGCGCACCATCGACATGTTGGAACGTGACTGTCCACGGTACGCTGGAGGTTCCGGCGTCCATAAAGTTTCCGTCTGTGCGCAATCGGTCGGTTGCGAAAGTCTTCCGATCGACCCATACGTCGCGCAATCGATATTTGCGCGGATCGCGAGTTGGAATGAGAGATAAGTGATAGTCGGGATGATCACCGACCTGCTCGATTCCAATGAGCGTGATCTTATACGCGGATGAAGAGGAGAAAACGTGTGCGATGGTTTTCGGATACTGCTGCTCCAATTGCGCGATCTTATCCGGCGCCGGATCGTGGTATTCGGCTCGGATTTCGGCCACGAGTTCCGCTGGCGTGAGCGCTTCCGGTGGAACGTACTCGGCGATGCCAAACGAATAATTCGGAGCCAAGACCGGCACGCCGACCAAATCGCCGTTCGTTCCGGTACCTTCATTCGGGCCGCCGATATGTCCGATGTGCACGAGGATCGAGACATCGAAGCCCGGCGGCGGCCGATAAGGGTGCGCGCGCTCCTCGACGCTGATTGGATCGACGGCAACGTTATTGGATATCGCCAACCAACGCGAGAGGTAGTGTCGCTGCTCAGGTTTTTGTCGCCTAAGCGTCTCGACATGAACAACATAATTCACAGAGGATGGGTAGTGTTGGGATTGCCAAGCCCGCTCCGCTCGTTCGAAGACCCAGTAGGGGTTAACACCCAAAGTGACGAGCATCAGCAACGCAAGCTTCATGCCGTTCCCCTTCCCAAAGGAGCCCTTGGGGACCCTTCGCCGCGGCGGTCGAAGCGGCTAAGAATCGTGTTTCCGCAAGATCCCAACACTTTACCGGGTTAGGCTCCTCTCTTTGCCAAACAGACGAAGCGAGGGGCTATGAGGTTGCTCGTACCGCCAGAGATCATCGAAGCGGCACGCGATGCGCAAGCGCCAGCGGTAGAAGAGCTTCTGCGCGTGGTCTGGCCACACGCCTTCCGCATCGCACGCTCAATTATCGGGGACGACGCCCTCGCGCAAGATGCAGCGCAGGAGGCTTCTGCGATAATTTATCGCGATATTCCACGCCTGCGCTCTGTGGATGCCTTTCGCGCATGGGTGTATCGAATCGCGACCCGGGAAGCTGTACGCGTCGCAAAGCGCCATGCTGCATATGTCAGCCAATCTGTGGCCGAGCCCGAAACTGATGTTGATGCACGACTGGACATCTTACGGGCCTTAGGGCACTTGTCAGTCGATTTGCGCGTTGCCGTCGTTCTTCACTATTACGCTCACCTAAACAGCGCTGAAATCGGCGCCGCGCTGGGAGTTCCAAGCGCGACGGTACGTTTTCGGATCGCGCTTGCGCGCAAGCGATTACAAAAGCTGCTTCGACCCGAGCCTTCTGGCGCGATCGCGGAGGCATCTTCATGAAACCGGAAATCCTGAGCAACCTCGAATCAGCGGTGGACGCCTTGCCCGTGCCGGCATTCGACTTTGCAGCCATTCAAGCGCAGGTCGGTCGCCTGGCGAACCGCTCAGTTGTCAGACGGAGAACCCTGATCACCGGAAGCGCTTTGATTATCGTATTGTCGGCCTTAGCAGCGGCAGCTAGCTATTTCACGCATCTCAACGTTGGTCATCGCTTTGGCACGTGGCAAGTTTATGGGCCGCGAGTGGCGATAAACTTGCATCCAACGCAGAAAACGTTAGACCAACTTGCCCGCAACGCGCCGTATCGCGTCATCTGGCCGAGCGCACTTCCCAAAGGAACCAGGCTGCGCATGGCCGGCAGCATGGCATCGGAGTTGATGATACTCGGCTACGATTGTGCTCACACAGGAATATTGCGATTCGCTATCATTCCGCACAGTTCGGACGCAATAAACCCCAAGCTGCGAATGTGGCTTTCCAGTCTGAAAGTTAAACAGGGAATAAATCAGGATTGGCAAGTCGCTGAGGAACGGGTTCACGTACAAACGAATTGCCTCACTAACAGCCAGATACAAACAATCCGGTCGGCCATGCTGCGGAACGCAAAGCGGTTACCTTAAGAGACGCCCAAGGGCCCTAATGTGTTGACAGAAACTGCGCAACGAGATGGAGCGCATTGGAAACAAACCTCCACAGAACCGATGAATGCTGAGAACCACGTCCTTTATTACGTGGCAGTTTTTCGGTCGAGGATGGCCGTGCGTAACCTCGAAGGATTACGGATGCGGCCTCGGGTGGCGCTTGTTTCCTTGCTCTTGCCGTTGGTCGCGGTCTTCTTTCTCAACGTGAAAGCGGCGGCGCAAACGGATAGTCAAAACCAAACGGGCACGCTCATCGTCACCATTACCGATGCGGCTACAGGTAAGCCCGTTGACAACGCAGACGTTTACTTGCTTGGCAGCGAGTCTCCAACGGCGTCGCTGAGCGATGCTAGCGGGCTGGCCGTTTTTGCCGGTTTGGCTCCAGCCTATTACCGCGTGCGCGTGGAGGCGGACGGCTACGCCCCCACACGAACGGCCGATCTCGACTTGAGTCCCGGGCAAAAAATCGCAATCATTGTGAAATTAGCGCGCAATGCTTCCGCGCTCAAAACCATCGCGTCAGTCGTTGCACATAGATCGGACGTTTTTGTGGTCGACGTCACCAGCGAAAGCGCGCAGCGAATGGTGTCGCAAAATTTGGCCGATGCGCTCGATAAGCTCGCTGGCGTAAGTGTCTCCAACGAACTCTATGGCCCGAATTCCTCATTCAGCATCGCCTTGCGGGGCGCAGATCCCAGCCAAACGGGCTACCAAATCAACGGCGTCCAGGTGACCGGCAACGCCGCGCAGACGGCCGGCGTACTGCAAGACCTATTTACGGGAGCATCGATAAGCTTTGCACCAAGCGCGCTCGGGCCGGCGGGGACAGTCAATTTCTTCACGTTGCAGCCGTCGAGACTCTGGAGCTACAGTTTTTTGGGAAGCCTGGGGAATTACGGGCTTACGACCGGCTCTTGGAACGTCTCTGGCGGCATCGGCAAAATGATGCTCGCGCTGCAGCACAGCGCCTCCGGTGGTGATTCGCCGTTGGAGGGGCTCTTTTATGAGGACCAAACCGGCAATGCATACCAGCACACCGGCGGCTATGTTCGCAACAGCAATCTTTTTACTATTTCCACACCGATTTCGTCCGTTTCCACCATCCGCTATACCATAACGCAGGGTCTATCCAGCTCGACGTACATTTGCGCGAGCGCCACGGCGCTGCTGCCATGCAGCAGTGGCCCAGACAGTACGTCGGCTACGTCGACGACCAGCCAAAGCTTCAATTTCGGATCGCTTCTGGGGCATTGGATCTACAATCTGAACGCCAACTATTCAGTGAACCGCAACCAGCAAGCCGAGCCAAACCGCGCGGTAAACGGCATGCTTGTCCCATTGGTTTCAAGCGGCGCAAACAGCTCGCTCAACCTGTCCAGTTCCTTGAACAAGCTGGTCCGGCGCCATACAATATCGGCGAGCATCTCCGGGAGTGCCGATAGCGCCGCCTATACTTCCACGTACAACGCCACCCAGAGCGTCCAGAATGCCGTGGCTTATCGCACTTTTTCGGCCGAGTTGAGTGATGCGGTGAAAGCCAGCGACAAGCTCACGATGCAATACTCGCTCTCGCATTCTAGCGGAACGGGCACGGGGAGCACCATCGAGGCGTCCAGCTCGGCGAACTGGCGACCGCAATCAGCGGATAGCTTCAACCTTGGAATTGGCGTCGGTAGCTCCAATCCCGGCCCCAGCATTGCACGCGCCATCGGTGATCCACTCACCGCGCAATACGATTGCTTCAACGGATCGGTCTTTGTCCTCGGACCCAACGACCGGCCCACGCACCAGACGTCGTTGAACTATAACTTGGGCTGGAATCATGTCATCAAGAAAGATTCGTTTACGCTTCAAGCTTTCCGCACGGATTTGGGCGGACAGGCGATTCAGGGCGCCGTTCCGATCGCCGGCGAACCACCGGACATTTTCCCAAACGATTCTTTAGCGCAGTATCTGGCTGATCTGCAGAACACTTGGGCGCAACCCACCGTTTGCGGCTCGACGCCTTTTGATCCCACGCATGTCTACGTGACGCAATTGGTTTCAGGTGAGACGCGAATAACCCAAGGGTTCACGATATCCGGAAGGATCTCGCTCGGTAAGATCGCTCTGCTTCTACCATCGTATGCGATCACAAACTCATACTACTCGACGCTCGATCCGCGGTTGTTACTTCCGGGCAGCTACTACGGGCTCGGGGTTCAGGTTCCACGCGTCCCCGTGGCTAGGGCAGGGCTGATCGTCCAAAGCGCTGCGCAGCATTCACGGGTTGGCTGGTACCTCAATGCCCAGTACACTTCAGCGAATAATCCGGCCAATCAGCCGGCGTACACGATCTACAATGCAAGCTTGGTCTTTCAGGCCACGCGAGGAAATTTGGTATTCTTTGCAGGCAATATTTTCGGAGCGCACACGGGCCTGTTTACCACCTATCAGGGTATCGACCCGTTGCCCACGCAGGGCGGCGGCAGCTTTGCGCTTGCAACAACGCCCTTACAGCCGCGATCTTTTTCCATTCAGTACCAGATTCGCGGCCAACAACACGCCAAACCGCTTCCTGCATCGCCTAGTCCTGGTCTTTCGTCACCTCCTGCCAAGCCGCCACACTAATACCCGTGCTGTCATTCTGAGGTTGGTCACGACAATCCACTGATGAACGCTATAACGGCATGAAACGCGCGGCATTGGCGTTCGCACTGCTGCTTACCAGCGCGGCGGGAGCGTCCGCCTTGCAATTCGTCGAGCCGCCTAAACCACCAACGATCATATTCCAGGCCCCTTCGCATGGAGCGCTTGTCGTCGCGCTGGCCGATGGCGAGGGTTCCTCGCGATCGGATCGCGTCCTGATTCGTTATGCGATCGAAGGCGACCCCATCGCGAGCGGCTTCATGCAGCCGCCGGGCGAGCTTGGAAGTCACCGAAAAAACGTGACAGACGAGCAGATCGAAGACGCCGTCGCACAACTTGAGGACGGCGGCATCGACCCCCGTCGCATCTCTGCGCAGAGGTACCGTCCGTGGGATCTCGGTGGATCGCCGCAGGCCGTTGTCGGGCTGGTCTCGGTCTCGCTCGAGAACACTACCCCCAACCAAGTCGAACAGGTCTACGCCGCGATGAGCAGCCGGCGCAGCGGGGACGTCTACGCCGGAACGTGGCAGATATCGGCAAGTTGCGACAAATTGGTGGCAGAGTCTCGACGAACTGCAGACGAAAATGCGAAGGAGCAATCGCGCGTCGTCGCTTTAACCTTGGGATTGCAACCATCCGACGGATCGTTGCAGCGAGTATATCGATCAGTTGATCCCAACGCTGGCGTGCGTTGGGCGACCGACATACGAGCCGCCACGTGCGCATTCCCGACGCTTCCAATTAACACATACTACATTCCCATGCCATCGAGTCTTGCTTCGGCGCAAGTTGCGTCGCTTTCGATCTCCGCGTACCACGCCGCTCCGTCAGCACTTCCGCGCGAAGCAGTGCCAAAGCCGATGGCGCAAGTGGTCGATTTTTACGGCAGCGGCGATTACGACGGTAACAACGTCGTTTCGATCGATCCGGCGCAGCGTACGCCCATCATCCTTACACAAGCACACCCTGCGGTGATGCTTGAACGCGCCGACGCCTGGCTCGTCACGCTCGTGTCCGTTGGGCGGGATCCGAGCATTTCCCATATCCTTCAAGCGAGCGGCATTCCGGATAGCGACGTTTTCGAGCGCGTGGATCCACAATCGTCGGCGCAAATCACACAGGTTCGTTTCAGGTCTATGACGCGCGCCCAGATTTCGGAGCGCCTAGCAGCTTTGCGCGCAGCTTCCGAGCATGCACAGGCCGGCCTGACCGCCACCCACACGTTTGCATTCCTGAACTCGTGCAAGCAGGTAGAGAAATTCGCTTTACAACAGGCTGCTCTCCAAGCGAGGGCAAACGCGCGTTCAGCCGCAGCGGCTACGCAGAAGAGTTTGTCCGTGCCGGTCGCGGTAATCACTGAGTTAGCCATCGGATCAATACGCTGCGGTCCGGTGCCGAAAGACGTTCGATCCATGGGGTACGCTCTCGCTTTGAACGCGAGCACGTCGGACGATGCGCCCGATCAGGTCGGATCTCTTTTGCCCCGGGTCACGGTGATGTATGAGATACGCTAACGGCGCGCTTCCCGCGATGCTGGCACTTACTGCCTGCGCCATCAGTGCGCACGCCCAATCGCCGTTCTTGAGAACTCCACGGGTTAAGATCCCGATTTCTACTCACGTGATCGACGTCGTCCCGACGCCATTGGCGCGTTCGCAGTACACCGACTCTTCAGATGTGACGCTCCCGCGCATCCGTGTTTTCGAAGCGAACGGAACGGCCAAAGCAACTGCAGCAGCCGACCTGACGTATTTTCACGTTGCGTTCGGCGCACGTGACATCCCAAGCACCACGTCGCCACGACCGATTACGGAAGATGATGCAAAGCCACTCCTCGACGGTCTCGCCGCGCAAGGCGTTGGTCGTCCGGCCATTCGTATTACCACGCGTGAAGACGCTTTTCAGCCACCTTGGCAAAGTGCGCGACCCGGATGGATCGACATCGCCTTCACGGTCCATCATCAGACCGGCGCGCAGCTGCGCCGGCTTGGCGAAATCATCCAGAAAGCGTCGGGCTATCCGACTTATCATGTCTTCAGCGACGCGATTCCGGCCGCGAAGAACTGCGATCACATCTTAGCGGCGGCCCGTTCATCGGCGTTTGCAAATGCGCAAAAGTTCGCATCGGAACAAGCCGCGGAATTACACCTGCACCTCCGGAAGCTTCTAATCGTGCGCGAGGTGACTGTAAACGTGACACAGGGCCAGTGCGACTTCGAGGGTCCACACGGGCCGCCGCAGCTTGTCTATCGCAACGAAGAACCACCGGATCCGGGGATGGTCGTTGTGACAGCGCAGCTGCGCCTGATTTACATGACGTATTAGTTCTCGGAACGCAAGAACGAATAGGATTCTTAAGGGCACCGAGAGCGCTCTACGTCGCCCTACCGAAATCGGAAGGTAAGCCCACGCGCGGAGAGGGCCAATCCAACGGTGCGTGATTCGTACTTCGCTGCGGCGCACTAAGTGAGACCAACGGTCACAGCTCCAGGTTCCCGCATGTTGACTAGAAAACTGTATGCATATGATCGCGAAAGCCGGTCTATGTGCGTTACTCCTCGCCGCATTTGTTCCGGCGGGGAAAGCGCTCATCGGCGCGGGTGGCTGTGCCGTCCCTAACAAGGATGCGACCCTTCAGGCGTTGCGCGTCATACCGGTGCCGCACATTCCGCAACTCAAGCTACCCCGTCAGAAAACGGAAACGCAGGTACTGGTGCACATTTCCGGTTACGGCGTTGTGATGTCGACGAAGGTTGTAAAAAGCTCCGGTAACCCATTTGTCGACTTGCATGCAATGAGCTCTGTCCACATGAGCACATACTCCGGAAAAATTGTGAATTGTCAACCCATTCCAAGCGATTTGACGGTAAACGTTCTATACGATCCGAACGCGCGGCAGCCAACCCCGTTCCCGATGCGATCCTTACCTCCGACGCCGGTGCCTTCGGGTGAGCCGGCGCCGCCGATCCAAATCATCCAAGGTGCTGCGCTACCCTTACCAGCTTATGTCGCCCAACCGGCGGCGAAAAGAACACTTCCGCTCGCGTTGTTTTCGGGAAACTATGGGAATCTCGGAATGGCGAGCGCCGGCGGAATACTGTACTTCAACATCATCAATTCGCCGGAGGGTTTTTCCGCTGAAAGCCATCCGGTCGTTGCGGTTGACTTGAGCACCGGCGCGGTGCTATGGCGCCGCCGGTCGGGGATTGTCGCCGGCGCAAACCAGGCTGGCGTTATCGTGTCGGTCGCACCGCCCGAGAGCGAGATGCGAGCGTACACGCGCGACCTTACGGCCTACTTGCGTGCGCACAAGTCTCCCAAGAGCGTACTGACGGAGCTCGATCGGAAGACGGGGCGCCCACTTTTCGTTTTGCCGGGGACGGGGACGACCGGAGCTATCGACGGTGTTGCGTTCACCCAGGACGGAAGCATCTATAGTGCGTCGAGCGTTGCAACCGGCAAGCTGCTTTGGGCGAGCAACGGCGCGCCAAGTCTGGGCGCTCAAGAACCACCGGTTGTTCGCAACGATGTCTTACTTCAGACTGCGACCATAAGCGGCGCGATCACCGAAAATGTCTTGTACGCGTTCGACCTGCCAACGGGGCACGCGAAATGGGAAATGCTTTCCAACGAGAAGCCGCTGGGGTTCAAAAGCAACGTCGTGTACATCGACTCGACCTGGTTTCCACAGCGTATGGACTATTATATTCCGATGACGATCGCCGCGGTCGATCTCGCTACAGGGACAAAGCGCGATGAGTACACCTATCGTCCGGACCCGATTCCGAATGCAGCAGAAGATTATCGCCAGGCGCCGCTGATGGCATACGTCTCCAGTGGTTATGTGTACGTGACCGTAAACAACCGATGGTACCGATACGTCGCGGAGCGCGAACCGGCGCAAGCCGCTCCAGTTAGCCTTGGCTCTCTCTCGGTGGACGCGACTTTTGAAAACGGGCGATTGCTCGTGCATGAGAATCAAGGAACCTACATCGCCGAGAGTTCGCCGGACAGGCTGCAGCTGCACAGATTTGCTGAAGGCGACCTGCGTTCGAAGATTGTCGAACGTGAGGATGGGACGCGCTACGCGGTATTCGGCGGTACATTGTATGCGTTCGATCAAAACGCGGGCGTGCGCAGGGTCGGATCGGTCGAGAATTGCGCTTCGGCGTATTCGATTATCGCTTGGTCCGGTCACGTCGCCGTTTTGTGCGGCACCGCGGGCCAAAGTGCTACCGAACTTTTGTTTAACGACAAAGCCGAACGTATTGTGGCGTTGCATATAACGCCGCAAACTCCGCCGCCATACCGCCTGCAAATACGCGAGTTTCAAGTTCCGGGTTCAAGTGCGGATGGCCGTACGGGGCAATGGGGTGTCGGCCCCATGGCGCCTCTATCGAACGGCGGCATTGCGATTACGCTCGTGAATGAGCTGAAGAATTCCATCATGTACGTGTCGCCTGGCGGGAAGATGAGGCGCGTACCGATTGCGCCGGAGATTGCGCCTCCAACGCCAAATGCGAATCCAACTCCGTACCCGACAGGCCCGCCGATATTTTCCAATTGGCCACCGCGAGGGCCATCGCCAAATCAATTGGTCGCCGGAAAGCGCGGCACGTTATGGTTCAACGACGTTTGGCATCCGGATATTACTTCGCTCAGTCCCGGAGGTACGTTAGCGACGAGGGCAGTGGGAGCCGGAAGCAACGCGCGTTTCAGCTCGGCCATCATTCGACTCGCTTCGACACCTGACGGTGAAGTGTGGTACGCGCGCTCGCTGCCAACTCCGCAGATCGGCCGCGCTGATGGTTCATTGAAGTTTGATATTCCTGCGCAATACGGGAATCCGGCAGTTTTCCTTGGCGGAAGCGATAACGCGCTCTGGTTCTTTTCGGCGGCATCGCTCGTTCGCGTCACAACACGCGGGCAGTTCACTTCGATTGCGCTGCCTTCGAAATTAACGGACCGGCGCACCGGCCCTCCGGTTGTTACCAGTGGCTCCAGAGGAACGATCTGGGCAGCTGAGCGCGAGACGATTTATCATATAGGCTCAGCCGGTGTTCTCGGCGAGCATACTCTTCCCGACGCAACACTATCGGTAGGAGCCATGGCGACGGGCTGCGATGGGTCGCTCTACGTTACACCAGGGTATCAGGGCGTGCTGTTTCACCTGCGTCCCAACGGCGTTTTCGAAAGATATCAAGTGCCGTTTTACGTGAGCAACATCATGCGCGCGCCGGATTGTACAATCTGGTTTGTGCAAGGGACGAATTATCCAACGACGAGCGTCGGCACTTTCAAACTCGTGCCGCGATGATGGAGAGTTTCGATTTTGCGCGTCGACTGGCTTGCTTGGTCATAACGATTCTGTGGGCATCCGCGGTTACGCCAGATGCACTCGGACAGGACTTCTCCCATCGGGCCGACTTGGATGGCCGTTCTGCAATGGCGCTGCAACGCGCGGCGGCGAAATTTGCTAACGACAACCCAGGGAGTATCGGCGCGTTACGATCGTACGAGGTGTTGTTTAAAGAGACGACGCCCGGAATATTCTCAGTCGAATTCGCCCCGAAGGCGCCAGGTGTACCTTCTGCGTATTACAATGTTCCGGTTAACCTGGGATCTCCGGCGAAGCGAGCCGCTCACCAGCCGGATCTAACTGGAGCGCGGCAGCTAACGGGCGACTATGTGCATGCGCTTAAAGTGGCGTACGAATTCTGGAAGGACACCGCTATTGGACGGCGATTTGGCCTGCTAAGAGCAGCGGCCACGATTACGCAGCCTTATCCGGGAACCCCGGCGGCGTCAGTCTATTGGGTTTACTTCTCGCCACCGGAGACAAGCAGACCTCGGTTGACGGTCGGCTGTGGCGTTGAGCGCCGGTTTTCGGTGAATTTTTCAAGCGACAGCGTCACGCCGCTCAAACCCGTTTGCTAATAACGAAAGCGGGGATATCTAGCTTGTTTTTCGCGCTACGATGGCGTGGGCTGGACTGACGTTTATGAATCTTTCTATTTTTTCAAAACGGATTATTTTCGCCGCCTCGTTACTGCTGATATCTGGCGCGTTGACACCAACCCCTACGATATCTGCAACTCCAATCGATGAAAGTGATGCGAGAATAGCAGATGCGCTACAGTCGCTACAACGGTTTTCTTTGCAGCGATCGCTGACCGATCTGCAGGAAGCGATCGGCATCCTTACCTCAGCAATCGACATCAGAGCGATTAGTAGGGGTGACCTGGTCGCCAAGCGCCGTCAGGTTGTCGGAGCGTGGGGTCGAATTTTCAAAGCAATAGAAGACTCAACTGATCCGACGTTTGATCTTAGTAATCGAAACAATATTCCAGACCAATGTGTTACGCCTCCGAGAGAGGCCAATGGTAGGCAGCTCCCGTCCTGCGCAGACCCGGCGGATGTTACGGATCCGGTAGCGCGAGCAAAGTATATCGCTGCTATCAACGCAAACGACCTGAAAAGCAGCGCGCCGGCTACCAAGCACGACTGCGTTATTTGGACGGCGGTGCAATGTCTTCACTCCAGATGGAGCTGAATAATTTCCGTCCTGTTGCGCCCGGAGATGCTCCGGAGCTAATGATGATCTTAAGAGGCGCAGGACTGAGCAGCGCGAGGCTTGCAAAAATACAAGCCATGATGTCCTCTTCGGTTCCTGCTCGCTAGAAGAGTTCGCAAATTTTCCCCTTAGTTTTAACGGCCTTTCTTCCTCACAAAAAGGCAGTGCGGGTGACGGTTTGTTGACCCCCACGTTTGACCCCCGCCGCATCTAGCTGCATACGTCTAAATTGCTCTTAAACCGCCCCATCCACGAGGGATTCGGAACTTGCCGCAGGACTGCCGGGTTCTGTTAATCAGCGGGTCGTTGGTTCGAGTCCAACATCCGGAGCCAAGTGAAACGCCCGTCCTGTAAGGGGAACGGGCGTTTTATTTTCTGACAGCTGAACCCGGCGATCACTCGCCCCATCTGGCCTTAGATACCGCGCTCGGCAAGCGGATTCGCGGCGTTTCTGCGGTACAAGGGTTACGCTTTGGTAAGAGCACCTGTCCACACAAGCTAGACCACCGAACAGAGGGATCAAATGCGCATCTTGCTGGCATTCTCGCTAATTCTCTCGCTGGCATCGGCCAAGTTGACGATCGTGACCGGGAACCATGAACCATGGGTTAACAATAGCCGTTGGATCAAAGGCGATAAGATCGCATTTCTATATTCGCGTCCACGCAAATCCGGCGATTGGGTGCTGCGCGAATACCTTCCCGCCCATGCGTCGTCCGCGGCGCATTTTCACAGCCGGGGTGAGGCCAATACCGTGCTTTCCGGAACGTTGTACATGGGCTTTGGCGATAAACTAGACGCCTCACACGTCGTGGCCTTACCGCCAGGGTCGTATATCTACATTCCAGCGGGCGTCCACCACTACGCCATCACCAAAGATTCATCTGTGCTGCTGGAGGAGCGCGGCGAGGGACCATTTCACAGCACGCGCGTTGCAAACGCTCGCGGGCAACACGGTTCGGAAGCGAAACCCATCATCGTCATCGCTGGGCACGAGCAGTGGAAGCCGCAGGCAGGTTTCGCCGAATCGACGATGCTTCTACGCGGAAGTCGAACTGGCGATCACGAATGGCGCGAGAACATTCGCGCGAGCTATACGTCGCCTGTGCTCATGCACCGCGTAGGCGAGGCGAACACCGTACTTTCAGGAAGGGAGTGGTTGGGTGTCGGCGACACACGCGATCTGCGCCACGCAACCCTGCTGGGCCCCGGCTCGTTCGTGTACATACCGGCAGGCGTGCATCATTACGTTATTACGGGCGGTCAACCAGTAGTCTTACAGGGAAGCGCGACGAGCAAGCTCGGTACGGTCGTCATTCCCTCACGCGGCAATTTGAAATCCAGATAGCCCGCCGTGGCGAGAAGATTTCTCCCTGATACGTGATAGGTGAGAGGCGAACACGAGAGAGTGCGGCGCGGCTCCCACTACAGCAATAGCCACAGCAATAGGCCTCGTCGTCCTTCGTTGTCAGTCGTCGTGGGTAGAAAATGCCTAGGTAGCGGAGCCCTCGTAAATCCTTCGTGAATCGTCGTCTTTAGTCGTCTTTAGATGTTGTAGGGAGAAGATTGCGTGAAACGGACTGTTAATCAGCGAGTCGCTGGTACCGTCATCCTGAGTAGCACATCTTCGATGTGCGTGTCGAAGGGCGAGTCCAACATCCGGAGCCATGTAAAAGAGGCCGCTACGGGCGGCCTCTTTCCTTTGTCATCCTGAGCCGCGCATCTGCGATGCGCATGGCGAAGGGCGTCATCCTGAATAGCGTTCGCACTCGTCTCTCACTCGTGCTCGGCGCCGCGATCGCGCTCGCGGGAGGGGCTTGCCGACGCCGTCGCATGCCGACGGTTAGGCCACCAGGGCTTAGCGTGTCGTCGGTAGATGCCAGGCGGCGTTTACTGTTGTCTCAAGAGCTGCCTTACCTTCGCCAACAGAACCGCGTTTGCAGAGCGCGTTAGGTTGCCCGCCGGACGAAAACTGCGATCGGCGTTCAGCGGCAAGATTCCGTATTGTATCGCGAGCGCAAAATATGGCGCCGCCAACGGGGGCCAATCTTTCGCATCTGATGCGAGGTCCCGAATCGCGCGAACGTCGCTCTCGGTCGGCTGTGCGAGTTTTTTGCATTCTCTAGAATACGCACCGCGGCAAGCGCAGCTAAACCTCGACTCATGGGATCGTCAGGAAAGGATTTACGCGTGAACATACAGCTCATACATAACGGTCGCGGGTTCAAGTACGACGTGAGGGCTTGCAACGCGGGGAAAAGCCTATCGCTGGGGCTCACATCCACGTACGCAGGCAACTTTTGAGCGTTCGGCAACTTCGCGATTTGTTCGAGTTGAATCACGAAGTTTCCGCGATTAGCGGGGTCGTTCGCGGAAACGGATGGTACCGTTGCCATTCCTACGACGGGAATCGCGACGAATAAAAACAGCAACGCGTTCGTCAATTGTCGCCACATAGATCCTCCGGGTAACAAATGCCCGTCATCCGCCCTGCATGTCTCCCCTTGCCAGCAAGACTAAGGCTTTGGACGTTCAGTATAACACTAAGTGAGGCGACCTCCATCTGGCTTCGTTCAGGTGCTATAATAAGCGAAATGCGCCTGATTACATTGGTGCTGACACTGCTTTGTTGGTCGATTCCGCTCGTGAGTTTTGCGGATTCTCCGGCATGGCTAAACCAAATGGGAGTAGTCTTTCCGGCAGAAGTTAACGCATTGAACTTTCCGGACTATCAATTCGTCGATAGCACCCACACAACGGTGCTGGGCGAATGGACCGTAGGTTTGAACGGGCTACATCGACCAACTGCGAGCCTGACATCGCCCTGTTCGCGGGCGTTCAACGGCTCACACGAGACCTGCGAGATGACGATCGATGACCTGGTTTGCCGGAACTCAGCAACTATCACCCCCTGTAAGATGCTATTGGAATACGCAAATTGGGTCGATGAGTACGACTGCTCCCTTTCCATCAGCACCGAAAACGTAAGCATGCGGTACTGCCCGGAAGTCCAGTTTGTGGCCGGCGGCAAAACGATTGGGCCGCGAAGCTTCAGCGCAGTACCAGTGCTGTCGCGTCCCGTAGTTCGATGGGTTACCGTTCACAACAACACCACCGACCCAATTGCGGACATATCGGTCGAATTCAGCTGCTGCGGTTCGAGCAGTGAGATGTGGGCGGTCCTCTTAAGTGCCGATGCCGGCGACACGCCAATCGGCCCGGGCCAAGCGCGGGCGCTACTGCTTCCGCGATCGCTGATCGGCAACGTTTCGACCAAGGATCCTAGCGTCGTGGATCGCGATCAGATAGATCTCACCGGTCAGTGTGTGGCTCAAGGCGTCGCCGTTCATTTAAAGTCCGCAAAATTCGGGCCGTGGAGTGAAACTCTCGGGGCGATCGATCTCTGCAAGGTCGCCATCAACGTGAAGCCTTTTTGACGACTAGCGTCGCGTTGGCGAAACCTGAGCGCAAGCGAGGTCCTAGCATTATTGAGATTCTTACATGAATAATAGTACGGCCGATCACATCCGCGACGAGCTCTTCGCTGCGATACGCCGTAAGGACGAGAAGGCGTTCCAGCAGTATTGCTCGACGCATCAGGGGACGATCCTTACAAACTTCGGTAATTGGCAGCGGTCACCCGAATCGATTCGGGACGACGAGAACGCGGTGGAGGAATACGGGCGCGCGCTACTGACAATTGCGAATCACTTTGAGTCGCTGGGTCATCCGGAACTGCTCGACTTACTAAAGCCCCCTGCGGACTTGTTTGATTCGGCGTCCGTGAAGTTTGCGCAAGCGAACGCTCTTGCGGCTCGACAAGAGTATGAGGCAAGCAACGTTTTGATAAAGGAGGTACTACATGTTGTTGAAAGGTGGCGAGGGCCGGGGGTGGCCGGTTTTCGAGCCAAGGTTTATGGCCTGCTCGGCACTAATTATTTTCGACTGCTGCAGTTCGAGAACGCGCGACGCTATACGGAACTAGCGCTGCTGGATTGCAAAAACGTCGGCGACCAGGAAGGCATTCGGATCTACCGTGAAAACCTCCAAGTACTCAACGATGCCGGCTCGTAAGATTTCGGTACCGTGCTCCTCTACGTAGACGAATGCAAAGGCAGCGATCAGGCTACCAGGCTCCTTACAACGTACAGGCTGCGTGCGGGAAGATTAACGAAAGTTTCCGTACTGGCGCACAAGCTTTAGAATTTGTTTCACGAGTGAAATTGTTATGCTCGTCCTACCAGCCCTTCGCTGTCGCAATTTTGTCCCTTGCGCTGGTTCAGTGCGGCGGTCCGGGTGGCAGTAGCGCGGCGACGCCAATCGTAACGCCCTCGCTCACGCCGGCGATTACGGAGTACTCCGCCGGCATTTCGCCAGGCTCACAGCCTTACGATATTGCTGCTGGCTCGGACGGCGCACTTTGGTTCACCGAATTTAGCGATAACCGCATCGGTCGGATCACAACCGGCGGCGCTGTTACCGAATACGCCGCTGGTATTTCGGCAGGCGCTGGGCCGGGGAGCATCGCCGCCGGCCCAGACGGCGCTCTCTGGTTCGCGGAATATAGTGGAAGTCGCATCGGCCGAATCACGACCAACGGAGTGGTGACGGAATACTCGGCGGGAGTTTCACCAAACGCAGGTTTGACCGGCATCGCGGCCGGTCCCGACGGTGCGCTGTGGTTCACCGAAGTTGTCGGCCGAATTGGACGGATTACAACAGCCGGTTCCGTGACGGAGTTTTCCGCGGGTATTTCAGTGGGCGCGCAGCCATTCAGCATTGCGGCCGGCTCCGACGGTGCGCTCTGGTTCACCGAAGTCGGCGGACGGATCGGCCGCATTACAACGGTGGGTGTCGTCACGGAATTCTCAGCGGGCATTTCGGCAAACGCTATCCCCACGGGCATCACGGCCGGCGCAGATGGCGCCCTCTGGTTCACTGAAGTCGGCACAAACCGGGTAGGCCGGATTACAATCGGCGGTTTGGTCACAGAGTATTCCGCCGGTATTTCGGTAAGCGCTCAACCATTCGGCATTGCGCTGGGTCCGGACGCCGCTCTTTGGTTCGCCGAGTACAATGGTAACCGGATCGGCCGAATTACAACCGGCGGAGCAGTTAGCGAATACGCGGCTGCTCTTTCAGCCAACGCCAATCCGAATGGCATCGTCGCCGGCTCGGATGGTGCGCTCTGGTTTACAGAAGCCGGCGCCGATCGGATCGGGAGGCTAAAATAGCTGCGGCGGTGCGGCTGTCAGCAGATGCGCCGGCGTTATTGCCAGATCGTAGTGACGAACAGTGTGCGGGCGTTCTTGACGATCCTTCGCGTCCGGACGCCACACGTAGCGTAGTACGCTCCAGACACCTTGGCCGACGCATGCGGAACGTTGCAGACCAGGTTGCCCGGGCAAAAGTATTCATAGTCTCCGAAATCGGTTAAAGAGATCCCGGTGCCATTGGCATCACAGGTGATCCCGTTGCCGCTCGCGATGCGAAAACTCAACGGAGAGGCGACGCCCTGGACGTTTTGTTGAGGCAACGGAGTCGTGAGCCTTATAACCAAGCCGATATTCGTGCTCGCGCTTTCGGGGCAGTTCACTTTTTTCTTGGAGATAGAAAAACAAGGGTCCATAATGAAGTGGCCGCTGTGGCAGCGGAAGGCGTCTCGTCGCTGCGATGCGAGTGAGGTCGCAAAACAAAACCCGTCCACGGGAGCGCCTCGAGTTTTCATGCTAGCTGCGTCGTACGTTACAATCTTCGTTCGATATGGGCGAGCCGCAGCCGGAAAAAGTACCAGCGCGGTAAGAGTGAGAAGCGTTACTAAGATGCGCACTATTTCACGAGACCTCGCTTGGCTGGCGTTCGCTGCACTCCGTAACCCGCTTTTCAAGTTCGGTGATCGCTCCTCTACCTAAGTAGCGCATCGGCCTTGGATAGCTTAGCCCTTGGGTCTAAACGCCGGAGCAGCGCTACGTTCCCACCGGAGAGCGCTGTTGCGCCAATGCGATGGTGGCCAAAAGCGAAAGAAGAAAGAGAACGGCCGTTAGGCCGAGAGCGTTGCGTGCCATTCGCGCCCTCCCTATTTACATCGGCGCCGTGGAAAGTTCTTGCCTTTAGAAACCTCGCAGCGGCAAACCCGGCCGCTGCAGCCAGTTGTCGGGCGCATACGCGGCGCGCGCGTCGACTGCGTGCAGGGTGTACGCGTGGCGCGGCCGCTCCGAGGTGTTCGGCGCGCTGTAATGTGGAAGCAAACCGTTGAAGACGACCAGCGTACCGGCTTCGACTTCGACGGGAACCGCTTGCGTGAGGTCGGGCCACGGCGTCGCATCGAGCGTCTGGAGCTCGGCCTTTCCGTCGCGCACCACGAATTGGCTGCGCAGCGGCGACCGGTGGCCGCCGGGCTGCACCCACAGGCAGCCGTTGGTGCGATCCGCATCGTCGAGCGCAAACCAAAACGCGGTAACGCTGACCGGATCCGTGCGCAAGAACGCCGCGTCCTGGTGCCAATCGACCGCGCCGCCGACTCGCGGCTGCTTGAAAATGTACATCGATTGATAGAGCGCCGGCTTCGGAAGTCCGGCTCGCACCGCAATCTCCGCTAAGCGCGCGTCATGCGAGAAGCGATCGAAGATGGGGTCCAGGTCGTGCATCGCGTGACCGATCTTGTTGACTGTCGTGCCGTCCTCTTCAAAAAAGCAGCGGATCTTATCGCCGGAGCTCAGGAAATACTCGTCCGATTTTTGCGCCTGATCGCGCGTGCTGAAAATGGATACCGGCTCAGATGCGCATTCGCGCGCGATCGCTTCCGCGCGCGCGCGCAGTGCGCCGAGTTCGAGCCGCGACTTGAAGCCGGGAAAAACGGCGTAGCCGTCTTCCGCGAAGCGATCCATGGGGCTCAATAGTCGACCCGCGTCCCGCGCCCCCGGGTCAGCGCTCGCGCGTAGAGCTCGCGCGCCGCCGCGACGTCTTCGACGGCCATCCCGACGGATTTGAAGAGCGTGACGTCGCCCGGCGACGTGCGCCCTTGCACTTCGGCCGTGACCAGCTCTCCGAGATCGGCGAGAATATGCTTCGCAGTGATGACGCCGTCTGCGATGGGTACGCGCAGATCGTCGGCTTCATTCAAAACGCAGTCGCGATTATCGACGAAGAGGCGCGCGCGTTTCACGGTCTCCGCGTCAAGCTCGCGAAACGGCGGGACTGATGAGCCGACGGCGCTGACGTGCATGCCCGGCTCCAGCCACGCGCCTTCGAGCACCGGCGCGGTAGCGGCAGTGAGCGTGCAGACGATGTCGCAGCCGGCAATCGCATCGCGCGGAGATCGCGCCACTTCGACGGGAATGCCGTGACGGGCGGACTCGTCACGGGCGAATGCGCGGGCGTGATCCGGCGTACGGCTCCACACACTCGCGTGCGCGATGGGGCGGATGGCGCGCATCGCCTCGAGGTGCGTGCGCGCCTGTGTTCCCGAACCAAGGAGCGCGAGGCGTGAGGCTTTCGGATTGGAAAGGATGCGCGCGGCGAGCGCGCTCACCGCGGCCGTGCGAATTGCCGTCACCGCTCCGGCGTGCACGACGGCCAACGGCCGTCCTGTCTGCGTTTCATGCAATAGCACCGATCCCTGGTGGCTTTCCAATCCGGCAGCGCGATTTTCCGGAAAGACCGTGATCACTTTAACCGCCAGAGCTTCCGGATCGCCCAGATAGGCGGGCATCGAGCCGATCGCGCCATGCCCGTCGGGGAGCCACGCGATCAGGCGTTGAGGCTGGGCGAATTTCCCGGCCGCGACTGTCCGGAATGCATCCTCCATCACCGCGATGCAGTCGGCGACGGGAAGCAGGTCGTAAACGTCGCGCTCGCCGAGGACGATCAATTCCATTGCTAGCAGTTCAGTTAAATGGAAGAGCGGCCGTTTCCGGCCGCTCTTTATCGTTTTGGCAACGCTTAGCGTCTCTTGCCTCGCGCGCTCTTCCGGCGTCCGCCTTTTTTGCGTCCGCCCGTTTTGCGAGCGGCTTTCTTGCGTCCGCCTTTTTTGCGTCCGCCCTTTTTCTTACGGCCGCCGGCCTTCTTACGGCCGCCGGCTTTTTTGCGTCCGCCGGCTTTTTTGCGTCCGCCGGCTTTTTTACGGCCGCCGGCCTTCTTGCGTCCGGCTTTCTTGCGTCCCGCGCTCTTGCGCGCGGCCTTGCGTCCGCCGGACTTTCTGCGCCGGCCGCCGCGGCGTCCGCCGAGTCCTGAAGACTCGGAATCGTCGCCCATCGTGCCGCCGTTTTGCATCAGATCGGAATCCATTCATTCCTCCCTTAGTACTGGCGCTTTTTTATGCGCTCGTGCTGCATCATAGATTGTTTTTTTGCAAAATGCAAATGCTCGAAAACGGCCGGATTTGGCGTGAGCTTGACCGGGGCGGTATACTAAGGCCCGTGAAAAAGCCCTTGATTATCGTGGAGTCGCCCACCAAAGCGCGCACGATCAAGAAGTTTCTTCCCGCCCGCTATGTCGTCAAGGCTTCGGTCGGGCACGTCCGCGATTTGCCCAAAAGCACGCTAGGGGTGGACGTCGAGCACGGCTTCACGCCCAAGTACCTGACGATCAAGGGCAAGGGCGAGGTCATCAAGGAGCTCAAGTCTGCGGTCAAAACCGCCAGCGAGGTCTACCTCGCTACCGACCCCGACCGCGAAGGCGAGGCGATCGCCTGGCATTTGGCTGAGCTGCTCAAACTCGATCATCCTAAGCGCATCGAACTCCATGAAATAACGAAGGACGCCGCGATGGCGGCCATCAAGAATCCGCAGCCGATCGACATCGATCGCGTGAACGCGCAGCAAGCGCGCCGCATTCTCGACCGTCTCGTCGGATACAAAATTTCCCCGCTGCTCTGGGCCAAGGTTCGCGGCGGACTCTCCGCCGGACGCGTCCAGTCCGTAGCCGTCAGGCTGATCGTCGATCGCGAGCGCGAGATCCTGGCGTTCATCCCCCGCGAGTATTGGTCGGTTGCCGCGCTCCTCTCCGCGCGCAGCGAACCTGAGTTCGTCTTCCCGGCCGAGCTCTTCGCGCGCGGCGGCGAGAAGATCGACGTTCAAACCGAAGCCGAGGCAAACCGCGTTGTCGCCGATCTCGAGGGCGCGCAGTACCGGGTCGCTTCCATCAAACAGCGAGAAGGCCGCCGCAACGCGCCGGCGCCGTTCACGACCTCAACGCTGCAGCAGGAAGCTTCCCGGAAGTTACGCCTGCGCGTGCGGCGCACGATGCAGATCGCGCAAGGCCTCTACGAAGGCGTCGACCTCGGAACCGAAGGCACCGTCGGTCTGATCACCTATATGCGCACGGATTCGACGCGCGTTTCCGATCAAGCCCGCGAGGCAGCCAAAGAGTTCATCGTCAGCACGTTCGGCGAATCCTATTACGGCGGCCGCGAACATCGCGTGCGCGAAGGCGCGCAAGACGCGCACGAAGCGATTCGTCCGACGCTCGCCCATCACACGCCGGAGAAAATCGCGCCCTTCCTCAAGCGGGACGATCTGCGCCTTTACACCCTGATCTGGGAGCGCTTCATCGCCTCGCAGATGTCCGCCGCTGTCTTCGATCAGACGTCGGTCGACATTTCGGCTAAAACGTACACGTTCCGCGCTTCCGGCAGCGTCATGAAGTTTGCCGGCTACACGAAGTTGTACGAAGAGAGCCGCGACGAAGCGGCGGTAACGGCCGAGACAAAGCGTCTGCCGAAGCTCGAACAAGACGAAACGCTCGCCTTCCGCGGCCTCGAACCGAAACAGCACTTCACCGAGCCGCCGCCGCGATTCACGGAAGCCTCGCTGGTGAAGTCGCTTGAAGAGAACGGCATCGGTCGTCCGTCAACGTACAGCACAATCGTCGAAACGATCCAGGCCCGAGGTTACGTCACGCAGGCCGAACGGCGCTTTGCGCCCACCGAGATCGGCTTTGCGGTCAACGATCTGCTCGCCGAGCATTTTCCCGACGTTTTGGATCTGAATTTTACGGCGCAAATGGAAGGAGACCTCGACAAGGTTGCGGAGCGGAAAGCCGACTGGGTCGAACTGCTCACGAAATTCTACGGACCGTTCGCCAAAGAGCTCGCAGCCGCCGAAGAGAAACTGCCGAAGCTCGAATTCAAGGACGAGCCGACCGACGAGATCTGTCCGAAGTGCGGCCGGCCGATGGTTATCAAGACGGGACGCTTCGGGCGGTTCATTTCGTGCACGGGCTATCCCGAATGTAAAACGACGCGCCCGATCCTTAAAGACACCGGCGCTAAATGCCCCAAAGACGGCGGCATGGTCGTCGAGCGCCGTTCCAAGAAGGGGCGCGTGTTTTACGGCTGCGCGAATTATCCGCGCTGCGATTTCGTTTCGTGGGACCGCGTCGTTCCCGAGCGCTGCCCGGTGTGCAGCGGTGTCGTCGTGGCAAAAATTCGCCGTGGAGGCGTCGTAACGCTCGAGTGCCGGACCGACAAAACTCACGACGTTAGCGCGATCCCCACCGAGCTGCTGGCGACGCAAGAAGTTCTCTCCGCTCCCGCGGCGTCGTGAAGCTTACCGTCGCCGGCGGCGGCCTGGCCGGCTGTGAAGCCGCTTGGCAAGCCGCGAAGGCGGGCGTCGAAGTCGATCTCTACGAAATGCGTCCTGAGAAATCGGGACCCGCGCACAAAACCTCGCGCTTGGCCGAACTCGTATGCAGTAACTCGCTGCGCGGAGCCGCCCTCGAGAACGCCGTCGGCTTACTGAAAGAAGAGCTCGCCGTACTCGATTCGCTCATTATCGGCTGTGCGCGCCAAGCGGCGGTTCCCGCCGGCGGCGCACTGGCGGTAGATCGCGACGTGTTTGCGCGGCTTGTCGAAGAGCGCATCGAATCGCACCCGCACATAACGCAGCGCCGCGAAGAGATGCACGCGATTCCCCACGACCGGCCGTTCATTGTCGCGTGCGGCCCGCTCCCGAGCGACGATCTGCTAGCTTCCCTCGATGTCATCCTGAGTAGCCAGCCTGTCCTGAGCGAGCGGAGCGAGTCGAAGGGAGGGCCGCGTTTACATTATTACGATGCGGCGTCGCCGATCGTGGCGGCCGATTCGATCGACGAAACGCAGATGTACCGCAAGTCGCGTTACGACAAAGGCGACGGCGCGGATTACCTTAACATCCCGTTGGACCGCCAGCAATATGCCCGACTGCTGCACGACCTTCGCACATTGTCGCGCCACGAGACTGAAGTGTTTGAGGAGGCGCGTTACTTCGAAGGCTGCCTTCCGATCGAAGAAATGGCGGACCGCGGCGACGACACGCTTCGTTACGGACCGCTCAAACCGGTCGGTTTGCGCGATCCGCGCACCGGCCTCGCGCCATATGCCGTCGTGCAGTTGCGCAAAGAAAATATTGAAGGAACCGCCTACAACTTAGTCGGCTTTCAAACGCGATTGACATGGCCCGCGCAGAAAGAGGCGTTCGGAAAACTTCCCGGCTTGCAAAATGCCGAGTGGCTGCGTTTAGGAGTGATGCATCGCAACACGTTCATCGACTCTCCGCGCCTGCTCGACTCGCACTTGCGGTTGCGTGGAACCGAAGCGCTCTACTTCGCCGGACAGATCACTGGCGCAGAAGGCTACGTCGAAGCCGCGGCGTGCGGCGCGATGACGGGCATCCACGCGGCGCGCCGGATGCTCGGTTTGACGCCTGTAGACTTTCCGGTGAACACAGCGTTTGGTGCGATCGTCGCGCATTTGCAAAACAGGGAGACCCACGACTTCCAGCCAGCGAACGTCACGTGGGCCTACATTTCTGATTGTCATGGTGAGCCTGTCGAAGCACGCCCGAGCAGAGTCGAGGGCCGCCGTGAGTCAAAACACGAACGCCGCAGCCGGCTAGCAGCGGAAGCTCTCGAAGCAATGCAAGCATTTTGCAACCAATTGACAGACAGACGGGTACCAATCTCACACATATGAAAATCCGGTCTACCACGATTCTCGCCGTGCGCAAAGACGGCAAGCTCGCCGTTGCGGGCGACGGGCAGGTCACCGTCGACAAGACGATCATGAAACACGGCGCGCACAAAGTGCGGCGCGTTGCGGGCGGAAAAGTGATCGCGGGTTTTGCGGGTTCCGCGGCCGACGGCATAACGCTGCTCGAAAAATTCGAGAAGAAGCTGAGCGAATTCAAAGATATTACGCGCGCCGCCGTCGAGCTCGCCAAGGACTGGCGGCAAGACCGCGCGCTGCGCAGGCTCGAGGCGCTGCTGATCGTCGGCAACGCCGAGCACCTGCTGGTGCTCAGCGGAACCGGCGATGTGATCGAGCCCGATGAAGGTGTCGCTGCGATCGGGAGCGGCGGACCCTACGCGCAAGCTGCTGCAGCGGCGCTGCTGCGCAATACAAACCTTTCGCCTGAAGAGATCGCGCGCAAAGCGTTGGAGATCGCGGGCGAGATTTGCATTTACACCAATGCAAACATCGACGTGGAAACGCTATGAACGGATCGGTGCAAGCGCTCGAACTGACGCCACGCAACATTGTGGCCGAACTCGACAAATATATCGTTGGTCAGGCAAAGGCCAAACGCGCCGTCGCGATCGCTATGCGCAACCGCTACCGCCGGGAACGCGTGCGCGAAGACTTGCGCCCCGAAATCATTCCGAAGAATATTTTGATGATCGGCCCGACCGGCGTCGGCAAGACCGAGATCGCTCGGCGCCTGGCTTCGCTGACCGGCGCGCCATTCGTCAAAGTCGAAGCGACCAAATACACGGAGGTCGGATACGTCGGGCGCGACGTTGAGTCGATGGTGCGCGATTTGGTAGAGCAAGCCGTGCGCATGGTCAGTGAAGAGCGCCGCGCCGACGTCGAAGAGGTCGCGAAGAAGATGGCGATCGAACGCGTGATCGATGTTTTGCATCCCGAGACGCGTCCGCCGTCGGCACAAGGACAGCCCAATGCCTTCGCGGCTACACTTGGTTCGATTTTCGGCAACAATTTTCAGGCGCAGCAGCAGCAACAGAATCAACCGCCGCCGCCGGCCGCCGGCGCAGCTGACGCTCAGCGCACGCGCGAACAGGCGCGCTCCGACGTCGAGCGCGGATTCTACGATGTGCGGCTGGTCGAGATAGAAGTGGAAGAAGCATCGAGCTTTCCGATCGGCGTGATTGGGCCCGGAATGGACCAGGGCGGCGGAGATCTCGGTGAGATGCTCGGCGGCATGCTGCCGAAAAAACGCGTGCACAAGCGCGTCACCGTCTCCGAAGCCCGGCGCATCTTCGAACAAGAAGAAGCTGCGAAATTGATTGACATGGACGCGGTCAAACGCGAAGCGATCAGGCGCGCCGGGCAGAACGGCATCATCTTCATCGACGAAATCGACAAGGTCGCCGGCCGTGAAGGCTCGCGCGGCCCGGACGTTTCACGTGAGGGTGTGCAGCGCGACATTCTTCCTATCGTCGAAGGCAGCACGGTTAACACGAAACACGGCCCGGTCAAAACCGATCACATCTTGTTCATCGCCGCGGGCGCATTTCACATGAGCAAGCCGTCCGATTTGATTCCCGAGTTGCAAGGCCGGTTTCCGATCCGCGTCGAGCTCGATTCGCTGACGGCCGAAGACTTCAAAACGATCTTAACCCAGCCCAAGAACGCGCTGACCGAACAGTACAAGGCGTTGCTTGCGAGCGAGGGCGTCGACGTCGACTTTCAGGCCGACGGCATCGAGCAGCTCGCGCAGTTTGCCATGCAGGTCAACGACCAGAGCGAGAACATCGGCGCGCGCCGCCTGCACACGGTGCTCGAGAAGCTGCTCGAAGACGTCAGCTACGAGGCGCCGGAAAAGCGGGACCCGGTCGTTGTCAACGCGGAGTACGTGCGCGCGAAGCTCCAAGACATTGTCAAGGACGCCGACCTCTCGAGCTACATTCTGTAAAGGCGCCGGCGTGAGCGTGAAGCTGGAGACGCCGCGGCTGATCCTGCGCCAATGGCGTGACGCGGATATCGATCCCTGGGCGGAGATGAATGCCGACCCTCGCGTTATGGAATTCTTTCCCGCCCTTTACGATCGCGCGCGGGCAGAAGAAACTGCCGCAAGCATGCGCGGAGAGATCGAGCGCGATGGCTACGGCTTCTGGGCCGTGGAAATTAAAGCGAGCGGCGCCTTTGCCGGAATGATCGGTCTGAACGAGATCACTTACGACATCCCGGTGCATCCCAAGTGCGAAGTCGGCTGGAGGTTGGCATTCGATGCGTGGGGCCATGGTTACGCGACCGAAGGCGCGCGGGCGGCGTTGCAGTTTGCGTTCGACACGCTTGGCTGGCCGGAGGTCGTTGCATTTACTGCGGCACTCAACCAGCGATCGCGGCGCGTGATGGACCGCCTCGGAATGGTTCGCGATCCCGATGCCGATTTCGATCACCCGCGCCTGAAGGAAGGCGATGCGCTGCGCCGTCACGTGCTCTATCGCATCCGCAGGGAGCGCGCAGGCGGTGGTGTGAATACGCTCGCCTGATGGCCTACGTGCGTCCCATTATGACCGAAGGCGAGCCCGTCTTACGCCGCGTCGCAAAGAAAGTGGATCCGAAAGAGCTTAGCGATCCGCTTTTCCAGCAGCTCATCGACGATATGTTCGAAACGATGTACGCCGCACCGGGAGTCGGCCTCGCGGCCCCGCAAGTCAACGTATCGAAACGGCTGTTCGTGATCGATACCGGTGAAGACGAAGAGCATCCGCAGGGCACCAAGCACGCCGTCATCAATCCCAAGATTGAGTCCGCGAAAGAAGAAGTTGAATTGCACGAAGGATGCCTCTCGGTGCCCGGGTTTATCGGCGACATCGTGCGTTACGAGCGGGTGACCGTAACCGGCCTCGACCGCCACGGAAAGAAGCTCAAGCTCGAAGGCGGCGATCTTTTCGCTCAAGCCCTTCAGCACGAAATCGATCATCTCAACGGCGTGCTGTACATCGACAAAGCCAAGAACATCCGCAAGCCCGCGCCTAAGGAGGAACAGGAAGAGGAAGAGATGTGAAAACGCTCTTCTTCGGAACCAGCGCGTTTGCCGTGCCGAGTTTGGAAGCCGCCGCGCAGCGGACCGAGCTGCAAGGGGTCGTAACGCAGCCCGATCGTCCCGCCGGACGCGGACAGAAGCTCACGGCGCCGCCGGTAAAGATCGCTGCGCAGAAACTCGGCGTTCCGGTTTACCAGCCGGTCTCACTGCGCGATCTCGCCGCTGAACTCGCCGGGGGGCATTTCGATTTCTTCATCTTGGCTTCGTATGGCAAACTCATTCCGCAGCCGCTCCTCGACGTGCCGGAGCTCGGATCGCTGAATGTCCATCCGAGTCTTCTGCCGCAGTACCGCGGCGCGACGCCCATTCAAAGCGCTTTGCGCGACGGCGCTTCCGAAACGGGCGTCACAATCATGCTGATGGACGCCGGCCTCGACACGGGTGACGTCGTGCTGCAGGAGCGGACGCCGATTCTTCCGGGAGAATCCTATGGCGAGCTGCACGACCGGCTCGCGCGTTTCGGGGCACAAGCGCTGATACATGCGATCGACGCCGGGCGCGGCGGATCGTTTCCACGCGCGGCGCAGAACGGGAAGGCAACGACGACGCGGCCTTTGCGCAAGGAAGACTTCGCGATCGACTGGAGCTGGGAAGCGCAGCGCATCGTGAATCACGTGCGCTCGCTTTCGCCGAGTCCCGCAGCGCGCGCAGTCATTGCGAAGATAACTGTAAAGATTTTACGTGCTGAAGTCGCGCAATGGGAGCGTCCGCTCGTAGAGCCCGGTACGATCGCCAGCATGATCGGTGAGGGCCTCGGCGTGCAGAGCGGAAACGGCGTGGTGAACGTGCTGGAAGTGATCGCTCCGAATCGCGGACCGCAAACGGGTGCGTCCTTCGGCGCGCAGTTCTTGCGCGCCGGCCCATGACCGCTCGCGAAGTCGCGTTCCTCACCATACGCGACGTCTTTCCGTTCGACGGAACGCCTGGCCGCGGCGCGCAAGAAGCGCTCGAGTATCGGGCCGGCAAGGAAAAACTCGACGCGCGCGATCGCGCCTTCTGTACGCATCTGGTTTTCGGGACGATCAAGATGCGCCGCACGCTGGACTGGTACTTGGCGCCCTACATCGGACAGCGCGGCAAAGCGCTGCCGCCCGCGATCGCGGAGATTCTGCGCCTGGGGTTCTACGAGCTGCTGTTCAGCGCGGCCGCGGATCACGCCGTCGTCAGTCAATGGGTGAACTCGGCCAAGCGGCACGGGCATCGCGGCACGGCGGGTTTGGTGAACGCGGTTTTTCGCGGCTACCTGCGAGATCGTCCGGCGCCCCCGCAACCGGCGGATTTCGCAAACGAAGACGAGTATTTCGGTACGCTCTATTCCTATCCGACGTGGATCGTGCGTCAGTGGCGCGTCGTCTTCGGCGCGCAGCTCGAAGAAGTGCTGAAAGCCTGTAACGAACCCGCGCAGCCGGCGGTCACCGTCAACCGCAGACGGCAGAGCCGCGAAGAATTGCAGAGCCGGTTCGCCGGCCGCGGCATTGGTTCGTTGCCCTCGTCCTTGTCGGAGGATTCACTGCTGCTCGAAAACGGCGCGGCGCTTGCCGCCGAACACGAAGAGCGCGGATGGTGGCTGCAGAGCGAGTCGTCGGCGATGGTGGTGGACGTGTTGAATCCGCAAAGCGGCCAGAAAGTTCTCGACGCGTGCAGCGGCCGGGGCAACAAGGCGCTGCAGATCGCCGCGCGGTTAGATGACGGCAACGCGTTGTTCTGTGTCGATCGCGAGCGGCGCAAGATCGAAACACTCGAGCGGCGCGCGCAGAACGAAGGACTGAACGTGACCGCGATTGCAGGCGATGCGACCACGCCGCTTCTGCCGCAGCGTGTCGATCGCATCCTCATCGATGCGCCGTGTTCGGGCCTCGGCGTCCTCGGCCGCCATCCCGAGGCGCGCTGGCGGAAGCATCCTGACGACGGCGAACGGTTGGCGCTCACGCAGCGCGCGCTGCTGGACGCGCTGGTGCCGCAAGTCTTTGATGGGGGCGCCATCGTCTACGCAGTCTGTTCGACGGATCCGCGAGAAACAACAGAAGTGATCGACTGGTGCTTGAGCGCACACAACGTCGAACGCCGGGTTCAGGACGTGCTCGTGCCGCCCGGTTTGCACGGACGCGACGGGTTTTATGTCGCGCGCTTGGAGCGCCGGTGAATTTTTTCGAGCGCGTCGAAGAAGCATGCGCCGCATTCGTCGAGCGCGCCTTCGCGAATATGTTTCCGAGCGATCTCGAACCGGCGCAGATCGCGCGCAAACTCGTGGCGACTATGGAAGCCCGCACGAAACAAACGGCTGAAGGAGCGGTTGCGCCGGGGCATTACGAGGTCTTCGTGCACGCCGACGATTACAAGCGCCTTGAGCGTCACCGCGCGTATCTCGAAGCCGAATGGTGTGCGCTCCTGGCCGATGTGGCCGAGCGCGTCGGCATCGCCTTCGAGACTCCGCCGCGGATAGAATTACTGGAGGGGGAAGGCATGGTGGCCGGCGCCGTGGAGATCGCAACCGATGGCGCGCGGGGATATGGCAGTTTCACGTTGCGCGTGCTCGGCGGCGTCGCTTCCGAGCCGCATTACAGGATCCACGGAGCGGCGCGCGTCGGCCGGAGCCCCGAGAGCGACGTGCATCTGCCCGACCCGAGCGTCTCGCGCAATCATGCGCTCTTCGATGTGCAAGACGGCGCGCTCGTGATCCACGACGCGGGATCGACCAACGGAACCTATGTGAACGAAGAGCGGGTCGACACCGCTGTATTGAAACCGGGCGATGTCGTGGCGTTCGGAAAAGCCGCGCTGCGCGTGGAGCAGGCATGACGTTTCCGGCCGAGATGCGCATCGGTTCGCTGGAGATTTTGGCGGGGCTTGCGGTGTTCGGCGCGGTCGTTGGCCGGCATCGTTTCGCGGCCGCGCCGCCGGGCCCGGAGAACCTGACCGTTCTGCTGACGGTGGACGGCCGCCCAATCGAGCTCGCGATTGCCGAAGGCCGCGCGCCGCGTATGATCGGTCGATTCTCTGAAGCCGATGTCCCCCTTGCCGATCCCGAAGCGAGCCGGCAGCACGCGACGCTCCAGGCCGCGAGTGGCGCGTTGTACGTTACCGACCAGGGAAGCCGGAACGGCACGTTTCTTAATGGAAAGCGGCTCGCAAACGAAGGCATCGAGCTCAAAGTCGGGGATCACGTAGACGTGGGGAACACGCGGATCGAAGTTGTCGAAATCCGGGCCCTCCCGTGAACGTCGCGGTAACGGGCGACCGGGGATGCTGCCTTTCGCAGCAGCTTTCGGACCAAAGGTATCTGTTTGCCGTTGCCACCGGCTTCGGGCGGATCGACGGCGAGCCCGTCGCGTCGTTCGCGCTAGCCAACTTGCTTCGCCGGATGCAGCGCGCGCACGCACCGCGTTCCGTCGCGGCGCTGCTCGGCGGCGTTATCGCGCGGGTGAACGACGAGCTGTACGCGCGCAGCGCTTCGCACGAAGATTACGTAACGGCCGGCGCTTCGATGACGGCCGTGCTCTTCGAGCGTGAGCGTGCGTACCTCGCCCACATCGGATCGACCGCTGCCTATTTGGGGCGCGGCGGCTCGGTGTTAGCGCTGACCAAGACGGATGCATTTGAGGACGGCTTCGGGCGGCCGATCTTAATTCGCGCCCTCGGATTGACGCGCACGCTCGATATGGAGGTGTCGGCATTTGCGCTGGCGCCGGGAGACGAGCTGGTGCTCGCAGAGCATGAGTTGCCGACGCGCGCGCAACGGCTCGTCGTCACGTTCACCGGCGCCCGGGAAGCGGAGGTTCCGGCGCCCGCCGGGGCGCACTCCGCACAATCGATACTTACCGGAGTGCTGGCGACCGCTCTTTTTTACGCGATACTCAGCATAAGATAAAAGCTCTCATCCCCGTAGTGTTAGCGCTTGCCTTTGCGGCGCTCGCGCTCTCGTTTGCTCCGCCCAAAACGATCGGACCGCCATGGCTGCTTGCGGTGCTGGCGGTTTTGTGCATCGTGTGGGTGGCGGCGCAGCCGCGCGGTTCGGCCCGCGACAACGCGCTGCCGGCCTTTGCGATCGTTCTGTCAACCGTAGGATTGCTCGCCGTCGCGCGGATCTCACCCGAGCTGGCGCACCGCCAGCAGTACTGGCTGCTCGTTTCGCTGTTGCTGGCCGTCGGACTCGGACCGGTCTTCACCAACTTCCGGCGTATGGCGGCGATCAAGTACTTGTGGGTGTTGCTCTCGCTTGTGCTTTTCGGAATGCTCTTGGCGTTCGGCCAAGAGGTCAACGGGGCGCGGCTCTGGATCCGGATCGGCGCTATTCAGTATGAACCCGTAGAGCTGATCAAACTTTTCATCGTCTTTTTCTTGGCAGCGTATCTGGCGGAAACGGCCGACGTGATCGCCGCCGCCCGGGCCTGGTCGATTCGCGCCAACCTCAAATATTTGGGACCGCTCATTTTAGGCTGGGGCTTGTCGATGGCGATCTTGATCTTACAGCGGGACATCGGTATGGCTGCGCTGCTGCTTGCCACGTTCGCGGTCTTACTCTACGCGGGAACGCGCCGGATCGACTTGCTCGTCGGCAGCTGCGCGCTCTTCGTTGGCGTGGCATTTTGGGCGATGCATCACTACAGCTACGTCGTCACGCGCATCGCGGTTTGGCGCAATCCGTTTGCCGACCCGCTGGGCGCCGGCTACCAGGCTTCGCAGGGATATTATTCACTGGCCGCCGGCGGTCTGTTAGGGACGGGCTACCGTCTTGGCCATCCCGGTTTCATTCCGGCGGCGGCGACGGATTACGTCTATGCCGCGATCAGCGAAGAGTTCGGTCTGGTCGGCGCGCTGATCGTGCTCGGCCTATTCTTGCTGCTGGTCTACCGCATGTTGGCGATTGCCGCCGGCCAGCCCGATATGTATGCGGGTTTGCTCGCCGTCGGCTTGTCGGCGACTCTGGCTTTCCAGGTCTTCATCATCGTCGGCGGCGTCATCGGCCTCTTCCCGTTGACCGGCATCACGCTGCCGTTCATCTCGTACGGCGGCAGTTCGCTGGTTGCCAACTTTTTGTTGGTGGCCCTGGCGTGGGCGATGAGCTCGCAGCGGCGTCCGGCGAGCTCGTGATTTGTTATGCTTTCGTGTGACTGGCAGGCGTAGCCGCGGAGCGCGCATGAACTGAGCGGGATGCCGTCGTCCCGGCA
>JAAXCW010000004.1 GCA_013036095.1 Vulcanimicrobiota bacterium
CCAAGCGTCCCGACCTCGACGGCCCGTCATTGCGGAACGACGAGCGCCCGTGATAAAATCCCCAAGCCATGAACGTCATCGATCTCCTCAATCAAGAGCAGCGTAAAGAAAACGTGCCGGATTTTCGGCCCGGCGACACCGTGAAAGTCTATTCGAAGGTCATCGAGGGCGGCAAAGAGCGCACGCAGATGTTCGAAGGAGTCGTGACGGTTCGCAAGGGCGGCGGCGCGCAAGAATCGATCACCATCCGCCGCGTCGCACACGGCGTCGGCGTCGAAAAATCGTTCTTACTGCACAGTCCCCGCGTCGAACGGATAGAAGTCAGCAAGCGCGGTTCGGTCCGCCGCAGCCGGCTCTATTACCTGACCGAAAAAGTCGGCAAAGCCGCGCGCATCAAAGAGAAGAAAGCTGCCCGCTAATCTGGCCCTTTCCCCGCTTCAGCTGCTTGGGCTGATTTGCGTTTTTGCCGTGGCGCGGGTTGCGCTCAGTTTCAAAAGCGACAGCGCGAAGGTCATGGTCCGCGAATATCTGGACGCGTTCATCGTCGCCGGACTTGCATCGCTCTTTCTGATCACGTTTGTCATCCGGACGTTTTACATTCCGTCTGACTCCATGCTTCCGACGCTGCAGCAAAACGACGTGCTGCTCGTCAACGAATTCGAGTATCACATGCACGCGCCCGCGCGCGGCGACATCGTGGTTTTCAAACCGCCGATCGCATCGCCGACCGATTTCATCAAGCGCGTCATCGCGGTGCCCGGCGACACGCTGCGCGTCAGCGGCGGCGTCGTGTACGTGAACGGCAAGCCGCTGGACGAGCCGTACATTTCACAAGCGCCTTCCTACGAACTGCGCGTTGCCGGGTACGGAATCACGGTTGACGCCGGGAACGGTCCGCAACCGCTGAACCCCGCGCAAGCGGACGTTCCGCCGCGCGCGCTTTGGCAAGCTCCCGACCGCGTTCCAGCCGGGTATTATTTCGTAATGGGAGACAACCGGAACGATTCGGACGATTCGCATATCTGGGGCTTCGCGCAGCTGCGCGGAAAATTCGCCGCCGGGCCGCTCGCCCAGACGAATGCAGCAGCGCAATTCACGGGCCGCGCTTTCTTACTCCTGTGGCCGCTCAACCGGCTGCGAGTTCTGCATTAGCAGCCGGGTTTGATCGCCGTGACGCCGGTTCAACTGCTCATTCTGGTCGCGGTCTTTTTGGTTGCCAGAATCATTCTGAGTCTACGTCCCGTCGCCGCAGGATCGCACGGCAAGTCGGCCGTGTTCGCGCGCGAATATCTCGACCCGTTCATCGTGGCCGGCTTAGCGGCGTTTCTGCTGATCACGTTCGTGGCGCGCACATACTACATACCGTCGGCTTCGATGGTACCGACGCTGCAGATCGGCGACGTGCTGCTGGTGAACAAATTTCAATACCGGTTCGTGCATCCGAGTGAAGGCGACATCGTCGTCTTTCCGCCGCCGATCCCCACCACCGACGACTTCATTAAACGGGTGATTGGAAGGCCCGGCGATCGCCTCGCAATCAAGGATGGAGTGGTCTACCTCAACGGCAAGGCGCTGGTCGAGCCCTATATCGCACAACGGCCCGGCTACAATCTGCAGATTCGCAACTACGGCATCTACGTAACCCAGCTGGGCGACCCGAAAAGCTACGATCCCCTCGACCCGCATACGGCCAACGTACCGCCGCGGCGCTACTGGACCGCGCCGGATCGCATTCCCAAGGACTGCTATTTCATGATGGGCGACAACCGCAACGATTCCGAAGATTCGCACGTCTGGGGTTTCGCGCAATTCGCCGGCACGTTCGAAACCGGACCGGAGATGGGCAAGCCGGCGTATTTCACCGGCCGGGCGTTTGTGATCTTCTGGCCGTTTAGCCACGCACACATTCTCTGACGAAAGCTTAATCGAAGCTGCAGGCGGGCCGAAGGCCGGGGGCCCCAACACGCCTGTTAAACCGGATTCGCCCCGTAAGGGGCGAAGAAGTTCATCCGTGCAAGGGCAACTGCATTGGCGGTCCGTCGCACGGACGACGCTGCAACTGTGTGCATTAGCCGCGCTCGCGATGGCGTTCTTCATGCGAACGCCCGAAGTTTCGGGTCTCTCGATGGCCCCCCGGATCGCGAGCGGCGAATTCGTTCTCATCAACACGATTTCGTATCGTCTGCATGCGCCGCAGCGCGGCGACATCATCGCGTTCCGCCACGAATCGCCGGCGCCCGAGGTCTTCATCAAGCGCATCATCGGCTTGGCCGGAGACAACGTCGCGATCGATCGCGGCAAAGTGATCGTCAACGGATCGGTGCTGCCCGAACCTTACGTGCGGTTTGCCGACACCCGGAGCTTTCCCCAAGTGACCGTTCCCGCGGGCTCGCTTTACGTCTTGGGCGACAACCGCGTCGACAGCAACGATTCGCGTTACTGGGGATTTGTCGCGCAGGATCAAGTGCTGGGCAAAGCCGTCGCGGGGATTTGGCCGCCGGCCGCACTCGGCACGTTCTGATCGCATGAAAGATGCCGGCTTCGAGCAAGTCATCCAATGGTATCCCGGCCACATGGTCGCGGCGATGCGCAGGATGGCGGACTACGTCAAACTCGTGGACGTCGTGATCGAAGTTGCCGACGCGCGCGTGCCCGAGAGCGGATTCAACCCGATGCTCGACGAGGTCGCGGCCAACAAGCGCCGGCTCAAAATCCTCAGCCGCGACGACCTGGCCGAGCGTCCCGAGACGGTGCGTTGGCTCAAAGCGCTCGGAGCACCAAGCATCAGCGTGAACGCGAGAACGCAGGGAGCCTTCGTCGAAGTGCAGCGCCGCTTGCGCGACCTCGTAACCGGTGGGCACCGCCCCCAGCGTGCGATGGTTGTCGGGGTTCCAAACTCCGGAAAGTCTTCGATCATCAACGGCCTGGCAGGGCGTTCGGTCGCGCGCACCGAGGACCGGGCCGGCGTGACGCGCCAACTTCAATGGTTCAAAGTCGGCAAGGAGCTCGAGGTGATGGACACGCCCGGCATTTTGGTGCCGCGCATCGCCTCCGCGGACGCCCAGTGGAAACTTGCCTTGGTGGGCGCGGTACCGCGCGATCATTACGACCCAGAGGACGTGGCGGATCGTTTTCACCGCTGGCTGACGGAAAAGACCGGCGGCCGGACGAAGGTGCCCGACCTCCCGGCGTTTGCGCAAGCGCGAGGATTCGTGCGGCGCGGCGGAGAGAGCGACTACCATAACGCCGCGCGGTCGTACGTGAAAGATTTCAACGACGGCAAGTTCGGCAGGATAACTCTGGAGAGCGCCACGCGTGACGTCGAAACAGCGTAAAGCCAAGAACGCATACGAACGCGAGCGGCGGCGTTTACACCGTATTCATTCCTTTGAATCAGCCGCGCGCGCGCGAGGCTTCTTGTATGTCGGCGGCATCGACGAAGTCGGACGCGGACCGCTGGCCGGGCCGGTCGTCGCTGCGTGCGTGGTTGCATCGGAACCGCTGATGCTGCGCGGGCTCAACGATTCTAAACAAGTCAAGCCGGAATTGCGCGCGGAGCTGGCCGAGACGATCAAAGATCGCTGTGCGGCATGGAGCATCGGCAGCGCGAGCGTCGCGGAAATCGATCGCCTCAACATCTACTGGGCAAGCGTACTCGCGATGGAACGCGCGCTGGCCGCGCTCGCAGTTTTGCCGCAGTACCTGATCACCGACGCCGTGCGCATCAAATCTTTCGCCGGCCCGCAAGAGCCGCTCATTAAGGGCGATGCGCGCAGCGCGATCGTCGCGGCCGCTTCGATCGTCGCAAAAGTGCATCGCGACGGCCTGCTGCGCGAGCTGCACGAAATCGAACCGCGCTATGGTTTCGCCGAACACAAAGGGTATTCGACGCCCGAGCACTTGCGCGCACTCAAGGAACACGGACCGTGCGTGCATCACCGGTCGGGCTGGTGGCGGGTACGCGAAGCTCAGCTCACGTTTGGATTCACGAGCACAGAAGCGGAAGCCGCGTTTGGCGCTTGAGCGCAACGCCAAGGGCCGCGACGGGGAGAATCGGGCGGCCGCGTTTTTGGAATCGTCGGGATACAGCGTGGTACGCCGGAACGTACGCGTGCCCGGCGGTGAGATCGACCTCGTCTGCCGCGACGGCGCAGTTATCGTTTTCGTTGAGGTGAAACGCCGCGATACGCGTACGTTCGGCAGCGCGCTTTCGGCCGTCGGTCCGCGCAAGCGTGCCACCCTGCGGCGCATCGCCGCCGACTACATGCAATTTGTCGCGCCGGGATCGCATTATCGCTTCGACGTCGTCGCGCTCGACGGCGACCGTATGACGCTGCACCGCAATGTCTTCTGAGGTCGCCGCCGGCGGACAGCAAGAGCTGCGGCGCTCGGTAACGCCGTGGGGTTCGTACTCGTGGGGTTACGCCGACGTGGGCGCCGACATCTTCGTCGCGCTCGGCCTGGTTATCGGCGTAGCGGGCGGCGCCACCAACATCGCGTTCTTGTTCGCCGGCCTCGTTTATGTTTGCGTGGGCTTGGCGTATACCGAACTCGCGGCGGCCTATCCGGTGGCGGGCGGCGGCCAGTATTTTGTGATGCGCGGGCTTGGAGATTTTCTTGGGTTCATCGCCGGCTGGGCGGTGCTGCTCGATTTCACGATCGACATCACGCTCTTTGCGTGGGGCTGTATCGGGTATCTCAGCCATCTGCCGCCGTTGCATATTCTCGATGCGGGCGCACATCCGATGGTGCACTTCTGGGTGATTTTAGCGCTGATCGCCGGGCTTGCGGTTCTGAACGTCATCGGTGTGCGCGAGAGCACCGCCTTCAACGGATTCGTCAGCGCGATAGACGTTTTCAGCGAAACCCTGATTCTCGTGCTAGGATTTCTGTTCACCTTTCATCCGGAAATTTTGATTCACAGCATGCAGACGGGCTGGCCGAGCACATTCCAGTTGATGAACGGCATCTCGCTTGCGATCATCTCTTTCGTCGGGCTCGAATCGATCTCGCACGCTGCCGAAGAAACCAGCCGCCCGGCCCAGATCATTCCACGCACGTCGATCTCGTTGATCCTGACGATCCTCATATTCGCGCTCGCGTATTCCAATTTGGCGCTCGGCATGCAGCCGTGGTTCCCAACGCCGCACGATGCCGCCGGCCACGCGCAACAGTTCTGGCATTACCTGGGGACGACGCACAATCAGGACAAAGCGGTGGCGGTCATGGCATCCAACATTCCGTACTTCGGGTTGCTGGCTGCGTTTTACGTTCCGGTCTTCGGCGCGACGCTGCTCTTAATCTCGAGCAATTCCGGGGTCTTCGGCAGTTCGCGCATTGCCTATTCGATGAGCCAGTTCAACTTGCTGCCGAGCATTTTCAAACGCGTGCACCGGAAATTCAAAACCCCGGTCATTTCGATCGCAGTCTTCTGTACGTTGGCCGCCATCGAGTTGGTTTTCGCGGCGCTGCAAGGTGACTTCGGCTATGAATTCTTGGGCGATCTCTATGCGTTCGGAGCGGCCGCCAGCTACACGCTGGTTTTCGTCGCGTTGATTGCGTTGCGCATGAAGGACCCGCTCACGCCGCGCAAATTCATGATTCCGCTCAACCTCAGGCTGCGTTTCCGCGGCGAGCAGATTTACTTTCCCATCGTCGGCCTCATCGGGTTCTTCGGAATCCTCGCGATTCTCGTTTTCGTGCTGCTCACCCATCACATCGGGCGCATTGCGGGTCCATCCTGGCTGATCTTCGGCATCGCCGTCTACGCGATTTACCGGCTTCGGAAGAAATTGCCGCTCTTCGGGTCGGTACCGCGCAACTGGAGCCGCGATCAAGTGCAGATTCTCAAGAACGCCGGCGAGCTTGAGTTGATGGACGAACTGGTCGGCAAGCTGAAAGCGCGCGATCCGAACTTCACTACGAAGATTTCATGAGCTTTCGTCAATCCAAGGCTTACGTCGGCTTCAAGGTTTTTAATGGACTTCTTTTCATCGTGCTCGGGGCGGCGATCTTCGTGCAAGTCGCGCGCATTGCCGGAGCACGCTTCGAAGCCATCCCCGGATTGATATTGGGGGCGGCGATGTTTGGGCTTGGCGCATACCGCCTGACCATGATGATGAGATACAAGAGCTGATGGGCGTGCATGTCCCAGCGGCCGCGCTGCACGTCACATGGGCCGGCGCGTTTGCGGCCATCGCAACCGTGATCGCGATCAGCGCCACGCTCTACTGGATGCTGCACCCGCCCAAGAGCCGCGCCGACATTGCGGCGCGCGACGCGGAGCGGATCCTCAAACGCAGCTTCGGAACCGTGCTCGTCGTGTTTTCATCTGAAATTCGGTCCGAGCACATGATGGTGCTCGCAGCGCGGCTGGCGCGCGGGCAACATTCTGAACTGCTGGCGCTTTATGTAATTGAAGTGCCGTTCACGCTGCCGACCAATGCGGTGATGGAAGAGGAAGACCGTTTCGCGCTCGACGTCATGGCCTCAGCGGAAGTGATCGGCAAGAAATTCGGCGTTGACCTGCGCACGGAAATCGTGCACCACCGCCACACCTCCCAAGCCGTCCTCGACCTAGCCAAGCGCGAACGCGCCGATCTCATCATCATGGGCTCCTATCGCGAAGGCACCTACACGGGCGCGCCGCTCGGCCGCGAAATCGAAGAGATCGCGGCCAATGCGAAGTGCGACGTTCTTATCGGCGTTGAAGGCAAGCACGGTACGCTCCTTACCGACGAAACCCAAGCGGGGGCGGCCGCTTCACAAGAGAAGCCTTAGAGGTGCTTTACAGATTTTCGATTGTGGTATTGGCCATGGCCGCCGTTATCGCGCCCGCTTCGGCCGCTACCGTCCCGGCGATCACCGCCTTCCAAGAAACGTTCGCAAAGGTAAATGACTACACGGTCATCGTGAATGCGCACGAAGTCCTGGGCAGTCAAACGCAAGACCGCACGTACCGCTACATGTGGAAACGCCCGCACTTGGTCAAAACGCTCATCCTCTCGGGACCGGGATCGGGCGGCGGCGCCGTGTGGACCGGCGGCGACACCGTCAGCGGACACCAAGGCGGCATCCTGGCGTTTATCCACTTGACCGTGGGCTTGCACGACGGCCGCGCTACGTCGCTGCGCGGCTACACGATTCCCGACGGCATACTGCAAAACCAGGTTGCCAAATACACGACCATCAAAGGCGCGCTTTCAGAGCGCAACGGTCCAACGATCGCCGGACAAGAGACGACGCTGGTCGAGCTCAAGATCGCCGCACCAGGTCCCGAGCCCGGCATGACCCGCGCCGTTATCTACTTTTCGAAGGCAACGCACTTGCCGCTCGTACAGATCCGCTGGGCCGGCGACAAGATCATCTCGCAAGAGACCTGGACCGACTTGCACACGAATGTCGGGCTGAAAGACTCCGACTTCTAAGCAACGGTAGGTGCTCTGGTCCGTCCAGGAACCGCTGGCAAAAAAACGTCCATATTTTTTTGCCGCTTGAACGCATTTTCGGAAAAACAAGTTTTGAAGCGGCCATCCATGGCCGGTCCGAAAATGTCGTACATTCCCGGACGAACCAGAGCACCTCCCGATGCTTAGAGCTTGACCTCAACGCCGAACTCGATCACGCTGTTCGGCGGTAAGCCCAGCGAGTCAGTCAGCGGGCGCGCGTTACGCGCGAGCCAGCGAAACAGGTTCAACTGCCACGACGGCATGCCGTGCCGCGTGGTGTCGTCGGCAATTTTTGGATTCGCGAGATAGTACGTCGGGCGCGAGAAGTCTACGTCCGGGCGGCGCGCGCGTAGGAGTTTGAGGATATCGTGAATGCGCGGCGTATCCATGAATCCGTACGACGCCTTCACGCGCAGCAAGCGTGGCGCTAACTGTTCCACCTCAATACGGTTTTCGGGATGCACGAAGGGCCGGGGCGAGTGCATGACCGTCAGGAGCACGATCGTGTCGTAGATGATGTGACTTCGGATCCAGCCGTGCTGAAGAACGAACGGGATGCCGGTCGGCTGCGGGCTCAGAAAAAATGCGGTCCCGCCAACAAGCGTCGGATCTTTGAGCTCTTTTAAAAAGTCGTCGACCGGCATCGTGTGCGAGTCTAAACTCTCCATCAGACGCCGGCGGCCACGATTCCAGGTGACGAAGATAGTGAAGAGCACCAGCGCCATTGCAACCGGAACCCAGCCGCCCGAGATGAACTTCGAGGCGTTTCCGATGAAGAACGGCACGTCCCACGACAGGAAAATGACGATCAGCGGCACCCACTGCCACGCCGGCCATTTCCACTTTTTGCGGACCAGTTCTGCGAACCCGATCGTCGTCGTCAGCATCGTGATGGTAACGGCCAGCCCGTACGCGCCCCCGAGTTTGTCCGAAGAACGGAACATAATCACAATGAGGATGCATGCAATGCCCAACAGCGCGTTGATCGTCGGCATGTAGATTTGGCCGGCGAAGTGGCGCGAGGTGTGCACGATCCGGAAGCGCGGCAGGTAGCCGAGTTGAATTGCTTGCTGCGTGAGAGAAAAGACTCCGGTGATGAGCGCTTGGGAAGCGATGATCGTAGCCGCCGTCGCTAAGACCACCATCGGAATTAAACCCCATCGCGGCACCAGCGCGAAAAACGGCGAGCCGATCGCGCCCGGGTTCGCGAGCACGAGCGCGCCCTGACCGAAATAATTGAGCACGAGTGCGGGAAAGACAACGGTCGCCCAGGCTATCCCGATCGGTTTTCTGCCGAAGTGCGCAAGATCCGCGTATAATGCTTCGACGCCGGTTACGCATAGGACGACCGCGCCGAAAATCAGGAAGCTCAACAGCCCGTTGCGTAGGAAGAATTCCCAACTGTACAGCGGATTCAGCGCGACTAAAATCTGCGGATGATGCGCGATCGAGATCGCGCCCAGAACCCCAATGACGACGAACCACAATAAAACGATCGGCCCAAACAAAAATCCGATCCCGCCGGTTCCCCGTTTTTGAATGAGAAACAGCGCGACCAAAATCACGACCGATATTGGCACGATGAAAGGATGCGCCGCGCTTGTCCACACGTTGAGGCCCTCGACCGCGGAGATCACCGAAATGGCCGGGGTAATCGCTCCGTCGCCATAGAGCATTGAGGCGCCGAAGAGCATGAGCAGTGCGATCGCCGATAGGCCGAGCGGTTTAGCGGCGCGCCGCACCGGCACGAGCTGTGCCAGCAGAGCGAGGGTGCCGCCCTCGCCGTCAAAATCGGCACGCAGCATGAAAATTACGTATTTTATCGTGACGACGATGACGAGCGCCCAAAAGATAAGGGAGCAGATTCCTACGATGTTTTGCGGCGTTACCTTCGCCGGATATTCACCCGCGAAACAGAGCGAAAACGCGTAGAGCGGGCTCGTACCAATATCACCAAAGACAATACCTAGCGCGCCCAGAGCTAGCGAGGAGAGCGGTTCCTTTCGCCGGCGGCTGCGCGATTTTTCGACCGGCATCCCATCCTTGGGCTTTCCCGCTTTTACGCCCGTTTGAGGTACCTCTTACGGAGCTCGTCGAGCACCACGGCAAGCAAGATCACGACGCCAAGCACGACCCATTGCAAGTAGGAGTTGATCTGCAGCAGGTTCATGGCGTTGTCCAAGAAGCCGATGAGCAGCGCACCGAAAAATGTTCCGATGATCGCGCCGCGTCCCCCCATCAAGCTCGTGCCGCCGACCACCACCGCAGCAATCGCGTTGAGCATCTCGTTGCCGGTCGCGGTTTGCGGCGAGCCCGACGAAAACAGGGACATATACAAGAAGCCGACGATGGCCGCGCACATTCCGCTGATGACGTAGACGGCGGTCTTTATGCGTCCAACGTTGATGCCGGCCAGGCGCGCGGCTTCTTCGTTCCCGCCGATGGCGAAGACGTAGCGTCCGAAGCGTGTGCGCATCAATAATACCGAACTGACGATCAAGACGACGATCATCCAAATGACAGGATAGGGGATCGTGGTATGCGGGATGACGCCGTAACCGGTATGTTGGAAGTCGGTCATTTGCAGCGGAACCGGCTGACCGCCCGAGAGAATGTAAGAAAGCCCGAGCGCGATCTGCATCATTGCCAGCGTCGTAATGAATGGCGGCAGATTCAGTTTCACCACCGGCACGGCATTGACGAATCCGGCCGCCGCGCCGACCGCTAAACCGACGAGTAGCGTGGCGGCAATGAGTGGAAAACCATGCAGCCCGGTGGCATTCGCGAAGAGCGCCATGACCACGCCGGTGAGGGATATCATCGAACCGATCGAAAGATCGATGCCCGCCGTAATGATCACGAACGTCTCCCCGACGCCCATGATGAAGTTGTAGGTAATCTGACGAAGCACGCGGACCAGGTTGTCGGGTTGCAAGAACGTCCCGTGCGCGGCAAAGTTGATCACGAGCGCGACGACGGCCAGCAACGCGATCGCACCCGCGACGCGCAACCAATACGTACGCGTCTCAGCCTTCATGCCGCGGCACCCGTGGCCGCAGCGATGACCGCATCGGGCGTGGCATCCGCTCGCGCGAACTCACTCACGATTTGTCCGCCGCGTATGACGAGAATGCGGTGCGCCATGCCAAGCACTTCGGGGAGCTCGCTGCTGACCATGACGATTCCGGCGCCGCCCGCGGCAAGTTTGACCATGAGATCGTAAATTTCGGCTTTGGCTCCGACGTCGATGCCGCGAGTCGGTTCGTCGAAAAGAAAGACTTTCGCGTTCCCGAGCAGCCATTTTGCGAGCACGACTTTTTGCTGATTGCCGCCCGAGAGATTGCGGACCAGTTGCTCGGTTCCGGGCGTGCGTATCTGCAACTGATCGATGTACTCGCGTGTTGTTTGCTCTTCTTTGCGCCGGTCAACGAGCTGGTTGCGCTCGACGAACTGTCCCAAATGCGCGAGCGTGACATTTTCGCGCACGCTCATTCCAAGAACCAGGCCTTGCGCTTTGCGATCTTCGGTGATGAACGCGAATCCGGCGTCGATGCCGTCGTGCGGAGAGCGGATGCGGATCACGCGTCCCCGCACTTCGATCGTGCCCTTCTGCGGAACGTCGGCGCCGGCAACCGCGCGCACGATTTCGGTACGGCCCGCTCCGACCAAACCGGCAAGTCCGACGATCTCGCCTTGCCGCACCTCGAAGGAAACGCCGTTCACCGCAGGGGCGCGCGTCAAATCGCGCACGGCGAGCGCGACGGGAGCACCGGCCGGTACCGGCGGCAGTTCCGGAAAATGCGACTCCAGCCGCCGTCCGACCATTGCGCGAATGATATCGTCGGGCGGAAAATCCTTGGCCGCGCGCGTTTCGATGACGCGGCCGTCGCGCAGCACCGTGACGCGATCGGCTATCAATGGCAACTCTTCCAGCCGGTGCGAAATGTAGACGATCCCCACGCCGCGCGCCTTCAGTGCACGGATGACGTCGAACAGTTTGGCGATTTCGCGTTCGGTCAGCGCCGCGGACGGCTCGTCCATCACGATGATGCGCGCGTTGCGCGAAAGGACTTTGGCGATTTCGATCAGCTGCTGCTGCGCGACCCGAAGCTGCGACGTTTCGACCGTCAACGGCAGCAAGACGCCCAGTTCGGCGAACACGGCTTCGGCACGCTTCCGCGCAGCACGCTCGTCGAGCAGCAGTCCATTGGCAGGCTCGTTGCCCAAAACAATGTTGTCGATCGCATTGAGCGCCGGAACCAAGTTGAACTCTTGATAGATCATGCCGATGCCCAGATTTTCGGCTGCGCGCGGCGAGTCGATGGAAACAGTCTTGCCGTCGACCGCAATCTCGCCCGTGTCGGCGCGCTGCGCGCCCGCGAGGATCTTCATCAGCGTGGACTTACCGGCGCCGTTCTCGCCGACGAGTGCGTGAACTTCGCCCGCCCGGAGATCGAGCGAAACATCTTCGAGCGCGCGGACACCGGGAAAGGTCTTCCCGATGCCGCGCATTTGGAGGAGCGGACTAACGGGCTCGGTTATTTCGCGTTGGCCTTCGTGTAGGTTCCGACCGGAACGTCGATGCGCGCCGGAACGGTTTTGCCGGAGAAATAATCGTGGATGACGTCGATCGTCTTGGCCCCGATAACGTCGGGATGCTGAATCGCGTCTCCCACCATCGAGCCGTTGGCAATCGCCGTGCGCGCTTCGGGCGACGCGTCGTACCCAACGACCGCGATGCCTTTCATACCGGCGGCTTGAATCGCGGCGACGGCGCCGAGCGCGGAGTCGTCGTTGATGCCGAAGATGCCTTTGAGATCTTTGTAGCGCTGCAGCACGTCGCCGGTATCGGCGTTGGCCTTGGTGCGCGTCCCGCCCGAGTCAACGTCGGCCACGACTTTGACGTTTGGACATTTCTGCGCGAGCGCCATACGAAAACCTTTGACCCGATCTTGCACGCTCGTGACTTCGGGCTCGTCGATGATCGCGACGCTGCCCGATCCGTGCAGCGCGTTGCACATCAGCATGCCGGCCTGCTGTCCGCCCTGCACGTTGTTCGAAGCGACGTGTGAGACCACAACGCCCTGTTTGCTTGCGTTGGCGATGTCGGCCGTGAAGACCGGAATATTCGCGCCGTTCGCCTCGACGATCGCGCTGCCGATCGCTTGCGAGTCGTATGGCGTCAGGATGATCGCGTCGACTTTGCGCGAGATGAAATCCTCGACTTGCGATTGCTGACGCGCGCTGTCGCGGCTGGCGTCCACAAACGTAACCTTATAACCGAACTTGACGGCTTCCGATTTCATTCCAGCTTCCATTTGCTGATAAAATTGCGCTTCCAGATCTTGAATCGAGACGCCGATCGTCTTTGGGCCGGGCGAGTTCACGCCGGCCGTCGTTTTTGCGGTCGTCGTGGTTCCGTTGGTCGTGGTCGTCGAGCCTGAATTTGAGGAACAGGCGGGCAAAAGCAGGGCAATCGCGGCCAGAGCCGCCGGGCCGAATTTCTTCAAGATCGATCTCCTCATTCTAAAAGAAGCGTCGCGCTCCAGGTTATATCCACAGCGGGGTCAGCCCCCCTGTGAGCGTTGTGGAGAACGCTCGCGCGCGCCGGTGGTTAAGCGAGCCAGCCAGACGGCCGCCACAACCACGATAACGGTGTAGATCGCGCCCTGGAGCGCGTGTCCGTACAGATAGGCGCCGGTGCCGAACAGGGCCGCATAAATGCCGACCAGCCCCAAAACCCAGCAGAGCAGCGAAGTGGGCAAGCTCTCGGGAGAGGCCGGCGCTCCTGTACGGTTGCGGACTTTAGTCCAGCCGGCTCCCGCGGGACGGACCTTGTCATAGAAAGCGTCCAATGTCGCATCGTCAACCGGCGGCGTCAGAAACGTCACGGCGAGCCAAACGACCGTAGTGATGCCGACAGTTGTCAGCAGCACGACGTTGTCGTCGAAGGTATGCCCGGTTTTCGAAAGCGCGAAAAATGTGAGCGAAACCGCAAACGAGGCCGCCATTGCACTCACTTCGGTCCATGCGTTCACGCGCCACCAGAACCAGCGCAAGAGGTACACGAGCCCAGTCCCCGCGCCGATCGATACGATTAAATGAAACGTCTGCTGCGCGTTGTCGAGCTGGAACGTTAGCGCGATCGCCAGCAGCATCAAAATGACGGTGAAGATCCGTCCGACGAGCACGTAGTGTTTCTCGGATTTATCGGGCCGAATGAAGCGGCGGTAGAGATCGTGCACGAGATACGACGTGCCCCAGTTCAAATGCGTTTCGAGCGTCGAGCGGTACGCGGCGAAGAGTCCGGCCACCATGAATCCCGCAAAACCGGCCGGCAAGAAAACGAGCATTGCCGGATAGGCGATGTCGTTGCCGAGCAAGTTGGGCGGAAGGTTCGGGAAGCGGTGCTGGATGTCGCCGAGGGTCGGATACACGATAACCGACGCCAGCGCGACAATGATCCACGGCCACGGCCGCAGCGCGTAATGCATCACCAGGAACAACAGCGTTCCAAAAACCGAATCTTGTTCGGTCTTCGCCGAGAGCATGCGCTGCGCCACGTAACTTCCGCCGCCCGGTTCTGCGCCCGGATACCAAGAAGACCACCACGCAACGGTGAGCGGAATGACAAAGATTGCCGCGGCGGTTTTCCAATCGGAGAAATCCGGCAGCACGTTCAACAAGCTCGGATGCACCGCATGAATATGCTGTAAGAGGCCGTGCAGGCCGCCGACCTGCGCGCTGCGGATGGCGAAGAACGCGGCCGCAAACGCACTGGTCATCGTGATGCAAAACTGCAGCATATCGGTGACCATGACGCCCCAGAGTCCGGAAATCGAGGCGAAAATCACCGGGAACGATGCGCCGATGAGCAGCGTCTCGAGTTCGGGGATACCGAACAGAATGCTGGCAATTTTGGCAGCCGCCAAGTTTACGCTCGCGATGACGAAGCAGTTGAAAAACAATCCCAGGTAAACGGCGCGGAAACCCCGCACGAAGGCCGCGCCTTTCCCCGAATAGCGCTGCTCGTAAAACTCCAAGTCGGTCAGTACGCCGCTGCGCCGCCATAACCGGGCAAAGAAAAAGACCGTCGCCATGCCCGTGAGCAAGAATGCCCACCACACCCAATTACCGGCGATGCCGCCGGTGCGCACGAGATTGGTCACGAGGTTTGGAGTGTCGGTGCTAAACGTGGTCGCGACAAGCGAGATGCCGATTAGCCACCACGGCGCCTGACGCCCGGCCACGAAGAATTCGGCCGTGTTTTTTCCCGCTCGCCGCGCGAGCACGATCGCCGGCACGAACATGATGGCGACCGAGACGACGATGATGACCCAATCGAGCGTTGTCAGGTGCATGCGGCGGTTATTCTCCTCTGCGCTTCGCTTACTTTTTCAGCACCCAGTCCAAAACGGGATCGCGGCCCATCTTGAAATCTTGCCAAGTCGGAAAGATGACCTTATCGGGTATGATCTCGTTCACCCGTCCGGGCAGAAAGGTATAACGCTGAGTCGAATAGCGGAGTAGCAGATGCGAGTTTGGCAAACGATCTTCGTTGGCTTCTTGGCTGCTATTCGGCCGCTCGCCAATGGTTTGGCCGACGAGCATCGCAAGCGTCATCGTGCGGAATTGCGCGGCGTTCGACATCGCCGCCGAAAACGTATTGGCGCCGACCAGCACGAACAAATGGCCTTTGCGGTTGAGCCATTTTAGTCCAGCGATCGGCTCGATGAGATCGTTCAGCCCCACCTTATAATCGCCACCGCTGTTGAGGCGCAGGTCGATGACGATCTTTTGTGGCCGCTTGGCGCGAACGAAATCCATGAAGGCCGGCGCGAGCGACGCAAGGTTCTCATATCCACGGAAACTCAAGTACACCGTCTTCTCCGGCGCGAGGTAGGTGTACCAAAAATCGTTGCGCGGCTGCTGTTCGTACAATGGCGGCGCTGGCCAGACCCACATCCATTGGGCGCTGTCCGCTTGCGCCGGCGTGAGCGCTGCCAGTGAGACCTCGGAGCGCAGTCCGGCGTCATTGGCGACGGTGAACGTAGCGCGGTCGCGCTGCGGAATGATTCCAATCCCATGCAGCGCCATCCCGATGCGCAGAAAATTCTGCGCGCGCGCGTCGCGAAGCACCGGCGTCTCACCGATCGGCGTGATCGCCGAATACAAACGATCGCGCACGTCCGCGATCGGTGACCCATTGATGGCTAAAACACGCATGCCGAGAGCGCGCGCACCGTCGCCGGTCGCTTCGACGACACGATAATCCGACCCGAATCGCCGGAGCGATACCGGAAAGAGCGCCAGGTCGGGCGGAAATTCGACATACGTGTGGCCGTCTCCGACGAGGTTGGCAATATGGTCCATGCCCATGTAAATGTGATCCGCATCGAAACCGGCAATCTCTGCATCCAGTGACGCGGCTTGGTGCAGCAGCGACTCACGGGGCGTGTACTGAAACGGGTTGACGTGTTTTGTCGTCAGTTCGTTTAGGAGAAACTTCAGGTCATCACGCCATTGCTCTTTTGAAATGTTTAAATCGGGCGTCGTGGGCGCAGGAGCGCGCGCTTCACCCAAACGCTTCAAATCAAATGAGCCCGAGTCCGCTCCGAGCCCGAAGGTTCCGGTTGCGCTGTCGCCATCGATGTTGAGCGAGAGCTTGCCGGTGTCGCCGATCGCGCCTCCCCCGAACCGTAAATCGAGCCTCTTGTTCGCGTAGGAACCGTCGAGAATTTGGAACGTTCCAACCGGCGTAACGATGCTGCCGCCGTAACGCCCTTGATCGCAGCGCAGGTCAAGCGAAACCTTCAGCGTCCCGGCTTCGTGACTTATTGCGGTTCCCTCGTAGTGGCCCGCCGGGTCTCCCGAACCGCACGCTGCCGACGCTGCCGCGCATGAAAACAGAACGACGACGCCGATCAAAACCAGCGTTCTTAAGAAAAGCGGGCTGAACAAGACTGCCTCCTTCGTACCCCTTGGCGCGCCGCGCGAGCCACTTTCGTCGCGCACGCTCCTTTACTTTGCAAGGCTGCGGCGTGAAAGAGTCTCGTGCTCTCCCTTGCTTTTTCGGCCGCAATGCTCGGCATCGACGGCTACGTGGTGCGCGTCGAAGCCGACAGTTCGCCCGGCTCGCCGGTTTTCGCGATCATCGGACTGCCCGACCGCGCTTTAAATGAAGCGCGCGAACGCGTGCGCAGCGCGATCTTCAATTCGGGGTTCATGTATCCGGCCGGGCGGCTGCTCATCAACCTTTCCCCCGCCGACGTTCGCAAGGAAGGTCCCGCGTTCGATCTTTCGATCGCGCTGGCGCTACTCGCGATGGACGAGCAGATCGACCGGCTCGCACTGCAAAATTTCGTGACGTTAGGCGAGCTCGGACTCAACGGTTCGCTGCAGCCGGTCGCCGGAATTCTCCCGATGGTGCTCGGCGCGCGCAATGCCGGCTTCACGAAGATCGTCGTTCCGCGAGCGAACGCTGAGGAAGCCGCATTGGTCGAAGGCATCGATCTCTTTGCGGTGGAGTCGCTGCAAGACGCGTGGTCGGCGATTTCCGGAAACGGATCGAAGTGGCGCACGCACACGAGCGCGCCGGCGCTTTCGCCGCTCGATGAAGTGGTCTACGGCGATTTTGCCGACGTGAAGGGCTACACGAGCGGATTAAAAAGTCTAGCTCGACGAGCCCTTCGTGGACTTAAGGGAATCGTTGCGCGGTGGTTTCGCTACGCCATCCGGCACCAAAAATGGCATCTGGTCCCAGGTGCGGTCGCCTAGTAGACGGCCGGTGCCATTTTTATGCCATTGCTTAAAAAAGAACGCGATATTCCGACGAACGCAGCGATCCCGAACCGAATTCACCCATGCTTCCCGCATTGGTCGGTAACCATGGCCGGACTCTCCGCCAACGATCACCCAGTGAATTCCACGGAACGAAACGCGATTCACTGGCCCCAGCATGGGCTCAATTGACAAGAACCGTACCGGAACATTTACTTCACGCAGCATGTCGACGCGCCACGCAAAAGCATTTGATTCAACGCTTACTCCCAGCCAAATGTGAGCTGGTATAGGCTCGGCACCGTACCTTTTTTTCAGGTATCGACGCATTCGTTCGGGGCGCTTCGTGAGGATCTGATAAACATGCCGGTCCACGGATTCCATACGATCGAATACTGAATCGAGATATGCATCGGGAACACCCTTGTGAAATAAGTCACTCATGGAATTAACAAAGACGCGCCGAGGCGCTTTCCACAGTGCGGGGCGATCGAGCATGTTCGGCCGAAGCATCAGGTCGAATCCGGACTCGAAATAATTCCCCTTAACGCCGCGCCAGCGCTCCGCGAAAGTCATTGCGTAGCAGTGGTCGCAACCCGGCGAAACCTGCGTGCAACCAGTAACCACATTCCAGGTGGAATCCGTCCATTCGATGCTGGATACGTTGCTCAAATCGAACCCCTTCCTGCTAATACGATTGAAGTCATTACTACGTTTGGTGCCGAATAGCCCGTAAGATTCACTGGTCGCGGGAAAGCCAGCAATGCCAACACACCACGGCGCCGACGATGACGACTTCTTCAAAAAACGTTCAGCCTCGTCAGCAAAAAAGACTCTTATCGTCGAGAAGTTCTTCAAAGCCTGGGGCATCATCATGCAAGCCCATTCAACCCGGCTGCTTTATCTCGACCTTTACGCCGGCCCCGGAACCTACGAGGCCGACATCGACGGCCTCCCGGAGCCGCCCGCGACCTGTCCAGCGTCCGATGGAACATTGGTTTCGCAGTGGAAAATGGACGATGTCGATCCCAACTACAACCTCCCGCACGATCGCGATACCATGTTGCTCGGCTACGCCGATGGCAACATGAACGGATTCGTAACGGCGTTCGAGAGCGAAACAGCTAGTCAAACGCCTCGACCCGATCGACGCTTGCCGATGGGCTACTACACCCGCGAAACTTTTCCGGTGCTATACGCCCTCGCCGACCGGTTTACCGTGTGCGATCATTGGTTCGCTTCGATGCTCAGCTCGACGTGGCCCAATCGCAAATATTTCCATTCGGCAACTCGAGATGCGGACGCCGACACGCAGATCTTACCGGGTTTCTTGGGTTTTCGAACTTCGCCGGTATATGCAGCCCTGGAAAACACTCCCGACCCGAGACGCGACGGCCCTTGCTTGAGTTGGCGCTGCTATTTTAGCGATCTACCGTTTCTGGCGTTTTGGTACGGGTTCGCGGCAACGCATGCCCTAACGAATTTCTCCCACGTCGCGCAGTTCGTGGACGACTGCCGCGAGGGAAATCTGCCCCACGTGTCCGTGATCGATCCGCCATACACCCTGGCCGACGATCATCCGCCGCACGCTCCGGCCCTAGGCGAGAAGTTCATCGGACTGATCGTCGACGCCGTAACCACCAGCCAAAGTTGGAGTGACACCGCCATTCTGATCGTCTTCGATGAAGCCGGTGGATTCTACGATCACGTTCGGCCGCCCCAACCGGAAGTCGCTAACCGTTGGGACGACACGCCGCTAGGGTTTCGCGTTCCGGCACTGATCGTCAGCCCGTACTCCAGCAAGCGCGTATCTCACACAGTCTACGATCACACATCGTTTGCGAAATCGCTAAATGAACGGTGGGAAGTGAAGTTCGGGGACGAGTTCGACACACGCTGGAGCAAGGCGAACAGCTTCTGGGATTGCGTCGATTGCAACGCCGATCCGTTGCCGCCCGGAAATTACACCGATGTCAAGCGCGTCAGCCCCGTTGCCGGGCTGGATTGGGGCACAGGTGTCTACGCGCGTGTCGGTGACGAACTCAACAAGTTCGAGGCGCTGCTCGAACGCATTTTCGTGCTTCCCCAACTGAAGGCTCTGGACCAGCGCGCTAACGTGTTCGAGATTCTGACATCGCTCGAGCACAAAGTCGTAACGCAGAAGCGCATGCTCCGCTACGGTTCGGCCAGCGAAGGAACAGCATGAGTTCCAAGGCGATCGTATTCGGAAGGCCCGGCGGCGCGCTAATTTTCGGCTCTCCTTACGGCCACGTTGGGTGGGGATTCCAAACCGATGAAGCTGATTTCTCGATCGGTGGCGTCGAGGTTGCGCACGGGCAGACCCGGCACGACCTCATGGATTTCTGGACGCGCATAACTAACCAGCCGTTTCATTTCATGTCTGCGCTCGTTCCGTTCGGTATAGGAACGCGTTACGACGTCTACAAAGAGCTGACCGTCGACAAATTCGACGCGGACGCCGCGACCGCGGCCGTCATGAACGTGTCGAAGACCGACTATGCTCTTTTCGGCCACAATTGCATGGACGACGTCAAGGAAGTGCTGACCGCATACGGCGTCTCCGCGTTGCCAAACAAGCTGGGGCCAGCAGAGTTCTTCGCGGCGATCAATGCTCCGAGCCAGGTGCTCCTGGATCCGTGGCCTACGCTCGCTATGGACATATCGATGTACGCCGCATACGACCTCTTTGGTGCGCGCGACGACTTGAGTCCGGAGCCCGAGGGATATGTCGCCGATCCGGCCTGCGATCAACGCGATGAGATGGACGCGCCGATCTTCCCCATCTCCACTTTGGTCGTCCGGCGCGGGCACCTCGCCGTTTACGGAGATGAAAACTACGGAGGCGACTGCCGAAAACTCAACTCGGGCACGTTCATCAACACAAAAAATCTCGGATGGGCGGACTGTACGGTCCGGTCCTTCTACGCAAGTCCTAGCGACTTCGATCCCGCGCACCTGCCGGCAGATAAGATTCAGGCACGGTTTGGCGATGCGAACGAGCGCGCCATATACGCAAAGCAACTTGCCCTCCCGCCGTACCTATCGCCGCAGCAGCAGCGTGCGCTCAAAGATGGCGCGTGACTGGCTCGACGCTGCGCTAAGAGCGCAACGGACCAGTGCCGACACTTGCATGACCGAAGACATAATAAGTGTAGGTCAACCAATTTCTAGATAATACAGTATTAAATATACCGTCAGATCCGCTGTCCGTGCAGCTTCGGTATGCACGGACAGCAGACCAACGAAACGAGCACGAAAGCCACCGACCACGCGACGCATCGATCGCTCTTCAAACGATTGGCGATTGGCGTTTTCCTCTTGGCTATCGCAATATTGGAAATCATCGCCGCATCAAAGCCGTCGATGATACATTATCTAGCCGCGATAGCGCTGATTCTAGCCGCGATAGCGCTGATTCTAGCCGCGATAGCGCTGATTCTAGCCGCAGTCCGATACATCAAACTTCGCCGGAGCGATGATTTACAAGCAAGAGTTTCATCGGAGGAATCCGACGCCGTGGCAGATATCCTCGCAAAGCTCGCTAAACCTTACACGGCGCCACCGCAAACATATTTGGCGAACCAAGTCGCCAAAATGACCATCTCGCGTCAGGAAGGCCTCGATTTAGAGAAACTCCTTGAGAAGCCCCTGCGGGGCCTATTGCCCGAACCCTACGATCTAGTTTTCGAATGGGCGAAGTACGTACCACTGGAATCTTTGTTGAAGCTGCATTTCGCAGCTAATGGAATCTACAGAAACAACAAAGACGGCACGGCGACAATGCTCTGGGAGGCCCTCGGAGCCGGCCAGCCAACCGTTCCGCTGGCGCTGGTGCACAAAACTATTGCGCGTGAAATGACCCTGTGGAACGGCTTGTCGAAGCCCTCGATTCGAAAGAGTTTGGCCCACCGCGACAGCAAGATCTTCTTAGACCACGGTAGGCCGGTTACCCCGGCGATGGTGCGGAACGCAATGGAACGAGCGCTACGTAACTAAGCCTTGTAATGAAACTCGCGTAGGTCCGCGTAGTGAATCAGTGTCGTAGTCAGCGCGAACACATTAGCCGCCGCCTGGGTCGCGAGTACAACTGCCAGAATGAAAGCATTGCGCTGGGTGTCCAGGTCCGAGGCGTGTGCCCTTTCTTGTTCGGCCCACCGAAGGCTCCGCTCAGCCGACTCCAAGATTCGCAGAGCGCTGGCGAAGTCGGCGAGCGCGTCCACTGAAGCTGAGCTCGAATCTCGACTCGCGATCTCGTTAAGCACTCTGTGGATCTCGTCTAGCAGCGAGGCTGTAAATACGCCCTCGCGCTCGCTGATGGTCCTCTGCAGCAAACTCGCCGCGGAAGCCACAACCGAGTGTGCAAGGCTCTCGCGGCGAATTGAAGCGGCAGCGTCGTCCGAGACTTCGGGAAACATTGCTACCCGCTTCAAATGCGCTGGCATCACAAGGACGCGATCTTGTTCCGGATACTTGCCAGAAATAATCTCCACACTACGCCCGTTTCCCAACGCGCGGAGCAACCGACGCGCGATAAGTAGCGGAAGACTCTTGCGCCAGTCATCCAGGCTTGCTCGAACGCGTAAGTGTTTCGTCCTTTGGTAATCCTTCCAAGCGGCGGTGAGGGTAAGAAAAAGCATTAACACAATGTACGATGCAAAAGCACCTACCATGAACCGATCGTAGGTTGCCGGCGGCGGGCTCCGCCTGGTCAAATGCGCGGACCGCTGGATCGCAAACCAATGCGTCCCGCTTTTCGGAATCGATAAGACCACGCTTTTGTAAGAAGGGAGCTTGTCCTGAAAATTTGCCAAAACGTAAAATGCATTGTCGTCCTGCCATAAGAGCGAAAAGTTTCCGCGGCTCACGTACTGTCTCCACGGCATACGCAGAGTGGCAAGCCAATTCTTCGGCAAGATCAGGCGCTCGCGTACATGCGCGGCCTCAATTGTGTTAGGGGCTTTTCCCGCCCAAATGTCCTCCGCGTACTTCAGCGCGCGCCCCTCGGCAGCCGCCACTACCATAAGGAACAAGAACGTCAGCACCACGACCTGAACGACAACCGACAAAACGATTGTATAGCCTTCTGGATCGTAATATTGGCACCAGAGGTAATCAAAGAACGTTGGATTCTTCCCTGACGTGAGGTCCAGCTGGAGAGGCCGGCTCGCATCAAAGGTTATGAAGAATCTGGCGACGCTCAGTCCCACTAAGAACAGGCCCGCACCAATGATCCACGGCGCGACTTCGGGACTGAAAACGGTTTGCATTCCGAACCAGGCTGCGAGCTGCGCATTAGCGCGCGTTAACTCGAACGTCAGACCGAATTGACTGAAGCATTGCTCTAACCCGTGGGCTCCGGCAACTGCCACAAGCCCAACCAGCAGGGCGCCCGTTTCTGCTGCGAAAACCGCAAGATTAAAGCTTGCCGCTCTTTGCGCGGTCATCAGTCCCGCTAACCAACTCGGGCGCGTTGCAGCTCGGGGCAGTCGAACTCTCTCAACCAACCTCCGCTGAGGAATCCCCGCGCCAACAAAGCCGGATCGATCTTGCAGAATCCTACTAGCGCGTTCAACCGAAATAAGGCCGTTGGCGTTAGTTTCGCTGAAGCGGCGTTCAAAGCTTTGATGATGCCGGGTTGCGCCCGCAACGCATCGATGCGTACAACCGGCGCAACGTTGTAGGGCGGCCAGAACCCGCGGTCGTCGTCTAATACGAGGATACGATCGCGGCGTAACTCCGGATCGCTCGTGAATACCACCGCCACATCCGCTTCCCCATTCGCGAGTGCATCGTACTGCTGACCGATCTCAAGCGAACGTTGTGTTTTGAACTGGAACTTGCCGTTGTAGAATTTCTCAAGGCCTGGGAGTCCGTCTTTACGCCGAAAGAAATCATCGGGCGCCACGAGGCGCAAGCGCCTAGCCGCACGAGCGCACTGCGAAATGGTGTGAACACCGAATTTGCTCGCAGTCGCTTGCGTCATCGCCAGCCCTTGCGAATTGCTAGCGTGGGCCGCATTAAGCCATGTAAGATTCCATGGCTCGTACGTTGATCTTAGCTTATCAAGAATACGTCCGGGTTTTTTAGGGTATGGCGGACGCGTACCCGGAATTTGGACGAGACCGGTTCCGAGGTACTCCGGATAGATTTGAATTACTCCCCGACGTATCGCTGAGAGCGTGGCTTGGCTGTCGCCCACGATCATACGGCGATCGACTGGTATTCCGGCATTTTCCAAAGCCGACGCATAGATCTCCGCCAGGATGACGTTTTCACTGAAGTTCTTGGAACCCACGCCGATGGCGCTTCTGCCGCATCGCGCCAGCAGCGGTACGCATCCGATTAGTGCCAACGCCTGCGATCGCGTCAAAGCCATATCATCGTCCTCCAGTCAGAGCGATCGAACGCGCAGCCCGGCGACAGGACTCCGGGATTGATCTCCGAGTTTAACCGTTTTGCCGTGGAGCACCATTGGGCCACCCCTTCCACTGCGCCATCACCCCGGAACGGATGATCGAAGACAAAGGTCAGGCCTATGATCAGGCCGATCATGAGGCAGAGCGCGAGCGTTCTTGCGAGTTGCCGATCGCGATCGCGTCTCCCGTGCCCTACATAGGGCAAGCAAATCGTGATAAAACCGCCGATTGCAAATGCCAGCCAAAGAACAAACGGCATTGGTTCGTCGTAATGGTGGCGCCGATGGTCGCGCGCACCCAGAAAGTCCTCGAAGAGCACCAAGCTCTGACGATAAAGCGCCTGATCTGCGCCGGTCGTCAGCCGAAGACTCATGATTTTGATGCGCAACTTAGTAACGAGATCGTCGTTCAGTCTCGAAGCAGGCAGTACGCCGTACGGTCGGCCTTTGCCATCGTCTGGCTGACAGTCAAGATCGATCTCATTTGCAAAATTCCCGACCGCGCACAGGGGCTCGTTTCGCCCCATTTGCTTCATTTCGACGATCATGCCGAGTGCATAGCTCGCGAGCGTCGACCGAATGTCGGACGATTCGGCGGGATGCATTTGGTACGCTCCGGCAAGGTCGAAGAGGTCCGCGACATCGCGTTGCTCTTGCATTGAGATCTCTTCGGCATGATCGAATTGCTGCCACGCTGTGACAACGACGAACGCGAGCAGCACAGCATAGATGACGCCGATAACACCAAGGAAATGGCCGGCAATCTCGCTATGATCCGGGCTCGATGCCTTTTCGTTGCGCCGCATCAACGGACCGTGTAGGCAGTAGCCAGCGAGCGTAATGACTGCGGTGATGAGGGCAATTAAGACCCACGACGGCCAGGAGAGCACCTCTGAAAGCAGCGGTTGCAGCACCATGTATCTCAACTGCGCCATCGCATCGAATAACGCGTGAGTCCGCTGCACCAGATCTGAGAGCTGCTCCAAAGTCCACTCGCTCCTAGGATTCGGAGGCCCGGCTTGCGGGCACGTGCGAGCTAGCCCAAATTGGCTAAAAACGGGACGGTGCCTTGTCGCCTGGTGGGCCATGGCCGGAATCCACGTGTGTGGCCATACGCGAAATTACGGGCCGATTTCTCAATTGGAAAAACCGCTAATCGTTGCGACCGCCTTCGGCAGGAAGCCCCGATGCATAGCCCAAATCGGCTAAGATCCCAAAAGAGAGGCACGAGACGGCGCTCGCCCATAGGAACCCTCCGACATGCCGAACATGCTCACATACGAGGAGACATAGCCAATGCCCGATGATGATCCGCAACAAAGTACCGCTGCAAGCGATGCTCAGAAAGTCGAAGATCAAAATCGTCTCAACGAAGCCTTGAGACCGGATCATGATCCGCCGCCGAGCCTCGATGGTGGCAGAGGCGACGGGGACAAAGGCGATGGCGGTAGTGATCACGGCGATAGCGGAGATCACGGCGACGGCGGTGATCGCGGTGGGGATCGCGGCTGAGGCTCAAGTCCCGACGAATTCCGTCCTCTAGAAAAACCTCTAAAGCCGGCCCTTCTTTACAGCGATGAGCTCGGGTTCCGAGCTAAATCAATAGCCACGGGTGTTCAATGCCCGCCATGCGAGCTACGCAGTTTCTAAAAGGATTCGTTGCAAATGCAAATAGCAGCTGAGGACCGTCCGACAGATTTCCCGCGCCCAGACTATCCGGTCGATCCAGTAGACCCGCCGGATCCTATTGACCCAAACGATCCTAATAAACCGTCGTGGCCGCGACCGCCCGTCGTCGACCCGCCCGAGCCGGATCCTCAATAGATTTTCGCGCTGCTCGGACCGAGTGCGCCGGCAATGCGGTGGGCCTTCAAAAGATCACGCACGCTCGTAATGAAGTCCGCGCCAATGGCTGAACTTATCCCGGCGGTTCAACAACTTCTCCGCCGGGATCAAATTCGGGCGTCTTTACTTCATCGTGGACTTCCTCCGGTCGATCGTCGTCGGAGGACTGTTCACTCCCCGTATTTGGGCCCATCGTAGTTTGGACCTGACCCGCATTCGGATCGTCGGGGACGTTGACGCCGCCGGCGGGCTCGCTACTGGTTGGCGGGTCAAAATCCGATGGCGTGGCAGTCGTACTGTCGGGTGAACTCGCTCCATCGCCCAACAATGACCGGTCGTCCGTCTGCGGTTCGTCGCCAGTAAGTTGGATGCTCGTCGTCGCAGGTGTCTGATCCGCGTCCGAATCATCTGGCACATTTACTCCGCCCGTGGGTTCACTACTCGCAGGAGGATTGAAATCCGAGGAGGTGTCGGAGACACCGGATCCGTCTGAGCTATCCAACATTGATGATTCGCCCTTTCTTCAGTGCAGAATAAAAAACGATTGGCACGAAATTTTCTCAAGCGACCTGATTGCAACGCCGCACAGAAAAACGCTCGGGTGTAACAGGGTTTTCACGGCCGGATCGCCGAGACCGCTGGAGCGTGTATATCGAAAGGCAGCCGGCCCTGTAAATCCTTCACCGTAGCAGCTGACGCTCCGAAGAGCGCACCGTCTTTCGGTTGGATCTTTTCTGCGCTAATTGTAACGGGTTGCCACGTCCCGTTCGGTCCTCGCACCAGTAAAATCTGTCCCGCCTGCCTCCCCTTCACGAACGTCGCGATCGCGGTGTCGCCTTGCTGCGCCGATGCGTTGACCGTCGCGCCAACCAGTCCGCGGCCAGCTAACCCCTTCTGCGCTTGCAGGGCGACGATATCGTAGTTAACAGAGCAGCTTCCACCAGGCCTGAGCTTGTCGCTTTGCTCCAACTGAATTATTGCATGAGCGCACGTCAGAAAGGTGGTGGCACTGAGCTGATGACCGACAAGGGCCGCAGTCTGGCGCTCCAGAGTCGCCGGGCCGGTGTAGAGAGGTTCCGGGCTGCGAGCGACCGCCGTTGCATAGCTTGAATTCTCACTCCCGGTAGTGGAAGCTCCTTTGCCACCGCACGCGGTCACAGAAAGCATTCCAAGGATCAGAATTATGGCAGTGGACCGATTATGATGAAACATTCACTTTGCCTCGTTCGGAACACGCGTTTCAGTCGAAACAATGTCCGCCTTTCGGATACTAAAAACATAGGCTTGGGGAAGCTCGCTCGGATCCTCTGGAAGCGGCGTGGGCTGCACGAGCACGTACAACTTTTCTTTCGTATCGAGCACGATTCGTAGCTCTCTGAGTGCGTTCGCCTCGCGAAGCAAGGCCGGATACTTTGAATTCAACCCAGCGTTGAACTCGACTCTGGTAGCATTGATCGAGCGCGTGCGAAGGTCATGAACCTGCCTGCGTGCCGCGACGTATCCGAGAACGCACACGCTGAGTGCGCAAAACAGCGTCATGAATATCTGGGCCAGACGCGCCATTGCCGGAGGAACAGCGGCCGCTTTGCCGACCCGCCAAGACGTCCAGAGGAACGCCAATACGAAAACTGCGAGCGCACCGAATGCGTACCAGTAGCTGACGAAAATTTTCGAGGCCGCGATCATCGCGTCATTGGGGCTGACATCGGCGCCAGAAAAATCGATGCCGAGAACGTGGAGATATGTATAGATGTAGATCAGGCCGGCGAACGAGAGGATTGCCACTGCGAGTATGGCGATATCGCGCGCGCTGCCCCAAAACGCGCCTTTGTCACCGTTCACTACGCCGTCACCGTGAAAACACTGGTGCTGCTCGCATGGACGCTGTTGGGATTGGCCGGATCGGCGGAAAGAACGGCGATGTATATCTGCTGGCCGGCTGTGGGGACTTGGCCGTCGTTTCCGGTGGCGGGCACCGTGAATACAACACTCGTATCACGGTATGACGCGGGCACGACGGTGGCGCTTCCGAATAGGACCACACCTTGCGATCCAAAGCCCGAGCCGCTTATCGCCACCGAAGTTCCAATCGGCCCGAATTCCGGATTTAATTTCGCAATTGTCGCCCCTCCGCCACCCGAAGCGATTTTCGTCCCCAGGTATGCCCCTTGGCCGATTCCCATGAGGATCATCAGGGTCTGATCGATATCCGGGAATTTCCCGAGATCAGTTCCGCTTCCCATTGCCGCGTTGACTTGGAACACGTATACGGCGATTGCAATGAACGTCCAAATTAACATCTGGACTTTGGAGAGATCGGGAATGCCGGAATCGTCTGCCGCCACGAGATCAGCTAAACGCGCCGGCCGCATCGCTGGGAGTTTTGGCGAGCGCCCCGAGTAGACGTACGATGATGTCACTCCCTTAGCGGTGGCCATCGTGATAACACTGAAACCCATCGCCAGGAGCACATTCGGCGGGAGCGACCAGCCGGGAACTCCGGGCGTTATAGAGCGAAGTTCGTATATCGCAAACAAGGCAGCATACGCGAACACGACGACGCCGGTCCAAACAAGGAACTGAAATTTAGAGGTGCTGTACCGTCCGTCTTCGCCGATTGCCGCGGTAAGGAAACCAGCCCTTTTGCGCGTCAGTAAAGACGCCAGGGCTAAGTAGATCAATAAGAACGCTAAACCGACGAGATAGGCTAGTCTGATCTGCCAGAGTTCAACGGGTTTCAGGGCAGGCACCGTAGGGGCGGGTGTCGATCCCGCAGCTTTTGGGGCTTGCTGCGGTGCCGCACTAGCTGCGGGCGACGGCACCGCGGCCTGGACCGTTGCCGCAGCCGGCGTGACTCCCGCCGGCTGCGAGACCTGCAGCAAGAACGCGGCTATCATTGCGAGCATAGGTTAGCCTCTCTGAATCCGAACATTGCTCCGTCCACTGCACTAGACGGGTATTTGTTAACTCGTTGGATCTTTAGAAAATATGCGCGCTTGAACAAAGTTAATGACAGGCTTAGGACCGTCCTTACGCTATCGCAGGGTCTAGCGTTTGTACTCCCACTCGCAGCGGTCACTCCCACCAGCGTGGCGGCTCGGCGGTGGAAAGCGCTCACCTTTTTTCACATGAGCCGTGGTGTCGGGATGCAGTCTGCAATAGACGGTTCCGTCGCGTGGAACGATGTCGCCGGGAGTGTAGCCCATATTTTGCCTTTCATTCGAACGTGCGTTCTCCCAGCCGTGGGAATCGAGAGTGGGAGATGCTGCCTGCCTAGCCAATTTGAGCTATCAATTCCGCCTCCCTTTCATCGGCCGGCGGCTCAAGGGTACGCCCGGCTAATCAGAAAATTTCGGGTCTCTTGAACCCGCATCATCGACCCCTCCGGCGGGAGTAACAGTCTCAAAAAAGACGAGCTAAAACACTAGGACCCATTCAAAGTTAGCTCAAATGGGCCATTTAGATAAAATTAACGGGATGACCGAGGACCTACATCCCGGGCGCCCAACGGAGTTGGATGAGCGCATGCTCGAAAAAGACGTCTAGGCTCATCAGTTTCTGAGCAGTTTTTGCGTTTTTCCATTCCAAGAAATCGCAGGAGCAACCAAGACGATGGAAGTCTTCAAAGACCTAAACACAGTAGAGCTGTTCATCGCATTTTTCATACCTGGGTTCGTCATCGTAAAGATCTGGGAGTACTTCGTGCCGGCAGAGTCGTCAGACTGGGGCAAACGCCTGCCTGAAGTCATAAGTTACAGCTCCATGTACTATGCGGTAACGATTTGGCCATATTTTCTACTTCTGGCGCGGTACGCAGGGCTCGCGCCATATTACGTTTACCTGGACATATTTTTGCTGCCGATTGCTGCAGGAATGGTAATCGTAAAACTCCGCGGCCTTCCGATGCGAACGAACCGCGGGATTCAAGCTACCCCGTGGGACCAGTTTTTTCAGCGGGTCAGCTCAGATCCGTCGCTGAGGGAAGGCGTCTTGGTGGACGTTAGGCTGAAAGATTCAACTCAGCTCCTGGGTTATTTCGGTCAAAAATCATTCGCTTCAACATTCCCGAAGCCAGCGCAGATCTATCTTCAACAACTATACGAGTTCGACAAGAATGGCGCCGCCAGACCAATCGTACCGGATACAGGCGCCTTGATCGACTGCGAAAACGCAGCAAGCATTAGCTTTCGTAAATGGCAAGCAGCCCAACCAAACAATTGAACCAACACTGAAAGGCAGGGAACCAACATGAGTTCTGCTGATGACCACGGCGCAAGAAACTTTGCGCGCCCGATCCAAGACGACGACGAGAAAGAACCGAATAAGACGAACGCTGAAGACGACCGCCCTGCTGGCGACAACATTGACACAGAGACCTTCCTCGAACTTGAAAAAGCCGAGCGCGCGCCGCGTCCCGATGTCCTCGAGATTTGGGGAGGCCAAGGCCACACAGATGGAGTCTAGAGGTGTCCCGTCTTACTGGATTCGCCGGCGATCATTGGTTTTCTCGTACAGAGCCGTATTGCACTCGGCTCCCGCACACAGACTGATATTGCGTCTAACACGCTCGCGCATATTTCCCAAGCGTAGCCGGCGCAATCCAACGGCGACTGAAAAATGATTCACGTGATTTTCAATCGACCAGGCGGGACACTAAAAATATTCCAGGACGACGGGTCACTGTGGGCTACGATCGATGCCGGCGGCGACGCTTGGGGCAACTACGGCGTGTCCGATGATGCCACGCCTCCATCGCCGCCGTACGGGCATGCGTGTTGGCTACCGCAGGGACATTACGTTCTCGGACCACCCGAGACGCTGGCGCCGCCGATCGCATCTGAGGGCCCCGCGCAGATTCCCGTGCTCGATATCAGTACCGCCACGATGGAGGAGCTGCTCCAGGCAGGAAAAGCCTCTGCGTCTCCTACCGGCTACGTCATCGGCGGAATCCATCTGCCCGCGGGTCAGTTGGCGCGTTACGGGAACCGCCGCGGTCTGCTTCTACATGGCGGCGGAAGCAATCTAGCGAAGCTCAAACCGCCGCAGGATCCCCTCGCTAATGATCAGGCGCTGTGCCGAACATTCGGCTGCACCCGGCTACACAACGGCGATCTAAACGACCTTGTCGCGTTCTTGCGGCCACTCCTCAACGGGAATACGGTGATCTTCAGCGCGGTCGGTGATCCAAAACCGCTTCCGTTATAGATTTCGGCGCCACACGACATGCATATTGAATCGAGGGGCCAGATGATCGATTACAACAACCCCGCTAGTCGGATTACCTTTTGTTATACATCGGACTTGCAGTTGGAAACGACGGAAGCGCTGCTCCGTCCGTTTATATGCCGGGCCGTTAAACAATCGCTGCCCTCGCCCATGGGGATTAATCGTGCTCCATCCGCTCCCGCGAATCGACGACCATCACTAATAATGTATACGCGAGGACATCCCCCAGTTTGCTTCGCACTGTTCAGTTTGACGCGCAAAACATGAGGGCTGCAGTATTTGTGCGCTACGAGGGCGCTGATGGGTTGGGTCACGTTGGTTGGGGATTTGACATCGACGGAGCAAGTGCGCACTGCGGTTCAGTTGAGAACCCGCTCGGCATTCCGTATTGTCCCGTCGGCTCGATGGGATTCTGGGACGCTCAGAGCAACGACCCCGTGGCCCCGATGATGCTGCGCAAATATGACGACGCTAAGGTCATCGATCTCGGCCAAGCAGATCCGTCGAGCGCATATTGCAGAGTACTCTGGGTCGCTCAACAACCGTACCTCGTTTGCGGCCGAAACTGCCTTGATGATGTGTATGACGTGCTCCGTTCCTACGGCGTGCCTGATTTGCCACCGCCATCAACCGATTGGAACCCTAACGAATGGTTCGGCCTATGGCGAGGCAACTCAGCATACCTCCACCTTGATCAGTTGATCTGGAACAATCGTCCCGCTCAACACGCGACGAACTTGACTGGGTTGGCCTCACCCGTGCCCATCGGTGACGCGAGAGCCCAGCCGCCGCCGTGGCGAACCGTCGGAACGCCACAGTTTGAAGACTTGCAAGCGCAACTGGCAGCAGTTTCCTCGAAAGAGTCCATCCGCCGTCATGCTGCGCGCTACTATAAAACAAGGTCCTAACAGCCATGTCGAGGCAGTCGCGCCGACTATCCTTTTCGAGCGAGCCAGCAGAAATCAAGGTGTACTGCCATGCTAGGTAATGGGACCCGGAGCGTTACGTCGATAAGGCACAGATACACGTGGTCGAACTTCACAGGCCGATATGTAACACAACCGCTGAAATACTACGTGCCAAATGATCTCAGCGAGCTCAGAGATGCCATGGCAGATTCACTGGCCAAAGGATGCCGAATCCGCGCCATTGGTTCCGGGCACTCTTGGTCCGACATCGCGACTACGCCGGATGCCCTAATCGATACCCGACGGCTCAACCGCGTATTAGGCTTGGAGCGAGATATTCTCGTTCTGACCTGTAACCAGGAGACGCTCTTCCGCACGGAATGCGGGATCGTAATTCGTGACCTTATCCGGGAATCGGCGAAGCTCGGCTTAGCATTGCCCAATATGGGCGGATACGACGGCCAAACTATTGTCGGCGCATCCCAAACCGCTACGCACGGTTCAGGTATAAATCTTCCGCCGCTTTGTGACTTTATCGTTTCACTCGATATGCTCACGTCGCACAACGAGTTGCTGAGGATCGAACCAAGGCAGGGCATAACCGATGCCGCTCTTTTTGCAGAAAAATATCCGGACAGACGCCTTATCCAGGACGACGACTACTTTAGTGCGGTTTCTGTGGGCCTTGGTTGCCTGGGTGTAATCTACTCCGCGTACACGCGTTTAGTGCCGTACTACTGGCTGCGTGAAAATCGGCTCATGGCCCCATGGAGCGACGTCAAAACGCGGGTCTATGAGCGCCTGGCAAGCCACCGGCACTACGAAATTGACGTTAACCCACACAGCACGAATGGACAAAATACTTGCATCGAGACAATGCGCGATTTTTCCGAACGCCCTTCGCTGCCTTGGTTCCTGAGATCTCATCGCAGTCTGTTCCCCTATTTTTTTGCTTCTCTTCCGGGCGCCACGCAGCTTTTCGCATTTCTTTTTCGGCAATTTCCAAGTCTTTCTCCCCGACTTATTGATTGGGCTCTGAGTCAGTACCCCGACCGCGACTATGTGGATGATTACAACGTCGTGCTTCCGATAGGGACGCTCAACAATATTATTTCCTATTCCAGCGAGCACGCGCTACCCGTGAGCAGCTGCGTGCAGGCGATAGATATGATATTGGAGATGGCCGCTCGTTCGAGTAAGGACTTTATCTACCACAGTGCGCCCGTCGCCGTTCGCTTCGTGCGGAAAACAAATGCGTACCTCGCAATGCAAAATGCCGCTTCGCAGGAAGAGGATTTTTGCATGATTGAATTTCCGGTGGTGATCGGAACTGTGGGCGGCCTTGAGCAATTGGAACGATACGAGCGCGCTCTAGCCAAGCTGGGTGCGCGGCCACACTGGGGTCAGGTAAACTATCTCAGCGGCTACGATCTTTCTGCGCTATATCCAAAGCTGCAAGCATGGCTACGTATCTTCGATGAACTCAACGCCGATGGGATGTTCGATAGTGACTTTACGGATCGTTTAGGATTTTCGACGCGATCCGCGCGCAAGGACAGGCAATGTTAAAAGCAATGGCGGAGCCGGGGATCCAGGATTTCTGGGATGCGCTGCGCAGCAAGGGCGGCATCATCATATGGAGTTCCGTGCTTCTGCTGCTCCTCTGGGGGCCTAAGGGAGTGCCGATGTTCAGTGGCTGGTTCAGCGGCTGGCTAACTTCGAACCCAGCGGTCGCGGCCTATCGCATCCAGCTCGTTTCCATCGCATTCGGAATCATCTTGCTTGTCCTCGTCCCATTGCTGATCGTCCGGGCGTTGTTTGCCCAAACGCCAAGCGAGTATGGTCTCGGTCTTGGCAACATACGCGAGGGAGTTCTTTTAATGTCCCTCTTATTCGTATGCGCCCTGCCATTTTTTTACCTGGCCTCGGCAGATCACGCCATGTGGAGCGAGTATCCAATGATCTATCGGGGTTTAGATCTACCCCAAATCATGCATGCATTCAATTGGCAGACTTTCCTGATATTCGAAGCCGCGTATTTAGGGTTTTTCCTGGTGATCGAGTTCACTTTCCGCTCTTACCTCTTATTCGGATTGATTGATCGTTTCGGCCCATACGCTATCTTACTGCAATTGTTGCCCTACTGTATTTGGCATCTTACGAAGCCGTTCATGGAGTTCGCAGGCACGCCTGTCTGGGGAATTGCGGTTGCAGTTATCGCCTTACGCGTTAGATCCATCTATTACATCGTTCTGCCCCATTGGGCGCTCAATGTGTTCCTCGACATCATGATATTACATAGAAGGCACGTCTTCTAAGCAATCCCATTTGAAAGGAGATCTTCAATGGCCTGCCCCTCAGTTGGTTTTGACAACGTAGATGCGAATGTATGGGCTTGCCTCAAAAGAGAAGCCGCTAAACAGAAAGTTATCATTGGCCCTGATAAGGGCTCGTTCAGCGCGGCCGGTTTTGCATTTGACTACGTGTTTGATCCTGTCGGAAAAACCTTATCGATAACGTGCACGGATGGAAATGAGCCCATGTGTGGCTTTATCAACGGCAAAATAAAAAGCCTCATTCAGAATACCGGCTGCTTGCCGTAAAGCCGGCTGCGATCATCGCTAACCGTCCATGAGGATCCCGCACGCGAACAGGACGCTAACGCTGGTTGTGTCTATCATTTTGTGCTTTTCTATTGCTGCGCACGCTTCAGCGAAAGGCGATTTCCTCACGCTGATACTTACGGGCACCGATCCAAACGGTTTTTGGCTAAACCCGGTATGGAAATACCAGCCGGCAGAATTGCTCGATGCCGCAAAGGCATGCAACGGCTTCCCACGAGGCTCGAACCCAGTTGCTGCGTGTTCCAAAGATAACGTCGCTATTGATGCACCCGAATATATTGGCTTGGTGCAGCGAATTTTCGCCTGGACGTGCACTCATTTCGAGAATCCTGGATTAAGCGCAGATTCGGTGTTCGGCCATGTCAACTGGCGGCCGGTAACGATGACAGGCGATTTGTACTTTGCCGACTATCAATTCGAATTCCCTGGCAGCATCCTTTATTCAACGCTCCCGGGGGACGGCGACTATGACTTCTTCTTAAGACGTCACGATCAGTCAGTATACCTGAGTGGCAATTCTACTCCAGCGAATCCCGGCATCACCGTAGAGTTTTCGGAGCGCGAAACACTTCGGCACGTCCAGCATGGATGGTGGCAGGAGTTCAGGAGACGCGTCTTTCGAGATCGAGACTTTTCGTATGCCGCCGACATGCTAGCCGACTCGTCAGGCGAGCAAGATGTCGTGATCGGATTGCTCGGTATCGATACCAAACACGTGCCGCACACTGAGCTGCACCCGGCGTATGCCTTAGCGGCACGCATACGCGATGGTCAAGGCGTAGGTTGGGCGATTTTTGCTCGCAACTGGGGAAGCGAAGGAGGCTGCAGTTCCCAGCCCCATGACTTGAAGAGTTTAAAAAATGGGAGGCTAATCATATCTTTGCCGTTGGGGAGCACATCACAGAAAACAAAAATCGATTTTGGCCGCACACACCTCTATGGCGACAAGACTGCTCTGCCTTGGGGAGCGCGGGTCCTAGACCAGGCTTTGGTCGTCACGGTAAAATTGCCGAATCCGTCCAAACGAGCGTTTGTTTATGGTGAAATACGGATGTGTTCCGCGGACTGTACGGCACCCGAGCCTCAGGCCAGCGACGAGCTTCCGTTTGACCCGGAGATAGTACCGCCGGGATCGCATGCGGCGGGTAACACTTACATATCGCGAAAAACGCGGATGTGAAGTGCACGGCGCAGCCTCCTAGTCCCGCCGGCCGCACCTCAACACTAATTTCTACAGAACAAAGAAGTTGGGTCAAAAGCCTTGAACAATCCCCTTGCCTTAGCCTCGTAATCTAGCGCCCGCGCCCAGAAATGAGCTTCGGGTTTCGCTTTCGATCGAGCATCTTTGCTCCGCCTAATCCTTGCTTCATCGCCTCCGCGATCAGCACCGAGCGGGTGGGCACTCCGAGGGCTCGCAACAGAGCTTTGATTTGGTTCTGAATCGTGTAGGGCCGAGTACCCCTGATTTGCGCGATCTGCGCTGTGGTCTTTCCTTCCACCAGGAGTTCGAGTACGCGCTGCTGAGCGGGAGTTATATGAGGCAGATGCACATCGCGCTGTATCTCATCGCCAAGCCAGCTACTGCGGTAGGTCTGCAGTTTTTGCGTGGCACGCTCTAACCAAGATTGATCCTTCGAGAGTTCGTAAAGGCGTAGCGCGCACCGGCCGGCGCGCCAATTGTAGCCAATGCTTGCGTACACGTTCCAGGCCTTACGTAAAGACGCCAAGGCCGACTTCCGGTTGCCTAACTCGGACTGAACGACTCCGTCAGCGTACTCTGCAAGCGCCGACAGCCGCTCGTCATACCGTAAATGCAACTGCACATTGACCGCGTCACGCATCTCGAAGAACTTTGCGAGATAGCTTGCCGCACGACCGCTGTCCAGAGGCGCGCACAACTCGGCCGCTAGGAGAAGCGCGACACGCTCTTCGTCTTCCGTATCGCGCCAGGACACGACGTCGAGAATCTCCTGCGCTTCAGCGAGCTCCGAACGCGAAGTTAGCGGCTCACCAACGCACCGCGCCAGGTACGCACGATCAAGGAGGGTCATCGCTCGCCAAAGAGGCGACGGAGCAATTGAACCTGCCAGCTTCAAATATCTGAAACAATTAAAGTAGTCACCCTCCAACGCGTGGCACCAGGCGACGGCCTTGTACGTTTGAAATTGGTTTACGCGAAAATCATCGGTCCATTCCTGGCGATGGACACGCGACTGAACGAAGCGGCGGATCCGTGGTGCGTCTAGCTCTCGCGCAAGCACCGCGAGCGTGTGCAGAGCCCATATCTCTTCTTCCCGGTACTCCGCCTTGAGGCCGTCCATGAACTCGAGCAGATGCATCAAGAGAAGCGCGGCGTCAAGGTACTGTTGCTGCTGGGTAAGTACGCCGCTCTTCAGGAGATCGTGATAGATACGTGCCTGATCGCCCGCGTTCTTCCGGACAAGCTCGGCCTGTTTTGAAGCATCGACCGGACGGTGCTCCTCCAAGTACCGGCGGCCTCGCCAGTACGGCAGCTCTCCGCTGGCGACGAGCTGTTGTCCGTGCAAGCATGCGCGTTCGAAGTATTCGTCAGCTTCCGAGAATCGATTCGTACGCGAATGGGCGATGCCGAGCAACATCAATGCCTCCGCAGATTGGGCGCGGGACAACTTCTCGTTACTCAAACGGTTCAGAAACTGTATCGCTTCGGCTGACTTGCGCTTCTTTAGATAAATTCGCGCACGTACCAATGCAGCCTCAGGAGAACGTCCTCTCGGCTCATCGTCGAAAAACCGGGCCGCCTCGGTCAGCCGACCCGAAGATAGGGCCGTGCGCATGCGCGCTAACAGGGCGCCAAACGGAATGGCGCGAGATTTTGGCGTGGGCATAAGCTCCTGACATGGGTAGCGGGCCAGAGACGACCCGCTACCCGCCGGATCTTATGGCTTATTTAGGGCCCGTGGCCCGGAAGTCCGCCTCCGCTATCGCAAGCGGTGCCGCACGGTGGCGGCGTGTCGTCCATCGGGTGAATCTGCCCGACCGTAGGCGCCGGCGGCAGGAGATGGGATTGCGATGGGTTGGTGCACGCCGCCAGTGCCGTTAGGAAGGCAAGCGCAAAGGCCGCCTTTATCAAACGCGATGACATGGTTGTCTCGTCCTTTCAGCGCCGTTTCGACGCTCAATAAGATAGCTCGTATGAGCTAACAAGCCGAGCGTAAGCGGAAACGGTAGCGTTGGCTAGGGCCAACCAAACGCTGGGCGCCCTTGCCTCACCAGAATCCGTTGATCCGGAGAAGAGATATTGCTCGAAATCAGCCAGAGGAGTCGGCTAGGAGTAGGCGATAAATGTTTCCGTATCGGCCTGACCAGCAGAAGCTGCGGCCGACTTTCTGGTACATGACGTACGTGGGAAACGGTGAGGCCGCAGAGATGGGGCCTCACTGCATGTAGGCTGCGAAATGGCTCTGTCGGAAGGCCTTGACTGCCTGTTCCGCGATTCACAGTCGCCAATCTTTGTGGAACCGGCGATTGCCATAAGAAGCCGGCGCGCAAGCACATGCATCCGATCATAATGATTCCGATTGGTGAAGGTTCGCACTAACGGCGCCGAAATATGTTCGGTGACGCGACCCTATCCGTCGCCAGGCGAGCGGGTTAGTGGAAGCGCAACCAATGACGCAATAACGCTAAAATTCCGAAGACAGACGATTCATCTTGGTTTAGTTCTTGCGGCTCTGCAAGAACTAAAATCGTGGGTTAGTCGAGCTAAGGAACGGTAACGGGCACGCCCTGTTGCACCTGCGACGAGTTCGTCACAGTGATTGTGCAATTTCCCGAATTCGTCGACGTTACTTGAACGGTTGAGTTCGTCGTTGAAGGTGACACGCTCGCACAGCTTCCGCCGGTGATGGTGTATGGCGGACCAGAGGAAACGGTTCCAGCCGCGGCGCTGATGGTGAGCGTCGCAACCTGGCCGACCGATGGAAAGGCGATCGGCGGCGACTGGCTGCCTTGCAGCCATGACCCCGTCCACAAGAACTGAAATCCGCGCCCAGACGGCGGCGGCGGCAGTGATAGTGATGACGGAGCGCAGCCCGCGATTGCCAACAATAGACCGAGGCGCAATACGTTCTTCCAATGTTTAAACATCTTCGCTTTTACTCCGCGCTACTAAGAGCCCAGCCATCGACCGACCCAATGCCGGACGCCCAATCGTAGCCGCTGCCAGCCGACCACCCTGTATTTCCCTGAGTGATGTCGTGAAAAATGAACGGAGAACCATCGGGCGCTGCGCCGTAACCGTACGTCCGCCAAAGCGAATAGAGCCGACCGACGACGTTTCCTTTTCGAGTTCCCTGACGCTCGTCGATCTCGGCCTGCATCGCTGCGAAAATCGGGGTCGCGAATGACGTTCCAGCCGCACTGGACGGGCCGCCTTGAATAACCATGTAACCGTAATAGTTCACGTCGGCGGCAAAGGAAACGTCCGGCACGCATCTCCACGAATCCGAACAAGCTGCGAGCTGCTCGCCGGTCTGAAAATGCGTCGACGCTCCTCCGCCCGTCGCACAGAAATTGGAAGCGCATGGAGGACCGGCGCCTTGCACGGTTTCGCCCCATGCGTATTGCCAGCCGGCGCCACTCGGATCCATCCGATATGCATGATACGGATATCCGCCATCGGTGTAGGGTGACGTTCCCCCGACAGCAACGATGTTCGGGCTCGCCGCTGGCGCCATGACCGACGAACAGCCGCTCAAGTACGAGGGGCCGCCGGAGTCGCCGCTGGCCGCGACAACCGTAATACCTTGCGCGCTGGCCTGCGCGGCGACGCTGTCCTCTGCGCTCGCGGCCTCGTACAACGACGGCCACGGCTGCTTTTCGCAACCGGCAAGGCTCATGCTCAGCACGGCGGCTAGGTTATCTTGGACCACGGAATTCATCCCGGCCACAATATCGTTGAAACTCAATGATGGGATCCGGTATAGATACACGTCTGCATTTGGCGCGAGCGCACTTACTGTCTCGACATCGAGCGTCGCTTCTAGCCAGCCATCCGCGGTGATATTGCCTGAGCCTAATCGGATCAGATTACCAGTACGGTTCACTCCCATCGCGCTATAGAATTGCTGAAGATCGGTGTCAAATACGTCGGAGTCGATGATGATAGCGATTGGATAGGCCGAACAGCCCGCGTATCCGTGCTGCACCGGCAAATCATAATCGTAGGCGTAGGTGTACGGTGCATAACCTGTCCGGCCGCTCGCAAAGAACGTCGTGTCGTCGGTGTACCCAGAGGGTGGGACGAGCGGTTGGCTCGACCCGCTGCAACCGGCTGGGGGAGGCGGAGGTGGCGGCGTAGGCGGTGGCGGCGTGGGGTTCGGCGGATCGGTCGGATTGGGCCCTGGGCCAGGGCAGTTTCCGATCGTTTGCGGACAATAGATCGCGGGCCTAATCCCGCTAACCCGTTTTTTAGGAAGATTTATGTCAGTCGTGTCGAGTCCAAGAATGGAAACTACGTCGGACTGAAGTGCGACAGGAGTCACCGGCGGCGCATCGGGCAACAACGCGACGCGTCCCGACGGCCCACGTACGTTATGTATCTTGGTCGAAAAGTATTTCTCCGCCGTGACGACCGATCCGTCGGCCTCTACTACCGACGCGCCGAAGCGATCGACATCGACTTTAAACCCTCCTGAGCGCAGCGCTTCCTGGATGCGTGCACGCGTTTCGGGAGACGCACCGAATTGCGAATCGAACTGCCTGGGCGTTAGAAACTCCGTATGCGCCCCAGGCCCGCGTTTGCTCTGATCGGCGATGAGCTGCTGCAGGCCCGCTTCGTTGCGATGCGCGAGCGTGACAAGCAGATGCACATTTTGGTCGGGAGCTGCCGGACCTAGGTCAGTCAGGTTCTTAAAGCCCAGCGTCTGATCGAAGCTCCCCACCGGAGCGGAGGCGTTACTGGCCGTTTGTGAGCCATTTGCGAGCGACGTGACAGGCGGGAGCCCCGATGAGCTCCTCGCCCCCGAGCAAGAGGCTAAAACCACAAGCACGAGGATCGAACCTATCTTACGACGAGATTGGGGAAAACTGGCATGCTTCATAAGATCACCCCAAACGGCGGGCAGCGACATTAAGTCATTGCTAGCCCATAAGAGCTAGATTGCTGGGGTTGGAATCTCGCAGGTTGCCCGCCTTCTCCTGCATGAAGAACAGGAACATTTGTTAGGGATTGTGTCCGTGGCGGCTGGCTAGTAGTGCTTTTTTCAGAGCGACTATCACCCGTACAACAGGACTTGGGCGAGATCCATTTGCCGAAGGCAGCCTGCTAGCTCCTTTGCGCCATATCGTAATACTTTGGATCGGCTCTCCAGCCAGACGCCCCAGAGGATCGCTCCGCACGCACGTGACCTTGACATAGCGATTTTGAGCTAGTACTGTGGGCAAATCAAGCGGGCGGGTGTCAGGTTCTTCGACCCCCCGCGCCGCTACGGTTTGGTGCATCCACCGATGCTCGGCTCTCACAGCCGATGTCATTTGTGCGACGCCGTTCCTACATAACACATGAAGGATGGCATCCGTGAGAATCACGCAGTTTTTCGCGACCGGTTCCCTGTTGCTCTTAATCGCGTCAAGCGCTTGCAGCAGTCAAAGCTCATCTCTAGTCCCTAGTACCCCTAGCGCTCCCTTACCATCATTGGCCACAACATTGCAAGCCGCGCAATGCGTCGGCGCGCGCGGTGCCTTTGCACCGAATGCGCAAAACGGCGGATCGACGCACGCGACAACGAATCGAGACGAACCCACATCCCCTACGCTTTCCGAAAATGACCAACAGCTAAGTGCGTCGACAGCACCCGAATGTTTGAAGCTTCGTTTGCTACCCGAAGGCGCACATGATTCTCATGGGCAGTATCTCGATGCCTACGGTCGTTCACTGGCCTGGATTGCCCAAGACAAGAAGTGGCGCTCGATCGACCATGGTGTTTTGCTCGACCCCGAGATGCGGGCGATCTCACCCGAGATCGAAGCCCGGCTGCATGCCGCTTTGGCAAAGGTGCGCGCTGCAAAACCGGTTTCATCTCCGGAGCTCTGTGATGAAACACCGTTCAGTGTAGCGATAAGGCCGGCTGATTGCTTCAGCGGGTGGGGAACGGACGGCAACTCGACCAGCTATTCCGATGCCTTCGGCGGATACAGCTACGTGCCCACCTCACAACCAGTTGGCCCGATCACACCAACTACTGATGGCAGCGACTTTACCGACTCCCAGGGCAATATGTGGGCATACGATCCCACGCACGTAAATCCCGACGGAAGCTATGGCCAGTGGCTGAAGGTCATCGCCGTCGTCAACGCCATTCCCTCAGCCCTTCATTCATACGCTGTGGCCTACGACGGCATCAACGCTTTGAACAGCGGCATGAACTGGTTCCTTATGTTCGCATTAGGCCCCGAGGATCTAGAAGCCAGTGCTTCGATGGATCGCATTCTCGCGCGCTTTGGTCCGCGCGGCGTCGTTGCCCTAGAGACTCGGCTCCTCAATCTCGTTCTAAGGCGCATCATCGACGAAGTAGGCATAGACAACATCGTCAACCTCAGCGCAAGCGACGCGAACCGTATAATGGCCGACGCTGGATACACATTCGCGCCGTTTTCGGCAGAAGTCAACGCAGCCGAAGTCACAACAACAGTCGCAAATGCAACGGGAACAATCGGCGGACAGCAATTAGTTCGAGTCAGCAACGATGCCGTCAGCCCAGGCGGATCATTTTTGACTACGCTCGATCAGATTAGCAATACCGACGGCTCGCTCATGAGCGCGACTGAGATTCAGAACAAGCTGGGATTGCAATACCTTCCAACGGTCATCGTAAATGTCACTGAAGTCACGCCTGGCACGCAGCTATTAGCCGGAGTCGCGGCGGGTCAACCTCAGTGGGGTGTCAGTGGCGGAGGCTTCCAGTATTTCGTTATGAACGGTAGTACCGTGCGGTTTGGACCCGCAACGAATCTAGGGTATTAATCGACAAATCCAAAGCACTGTCAAGAATCGAGTGGTATGGCAAGGATAGTTGTGGACGGGGGACGGATCACCGTTCCGTCCTCCGTCCCTGGCAAGCGGAGCGTGATCGACTTTGGCGCTGGTCTGCTATCGTGCACTGAATTTCCTGATGGCTTTGTCGTCGAATACCGCATGCCGGTTATCGGTAAGCCGCTGATCGTCGACAAGCTTAGCTATGTTGGCGGAATGCTCATATGGAGGCTCGTGCCGCAGAGAACCGGCGAGATTGCGGTCACCCCAGACAACCGCACGTTGATCATCAACGATATAGTTTCTGTAACGCTGCCATCCGAAATGCGGTTTGCGCTATCCCTGCCAGATGGGGTTGCCACCGTGGTCTCTGCAGAACCAACGGTCGGCCCACGCAATCTGTTTTTTTACGGTTATGATGGAGCGTGCCGATGGCGCGTCGCGGAGTGGGCGCGCTTTGCGCAACTTCCAATCTACTACGTTTCTCAGGTTGAAGACACACAAAATCTGCGAGCTGTGTTGCGGCACGGTGGTCAAGCGCTCATCCTCGATCGCGCCAATGGTGCCGTGCTGGATCAGGTCGACGCCAAGGAATAAATCGACTCGCCTATGCAAGCTGGGCGGAGAGATATCAATGTCGCTATCGGGTCCTTAGGGACCGGCCGCGAACTCCGCCTCCGCCCCGAGGCATCGCCAGCGATTGTTTTCCTTGAGTAAAGTCTCGGCGTGCTGCTAGGAAGGCCTAAGCTTCATGGCCTAAACGAGCTATATCAACAACCCGCCTGCTCATGGAGTTGAATTCATGAATTTCAAGTTGCACCGCGGCCTAGCGCTGGCGGCTGCGATTTCCGTAGCCGCCTGCTCTGGCTCCGGAAACGCGCTTCCTGTGGGGTCCAACGGGATCCAATCGCAATCGATCACCTTGGAGTCTTGCCCCACAATAACTGGAACAACTTCCGCCCGCTGCTTCGCCTTGATGCGCACTGATGTTGGCGGGGCTCTTCCTAACGGTTACCACGGAACGTACGCGCCGTCGAAGCCGATGCCGCTTGCGATCTCGAAAACAATGACCACGCCGACTTCGACATCACCTGCGCTGGTTACAGTTCCGCCGATGGCGCAGACGCCGATTCAGTCGCCGGCGAGCATGGCCGCCTCAAACGACCGGTCGAAACAAAGCGCCATCCAATCTCCTAACTGGACGCTCCTTTCGGGGTCCGCAACCGATGTTACGGCTGCGGCCGACGGCTCCATCTGGGCGCTATCAACTGATCCGTCGGGAGCGGACAAATATATCTGGCACTACGTGGCAGGAACGTGGTCGAATATCAGCGGGCAAGCAACGCAGCTCGCTGTTACGCCCGACGGGACGCTGTATTGCATTAATTCAAGCGGCAACATTTACGTGTACTCCGGAGGGTCGTGGTCAAGCATCGGCGGCAGCGCAAGTGCAATTACCGCAGCTGCCGATAACACGATCTACGTCGTCTCAACCGGCGGGGGCGATGAGGCGATTTGGCACTATTCGGGCGGAAGCTGGACACAGATGGCCGGCTCCGGCGTAACCATTGCCGGCTCCGATGATTTGCGCAGCCACACCCTCTCGGGTGGCACCATCGCCCCCAATGGATTCTACATATTGAATTCGTCAGGTGGGATCTATTACGAAAACGCAGACACCTCGGTTGTGTCGATTTCGGGATCAGCTGCGGGAATCGCGCCAACGACTTCCGGCGGGATCTTCGTGCTCGGGTATCCCTCGAGTTCATCGGGCACGACGATCTATTACAATGATCTCGACTCTCCGGGTTGGACTTCTACGACAGGTTCTGGGATCCGCATCTCCGCGAATTCCGAACACCTTTATGTTGTGAGCTCGTCGAACAACATCTATGCGTCGCCCGTCGTTCCCTCGGCGTTGGGTTCGCCGTCGGGATTCGATCCGCTGTCGCTTCAATCAGCCTATGCGTTGCCCTCGAGCACAGCGGGTTCGGGTCAGACCGTTGGGATTGTGGATGCCTATGACGATCCGACCGCGGAGAGCGACCTCGCCGTATACCGCTCACAGTTCGGTCTTCCGGCTTGCACGACTTCGAACGGATGCTTCAGCAAAGTGAACGAAACTGGCGGAACGACGATGCCCGCGAGCAATTCGGGATGGGCTCAGGAGATATCGCTGGACTTGGACATGGCCTCAGCGATCTGTCCGAAATGCCACATCCTGCTAGTCGAAGCCAACGACAACTCCTACGGGAACCTTGGCACGTCGGTCAATACGGCCGTCACTCTTGGCGCGACCACCGTCAGCAACAGCTACGGCGGGGGCGAGTTCTCAGGTGAAACGTCGTATGACACATATTACTACCATCCAGGCCATGCGATCACCGCGAGCACCGGCGACCTGGGCTATGGCGTGCAGTTTCCGGCTGCCTCCCCCTACGTCACGGCGGTAGGCGGAACGTCACTCTCGCGCGCAAGCAACGCTCGAGGCTGGACCGAAACCGCTTGGAGCGGCGCCGGTTCGGGCTGCAGCGCCTACGAAAGTAAGCCGTCCTGGCAAAGCGATACTAGCTGCTCGCGACGCACCGTAGCGGACGTCTCGGCCGTCGCTGATCCAAACACCGGCGTTGCCGTCTACGACAGTACGCCCAATGGCGGCGCGTACGGTTGGCTCGTCTTCGGCGGGACAAGCGTAGCATCTCCGATCATCGCCTCGGTCTATGCACTGGCCGGCAACGCGAGCTCCGTCACGTTCGGCTCGTATCCGTACAGCCACACATCATTCCTGTTCGACATAACGAGCGGAAGCAACGGCTCATGCGGAACCTATCTCTGCAACGCCGGGACGGCGTATGACGGTCCGACTGGACTGGGCACACCTAACGGAACCTTAGCGTTCTAACACAACAGGGGGACCCGCGCAACGCGGGTTCCCCTTTGGCGCGGCCATCAAAAGATATTTCGGGATATCATCGCCATCCAGGACGCTTCTGGGCTGATTCTTCCAATCGGGCTCCGCGCGCAGCATGTGGGCCAAGGCGGAAGGACGTGAGAAACCGGTGCGATGCAATGCCATTGCTTCGCCCAGAGCGTCCCGGCAGCGGCGGGCGTGCTCTCGACGTAGGCTTGTGAAGTTAAATCCGCGTCCTCCCTCTCCGATCTGTCTTAATGCTTGGACAAGTGCTAGCGATAACGTCGTGCCGGGCGTGTTCGGCGCTTGGTACCAATCTCTAATTCGCCCCTTATAGAGGGCCGGAAAGAGATAGACGCGAGGATCCTCCGGCATCTGGCTCGTGGACATCCACTGCTCGAGCGCACGAACCGCACACACTTCCGAATCGCCCGCTCTTGGGATCGTCATCTGACGGAGGTAGTGTGCGTGAGGAGGTCTCCACGTCACCACTAATTGGCTGGCCGCTAAATTAACCGAACTACGCCGCAAGCCGCCGATCGAGATAGGTGCGAGACCGCCCCACCAGCCGAGCAGCAGCATTGTCTTATTACGCGCACCGCGCGATGTACTATGATCGAAAGTACAAAGCAATCGGCGGAAAACGAGGCCGGGCAATGCCGGCGAAGGGTCGCGAGGGATCCTCACACGGACGCTATTCTTCAATCGCAATAGGTAATCCAAAACCAGCTGATGCTGGTATTCGAGATCCTGGACAGTGCCTTTCCCAATCTCCCGTAAGGCGGCCGCCATGCCTCGCAGCGTGTTGAATCTCTTGCCGTAGTGCGGATGTACGAAGGTTTCCAGCCAGAGGATTTTTTGCGCCGCGGTCGCTTCGGTACCCGTCATCCCGTTGAACCGCATGAACTCTTCGAACATTTGACGATACCGCATAGCCTGGGCTATGTCGTCGCGATTTAGGCCAGCGTCGACTACTTCACGCGATGGGATCTCGCTCACGGTTCCAAGACGGATCGAGTTCGGTTCACCAGGACGTCACGCCCAATATAATGGAGCGTTTGGCTGACGTGCTCGTGCCACAGTTTGCGCTGAATGACCGACAACTCCCAATCTCTGGACGCCGCGATTGTAGCCGCGCCGCGCCGCGTTGAGTAGGCCGAGTACAGGTGGGGGTTGCGTCCGGTCTTTCTTGCCGCGGCCCGTAGCATGTACGAAAACCCGCCGGTTGGTAACGGCGTCGGCAGCGGTCGCCCGCGCTTCCACACGGGAAACAGCGGTCCGACGTAGTCCGCCCCCAAGCACTCAATCCAAACCCTGAGCGCACAGACCGAACAAAGGTCACAATCTTGCGTGTGCGCGATAGAGACGAAATGCGGTTCGCCGCACCTGGACTTGCAATGCGCCACCGTCAGCACGATCCCGTTCCGAGAAGGTCGGACGCAAGCCGGATAGTCGGCCCGCAGAAGCTCGCCCGGGCGGCACCACGAGTCGCACAAGAGCAGCAAGGCCGCTTTGTTGCGCAAGTCCTTCGGGCGTTGGCTCATTACCGAGACGAAGTCGCGAATATCGTCAAGCGTGAGAGGCTCGGCCAGACGCGCAGGACGACCGTATTGGCACCGGAGCTCCTCGGCACACCGGCGCACGCGCGCGGTGATCGGCGATATGACGCTCCCCCGATAGTAAACACTCAGGGCGTCGGCCAGCGACGGTAATCCATTTCGGACGGGACCCTCGACGAGTTGACCTCGCCGATCGCGCACCACCGGACGATTTAGGCAGTGCAAGAGAAAAGCCATTACGTGAACGTCACAAATCTCCGACTCGCCAACCGAAAACATTTCACGAGCGAAATGCACGAGCTGCGCAGCATAACGCCGGGGAGCTGAATCCGGGCCCGGGCGCCTCAATGAATCCACCCGCGTTCGTCGTCGTCGGCTTCTGCCTCTTCATCGAGCACCGAGCGAGTCAAAGAGTCGTACCAAGGATCGATGCACTGCACGTATTCCAGAAGCGAACGCCTGGAACGATGCAGCGTGATGAGCATTATCTCCTCAAGCGGCCAGTGCTTGCGCGCGGCCGTCGTCACCACGCCGTGGCGGAAGGAATGACTCGAATAACTGCCGGCTTCGGGATTGCCGGCCCGGGCCAGATTCGTCCTCAATATATACGTGATCGATTTCGGCGTCATCGGATGATCGGAAACATTCCCCCAGCGGTCGATTGCGCGAAAGAACGGCCCTTCGGAACGATCTAATAGCAAAGCGTAATGCTCCATAGCGCATGGCACGCAAGCGCCTTGATTGTGCCTATGCGGTTCTACCATGTACTCGAGATCGCGGTTGCGGCTGGTCTTCTGATCGCGCAAGCCGATCTCGACGCCGGAATCCGGGAACGCGACGTGTTCACGCCGGATGCTCACCATCGTCGCTGAACGAGGGCCTCTGTTGCCGCCCAGTGTCGCAATTGCAGCGTCACGAGCTCCGCGCAAGGTCGACCTATCGTAAGAACGCAGGAGATTGTGCAGCGCTGGGCCGAGCAACGGACGCGCTTTTTTCGTCGGCCTTTGCTCGAGGCGACCCAGTCGCTGCATCAGTCTCTTATGCTCGAACGTCCGAGTCGGCGCGGTTAAACCGTGCTGAGCGAAAAGGTTGGCAATGCCCGCCGCATGGCGCTCAACCGTTCCGCGACGGCGCCTCATACTTCAATGTCCTCGGTCGCGTACATCTCGAAATACGCCGTCCAAAACTCAAGCGTCGGAATAAGCGGATCTATTCCGGCCGCTCCCGCGGCGGCAATGTAGCGCCGCTGATCGGTTTTATACGCCCGCTCCGTGTTGAAACAAGCCTCACCCATGCCGTCCTTTTCCAGACGGTCGAGCAGTCGCGCCAAATCGCTCGGAAGTCGATCGCGGAAAGCCCGCGTTTCACTCGATTTTAGGAAAGCGTTTAAACGCGCTCGTCTGTCTTGAACTTCTGTGGCGCTGTGGCGTGGCCACGGTATCGTTCGGTTCAATCAATCTCCCTGTACAATGCAATAGCGACTTTTGTTCGAGGTCTGGAGGGCCAGCATACAAAATAATTCCAAGGAAAATAACGGCATGCGCGTGCCGGTAATCCGGATTTCGGCAGGATCATCGGCGCTTAGAAATGCCTAGGCCTAAACGGTTCGCCGTTGTAGTGTTGGCCAGAACGCAGCACCTACAACATGGTGGTTGGCCCAGACGGCGCCCTATGGATAACGGAGTCGCAACAAGGTTCAATCCTGCGCGTGACGCCGTAAAATAAAGCAAACTGAATCGGAGAGCCTACCAGGTAGGAACCCTCTAAACCTTGGGTACTTGCGGTAGCCGCACATGGCGGACCGAGTCAAAACACTTGACCCTGTCGGTCTTACAAAGGGTCAGGGGAACTATCGTAGGTAATGCTCGCCGCGTGGCGGACTTAGCAGATTGAGTAGCGTCTTGTGCCGGCGAACAACGCTTCAAAACCAATCTGTAATTGCAGCAGGAGGGCGCTCCAGATTCTTGGGAGGCACACTCTCCTGCTGCTTGTATCGTTAGGGACTATCTGGCTTTCGCGAGCGGTAAGAAATAACGGCCCGCGCAAGCAGCACAACATACCCCGCACCAATCAAAGCTAAAGCGATCGTTCTAGCTGAAGAGGGTGGAATCAGAAAGTACGCGATAGCTAGCGGGATTATCCCGAACAAGAAAGCCAAGTTTTCCCGTGATATTGACATAGACATGCTTTTAATGCTTTGAGTTACTTTTCTTTTTTTGATTGTGGTCTGAAACGGCAATGACCCCGGCCCCGATTGCTAATGCGTTACTGGCCCACATGAGTCCGGCGCCGACGGGTTGTCCTCCTGGAAAAAACATGGCGCCCGTTCCGCCAACAAACAGCACCCCGCTAAGCACGACCATCCCTTTTACGGGTGATCCCGGAGGTGGCATTTTTCCACAAGGCGATTGGCAGCCCTGGATAGATACCCAGCCCGTTTCCATTGGCTTTATCGACGTACTTAAAGTGGTTGTCGCATCGTACACGCTTGGAACCAATTGGTTGTATGGAATCTGGATGTATTGGGTTTCGCCATCGGAGCCGGAAACATTTACGTCCATGTAAAACCCATCAGGATCGGTCGTGCCGCTTAAATTCCAAGTTATTCCAGCGGCCTGAAAGGTCGACGTGGCCACATCGTTGGTGGGGTCATAGTTGACCGCGATCTGACCGTTATCGAAAGTCTGCGAAGTGATCGTGGGGTCGACGTAAGCGCCATCCGTAAAGGTCAGAGTGGTGGGATTGCCAAGGCTAGGCGCATTGAGATTGAGCGTGTCAGTGCCATCGTTTACGTCACTTGTAATTGTCGCCGACGACGTGCCCGCAGGAGACCCGGAGGAATCAGTTGCGCTTCCGTCTGCCTCAAGTGTGTTTGATGTGTTCGATACGCCGGTTGAAGCGATTCCGTTATTGCCATATTCCTGTGCATTAACAAGGTCCGGCGAAAAGCCAGTTCCGCCGCCTCCAGCGCCGCAAGTCGACATTGGATGGCGGAGGTTTCCTTGGGGGCAAACGATTTCCGCATGCAGTGGCGGAGGTATGGTATGTTGCCCACTCGCACAAGCTGAAAGTGCTAAATTACAAGAGATGCCTAAGGCAACTATGGCGCGTTGCGCGTGGGCGTAAAGCTTTGGGTTCATTTTTACACCTCGGTTTTTAAGTAAAGCAATTTATTTGGCAAATGCACGTCTGCACCCGACGCTGTTCACTTCTGGCGCCTAAAGGAGTCCGTTCCTGGGCGCATATTGGAGCAATGAAATGTTCCTCGAGCTAGCATTTCGCGAACAGCCAAATCGCAGTAAGTTGGCATGCCGAAGGGTGCCCTCAAATCGAAAAATATAAACCGCGGAAATAGCTTAAAATAGCCATTCCTAGGAGCCGCTCGCTTGCTGCATAAGCCTTAGAAAAACGGGGTAGATTTGCGACATCTGCCCGTCCGGTGAGCGAGCGAGGTGCCGGATGGGTAGTTCGAAAGAAGGACGCTCAAGTTGACAAATTGATGGCCCAAAAGAGCCATGGGGAATAAGGCGACAATAATAAGCAATGATTTCGCGTCTCTGGGTTCTGCTCGGTGGGGGTGCGGCAATTGCATTATTGGCGCTGACTGCCGTCTGGTCGACTGGCTCTGAACGGGCATTTAGAGCCGGCTGTATCGGCGCCAAGGTTGTGCAGCTCTCGCAAAGGGATTGGTGTCGCTTTTTCGGCGAGATGCTCGTACCCGCAGGGCGTCTTTGGTTATCCAATGTAAGCGACCTCAATTGGTGCTCTTGGACGTCGTATTTCTAAGATTTGGGCTTGCCCCGAGATGGCGGAGTATCGAAATGCAACTAGGTCGATTTTATCGTTTTCTGGCTTTGGTCGCCCTCGGGGCCCTTTGCGCATGCGGAGGTGGCGCCACCTCCACAACCAGATCGAGCCTGCCCCTAGCGCCGGCGACGAATTCACCGCCTCCGGGCCCAACCACGATCTGCCGAAACGCCGGCTCGCCACAATCAATGGTCGCCGCCTTCGCGGAGCCCAATTTACCTAAGCGTCCGCCCATGAAGGGTCCTATATCCGTGCGATATGCGCCGGGATTGCTGGAAGTAACTTACGGCATTCGTAACGTAAATGCTGGCGGCCGGCTTCGGGATCTATCGAACAGTGTAGACGGGCGAATCGCGCACGTACTCGGAACCAGCGTGGACGGGGAGCAGGCTGCGATTATCTCCGTAAAACCGGGCGACGAAATGCGTGCGATTACGAGATTGCGAGCTGACCCTGTAGTGAAAGGCGTGAATCGGTCCGCACTCCGCTTCCTTCAGTCCACTACTGCAGTCGAGCCGAATGATCCATTCTTCGCGGGGATCGCGCCCGCCACGAATACGCCGCCGCTATACCAGACCGCGAATGTAGGCGGTCAGTGGGACACGCACGTCATATGCTCGGCGAACGCCTGGGGTTACGGCAATTCTAACTCCACCGGGAATCTGTATGCGGGCGCGCTGGGCGGTACTGCCCGAATAGCGATAATCGACACCGGTGCTGACCTCACGCACCCAGAGTTAGCAAATCGCGCGGTTTATGCGGAATCTGTCATCAACGGCACCGTGACCGTCGGACTCGGGACAATGCACGACAATGACGGACATGGAACAAACGTTGCTGGCATCGCTGCCGCGAGCGCAAATAATTCACTGGGTTTTGCGGGCGTCGCATATAAAGCTCCGTTGTTGATTTTCAGAGTATTTCCAGACCCGCCATGCAGCGGGGGGTGCGCGGCAAGCGGCGCAGACGTCGGCATTGCGATTACAGATGCGGTCAGCAACGGCGCCAACGTTATCAGCCTCAGCATCGGAGCCGCCGGGCCCGACCCGGCCGAAGAATCTGCGGTGGGCGCAGCCATCGCACGCGGCGTAGTTGTCGTAGCCGCGTCAGGCAACGAGACTTCGTCCACCTTGGATTATCCGGCGGCCGATCCCGGCGTGATTGCGGTGGGTGCGTCAGCTCTTGATGACTCCACGCCGGGTTCAATTGCCGAGACCGTCGCTTCGTACTCGAACTATAAGGCTACAGATCCGCAATGGGGATTGGTAGCGCCAGGCGGTGATCCGACTGGAAACAATGATCCCGACACCTTGCACTGGATCGAAAACGTCTATACAAGCACGGCGGCGAATAGCGCCGCGGCTTGCCGACCCGATCCTGGCAGCAGTGCGAGCATAATTGACTGCCGAACGCTCATTGCCGGAACCTCGCAGGCGACGCCGCACGTTGCCGGTGCGGTCGCGCTCATGCTAAGTGTTAACGCGGCCCTTACTCCGACCCAGGTGAAGAATGCACTGTGCACCTCGGCGCGTCCATTGACAACCGTGCGCGCTGGTTGCGGTAGGTTGGACGTCTATCGTGCATTGGCCCAAATTATCGGAGACAATAATCCGTAATTTCAGGCCGGAAGTGCCTGCGACTACTAACGCGGCTCTGGCGACCTTCAATTCAACGGCACGCCACAGGCGGAAAAGTCGGACGAAAACCTTAATATTGTCCTGCATTAGCAAACGCGGAGCCATACATGTGGATGAACGCAAAATGAGTCGATGCACGTTAGTCTTCTGCCTATTCGCCATGTTGCTAGCCCTCACTGGGGCCAACGTACGGGCCGAGAAGCCGCGTTCGATGACGCGAGTGACTCTCTCAAACGGCCTGCAGATCGTTATTGTGCCCGATCGTCTTGCGCCTGTTGCCAGCGTCGTCATGACGTACAGAGCCGGCTCGAACGAACAGCAGTACCCGGGTCAAGCCCACGCGCTCGAGCACATGATGTTTCGCGGCACGCCAAGTGTGTCGTCCGCGCAGTTGTATGAGATCGGTCAGCTTCTTGGTGGCCGGTACAACGCCCAAACCAAGCCGTCGAGTACGTTTTTCTATTTTACAATCCCGTCGAGGTACCTGGATGTTGCGCTACGCATAGAGGCCGATCGCGCACGCGCTCTCACGCTTTCGCCCTCGGCCTGGGGCGCTGAGCGCGGTGCAATTGAGCAAGAGATCGCGACGGATGAGAGTGATCCGTTTGGCAAGCTGGAACGGCGCACAATTTTGCCGGCGATTTTCGCTGGTACGCCGTATGCGAAGGACGGGCTGGGCACGAAATTTTCATTTGATCGTCAGATTACTGCCAAGGTGCTGCAACAATTCTACCAAACGTGGTACCGTCCGAACAATGCCGTCCTGGTCATCGCCGGCGACATCACGCCGGCTGCGGCGATCGCTAGCGCGCGGAAATATTTCGGAAATATTGTACGGCGGAATTTGCCAAAGCGCGAGCCGGTGAATCTGCGAAATCTCAGCCCGGTGACATATCACGTTACGACCGACTATCCGGCGACAGTGGTGGCGCTGGCATTTCGGAGCCCAGGGTGGGGCGATAAAGACTATGCCGCTATGCAAGTCCTGGAGGCGGTTCTCAATAGTCAGCGGGCAGATCTGTTTGGGCTAGTCGCTCGCGGCCAGGCTTTCGCGGCCGTCGTCGGCGACGCCGAATCACAGCAGCGCGCGACCGCGAGCTTTCTCTTCGGCGTGATTCCATCGGCGGCCAAGCCCGACGTGTTTCTCGCGGCCCTGGAGAAAGTCGTGGCCGATTATCAGAACAGCGGCGTGCCGGCGGACTTGGTCGCCGTCGCCAAACGACGCGCATTGGCCTCAAAAGAGTTTGAGGCTAGCTCGATCGAGGGGCTGGCTATCGCGTGGAGCGACGCCGTCGCTGTTACCGGTAAGAAATCTCCCGACGAGCAAATCGCGGCCATAGATCGTGTCAATGTTGCGGACGTGAATCGCGTTCTCCGCCGGTATTTGGACCGGAACCATATGATCACGGTCCTGGCCGTTCCCGGGAGTGCCGGAAAGATTAGCCTCGGCGCCACCGGTGGGGGCAAAGAGAACAACGCGACGCCGCCGCAAAAACAAGAACCGCTGCCCGCATGGGCTGCACGCGCATTTTCGAATCTGAGTCTCCCAATGCAGCCCGCTCGGCCGGTTGCAATGACGTTGTCGAACGGGATGCGGCTGATCGTACAGGCATCTTCGGTAACGCGCACGGTTTGGGTGAGCGGAAATGTCGTGACGAATCAAGCGCGTCAGGCTGCCGTTGACAAGCAGGGCGTTGAAGATGTGCTTAACGGGCTCTTCCCGTTCGGAAGTCAGCGTTATGATCGCTTGCAAACGCGCGAGCAACTCGACGCGATCGCGGCTGAGATGCAGGCGGGAACTGATTTTTCGCTTTCAGTTAGAAGCGCAGATTTCGACCGCGGCGTGCAATTGCTGGCCGAGGACGAACTGCATCCGAGCCTTCCCGCGGACGCCTTTCAAGTGGTGAAGACGCAAGTGGCTCAAGCACTTGCTGGAGAAGCCAGCACCCCGCAACACTTGGCCGACGTCGCGCTGTCTGAGGCGCTGTACCCGGCGGGCGATCCCGAACGAGTCCATGCTACTACTGAGACGGTTGGCGGAGTAAGCTTAGACGATGTAAAGAGTTACTACGCAAACGTGTTTCGCCCGGACATGACTAACGTCGTGATCGTCGGTGACGTTACGCCACAGCAAGCGCGTGCGACGTTCGAAAAATACTTCGCATCCTGGCACGCTACGGGGCCCGCCCCTGAGGTCGCATTGCCCGCGGTTCCGAGGAACGCGGCGAAAGCGATTGATGTCGCCGATGCGACGCGCGTGCAGGCGCAAGTCCAGCTTGCGCAAGTCTTTTCGGTTGGGCGCAGAGATCCGGACTGGGCGGCGCTGACTGTCGGCAACACTGCCTTGGGGGGCGGCGGGTTTGGTAGCATGCTGATGGACGATCTGAGGACCCGAGCTGGGCTCGTATATTCTACTGACTCTCAGTTGGATTCGTACAGGAATCGCTCTGTATTCACCATCGATTTTTCCGCCGATCCCGCGAAGGTCGGCGCGGCGCAACGCATGGCTATGAATGATCTACGAGCGCTCGAGGAGGGAGGCGTCGACCTGGCGCGTTTGCAGCGTGCCAAGACAATGCTCATTAGCGATATCCCTCTCCGCGCGCAAAGTTTCGCCGGCATCGCTGATGAACTGTTGGAGGATTCGAATTTTGGCCTGCCCTTGGATCAGGCAACGATCGATGCGAGACGAGAGATGAAAGCCTCTCCGTCATCAGTGCGCCAGGCCTTTCGGAAATGGATTTCTCCAGCCGCTTTCGTGCGTGTAATCATATCTCCGGCCAAGAGCCAATGAAAGAGCACGGAACGGAAGCCGTCTCTGCAAAACCGTGAACGCCTCTCACAGGTGCTCGACATTTGTGTCGTTGGTGACGGCAGAAAGCATCTAGTTCCCGTACCGCCGACAGAAATTTTTGACTTCAGATTGAATCGTCTCGAAAAGTAGTCTTTCCGTAACACCATGGACGCCAACGTCTCATTGGCGAACTCTTGCCATGGGCGACCAAGGCACGGCGGATTATGATTTGACGAAACGGCGCAAGCTGCCGATAAAGACACATGCCTCGTAAGAGCTCCGCATGCGCGATCAAGCGGCTGTTTTAAGGAACGCAAGTGGGCAAAACAGAAAGCCGGCAGCCAAGCCTCTCAGATACGATCGAAGCGGCGGTCGATAGCTGCATTGCTCCTCTAAGATATCTCGCGGATCACAACAAGGGCTTGTTATCCCTAGATGTCGGCCGTTCGATCGGCAAGCAGATTCGAGCGCGCGTGAAATGGATCCGAAAGAACATGCGCGTGAGAATTACGATGGATGGCCAAAGAGGCTCTCTGTATGCGTTGTACGCGGACTACGTAAATATCCGCGATTTGAGGTGCATCTCTGTCGACAGCTTCCAGCGCGGGTTCGCCGGTAGAAAGACGCGCCTGAGTTTTCGCACGTTGCAGCTGACCCTCTACGCGCTCGCGGAGTTTGAGGCTCGCACCGATTCCATTCCCAAGTTAAGCACCTGCGATTTCTTACAGACAATCGGTGCGACTCGGTCCGACCCGCCGACAATAAATCTCTGGTTAGTAAGGAGTCTCTGGCTTGCCGTTTCGACCATCCTTTTGGTCAATCCCAGCGCGATCTCGTTGATAAGACGTGCACTTGCTCGTACGCCAGTTTGTGGCCAAGCCGGGGCCAAGCGCGCGCTGGAGATCGCGGCGGCCGGCGGCCATAATTTACTGCTGCTGGGACCGCCAGGCTGCGGCAAGACGATGCTCGCGCGGCGACTGCCGTCGATTCTTCCGCCGATGACGTCGAACGAAGCGCTTGAGGTCACGAAGGTTTACAGCGTGGCGGGTTTGCTCGGTTCGCGGCCCGGCATCGTGCGCGCTCGGCCTTTTCGTTTCCCGCACCACACGATCAGTCAGACGGCACTCGTCGGAGGCGGCAGCATCGTGAAGCCCGGGGAGATCAGTCTCGCGCACCACGGCGTACTGTTTTTGGACGAGTTGCCGGAGTTTGCTCGCGGCGCGATCGAGGTGATGCGGCAGCCCATCGAGGAGGGCACGGTCACCATCGCGCGCGCGTCCGGGACGTTTACCTATCCGGCGCGGTTTATGCTCGTCGCATCGATGAATCCGTGTCCGTGCGGCTACCGCGGAACGCGCAGCGCGGAATGCCGCTGCGACGACGCGGCGGTAGCGAAATACATTTCGAAACTCTCCGGTCCGCTGCTCGATCGTATTGATTTGCAGATCGAAGTGAGCCGCGTGCCGTTCGACGACATGGTACGAACCGGCGGCGCCGAGCGTTCTGCAACGATCCGCGCGCGAGTGCTCGCCGCGCGCGAGCGACAGCGGACGCGCTTCGAAGGTACTCCGCTCACATGCAACGCCGAAATTCCGGCTAATGGAACGCGCGCGTACTGTCGGCTCGACGGACCCGCCATGCAGCTGTTAAAGCGCGCCAGCGACCGCAAACAGTTTTCGGCCCGCGCGCTCGACCGCATCGCGCGCGCCGCGCGCACGATTGCCGATCTGGCCGAAAGCGATGAGATTCTGGCCGAGCATGTCGCCGAGGCCGTGCATTATCGCAGCTTGGAGCGCCTCGCAACGGCGGCCTAGGTAGTAGTACAATGAGTACGCCTCAGATGGAACAGAGAATGAGCCGCCTAGAGGGCGCGTACGAACAGGTAGATGCTCGGCTGGACGGCATCAACAGCCAGATCGCGGGTCTGCGCTCCGATATTGTGCTCGCAAGCCTTATCTCCGCTCGCTGAAAGATTAACCGTTCACTAGGTCGCGAACCTACATCATAGCGTCGTCGCCGTGATCGGAAACCTGCGCGGCAAACCAGCGGTGTAATGCCGTGATTAAGGGCGGATCGACCGTCTGAAATGTAATCGACGCGCCGTCGCTCAATTGCGCGTAGCGAACACTGATGCGTTTTGCGCCGGCGCTCAGCGAGGCGAGTCCCGGCATGTTCTTGCCGTGAATGTATGCCGGATCGCCATAATTGCCGCGGGCGAACAGGGCGGCTTCCTTTTGCAAATGCGCGCGAACAAGCGCAACCTGTTTCACGTCGCCGTCATGCACGGTCACCACCATCAGTCCGCCGGTCTTTGTCGGTCTGAATTGGTGCATCGTCGCATCCATCGAAAACGGCATGACGTGCGTGCTGCGCTGGCGCACGTCATGCTGGCGCGTTTGCGCCAATGCGGGCGAAACCGTTGCCGCCGCGAGCGTCAGCGCGATCAAAAATCTAGGACTCATCGATGGCCTCCATAAGGGCGGAAAGCGAAGCGGCGACGCCGGCGCGTTGCGCGCGCGGAATTGCATCAAAAATGCGTTGAAACTTCGCGCGGCGCGACTGCGCAAGATTCGCGTTGGCTTTCGTGCCGGCCGCGGTTAAGCGTAGATGGTAAAAACGCGAATCGCCGCGATCTCGGACTCGTTCGATCCACGCGCGGCGCTCGAGCATGCCGACCAGCCGGCTCACCGTACTCTTGTCGAGGCTCAAGCGTTGGGCGAGGCCATTCTGCGTAATTCCGGGCTCGCGCCCGATCTCGAGCAGAGCCTGGGCCTCGCCCACGGAGAGTGGCTGCCCGCAAGGCGTCGTGTCGGGCTTGTGCAGCCCGAGCGATCTGATGAGGCCTACCATTGTGTCCTGAAAATCCAGTACCGGGTCGGCTCTGCGCGAATGGTTTAAGTTGTCAACCACAACAGTTGTATAGTACAACTATTGAGCCCTGGCGTCAAGAGATCGGACGAAGATCCGTTCGCAGCATCCCGTAGGGAATGAGATTTCTGTATTCTCCGCTGACCGCGTCGTGGAAACCGTCGCGGTAAAGCCCTTCGGCTTTGAATCCCAACCGCTCGCACATCGCGCGCGCGCGATCGTTGTCTTCGCGGATTTCGATGAAGATGCGGTGCGCATCGCGCTTTTGAAAGGCTTGCTCGATCCCCCACCGCATCGCGAACGGTCCGGCGCCCAGGCCGGTCGTTTTCACGACCAGCACGCCAAGCTCCATGAGCCAGCCGCGATCATGCATCGTAAAATAACCGAAATTTTTTCCGTCGGCTTCGAGAATGCACGCTTCGCCTTCCGTACCCTCGATGAGATCGCGAATCGCTTCGCGCCCCGGTTCGTTCAGGAATTCGCGCGAGTGTGGCAGTTTGAAGAGGCCGGCGATAAACGAAACGTCGTCCTCTTCGGCCTCCCGCATTCGAAAAGTCACGCCGGTTCGGGGCCGGTTTGTTCCGTAATCTCCGAAGCGTGCAGCATTTCGCCGATGACTGCGTCGAGCGACTCGAAAGTGTAGATTCCCGAGAGCAGTGCCAGATCGCCGGTGGGATTGCGCAAGACGTAAGATGGGCGCTGCGGCAGGTTCAGCGCTTCGAATTCCGCCGTCGTCTGTTCGATGCGCGCGGCCGTAGCCGGATCGCGCATGACGCGATCGAGTTCGGCCCGATCCAAGCCCGAGACGCGGGCTGCTTCATCCAGCGCCGCTTCGCGCCGCCCGAGCGGCTTGCCGTCGATCACGTTCGCGCGGTTGAGAGCGCGACCCAAACTCATATCGGTTACGCCCAGCGTGCGCGCAGCTTCGGCGGCCTGATTTGCGTGCATGGTCGTGGCATCCGGTGTGTCGACCCACGCCGCGTTCATTTGCACGCCGGTAATCTTGGCGGTGCGAGCGTAGTACCACGCCAACTGCTCGCGCGTGTAGGGCAACGGTCCGAAATCGAAGAGCTGCGCAATCTTCCACTCCACGCGCAGCCGGTTGCCATACTTCTTTTCGATCTTCTGCAGAGCCAGATCGCCGACGTAGCACCACGACGAAAGCACATCGATGTAAGCTGTAAGCTCGATGACAGCCATTATGCGTTGACCTTCTCTTTGAGCGCCGGGAGCTCGCCGGCGAGGAAACGTGGAAAGTCTTCCAACGAAAATTGCAAGCCGCTCCAAAACGGCCCGAAGATTGCGTACTTCGCGCTGACTTCGTCAAAGCGCATCTCATAAATCAGTTTCTTGAAGACCAGCGGATCGTCGGCGTAGAGATCGACGCCCCATTCGTAGTCGTCGAAGCCGACCGACCCGGAGATGACCTGCGTCACCAAGCCGTGAAACGTCCGGCCGATCTTCCCGTGATCGAGCATGAGCCGGGCGCGGTCGGCGTACGGCAGCGTATACCAGTTTTCGCCTTCGGCGCGTTTTTTGTCCATTGGATAAAAACAAACGTAGCGCCGCGGCGGCACCTTCGCCCACAGCCGCTCGGCGTTGCGCGGGTTTTTCTCTTGTTCGGCGAGCAGGTCGTCGAAAGCCGAGTTCCATTCAGGCGAATGGGGTTTGAGATCGCGCTCTTTTAAGGTGGCGTGGATCTTCCCGGTTGCATCGTACAATCCGAGCTCGAGCACGGAAACGTACGAGTCGCGCGGCTGCAGATAGTCGAGCAACTCCAACCGGTCGACCACGGTCTGCGCTTGGGCCAACCCATCATAGCTCTTAGCATAATGCGTCAGCATGAGATCGGCTTTATGTCCGACCAGCTGCGCTAATCCGAGATCGCCCTCGCCGCTTTTGAGCTGCGCGAACGCATCGCCGGCCTCTTGCGCGATGCGCTCCTGTTCTTCGTCGGGAATCAGCGCCCAGCGGCGGCGGTCGAAGCCGAACATCCGGTGGAGAATCCACCAGCCTTCGAGCGATTCGGGAACGTCGGGATGGCGCATTAGGCTTTGGCGAGCGCGCGCACGCGCTTGACTTCGGCGGCGACTTCGCCCGCGAGCGTATCGGGATGCTCACGGTATTTGGCCCAGAGTTGCGGCATGTGCGCGATATCTTCGAGCACGCGCGCATAGACGGCGTTGACGGGCGTGCGCACGTGATGATCGCGCCCTGCGCAAGCCACTGCGCCGTTGAGATAATCCACTTCGGTCTGCGCGCGTCCGGCGCGTAGATCGAGCAACAGCGAGGGCGGCTTGGTCCCGCGCGCGCCCGCCACGCGGCCCGCGAGCAGCTTGCGCGAAACCGGACTAGGCAGCGTGGCAATGCCCTGCATCGCGCGCACCGGGTAGCGCGGCAAGTCGATCGGCGAGATGCCCATCGCATGCATAACGGCGCGCACCTCGCGGATCGCGCGAATCTCCAGCGTGAAGATCTCGTCGTAATGCACCAAACGGTTGGGAAGCACGTTGAGAATCGCACAGCTCGCATTGGCCACGATGTTGAGCGCCAGCTTCGACCACTTGAGCGCGCGCCAATCGCCCACGATCTGCACCTTGAGCCCCGTGCTCGCGAAAGCGGCCGTCAGCCAGTTGTACGCATTTTTTCCAAGCGGCGCAAATGCGAGGCCGCCTTCTTTGGTCGCGCGGCCATGCCCGTTTCCGCTGTCGCGGCCGACGGGAACCGTGAGCGCCGCGGCGACCACGTTATCTTCGCCGAATGCTTCGGCCAGTTTCCCTTCGTTGCCGATCCCGTTTTGCGGGCTGACGAAGACGCATTTCTGCGGAAAGGGGATCGCTTTTCTCAGCGTTTCGATCGCGCCCGGCGTGTCGTACGATTTCACGGCGACGATCGCGACGTCAGCGTCAACCGGAGTGACGTCGGAAAGATTGCGCGGCGCGTAGGTCACTTCAACGTTAACGCTCTGCAGCAAATCGCCCAAGTATGTGCCGACGGCGCCGGCACCAACGATGTATACCTTCATCCGGTGCTGCCGAATCCGGCGGTAGCGCGCCCGGTTTGCGGAAGATCGTCGATCAGGTCGAAGTGCGCGCGCGAAACCGGCGCGACGATCAGCTGCGCGATGCGTTCGCCGCGCCGCACGACAAACGGCTCGGAACCGAGATTTGCAAGAACGACGCAGACCGGACCGCGATAATCCGCATCGATCGTGCCGGGTGAATTCAAACACGTAATGCCGTGGCGTAGCGCCAGGCCGCTGCGCGGACGGACTTGCGCTTCATAACCGGCCGGCAGCGCAATCGCAAATCCCGTCGGAACGAGCGCGCGCGCGCCGGGTTGCAGCGTCAGATCTTCAACCACCGCCGCGCAAAGATCCGCGCCGGCGGCATCTTCGCTCATGTATCTTGGAAGTGGAAGTCCTTCGCCTTCAGGCAGCCTCTTGACCGCGACCGTGACGGGAGCCATGGCGGCTCACTTGGCAAGCAGCGATGCTAACTCTTCTTGAAAACTTTCGACGTCGCGAAACTGGCGGTAGACGCTGGCAAAGCGGATGTACGCAACCTTGTCGAGACTGCGCAGTGACTCCATGAGTTTCTCGCCGATCAGCGTCGCGGGAACTTCGCTTTCACCGCGCGCGAAGAGATCGCGCTCGAGCGAGGCGGCCACGGCCTCCATCTGCGCCTCGGAGACGGGGCGCTTTTCGCACGCCCGGCGCAAGCCCGCGAGGATCTTTTCGCGGCTGAACTGCTCGCGGCGCGCATCTTTCTTTACGACGAAGAGGCGCGGCGCTTCCATGCGCTCGTAGGTCGTAAAGCGATGCTTGCAGCGCGGATCGAGGCACTCACGCCGGCGGCGCACGACGCTCTCATCGTCGCGCGAATCGACGACGCGGGTTTCGTTCTTGCGGCAGGTCGGACAAATCAGCGGCGCGTCCTCATCGGAGGCCCACATATTGTGGGTCCCCTTATTATAGACCACTATCCATTGAGGCGCAAAGACCGCCGCTCCCGGCATAGTGCCTGCGTAAAGAATCGGGTGCGGCCAAGCGACCGCCTTCTCGCCGTGGTACACTAAAGTTCGCAACTATACGGTTTGACCGCTCACGCGTGGTGGCCAATGCGCATTCTGCGGAGAGGCTACGCTCATGAAGAGCGCAGACGAACTTTGGAGCCGCCTCAAAGCGGCGGCCGAAGAGTTAGCGGTAAGCAGTCCGGGGCTAACCTATACGCAGGCCGAGAACATCGTCGTGCAGTTCAGCCGGTCGTCGCCGGACCCGCTTCCCGAAGACGCCCGCGTGTACTTGAGCATGCAGCTTCTGAACCTGGTGGCCAAGCACAGGCGGCGGTCGCACGCAAGCGCCGAGCCCCAGGCCAGCTCCTAAAGAAAAAGCCGGCGGTCTTCCCGCCGGCTTTCAGTTTCTGTAAGCCCGAGCGCTCTAGCTCGAGGCTCCAATTTTGAACATCTTCGTCCCGCATTCGGGGCACTTGCCCTCGGTGGCCGGACGGCCGTTCTTCATCGTGATTTGAACGGCGTCTTTGATTTCACGCTTGGTCTTGCATTTCACACAGTACGCTTCAGCTGCCACGTTCGATTCCTCTCAAGACCGGTGCCGGCGATGGATAGCCCCTGCCGGGTTGGGGGCCCTATTCCCAGGCGTGCCCGACTTTCCCCCTCGTGGCCACGAGGGAGAGGCCCTCGGGGCGGCAGGGAGCCCCTTTCAGGCGGGCGCCTCGCGCGTGATAGGGCCGTAGTGAACAAACCAGCGTGGCAATCCCGCGTGGTCTTCGAAACGCTGCGCGCTCCTAGGCCGCTTCCGGCGGTTTTCGATGGCCTTTGGGTGAGCGGCGAACTCACCGGATTGAGAATTCCGTGCGTTGCGGTCGTCGGCACGCGCGCGGCGAGCGAGTACGGGCGCAGCAACGCGAGGCGTTTCGCGCACGATCTCGGCGCGTCGGGTTGCTGCATCATATCCGGGCTCGCATTGGGGATCGACGCGGCAGCCCATGAAGGCGCGCTCGACGCTGGGGCGCCCACAATCGGCGTGCTCGGCGGCGGACACGACCAGTTTTTTCCGCGCCGCAATCGGGCGCTCGCCGATCGGATAGTGGCGAACGCAGGCGCGGTGCTCTCGCCGTTTGCACCGGAGCATCCGGCCATTCCGCATCAGTTCTTGCAACGCAACGGGGTCGTCGCGGCGCTGGCTGACGCGGTCGTGGTGATCGAAGCGCCCGCGCGAAGCGGCGCGCTCAACACCGCCGGCTGGGCGGCCGGCCGCATTCCGGTTTTTGCCGTACCCGGAGATATCGACCGTCCGCACTCGGCGGGCTGTCATGCACTCATTCGCGACGGCGTCACGCTGGCGCGCAGCGCTCAAGACATTTTGGACGAGCTGCCGATCATGAAGCTCCCGATGGGCGCGCAACCCGAACGCTGCGCGCCGGCGGATCCGCTGCAAGCGAAGATTCTCACGATTCTCAACAGCGGCGAGACGGCGCTCGACGAGCTCTGCGCCGGCGCGGCCGTCAGCACGCCGGAGTTGCTGGCGGCGCTTTCCATGCTGGAGCTGCAAGGCGTCATCGAAGCGCGCGCCGGCCAGCGATATGCTATCGTTTCTGGCGGAAAGCGATGCTGATCCGGGGCTCGACCGCGCCGCGAAGTTTTGGAATGTGGTGCTCCCAAAAGTCTTGCGCGCGGCCGCCCATAAAGAAAATGCTGCCCGGATCGAGCGCACAGGAGAACGTGCGGCGCGGACGCTTCTTGCTGCGCACGCGCATCTCGCGGACCGCGCCGAGGCTCACGACGGCGACGATCGCGTTCTCGATAAGATTTTCCGTGTGGTCGCTGTGCCACGAAACGCTGTCGTTGGAATCGCGGTAGTATTGAAAGGAAACGGAGTTAAAAGGCGCGTGCAAAAATGCTTCGACGCGCTTCCATACAGCGGCAACTTCGGCGGGCATGCCGCCTTCGCCGGAAAAGCGCGCGAGCAGGCGCGGAACCTCGACCGTGTGATCGTACATCCACATCGTCTCGTGCGACCATTCCAAATTCTTGGAAAAATGCTCGAAGAGCCGTTTGCTTTCGGCAGCGCTAAAAACAGCCGGATAGTACGCGATCTTGCCGGTCTCATCGTCGACAAACTCACGATTTCCTGACCCGAAGAGCGCCATCTGCTGCATGCCCTCTTCTAACACGGAGGGCGCGGACCGCGTTGCGAACCTTCGCGCATGCATCTGCGAATCGTCGCAGCCGGTAAATTGCGCGACCCGGCCGCCGCCGCGGTCTGCGCCGAATTCCAGAAACGGCTACGCGCCTACCATCGCATCGAGGTCACCGAAGTGCGCGCCTCGAGCGGATCCGATCCGGCCCGAGCGATTCGCGAAGAGGGCGAGCGGCTCTTAAAGGCCGCCGGCGACGGCGTGCTCTGGGCGCTCGACCGCACCGGCACGGAACTATCGAGCGAAGAGCTGAGCGCTAGAATCATCGAGCTCGAGTCGCAAGGCCGCCCGTTGACGCTTGCCATCGGCGGCACGTTCGGATTAGCGCAAGACGTGCGGGCGCGCGCGGATTTCGTCTGGTCGCTTTCCAAACTGACGTTCTTGCATGAGTGGGCGCGCATGATCGTGCTGGAACAGCTCTACCGGGCGGCGAAGATCGCGCGCAGTGAGCCGTATCACCACTGACGCTCTTTCCATTTTCGCCGGCGCGCTGCGCGAGGCGATCGCGGCGCGCTATCCTGAGGCGCCCGATACGGAGGTAGTTTTCGAAGCTCCGCGGCGCCCCGAATTCGGCGACGTTGCAACCAACGCGGCGTTTTCACTCGCAAAAGTCGCGCGCAGCGCTCCACAGCAGGTTGCCGCGGCGCTGGTTGAAGATGTGCGAGTCTTACCGAAACTCGTCGAAGTTTTCGCGGATATTTCGGCAACCGCCGGTTTCATCAACCTGCGCTTTCAACCTGAAGTCTGGCAAGCGGCGCTGGCGCACATCATTCGCGACGGGGCGGCGTTTGGACAGCGCGCTCCAAACGGCGTGCGCATCTCGCTCGAATTCGGAAGCGCAAACCCGACCGGACCGCTGGTCGTCGTGCAAGGCCGCACGTGCAGCATCGGCGCGACGCTGGCCAACGCCATGAAATTTTGCGGCTACGACGTCTTCACCGAATGGATCATCAACGACGCCGGCGGTCAGCTCGATACGTTAGGCCGCTCGGTCTACGCGCGATACCGTCAGATCTACGATCCGAAGTTTCCCTTTCCGGAAGACGGCTACCCGGGAGAGTATCTGGAGCCGATCGCGCGCGCGATCGCCGATGCCGACGGCGAGCGCTGGGTATCGGAAGAGGAGCGCGTTTGGCTTCCGCTTTTTTCGCAAGCCGGCCGCGATACGCTGGTCGAACAGCAGCGCCTCACCGTCGAGCGTTTCGGCGTACATTTCGATCTGTGGCAAAGTGAAAAGGAGTTGCAGGAAGCGGGCGCCGTGCAAGCCGGTTTGCAGCGGTTGATCGACGACGGCGTTACTTACGAAGCCGACGGCGCGACGTATTTCCGCGCCACGCAGTTCGGTGACGATAAAGATCGCGTCCTCGTTCGCCGCGACGGCAGGCCGACGTACTTCTGCACGGACGTCGCCTACCATTACGCCAAACTGCAACGCTCAGACCGGGTCATCGACATCCTTGGCCCCGACCATCACGGGTACATCGGACGGCTCAAAGGGCTAGCCGAGGCGCTCGGCTACGATCGCGATCGGCTCGACGCGCTGATCGCGCAGCAGATTACGCTCATGCGCGGCCAGGAGCAGGTCAGCATGAGTAAACGCGCGGGCCACATCGTCACGCTCGACGACATCATCGACGAAGTCGGCGTCGACGCGGCGCGGTTCTTCTTCGTCTTGCCGGCGCCGGAATCGCCGTTGACGTTCGATCTGCAGCTCGCCAAAGAAGAAAGCAACGAGAACCCCGTCTACTACGTACAGTACGGGCACGCGCGCATCGCGTCGGTGTTTAAGAACGCCGATGCCGCGGATGTCGAAACCGCGCGTAGCGGAGCAAACCTAGACTCCTTGCGCCATACTGCCGAGCTTGCGCTGATTCGGCGGATCGCCGAACTTCCGAGCCTCGTCGCCCACGTCGTCGAGCGGCTGGCCCCGCATCGCTTGACGCGGTACGCGCGCGACGTTGCGTCAGATTTTCATCAGTTTTATACGGAGTGCAAGATCCTCGTGCCCGATCGGAACGAACGGCTGGCGCGTTTGAGTCTGTGCATCGCAACGCAAACGGTCCTAGCCCGCGTGCTGAACATAATCGGCGTCACCGCGCCGGAAACGATGTAGCTACTCCTCGAGCGTATAGAGCCACCAGCGCGGTTTACCCACTTTGGCCTGCCGGTCGAAATAGATCGTGAAGCGGCGACCGTTCCGGTCTTCGATCTCATACCAGTGACGCGCCAGATATTTATCGCCGCGATCTTCTCGCATGGTGCGCCACACTTTCACGACGTTTTTTATCGCGAGCGTTTGGTTTCGCCACGTAAACGCGCTGGGCAAACCCGGCTCGCCGTGCTCCATCGCCGCCGAATCGAACGACTCGACGACCGGCGTCAGGGATTCCGAAATGAACCGCTTGGTCAACTTTCGGCGACGACGATTTCGACGTCGGGAAGAACCGCAACGGCGGGCGGGGGCGCCGGAGTCGCGAGGTCGGCGAACTCAATTTGCGCGTGCAGCCACGGTCCGATGAAATATCCCCAGATGAGTTTGATCAGCGCGGCGGCCGGAATACCTAGGATCAAACCCGGCAGACCAAAGAGTTCCCCGCCGGCGAAGACCGCGAACATGACGCCGATCGGCGAAACGCCGATGCTCTCGCCCATGATGCGCGGAACCAAAATGTTGTCGCTGATGCGCGCGATGGTGAACGTGACCACCTCGACCCAGACGATCATATACGGGCCTTGCGGCGCCGCGAGTACGAGGCCCAGCAGATGCGCGACGATCATGCCGACGATCGGGATGGCATACGAAACGGCGCTCACTAATCCGAAAAGCAGCGCGAACTTGAAACCGAGGATCGCGGTGATGCCGGCAATCAGCACGCCGGTGATCGTGCAAACGATGATCTGTCCCGAGATGTAGCTCCCGAACATGTGGGTGGCTTGACTGGCCAGCATCAGCGCCGTTTGCCGCCTGCGAGTGGGGAACAGCGCGGCAAATCCGCCGGCTATTTGGTCTTGGTTGAGCAGCATGAAGACCGAAAGAATCAGCGCGGAGATAGCGATGAAGAGGGCCGTCGCCACGTTGAGCGCCAGCGCGCCGACCGAAGCGATGCCGGCGGTGAAGATTGCCGTCACGTGCTCCACGCTGAACTGCTGGACGTTGAAAACTTGCGTCGGTATGTTCAGGCTTGGAAACCGGTGTTGGATGCCGGCACGCATGCCGAGCATCCACGTCTCCGTGGTCTTGATGTACTCCGGCACGTTAGCCAGCAGCGCTTGCGACTGCGCGAAGAGCATAGGCATGACGATCACGATGAAACCGGCAATGATGACGATCAGCACGGTAAAGACGATCGTAATGGCGAGCGGGCGCGGAATCCGCCGCTGCTCCAAACGCCGCGAGATGGGATGAACCGCCGACGCAAGGAACAGCGCGATCACGAAGATCGTCATCGTCTTGGGAATGCGCGCCGCAAACCAAAGCGCGAGCCCAAAGAGCACGATAAGCCCCACGACGATGGCGATGCGGCGCCAGTTCGTTCCGGCCGCAGCGTTTAGCATCTTCCTTACCTACTACGCCCGTCCGCCGGGGGTTCCATGCCTACCGCCGGCGAGATCCCGGATCGTCGATCGGCGTTCCGCGCGCGCATTGCGGACAGTCGCCTTCATCGTAAGAGACGATGGGCATTTCCAGCAGCGCTACGGTAGGCACGCCAAAATCCGCGTCGCCGCGGCGTACGATCGCGCCGACGCCGACGACCGCCGCTCCCGCAGCCCGGGCGATGCCCATGACTTCGCGCACCGAACCGCCGGTGGTAATCACGTCTTCGACGACGAGCACGCGATCGTCCGCGTGCACATGAAAGCCGCGCCGCAAGACCGGAACGCCCGCTTCTTTCTCGGCGAAAATTCCGTTGACGTTCAGCGCACGCGCAACTTCGTAACCGAGAACGATTCCGCCCACGGCCGCGCTGAGCACGACCGTTGGGCGCGCATCCGCAAACGCGCCGGCGATCGCGCGTGCGACCGGCTCGACCAGCTTCGGATCCTCGAGAATGCGAAATTTCTGAATGAAGCGGTCGCTGTGACGTCCCGAACTCAGCCGGAAGTGTCCGCTCAGCAGCGCACCGCGTTCGCGCAGCTCGCGCTCGAGGTCGAGACTCAACGCATCTCGGCGAGAATGACTCTGGCAGCTTCGAGCGCATCGGGCGCTTCGGTGATCGGGCGTCCGACGACCAAGTAATCCGAGCCCGCTTCCACCGCTTCCCGCGGCGTCGTCACCCGCTTTTGATCCGCGTACGCCGCGCCCGCCGGACGAATGCCCGGCGTCAGCGTCAGAAAGTCTTCGCCGAAGTAGCGTTTGAGATCGCGCACCTCGTGTGCGCTGCAGATCACGCCGCTGCAGCCTGCGTCGCGCGAGAGCGCAGCCAACCGCATTGCCGTCTCACCTAAACCTCCGCGAAAACCGAGTTCGTTGAGATCTTCGGGACCGATGCTAGTGAGCATCGTCACGGCGAAGACGTGCGGAGCGGTCATGCCGAGCTCGGCCGCGCGTTCGGCTACGCCGTCGGTGACCGCGCGCATCATGTCGTTTCCGCCGATTGCATGCACGTTGATGATATGCGTGCCTTGCCGTACCAGCTGACGCGCGGCGGCGGCAGCCGTGCGCGGTATGTCGTGGAGTTTCGCGTCGATGAAATGGCGCACGTCGCGCGCTTCCATATGGGCGAAGATCCGGTCACCATACCCATAGAGCGATTCGAGGCCGACTTTGAAGAGCACGTCGAGTTCGTAGAGCTCGTCAACGAGACGCTCCGCGTCGGCGGCGGTCGGAACGTCGAGGGCCACGACGAGTTGCGCCATTAGCCGGCGTCGCCTTCATATTGAAACGGCGTGCCGAAACCGGCGTTGGCTTTGCCGACGATATCGCGCAACGATCGAAGTCCCCGCGCGTTCAGATAGCCGCCCAATTCGTTCACGATTTTTTCCGGAATGCGCGGATCGGTGAAGTTCGCCGTGCCGATCGCGATCGCGCTCGCGCCGGCGAGAAAAAACTCCAGCGCATCGGTCGCGGTTTCGATTCCGCCCTGCCCGACGATCGGAATGGAGACGGCGCGCGCGGCCTCATACACGGCCAGCACCGCGACCGGACGGATGGCCGGTCCCGACAAACCGCCGGTGAGATTGCCCAAGCGTGGCTTCCAAGCGTGCACGTCGATGGACATTCCACGCAGCGTGTTGATGACCGCCAAGGCGTCGGCGCCCGCGCTTTCCGCCTCGGCCGCGATCGTCGCGATGTCGGTCACGTTGGGCGAAAGCTTCACGATCAGCGTCTTGCCCGTGACCGACCGCACCGCGCGCACGACTTTTCCCGTCAGAGCCGGATCGCAGGCGAACGTCTCTCCCTCCGACCCGACGTTGGGGCAAGAAATGTTGAGTTCGATTGCCGCGATCTCGCTGCGCGCTGCGAGCCTTTCGGTGACATAGGCGTAATCGTCGACCGAAAACGCGGCGACGCTGCCGATCACGGCGCACGGGCGCTTGGCGAACTTGGCGACCTCGTGCTCGAGATACCAGTCGATCCCGGGATTCTGCAGTCCGATCGCGTTGAGCATTCCGGCCGGCGTCGGAACCAGCCGCGGCATCGGATTTCCCAAACGCGGCTCGCGCGTCACGCTCTTAAGCACGACCGCCCCGATCTTCGAAAGGTCAGCGAAATCTTCGAACTCTTCGCCCGATCCGTAGCATCCGCTGGCCATGAGCGTTGGATAGGGCAGCTCGAGTTTTCCGATCTTTACGGAGAGGTCCATACCGCCCCGTCTCTTCTGAAGGTATTTTGGGCGCCCGTGATGGTGGCGGCGGGTATAGTTTGCCCGGAAATGTGCGACATTTTCGAGCTCGACAGGATGTCGACTTCAAAACTTTGTTTTCTCGAAAATGCGCTCAAGCGGCAAAAAAACATGGACGTTTTTTTGCCAGCGGTTTCCGGACAAACTATACCCGCCGCTACCATCGCAACTCGTGCGCCCAAAATACGGGTCCCTCCTTACAGACGCGCGCGTTCACGAAGTCGCCGCCGTTTTTTGGAAACGTCGGAGCTTGCGCGCTCTTGCGGTCGAGCGGCACGACGCAACCCCAGCATCCGCCGACGCCGCATGCGAACGTTTCTTCGAGCGCGAGCTGCGCGGGAACGCCGAGCTCGGATGCAACGAACGCGGTCGCGCGCAGCATCGGCGACGGTCCGCAAGCCAAGATCAGATCGGGTTTGTCGTCAGCTTGCGCGAGCAGTTCGGTGATGAATCCGCGGTGTCCGAACGTCCCGTCGTCGGTCGCGCAGCAGAGCTCGCAGCCCGCAGTGGCAAAACGATCGCGGTCGACCAACAATTCGACGTTGCGGGCACCGTAAAAAAGACGGACGCGCGATCCTCGCTGCGCCAACTGCTGCGCGGGAAGGAGCACCGATGCAATGCCGACGCCGCCCGCAACGATCGCGACGTTGCGTGCATCCGCAAGATCGAAGCCGTTTCCGAGCGGTCCGGTCAGTGAAAGCTTATCGCCCGGTCTTAATTCAGCTAATTCCCGGGTGCGCGCGCCGCAGACAAAAAAGAGCAGACTCGCGCGCTCACCTTGAGCTTCATAGATGGCAAGCGCGGTCGCGGCACGTTCGCCGCCCGGCGGTATCGCCATGACGAATTGGCCCGGACGCGTCACGTCCACGAGTTCCGGAGCGTAAAAACCTAAGAGGATGACGCCGCGAGCGAGTTCGGTGCGATCGAGCACCACAACATCATGAACGGACGACCCCGGATGCATCGAATTTTTCATTCTCGCAACCATCCGGACATACTCCCGATACAAAATATTTAATCTAAAGCTGCGACGTTTGACTGAACCTACTTGCGACAAAAGCCGTTATAGGGTATAGAACGGAAAAAGAAAGGAGGGTCCAGGAAATGGCAGGTCTCATGGTCTTCAAATCGCTAGCCGACGCGCTAAGAGCGGGCTACCAGGTTTACGACCGGACGTCTGACGGTTACCTCGTCCGGACGAGAACTGCGGCTGGATGGGCTATCGCCCTGGTCTCTTGTAAGTAAAGCTCGCGCTTGCTTACTTAAAAAGAACCGCCGGCTTGCCGGCGGTTCTTCTTTCTTTTCGGTCCTACTTACGGCCGCACGTCGGGCGGTCCGACAGGCGGCTCCAATTCGGTCGTCGAGCCCGGACGCCAGCCATATGGCCCTTCTTGATAGGGCGGTGGCGGAGGCTGCGGCGGCGCCATGGTGTGCGGCCCGACCGGCGGCCCTTGGAAGGTAAAGACTCCGAAGTGAGCGCCCGACATCAGCGCCAGAATAATCTGCGCTAATCCCACGAAGAGCGGAATCAATCCGCCCAGCAGCCACGGACCGGGCGTCCCCGGGCGGATGAACGATAAACCGATAACCAGCGCCAAGCCAATCATCGCAATATTTACGCCTTTGCGCAGCACGCGGTCGGCGTATTGCGGCGACTGATCCGGCGGGCCGTACGGCGGCGCGCTCGTGCGAGAGTAGGCGAACGGATCGTAACCGGCGCGTTCGGCTCGCCGCGCGGCACGCGGATCCGGCGGCGGGGGCGGCGGCGTCATTCCGCGTTTAATCATCTCCAGACGCTCTTGATGCGACCACCACCGGGACGCAATGCCCCAAGCCGTCGGCATTCCGAAGATGACCAGAATTGCGATAAGTGCGACAAAATTATCTGAGGTATGTGACATTTAGTTGGCTCCGTTCGTGGTGACGCGAATGCTGCCGTCTTGCGTGGCGACGTCCAGCGAGCCCGCGCCGGTTCCAAGTTTGTAGTCGACCGGCGCCGAGTCATCTTGACGCATGCCGTTAATGCGAACGCTGCCGTCGAGTGTGCGCGCGCGCACCGTTACGTCGCCGGCGTCGGCTAATCCGATCGTAATTGAACCGTCCGACGTATGCAGCGAACCGTTGCGTACGCGCAGATCGGAAACGTGGATCGACCCGTCCAGCGTGGTGGCGTCGAGCTTGTCCGCGTTCACGCTCGTGAGCACGATCCGTCCATCCGAAGTATGCAGCGAAACGTCGCCGCTTTGTACGTTCGTAGCGGTGATGTGCCCGTCATCGGAGTGCGCGCTGATCGTGCCGGTGAGATCGCTGAGCATGGCGCCCGAAGAGTTCCGGATCTCGACCGTTGCGTTGGGGGGAAGCGCGACGTCGGTGCCGCTGGATTCGAAACCGAATATGACGATGCGCCCGGGCGTAGACGGCCGCGCGATCAGCACGCCGTCGGACGTTTGGTGCACCTGGACCCGCTGCGGCCGCGATCCCCAACCCCACCCGGCGATCCGCGTCGAATCGGAGACGTGAATCTTGCCGTCGTTGGAAGGCGTGATCGTGACGCGTGAGTCGGGATCGTCGATGACGACGTGTGGTTGAGATCCCGCGTCGACCGCCGGTAAGGAATAAGGCTCGAACGCGATGTCGTGCCCGCTCGCGGCGCCCGAAAACGTCTTGAGGCCGCCGGCCGAGACGACGATCACGCTGGCGATGAAAAGTTCGGCGGCGATGAGGACGGCGATGACGCCGGTTCTTGAGTAGCGCATTCTGACCCAAGTACGCGGGGGCCCGGGGGAGTGTTTCAGGGCAGCCGAAACAATGCTTCGCGCGCGCGCGTATGACGAGCGTGGCTGCAGCCGTCCTGGAGGTCCCTTTCATCGATACGGCGACCACGGTCGACGACCAAACCCTCGTAGCCGAAACCCTGGCCGGCCGCGGCGAAGCCTTCGGCACGCTCGTGGAGCGGTACGACCGCGCCGTCTACCACCTGGCCTACCGCACGCTGCACGACTCCGAGGAGGCGCGCGACGTGGCCCAGGAGGCCTTTTTCAAAGCCTTCCGCAGCCTGAGGACGTTCCGCCCCGGCGCGAAGTTCTCGACCTGGATATTTTCGATTACCTACCACGCCTGTTGCGACCGGTTGGGCCGCCGCAAACGTTACTCCAGTGAGGAACTTCCCGACCGGGCCGACCCGGGGGCCGGGCCGGAACAGGCAGCCATCGCGGGTGACGAGGCCCTCCGGCTGCGCGCGGCGATCGCGCGGCTGCCGGAAAAGTACCGCAGCGTGATCACGCTTTACCACCTGCAGAGCAGGCAGTACGACGAGATCGCGCAAGTCCTGGAAATACCGATCGGAACGGTGAAGACCCACCTGTTCCGCGCAAAAGAACAGTTGCGGCGAATGCTGAACGAAACCGCAACGGGAGCACAAGAATGAACTACAGCGAAAACGATCTGGAACGCGCCCTTTTCAATCTTCCCTTGGAGGAGACTCCGGCGGGGATGCGCGCGTCGATCCTCGCGCGCACGGTCTATCATCGCCACGCGCTCCCCGCGGTCAAACCGTGGGAAGCTTGGCTGATAGGCGGATGTCTGGCCGCGATCGCTTGGCTCGTTGTGCTCGTCTTGCGCGAGGGTCCGGCACCGATCATCGCTGCGCTCGACACGATCGGCGCGGCCATCCTGTACGTCGTTTCACAGCCGTCAGCCGTGCTGTGGATCGCGGTTGGCGGCGCGGCTTCAGTTTGGCTCTCGCATCTGACTCCGCCGATCGCGCGTTCCAAGCCGGCGGTGCGCCGTTAACAAACCGTTTCGCGTTTTAGTGATCGAGGACGATACGGCGATTAGCCGCGTCCTGCAATTGGAGCTCGAACACGAAGGCTACGAAGTCGAAAGCGCGCAAGACGGACTTTCGGGTTTGGAGCGCGCCCTCAAAGAACCCGACCTGGTCGTGCTCGATCTCATGCTCCCAAAAATGGACGGACTGGAAGTCTGCCGGCGCGTTCGCGCCAAGAGCCGCGTGCCGATTATCATGCTGACAGCCAAGGATCGCGTTCCCGAACGCGTCGCCGGACTGGACATGGGCGCCGACGATTACATGATCAAACCGTTTTCAACCGAGGAACTACTGGCGCGCATCCGCGCGCGCCTGCGCGACAAACAGCCCGCCAGCAACGTCATCGCCTACCGGAACCTACTCATGGATCGCGACCGCCACGAAGTGCAGCGCGGCGGAGTACCCGTCAATTTGACGGCCAAAGAGTACGCGCTGCTAGAGTACCTCTTGCTGCACCGCAACAAGGTTCACTCGCGCGACGAGCTCTTCAACGGCGTTTGGGGAAGCGATTTTCTGGGCGACTCGAACCTGATCGACGTGTACATTCGCTACCTGCGCGGAAAAATCGACGACGGCTTCGACGACAAACTCATCACGACCGTGCGCGGAGTCGGATACACGATCAAAGACTAGTGCACTCGCTGAGGTGGCGGATCGCCGCCTGGTACGCCCTGCTCCTGGTCGCCGCTATCCTCGCTCTCGGGCTGATCATCTCGCTGCGCTTCGAGCAAATTCTCTACGGCCAAGCGCAAGGGCACTTAGCCCTGACGATGCAGGACATCAAGCGCGTCGCGCTGCCGCCGCCCGATCAATTCTCGATTCAAGATACCAGCGGCGACTCGCTGTTAGTGTTGGAGAACGCCGATAATCTCGCGCGCTGGGCGTCGGCCGGCACGTTCATCGAAATCGACGACGCGGCCGGACACGTGCTTTCCAAGAGCTTCAATCTGGGAACCAGCGAATTCCCGCCGATTCCCAAACTCACGCTAGCCAAACCGGCCGCACTACAAAACGCCGACCTGCACGGTACGCCTTTTCTGATCCAAAACGAGCTTTTGGTGAGCGGCCGCATCGCGCTGGTCGCCCGTGTCGGCGAGCCGCTCGATCAACTCAACCGCGCGTTCGGTGAAACGCGACAAGCCATTGCCGGAATTCTGATCGCGACCGTGCTGGCGGTCGTCGCACTTTCGCTGGTGCTCGCGGCGCAGGCAACCAATCCCATCAATCAGCTCGCGCTCGCGATGCGGGAGATTGGTTCGGACCGCCTCAACCGCCGGCTGCGCTGGAAAAATCGCAGCGACGAAGTCGGAAGACTCGCGGCCACCTTCGACGATCTGCTCGCGCGTTTAGAAGAATCGTTCGCGCGCGAACGGCAGTTCATTTCCGACGCGTCGCATGAACTGAAAACGCCGCTGACGTCGATCAACGCAAACGCGCAAATGCTGGCCCGCTGGGGCGACCGCGACGAAAACATCCGCCGCGAGAGTTTGGAAACGATCGCCAAAGAAAGCGCTTCGCTTGCCGGCATGGTTGCCGGCATGCTCACGCTTGCGCGAGCCGATTCCGGGGAGGCGATCCCCAAGGAGCCCGTCTCGTTAAGTGCGTCGGGCGCCGAGGCGGTCGGGGCAGCGCGCCCCCGCGCCCAGGAAAAAGGTCTGGAGTTATCGTTTGACGCGCAGGATCAGCCGGTCGTGCTCGGCGATGCTTCGCTCATCCGGCAGCTCTTCAGCAACCTGATCGACAACGCGATCAAATTTACGGAAAAGGGCCACATTGACGTCCGCGTCTACTCGGAGGGCAACCAAGCCGTCATCGACGTTGAAGACACTGGGCCAGGCATCGATCCGCGCGAGATCGCGCTGGTTTTCGATCGTTTCTACCGCGCGGATAAATCGCGCAGCCGCGTCGTGCCGGGAACGGGGTTGGGGCTGGCCATCGTCCGTTCGATTGCGCGAGTGCACGACGGAAGCGTTGAAGCGCTCGGGCGGACGGGCGGCGGCGCGCTGTTTCGAGCGACGTTTCCGCGCATCTCATAATATTCTCATGTTTCAAACGGCGCAGCTCGTACAATGATAGGGTGATGAATCGTCTCCGGGGACGAGGAGCCGTGCTCCTCGTTTTCATGTGCGCTCTTGCGAGCGCCGGCCGCACCGCGCAAGCGCAGACCCCCGTCGTTTTGCCCGCGGGCGATGCGCCGGTCGTCCGCGTCATGATGCGCAGCGGAACCCTGACGATTCGCACCTGGAACAGAAGTGACGTACAGGTTACTTCGCTGCAGCCCGTCAGTGCGCGTAACTTCAAACCCGACGCGGTCGCGCGCGCACTCACCGGAAGCATTCCTATCTTTGCGACCTCGATCTTCGATAGCGCCGGACAGATTACACTTCCTCAGGAAGAGTTCGCGCTGACGCCGCTTCCAGCCGGACCGCACCAGGGCATCTTCGTGCAAGCGCTCGACGCCGACGTCATGATCATGCTGCCGGCCGGGACGGCGCTCGTACTTGCGAGCGTACAACGCGGCGGCATCGACGTGCAAGATTATCACGGTACGTTTACACTGCTGCTCCATAACGGCCCCTTGCGTCTGCGCAACGTTTCGGGCACGGGTTTCGCGCAAGTTGCGCGCGGGCCGCTCATGGTCTTCGATTCGCAATTCGAACGCATCCGCGCACGCACCGCGGCCGGAAACATCGTCTTCGAAAATTGCAACGCCCGCCAAATTCAAGTCTCGAGCGTCACCGGAACCATCATCTACGACGGCGGAGCATTTCAGCCCGGGCTGGCGCGCTTTGAAACCGAGTACGGCAGCGTAGCGCTGGGCATCAGCCGCGACGCACAAGTCGGCGCGCACAGTTCGGTGGGAAGAATCTATTCGATCGTCGGCGGCTCCGGCGTGCGCTCCGGACAGACCGATGCGCAGATTGGCAGCGGCCGCGCCGTGGTGACGGCGAGCTCTTCGCACGGAGCGATCTTCCTGTACAGCGGAACGCTGCGCTCGCAGCAGCGGCTGCCGGCCGAGTGGCGCCCGCTCGCCGGATTTGCGCAGCGGCGCCCTCTGCCCAGACCGCGCCCCGGCCGCATTCACTAAAAACTTACAGCAAAAACTTCCGCATTGCAGCTACGTCGAGCTTAAACGTGTGTTGCGGTAAAACCGCCTCTTCTTTGTAACCGCAGCGTTCCAAGAATTGCTGAGCGGAGCTGCGGTAAGGAACCATCGCGCTCATTTTGTGGCAGTTGTAGTAGTTTGCGACCTCAGCCGCGCGATCGAGCAGCGACCGGCCGGCGCCGGCGAGCCTGCGCCCGGGCAGAACGATAACCTGTTCGACGTGCGCCAGCGATGCCGCGATGCGGATCGTGGCGATGCCGACGACGTCTTCGCCGTCGAGCGCCGCAAAATCGTGACGCTGTTCGTGCCACACCACGCTAAAATTGAAGAGCGTCTTGAGTGCTTCGCGCTCATTCCGGCGCAGAAACGCTTCGACGTCGCGAGCTTCGACGCGCGAGATCTCAACCGGCAAGCGCGGCCAATTCCGTGTCGGCCTCAAGCAACATTCCGTCGTGGGCGGCGATGACGCGTAAGCCTAATTCCCGCTCGAGCGCACGCGCCAGCTTCGGCGGATCCTGCTCGAGCATCTTGGTTCCGAAGTGCTGCAAGACGGCAACGCGCGGGCGCACCCCCTTCAACACTTCGCGCGCCTGATCGAAGGTCAAGTGATCGACGTCCATGGAATCGCGGAAGCGGAGCACGTTGACGATCAGCACGTCGGGCGAGTGCGCGCGATAATCGTCAATCAAGCCTTCGAAGAATTTTCCGCACGGTAAGTACGAAATGGTACGGCCTTCGTAACGGAAATGCATTCCGAACGTTTCGACCGCATGCAGGTGGCGAATCGACGTAAAGAGCTCCACGTCGCCGATAGCATAGGGACCGTGACTCTCGCGCAACACTTCGACCCGCTCGACGAATTTCTGCGCATAGGGGAGCACGACGTGCTCGCCTTCGAGCGCGTCACTCGGCGCCAGTACGATGCCGCGGCGCTTGAAACCACCCGACGTCATCGCTTCGATCATCACGTTGACGTCGTTGGAATGGTCGAGGTGTTTGTGTGAGAGGACGATCGCTTCCAGCTCGCGCGGATTGCACGGCGGAACATGCGACAAAGCGCGCACGAGCGCACCCGGGCCCGGATCGACGTGAATCTGCGTCTTTCCAAAGCGCATCCACATGCCGCCGGACGCGCGAATCTGGCGCGCTACGACGAAGCGTGCGCCGCCGGTACCCAGGAAAAGAATCTCGATCACTCCGGGGCGGGTTCGCCGCGGGGTGGCTATGCCATTCGGGAGTTAGCCGAGCGCTGCGATCGTCGGGAACTGCCCCTGCAGAATCGGCGCCGATGGGCGTCCGAGCCACCGCTCGAGCACGGTGGCGTAGACGCTGCGGAAATCCGTATCGAACTTGAGGTTGCCCATGTTCGTATCGGAGAGATCCGGATAGGCGCCGTACATTCCGCCTTTGACGCCGCCGCCGATCAGAAAGAGCGGAGACGCTTCGCCGTGATCGGTTCCGCGGCTCGCGTTCTCCGCCGTGCGCCGTCCAAATTCCGAGAACGTCATGGTCAGCACGCGGTTGTCGTTGCCGTGCGCGCCCAAATCGTCGTAGAACGCTTTGATCGCGTCGGAAAACTCTCCAAGCAAACGGTCTTGCGTCGCTTTCTGGCCGACGTGCGTGTCAAAAGAGCCGTGCTGAACGTAGAGCACGCGTGTTCCCAAGTTGCTGCCCACGATCTGCGCGGCCAGCGCTAAGCTGCGGCCGAGCGGCGTCGCCGGGTATGCGCCGGCCGATTTGTAGCCGGCGATCAACTTCGGAAGCTCTTGCGAGCCCTTCTGCGCATGATCTTCGATCTCGGCGACGTGCGCGAGATAGGGCGAACTAAACGGCAGCCGGTTGTCGGTGACCAGTTTGGTGTAGGTCGTGCTTGCCGAGTTGTTGCGGTCGCTGATCAATCCATAGCCGTTGATCTGCGCGATGGCGGGCACGTCGGTCTTTCCGGCAACCATAACTTCCGGAAGCACCTGTGCGAGCGCCACGCCGTTGAAGAGGTTGTCCTTGGGAAGGTTGGCCTGATCCAAGTAGCGGCCGAGCCAGCCGGTGTGTTCGTATTTGTCCGGCGCGGCCGTCTGCCAAATTTCTGTCGAACGGAAATGCGAATGGTCGGGGTTGGGATAACCCACACTCTGCACGACCGCGATCATGCCCTTGTCGTACATCGATTTGAACGAACGCATCGTCGGATTGAAGCCGACCTTATCATTGATGGACAGCACGTCGTTGCGCGATACGCCGATCGTCGGACGCAGCTGATAGTATTGCGGGTTTGCAAAAGGCACGACGCAGTTCAGCCCGTCGTTTCCGCCTTGCAGATTGATCAGCACCAGGCAGCGGTTCGCGGCGCCCGGCAGTCCGGGCAGCGGACTCTGCGAGAGGGCCTGGGCGAAAACGTGCTGGGTATTCGCGACGACTGCAAGCCCGCTGAGCGTTCCGGCCAAAAAGTTTTTGCGTTTCATCGTTCCCCTCAGTTCAACTGGTAAGCCGGCATCGCCATCGTTAAATACGCGGCTCCGCGAATGCGTTCGGGATAGTTCTCGCCCGAGAGCATGCCGAGCGCCGACGTACCGGCGCCGTTGAGATAATCGGTCAGTTGCGCGACGCCTTGCTCGGACGCGTCGCCGTGCAGAACGGTGGCGACCAGATCTTTCGCCGCCTGCGACGCCTTGAGCGGCATCTTCTGCATCCAGTCCACGCCGTCCATCATGGGCGAATTGACGATCGAAGCCAGGAAGTTTTCCCGCGCGATAACGGTTTGGCTGGTCAGCCAGTTCGCGCCGCCCGGCCAGCCCGCAACGTTGGGCGGGTAGAACAGAATCTGTCCCATCTGCACCAGCGCGCGCTGCGCGCTGTCGTCCACTTGTTTTGCGCCCAGTGTTTTGTAGGTGCCGATCGCGAATTCTACCGGACTCTTGACCAGCGCGCGGTAAGCGCGGCTCGAATAGAAGACATTGCTGCGCAATAGCGTCGACATGACCGGCTTGATATTGAAGTCGTTCTTGCGGATCAGTTTGGCGACCGCATCGACGAGTTGAGCCTCGGGGCCGTTGTAGACGAAGAAGTTCAGCAAACTATTGGCAAAGAACGTCGCGCTGGCAGGCTGCTTGAAGATGATGTCCACGATGTCGCGGCCGCCCCAGTTGCCGGTCTGTCCGAGGAATGTCTTGCTCCCCTGGTCGTGACGGGACGCAACGAACTGCACGTCGCCAACGCGAGGCCGGAGCACCCACCCTGTCCATGCGCGCGCCGATTCGCGCACGTCCTGTTCGGTATAGTTGCCGACGCCGAGCGTAAAGAGCTCCATCAGCTCGCGCGCGTAGTTTTCATTAGGATGCTGCGGATCGCTGCGCGCGTTGTCCAGATAGATCATCATCGCCGGATCGATCGAGACTTGCCACGTCAATTCGCGCAGGTTGCCGAGTGCGTTGGTGCGGAAAAGTTGGTTCTGATTGTAGACCATGCCCGGCGAAACGCCTTTTTGAATTGCCGCCGACGTGAAGTGTCCGTGAAAGTACAGCGCCATCTTCTCTTGCAGCGGCGCGGGCGTCGCGAGCATGCGGTTGAGCCACCAGCGCTGCAGCGCAATGATCGACTGCCGCTCGTGCTGACGCACGTCTTGGCCGATCTTGCGCTTGGTCATGTCGTCGAGTGTGGCCGGCCGCATGCCCTGCTGCACGTACTGCATCAGCGCGGTGCGCGGATCGTACAAATCGCCGGGCGCGGGCAAGCTATCGGTAGGCGGAAAATTGATCAGCGCATCGACGGCGGCGTGGACGTCCATGCTTCCGTATTTGGCCGCCTCATCTGGCGAGGAGCCGAATCCGGCGCGGCGCAGAAGATGCGCCGCCAAACGGGAGTTCCACGCTCCCTTATAAGGAGCCAGCGCGGTCGCGGCGTCGAGTTGACCCGCCGGACGGTAAATGCCGGCGACGTCGGTGCGGGGCGTTAACGCGGTAGCCATATCTCCCACATTGTAGCGGATGAACGCCGCGACGGGGTTAAAGGTTGCTTGGAAACGGGGTTAATCCGCGTTTAACGAAAGCGCGCTCGCATGGCTGTCCTGCAGACCCGGCTGAATCTTCAGACCGACACGTATAAACGCAATTTCGAAAACATGACGCGCTTGACTGCCCAGCTGCGCGAGGCGCTCGCTTCGGCGCGCGGCGGGGGCGGCGCGGAGTCTACCGAGCGGCACCGCAAGCGCAATAAACTGACCGCGCGTGAACGCGTCGATGCGCTCATCGATCCGGGATCGTTTTTCATGGAGCTCTCGCCGCTGGCCGCTTATGAAATGTACGGCGGCGATGCGCCCGCAGCCGGAATCGTCACTGGTATCGGCATCGTCGAAGGCCTGCATTGCGTGATCGTTGCCAACGATGCGACCGTCAAGGGCGGCACGTACTACCCGATGACCGTCAAGAAACACTTGCGCGCGCAGGAAATTGCCGAGCAAAACCATTTGCCATGCATTTATCTCGTGGATTCGGGCGGCGCGTTCTTGCCGCTGCAAGCGGAAGTCTTCCCCGATCGCGATCACTTCGGACGGATCTTCTACAACCAGGCCCGCATGTCGGGTAAACGCATTCCGCAGATTGCGGCGGTGATGGGTTCTTGTACCGCGGGCGGCGCCTACGTGCCCGCGATGTCGGACGAAACGGTGATCGTCAAAGACAACGGCACGATCTTTCTGGGCGGTCCCCCGTTGGTCAAAGCCGCGACCGGCGAGATCGTCACGGCCGAAGATCTCGGCGGAGCCGACGTGCACACACGGTTATCGGGCGTTGCCGATCATTTTGCCGAAGATGATCCGCACGCGCTCGCGATCGTGCGCTCGATCGTGGCAAATCTTCACCGCGAACTCCCGCGGCAGTGGGACGCATCCAAACCCGAGCCGCCGAAGTATGATCCCAAGGAACTCTACGGCGTGGTGCCGTCGGACAACCGCATCGGATACGACGTGCGCGAGGTGATCGCGCGTTTGGTCGACGGGTCGGATTTTCACGAGTTCAAAGCACGCTACGGGAAAACGCTTGTCACCGGTTTTGCACGCATCGAGGGCCACCCCATCGGCATCCTTGCCAACAACGGCATTCTGTTCAGCGAAAGCTCGTTCAAAGGCGCGCATTTCATCGAGCTGTGCGTGCAGCGCGGCACACCCTTGTTGTTCTTGCAGAACATTACCGGTTTTATGGTCGGCCGGGAGTACGAGAACCGCGGCATCGCCAAGGACGGCGCCAAACTCGTCATGGCCGTTGCGTGCGCGGAAGTGCCGAAGTTCACCATCATCATCGGCGGCAGTTTCGGCGCCGGCAACTACGGCATGTGCGGACGCGCCTACTCGCCCCGGCAACTGTGGATGTGGCCCAACGCAAGAATTTCCGTGATGGGCGGCCAGCAAGCCGCAAGCGTGCTCTCGACGGTCAAGGGCGACATCACCGCGGATGAAAAAGCGAAGATCGAAGAACCGATCCTCGCCAAATACGAGCACGAAGGCAGCCCGTACTATTCGACTGCGCGATTGTGGGACGACGGCATTATCGATCCGCTCCAGACGCGCAAGGTGCTCGCAATGGGATTGGAAGCCAGCGCTAATGCCCCGCTCGCCGAAACGCGCTTCGGCATCTTTAGGATGTAGCGATGTCTCCTGAGTGGCTGACTGCGATCGGAACGCTCGGCACGTTCGTCGTCATCGCGGCGTCGGCGGCGGCGGCACTCTTCCAACTGCGCCACATGCGCGGTAGCAACCAAATCGTCGCGCTGACCGAATGCCGTGAAACGCTCGAGTCGCCGGAATTCGGAGAAGCTCAGAATTTCGTCTCGTTCGAGCTGCCCAAGCGCCTGAATGATCCGGCCGAGCGCGCGAAAATTTCCCAGATTCCCTTCCCCGGTGAGTATAAGCAGATCGGAACGGTCGCCAATTTTTTTGAAAGCATGGGGATGTTCGTCAAGAAGGGGATTATCGACCAGGAGCTCGCGTGCGATTTTTGGTGCTGGAGTGTCGTGCGCAATTGGACGGCACTTGCGCCCGTCATTACCTATGTGCGGCAAAAGATCGGCGTGCCGGCGCTTTGGGAAAATTTCGAGTACATGGCCGTACTTTCTGACGACTACTTGCGAGCGCATCCCGGCGGCAACTTCCCTGCGAGCAAAAGGCGCATGCCGCAGGACAATTCGCTCATGGATTTGATCGGAAACCGCAATGACGCCTGAGTGGCTGACCGCGTTCGGAACGCTCGGTACGTTCGTCGTCATCGCCGCTTCAGCAATGGCCGCATTAATGCAACTGCGCCACATGCGCAGCGGCAATCAAATTGCGGCGCTCACGGAAATACGTGAAACGATGGAATCAACGGATTTTCGGCAAGCTCTCCGATGGACTGCGCACGAGCTTCCCCGGCTGCTGGAGGAGCCCCGTATCCGAGCCCTGATCGCGAACCCCGGGCCGCTATCGCCCGAACTGGAACAAGCTCGCACGGTTGCAAATTTCTTCGAGACCACGGGCGCCGCCGTGCGCCACGGATTCATCGACCGCCGAATAGCTTGCGATCTTTGGGGTTACGTCGTGATTCGAAACTGGACCGTGCTATCGGCTTTCATCGCGAACCGGCGCGCGGCCGTCGACCCAAACCTCTTCGAACACTTCGAATATCTCGCCGTGATTTCGCGGCACTGGACTGCCGAACACCGCGACGGCACATATCCAAAGGATTTGGAACGCATGCCGCTTCCGGAGCCCTGGACGATCGACCGGAAGGATGAATCATCGCGTGTCTCCTGAGTGGCTGACGGCGTTCGGAACGCTCGGAACATTCGTCGTGATCGCCGCGTCGGCAATCGCAGCATTGCTGCAACTGCGCCACATGCGCGGCGGCAATCAAATCGTGGCGCTCACCGAATGCCGTGAAAAACTCGAGTCCGATGAATTTCAGGTTGCCCGGCGCTTTATCACGGTCGAGCTGCCGGCACTGTTACAGGATGCCGAGCTGCGGCGAAAATTTCAATCCGAGCCCACCACGCCGCCCGAACTACGCCCGGCGGTGAACGTGGCGAATTTTTTTGAATCCATGGGCGCGTTCGTTCGTTTTGGCATCATCGACCGTACCATCGCATGCAGTCTTTGGTGCGGCGTCGTCGCCGGTTCGTGGAATCAACTTCTGCCGATGATTCGCCTGCGCAGGACACGAGATCCGGCGGTGTGGGAGTTTTTCGAATATCTGGCCGCGATTTGCACTGAATTCATGCGTGAACACCCCTCCACATATCCGCGCGGTGCGCCGCGCATGAACGTCGGGGAAGACCCGGGCTAGTGGACGCTGTTATCTATTTTGAAGTAGTTCGGGGTGACGCTCCAACCGCGGATCGTTCCCGAGTTCGTCAGTTTCGCAGTGGCTTTTGGTTTGGTGGGGCAGCACATCGCCGCTTTCGGACCGTAGTATGGGCCGGTGAGCTGCACGGCTTGCATCTGGCCGTACTTGACAAGTGACGCCTGCAGATCGCAGCCGTTTTGGACGGCTGTGCGCACGCGCGGTTTCATAGACGAGCCGGCGCCGAAGACTGCCACGGTTGAACCGCCGCAGTCGGCGGCGAACTCGTGCACTTGAACGACCGCATCCTGTATGCCCGCCTGCTCGAGCTCTCCCGTGCCGACGATCTTGACCGACTGCACCGGAAAGTAGAGCTGCGCCCCGCGCGCCTTCGTAACTTTCGAAAGCAACGTCGTGCCGGCGCCCGGCGTACGATAGGCCAGAGTCCATCCGTTGGCGGCCGGCGCATAGACGGAGATGTACCATTGATACGCCGGCTGTTTGCCGTTTTGTCTGCCAACGGCGACTCGGCTGGAAACAACGTGCCACTTTGAGTTCATGGCCTCGCCGGAAAGATAAGAGACCACGTCTTGCACGACCCTCCCCGGCGGCGGATTAGTATATTTGGGCGCCTGCATCGCGGCGCTCGCGCTCGCGCAGCCGGCCAGCAACACCAAAGAAAGCCCGGTGAGAACTAGCTTCATCAAAAACGACTCCTTCCGAGAGTAGACCGGCCGGGTTCAACCAACCGTTCGAGTGCTCCCTTAAGGCAACATTAGATACCGGCATACCATTGGTAGCCCTGGTCTTCCCAATAGCCGCCCTTGCCGGCGAAGAGGTGAGCGAGCGATGGAACCACGGCAATGTGGCGCACCCATTTCGCGCTCTTGTAACCCAGCTGAGTCGGGATCTTCAGGCGGACCGGTGCGCCGCGATTGGGAGCGATCGGTGCGCCGTTCTGTCGCAGCGCCAGCAGCGTTTGCGGATGCAGCGCTTGCGAAAAGTCGAGGCTTTCATAGTAGGGGACGCCGTTGGCGTCACGGTCAAACGTGTGAAAAACGACGAAACCCGCTCCGCTGCGCGGCCTTGCCGCTGCGAGAACATCGCGAAGCGCGACGCCGCTCCACTGCGCGATCGCGCTCCAGCCTTCCACGCAGTCATGACGCGTAATTTGGGTGGTTTGCGGCATCGCATTCAGCTGCACGAGCGAAAGCGAAAGCGGCCGCTCGACCATGCCGTCGACGGCCAAACGAAATGAAGCGTAAGCGTTGCGGACCAGATGAGCGTATGCTGCGTCAGCGGGCGTATCAAACGAGTTAATCGGAAACTCCCGGGAAATGTCGCCCGCAGAATATTCGCGCGCCAAACCGTGAGTGCCAATCAGTGCCAAATCGAGGGTTTCGCCCGCACCCAGAATGGAGCGTACTCCGTCGTTCTCGGTGAGTTTGGTTCCGGCCACGCCGCATCCGGTCAGCGCCGCGGAAAGGCTCGTCGCGAGAAAGAGTTTGCGCTTCATACGCCCACTCCATCGTGCGCGCCGAGTTTGTAGCGCCCGGTGATCATGGAGACGAGGTGATTGCGCAGGCCCGTAGTGGCCACGAGTATCACGTGCATCGCGAAAAAGCCGCAGAGCGCAAGCATCAGCACGAAATGCCATAAGCGCGCGAACTGACGGCCGCCGAACATGACGGTCACCCAGGGAAATGTCGCGTCAAAGCTGGGCGAAAGCGCTAAGCCGCTCAGGACGATGAGCGGAGCAAAAACGAAAAGCACGAGCGAATACGCGAGTTTTTGCAGCGGATTGTATTTTCCGTGAAACGGCGGCTCTTTGCGCAAGCGCAAGTAATAGAGCTGCATGGGCAACAGCTTGGGAACGTCCGACGGCCGCAGAACGAGCTCGCGCAGATCGTGCCGCGCGAATCCCCAGACCAGATATGCTAACCCGCAAAACACCATGACCCAAGCAAAAAAGAGATGCCAGGTTCGGCCATCGGCGAGATCTTGGTACGACGGAATCGTGATCCAGCCCGGAAAGGCGCGTCCGGTCTTTGCGCCCATCCCATCGTCGGTCCAGCCCAGCCACCCCGTCGTCGTGAAAACATGGCCGAAAATCACGGTCGCCCCGACGTTATCCGAGGGCGCGTAAATTTGCAGGACGCGCCGCGCCGGGTCGGTTTTATCCGACGCGTCCAGGTAGGGCGCCGCGTTAAAGATCTGCAGACCGCTGCTTACTAGGGCCAGAAACGCGATAAAAAAAAGCCAGTGCGTCAATCGCGTCACGCCCGAATGCCGGTAGACCGTTTTTCCCGTTTCCATGCCTTATGATACTAACGCAGGCGAGGCCGCGACGGATGAGAGCGAGAAGCGGATGTGCATGTCCGAAGTCCTTCGCCGCGACGCCGGCGGCCCGGTCGCGCACGTCCGTCTGAACCGGCCCGAAGTTCGCAACGCATTGGATAGCGATTTGATCGAGCAGCTGCGTTCCACCTTCGAACGCTTGTCGGCCGATCCGGGCGTGCGGATGATCGTGCTCTCGGGCGACGGGAAGGCGTTCTGCGGAGGCGCCGATGTGGCGATGATGCGCGAATCGCTCGATCTCACGCACGAAGAAAACGTCGCGAGCGCGCGCGCGCTTTCGGCGATGTTTCGCGCGATCGACGCGTGTCCGAAGCCGGTCATTGCAAAGATTCATGGGGCGGCGCTCGGCGGCGGTGCGGGCCTGGTTGCGGTTTGCGACATCGCAATCGCTGCGTCCGATGCGGTTTTCGGATTTACCGAGGTCAAGCTCGGAATCATTCCGGCGGTCATCTCGCCGTTCGTGCTTGCAAAAATCGGCGCGTCGCACGCACGCGCGCTCTTTCTGACCGGCGAGCGCTTCGATGCGAAACGCGCGCAAGCAATCGGGCTGGTGCACGAGGTCGTCGTTTCCGATACGCTGGACGTCGCTATCGAACGCGTCGTGAACGAGGTGTTGAGCGCAGGCCCCAAAGCGATCGCCGCAGTGAAGCAGCTGATCCCCCGCGTGCGCGAAACGCCTTACGACCAAACGCTCGAGCTGACCGCTGCGGCAACCGCCGCGCAGCGCGTCTCGGACGAAGGGCAAGAAGGTTTGCGCGCATTTCTCGAGCGCCGTCCGCCCAGCTGGAAATGAGTATCCCCCAATTTGTACGCGTCTGCGAGATGGGCGCGCGCGACGGCCTCCAGAACGAACACGCGGTCGTTTCGACAGACGACAAAGTGCGCTACATCGATCTCTTGAGCGAAACGGGCCTAACGCTGATCGAAGCGACGTCGTTCGTGAGCCCCAAAGCCATTCCGCAACTCGCCGACGCCGCCGACGTTTTTTCGCGGATACACAAAAAGCCGGGCGTGCGTTACCCCGTGCTCACGCCGAACGTGCGCGGGCTGGAACGCGCAAAGAAAGCCGGCGCGAATGCAATTGCGGTTTTTACCGCGGCGTCGGAAGAGTTTACCAAACGGAATATCAACATGACGATCGACGAGTCGATCGAAACGTTCCGCGACGTCGTGCGCAACGCACGAGAAAACGCGTTCTGGGTGCGCGGATATGTCTCGACCGCGTTCGGCTCGCCGTTCGGCGACAAGATTCTGCCCTCTGCGGTGCTCGACGTCACGCGCAGGCTGTTCGATTTGGGTTGCGACGAAGTCTCAATCGGCGACACGATCGGCGTCGGCGTTCCGAGCCAGGTTGACGAACTCGTTCCGCTGCTGCTGCGGGAGTGCGACATCGATAAGGTCGCCTTCCACTTCCACGACACGCGCGGCACAGCGCTCGCGAACGTTTACGCGGCGCTGCAGCATGGCATCGCGATTTTCGACTCAAGCAGCGGCGGACTCGGCGGCTGTCCGTACGCGCCGGGCGCAACCGGCAATCTTGGAACCGAAGATCTCCTGTACATGCTGCACGGCATGGGCATCGAAACCGGCGTCAGTCTCGATAAGGTGCGCGCGGCTTCGCGTTTTATCGCCGGCGTGCTCGGGCACGAGCTCACGAGCAAGGCGTTTCAAGCCCTAGAAAGATCGGTTGCACCATGATTATCCGTGCGGGAATGCTTTACGACGGCTCGCTCGATGAGCCGCGAAAAAATGTCGATCTTCTGATCGAAGACGGCATCGTGCGCGAGCTGCGCGAAGCCGGCGGCAAATGCGACCACGAAGCGGCGTGTGTTACACCGGGGCTCGTCAACGCGCACGCGCATTTGGAGATGAGCGGCGAACCCGATCCGATGTCGGCGATTCAGGCGATGCCGCCGCTCGAGCGTATGCTGCGCGCGGTCGAAAACGCGCAGAAAGCGCTGCGCGCGGGAGTGACGACCATTCGCGAGCCCGGTGGATCCGAAGCGATCGCGATCCGCATTCGTGACGCGGTCAACGAAGGACGCATGGCGGGTCCGCGCATTTCGGCGGCCGGCTTCATCTTATGCATGACCGGCGGCCACGGATGGTTCATGGGCCGCGAAGTTGACGGCCCGTGGGACGCGCGCAAGGCCGTGCGCGAACAGCGCAAGGCCGGCGCCGATTGCATCAAACTGATCGCGACGGGCGGCGTGCTGACCAAAGGCGCGGTCCCCGGCTTAGCGCAGCTGCTCGAAGAGGAGATGCGCGCCGCCTGCGAAGAGGCGCACCGTCATCAGATGCGCGTCGCCGCGCACGCTATTGGAACGCAGGGTATAAAGGATGCGCTGCGCGCCGGAGTCGATTCGATCGAGCACGGGCATATGCTCGACGATGAAGCGCTTCAACTCTTCGCAAGCACCGGAGCGTATCTCGTGCCGACGCTGACCGCGCCGACCTGCATCGTCGAACATGCCGAAAAAGGCGGCCAGCCTGAGTACGTCGTGCGCAAAGCGCGTGAAGTCAGCGAGCACATGCTGAAAAATATTCGCCGTGCTTTCGAAGCGGGCGTGAAGATCGCGGGCGGTTCGGACGCCGGAACGCCGTTCAACTACCACGACGCCTACGCCGAAGAAGTGATCCTCATGCAGAAACTGCTCGGCATGTCCGCACAGGAAGCGCTGCATGCGGCGACGGCAACAGCCGCCGAGCTGATCGGTCTGCACCGAGGCGTGCTCGCAGCCGGCGAGCCCGCCGATCTGCTCTTGCTGGATCGCGACGCCGGAAAAGACCTGACGACGCTGCGCGCTCCGCGCGCAGTATTTAAAGCCGGCGTCAGCGCCGGCGCATGAATCTTTCCGGACTCCGCGTCGCGGTTCTCGCGCCGATCACGTGGCCCACGCCGCCGCCCGGATACGGGCCGTGGGAGCAAGTGGCTTTCAATATCGCCGACGGCATGCGCCGCCGTGGCGCCGACGTTACGCTCTTCGCGACCGGCAACTCCGCGTTCGAAGGGAAGCTCGAGTCGGTCGTGCCTTGCGGGATCGGCGAAGATCCGCATCTGAACGGCGAGGTTTTTTCGGCGCTGCACGTGGGACGGCTCTTCGAGCGCGCTGCCGATTTCGATCTCATTCACAACAATCTCGACTGGAAACCGATGACGTACGCGCTCGGCACGAAAGCGCCGCCGCTGCTCACGACGATTCACGGCTTCTCGAGTCCGCAGATTCTGGCCGCATACTACGCGTGCGCGTGGCGCAGCTTCTTCTGCTCGATCAGCGACGCCGATCGCGATCCGGGCCTAAGCTATTTAGCGACGACGTACAACGGGATCGATCCGTCCGGGTTTAGCTTCAAAGAAAAACCCGGCGAGTATCTGGTCTTTCTCGGCCGCTTCCATCCCGAAAAAGGCGCGCACCTCGCGATCGAGATCGCCAAGCGCACCGGGAAGCAGTTGAAGATGGCGGCGATTCCCCAGGACGAGCGGTACTTTCACGACGAGATCGAACCGCACATCGACGGCGAACAGATTCAGTTTCTGGGCGAAGTGCAGCGCGAGGCGCGCAACGAGCTGCTAAGCAACGCACTCGCGCTCGTGCACATGAATACGCGCCCGGAGCGATTCGGTTTGACGCTGGTGGAAGCCATGGCGTGCGGAACGCCGGTGCTCGGTTCGCGCTTGGGATCCGTTCCCGAAATCGTCGTGGACGGCGCTACCGGGTTTTTATGCGACAACGTCGAGCAGGCCGTGCAGAAGGTTTCGCAACTCGCGTCGCTGGATCGCAAGGCCTGTCGCGCTCGCGTTGAGGAGCAGTTTACGGTCGAGCGGATGGTCGACCGGTATTCGGACGCTTACGCGGCCGCGCTGGAGCAAAAACTCCCGCCGGCGCCGGCGCCCGAGCAGTTGCGCTGGCGCGAACACGACTGGTGGGACAGACCAATGGCTTTCACGGATATTCCGCCCAAGCCAAAAACTCAGCCGCTACTGCCGCTTAAGTCGAGCTAACGTCAGCCACCAATCCTATGCCGATCACCGGTGCGCCGCACCGCTCATGATCCAGCTCGACTGCATGTGAACGCCGAGGGGTCAGGGATCGGCATCCAGCGATTCTCGTGCCAATATGCACTCTGGAAGATCTTTAGAACGCTATTGCGCAACCGAATCGGGCTTTGGGATACGCCGCCGTCGCTAAAATACTGGTATAAGTAATTTTGTCGAATCCAGTAACGGAATCGAACCGGCGTCGGCTTGCCAAGGATCTCTGCCATGCTCCCCGCATTGGTCGAAGAGAACGCAAACTGGAACCGTATGTGCGGTTCTTGTGCGTCAGTACAACTCCAGATCCCCACGATAGAGCTCATCAATATAGCAATCATAGTGCTAGACCGTAACCTGAGCAGTTTCGTCGGCTGAGTCGGTCCAACGCAAGAGCGCTCGCGCTTCGCGGGCGCGCGCGATCTCGCGGTCGGTCACCGGACCGTCCAACAGCATCGTAAAGTGCCCCATCTTGCGGCGGTTAGGCGCGTGGCGCTTGCCGTAAACGTGCAGCACGATCGACGGATCCTTCAGCAATTGGTCGATGCCTTCGAGCGTGTTTCCGGTTCCCGTACCTAATATATTCACCATGATCGCGTTGCGCATCAGCTCCGGCGGGGAAAGCGGCAATCCGCAAATGGCGCGCACGTGCTGCTCGTATTGGGAACAGCGCGTCGCGTCGATCGTGTAATGGCCGCTGTTGTGCGGGCGCGGCGCGATTTCGTTCACCAGCAGATTTCCGCCGGTGACAAAAAACTCGACGCAAAAGCTTCCCACGATCTCCAATGCCGCTGCGAGCCGCTCGGTAATCTCGCGGGCGTTGCCGGCGATCTCCGGTGAGACGCGCGCCGGCACAAGTGAAAGCGAGAGGATGCCGGCATCGTGCTCGTTTTCCGCGGGCGGATAGGACACGATTTCACCCTTGGCGCTCCGCGCGCAGATGACGCTGATTTCGCGTTCGAACGGAACGAACCGCTCGAATATCAAGCGCGCACCGCCGGCTTCTTCCAACGCGGCGAGCGCGCCGCGCTCATCGCTCACGCGCCATTGGCCCTTGCCGTCATATCCACCGCTCACCGTTTTGAGAACGGCGGGATACCCGATGCGTTCGCCGGCTGCACGCACGTCGCCAACCGACGAAACCTCCGCGAAGTCCGCCACCGGCGCGCCGCTATCGCGCGCAAATGTTTTTTCGGCGATACGATCCTGAGTGATCTGCAGGACAAGGCTGCTCGGCGAAACGGAATACCCGCGCTCTTCCAGCCGGCGGATCGATTCTATCGCGATGTTTTCAAACTCGTAGGTCACCACGTCGGTGTGCGCTCCAAGCCGCTCGATGGCGTCGAAATCATCGTATTGGGCGACGATCTGCTCGTCGGCAACCTGTCCGCATGGCGAACGCGGCTGCGGATCGAGCGCGATGACGTCGTATCCCATCCGTTTGGCGTCGAGCGCAAACATGCGGCCGAGCTGGCCGCCGCCGATAACGCCGATGGTGCGGATCACAGCTTGGTGGAAACGACCGAATCGTGCATGCGCCGCACGAACTCTTCCAATCGCGTTTTGAGTTTGGCGTCGTTTAGCGCGAGAATGCGCGCCGCCAGCAGTGCTGCATTGGTGGCGTTGCCGATCGCCATCGCGGCAACGGGCACGCCTTTGGGCATCTGCGCGATCGAAAGCAGCGAATCCATTCCGCCGAGAACCTTTGAATGAACGGGCACGCCGATCACGGGCAGCAGCGTCTTGGCGGCGGTCATGCCGGGCAAATGCGCGGCTCCGCCCGCACCTGCGATGATCACGCGCACGCCGCGCCGTTCGGCGCCTTCGGCGTAAGCGTACATTTCATCGGGAGTGCGGTGCGCGGAAACGACTTTGAGTTCGAACGGAATTTCCAGGTCTTGCAGCGTGTCGCGCGCGTCGGCCATCGTTTCGAGATCTGACGAACTTCCCATAATGATCCCGACCAAAGGCGCTTGCGAATCAGCCACGCGGCGGCCTTCTCCCCGCCTCCAAGAGCGCCCTCGCGTTTTTTGGAGAAAGACGACGCGTGGCTGAATTCGTGCTCGGCATCAACTATTGGCCCCGCCGCAGCGCAATGTATATGTGGCGCCGGTTCGATCTGGGCGAGCTGCGGGAAGATTTCGCGCGCATTCGCGGGTTGGGTTTGGACGTCGTGCGCTTCTTCATCGGCTGGGATGAATTTCAGCCCGCGCCCGACCGGGTCGACCACCAGATGCTCGAGCGGCTCGACGCGCTGATGGATGCGCTGGCAAACGCGCGCTTGCGCGCGATGCCCAGTCTCTTCACCGGGCACATGAGCGGCGTGAACTGGCTGCCCGAGTGGACGCTCGAGCGCTCACGTCCCGCCGGACGCTTTCGCACGCTGAGCGCAGGACGCGAGCTGCCGTGGGGAGCCGGCGATATTTACTCGGGTCCGATCTTTGAAGCGTCACGCGTGCTGGCAAGAACGATCGGTGCGCGTTACCGCAATCATCCGGCACTGCTGATGTGGGATCTCGGCAATGAGTTCAGCAACTTGCGCATTCCGTCATCGCCGCAAGCCGCCGGCGAATGGAGCGCGCGGCTGACGGGCGACTTAATTGAAACGTCTGACGCCGGTGTGACCGCGGGAAACCATTCCGAAGACCTCATCCAAGATCGCAACTTTCGCTTCGATGCTTTTTGCAAACCGCTGGTCTGCGCGGTGATGCACGGCTATTCGGTTTATGCCGATTTCGCGCGCAGCCGCACCGACCCGAACGTCGTACCGTTCCTGTGCCAGCTCATGCAGTCGCTTTCAGGCAAGGCCGTACTGTTCAACGAGTTCGGCAACCCGGGCTGTCCGAGGGACGGCTCTGCGGCCGGCAGCGCGTTTGCGTGTTTGAATGAAGACGAAATGGCGCGTTACGCTTACGGAGTGCTCGACCGCCTGCATCGCTGCGGCGCGCTGGGTGCGTTCTGGTGGTGCTGGGCCGACTATGCCAAATCGCTGCGCGGAACACCGCCCTTCGATCGGGCGCCGCACGAGCTGAACTTCGGCCTCATTCGCGACGATGGGTCGGAAAAACCGGTCGCGGGCGTGCTCAAAGCGTTTGCGGCGGAAAACCGGCAGGCGCTCGCGCCTCCCCCGTCCATCGCCCGCGAAAGTTCGTGGTTTCAAACGCTGCCGGACGGGGTGAAGGCCGCCTACGGCGCGTACGCCTCCACGCATGCCTGAATCGGAGTTCGAAGCCGCCCTCGAGCCGGTCGCGCGCCGCATGGAACGCGTCAAATTGCCGGCGAGCTTCCTTCGCGAGCTCCTCGCGGAGGGCGCAGAAATACAGTTAGGTGAGACGGCGATGCGTTGGGCGGGTATGCCCAATAAGAACGAGCGGGCGGCGCTGACCGAGGCGCTAGGCGCTCTGACCGCTGCCGGTTTTTTGGAACCTGTTGGAAAGGAAACATGGAAGGTCGTGCGATCCGCGGAGTAGTCGCCGGCGCGCTGTGCGCGCTCACCTTGTACGTTGCGCGCGCGGCGGTTGTAACGGAGACCGGACAGTACGCGCAAGCGCAGGGTCAGGCAAAAATCACCTCGCGCCTTTCCCTCACCGAGGGCTCCTTGGGTACGCAAACGCTGGCGCTGGCGCAGTACCCGCTGCATTCGAACTCGCCGCTGAAGCGGTATGCGCTAACCGAAGGCGAGATGATGCATGTCGTCGTCGTGCGCGACGATTTTCAAACGTTCGGTCACCTGCATCCGTTGCCGTCGCAAAGCGGCACATTCAGGCTTCCGGTGCGGCTCGAACGCGGCCACCGGTACTATGCCTACGTCTCCTCGCAGCCGGCCGGACTTCCCGAGCAGGTTTTCCGTTTCGTATTGCAGTCCGGAACCGCGACTCACAATCTGACGACGACGGTGCGGGGTCCGTCGACTCGCGTGCGAACCGGACCCTACGTGGTTTTTCTCGATCAGACGCGCCTGCGTGCTATGCGTAAGCAGTCGATCACTGTCGACATCAACCGCGATGCGCATTCGCCCGGCGTGGCCGCGCCCTATCACGTCGCGTGGGTCCGCGCGATTCTCGTCAACACGTCATCACTCACCTACGCGCATATTGACGGCGCGAACGCACGCGGCATCTGTTGCGAATACGCGCTGGTCGCGCCGCCGCTCTCCAAAGGTCTCTACAAGATGTGGCTGCAGTTCAACGACGGCAGCTCGGTGTACACGGCGCCGTTTACGTTCGCCGCGCGATAGCGAGCCGGACTTGCTTGCCGCCGACCGCGGCAAAAAAGAGCACCGTAGCGACCAGCACGATCGTGGCGCCGCTCGCGCTGGCTAGATAATACGACAAATAGAGGCCGCCTACCGCGCAGAGCGCTCCGAAAAACGCCGAGAGCGCCATCATCGGCGCGAAGCGGTTCGTCAACTGGTAAGCGGCTGCCGCGGGCGTCACCAGCAACGCCGCCACCAAAATGATGCCGACGGCTTGCAGTGAGATGATGATTGTGAGCGCGACCAGCACCAGCAGCACGTACTCGATGGCGTTGGCATTCATGCCGCTGGCTTGAGCGACGACCGGATCGAACGAGGTGTAGAGCAGCGAGCGAAAAAGCAGCGTCGTCACGATGCCCACGACGAGCGCGAGCGCCACGATCATGATCACGTCCTGCGGGCCGACCGAAAGAATATCGCCGAATAAAAAACTTTGCAGGTCAACGGAGTACGTCCGCTGGCGGCTCATCAGAAAAATGCCAAGCGCAAAAGCGCCCGTGAAGAGGACGCCTATGGTCGTATCGAGCGAGATGCGCCCGCGGCGATGCACGAACCCAATGCCCAGTGCCGTGATCACGGCCACGACTCCCGCTCCCAGATAAAAATTCGTTCCGCGCAGATAGGCGATCACGATGCCGGCGAACGACGCATGCGCGATGCCGTCGCCGATGAACGCCAGCTTTCGCAAAATGACGTAGGTCCCCATCGTCGCGCACAAGATGCCGACGAGGACCGCCGTCAAGAAAGCGCGCTGCATGAACGCGTAGTGAAACGGCGCGATCAAATGTTCGATCATCGATCCGTACGCATATGTCCGTGCGTATGCGTATGCTCGCGAATTCCGGCGTATGCGCCGCTTTTTGCGACTTCGTCGGGCGTTCCGATAGCGATGACGCGCCGATCGATAACGACCAGGCGATCGAACCATTCGTTGGCGCGATCGAGATCGTGCGTCGCCATGAGAACCGGGAGGCCGGCCGCGACGAGTTCGCGCACGACTTCACGCAGCGACTCTTCAGTTTGGTCGTCGACGCCCGTCGTCGGCTCATCGAGCAGCAGCACGCGGGGTTCTTGCGCGATCGCGCGCGCCACGAACGCGCGTTGCTGCTGTCCGCCCGAAAGCGCGGAAATGTGGCGGCCGGCGAGATCTTCCATGCGCAGTTGCGCGAGCGCGCGCTGCACGGCTTTGCGATCTTCATTTCCGAAGCGCCGGAACAAACCGAGCCGTGGAAAACGGCCCATGGCAACTACATCCCACACCGTTGCCGGAAAACTCCAATCGACGGCTTCGATCTGCGGCACGTAGGCGATCGTGCCCGGCGGCAATTCGCGCGGTTCTTTGCCCAGCACGCAGACGCTTCCGGATGCCGCCGGCAGCAATCCCGCAATCGTTTTGAGCAGCGTCGATTTTCCGGAACCGTTCGGGCCGACGATTCCGAGCGCTTCACCGGAGCTTGCGGTCAGGCTAGCTCCGTCGAGTGCCAGTACGTTCTCATATCGAACCACCAAGTTCGATACGACGATGGCGTCGCTCACTTCAGGGCTTTCACGATCACGCCCGTGTCGTAACGCAACATGCTGATGTAGTCGTGGACGCGCGCGTTGTTGGCGATCGAGTCGTCGTACAGATCGCTGACGGTTTTTATGCCGGCACTTTTGGCTAGCGCTTGCGCGATCTTCGGGCTGTATTCGGGTTCGGAAAAGACCGCGCGCACGTTATACTTGCGCGCCAGGTCAACAAGGCTCGCGATGTATGACGGATTGGGCTCTTGTCCCGGCGAGACTTCGATAACGCCGACCGTCCGGATGCCGAACCGGTCGTTATAGTACTGCCAAGCGTTATGAAAGACGATCATCGTGCGGCGCTGGGGCGGAACCGTCGCAATCGATTTCGCGATCTCATCTTGCAAAGCTACGAGCTTCTGCTGATAAACCGCTGCGTTGCGCCGATAGCCGGCAGCGTGTGACGGGTCCATTAAACTGAGCGCGCGCGCAACTTTGCCGGCGTACAAACTTGCGAGTACCGGATCCATCCAAAGATGCGGGTTATGATCGATGTGCTTCAAACCGTCCGAGAGGATGAGGATTCGCAAATTGGGATTGCTCGCCGTCGAGATCGTGTGCTGCAGCCACACTTCGATACCGGTCCCGTTCTCGACGAGCAACTGCGCGTCGGCCAGGGTTGCGACATCTTGCGGCGTCGGCTGGTAGGTCTCCGGCGACGCGCCGATCGGGACGAGGTTATGCACGGTCACATACGATCCGCCGACGGCTTCGACAAATGAGTTCAGCGTCGAAAACGTTGTGACGACCGCAATCTTGTCATGGTGAGCCCCCTGTGTCATCGTGAGCTTGTCGAAGGACCCCGAGCCTGTCGAGGGGCCGCACGAAATCAACCCTAAAGCGGCAAACGCAAAGACCACGCAAATTTTCATCCGCACGCTCCGCAGGTGCCGAAAAACTCCATCTCGTGGTCGGCGAGTTTGAAACCGTGGTGGGAGCGCAATGCATTCGCAACGCTCTCGATTGCTTCGCACGAAACGTCTTCGACTTTGCCGCAGGTGTTGCAGACGGCGTGATGGTGATGCGATCGGTCGCAGACGACGAATGTCGTCTCGCCGCGCTCATCGACCCGCGCGCTCGCTTCGCCCTTGCCGGCGAGGAGATCGAGGGTCCGGTAAACCGTGGAGAGCGATACGCTGGTGCGGGATTTACGCAGAATCGCGTGGATTTCAGCCGCGGAAAGGTAGCGCTTCTCGCGCCGGAGCACGGCCGAGACCTGCTCCCGTGGCTTCGTGGAATACGTGGTTCGCATCTGAGCCTAATTTGCGAATGATTTGCAGAATCATTCTTGAGGTCTCTTTTGACAGGGCCTTCCGCGCGGCCGTATAATCAGCCGCGCTGCCGCTTACTGTAAATCGTGGGGATGTAGCTCAGCTGGTAGAGCACTTGCTTCGCATGTAAGGGGTCGGGGGTTCGAGTCCCCCCATCTCCACAAAATATCAAGCATGGTTCCGCTTGTTCATCCTTTCACGGAACCATCGTGCCATCTGGTTTTCGCAGCAGGCCGCTGCACGGATTGTTGTTTGCGCATTCCTTTGGTTGAAAAGCGCTCAGCGGCAGATCGAGGATGGGAGCGTCGGGCTTGTCCGGGTTGTAAGTCCACAATATCGCATCGCGATTGGGAAACACTATCCAAACCGAGAATTCATTCCCTTGGTCGATTATAATCTCGAAGGCCTTCTGCATATCGGGTGCCACAGCTGTTGCCAGGTCATTTTTCCCCAATTCTCTGAGATTCGACAAAAATGTCTGCTGCTCACCGGGTGTCATGGAAACCGTGTCTTCGTTCTGCAGCTCGACCTCCAGCTTAAAGTTAGGATTGGCCTTCAGGACCCGCTGAACCCAAGGAAGCTGCGTAGCGACAAACATAAAATTCCGAGCCGTCGGTATTGCTTGTGTGTTGAGGATCGCGTTGTTGACGATGGGCAGACGCACATTAGCACCAACATTTGGAGGGGAGTCATCCCACCACAACGCTGTGTCCCAGACCAGCGATCCAGAAGCGATCGGATTATAGTTAGGGCTTACGTGGACATTGTATCGTCTCTCTAATGCGGAAATTAGCGGTTTTACGTTGTACTTTGGAACCTTATTCCAATCCGCCGAGATCTCGTCTGCGACGAGCAACGGAATCTCCTCCAAAAATATACTTCGGGAGAGAACCGTGTAATTCGGATCGTTTGGCGTCAAGAACGAGAAAATCGCATCCGAAACGGCCGGATCAAACGTCGTTCGAGATATACCCGCCCGCGTTATGACCCAAGGCAGCATGAGCATTGCTTTGCTATCCGAGTGGACCGTAGCGGTGCTGCCACCAGACAACTTGAGAGTAACCAGCACCTCATGATCGTCATCGGCAATCGCAAAATTGCCGGCGTAATAGCGGCCTAAGCTGGCCGAAACAATGTGCATATCTTTGTAGGATGCGATGTACATCTTTCGCTGCGCGGCGCTAAAAAAGCCGTTGCCGCCAGGACTGCGCCCACTGTAAACTGCTTGTAAGAAAGCATTATCGGCGGTTGCGTTGAGCCAATCGCTCCTGATTCCGAAATCCTCATGCAGTGGAACAGATCGGGGTGTTCGAGAAATCGCCGAAATCAGCGCGCTAATTCTCTCGTCCGGAACGACGTGACCGTCAATCATGAATTTTCCGTGACTTCGCGCGATCATCAAATCGTCACGGTCTTCGGGCCCATCGGGCTGACCTGGCGGCAGCGGCAAGCCCTGAAACGTTGAGTATATTTCTATCGACGAAACGGAGCCTGGCGACAGAGCCGGCAGCGCGGCCACAGTACCCAAATAGACGATGCATCCCAAGCCGATCCGCAACGCTATATTCCGCATATGCTCACCTCCCGTATACGCAGCCCCAATACTCCGCCATTGTTCCGCCAATTTGGTCCGCATCGTCCAGAACGGGCGCAAACGAGATCAGGCACCGCCGCTCGTCACTCGCTGCTTTCGCCGTCCTGTTTTGTTCGGCAGGATCCGTCTTTTGTTCTTCGCATGTAAGGGTCGGGGGTTCGAGTCCCCCCATCTCCACCATTTGGAAGCCCGTTTTGCGCTTAGCGCGGCGGGTTTTCTGCTTATCGGCGAGCACAACGACCTTCGAGTCCGCCATTTGGTACGCCATTTTTGCGAAAGTCTTCTCGCTGAGCTTGGCCGGTTCAGAGCCGACCGAAGTCGCTCGCAAATGTGCGTATGTGTCCGCAGTGACCTTTATGCTTGAGTGGCCGAAACGTGACTCTCGAAATGCCGGCGTTTACGGAGCCCCTTCCCGATACCGGCATGCTAGAAACCACCAACGTTCATTGGTATGGCAGGACAGGGGTTAGGGTCCGGTGACGCTACCGGATTCGGGCTCGACGGCGCAGCCGCTACGGGAATCGGATTGATACGAACCGAAATCGCGTGGCTGTAGCTATAGTGTAGCGTTGTCGCAAGATCGAAGAAATCGTCGAACGCTAATGCGTAAGAACGATTGTTATCAAAATATTTGTGTAGAATCACGGCGTACGTGTCGAACATCGGATCCGCAAACAGCGGCGAAAATGATGGCGGCATAAACTTATTTCCCGCTGACGAATAGTAGTATCCGACGGGATGCTCTTGGGTCGAGAGACCGGTTCCGTATACGAGTTCTGCGTTCATCGCCTTCCATAACGCAAACGCATCACTTGTGTGGAAGATGTGGTCAGTTTGCGGAATACCAGCAATCCCGTTGTTGTCCACGTTGGCGAGCCCCCATGGCTGGCTAAGGAGAAGCGCCAGTTTACAGCCGCCACCACCATCGTTGGCCGGCGGAATGCCGTACAAGAACTCCTGTACAGGCATCTTAAATGGATTTACCGGCGCTCCCGGCCTGCTTGGCGCCGGTGTGTAGCCGGCGTTGCACATTGGCGGCGACGACGGGACAGGAGCGGCCACGCCCGGGCCGGGTCCCACATCGGTCATGATAAAGTTTGAGTTATTGTCAGAACTAACGCAGTAGATATCGCCACTGCCCTTGGCACCTGCAACCACCGTCAGGTTCGTTGAATACATGCGCGGCGTCGTCGCATATGACGACATGATGCAACTCAAATAGCCATATGTTGTGGGCCCGGTGCAGGGGGCCGGAATTGGCGCGGGTAGCGCTGAAGCGTCGCCGAGCACATTCCATTCAAAGGCGCTTACGCCCTCAGCCTGCTGTGGGTTGAGAATGCGTAAGTCGTAGTTCGTGCCGTTAAAGGGCTGCGCGATCACGAGCTTCCCGTACACGGGGTCTGCGCTCATGTCTCTAAAAATGTTTGCAAAGTTGCAGGAGGATACTCCGACAACTAAGGTTGTGCTGCCACATGCCGGCCGTATGGGAAGCGGCGCGCTCGCCGGCTGCGTGCTCAGATCCATTGGCAAGCCGAGCGCATCCACTTGCGTTGTATCGATGATGAGGGCAGAGTCGTTCTTCGTGCCACCCTCGACGAAGTCATACGGATACGGCGCTCTACCGTACGAAAAACCCGGCCCCGCATCGAGTGCTGAAGCCATCGGGTTCGGCACCTGTTCCGGGTGACCCGGAACAGGAGTCGCATAGACGAAATACCAGCGCCCGCCCGGCATGCCATCAGGGGTTACGAGCTTGACCTTCGATGAAGAATTCAAGGTCGTCGAAAAACAGGCTGCCGGCAGCGGTACCGGAACGGACGACGTGAAGTTTTGATTGGCATCGAGCCACCGGATGGTTGTGTCTTTGCTAACGACGTACACGATTAAGGGCACGTTCAGCTGCGAGTCGTCCGTGATGTATATGGTTGCTCCGCTCGGATTTGGCGAGGGATTGGCGTAAGCCGCACAATACGCGGGTGTCGGCAAAATAGAAGGAGCCGGTTGAGGCGCCGCGGTTGCAGCCACCTGAGTGGTCGTTACGAGCGCATAAATGTATTGTGTGCCCGCGTTGAACGCCTGGCCGCTTTGTCTTGAGGTAAATGCAACTTGGTTGCGCGAAGCACCGCTCACCGTCCCTGGCCCGCCGAGTACTATCCACCCTTGCTGCGCGGCCGTCGCCGGATCCCACATCAGAAGATACGTATTCAGACCTGGCCCGATCGACGTCGATCCACCCAAAGAGAACGTGATCGAGGGTGAACTCGATATCCCGATGGCGTTGTCGACAACGACGGTGATGTAGTCGACGACCGTAAGAGTGCCGCCGAAGTCCGCCGGCTTCGTGGGTGCAAGTTGCCGGCTACGCGACATCGGGGCGAAGGCGTCACCGGGGAGTGTCGAACTCATCGAGATCGTCATATGCGCCGATCCACCGATCGACGCTTGCGGAAATGTGAACCCGGCCGAATTACCGCCACCATCACCCAAATTGACGAATGCGGAGGATGTACCGACATCGACCGTAGTTGCTCCGATGACCGGCGTGGGCGTGACGGCCGGCAATGCCGGTCCCGCATTTCGGCCTCCGCAGCCTGCCCCAACGACGAAGGCGACGAGCATAAGCGACGGAAACGCGTGGCGGAAACACAGCATCTTCCACCTCTGTAGAAAAGGCGTTATTCTCAAAGAATCAGGCTGCATAAACTCCGTGTCTACGAAACCCGAGCGTGCCATTATAGCACGTCGCTCACTTCGATGGCGCCAGATTTGGATTTCCAACTGGCAGAACGTGGCCGAGCTCAAAAGGGCCGAACCAATGACACCTGCAAGGGTGTCCGATGGCTACCGTTGTCCGCCCATTTTGAGTCCGGTGAAAAAGAAAAAGCCAAAGGCAAACCCTAAAAAAGACCGATGACATCATGGATGCGCACCCGACCAGAATATCTCACGCGGGCGGAACTCCTTGGCGGAATTCTAGCCACCGGCGCGCTAGCGGCCTGTGGGGGCAGCACGAATACATCCCCACCGTCCGGCCCCTCGCTGTGCGGTGCCACCTCAGCGACATTGCCCGACGTCAATCAAATTTTTTCCGATCCGGCTTTCAACAGATTGGACAAAGCAAGGCTCGCAGCGCTTTACGATTCGTCTGACAAGCTCAAAGGTAACGACGCGGGATACTTCGAGCAGTCCGCCCAACAGCTGCAGATCAGCAACGTCATTAGGAGCATTCCGCCCTCGGGCATCGTCATTCGCTCGCCCGGAACGTACACGTTCGCCGGCGACCTTACGTGGACGCCCGCTGCCACGCTCTCGTCGGCGGTTACGATTGTCAGCAGCGATGTGACGCTGAACTTGGGCGGCTACACGCTGACGGCATCCGTGCCGGACATTTCCTGGCAGACCACCGGCATTTTTGTAGGAACTCCCGCCAACGCGGCGCTCGAGGACGTCAACATTTTTGGCGGGACCATTGCCAATACCACCGAGTATGGCATCTTCGCCGATGGCGTCTGCGGTCTGGACATTTCGCACGTTACCGTCACCGGGGTGAGCATACAGAATTTGAGTATCGACCTGCTAACGCCGGCGGGCATCTTCGTCAGCGAGTCGCTCAACGTGGCAATCACGTACTGCAGCGTTACGGACATGACGGTGAAAGCGGATTCGTCGGCGGGCATCTTTCTGCTCAAGACGATAGGCGCCAGCGTGAGCAATTGCCAAACCACGTTGCTCGAGAACCTCGATGGTGCCGTGATAGGCTTCAGCAGCATCAAATCGGTCAATGTGAACACGAGCAATTGCACAGCGCAGAATCTGCAAACGCAATTCGGCGGCAACATCAAAGGGTCGGGACACACGGTGCTCGGATTCTGTCCCATCCTCTGTTTGAGCCTGAACTACTCCGATTGCTCTGCGTCAAATTTGACCGGGAGTTGTGATGACGTGCATGGCATCTCGGTGTTTCTGGACGGCCTGGTTAGCGTCGAGAGATTTACCGCGGACACCATCGTCGACGGGCCGCCGCCGTATAACACGGGCGCGAAGGCGACGGGCGTCGAGGTCTATGGGGTCGGCATCACAGTGAAGGATTCTTCGGCAAGCAACATCATTGCGACCAACCCGCAAGACTTGCAGGCGACCGGATTCAGCGCGTGGGGGCTGACGATCGGCTTTGACAACTGCACGGCGACGAACGTCGTCGTCAACGGTAAAGGAAATGGTACGGGCTTCGGCTGGGCGCCCGATCCGCGACCGATCTTCGCCCAGCCGGCGATCGGCGTGGCGTACACGAACTGTACCGCGAACGCGTGCGCAGTGGGCTTCGACACGTTCTATCACCAAAACTCGGTGTGGACCAGTCCCAAAACAACAAACTGCGCGACGCCCATTCTCATCAATCCCACAGAGCAGCGCACGCTCACGTGCGATGGCTGTTCGGAATGCGCGCCGGGCGGGAAACTCAATCCACCCGGATACTCTGCGGGGCCGCCGCCATACTATTATGAAACGCTGACGAATGTCGCGAGCGGAAACGTCTTTTTATAGCGCAAGCACCTGCGTCCCGCGGGCTGTTTACTCCGCCATTGTTCCGCCAATTTAGTCCGAATCGGCCAGAACACGCCCGAACGAGATCGGGCACCGCCCCATATCACTCGCAGCTTTCGTCGTCCTATTTTGTTCGGCTTGATTCGTCTTTTGTGCTTCGCATGTAAGCGGCCGGGGGTTCGAGTCCCCCCAATCTCCACAAATCGCGTATCTCGTTACTGCAGCAAAAACCCGGTGACCGGCGCCGCGGGCGCGCCCGTGTAAATGATCGTTCCGTTGCCGGCATTGTCGGTTGTGAAGAGTGACGGAACTGTACCTGTGCTGATTTGCCGAACCAATCCATTGAAATTGCCGGCCGAATCTTCGGTGAACGCCGGAGCCGCGTCGTTTCCCGGATCGTTCAGGCTCGTGGACGACGCGAGGATGTCGCCGTTCGTATCAACGGTAAAACTGTAGGTGCCGGTGTCATTTGCAATTTGCGTTCCGCCGGTGATCGTCCAGGTGCCCGGTATTGATCCCAAAACGAAGCCCATCAAGCCCGCCGCTCCCGTAGATGCCTGCATTCCGACGGTGCCATGGCTGGGCGTGCTGACTCCGGGCGGATTGAGTCCGGTATAGTTCATGTTGAGCGCGAGCGGAATGCCGAGCGAGCTCGTGTTTTGCACGGCCGCGTATCCGCAATTCTCCGCGCTGCCCGCCGTGTAAAGGCAGGCTAATCCGAAGGACGACGTCGGCGCTGCCGGCGGAAGTCCGGGCGCGGTTGTTGTTCGCAATACGTAATTCGATGCGATTCCCGTCAAGACGTCCGAAATGTCGTACGTGCGATAGCCGGTGACCGCTCCGGTTGCAGTGTACGCCGTTTCGCTGCCGGTCGCGCTCAGCGTAGTCGGCGAACCTTTTACGATGAGGAAAGAGTAGGCGTGCAGCGGATGCGCGCATGCCGAATCGTAAAATGTCGAGATGGTAAAAAGCGCGGACGGCACGCCGCGCACCGGCGGCGGCGGAGCCGGTGAAACGTAGCCAATCTCAACGTAATGTCCGCTCGGAAGCGGAGGCGGATTCATCACCGGCGCCGTGCAGGCCGGCGTCATCGTAGGTCCGCCGAAGACAACGCCCTCGAGCGTTCCCGGACCGGCGCCGGCCGAAAGCGCGATGATGAGTTGCGAAGTGGCCATGACCGACTGCGCTTCGGCTTGCTGCACTGCCGGCGAGAGGCCCGGAACGGCCGGCGGAGTGGGCGCCGAGCTCGCGCAGCCTGAAAAATAGAGCGCGGCGATTCCCGTCAGAAAACGCCGCGCCGAAGAACTCAGAACGTTACCGAGTAGCTATCGTTATCTGCGTTGCAGTCTTGTTTTCCCGGCGGTGATGGCTGGCGCATGACGAGCTTGAGCGCCAGAGTCGATGTGCCTTGACCCGCGTCAACCGACCGCTGGAAGACATACGTGAACGTATAGGCTTGACCCGGACGAAGCGGCGGCAAACCTTTTGTGTCGCGTTTGATATCGTTCTGGTAAATCTCCACTGACTGCAAAACGTTTGACGGCTGATTCGCGCGGCCCAGATTTACAACGCGAATGGCCAGCGTGTAGCGATTGACGCGGCCATCCGAGTTCGGGCTTTGTACGCGCGCCGACACGATGGCCGGATCGGCGCCGGCACACGGAGTCGCCGCGGCGCCGGGCGCGGGCCGGACCAAAGCGAACGCCACCACCAGCAAAAGCAGCGAAAGGACCCGTCTAAAACCTACTGTAAGCAACATATTCATGAGACGCCTCCCGGCAGTTGTGGCATTTGCGCTCGGCGGTTCCCTGCTGGCGGCCTGTTCGGGCGGCAACGGATCTTCCTCGGCGACGGCTTCGCCGGCGCCCAGCCCGGCGGCATCGGTCGTCGTGGCCGCGAGCCCGACAATGGCCGGCAGTCCTGCGCCGACCGCAACGCCGGCGGTCCCGGTCCGGCAAGTATCGTTCACCGACATTAGCGGCGACTTCGGACAGCAGCAGATTCAAGATGAAGCCGCACTCGGCATTTTGGATTCCACCAGCGGCGCATTCAAACCCAATGCGCCGATCACGCGCGCGCAGTTCGTGCGCTGGCTCGTCAAGGGGAACAACATCTACTTTAAAGACGCGGTCAGCAAGCAAATCCGCCTTGCCAAAACAGGTCCTCCGCTTTTCGCCGACGTGCCGGTCAACAACCCCGACTTCCAATACATTCAAGGTTTAGCCAACGCCGGCTACGTCATCGGCATCGATAAGAAGCATTTTGCGCCCAATCGCGTTCTCACGCGCGAGGAGCTGCTCGCCATTAAGGCGCCGGTCGATGAAGGCGGGAACATCACGGCCGAGCCCGATATGAAGATGTACCTCGATAACTACAGCGATGTGGATAAGATCAATCCGCAATATATGTCGGCCATTCACGAGGACGAATCGGTCCGCACGACTAGGAACATTGCGCGAATCTGGGGCACGCTCAAAGCCCTCTCGCCGAAGAAACCGGTAACGCGAAGCGAAGCCGCCATCGCCATTTGGGAAATCAACGACGGCAGCGCCGCCGTTGCACTGGGCCGTTCGGCCCCACCGCCGCCGAAATAGGAGGATACCTGGAGTGAAAAATCCGTTGGACTCGTTGTGGGGCACGATCATCTGCGGGGTGATCCTAACCGCTGTTTTATATTGGGTTGCGGAAACGATCGTGAAACACGCCGCGGGAGTGAGTGCATAAATGGAATGGCAAGAACCAATTTTCAAGTGGCTGCACGTATTGGCCGGGATCATGTGGATCGGTCTGCTCTACTTCTTCAACTTTGTCAACGCCGCGGCGGTCAAAGAAGCCACGGCCGCAGGCGAAGCCGGACCTATCAGCAAGTACATCATGCCGCGCGCGCTGCTCTACTTTCGCTGGGGTGCGGTAGCGACGTGGCTGCTCGGCGCAGCACTGCTGGGAAGCTACACGTACAACGGTATGAACGGGATATTCGCTGCGCTCGGATTACAGGGAGCCTATGCTCCGATCGGTATAGGCGCGTGGCTCGGCACCATTATGCTCATTAACGTGTGGGGTATCATCTGGCCCAACCAAAAGAAATTGCTGGGCCTGGTTCCGGCGACCGACGAGGAGAAAAACAAAGCCAGACGGGCAGCCTTTCTAGCCTCGCGCGTCAATACGATGCTCTCGATCCCGATGCTGTTCTTCATGGTGACGGGACCAAGCCAGAACATCTTCCACTAACCGCTGCAAACAAAAAGCCCGGGGCGCCCCGGGCTTTTTTTTTATTGTCCGACGGACGTCCCGTAGAACTTCGGACACAACAAGATGTCTTCGGTTTGCTGGGCCACCCATCCCAGCACCGCGTCGTCGATATCCAGCTTCCCTATCGAGGGCCACGTAAACCCTGATGAAAACTTCCACGGCATGCGAATATAGTGAAACCCGCCGCTGGAGTCTTGCAAACGAACAGCCAGCGTCACGTCAATGGGCTGATGATAGAGCGCCGGCGTCCTGATCGAAGCGTAGTAGGCGTCCTGCTCCAGTTCGTTGTCGATGCCGTTCATCTGTGGGTCGCCGACGACTCCGTTACAGCGCATATCAGCCGGAAAGATGACCACCGAGGGTTGCGCGTAGGAAAACGACTGCGGGAGCGCGCCCAAAATGATCACCGGCGCGGAAGAATCTGCGAGCCCGTCCACAAGCGTCGTGTTCATGCTCCGGTTGTGATCCGGAAGCACTTCCATGTAGTCGACGCCATTGCAGCGGTACTTCGGCACGTTCATGACGATCCGGTACGTCCCCCAAGCCGAATCGAACTCGACCGGCGTCGAATTTCCGCTTCCGCGACGAAACTGCACGGTTTGGTCGAACTCCGCACGATTGATGCGGTCGGTCACGACGACGCGCATCGCCACATTGGTCTGCGGAGATAGCCGGGCGACGGCCTTGCATAAGCCGACGTTTAAAATAATGTGTTCAAGAGCCACGCGCCCTGAATTCTCCGGGGCAAAGCGGTAAGCCCGCCTTGCGACGGCGAAAAGCGCGGCGATGAAGATGCGCGGAATTCGCGGCGCCATTACGGTCGGGGCGGACGAACCTCAAGCGATCCTCGACGCGACCAAACGTCTGCTGACCGAGATGACCAACCGTAACGGCGTCGAGCTCGACGATATAGCCTCGGTCCTCTTCAGCATGACGCCCGACCTTCACGCCGCGTTTCCGGCGCTGGGAGCGCGCGAAATGGGCTGGGTCTACGTTCCGATGCTGCACTTCACCGAGATCGACGTGCCGGGTGCGATGCCGCGATGCATCCGCGTCCTGATGCATGTTGAAACGCCGCGATCGCAGGAAGCAATCGAACACGCCTATTTGGAAGGCGCGCGCGAACTGCGCCCCGATATCGCCGGCAAAGACCCGGCGTGAACGCGCCGGTCACGCTCGGCATCATCGGCACGGGTGCGCTCGGAGCTTCAATCGGCTTGCGCGGACGCGAGCTCGGCTGGCGGGTGACCGGCTTCGATGTCTCCGAACTTCAATCGCAAGCAGCGCTGAGCCGGGGAGCGATCGATGAGGTCGTCACGCTCGACGAGACCTACGAACAGTCGGGGACGATCGTTTTGGCAATGCCGCCGCGCGCGGTGGTGAACGAGCTGCGCGGGATGCGCGACCGCAAACCGCGAGCACAGCTTATTTTGGACGTAGCGTCAGTGAAACAGCCGATCTTCGAAGCCGGACGCGGAGTAGCCAACTTCGTTGCGACACATCCGCTCGCGGGATCCGAACGCAGCGGCGCTTCCGCTGCGCGTGGAACGCTTTTTTTCGACAAGCCATGGATCTACGTGCCGCCCGGCGACAAAGCGCTCGAGATGCGGGCTCGGGATTTTATCGCCGCGATGGGCGCGCGTGCGGTCCCGAGCGATGCGGCGGCGCACGACGACATGCTGGCGCTTACGTCGCACGTTCCGCAATTGATCGCGACGGTTTTTTCTAAGACGTTCCGGCAGCAAAACATCGCCGATGCGAACGCGTTCTGCGGCCCCGTTGCCGCCGAGCTGCTACGGTTGGGCAACTCCAATGCGGAGCTGTGGCGCGAGATTTTTTCCTACAACGCTGAGAACGTCGCACGCCACGCGCGCGACCTGGCGGCCAAATTAACCGCGGCCGCGCAAGCGTTAGTGAAGGAAGCCAAGCCCGAAGAAAACGATTCCCACTAGTGTCGCGCCGGCCGCCACGAAGAGCATCGCGCGCGTGCGCATCAGCGCCGTAATCGAAACTAGAACGATCGAGACTTCGAAAAGCGTTGTCGAGACCTCAAATTTCTCGTAAGCTTTCATGTAGCCTTCGGAGTCTCTGAAGTGTTCTTGCGCGGCAAGGTCGTCGTTTTGCGCGATTTTGAGGATCTTATCGGCTTTTGCCCCCTCGTGCGTGACCGTGGTTTGCATCTGCGTCCGCGCTTGAGCGGCCGTGACTATGCCGGTCCCCAGCATGGCCTGGTATACGTGGCTTTTTATCCGGCTGGATTCATAATAGCCATACTGATCGGCGGATTTTATTTGATAGAGAATCGCTTCGTTTTTTTCGGCGAGTCCCGAAATGGAGTTGTGGTTGGCCATGAGCGTCGCTAGCGCCGCCAATACCGCGATGACGGCCGCCGCGATCGGAACAAGAATCCCACCTTGGGCGATCTGTTCGTGGCGTTCCATCGCTTCGTCTAACGCGTGACCGGCATTGAATTCGGGCATGCATTCTTACTACGCCGCAGAACCGTCGCTTCATGCAAGAAGCGGTTGCATATCACGAGCGTCATAAACCGCAGGCGCTGATCGTCTCGCGTGGCGGCAACGTGGAGGTCGAGGAGTACGACGGCGGACTGGACGCAAGCAAACCACATGCGCTTTACAGCGGCACCAAGAGTTTTTGGGGGCCGTTAGCGCTCGTTGCGCAACGCGAAGGATTGTTGCAACTCGACGAAACCGCCGGCGCAACGTTTCCATCGTGGCGCGAGGACCCCGTCAAGCGTCAAGTGACGATCCGCCATCTGCTGACGCTGACGGCCGGTATCGGTTTCGGCGGACTGGGCAACGCGGTGCCGGTGTACGAGAAGGCGCTTGCGGTTCAACTCAAAGATCGGCCGGGCTCGCGCTTCACCTATGGCGGCATACCGCTGCAAATATTCGGTGCGATTCTTTCGGAGAAACTCAAACCACGCAAGGTGACGCCGCACGAATATCTGCAGGCGATGATTCTGAAACCGGCCGGCGTCGAGATCGCATCATGGCGCAGACTCGCGGACGGAACGCAGCCGCTCCCGACCGGCGCTTTTCTCACGGCGCGAAACTGGCTGGCCTATGGCCAGTACGTCTTGGCGCATCGCGCCGAGTTCGCCGAGTGCTTTACCGGTACGGAAGCCAACCCGCGTTACGGTTTGTGCTGGTGGTTCGCTCCGCCGGGCGCAGCCACGGACACGGTTTACGCCAGCGGCTCGGGGGGACAGGCGCTTTACGTCGTGCCGTCAGCGGCATTGGTTGTGGCGCGATTCGGCGGCGGCGGTTCGTTCAAACATGACGCGTTTTTGAAACGGCTCAACGTATGATTCTTGTCATCCTGAGCCGATCGCGCAGCGAGCCTGTCGAAGGGTCACCATCTTCGGCGCGCTCGACGAAGACGAAGCCGAGCCGTTCGTACAGGCGGATCGCGCGGCTGTTGTCTTTTTCGACAAGCAATTCTAGCGCATCGTGTGTTTGCACCAACCGTTGCAAAAGCGCGCTGCCGCAGCCTTTGTTTCGTTGTTTAGGCGCAACGGCGATGGAGCGAATTCGAACGGGCTGGGAGTCATAGTCAAGCAGCGCGTAGCCGGCAACGGCGCCGGTGTCTTCTGCCACGACCGCTCGCAAAGGGCCGGCGCTTAGCAACGAGTCGTAGAGCCCGTCCGGGTACTGTTGTTCGTCAGGAAACGACACGCGATCGATCTCTTTGATCGCCGGCATATCTTGCGGCTCGAAGCCCCTGACGCGATAGTGTTGCAAGGCCGCCTATCATTCCGCAGCTTTGCGAACCGCGTCTTCGAAAACGGCTTCGCCGCGCGTGGCAGCCTCGTAGAGCGCGATCGCCGAAGCGTTTGACAAAACGCGGTGTCGCCACCAACGACCTTCCGGCGAGCCGGCGCCGGGTCCGAGCGCGGTCAAGCGCGGGGTGATCGCTTGGACGGCGTGAACGCTCAACACGTAGTCGTGATCGCTGAGAAAATTGACAAATGCCTCGAGCGGCGGAAAAGCCGCCAGATTACCCTGGCGATCGAGCAGCCCGTATTCGACCGGGTCGACGCCGGCGATCATGGCGGACGCGCGGCACCATTGCGCGACCTTCACTTCATCGCCTAATGAAGGCGCGGCATGCGCGCTCAAGAGGACGGTCACGAAGCGCGCATCGTGACCACGCACGAGCGCTTCAGCGCCGGACAAACAATGATGTCCGCCCGTTCCGGCAATGGCGAGCTCCGGCAGCAGCGTACCGTCCTCATTGAATTGAAAGACGGCCGTTTTCATCATGTCATGATAGAACGCCGCGGCGATCGCGACGTCGCGATCGACCGTTGGCCGGCCGCCGAAATAGATCGCGTCGTAAGTCTTCGCGAAATGCTCCGCCATTGAAGCATTGAAGAGCTCGTGGACGAGCAGGCCGCCCGGGTAGCTATGATGCGAATCGTAAGCGCTTCCGGCGGCGCTCCAAAATGGCTGCACCACACCGGCTCGCTCGGTGCCCGGCGGGAAAATTCCCGAAACCGGATCGCCGGGCTTGATGAAGCCTTGACCGGCGAGCGCATCGCGTAACGCCAATCGCGACTCCGCAGTCGGGTATTTTCGCGCGTACATCGGGACAGGATCGGCCAGAATGCCCAGCACGTCCGCGCGGATACGTGAATTCGCGATCGACCTTGCAAGATGCATCGCGCCCGCATAGTGCGTTTGAATGAACTTGGAACCGCGCGCGATTAGCGCGGCGCGCGCATTTCCCGCGCTCAAACCATTCGGAGTCGCCGGCAGTTCGGCAGCCGAAGCGGGAACCGCGACCAGTGGCAGCGCGGCCGCTCCCGCGGTGGCCAGAAACCAGCCGCGGGAGACGCCGTTACACATCAGTGCACTTGCGCTGCGCCGGCGATCGTCCCGGCGCCGGCTGCTTTCACGTCGTTCGAGAGCGGCACAAGCGTACCGCTGACAAACGCGTTGTAGCGAGCCATCGCAGAGGCGTATTCGCGATCGAAACGGCGCGCATACTCGAGTCGCGCCGGTGTCGGCGGAGCGCCCGCCGCACCGAAGCCGCCACCCGGCAGATCTTCGCGCAGAGCGCCCGGCCATTGTAAGGAGTCTTCACCGTTCTTGTAGTTGGCCGTGAACGTGCTGAAGATGGCATTGCGCGTCTGCTGAGCAGCAGTTACGCGTGCGAGAAGTGCACTATTCCCGTTCTTTTGCAGCGCTGCCGCGGCGTCGGCTAACGACTTCTTCTGCGCGTCCAAATTGTTGAGCACCGTGCTGATCTTGCCCGACATGCCCAAGTATTTCTTCGCGAAGGCGTAGGCCGCGGTGAAGTCCGCTTGCGTGTACGGACTCAGCGGGTCTTTCTTGACGGTGAAGGCCTGCGTAAACGTGCGGCCGCCAAGCGTGATGCGTGCGGAGTAGTTCCCCGGGGGAGCCAGCACGCCAAGTGCCGCGCCGCCGAACCCACCGCCGGCGCCCAGTTGCGGATTGCCCGTCCATTGCGTGACGCCGTCTTCGCGGAAATTCCACACGACGCGATTGATGCCGGCGTAATCGGTCGGACCGCCCCCGGCGCCAAAGAAAACAGGAACCTCACTTGCCGCTTCGCCGCTCGTCCGCGTGGCCCGAACCGGCGGACGGATATGCCGGATCACGGTTCCCTTTGCATTGAGTATCTCGATGGTCGGCGCAGATTTTTCCGGCGCGCCCAGGTAGTAGTCAATAATCGCGCCGTTGGGCGGATTGTCGCCGCTGAAGCGCGTGTAGAGTCCCTCGTCGTTCGAGTGCGTCACGTATTGGTAAGCGGTGCGCGGCTTAAAGAGCATCGCACCGCGGCCTTGCGCTTGCGGAAGCTGCTGCAGCGAGGTCAAGTCGTCGAATATCCACAGCGCGCGCCCGTGCGTCGCGATCGCCAAGTCGTTGAAGTTCGACTGCTCGCGAATATCGCGCACCGAAACGGTTGGAACGTTCAGTTTGAAGTCGCTCCAGTGGCCGCCGCCGTCGTAAGAAACCCACAGCCCGTTTTCGGTGCCCGCAAAAACGAGATTGCGGTTGCGGCCGTCCGGACGCACGGTGCGAACGTACTGATCGGCGGGCAGTCCGTTGACGATCTTCGTCCACGTGCTCCCGTAGTTGCGCGTCACGTAAAGGTACGGCGCGTAATTGCCGTCGCGGTGATCGTCAAAAATCGCATATGCCGTGCCCGCTACGATCGGCGAGGGCGCTACGGTCTCAACGCGCGCTAACTCCGGCGGTCCCGAAGGCGTGACGTTACGCCAATGTTTGCCGCCGTCGCGCGTCACCTGCACAAGCCCGTCGTCGGTGCCGACCCAGATCTCGCCGGCGTGCAGACGCGAGCCTTCGATGTACAGGATGTTGTCGGAGAACTCCGCGCTCGAAACGTCGGTTGCGAGCGGCCCTCCCGCCGGAATCTGGTGCGCCTTGATGTTGCGCGTCAAATCCGGACTGATGGGCGTCCAATGGACGCCGCGATCGCTCGACTGGAAGACGACGTCGCCGCCCAGCCACAAGAGCTTGCTGTTCCAAGGGGCGAACGCGATCGGCGAATCCCAGTTGAACCGGTATTTGCGGTTGGCGAGATTGAACGAGTTACGATCGAAATCGAAGTACGGACTAACGCCGCGCCCCGATTGCAGCTTCTTGCTGTACGCGTTGATGTTTCCCGTCTGCGAATCGGCCATGATGTAGTTGCCGTCCCCGGGGTCGGGAACCGCCCACATGCCGTCACCGCCGACGACGTTGAGCCAGTCGTCATCCAAGATGCCCGAACGGTTGCGCGAATTCGACGGCCCGCAAAAAGCGTTGTTATCTTGCAGCGGCGCACAGACCCAGTACGGATTTTCGTTCGAAAGCCCCACGTGATAGACTTGCCCGATCGGTATGTTGCGCGAGAACGACCAGTTGCGGCCGCCGTCAACGGTGAGTGCGTAGCCGCCGTCCTCACCGACGATCATGCGGTTGGCGTTGTCGGGTGCGATCCACATCGCGTGGTAATCCACGTGAACCGGGTTGGCAATCGTGCGGAAACGCCGGCCCCCGTCGCGACTTTCGGCGAGCTGCTCCGAAACGGCATACACGTGATTGGCATTGCTTGGATCGATGTTGATATGCGTGAAATAAAACGGGCGCTGATCGACCAGCGTGTCGTCGCTGACCATCTCCCAGGTAGCACCGGCGTCGTCGCTGCGCCACAGGATGCCGCCCTTGGCTTCTATGACGGCGTAGACCCGATTACTGTTATTTGGAGCGACGGCCACCGCGATGCGTCCCATCTCGCCTGTCGGCAAACCGTTGCCGGTCAGCTGCGTCCAGGTCATGCCGCCGTCGGTCGATTTATAGAGGCCGTCTTGCGGGCCGCCGCTGTGGAACGTCCACGGCAGGCGCCGGAACTGCCACATGCCGGCATAAAGCACCGCCGGATGATTTGGATCCATCGCGATTTCCGATGCGCCGGTCTGCGGGCCAACGTAGAGGGTTTTCGTCCAGGTTTGCCCGCCGTCGTTGGTGACGAAGACGCCGCGTTCGGTGCTGTCACGGAACGGATCGCCGCTCGCGCCGACAATGACGTGATTGGGATTGCCCGGATCGACAACGATTCGCGAGATGTGCCGCGTGTCGCGCAGCCCGACGTTCGTCCACGTCTTACCGCCATCGGTCGACTTATAGACGCCGTCGCCATAACTCACGTCATTGCGCGGATTCGATTCTCCGGTCCCGACCCAAACGGTATTTTCGTTGGTCGGGTCGATCGTCACAGCGCCGATCGCGGAGACCGGTTGCTTCTCGAAGACCGGCGTCCACGTCGCGCCGCCGTTTTCCGTCTTCCAAACGCCGCCCCCCGCGGAGCCGATGTAATAGAGATTGACATTCGCGGCCGTTCCGGCGACCGCAGGCACGCGTCCGCCCGAAACGGCAGGTCCGACCGACCGCCATCTCAGGTGCGCGTACGCGGGATCCGCCGCGCCTTGCGCGACGGCGAGCTGCGCGAAAGACAGCGCAAATATAATTGCAAGAAGACGAGGCATACCCATGTTAGCTCCCTAGATTACATGCCGGCCGCAACCGGCGCGGCTCCTGTGATGGCCTTTAAGCCCGCTTTGGTCAGCGCGGCGTTCAAGGCCGGAATGGTCGTACGCGCAAATGCGTTGTAGTTGGTGACGCCAGACGCGTACTCGGTATCCACGCGCTGACCGAAGTTCGTAATCGCCGGCGTAATGAGGCCGAATCCAAAGAATCCCATGCTTTGGATGTCTTCGCGCAATGCGCCCGGGCGCTGGATGGAATCTTCGTCGTTGTGGTAGTCCGCGGTCAATTGGTGGAAGACCGTGTCGCGCGCAGCTACGGCCGCCGCGATTTGCTGTTGAAGCGAAGCATCTGCTTTAGCCTTCGGGTCGGCAGCGGCCGCGTCGAGCTGCGCCTTCACCGAATCGAGCGTGTTGAGCATCGTATCCACGACCGAATACTCACGGTAGTATTTTTTGACGAACGCGTAGCTGCGTTCGTAGTCGGCTTGCGTAAAGGCTGATTTCGGATCGGGTTTAATCGTAAACGGCTCCGTAAATGTCTTGCCGCCAACGGTCATGCGCACCGCATAACGTCCCGGCGGCACGTACGCACCTTCATCCGGACCTTGATACGCTATCTTGGCCGCTCCGGTCCATTTCACCGGACCGTCGATCTGGAAATCCCAGACGTAACGGTTGATCCCCACTTTATTGGTCACTCGCGGAATCTCTCTGCCGGTGTTGGTCTTGCGCGACCCTTGTATCGTGCGGATCACCTGACCCGACGAATTCAGGATCTGAATCACCGGCGCGGTCTTTCCGGGCGCCTTCTGATAAAAATACGTCACCGCTCCGTACGGCGGGTTTTGGCCGGCGTAGTCGGTGTAGGTGCCTTCGTCATCGGAGTGCAGCGTGTACTGGTAGGCGGTCCGCGGCCCGATGACCAGGGCACCTTGCGCGATGGCTTTTTGCAACTGCTGAATGATGCGCATGTCGTCCATGACGTAGATCGAACGGCCATGCGTCGCGATCACCAGATCGTCGAACTGCGGCTGGAAGCGAATCTCGCGCACCGAGACGGCCGGAATATTATTGCGGAAGTCTTGCCAGCTCTTGCCGGAGTCAAAGGAGATCCAAAGGCCGTTCTCCGTTCCGGCGTAGAGAATGTTGGCGTCGTGAATATCCTGCCGTACCGACCGGATGTATTGATCGGCGGGCAAATTGCTCACGATCGACGTCCACGTCTTGCCGAAATCGTTCGACATGAACAGATACGGCTTGAAATCTCCCGACTTGTGACGGTCGATGTTCACGAAAACGGTTCCATCGTGCAGCGTCGACGGCGCGGTCGTTTCGACGCGGCCGTAGGGCGGCACGCCCGGCGGCGTAACGTTGTGCCAGGTCTTGCCTCCGTCGAGCGTCATTTGCACGAGTCCGTCATCGGTCCCGACCCAAATCTCGCCCTTGTGACGCGTCGAGCCTTCAATATAAATAAGGTTGTCCGAATACTCCGCACCCGAGACGTCGTGCACGAGCGGACCGCCGGAAGGCTGTTGGTGCGATTTGTCGTTCAGTGTAAGATCGGGGCTGATGATCGTCCAATGCCGTCCGCGATCGGTGCTCTGGAACAGCACGTTTCCACCGAACCAAGCGACGTGCGGATTCCACGGCGCGAACGCAATCGGTGAATCCCAGTTGAACCTGAACTTGCTCTTTGCAAGATCGTAGCTCTCGATCGAATCTTGGATGTAAGACATCGCGAGAATCGTGTCTTTGGTCACCTTGTTGTAGACGGTCAGCACGCCGTTTTCCGAGTCGCCCCACAGCCAATTCGGATCGGCAGGATCGGGCACGACCCATTCGCCGTCGCCGCCCACCGCCGCTACCCAATATTTATTGAGTATGCCCGACGAGTCGAGCGAATTCGAAGGTCCGCACCAACCGTTGTTATCTTGCCAGCCGCCGCACACCCAGTACGGGTTCTCGTTGGACATGCCGATGTGGTAGACCTGACCGATGGGAATGTTGCGATCGAAGAACCAGTTGTCGCCGCCGTCAACGGTGCGCGCGATTCCGCCGTCCGCGCCGATGATCATGCGGTTTGGATTGTCCGGCGCGATCCAGGCGGCGTGATAGTCTACGTGGACCTGCTGCGCCGTTTCGGTGAATTTCTTACCGCCGTCGGTCGAGACGGCCAGCATCTCCGAAATTGCGTACACCTTATCGGCGTTCTTCGGATCGACGATAAGATGCGTGAAATAAAACGGCCGCTGGTCAACCAGCGTGTCGTTGCTGACCATCGTCCAGGTCGAACCGGCATCATCCGATCGCCAGAGAATACCGTCGCCGGATTCGATGATCGCATAAACGCGATTGCCGTCGCTTGGCGCCACGGCTAATCCAATACGGCCCGTGAAGCCGGTGGGCAGGCCTTTGGCCGATCCCGTCAGTTTTGTCCACGTGCGCCCGCCGTCGGCGGAGCGGTAAAGCCCGTCATCGGGACCGCCGCTCGTAAACGTCCAAGGCTGACGTAAAAAATGCCACATACCCGCGTACACGACGTTGGGATGCTGCACGTCCATGGCCATGTCGGAGACGCCGCTTTGGTCGCTGACGTAGAGCGTTTTGCTCCACGTCTTGCCGCCGTCATCGGTGACGTAGACGCCGCGATTCTCATTAGGACCGAAGACGTCGCCCAGCGCGCCCACGATCACGTGGTTCGGATCGCGCGGATCGATCAGGATACGCGAGATATGGCGGGTCTGCATCAGGCCCACGTTGGTCCACGTCTTGCCGCCGTTGGTGGATTTGTAGACGCCGTCGCCGTAGCTCACGTCGTTGCGCGGATTCGATTCGCCCGTGCCGACCCAGACGACGTCGTCGTTGGCCGGATCGATCGCGACCGCGCCGATCGCCGAAACTTTTTGCTTGTCGAAAACAGGCTGCCATGTCTCGGCGCCGTCGGTGGATTTCCATACTCCGCCGCCCGCTGCTCCGAGATAGTACAAATTGGCGTCGCGCGCCGATCCGGCGACCGCTGCGACGCGTCCGCCGGGAAGAGCCGGACCGATTTCGCGCCAGTTCATGTTGGAAAAGGGCGGACCCGGCGTCGGCGTTGGGCTCGGCGCGGGAGTGGGAGCCAGCGGTTTGGTCGGTTCGCCCGTCGCGCCCGGACGCGGAGCCGGCGTCGGGGTCGCCTGCGCGCCCGCGGCTTGGGGCGCGAAAATCAGCGCAAAAAACGCAAAAATAGCGAGAGACGGAATGCGTCGCAACATGAGCCGCGCTTTAGTGCGTTGCGTGGGTTTTCCCTACGTGCTCGTAATATGGAACGTTCTTATTGTAGGCCCACCACTCGCTGAAAGCGATCATCCCGCACATCACGACGAAAAACAGGGCGATCACATACAACCAAGCGCGGCGGCTCACGAGGGGCCATGTTCGGTTATTGTAAGGATTTGCTAGCAGGGGGGTCCTGCGCGAGAGGTTGAGGCACCCTTCATACGTATTGGAGAGATATGCGCAGATTCACCGCCGTTATGGCCGGGTCGATTTTGGCTTTGTGCCTAGCCCGGGTCGGAACACTGACTGCTTGCGCCGCGACCGCGATGGTCCCGGGAAACCCCGCCGCGGTCGGCGCCTACGCGCGCGTCCTGCGCAAGATCAACCCGCATCTTCCCGCCTGGCAGAGTTCGAATCTCGCCAAGCACGTGCTGCAGAATTCGATCCGCTGGCGCGTGGATGCAAACATTCTCGTCGCCCTGGTCAGCGTCGAATCGGCTTGGCGCACGCATGCGAGGTCGTACGCCGGCGCGATCGGACTCGGACAGTTAATGCCGGGAACGGCGCGAACGCTCCACGTCAATCCGCACGACCCGTATCAGAATTTACAGGGGTCCGCACATTATCTGGGCGGCTTGCTCGCTAAGTATCACAACAGTCCGCATCGCTATTCGCTGGCGTTCGCAGCTTACAACGCCGGTCCCAAAGCCGTTTCGGATTTCGGCGGCATTCCGCCCTACTACGAGACGCAGCATTACGTCGTCAAGGTGATGAGCGCGTGGAAGCGCGTCAAGAACGACCTGCACGCGCAAGCCGTGCCCGCGGTGGCAAAAGTCCAAGTCACCTACGGCTCGCCCGACGTGCAGTACTGGTCGGCGCCCCGCCACTAACTAATGAGACTGTCATCCTGGCTCAGATTGTCATCCTGAGCCTGTCGAAGGATGACGTCGATAGCCTGAACGAGCGAGCAATTCGCATCGATCGCAATGGGCTGAGCGCCGGCATTGCGCGCCGCCTCCAAGTCGCTCGGTAAATCCCCCACCATCACACAACATGCCGGATCCACGCCCAGCGCACGCGCCGCATCTAAGATCAACTTCGGTTTAGGCTTGCGGCATTCGCACTGGTCGTTGGGCTGGTGCGGGCAGTAGAGCCAGACGTCGAACGGACCGAGCAACTCTTCCACGCGCCGGTTCACCGATTCGGCCTGCTCGCGCGTAAAAAATCCGCGGCTGATGCCGCTCTGATTGGAAATCACGCCAAGGGGAATCTCGCGCGCGCGGAGTTTTTCGAGCGCTTCACGCGCTCCGGGAAACGGCCGCACGGCTTCCGGATCTCCGTTATACGGGACGTTTTCAATCAGCGTTCCGTCGCGATCGAAGAGAACGGCGCACGGTTTCATCTTAGAGTACGAACATGGCAACGGCCGCGCCGCCCATCAAAATGAAGGCAAGCCATGCCCATCCCTTTGCCAAGAGAGAGCTGCTCCACTTCCCCATGATGCCTGAATTGCTCGCAATGCGGACGACGATGAAAATCAGCGGCACGGAGATCACGCCGTTGAGGACGGCTGCATAGTAGAGTGCTCGGATCGGATCGACGCGCACGAAGCACATGGCCACGCCGATGAGCAAGCCCGCCGCAAAGACGCCGTAAAAGCGCTTGGCGCGGCTGGGCGGTTCGTTCATTCCGCCGCGTCTGAACTTGAACATTTCCGCTACGACGTATGCCGAAGAACCGACCAGCGCGGGGATGGCGAGTAATCCTGTGCCGACGATCCCGAGTGTGAAGAGCAGTGACGCAAAATGCCCGACCAAAGGTTTGAGCGCTTCGGCCGCGTCCTGCGCGGTAGCGATGTGCGTCTTGTGGTGCACGTACAACGTCAGCGCGGTCGTGATGATAATGAACGCCATGATCGCGTTCGAGAAAATCATGCCGGTATTCACATCGAAATGCGAATCCGTGATCTCGGCCTCGGTGGCGCCGCGCCGCTCCGCTAAAGTTGTGCGGCCCATGCTCTTCTCTTCTTCTACTTCCAGCGAAGACTGCCAAAAGAAAAGATAAGGCGTAATCGTGGTGCCGAGCACGCCGACCATCGTTGTAACCCAGTCACGGCTGAACTGAATATGCGGCGTCACAAAGGCCCTTAAGACCACGCCCCAATCCGGCTTGATCCAAAAGGCCGTGACCGCGTAAGAGAAGAGTGAGATCGTCAGCCATTTGAACGTCGACGCAATCACGCGGTACGAACAGAAGAAAATTGTCACCAAAAGCAACGCGCCGAAAAACGTCACCCACACCAGCACCGGGATCTCCGGCACGACCAGGTTTGCCGACGCCGACATGCCGGCGAAATCGGCGCCCGCATTAAACGTATTGGCAATAATGACCGCGGCAGCCACGACGTATGCCAGCGGAAGTGGAATCGACTTGCGTATGTTCGCTGCCAGACCTTCGCCCGTCACCATCCCGATGCGCGCGCACATGCCCTGGATGACCGCCATCATCGGAGTCGTGATGAATGCCAGCCACAGCATCGAGAGCCCGGTCGTCGCGCCGGCAACGGAATACGTCGAAATGCCCGACGGGTCGTCGTCGGAGGCGCCGGTAATCAGGCCCGGGCCCAGCGTCCCGAAGCGCTGGAGAAACGAGCGGCTCGCAGCTTCAGACTTCGATGTAGATCTCGGCGCCTTTTTCGGTGAACTCTTTCGCTTTTTCGGCCATGCCATGCTCGGCATATTCCCGAACTTCTTGCGTTATCTTCATCGAACAGAAATGCGGGCCGCACATCGAGCAGAAATGGGCGATCTTCGCACCCTCTGCCGGAAGGGTCTCGTCGTGGAAGTCGCGCGCGGTCTCCGGATCGAGCGAGAGCTCGAACTGATCCTTCCAACGGAACTCGAACCGGGCTTTGCTGAGCACGTCGTCCCAGTGGCGAGCGAGTTTATGGCCTTTGGCGACGTCAGCCGCATGCGCCGCGATCTTATAGGCGATCACGCCGTCCTTGACGTCTTTTTTGTTCGGCAGTCCCAGATGTTCTTTGGGCGTCACGTAGCAGAGCATCGCAGTCCCGAACCAGCCGATCATCGCTGCCCCAATCGCGCTCGTGATGTGATCGTAGCCGGGAGCGATATCGGTGACCAGCGGCCCGAGCGTGTAAAACGGCGCCTCCTTGCAGACGGCGAGCTCCCTTTCCATGTTTTCTTTAATGAGATCCATCGGCACGTGCCCCGGGCCTTCGATCATCACTTGCACGTCGTGCTTCCAAGCGATATCGGTTAACTCGCCGAGCGTCTCCAATTCGGCAAACTGCGCCGCGTCGTTGGCGTCGGCCAGACAGCCGGGACGCAGACCGTCACCCAGGGAGAAGGCAACGTCGTACGCCTTCATGACTTCACAGATCTCTTCGAAGTGCGTGTAGAGAAAGTTCTCCTGGTGGTGAGACAAACACCACTTGGCAAGGATCGACCCGCCCCGCGAAACGATTCCGGTTACGCGTGAAGCGGTAAGCGGAATGTAGCGCAACAGCACGCCGGCATGGATCGTAAAGTAGTCAACGCCCTGCTCCGCCTGCTCGATCAGCGTATCCCGGTAGAGTTCCCACGTGAGATCTTCCGCCTTGCCGTTGACCTTTTCGAGCGCCTGATAGATCGGAACCGTGCCGATCGGAACCGGAGAATTGCGCAGAATCCATTCGCGCGTTTCGTGGATGTTTTTGCCGGTCGACAGATCCATGACGGTATCCGCGCCCCAGCGCGTCGCCCACGTCATCTTTTCGACTTCCTCTTCGATCGTCGAGGCCACCGCCGAATTGCCGATGTTCGCGTTGATCTTCACCAGAAAATTCCGGCCGATGATCATCGGCTCGCTTTCGGGATGATTGATGTTCGAAGGAATGATCGCCCGGCCGCGCGCGACTTCGGCGCGCACGAACTCAGGCTCGCAGTTCTCGCGGATCGCGATGAACTCCATCTCCGGAGTCACGATCCCTTTGCGCGCGTAGTGCATCTGCGACACGTTAGCGCCCGGTTTAGCGCGGCGCGGTTTGCGCGCGCCCTCAAATCGAATGTTTTCGAGTTCGGGCATCGCTTCGCGGCCACGGCGATAAAGCGAGCTCGGCTTTTCCAGCTCTTCCGTATCGGCGCGCGATTCGATCCATTTCGAACGCAGCGCTTGCAGTCCGCGCCGGATGTCGATCGCGGCGTCAGTATCGGTGTACGGACCGCTTGTATCGTACACGACGTGCGATTCGCCATTGGTGAGTGCGATCTCGCGCATCGGCACGCGAATCGACGGATCGGATCCGGCGGCGTAAACTTTCATGAATCTCCTCCCTACGGCGGCATTACCCGCATCAGGTGACGGCGGTCGGCAACCTGCCCTCTCAGCTCAAAGGCTCCCGCGGACGGTACGACTACCCGAACTGCGCTTGGATCCCTTTGAGCGACAGCGCCGCTAGTTGATCGCGCAAGACGGCGATCTCTGCCTCTTTCTGGGCGTGCTGGAGCGCGTGCAGTGAGTGCGCCAGCGAGGTGACGAGCGCGGTCAGCGCGCGGTCAATATCCGCCGGCATCTCTTCGAAGCCTTCGCGCTCTCCGATCGTCAAGAAACCTGCGAGGTCGGCAGCCACCAGCATCGGGTACAAACGGATGCCGGGCACGCGTGTGTGCATCTCGGTCAAATCGATCACCGCACGATGGGCACGAACGTCCACTAAAGCTGCGTCGTTCATATCGACCGGCGGAGCATCGTTAAACGAAGATACAGCCGGCTCGAGACCGCCAGCTGAACGAAGGTAGATCGCGGCCTTTCGCACTTCACAGCGCTTCTTCACAACCTCGAGTGCATCGCGCAGCAAAGCGGCGGCGTCGGTGTAGAAGTGCGCGTTCTCCTCGAATCGGTGGAGTGCCGCTTCGTCCTCATGCCGCTTGCGGAAAAGCAAGTTGTCCACCGCGCGGTCGACTCGCAAATGTACGAACCTGAACGAAAAAACCACGATCATCACGATCGCTAGATCGATGAGCGCGCTTTCGATATGGTTGGTCGTGGTGATGAAGCGCTCCGCAGCCCACTCCAGCGCAGCGAACATCGCAATGAGCACGACCGAGGTTATGCCGTAGGCCGCCGTGCGGTTCAATGCAAATCCGATGTCTATGACGCGGTAGCGCAATACGGCATAGGCCACGGAGAGAGGCAGAGCTAGGCTCACGATTCGCAAAATGTCGACAATAGTGTTGGTCGTGACATTGGGCAGCACAATAGTATAGGTATCGAATAAGGTCGTCGCGCCGATCGAAATGGTTAACCCCGCCAGCACGAGGCCGATGCGAGGCCGCTCTGCGCCCGTCGCTTGAACGTACGACGCGATCGCAATGGCAAAAACGCCTGCGGCCATTACCCATATTTCAGCGAGGGCTAGTTCGTTGTACCAATCCCAACTCGCGGTAAGCTGCGGCAGCAGGATCGCGTCCGAAATGAGCACGATCGCCATGGCCGCGTAGATTGCGATGGAAACAGAACGCCGCCAAGGCTTTGTCAGACCGGACGGAAAGCGAACTGCAAAAGCCGCGAGAAAGAAATTTGGAAACGTTGCGATCAGCGGCGGTATGACATACGCGGCCACCGTAAACGCGGCGTCGTTCAAGAAGCCGAAAAACGTTAAGAGCGGACCATAAGGCAAGAGAAACGCTGTAAAAGCCAAGAATGAAACGGTCATCGCATTGGGTTTGCGTGCCGCAATAATCGTAGCCAACCCGATCCATATGAAGTCGGTCAGGATCTCGATCCAGTCGACCGGAATTTGCGGTGGGAATTTTGCCGTGAGACGAAGCGATAGCTCCCCGCCGCCGCGCCGGACGCGAACGGGAATCTGATAGCCATATGGCGCCGATCGCAGCCGGTAGCGCTGCAGATTCGAAAGGCTGCCGAGGTCTACCAAGTCGCCCCTGTGTAAAAGTGCGCCGGCGCGTGGCGTATCGGCCGAGAACCATTGTCCGCCCGGAGTCGCAGGCGTCGCGGAAAGCCCAATGCCTGTCCCAAAAGTCGCCGGGTGCCAAAATCTGAAGATCACCATCGCCATGATCGCGAGGCCCAAGAGCACAATAAAGAATCGCCGCATGACAAAGCCTTCAGCGCTCTCCGAAGCAAGCCTTCGCCCATATCTTGTGCTGGTCGTGGCGCAAATCGCCGTCGGGTCGGCCGCGATTTTTGCGCGCTTCGCGCTCAGCGGCGCCGGCCCGCTTGCGGTATCGGCGTCACGCCTGACGATCGCGGCGGTCGCGCTGCTTGCGCTGGCCGCCATTCGCAGCCCCCGGGAACGCACCGCGCTCTCGCGCCGCGACCGTCTCATCTTCGCGCTCGCCGGGCTCGCGCTCGCGATTCATTTCGCCGCGTGGATCTGGTCGCTGCAATACACGAGCGTCGCGATCTCGACGTTGCTCGTCGCAACGACTCCCATTTGGACGGCAGCCTACGACGCGCTGGCGCGCGGACTGCGGCTTTCAGCGCTCGCCTTTTTGAGTTTTGCGGTGGGCGCCGTTGGGCTCGTCATGGTCACCGGTTTTAGCATCGCCGCGCCCCCGGTTTCCGGGCACGCCATTTTGGGAGCTGCGCTCGCGGCAGCCGGTGCGATCGGGATCGCGGCCTACTTCATTCTTATACGCGAGATTCGCGCGTCGTTCGGAACGCGCGCGATTGTGACGCAAACGTACACCTGGGCCGCGGTCGTGCTGATCGTCGCTTGCGTGGGGGCTCATCAGCCGCCGCCGCGTTTGAACGACACCGCCGCCTGGGGCGGCATCCTGGCGATGGCGCTGATCTCGCAGCTGCTGGGCCACACGGCCATGAACTCGGCGCTGCGCTGGTTCAGCGCAAGCGCGGTCGCGTTCACGACGCTGGTCGAACCGATCGTCGCCGCGTTGCTGGCGCTCGCAATCTTCGGCGAACGGCTGAGCGCGATCGCGGTCGCCGGAGGCTTGCTCGTTTTGGGCGCCATCGCTATTTTCATCCGCGAGGAGCGAAGGGGAGAGGCCCGCTATGAGGTGAAGGCGGCCCTATGAGTACAACGGCGGAGGATCAGGCTGCTCCGGCAGCTTTATCCGCGCAGCCCGATTTGGAAGAAACCCGCGAGTGGGTCGACGCGATCGAAGGCGTGATCGAACATGAGGGACCGGCGCGCGCCCAAGAGTTGATCGGCGCGATCGTCGAGGCCGCGCAGCGCGGGGGCGCCCACGTCTCGCTCGGGCTCTCGACGCCTTACATCAACACGATACCGACATCAGAGCAAGAACCGATGCCGGGGAACGACGAGCTCGAAACGCGCATCCGCCACTACGTGCGCTGGAACGCGATGGCCATGGTCGCGCGAGCGAACAAAGAATCTTCGGAGCTGGGCGGCCACGTGGCAAGCTTCGCTTCGGCGGCCACGCTGTACGACGTCGGCTTCAATTATTTCTTCCGTGCGCCGTCGGACCAAACCGGCGGCGACCTCGTCTTCTTCCAGGGACACTCCGCGCCCGGTTTTTACGCGCGCGCTTTCATGGAAGGACGCATTACCGCCGAACAACTCGAAAACTTTCGGCGCGAAGTCGACGGCAAAGGTTTGTCGTCGTATCCGCATCCGTGGCTGATGCCGGACTTCTGGCAGTTCCCGACAGTTTCCATGGGACTGGGTCCCATCATGTCCATCTATCAAGCGCGATTCATGCGGTACATGCACGATCGCGGAATCATCGACGCGGGCGATCGCAAAGTCTGGGCGTTCCTGGGCGACGGCGAGATGGACGAGCCCGAATCGCTGGGCGCGATCGCCGTCGCCGCGCGAGAAAAGCTCGACAACCTCATCTGGGTGGTCAACTGCAATCTGCAGCGGCTCGACGGGCCCGTGCGCGGCAACGGCAAGATCATCCAAGAGCTCGAGACCGATTTCAAAGGCGCCGGCTGGAACGTCATCAAGGTCATCTGGGGCAGCAACTGGGATCCGCTGCTGGAGCGCGACGACAGCGGAAAACTCATCCAAGTGATGACCGAGTGCGTTGACGGTGACTATCAGACATTCAAGGCCAACAACGGGCGCTACGTGCGCGATAAATTTTTTGCGCGCTATCCCGAAACGGCCGAGCTCGTCGCGCACATGAGCGACGACGACATCTGGATGCTGCAGCGCGGCGGCCACGATCCGCGCAAAGTGTACGCCGCGTATGCGGCGGCCGTCAAACACACGGGTCAGCCGACCGTCATTCTGGCAAAAACCATTAAAGGCTACGGCATGGGCGTTTCGGGTGAAGCCCAGAATATTGCGCACCAGGCCAAGAAAATGAAAGTCGAATCGATGCGCGCATTCCGCGATCGTTTCCACTTGCCGATTCCCGACGATCAGGTCGAACAGTTGCCGTTTTTCCGGCCGGCCGATAACACGCCCGAGATGCAGTATCTGCGCGACCTCGTGAAGCGGCGCGGATATATTCCGTCACGCCGCGCGAAAGCCGAAGCGCTCGATGTGCCGCCGCTCTCCGCGTTTGACGCCCAGCTGAAAAGCACGGGCGACCGCGAGATTTCGACCACGATGGCGTTCGTGCGCATTTTGAGCACGCTGATTAAAGACAAGAAGCTCGGACCGCGGCTGGTTCCAATCGTCGCCGACGAATCGCGCACCTTCGGCATGGAAGGCATGTTCCGCCAACTCGGCATCTACTCGTCGGTCGGCCAGCTCTACCATCCCCAAGATGCCGATCAACTCATGTGGTACCGCGAGGACAAACAAGGACAGATTCTTCAGGAAGGCATCAACGAGGCCGGTGCGATCTCATCGTGGATTGCAGCGGGAACGTCGTACTCGACCTACGGCGTCCAGATGATTCCGTTCTACATTTTCTATTCGATGTTCGGTTTCCAGCGCGTCGGCGATCTCGCATGGGCGGCCGCAGACTCACGCACGCGCGGTTTTCTGATCGGTGGAACGTCCGGCCGCACAACCCTCAACGGCGAAGGTCTGCAACACGAAGACGGACATAGCCAAGTCTTCGCTTCGTTCATTCCGAACTGCGTCTCCTACGATCCCACCTACGGTTACGAGCTGGCGGTTATCATCCAGGATGGACTGCGGCGGATGCTGCACGATCAGGAAGACATCTATTACTACATCACGGTGATGAACGAAAATTATCATCATCCCGAGATGCCCAAAGGCGTCGAGCAAGGTATTTTACGCGGCATGTATCTGCTGCGGGAAGGCCCAGCGGGAAAGAACGGACGCGTCCAACTCTTGGGGTCGGGCGCGATCTTGCGCGAGGTCGAAGCCGCCGCGCAACTGCTGGCCGATGACTTCGGCGTCGGCTCCGACGTGTGGAGCGTCACCAGTTTCAACGAACTGCGTCGCGACGGCATCGATGCGGAACGCTGGAACTTGACGCATCCCGAAGAGAAGCCGCGCCAATCCTACGTGGAGCAGTGTTTGAACGGGCACGAAGGGCCCGCGATCGCATCGACCGATTACGTCCGCACGTTTGCCGATCATATCCGGCCTTACGTTGCGGGTTCGCAGCAAAACCGGCGCTACGTCACACTTGGCACCGACGGCTTCGGGCGGAGCGACCTGCGCAGCAAACTGCGTGAGTTCTTCGAAGTGAACCGCTATTACGTGGCGGTAGCAGCGCTCAAAGCGCTGGCCGACGATGGAAAAATTAAACCGTCGGTCGTATCGGCGGCGATCAAAAAGTACGGGCTCAATCCCGAAAAACCCAATCCGGTGACCGTGTGATTGAGATTACCGTCCCCGACATCGGCGACTTCAAGGATATTCCGGTCATTGAAGTCTTGGTCAAACCGGGCGACACGGTCAAGAAGAACGACTCGCTGATCACCCTGGAATCCGAAAAGGCCGCGATGGAAGTGCCGGCATCGGTTGACGGCGTGCTCAAAGACGTGCGCGTCAAAGTCGGCGACAAAGTCTCCAAAGGGTCCGTCATTGCCACGCTGGAGTCCGCGCAAGCCGAGGCGCCCGCGCCCAAGCCTGAAGCGGCCAAATCCGAATCGTCGCCAAGTTCGAACGGCGGATCGCGCAAAGCGCCCGCAGCAAGCCCGGAACCGCCGCCCGCTAAACCCAGCCCCGTCGCGGCGGAGCCGGCGGTTCGCACCGGCGGCGCGAACGGCGTCGTGCACGCTAGCCCGTCGATTCGCCGTTTTGCGCGCGAACTCGGCGTGGATTTGCACGCGGTCGAACCCAGCGGACCCAACGGCCGCGTCACCCGCGAAGACGTGCAAAGCTTCGTGAAAAGCGTCGTCCGCGGAGGCCCTTCTCCCACCGCCGGCGCCGGCTCGGGTTTTACCGTCGCACCGATGCCGAAGATCGACTTCGCGCAATTCGGGCCGGTCGAACGCAAACCGCTCTCCCGCATCAAAAAAATATCGGGCCCGAATCTGCACCGCAATTGGGTGACCATTCCGCACGTCACTCAGGACGAAGACGCCGACGTGACCGATCTGGAAGAGTTCCGCAAAGAACTCAACGCCGAGTTCGGAAAACGCGGCATCAAAGTGACGATGCTTGCGTTTCTCATCAAAGCCGCCGTGGCCGCGCTCAAGGAATTTCCCGACTTTAACAGCTCGCTCGACGGCGACGAACTGATCTACAAAAAGTATTACAACATCGGATTCGCGGCCGATACGCCGGGCGGTCTGATGGTGCCGGTTATTAAGGAAGCGGACCGCAAGGGCATCGCCGACCTCGCCAAAGAGACGTCGGAGCTCGCATCAAAAGCGCGCGACGGCAAACTTACGCTCGCGGAGATGCAAGGCGGCACGTTTACGATCTCGAGCCTGGGCAGCATCGGTGGGACCTATTTCACGCCCATCATCAACGCGCCCGAAGTCGCGATCCTCGGAGCTTGCCGTGCCGCCATTCGCCCGGTGTGGGACGGCGAGCAGTTCGTTCCGCGCTTAATTCAGCCGCTTTCGCTTTCGTACGACCATCGCGTTATTGACGGCGCTTCGGCCGCGCGCTTTGCGGCCTATCTGGCTACGGTGCTGGCCGATCTGCGGCGTGCGCTGGTATAGTCTGCCGTTTTTCCAGATGGCGAAAAAGCAGCCGCAATGCGATTGCAAAGACGATCACGGCGTAGCTAAAGTACTGCAAACCGGCGGTTCTTAACCCATAGCGTAGCGTCAAAACGACGATGATTCCGCTGGCGACGGCCACACTTCCCAGCACCATGACCGATCGCAGCCCGTCGTACGCTACTTTGACCGGCAAAAGCTTGCGCCGAACCCGCCATCCGTAGAAAAACTGTACCGCCAGCAACCCGTACACGACGGCCAGCGACGAAAGATAGAAGGCAAAGTCGATCGAGGAATGTCCGGAAACCGGCTTCCGGCCCGGAGGCGCGGCGGGCGACACGTGCAGCATCAATTGCACGCTGTAGACGGCAAAGCTGACGCCGGCCAGCGTGATGAAGTTCAGAATCACCATGACCGGAACCGGCACGAAGAAATGCACGAAGAGCTTGTGGTGCGCCCACCACATACTGCAGACCAGAGCGAACGTTATGATAAATGCGATCAAGGGCTCCGGATGTTCGAGCAAACCCGCCGCGCCGTTCTTCGGAATCGCCAAACTGAGCGCCAACTGCGCTAAACTAAAGCCAATGATGATGTCGGAAAACGCTTCCAGCCGGTGGATCAGCCTCTGCTGAGTCTCGTCGCGCGTTTCGTTCATGTTCGAATTGGCCCCGTCTCTTGAGTTCTCGCGAAAACCCTTCTCAATATCCCTGAGAGAACGCCCGCAACGGCGAAACCGATCGATAACAAAATGCCGTATACGAGTCCGGGCGCGACGTAGATCACGACGGCCAAAGACCACAGAAACGGGAGCGTCCAAAGTGACATAAACGCCGCGAAGCGCAAGGCGCGGGCGCGCATCTCCGCATCGCCCCGCTCTTTTGCATAACGCGCGGCTATCAGGTTCTGAATTGCAAGCAGCGCATACACGAGGGCGTAGCAGATAAAATATGCGCGGATGACGACCGGATTGCGGCTGTTCGCCGTGTACGCTTCCGCCGCGAAAACGAGCAAGACCACGATCGCCAGCCAGACGAAGTTCAGAATAACCGGCAGCGCCTTGGGAACGAAGGCCTGTGAAAAGAGCCGGTGATGAAAGAACCAGACCGAACAGATGATCGCAAAGGGGAAGAGAAATGCGATGATCTGTAGCGGATTGGTAAAAAATTGCGGCGCGTGACTCGCGGTCGCCAGATTCGCGCCCAGCTGCGCGAGGCTAAAGCCGATAACGATATCCGAAAAGGCCTCGAGCCGCCTAGTAAATCGCTCCTCGCTCTCGTCCCGCCGTATCACTTAGCACGGAGCTGACGCAAGACGTACTGCAGAACGCCGCCGTGGCGGAAATACTCGGCTTCGTTGGGCGTGTCGATTCGCAGCAGCACCTTGATATCCAGCGACCGATCGCGCGGTCCGGAGACGTGCACGTCGAGATGCATTCCGGGCGTGATACCGCCGGCATAGCCGGTGACGTCGTAGACTTCTTCACCCGTCAGCGCATACGTCAAACGATCGGCGCCGCCGATGAACTCGAGCGGCAAGATGCCCATGCCGATGAGGTTGCTGCGGTGGATACGTTCGAACGATTCCGCCAGCACCGCTTTGATGCCCAGCAAATGCGGGCCCTTGGCGGCCCAATCGCGCGACGATCCCGAACCGTACTCTTTACCGGCCAGCACCAGCAACGGAACGTTTTCGGCTTTGTATTGCATGGCGGCGTCGTAGATCGACATTTGGCCGCCCTGCGGGAGCAGGCGTGTGTATCCGCCTTCGACGCCGGGCACGAGCATATTGCGCAAGCGCACGTTCGCAAACGTGCCGCGCACCATCACCTCGTGATTGCCGCGCCGCGCGCCGTAAGAATTGAAATCGGGCGGTTCGATTCCGTGCTCGACCAAATACTTTGCGGCCGGACTGTTGCGCGCGATGTTTCCGGCCGGCGAAATGTGATCGGTCGTCACGCTGTCGCCGACCATCACCAGAACGCGCGCACCGCGCACCTCGCGCAGCGGCGGCGCTCCGGCCGGCATGTTCTCAAAATAAGGCGGCCGCTTGACGTACTCCGACTTCGGATCCCAAGCGTACCGTTCACCCGCCGGCACGTCGAGCTGCGCCCAGTTGGCATCGCCGGCAAAAACGTTACGGTAATTCGCCTGGAAAAGATCGCCGCTGATGGACTCGGCGACAACGCGGGAAATCTCGGAATCGTCGGGCCAAATGTCTTTCAGATAGACGGGCGTCCCGGATTCGTCTGCGCCTAAGGGCTCGGTGGTGAGATCGATATCCATGCGTCCGGCGAGCGCGTACGCAACGACCAGCGGCGGCGATGCCAAATAGTTCGCGTGCACTTGCGGGTGAATGCGGCCTTCGAAATTGCGGTTGCCCGAAAGAACCGCGGCGACGATCGAACCTTGCTCGGCGATCGCTTCGGCGATCTCCGGCCGCAGGGGGCCGCTGTTGCCGATGCACGTGGTGCATCCATACCCGACCAAATAAAATCCGAGCCGGTCTAAAGATGTCGATAGGCCGGATTTTTTCAGGTACTCGGTCACGACTTTGGAACCCGGCGCCAACGATGTCTTGACCCACGGTTTGGTTTTGAGTCCGCGCGCGAGCGCGTTGCGCGCCAGCAAACCTGCGCCGATAAGCACATTCGGGTTGCTCGTATTCGTGCAGCTGGTGATCGCGGCGATCACGACCGACCCGTCGGCAATCTCCGTTTTCGGCTCGACCGCGACGGCGGTGCCTATGCCGCCTTCACTCTCCATGCTTGCGGCATTGCTCGCAGGCTTGGCGTCGCGCGCGGCTTGCCATTCGGCTAGCGCGACGTTGAATGTGCGCTTGACATCGTGCAGCGGCACGCGATCCTGCGGGCGCCGCGGTCCGGCCAAGCACGGTTCGACGGTGCCCAAATCGAGTTCGAGCGTATCGCTGAAGAGCGGATCGGGCGTCTCGTCGGTTCTGAACAGTCCTTGCGCTTTCGCATAGGCTTCGACCAGCGCGATGTGTTCGGCGCCGCGCCCGGTCAGCCGCAAATATTCCAGGGTCTGCGCGTCGACCGGAAAAATGGCGCACGTCGAACCGTATTCCGGCGACATATTCCCGATCGTCGTGCGATCGACGACGGAAAGATTTGAAAGTCCACGGCCGTAAAACTCGACGAACTTTCCAACGACGCCCTTCTTACGCAGCATCTGCGTCACGGTCAGCACCAAATCAGTTGCCGTTACGCCGGGCCGAAGACTTCCGTTCAACTTGAAACCGACGACGTCGGGTATGAGCATTGTGATCGGCTGTCCGAGCATCGCGGCTTCGGCTTCGATTCCGCCGACGCCCCACGCGAGCACGCCCAAGCCGTTGACCATCGTCGTATGCGAATCGGTCCCGACAACCGTATCGGGATAGGCCATCCCGTCGCCGTCCGCGCCAAACACAACGCGCGCCAAAAACTCGATATTGACTTGATGAACGATTCCGGTGTCGGGAGGAACGGCGCGAAAGCCGCCGAGCGACTCCTGCCCCCACTTCAGAAAAGCGTACCGCTCGCGATTGCGATCGAACTCGAGCCGCGCGTTTTCCGCGAATGCGCCGCTCGAACCGAACGCATCGACTTGCACGGAGTGGTCGATGACGAGTTCGACCGGCTGCAGCGGATTGATCGCTTTTGGATCGCCGCCCATGTCCGCCATCGCGTCGCGCATCGCCGCCAGATCGACGACGCAAGGAACGCCGGTGAAATCTTGCAGCAGTACGCGTGCGGGGCGAAACGCTATCTCGCGGTCGCTGCGTTTGCCCGGATGCCAGCGTGCCAACGCTTCGACGTCGGCCCGCTCGACCGAGACGCCGTCTTCAAAGCGCAGCAGGTTCTCGAGCAGGATCTTGAGCGAGAAAGGCAGCTGCGTGAGCTTCGCGATGCCGGCGTCCTCCAGCGCAGCCAGCCGAGCGTAAGAATAAGAACGCCCGCCGGCAGTGAAGGTATCGAGGGCATTGAAGCTCCCGGCGTACGTCACGATTGCAACAGGATTCGCGGATCGCCGTCGGCATAGCCTTCGATGCGCATGGCTGCCTCGCCCGAAAGCAGCTGCCACAAGCGCTCGCCGACCAGGTGCATGCGCCACGACGAGAGCGCGAGCGACGCGGCAAAGGCGTCGCGATTGCCGGGCACGTCGCGTGCCACGCGTTCCAGCGACGCGCGCGGCGCCAGCAGGCTCGCCGGAATTTCGTTTTCGCGGGCGATTTCGCCGACCACGACGCTCATGAGCGCGACCAGCGTCTCACGCGCGTTGCCCAGCGACCGGTGGATGCGCGGCGGAAGCTCGGCTTCCGGCAGCGCTTCGGCCGTTTTGACGGCGTCTAGGATGGCCGGCCCCAGCGCGCGCCGGCCGCCGGCGTCGAAACGGCGCAGCTGCGCGAACTCTTCGAGACGGTGCGGACGCAGCGTCGCCAGTCCGGCGAGCACGTCGTCCGGCATGATGTATTTCAGCGGAACGTCACGCTCGCGCGCGAGCCGGTCACGCAGCCGCGCCAATTCGGAAAGAACCGCCAGTTCGCGGCGGTTCAGACGGTTCGCGCCCGGAATGCGCGCGTACAGTTTGCGCTCGTCGACGCGGTAACGGTCGAGGTCGGCGAGTTGCCGGCATTCCTCGCGCACCCACTCGTACCGGTTTTTTTCCTGAAGCCGGCGCGTCAGCACCGTTTGCATCTCCAGCAGATGCGCGACGTCCTCGATGAGATATTCCAACTGGCCCGCCGAGAGCGGACGTTTCGACCAGTCGCTGACCGTATGCAGCTTCTTCAAACGCACGCCTTGGAGATCGCGCACCAAATCGGCCAGCGAAATCGACAGCCCGTATCCCAGAAACGCCGCCGCGACTTGGCAATCGAAAACGTCGGGCGGCACGATGCCGAAGCGCTCCGCAAAGATCTTGAGATCGCTGCCGAGCGCGTGGCCGACAACGGTCGGTTTGGAGAGGGCCGTAACCAACGGCGCCAAGTCGGGCAGCGCGAGCGGATCGACAATCGCAAAGCCGTCTTCAAAGGCAATCTGCACCACCATGAGTCGCGCCGTGTAACTGCGTTCATTATGAAATTCCGTATCGATCCCGACGCGCGGCGAACGCGCAAGCCGCTCGCAGAGCGCGCCGAGCGCCTGCGGCGTGTCGACGGTTTGAACGTTCGTCATTGCGTTGGGCCGGCGGGAACGTGCGGCAGGCGGTGGCGGAAATGCCAGTGCGGACGGTGATGCAAAATGTACATGTGCGCGCGTGCTTCGGCCCCGTGCACGAGCGTCGTCACCTGATCGCCGAAAAGTGTGAGAAGAACGCAAACGGGAATCGCCACGGCCGACATCGTCAGCACGTGAATCCATAACGGCACGCGCATCGCCGCCGCAGTTGCCGTTGCTACGGTTCCCCCAAATCCGGGAATAACGCGCACCATAATGAGAAACATCGGCGAGCCGACGCGGAATTTTTTCACCCACCCCGGCAATCTGTCGAGCGCCTTGTGCAGATCGAGCAGGTGCGTCGCATGCTGGTTGACCCAATAGCCGATAATGCCCGCAAAGATGATCCCGACGACGTCGATGACAGAGCCCCAAAACCGTCCGAAAACGACCCCGTTCATGATCGCGAGGGCATCGGTTACCGAGAACGGCGCCGAGGCGACCAACGCAAAAAGGACGGTCGCCAAGGGTATAGCGACTTTCGGGCCGATAGGCCGCAGAATATGATGTTCGACGTAGGGCTGATAGCGAATGACCAGCGCCGCAAGAGCGAACGAAGCCAGCAGCAACCCCAAGCCCGCGAAGCGGCGGGCTAGCTTGGCGAGCCGAATTTTGATATGATGCTCCTGCGGGTCATTGTCTCGCTTTTATGCGCCGTGGGGTTTTACGCTTCCGTTTTCATGCTCCGGAAGAGCATTCGCGCCAAGCACGGCGAGGTCAAAGGGCCGAGCGTCGTCAAGTCGCCGCGTGCCAGACTCTTCGCCGGCCTGCCCAACGCGCTCTTCGGAATCATCTACTACGTCGCCGTCGTGGCGGTTACGTGGCTGGCCCACGCGCGGATCTTTTTCATCCTCACCGAGCTCGCGGCGTTGCTTGCGGCCGGTACCTCCGTCTATCTGGCATACAGCCTACTTTTTGTAACGAAGAAAATGTGCCCGTACTGTTGGACTGCGCATGCCGTCAACTGGTCGCTTGCTTTCGTTTTAGCGTGGCTTGTGTAGCGGAGCCGACATTGATATAATCCCCCTTGTCTCGAGAGTAATGCGGGATTCTGTACCGGAGTCCGGGAGCTGAGTCTACCGCCGGTGTAAATAAAAAAAGCCACGCGCAGCGTGGCTTTTTTTTGTTGCTGTCAAGCCTTACAGCATGTACGCGGCTTTGAGATCGTGCATCGCCGTGGCAAGAATCGCGTGATAGTCGGCGTCTTTTGCGATCCCGTACTTCACATCGATGTCTTTCATGACTTGAAGATGGATCGGGTGCGAGACCGCGCGATCGAGCATGACTTCGACGCTCCATCCTCCCGGTATGACGCCCGCGTTCCAAAGGGCGGCGGCCAAAGCCTTACCGTTGCGCGGATCGGGCGACGGCTTGGAGGGAAGTTTCACTTTGGCAGCCGTGACGATCTTGAGCGCATCGGCGACGACGAAATTAAAGACGGTGATAAAATTTCCGACCTTGGTTTTGCCATACTGTTTGGTGAGTTTGCCGACTTCGGCGTTGAAGTTTTTTCCGGCCAGCACTTTGAGCAGCGTCACCGTATCGAAATGCTGCGGGCCTCCGCCGGCTACGATCATCGAGAGCGTAACGGGGAGCGCCGGCGGACCGGTGTAGACTCCGGGCCCCGAAAAGCGGGACGGTTCCATTTTGATCATCGAGTTCGCGGAGGCCATGCCCGAAGCGGCGGCCGCCGTAGGCGCCGCGAGCGCGCAAAGCGCAGCCGCAGCCATGATATGACGGATATTGAGCACGTGAAGCTCCTTTCGCCCATAAGAACGGACCGGAGCCGGCTTTGGATTGGTCTAGGTTTGAGCGATCATGGCGCGATATTTGGGATCGGCCGTCGGCTGCGTGGTAAACCACGCGTCGAGAATCGCGCTCACTTCCGAGACGGGCGTATTGCGTAGGCTTAGCGCGAGCACGTTGGCATCGTTCCATTCGCGCGCCAGCGCCGCGGTTTCACCGTCGCCGCAAAGAGCCGCGCGCGCGCCCTCCACTTTGTTCGCGGCGATGCTTACGCCGGTCCCGGACCAGCAGCAGACCACGCCGTACTCGCATTCGTTCGAAGCAACACTTTCCGCGACGCGGCGTCCCACGGCAGGCCACGCATCGTCTTCGCCCGGCGCGAGTGCTCCCAGTAAAACGAGGTCGTGACCGCGCGCCCGGAGATCGCTCTGCAGGGCGGCGGTCAGTTCCGTGGCTTGGTCACTTCCGAGTGCGATCCGCATGCGAGCGGTTTCAGTGCGCGATGCTAAGTTCATGCGAGCCTATCATCAGGCGAACGATATGTACGGGCGAACCTGTCGCCGGACGAGCGATTAACCATGCTCAAAGCGAGTCCGGTGACAGGTGAGTCTTAGTGGCCCTGTACGACGATCATATCCGCATTGAGCGAACCGTCCGATTGTGGCGTGCCGCGGATGTCGACCGTGTCGCCCTCGTGGATCGAATACCCGCGCGGGTTGATCACCGTACCGCGGTGCAAATGAATCGCGCGGTAGCGGTTGAGCTGCATCTTCAGCTGCATGTCGTAGCCGCGATAATAGGTAACGGTTCCCAGCGATTCGGTGTCGTTCCATCCGTATGCGGCTTTCACGATTCCGCCAAGCGCGTTAATGGCGTCATTGACAATGCCGCCCGGCAGGGTCGGCAGCGGATGGGGTGCTGCCGTCGCCGGCGGGGTAGGTGCAGGCGTGGCCGCAACGCTCGTGACGTCCGCGAAAGCGAGCGCGCTGGAGCCGAGCGCGAAAAGGGCGGCGGCAAGCCCGGAAACAAGTCGCGTATTCATATACTTGAAACGACCCCCTTACCAACAGGGTTCCCAATGCGTTTAGCCTCAACCGTGATGCTGGCGCGCCCGGCAGGCGCACGCTTCGAGCTCTTCATGCTGCGCCGGAGCCAGAGCAGCCATTTCGTGCCCGACGCCTACGTTTTTCCGGGCGGCACGCTCTCGGAGATTGACCTAAGCGAGCGTGCGCTCGCGCGAACGCGCTTCGCGCCGGACGAAGCCAAACTCCGCGCACGAGTCGCCCCGTCTTCGCCTGAGGTGCCACTGGCGTCGGATCGCGAGCTCGCGGCGCTTTCGTTCGCCGCGTTGCGCGAACTGTATGAGGAAGCCGGCGTTTTCTTGGCGTGTGACTCGCGCGGAGACGTGCCGGCGGAGACGCCCGATGGTTCGCGCGCTGATTTTCTGGAATCGCTCGAGCGTAACGATCTCTACGCGGACGCGCGGGAGCTCGCGCTATTTTCGCAGTGGCTCACGCCTCCGCAATTTCCAAAGCGCTATAACACGCACTTCTTTCTTGCACCCGCACCCGAGGGTGCCACGGCCGCGGCCGACGCGCACGAAACACACGACGGCATATGGATCGCTCCCGCCGACGCGATCGCGCGCAATGAAGCCGGCGATTTGCATTTGGTCTATCCGACCATCAAACACCTCGAACGGCTTGCGCAGTTTGCCACGCTCGACGAACTCTTCACGTTCGCGCGCACGAAGCCGGTGCTGGCGCTCTCGCCGCAGACCGTGAACGACGGCTTCGCTTTACCTGCGGCGCTCGAAAACGCGTGGTAGAGTCGCGCATCGCGCTCGTTCGCGCGCCCAACCCGTCGCCGCTGACCCTCACCGGAACCAACTCCTACGTCATCGACTGCGGAAACGGCGAAGCGATCTGCATCGACCCTGGGCCGCCGATCGAAACGCACGTCGAAGCTTTGCTCGCGCATTGCGAAGGAATAGGTTGCGCGCTAACCTGGATCGCGCTGACGCACGGGCATCCCGATCATGCGCCGGCCGCTGCGCTTCTGCGCGAACGGACAGACGCGCGCATTGCCGCGCACGAAGGGAGCGTCGCGCATGATCGCACCTTGCGAGACGGCGACAGCATCGCCGCCGGCGACGTCGCGCTGCAAGTAGCATCGTCACCGGGTCATTCCGCCGATCATCTGGTTTTCTACGAACCGCGCGAGCGGGCGCTCTTCACGGGCGACACCGTTTTGGGCGAGGGCTACGTGCTGATCACGCCCCCCGACGGCGACATGCGCGCCTACGTGCAAACGCTGGCGCGTCTCGCGCGCGAGTTCGCACAAGCGCGCACGATTTTTGGTGGACACGGCGAGCCGGTGCGCGAGCCCGCTGCAAAGCTGCACGAGTATATCGAGCACCGCCGCATCCGGGAGCGCCAGATCCTCGACGCCTTGAAGGGCGCGCCAAAAACGGTATCCCAACTTGTCGAATCGATCTACGCGCAAACCGATCGCGCGTTGTGGCCGGCTGCATCGCAACAAGTGATCGCGTACCTCGATGCGCTCGAACGCGAAGGCCGGATTCGCTCACAGCGTTCCGAGGGCTCCGCACCCGTCTTCGCCCTCGCTGTTGATTCAAGCTGAGGGCACCCTTGTGTGGTTCGAGCGATTAAACATGCCCTAAGCGAGGGCGACACGAGCCGGTCTTTTAGCGAGGACGGCATGAGCCGCCCTCGATTACTAAGGTATCCGCAAAACGATTTTGCCGAATTGGAGTGCGCCGTCCATCCGCCGCATAGCGCTTTCGATTTCGTGTAATTCGTAAACACGGTCGATAACGGGTTTTAAGCGGTGCTTGGAAACGAACGCGAGCATCGCGGCAAAATCGGCCGGGCTTCCCATCGACGTTCCGAGGATCGACAGCTGGTTCCAGAAGACGGGGAACATTTTTATGGTTGCATCCCCGGTCGTTCCGCCGTACGTAACGGCGCGCCCACCAGGCCTGACTACTGAAAGCGCTTTTGCAAACGAGTCGCCTCCGGCCGAATCGATGGCTAAGTCAACGGCGCCGACCGCCGCGCGCACGGCTTTATGCCAGTCCGGCGTGGTTGCATAGTTGATCGCAACATCCGCGCCGAGCGCCTTCGCGCGTTCGAGTTTTCCGTCGCGGCTCGACGTGACGACGGCGCGCGCACCGATCGCTTTGGCATACAGCAACGCGAAGGTTTGGACACCGCCGCCGACCCCGGTGATCAGCACGGTTTCGCCGGATTGCAGGCCGCCGCACACAAAGGCCGCGCGATAGGCCGTCACGCCGCCTAACGGAAGCGCGGCAGCTTCCTCATCGGAGAGATGCTCCGGTTTGTCATGCACGTTTTCAGTCGGAACCGCGACGTGCTGCGCGAACGTACCGTCGGCCGGCATTCCCAAAATCGTGGCGTCCGGGCTCCAGACGCGCTCGTCGGCGCCCCAGCCGATGGTCGGATCGACGACAACCTCACGCCCCCCGGCTTCCCCGCAGCAGTCGGAGCCGAGGATCCGCGGCAGGGCGATGTTCGGATAGAGCCCACGGGTGATGAAGACGTCGCGATGATTGAGCGCGGCCGCGCGCACGCTCACGACCGTCCGCCCCTCTCCGCCCTCGGGAATGGGCGCCTCCTCGATGCGGAGTTTCTCTGGGCCGCCGGTTTCATGTAAACGCGCTGCCTGCATGACGTTGGCTTGCGGTTTCAGCACGCATCGACCCTCTCTCGGCCTTATCCCATGTCTATCTTCATTTTGCTATGGGTTCAGCGCCTCGGTGAGCTTCCAATCGGGATGACGACAGGGAGTGCCGTATATCCATGGCAAAGTACGATTAAGCATGGATGAGGCGGCCCCGCACGCTCTGGCCATTGCCTTTCTCAACGCAGAGGGCGCCTTTGATGACCCCGTTGCCGCCGCGCGCTGGTGGGCAGCGGCTCGGGAGAGCGCGCCGCATCTTTTTCTGTCCGAGCCCGGCAGCCCGAAGCCGCGCTTCGACGCGGGGCTTGCGGCCGAGATGCGCGCCCTCCATGGCGCCGCCCGAGCGGCGGCCGCTGCAGACGCGCCCCAATCGGCTGCGGCGGCGCTCGGTGCGGGGCTATCCCGGGGCTCGCTCCGCCTCGCGGGAACGCCCCTCTCGCTCATGTTCTCCGCCTCCGATGGGCCCGGCGCCGTCCTCTTTCCGCTGGCCCTTTCCGTCGCAACGCTGCTCGCCGCGGGCAAACGGCTGCGGCGCTGCGCCGCCCAGACGTGCGCAGCCTACTTCTGGGACGCCACGAAGAACGGCTCACGGCGGTGGTGCCGGCTCAGCTGCATGGAACGCGCGCGCGCGCCGCGGCGGCGACTTCAGCGATAGGCCCTTGGCGACAATCACCGTAGTATAAGGACTCCGTGAAACAAAAGAAATTCTTCAAAGGCGTCTCGCGCGTGACGCGCACGTTCCGCATCGAAGCCGGCCCGTTTCGTGCGCAGGGCGCACCGGCGATCTTGGTCGCGCTGAGCGGCGTCTTCGTCGCCGCCGCGATCGCGCGCGTCATTATCACCGGTTCCGATCGCTTGCCCGAAACGCTGCGCGAAGCGCGCGCGCTCGCGCAAGCTATGCGCCGCGACGCCCCGCGCCTGCAGCCGTGATCGACGACGCGTCGCTGACCGCATTGATCCGGACGGAGTTGCCGGACGCGAGCGTCGAGATCGTCGACCGCACGGGCACGATGGATCACTTCAACGTGACGGTCAAATCTGGAGCGTTCGCCGGCAAGACGCTGATCGAGCAACATCAGATTATCTACGGCGCGCTCAAACCCGCGTTGAAAGACGGCCGCGTTCATGCCGTCGAACTTAAAACGCTTCTGCCAGGATGACACTATCATGATAAAAGAAGACATCGAACGCGAAATAGCAGAGAATAAAATCCTCGTGTACGGCAAAGGCACCAAAACGGTGCCGCGCTGCGGATTCACGCTCGAGACGATCCAGTTTTTCGACCGGCTCGGCTACCCGTTCGAAGTGGTCGACGTGCTCGAGGACATGCACAAGCGCGAAGAACTTTCAGAGATAACGAACTGGCCCACGCTGCCGAAGATTTTTATCAACGGCAAGTTCTACGGCGACACGGATATTTTGGGACCGATGGCCGAAAGCGGCGAGTTGCAAAAAATCTTGGAAGAGACCTTCGGGCAAGCCGTCCAGCCCAAAACGACCATCAATCTGCATTAGTGCACCGGACGCTCGTTTCCGTCGACGAACTCGCCGCGCGCGTGAACGATCCGCTCTGGGTCGTCGTTGACTGCAGGCACTCGCTGCAAGATCCGCAACTCGGTCCACGTTCCTACGCGCAGGGGCATATTCCCGGCGCATTTTTTGCCGCGGTAGAAGACGATCTCGCGGGGAAGAAAACCGGGACAAACGGGCGCCATCCGATGCCGGAGATCGAACACTTCGCCGCATTCTTGCGCGACCTAGGCGTCACCGAAAAAACGCAAATCGTGGCTTATGATGCGGGGGCGGATATGTTTGCCGCGCGCATGTGGTTTCTGTGCCGGCACGCCGGACACGAAGCGGTCGCGGTGCTCGACGGCGGATTTGCCGCGTGGAGCGCTGCCGGGAAACCTGTGAGTACGCACGTCCCGGCGCGCCCGGGCACAGGAACATTCGAGCCCAATCCGCGCCGCGAATTAACGGTCGACGCCGCAGCCGTACTGGCCTCGCTGGAAGACCGCGCGTTCTCCGTTCTCGACGCGCGCGCCGCCGATCGTTTCGCCGGTCAAAACGAAACGATCGATCCGGTCGCCGGTCACATCCCCGGCGCGCTCAACCGTCCCTTCAAACAGAACTTTGACGCGCGCGGATTTTTCAAGCCGCCCGCGCAGCTGCGCGACGAGTTTACGCAATTCGGCGTGCATCCCAAACGGCTCGTTCATCAATGCGGCTCGGGCGTATCCGCCGCGGTCAATTACCTCGCGATGGAGCATGCGGGCGTTGAAGGTTCGCGCATCTATCCGGGATCGTGGAGCGAATGGATCGCCGACCCGGCGCGCCCGGTCGCGACCGGCTAACTTCTGCGGGCCGGCGGCGGCACCGCAAACGGCTTAGCGATCTTTCCGGCGGGCGAAGCCTGCAAACGCGCGAGATCTTCCGCGCTCGGCTCCTGTGAAAAGTCACGCACCGCGCTGACGATGCAGTAGAATCCGAACGGCTCGCTGCCGCGGTTCACGAATTGGTGCACTTCGAGCGGCGCGACATAGATCACGTCGTTGGCAGCGATCTCCGTGACGTCTTGCTCGATAACCGCATAGCCCAACCCGCGTTTGACGATCACGTAATGCTCGTGCTCGTGCTTTTCGAGCCGCGACACCGCGCCCGGCTGCAACTCGAAGTAGCGGACTTCGGTGCCGGGTCCCGGCGCCGCGGCCGACGCTTTGCGCCCGCCGACGATCGTGTGGCGTTCCACGCCGGTTGCCGCGCCCGGGCGGTACCCCTCGATCTCCACACCTTCCCAGCCCCGTTGGGTCGCGCGCGTCACGCGCTTCTGCGCCGATTCGTCCACCGCGTGGGTTTTCGAAGCGCGGGTACCGTACTCTTCCGGCGTGCCCCGCTATTGGCTCTTCAAGACCGAACCAAGCGCGTTCAGCTTCGAGCGTCTGAAGCAGGACGGCACAACGCCGTGGAGCGGCGTGCGCAACTTTCAAGCCCGCAACAATATGATCGAAATGCGTTTGGGCGATCTCGGCTTGTTCTACCATTCGAGCATCGCCGAGCCGGCTGCCATGGGCGTCTGCAAAGTCGTAAAAGAGGCCTATCCGGACTTTACGGCCTTCGAGAAGGGCGGCGAGTATTACGATCCGCGCAGCACGCCCGATAAACCAATGTGGAAAATGGTGGACGTCGGTTTTGTTGAGGAGTTCGCGCATCCCGTAACGCTCGCGCGCATGCGCGCGGAGCCGCGTCTGCTCGGTATGGATCTCTTGAAGCGCGGCTACCGGCTCTCCGTGCAGCCCGTCATGCCGCACGAATGGAACGTCGTGCTGGAACTTGCCAAGGAATAAAAAAGGCCCGCCGAAACGGCGGGCCTTTTCCTTTACGTTCGCGTGAACGTTACGGGTTGTTTCCGGCTCCGAAGCGTTTGATCAGCGAGAACTGAAATCTCGCCGGGCCAAACACCTGCGCCTGCGTTGCTGCGAACAGCTTCGTGGGCGCCGGCGAACCGTTTGGAAAGGCCGCGCATCCAGTGTTTGTCGCACTGGGCGTGCAGCTGACCGGCGGCGCTCCCGCTATCGGGATCGGAACGCCACCGCCGAACGACGGCCAGACTCCGGAGTACGCGTTGGTCAGGTTAAACCCGTTGACTTGCACGGAGAAACCGTTGTGTAACGGTATCGTCGCTCCGGCGCTCATCAGCCAGAACGGCGGAAGAGCTTCGGAGTTATTTTTCCCGGTAAACTGGTCTCCGATGTACGCCGAGGCTCCGCCGGGGAACTGGTAATTCAATTCCACGTAACCTTGCGAATAAGGAATTGCCTGGTTACTGAAACCGTTGCAGCCGCACGCGTAGCTGGGTCCAGGCCCTGTGCCGGCCGGGAAGCATCCCGTTGTCGAGACGTTGCAACTTGCCGAAATGCCGTTACCGGTGAAGTTCTGCCCAGGAATGATTGCGAGGTTCGTATTGAACTTCGTGCAATCCAGCGCGCCGTTGACGATGGTCGTGCTGTAGAAGCATGCGGGCAAGTTATATGCATACCCGCGCTGCAGTGATCCCTGAACGACATACCCGAATCCGACCAGCGGACGGCGCTTCAGGGAAAGCTCGAGGCCTTCCATGCGGGCGTTCGCGAGGTTGCGGTTCGAGGTAAAGAACAGTTCCTTGCCGGCGCAATTCGGCGGGGTCGGCGCTCCGGAGACCGGATCGATCGCCGGGCACGTCGTGCCGCTGTCGTACATGTAGCTCAAGAAGTGGTTTCGCAGATTCGTGAGATACACGTCGCCGGAGAGGGTGGTGATGCCGTCGCGGAAGCGGTAATCGCCGCCCGCATCATAGCCAAAGGCCGTTTCGGGCAACAGGTTGCCGGTGTTGATGCGCTGTGTCGCCAGACCGGTTCCCGCATTGAATGCGATCGTGCCGGCGAGGCCCGACAGCAGCTGGAGATATGGCGGCGCGATGGCCGAGCCGGCTGAGAAACGCAGCGCCAAGTTCGCGTTGGGGCGGTACTCGAATGCCGCGCGTCCATCGTAGTGGTTCGTGATCGAGCTTGAGAACACGCAGTTTGCGCCATTGAATTGGCACGCGTTTGCGCCGGTGCCGCCGTTAACCGACTGCGTCGGGTACGTGCTGTTGTAGATGTTGTAATAGCCGGCGAAAGACGCGTTCCATTTCGGGCTCAGCTGCCAGGAATACCGCGCCATCGCGGTCGTGAAGAGCTGAGCTGCTCCCTTGGGAATCGTCAGACTGAACGACGGGCTGACGCACGCCGTATTGAAACCGTGGTTACAGGTCGCGCCGGACGTAGAGATCGCCGCCGAAACGCTGTAGCTGACGGTTGTGGATGCCGTTTGGTCGACGGCGAACGTCAGCGCGCTGGTCGCGCTGAACGGATGGTTCCATTCCGCCGACCAGCCGTGAAGAACGTCGTCTTCGGTCTGGTTGAAGTAGTTATAGAGGTCAACCGGCACGGTCTGCCCATTGAACGTCTGTCCGGTTGCGGTGTCGTTTCCGTTGAGTTGAAGACCCATCACCTCGGGGATAAAAGGCGAAGTACCGCCTTGGAAGAGCAACCGGTGAATACCGGCCGAGTAATAACGGGCAAGTAACGTGTCGTTGCCCGACGAGGTGCGGATGTCTCCCATCACGATCGGTTCGTTTTGCACTTCCCGATCGGTTCCCGGATGGAGAAAGATCTCGTTGATTCCGGAGTTATTGGGAATCGTTCCCGCGTAGGTGCCGCTGGTCGTCGAAAAGAGGCCGCCGGCCGTCAGGTCTCCGGTGTTTCCGTTCTGCTCGGCATAGCTTTGCGAGCCGAGATACGTGAAGGTCACCGACGTGACGGGCGACGTATGGTAACGCAGTTTCGTGAGATACGCCTTCTGCTGATACAAATCGCGGATGACGTCGCAGCACGCGACCAGGTTGAAGTTCGTGAAATTCGTGGAAGTCGTGCCGGGTATTTGCGTCGCGCTATCGTTGAATCCAAGCGCGGTACCCGTCGTCCCGTTGAAGTTCACAATCCCGCCGGACGGCGAGAAAATCGATTGATAGCCTTCGAGGGCGCTGCCAATGTTGTTGTTGGACAGCGCAAACACGTACCCTAATCTGCCGGTGGTGCCGGTAAAATCAAGGTTGATCAGCGTGCCGCCACGGCTGTCAAAGCCCATCCATAAGCTGCCCTGCGGCGTGTAGGTGGGCTCTTTCGTCGTGTAGTTCACCGTGCCGCCGATGGCATAGTTCACGTTGGGTGACTCTACGCCGGGGCCCTTAATGACTTCGATGGCTCCGAGCATAAACGCAGGCACGAAGGTCGAGACGTAGTCGCCGAAGCTGCCGACCGAAACCGGATGGCCATCTACCAGCGAAGCTGTCTCAAACGAGAGCGCGCCGCGAATGTTGGGGAAGGTAATCGATCCCGGCGCCGCGCCGTTCGCGCTCGAGGACGGGAAGTTGGCGACGATGCCCGGTGTTTGGTTGAGCACCTGCATGACCTGCACTTGCCCCTGCTGTTGTAGGGTCTGTGCCGTCACCACGCCGATCGCTGCCGGCGTGACGTTAAACGTCCCGCGGCCCGTCGAGCGCACCGATGCAATCGTGCGCAGCGTCGTGAACGTGATCGGCTGCATTTGCCCGCTGATGTTGGGCGCGGCCCCCGCCAGCACGACGAGCGTGCTCTCGGTCAGCGGATTGTACCCGGCTTTGGCGATCGAAACGGAGTAGATGCCGGGCGAAACGTTGTTGACTTGGAAGCTGCCGGAAGCGTCGGTCGTCGTCGTGTACGTGGACGGCCCCCTCAGCGAAACTGTTGCATTGACGACCGGGCCGCCGGTTGAAGAATCGGTGATTCTGCCGGTAACCGAGGCCGATTGTGCCTGAGCGATGAGCGTCGTGCCGCTTGTGACCGTCGCCGCGCTTACGGGTCCGACGGTAACAATGGCGAGAGCTAACACGCACAGGATGCGGATATATTTGCTCACGCGTCCTCCTATATGGAAGAGTGGCCGCGGCGATACCGCCACAGCTTTGCGTCGGCTAAACCATTTCATAATGTTCGATTAAGAATGGATTAGACGCGACCGGGAATCCCTTCGACCTCAGAGGGCTCGGGCCTGCCCCAAAAAGACCTGTTGCGCGTCAACGGGCGCGTCCGCTTGGGCTTGCAGCCTGCGGTAGGAACCGTCCGCTTGCAGCTCGCGGCTTTTGACATTGTCGGCGAAGAGCACGCTGAGAATTCTTCCGTAAATTTTCTCGGCCAGGAACGGGTCGAGCACCGGCACGATCGTCTCGACGCGACGATCGAGATTGCGTCCCATCCAATCGGCCGATCCGATGAACGTCGCGCGATCGCCCGCATTTTCAAAAACGAAAAGGCGCGAATGTTCCAAAAATCTTCCGACGATGCTGCGCACGCGGACCGTCTCGCTAACGCCCGGCACGCCCGGCCGCACCACGCACATGCCGCGTACGAGCAAGTCGATCGGAACGCCCGCTTGCGAAGCGCGATACAACGCACGCGTTAACTCGCCGTCGGTGATCGCGTTCAGCTTCGCCCGGATGCCGGCCGGCCGGCCCGCCCGGGCGTGCTCGGCTTCGCGATCGATCAGGCCGGTGAGTTCGCGCCGCATGTTGACGGGCGCCACCAGCAGCTCCTCGTAGTCGGTGACCTTCGAGAAGCCGGTCAGCGCATTGAAAAGTTCGCTCGCATCGGTGCCCAGTTCGGCCCGGCACGTGAAGAGGCTCATGTCGGTGTAGAAGCGCGCGGTCTTCTCGTTATAGTTACCGGTTCCAAAATGCATGTAGCGGCGGATGCCGTCATCGTCTTGCCGCACGACAAGCGTCACTTTCGCATGGGTCTTGAGTCCCGCGAATCCGTAGACGACGTGAACGCCGGCGCGTTCGAGCCGCCGCGCCCACTCGATGTTGTTCTCTTCGTCGAAGCGCGCTTTCAATTCGATCAGCACGGCGACTTGCTTGCCGTTCTCGGCGGCGTCGAGCAGGGCGCGCACGATCGGCGAGTCTTTGCCCGACGTCCGGTAGAGCGTCATCTTGATCGCCAGAACGTTCGGGTCTTCGGCTGCCTGCCGCACGAACTGCAGCACCGGGTCGAACGATTCGTACGGATGATGCAGCAGAATGTCGCTCTCACGAATAGCCGCAAAAAGATCCGCGGCTCCCACCAGACGCTTGGGAATCGCCGGTGTAAACGGCGGGTCGTGCAGCTGCGCGTGTCCCGGCAAATTCACGAGCGCGAGCAAATCGCCCAAGCCGATGATGCCTTCAACTTCATAGTAATCGCTTGCCGATAGGTCGAGCGCTTCGAGCAGCAGATCGCGAATGTACTCAGGCATACCGCGCTCGACTTCAAGCCGCACGGCTTCGCCGAAGCGACGCCGCTGCAGTTCCGATTCGATCGCCGCGAGCAGATCATCGGCCTCGTCTTCCTGAACGTCGAGATCCGCGTCGCGCGTTACCCGGAACAGGTAGGAGTCGCGTACTTGCATACCCGGGAAAAGCGCGGGCAGATGCTGCGCGATCAGATCCTCGAGCAGCACGAAGTGCTGTTCGCCTTCGGGCGAATCGAGCGGCACGAAACGCGTCAGCGTTTGCGGAATCTTCACGCGCGCGAAGTGCAGCTCGACACCGTCGGCCGTGACCTCTTCGAGTTCGACCGCCAGCGAAAGCGTGAGATTCGATATGTACGGAAACGGATGGCCGGCGTCGACGCCCAACGGCGTCAGCACGGGAAAGACGCGTTCGTCGAACATCCGATCCACTTGTGCGCGTCGCTCTTCATCGAGTTCGCCGACGCGCAGAATACGAATCCCGTGTCCGTCGATCGCCGGCAGCAGCGTTTCGTTCAGCAGCCGCATTTGGCGCGCGAGCGAGACTCGCAGCCGCTCGGAGATCGCCAGCAGATGCTCCGTCGGAGATCGCCCGTCTTCGGAACGTTTGTGCACTTGCGCTTCGATCTGCTGTTTGATCGCGGCGATGCGGATCATGAAGAATTCGTCGAGATTGGTTCCGTAGATCGAAACGAACCGCAGCCGTTCGAGTAGCGGCGTTCCTTCGTCGAGCGCCTCTTCGAGCACGCGCTCGTTGAACTCCAGCCACGAGAGCTCGCGGCTGAAATACAGCGAAGGATCGTCCAGAGGCCGGATGACGGATTCGGCCGCCGGCTGCGGTCTAGGGTGCGAAAGCATCGGAAGACCTGGGATTCGCCGCGCCGCGCGGAATCACTCGGAGACGATGAACTGGCCTGATTTCGCGCAGCACGCCGTCTCCTATCTCGAGCTCGCCGCGGCCGCGCTCGCCGCCGGCGCCGCCGCCGGAATTCCCTTGGGTATCGTGGCGTCTCATTTCGCCTTTGCGCGCTCCCCTTTGCTGTTAGCCGCCAACGTCGGACGCGTGATCCCGAGCCTGGCGGTGCTTACCTTTATGCTTCCCCTCTTCGGCGTTGGATTCGCGCCCGCGCTGGCGGCGCTCGCACTGCTGGCCATCCCGCCGATCGTCATCAACACCGATCTCGGATTTCGCACCGTCCCCGCCGCCGCCGTTGATTCGGCGCGCGGCCTGGGCATGACGGGCGGCCAGATTTTGCGGCGCGTCGAATGGCCGCTCGCATTTCCGATTCTTTTCGCCGGCGTGCGCACGGCGGCCATCGAGGTGATCGCGAGCGCCGTGCTCGCGGCGTTCATCGGCGCGGGCGGCCTTGGCGAATATATTACTGAAGGTTTGCAAGCCAACGAACCGCGCTTGCTGTTTCTGGGAGCGGGAACGATTGCCGCCATCGCGCTGGCGGTGGAGTTCGGGCTCGGTTTCGCACAACGTCGCCTGGAGGTGAACACATGAAGCTCTCTCGCGCGCGCGCAATCGCACTCGTCGGTTCCGCGCTCGTTCTGCCGCAATGCGCAAAAAGCAACGCGCTTCGCATCGGATCGAAGAACTTCAGCGAGAACATCACGGTCGCCGAAATTTACGCCGGCGCATTGGAGAACGCCCAATTCAAAGTCGAGCGGCACTTGAATTTGGGCAGCACGCAGATCGCGATGGCGGCGATTCTGCGCGGCGATATTCAGCTCTATCCGGAGTACACGGGAACGGCGCTCATCGACGTCCTTCATATGGCGCCGATCCGCGACCCGAAACTGCTGTATGACACCGTTAAACGTGAATACGAAAAGCGATTTGGGCTTACGATTTTGGACCCGTCTCCGGGCAGCGATTCGCAAGGCTTGGCGGTCACGCGCGCGGTCGCGCAAAAGTACAACGTGCGCACGCTCTCGCAATGCGCGCGGGCGGCTTCGCAATTGCGGCTGGCAGCCGTCCCGGAATTCGTCGCGCGCGCCGACGCCCTGCCGGGCCTGCAGAAATTTTACGGCGGCTTCGCATTCAGAAGCGTGCGAACGTTCGACATCGGCCTGCAGTACGACGCGCTCGCGCACGGCGACGCCGACGTGGCGACGGCTTTTACGACCGACGCTCGGATCGCCGCCGACGATCTGTACGTCCTGCAAGACGACCGGAAATTTTGGCCGGCCTACAACGTCGTTCCGGTCATCCGTATCGACGTGCTCAACACGCAGCGCTCAAATATCTCGGGGACGTTGAACCGCCTTACCGATCAGCTCACTGACGTCGCACTGCGCCGTCTCAACGTCGAAGTGGATATCAAGAAGCGCGACCCCTCGGAAGTGGCATCGGAGTTCATCTATTAGCGTAAGCGTCGGCTTCGACTCGGTCGTCGCGCGTTATCCGCAAGCCGACCGCAATGCGGTCGACGGCGTCTCTTTCGAAATTCCGGCGGGGAGTTTTACGGTTCTGCTCGGGCCGTCGGGCTGCGGAAAGAGCACCCTGATGCGCACCGTCAACCGATTGGTGACGCCGGCGAGCGGAACGGTGACCGTCGGCGGCCGCGACGTCGCTTCGATCGAGCCGACCCAGCTGCGCCGTGCAACCGGCTACGTGATCCAGGCCGTCGGGCTCTTCGCGCACATGACCGTGGCGCAAAACATCGCCGTCGTTCCCGAGCTTCTGCATTGGGGTCGCGAGCGCATCGCGCGGCGCGCGGACGAACTGCTCGAACTGGTCCAACTCGATCCGCAGCGTTACCGCTCGCGCTTTCCCCGCGAGCTTTCCGGCGGCGAGCAGCAGCGCGTAGGCGTCGCCCGCGCGATTGCCGCGGAACCGCAGGTGCTGCTCATGGACGAGCCGTTCGGCGCGGTTGACGCAATCGCGCGCCGGTCGCTGCAAGAGGAAATGCTGCGGATCGTGCGCACGCTGCAAACGACGGTGCTCTTCGTCACGCACGACGTAGAGGAAGCGCTGCGCCTGGCCGACCGCATCGCCGTGATGCGCGACGGCAAACTGCTGCAATACGCAGCGCCGGATGAGATGCTGCGCGCGCCCGCTAACCCGTACATCGCGCAACTCTTCGCCGTAAACGCGGATCTGCGGCGGTACGATACGCTGCGAAACGCTCTGGGCCAAGAACGTTGAGTTACCTCTTCTCGCACTGGCGCCTTATCGGCGTGCTGACGCTTCAGCACCTCGGGCTCGTCTTTGCGGCGCTCGCCATCGCGCTCGTTATCGCGCTTCCGCTGGGAATCTTCGCTGCGCGCGTGCCGCGCGTTTCGGCGCTGCTCTTGGGTTTGCTCGGGGCGGTCTACGCCATTCCGTCGCTGGCGCTGCTCGCCGTCTTCGTGCGGTACTTCGGATTAGGCGCGGCGCCCGTTATCATCGTGCTCGCGGCCTACGCGCAGTTCATTCTCGTACGCAACATCGCCGCGGCGCTGCGCGCCGTGCCCCGCGCGCAACTCGATGCAGCGCGCGGCATCGGCATGTCCAGCCGGCAGCGTTTTTGGCGCGTCGAGCTGCCGCTCGCATCGCCGGTGATGATCGGCGGCCTGCGCCTGGCGACCGTGGCGCTGATCGCAATTGCGACGCTGGGCGGATACGTCGGCGCCGGCGGCTTAGGCAACGAAATATTTTTTGGGCTGCAGCGCCGCTATCTGGAGCAGACCCTCGCGGGAAGCATTCCCGCCGCGCTGCTCGCGATTGCCGCCGACGCCGCCTTTCGCGCGCTGGAACGCGCGGCGACGCGGCGCACCGCGGGGTAGGCAGCATGACACTTCCGCACGTACTCGAAACTCCTGTCTTATAAAGGAGGCTCTTTATCATGATAGAGCGTTCGCAATTTGACGTATTGTCCGCGCGCATCGAGGGTTTGGAACGGCAGTCGAAAGTTCTCAAACGGCTGCTGATGTGTTCGTTCGCGGGCTTTTTGGCACTCTTTGCCGGCGGTGCGACGATCGCGCAACAGAAGCAGATTGTCTTCTCCAATGCGAACGGGAGCGTCCGCATCGGGAGTGCGGGATTCGGTCTCTACGACAAGTCGGGTAACCGCAGACTCATGCTCGGCTGGAACGGCGCGAATCAACCCGGAATCTATTTGGTCGACGGCAGCGGCGTTTACCGGGCGGGCGTTTACCTTTCCGATCAAGCGATGCCGGTCGTGCGCCTGTACGACCGCACGGGGGCCGTTAGCGCAAGCTTTGCCGAGAGTACGGCGGGAAGCCCGCTGCTCGATTTTTACGATTCAAACCACGTGGAACGCGAAGTTCTCGGAATAGATTCCAGCAACGAACCCACGATGAAGCTCTTCGACGCAAGCCATACCGAACGCGGAATCTTCGCGCAGTCTACCGCCGACAATCCGGTTCTGAAGCTCTTCGACTCTTCCGGTACGCTGCGCGCATACTCCGGCGCGTACACCTCAGGCAGCTATGGGTTCTACGTTAACGACTCTTCCGGAACGACGACGTGGCAGTCGCAATAAACGGCATCGCTAGGGACGTAAGTAGCGCGCAAACCACTGCGCGAGTATATGCAAGCGCTCGACGCGGTGGATCGGCGAACCGGTGCGCGAGAGATCGTGGTTCTCGCCGGGAAAGACGACGTATTCGATCGGGCGGCCCAAGATCTTCGCCGCGTTGAACCATTGCAGGGTCTGATCGATCGGCGTGCGCGTATCTTCCTCTGAATGGAGGATCAGCAGCGGCGTCACCGCGTTGGCGACGTACGAGATCGGCGACTGCTGCATGTACTGGTTGCCCGCCTGCCACGGCAGTCCCCACGAGTAGCGGCCCCCAAGCGCGTTGTCCGAGGCGAGATCCGCCGCGAGCTGTTCGGTCGCTACATTGCTGACGACGCGTTCGGCGATCGCCGCTTTGTAGCGATGCGTGTGACCGACGACCCAAAGCGTCGCGTATCCGCCGTAGCTTCCGCCTGCAACGCCGAGGCGGTTTGCGTCGACGTCCGGACGTTTCACGGCCGCGTCCATGACGCGCTGCACGTCGTCGAACATCGCCGCTCCCCAATGTTTGGCGAGCGCCTCTTCAAAAGGATAGCCGAAGCCGACGCTTCCGCGCGGGTCGCTGAAGACGACGTTGTATCCCTGTCCCGCCCAGAATTGCAGCTCGTGAAAAAAGGTCTCGCCGAACTGCGTTTGGGGACCGCCGTGAATATTCAGAATCGTCGGCCGGCGCCCACCCGCTTTTGGGCCAACGGCCGGCATGAACCACGCATGCACGGTGAAGCCTGCATCGTCGACCACCGTAAACGGCTGCGGTACCGAGAGTTGGAGCTGCGCGACGAGCGCATCGTTCATGCTCGTGATGCGCCGGCTCTCACCGGTCGAGAGATCCAAGATGTACACTTCGCGCGGGTGCGTGAAATCTGAAAGCGTGTAAGCGGCATAGCGTCCCGCCGCGTCCATGGAACAATCCGACGCTTCTCCGCTCGTCGTCAGCTTTTGTATCGCGCCGGTATTCGGATCGAGTTTCACTAGTGCGCTGTAGGCGGGCGCCTCGATGTTCGCGAGTACGAAGCCCCGGTTCGGGGCGAAATACGGTCCGCATAATCCGCCGGGCTCTCCCATGTCGGCCAGCACTGAATCGCCGAAATCGACCGTGTTCCCCGCGACGATCGTCTTGCGATCCGAACCGTCGGGGCGCGACTGCACGAGCGCGGGAAACTCCGCCGGATCGCGCACGCCGCCGCTGAAGAACCACAGATCGCCGCCGCGATCGAAATCGAGTAAATTGTTGGAAGGCTGATTCGAGACGAGCTTGCGTATCGCGCCGCCCGCGGCCGGAATCGTATAGACGTCGTTCGGACCGAGGCTTGGCGAACTGTAGCGCAGCGAGTCGAACGCGATCGTCTTATCGTCCGGCGACCAGCGCGGGTTGCCTTCGGCCCAGACTCCGCTCGTCAGCGCGCGCGCGCCGCTGCCGTCGGCGTTCATAACCCAAATGTGCGGATGGCGGTCGTAGGTATATCCGGCGCCGTTTGCTTCGAAATGCATCCGGTCGATCACGCGCACGTCGCTCTTGGCCTGGTCTTTTTTGGCCGTAAAGCCGGCGGCGGCGAAATTGATGTGCGCCGCAGGAGCCGGGTCGATCGAAACAACTCTAAAGGCGATGTGTTTTCCGTCATGCGAAAAAACCGCGCCGCTTGCGCCTTGCTTAATGCGGGTGAGCTGGCGCACGCTGCCGCTCGCGACGTCGTACACGAAGAGCTGGGCGCGTTCGCCTTTTTTCGCCGCACCGCGCGTGAACACGACCTCGCGGCTGTCGGGCGACCACACCGGTCCGCCGTCGCGTCCGGTCGTTCCGAGCGCTTTGGGCGTGCCGCCGGACGAGGGAATGAGGTACAGATTCGTGTCGTACGTTTCTTTGGGGCCGTTGAGGCGCGTCGCCGAAAAAATGACGCGCGTACCATCGGGCGAGATCTGCGGTCCGGTAATGAACGTGAACTTGAAAAGATCCTCGGGCTGCACGGGACGGGGCGCGGCCATCGCGGTCGCCGAAAGCGAGAATACCGCTGCGGCAAAGAGCGCGACGATTCGCGCGATCATGATGCGAGCACCAAGAGGTTGACGCTGAAACGGCGCGCCTCGTCTTGCCACGTTCGCGCGACGTTCATGCCCGACGCGCGCGCCATCTCGCCGATGCCGTCGAGCGAATACTTGTAAGCCGACTCGGTGTGAATGCGTTCGCCTTTCTCAAAATGAATCTGCGCCCCGGTGTGCGCAAGCGCAACGTCTTGAGCGCTGTCCGCTTGCAGATACGAATGTAACCCGCCGGATTTCTCGTCATACTCCACGACGTGTTCGAAGCGCCCCGCATCAAAATTCGCGCCGAGCTCGCGGTTGATGCGCACTAAGAGGTTCTTGTTGAAAGCGGCGGTGACGCCGGCCGCGTCGTCGTAGGCGAGCCGAAGGTCACGTTCGTCTTTCTTGAGATCGGCGCCCAGCAGCAGACCGTCTCCGGGCTTGAGGAGCGCTGCGATGCGCGCCAGCAGCGCGGCAGCTTCTTTCGGTTCGTAATTCCCGATGTTGGATCCCATGAACATGAAGAGCACTTTCTGATCGCTGCGCCGCAAGTGCGGCGTATCGAGGATGGAAAAATAATCGGCGGCGTAACCGCAGACGCGCAACTCCGGATAACTTTCAACCAGTGAACCCGCTGACGCGAGCAACGCGTCCGCGGAGATATCGATCGGCGAATAACGCAGCGCGCGTTGAACGCGCAGCGTCTCTTCGATCAGAATACGCGTCTTGGCCGCGCTGCCGCTTCCGAGCTCGATGAACTCAACGGGATTGCCCAGGGCTCGCACGATCTCCCAACCCCACTCGCGCAAGATCGCCGTCTCCGCACGGGTTAAGTAGTACTCGGGCAGCTGTGTGATCGCATCGAAGAGCGCCGAACCGACCGCATCGTAGAAGTACTTGGAGTTCAGCCGCTTCGGGCTTGAGCCCAGACCGGCGGCGACGTCTTCGGCAAAGCTGGGCAGCCGCTCGGGCTGCGGCACAGTGACAATCTGAAGCCGGTCCATAGGAGCCGTTGTAGCCGCGGGCATAAGTGAAAGCCTCCCGGGGAAGAGGAGAGCGATGATAAGTCAGGCTGTGAATATTTCTGTCGACGGGTCGGAGATGGATTCCTATCTTGCGCGGCCTCCGTCCGGTTCCGGACCTCACCCGGCAGTCATCGTGTTGCAAGAGGTCTTCGGCGTGAACGCCGAGATGCGCCGCGTGACCGACATGCTGGCCGCGGCCGGATACGTCGGGCTTGCGATCAACTATTACCACCGCACGCATCCAAACTTGGATCTCGCGTACGAAGAATCGTCGATGCAGACGGCGATGGAAGCGCGCAAGAGCGTCACGCGCGCGACGCTCTATGCCGACTTGAACGCCGCGACCGCGTGGCTGAATCAACAGGATTTCGTGCGCGACGGCAAGATCGCGACCTGGGGATTCTGCATGGGCGGTTCGGTCGCGTTCCTGAGCGCTACGCTGCCCGGTATCGACGGCGCCATCTGCTTTTACGGCGGTTCGATCGCGAAGCCGTTTGGCAGCGGCGAACCGGGCGCGCTGGACGAGATCGAGAAGATTCGCGCGCCGTTGCTGTTATGCTTCGGGGCCGAAGACGGCGGAATTTCGCGCGACGATATCGATCGCATTCGCACGGCGCTCGACGCGCACGGTGTCACGTACCGTCTCGAAGTGTATCCCGGCGTCGGGCATGCATTTTTCCGGCAAGGCACCCCGCGCGCGGTCGCCGGTCAGGAACAGTACTCCGACGAAGCGATCGCCAACGCCGTCGCCGACTCATGGAATATGGTACAGGCGTTCTTAGCGGACTGCTTCGAAAGCGTTACGTCTTAGCGGCGCAGAGAGACCGGATGGCCGCTTCCGCTTCCGGATCGGGCCGATCGGATTGCGGTCGAAGATACATCGCTACGAAGCCGTCCTGACCCACCGTCGCGGAAACCATCTCCATCGTTTGTTTTTGCCCGCTATGACCCGAACCGGTACCGCTGGCGAATTGCGCCTTCTGGTTTCCGCAGATCGTAATGGTCGACTGTTTCGTCATCGTCATCGCATTTGAGCCGACTTGCGGAATGGTCCGGAGATCGATGTTCGCATTCGATCCGCGAACGAGCATGACCATCTGGTCTTGTTTGTTGTCGGCGGCCTTCTTGGTCCACATCTGCATCCGTCCCAGAATTGACGGCGTGGCGGCCCAGCCGGCCGGCGCTTTGAAATCGACGCCTGCCGTAACGCTGCCGCATCCGGCGAGCGCGGCAGATGCAAGAAGAACCGCTGCTAGAGCACGTTTCATACGTTCCGTATTGGCGTTTCGTACCCGGTAATCTTTGCCCAACGGTCGACGACGTCGTTAATATACTCGCGCGTTTCGGCGAACGGCGGGACGCCATGGTAGGCGCTCACCGCGCCGGGGCCGGCGTTGTATGCGGCCAGCGCCGCCGCAAACGGATTGGCGTAGGTGGAATCGTAAAAGCGTTCGTACGATCCGAGCAGCGCCGCCGCGCCCGCAATCGCGGCGAACGGATCGCGCGGATCGATGCCCGCATCGGCGGCGGTCTCGGGCATGAACTGCGCAATGCCGATCGCACCCGCTGAAGAGATCGCGCGCGGATCGAATGCCGACTCTTGCAGCAGCGTTGCGGCCAGAAACTCCGGCGGCAGGCCTTGCGCGCGCGCCGCGCGGACGGCCCAGCCCGCTAACAAGAGCGCGTCGACCGGCGCGATGTGCGTATTCGTGTGCAGGACGGCGCGCGCGATCGCGAGCGTTGCGCTGCGCGTGCGCGGCCCGTCTTGCAGGGGCCGCAATCCGTACAAAGCGTTCGCGTAGACGGGGGTGTGCCAAGACAGCGCGGCCTCGCTGACGGCGGGTATGAAGACTTCCGTGTTGGCCGCGGCGTTGCGGGCGGGTCCCGCGCACGCACAGATCGCCAAGCAAATTCCCGCGGCAACGCGAAGGCGGATCGTCGATGGCATTTCTGGTAGCGCTCGCAGTCCTGGGAGCCGGTGATTTTGGATCGACGTTCTTCTACCATGTGCCGCAGCACCTATGGTTTGCGCTTCACCTGCGCACGCATCACGATCGCCGGCGGTCGTACTGGGATCATGCGGTGCTGGCAACCGATCCCGCGGTGCTGCTCGACGGGTTTCTCGGAGCGCTCCCCTATCTGGCCGCGGCCGCACTCCTGTGGCACGTCTCCTGGACGGGGGCGCTGACCGGCCTGGCGCTGGGCCAACTGCACGTCTGGTGGCGGCATACCCGCGACCTCGGCTGGCGGACGCCGCCCTTCGTGCGCGCAGGCTGTGGGCTGCTTGGCATCGTCGTTCCCGAGGACCACGACGGCCATCACCGAAATCCAGCAACAGAGTTCGGCGACATTTTTCGCTTTTACGACGCCCCTGCGCGGGCGCTTTTGGCCGCACTCGCTCCCACTCGACGGCGCCGCGCCGCGCCCCCAGGAGTCAAAGTTTGACCGAACGCGCCCTCTTTCTGATCTCCGACACGGGAGGCGGCCATCGCAGCGCCGCCAACGCGATTACGGTCGCGCTCGACGAGCTGCGCGCGCCGGCGTTCGAGCACCGCATCGAGGACGTTGCCGCGCACTGTTCGTTCCCGCTCACGCAACTCGGATGGGGCTATTCGGCCGCGCTGCGTTACGCGCCGCCGGTTTACGGCGCTTTGTACTACGCAACCAATGGCCGCCGGCGCTACAAAGCACTGGTCCGTTTTTGCGAACCGCTGTATCGCGAAAGGCTGCGCGATCTTTTCCTCGATTACAAACCTAACGTCATCGTTTCGATCCATCCGCTGCTCAATCACGCGGCGCTCCGCGCGCGGGCGGACGCGGACATGCAGCACATTCCCATCGTGACCGTTATTACGGACCTCGGAAAAGTGCACGAGTCTTGGCTGACGCCGGAAGCCGACGCCATCGTCGTTCCGGCACGCGAAGTCTACGAACGCGCGCTTTCGCGCGGCGTCGATCCGAGCCGCCTGCGCATGCTCGGCCAGCCCATTCATCCGAAGTTCGACGACGTCACCGGCGGTAAAACGCAGTTGCGCGCACAGCTGGGCCTGCCCAAAGACGCATTCATCACGCTGCTGATGGCCGGCGGCGAAGGCGGGGGGAAATTATTGCAGGCCGCGCTGCGGCTGGCCAAGGCGCGCATCCCGATGCATTTGGTCGTCGTCTGCGGACGTAACGAGACGATGCGCGCAAAGATCGAAGAGATGTCGCACAAACTTCCTACGCCGATGACGGTGATGGGATTTACCGATAAAATCCCGGAGTTGATGCGCGCCGCCGATCTGCTCGTCACGAAAGCCGGGCCGGGAACGCTGGCCGAGGCAAACGCCGCGCAGCTACCGGTCGTCGTCTACGACTACGTTCCGGGGCAAGAACGAGGCAACGTGGATTTCGTGCGCGACAACGGCATCGGCATCGTCGCCATCAACAGCATTGCGGAGATCGTCCGTGCGGTTGACGGCCTGGTGCGCAACCCGCGCCGTTTGGAAGCGATGCAGCGCAATCAAGAACTGATCGCTCCCAAACGCAGTTCGCGGCGCATCGCCGCGCTGATCGCGCAAGTAGCTTTGCGCGGCACGATTCCGTCCGATGACGAATACGTGCCGCTGCGCGAAGCCGCCGTCGTTTAACCTACATCAAATAGGGCGGGCGTTGGCCCGACGTATTACCGCAGAACGTCATGTGCGCGCCGTGCGGAATGTACCACGCGTGAATGTCGTAGTGCGGAATCGTGTAGCCGGGATGTCCGTGTGATTCGTACCAAATGTCAACGTGATCGATCTTGTAACCGGGCAGCGGCCGCAGGACGTTATCCCAGTTACCGCCCCGGTCAAATTGTTTTTTATCAATCATCACTTCGGTGAACGTCGCTTTTCCGTTGTAATAGCCATAGATCGGGCCGCCCGGGAAATTTCCCGGCTTGGCATAGTGATAACCCATGGTCGGGATGCATCCGGAAACGGGCACGGTGCCGGGCGGCATGACGGATGGAACCGGCCCTTTGGGCAGCGTCATCATCATCTGAAAGACAGCAGGCGTCATGCCGGGCGGGAGTTTACCCATCGGCGGCGCCTTGGAAGGCGGCGTTGCCGCCATCAGGCCTGCGGCGAACGCGACGGAAAGACATGAAGAAATAAGTCGTCTTATCAAAGTTGCAACCTCCATTGCGAGCGATTCATTCGTCAGGACGCCGGCCGCTTGCCTCTATAAGTAGGGCGGACGCTTGCCCGAGACATTTCCGCAGAACTTCATGTGTACGTCGTGCGGCACGTACCACGCGTGCAGATCGTAGTGCGGAATGCGATAACCGGGATGGCCGAAGGGCTCGAACCAGATGTCGACGTGATCGATCTTGTAGCCCGGCAGCGGCTTGAGCAGGCCGTCCCAGCTGCGTCCGCGTTGGAAATCTTTTTTCTCGATCATCACTTCGGTGAATACGGCCTTGCCGTTGTAATAACCGTAGAACGGTCCGAACGGAACATCTTGCGGCCGCGCGTAGTGGTAGCCCATTGCCGGCACGCAGCCTTCGAACGGGACGGTACCGGCGGGCATTGCCGCGGGATGGCCCTTGAGCGGCGTCATGATCGTCTTGACCGCTTCAGGCGTCAATCCGAACGGCATTTTTATCGCGAGCGCGATCGCGAACGCGTGCCACGCGTTCAATTCGGCGAAAGGCCGCCCTGAAACGCCATTGTGGCAGCGCCGACTTGCCCGGCGTCGTTGCCGAGCTTGGCGATGACGATCTGCGTCGAGCCGCGCGGGACCATCGTCGTGAGCTCTTCGACGCGATCGCGCACCGCCTCCAGCATGAAATCGCCCGCGCTGCTCACGCCGCCGCCCAAAGCGATCATCTCCGGGTTGACGAAGGCGATGATGTTGGCCAGGCCGATTGCGAGATCGGAGGCAAAATTTTTCCACGCGGCCAGCCCGTGCGCGTCGCCGGCTTGCGCGGCGCGTCTGATCATCTTCGAGCCGAGCTTGTCGCGATCGCGGTCGAGCAGTTTGCTGCGCGGAAAAGACGGCGCCACCGCAAACGCGTGCCGCAAGAGTCCGGTTCCGGAGGCCTGCGCTTCGAAACAGCCGCGCTTTCCGCACCCGCAGATGAAGCCGTCGGACGGTCTGATCTGGTGGTGACCGATTTCGCCGGCGCCGGCGCGGTTGCCGATGAGGAGCTTGCCGCCGGACACGATACCGCCGCCGATGCCCGTGCCGATCGTCAGCAGCACGAAATTCTGCGTGCCGGCTCCAATGCCGAAGGTATGCTCGCCGAGCGTCGCGCAGCGCGCGTCGTTGGCGACGAAAATCGGCAGGTCGTAGAGCTTACGAAGGCGATCGCCCAGCGGCACGCCGGTCCACATGAAGTTGGGCGAGTACAGAATCGCGCCGTTTTTCGGGTCGACGTTTCCCGGCGCTCCGATGCCGATCGCGGCCGCGTCTTTTGCCTTGCCGTCTTTGAGCGCGCTGTCGACGACGCTCTTGACCGCGCCTATGACCGCGTCGAAGGACCGGTCCTCGATGTCCTGCTCGTATTGGCCCAAGATCGAGCCGTCGTCACCGACGATTCCGGCCGTGACGTGCGAGCCTCCGAGGTCAACGCCGATTGCTTTACGCACTGCTCTCATGCTTCTCTCGCCGGGGCCTTAAAAAACCTCCGTCGAATAACGCGGCGCTATGACCACTATCGATTTAACCGCCCTGCGCGCATTCACGCTCGACACCGGACAGCCGACGCATCCCGAGATGCTCGATACGGTGCCGATGGAGCACGTCCAAGACATCGAGATCGATCAAGAGCACATTACGATAACCTACAACCAAGCAATCAACCACTACTACAACACGAGCGAAAACATCGAACGCGAATGGATTTATAAATACAACGAAGATCCTGAATTTGTCGCGGCAGTCGCCAAAGTTATCGATTTGGCGCGCAAGCATCTGCACGATCTCCCCGAGAACATCTCCTGCCCGCCGGGCTGCGCGGAGTGCTGCAGCGGTTACGAGCCCTTCGTGAGCCGCAGCGATGTGGAACGCATCGCCGCACACTTGCACCTCACGCCGCAGGAAGTGCTCGACGAGTACATCGTCAAGCGCAATTCCGCCGACGGATACCATCTGGGATACGTCAGAAAAGTTACCGACGACATCGCCGATCAGTGCGTCTTCTTGAAAGAAGCGCGTCCGGGCAAATTCTACTGCGGCATCTACGAGGGCCGTCCGGCCGACTGCCGCGACTTCTCGCCGATCGGCTGCGACGATGTCAACACGGATCTTCCGCGCGACAAAGCGCTGAAGATCGGCGCGCCGTTCCAGCCCAAGCAACGCAAGAACTCGCGCCGCAGATGATCCGGACCGCCCTGATGACCGCGGCGCTGGCGATCGCAACTGCCGCTCCCGCCTTCGCGCAAACGATTCCGGCGCAATACTACAACGCGATCCAGTGGCGGATGATCGGACCGTTCCGCGGCGGGCGAACCGTCGCTGTCTCCGGCGTACCGTCGCAGCGCGGCGTGTACTACATGGCCGCCACCGACGGCGGTATTTGGAAGAGCACCGATTACGGGCGCACGTGGGATCCGATCTTCGACGGACAGGATACGGGCTCGATCGGCGCGCTCGCGGTTGCACCGAGCGATCCCAACATCTTATACGCGGGTTCGGGCGAAGGCTTGCGCCGGCCCGATCTTTCGGTCGGCGACGGCGTGTACAAGTCGACCGACGCCGGCACGACATGGACGCATCTGGGCCTGCGCGACGGCATGCAGATCGGCGCCATCGCGATCGATCCGCGCAATCCGGATCGCGTTTTCGCCGCGGTGCTCGGCCATCCGTATGGATCGAATCCGGAGCGCGGATTGTACCGCAGCACCGACGGCGGACAGTCGTGGCAAAAAGTTCTGGGCCCGAACGACGGAGACACGGGCGCCGAAACCGTGGTGATCGATCCGCGCAATCCGAATACGGTGTACGCGGCGCTGTGGGCTTCCCGCAATCCGCCGTGGCGGCTGCGTGACGTTTTGCAGCTCTTTCAAAACGGCGGTTTGTACAAATCGGTGGACGGCGGAACGACCTGGACGCAGCTGCGCAGCGGGCTGCCGCCGAATATCGGGCGCATCGGTTTGGCGATTGCGCCGGGAGACTCGCAGCGGATCTACGCGTGGGTCAACGACGACAAGGGCTGCGGCATTTACCGTTCCAGCGATGCGGGGGCGAGTTGGAGCGAGGTCAACTCCGAACCGCGCGTCTGCAGCCGCGGCGATGATTTTTCAGGAATTGCGGTCGACCCATCGGATCGCGACGTCGTCTTTGCGGCGAATACGCAAACCTACCGTTCGGCCGATGGCGGCAAGACGTGGACGGGATTCAAAGGCGCTCCCGGCGGCGACGACTACCACACCGTTTGGATCGATCCGGGCGACCGTAATATCATTTTCCTGGGAGCCGATCAAGGCGCGACGCTTTCGGTCAATTACGGGCGCACGTGGAGCTCGTGGTACAACCAGCCGACGGCGCAGTTCTATCACGTGATTACCGACGATCGTTTCCCTTACCGCGTCTTCGGCGGCCAACAGGAAAGCGGTAGCGCGGAGGTGCTGAGCCGCAGCGACGACGGCTCGATTTGGATCCGCTATTTTCATCCGGTCGGCGCGTCGGAGTACGGCTATGTCGCGCCCGATCCGCTGCATCCGACCATCATCTATGGCGCCGGCAGCGGCACGGTCTCGCGCTACGACGAGACGCTGGCGCAAACGCAAGACATCTCGCCGAGTTTCGAGCGCGGCAAGTACCGTTACAATCGCACCACTCCACTGATCTTCAGCCGCGCCGACAACCGCACGCTCTATCTCGCCTGGAACGTCGTCTTCGCGACCACCGACGGCGGCCGGCACTGGCGGATCATCAGTCCCGACCTCACGCGCCCAAATCCCGGCGTCCCGGAAAACCTCGGCCCATTCGCGCAAACTTCGCTGGCTAAAGGCCTCCATCGCGGCGTCGTCTACAGCTTGGCGCCGTCGTATATCGACAAGAACCTATTGTGGGCCGGAACCGACGACGGCTTGATTTGGCTGACGCGCGACGGCGGAAAACATTGGAGCAACGTCTCGCCGCCGGGATTGGCTGCGGCCTCCGGTTCGTGGTCGAAGATATCGCAGATCGACTCATCGCATTTCGATCGCGGCACGGCGTACGTCGCCGTCACACGCCTGCGGTTGGACGACATGCACCCGTATATCTACGCGACCCACGACTTCGGCGCGCACTGGCAAGTGCTGAACGCAGGCTTGCCGGAGAACGCGCCCGTCGACACGGTGCGCGAAGATCCGAAGCAGCGCCGCCTGCTTTTCGCCGGAACCGAAAATACCGTCTACTTTTCGGCTGACGCCGGCGCGAACTGGCAATCGCTGCAGCTGAACTTGCCCTCAACCTCGATTCGCGATCTCGTGGTGCATGGTGACGATCTCGTCGCTGGAACGCACGGCCGCTCGTTCTGGGTCCTCGACGACATCTCGCCGCTGCGCTCGCTCGCGCAAGTAACGCAAAGCGCCGCCGCGAGCCGTCCCTACCTCTACCCGGTCGCCGCCGCGATTCGCGTGCGCCGCGACACGTGGACGGACACGCCGCTTCCGCCCGAAGAACCCGCCGCGAAAAATCCGCCCGACGGCGCGATCATCGACTACTACTCTTCAACAAACGCGCAGGGACCGTTAACGATCGCGATTTATGATTCCGCGGGCAATCTCGTGCGCCGTTGGTCGAGCGCCGGCCCGACCGAACCTGTGGTTCCCACCTCTGAATTGCACGTGCCCGCGTATTGGGTGCGGCCACCGCTGGTGCTGCCGGCAGGCGCCGGTATGCACAGAATCACTTGGGATTACCGCTATACGGCACCGCCCGCGGAGTCGTACGACTTTCCCATCTCGGCAATCGTGCATGATACCCCAGCCGCTCCTCAAGGTGCGCTGGCGCTGCCGGGAACCTACACTGTCGCCCTGACCGTTGACGGCGTCACGCAAAAACAACCGCTTCAGATGAAAATGGATCCTCGCGTTACCGTCGGCATAGAGGCTTTGCGCGCTCAGTTTGCGCTCGCGATGCGAATAACGAAACTGATGGCCGAGAGCTATGCCCAGATGAAACAGGCCGAGTCGGCCAAGAACACCGCTCAGGCGCAGCGCTACAGCGGCATCAACAGCCAGCTCGTTTCGCTGCTCGACATTGTCGAATCGGCTGACGCAGCGCCGACGCCGCAAACGATCGAAGCCGTCAACGCCACCGACAAATTACTCCACGGCCCGCGTGGCTAACCCGGTCTCGCGTTTCGGCGAACCTCGCGAAAGCGATCTGCCGGGCGACATAGCAGACATTTACGCGAAGAATCGCGAGAAACTCGGGTTCGTTCCAAACGTGTTTCGCGCATATGCGCGGCGTCCCGAACATTTTCGCGCGTTCATGAACTATCACGACGTCCTGATGAAAGGCCCCGGCAACCTGAGCCGCGTCGAACGTGAAGCGATCGTCGTCGCCGTTTCGTCGGAAAACCGCTGTCAGTACTGCATGGTCGCGCACGGCGCCGCACTGCGCGTTTTAAGCAAAGATCCGATTCTCGCCGAGCAGATCGCCAACAACTGGCGCACCGCAAATCTTCCATCGAGGATGCGGGCAATGCTCGAATTCGCCTCGCGCGTCAACGAGCCGGGATTCGCCGCGACCGAACACGAGATCGACGAAATGCATCGGGCCGGCTTCGGCGATGACGACATCTGGGACATCGCCGCCATCGCGGCGTTCTTCGGTTTTTCCAACCGCATGGCCGGGCTCATGGATATGCGCCCAAACGACGAATTTTACTCGATGGGCCGCTAATCTCGCGCCGCTCAGCAAGCGCTAAGCAGTAAGTTCACAGAATCGCGCGGCATCGACGTTGCCGCCGCTGATGATAATGCCCGTGCGTTTTCCGCGGGCCGGAATCTTGCCCAGCATGAGTGCTGCAAGCGCCGCGGCTCCGCTTGGCTCGATGACGATCTTCATGCGTTCGAACGCAAAACGCATCGCGTCGCGGAGATCATCGTCGGTCACGGTGACGATGGCGCGCACGTGTTCGCGCACGATGGCAAAAGTGAGTGCGCCCGGCGCTTGCGTCTGTAAGCCATCCGCGATCGTTATTGGCACCGCCGTCTGCACGATCTCTCCGCGTTCAAGCGACTGCTGAAAATCATTTCCCGCTTCGGGCTCGACGCCGTACAACTCGATCGCGCTATTTACTCCATGCGCCGCCAGAGCTGAACCTGAAAGGAGCCCGCCGCCGCCGACCGGCGTTGCGATGATCGCGAGATCGGGAACGTCTTCGAGCAACTCCAGCGCGGCCGTTCCGGCGCCCGCAATAATTTCGGCATCGTCGAACGGCGCTATGAGCGTTGCGTTGCGTTCCGCACAGAGTTGTTGGGCAATTTCGGCGCGGTGCGATTTGTGCCGGTCGTAAAAAATGACTTCAGCGCCGTATTCGCGCGTTGCGGCGATCTTGGAAGCGGGCGCATCCGACGGCATGACGATCGTGGCCGGAACGCCCAACAGTCTGCTCGCCAGCGCGACCCCTTGCGCGTGATTTCCGCTGGAAAACGCGACGACGCCGCGCGCGCGCGCTTGCGGATCGAGTTGCACGATGCGGTTGTACGCGCCGCGAAACTTGAAGGCGCCCATCCGCTGCAGATTCTCGCACTTGAGAAACACCGGACCGCCTGCGATCTCGTCGAGCGTGCGCGATGTGAGGACGGGCGTCCGGTGCACGATGCCGCGCAGCCGTTCGGCCGCGGTGCGAACCGAGTTAAACGCCGGTGCCGGCACCGGCAAACTCCGTAAAGCGCAGCTGCGGATTCCACTCCTCCGCCAGCCGTACGCTCCAATCCGATTCAAAGAGCGCGACGGGCGCGCCGTCCCAGTCTTCGAGCAACTTCGCGCTCGAGGGCAGCTGCGCGCCCGGCAAGGCCTCGGGAGGGCCTTCGACGCGGCGCGCGGTTGAGAACGGCAACGTCGTAAAAATCGTCTTCACGTTGTACTCCGATTCCAGACGGTGTTTTACGACTTCGAACTGCAGCTGTCCGACGGCGGCGAGCACGGGTTCGGTGCGCATCGATCCGAGCGGATACATCACTTGGATCGCGCCCTCTTCACGGAGCTGCGCGATGCCCTTGCCGAACGATTTGTAACCCGCCGTGTCCACGCTTCGCACTTGCGCGAAATGTTCGGGAGCAAATGTGGGAAACCGCTCGAACTGCACGGGCGCACCGTCGCTCAGCGAATCGCCGATGGCAAACACGCCCGGATTGGCCAAGCCGACCACATCGCCGGCATAGGCCGCTTCGACCGATTCGCGCTCGCTCGCGAAAAGTTTCATCGCGCGCGAGAGCCGCACGTCTTTTCCGCTGCGCGCGTTGCGCACGGTCATGTCGCGCTCGAAGCGACCCGAACAGATCCGCACAAACGCCACGCGGTCGCGGTGGCGCGGGTCCATGTTCGCCTGGATCTTAAAAACGAAGCCGGTGAATTGGTCGCTCGCCGGATCGATCGTCCCCTCGACTGGCTCGCCTTCGGCTCGCTGCTCGGGGTCCTTCGAGAAGCTCAGGATGACATCGTTTGTGATAACCCGGCGAGGCGTGGGTGATGGCGCCAGCTTTAAAAAGTCGTCCAAAAATAGTTGCACGCCGAAATTGGTGACGGCGCTGCCGAAGAATACCGGCGAAACGTCGCCGCGCAGCATCGCATCGCGATCGAACTCTGAGCCCGCGCCTTCGAGCAACTCGATTTCGTCGATGAATTGCTTGTACGACCGGTCGTCGAGCAGTTCGCGAATCTGCGGATCGTCAACGCCCGTGACTTCCACGTTGGCGCGTTTCGCGCCGTGTACGACACGCTCGAACAGATGAAGGCGCCGCGTCGCGCGGTCGAAGACGCCTTTGAACGACGGACCGTTGCCCAGCGGCCAGTTCAACGGAAAGACGCCGATACCTAAGATGCTCTCCAACTCGTCGAGCAGTTCCAGCGGATCGCGGCTCGGGCGATCCATCTTGTTGATGAACGTGAAGAGCGGAATGCGCCGCGCGCGGCAAATCGCGAAAAGCTTTTTGGTCTGCGGTTCGACGCCCTTCGCCGCGTCGATCAGCATGACGGCGCTGTCCGCCGCGAGCAGCGTGCGGTAGGTATCTTCGCCGAAATCTTGGTGCCCGGGCGTATCGAGCAGATTGACCGTGCAGCCGCCGTACTCGAATTGCAGCACGGTCGACGTGATCGAGATCCCGCGCTGCTTTTCGAGTTCCATCCAATCGCTGGTGGCCGCGCGCTGCGCGCGGCGCGCCGAAACTTGGCCGGCTGTTTGAATGGCGCCGCCATAAAGCAGCAGCTTTTCCGTCAGCGTCGTTTTGCCGGCGTCGGGATGAGAAATGATCGCGAACGTGCGCCGCTTGCGCACTTCGCTTGCGACGGCGGACACTACAACCCCGGCGGCGCCGGTTCGTAAATGCGCAGAATCGCGCGCGCGCCCGCTTCGTGCATCAGCGCGATCGACGATGCGCGTTTGAAAAGCTGCGAAGGCGGCGGAACATAATACTTGTCGGCGCCGCGCCGAACGAGCACGCCGCCGGCGTCCACCGCAAGATTGCAGTCGGCAAACCGCAGCTGCGTTCCCGCGGGCTGCGGCACATAGCCCGGCGGAAGTTTGGAAGCCACGTAGGCGCGGCCGCCGGCCGCTTCAAATGTCTGACGCAAACATTCCGGCAGCGCGGAAAGCACCCACGGCGCAGCGATCCCTAAAGCGCGTTCGCGCCGCCGCGCGAGAGCGTCGGCTTGCGCGGCCTTGGGTGGAACCGGTGCGGTGACCGAAGCGACCTTCAGGTTCAAGCGATCGCGATTGGCGTACCCGGCGATGATCAGCGCAGCCGTAAAAACGATTGCTGCCGAGATCGCATAAAACCTAAGCAGCGCTTTCGGCGGGCTCGCGCTGTGTGCCGGGCCCTCCCCCGAGCGTAAGACGGGCCGCTCCGATCGACCAGTCCGCCATTCCGTAATAGAAGTCGAACACGCGCGGGCCGAGGTCCGGACGCGGATCGATGCCGGTCGGAAACACGACGTTGTCAACGATGCCGTGCAACTCCGATTCGTTTTCGGGCGTGATGATCGGCTGCGCCGACCGGTAGATGATCTTCCGCAAGTCCTGCGCGTCGTGCACGACTATGCCCGCGCTGTAGCGCATCTTCGGCTTCGTGTCTTCGCCGATGACGTCGACGCCGTGGAAAATCGACATCCAGCCTTCATCGATTCGTACCGGCGGCGTGCCGCAGCCGACTTTGAGCGATCCCCAGTGGCCGTCGGGCGCCAGCACTAGTTCGCTTTCGCACACGTCGAGCAACTTTTCGCGATCCTTGAGCGCCGGCTCCAACGGAATGAAACCGATGCGGATCGATTCGCGATCGCGGTACGGCATGCGTTCGATGATGGGGATCGACGCACGGCCGTCGACCGCGGAGAGATGCAGCATGGGACGATGATAAAAGGCCAGCGACATAACGCCGCCCGGCGACCGCACCGGCTCGGGAAAGAAAGCCGCGTCCTTGTCGTCGCCGATGTGCATGCCCGGCTTGTCGAAAACCAGCTTTCCGACACGCTCGAATGTGTAGCCGTCTTTGGAGAGCGCAATCGCAATGCGCGGGCCTTGCGGACCGAACGCCGTGTACGACAACACGTACGCGTCGATCGCTTCAATGAAGGTGACGCGCGGATCTTCGCATCCGTATCCCGGCGTGCTCCGAAGCTCGTACACGGCGCTGGGTTCGAGCACGAACCCGTCGCGCTCGAATAAAAAACGATCGCCGCTGGCGACCGCCTTCACCCGTCCGACCCGTGAAATGTTTCCGTGCGCGACGTCGCGCGGATAGAGCATCAGCTGGTTGTCCCGCGTGCGCGCGCATGCCGGATTGAGCGTACCTTCGGCCTCGGTCGGATCGCCATTGGGCTCGATCGCTAACCCGAGCCGCTGAACCTGAACGTCGAGTTCGTCCGAAGCGCGTGCCTGCATCACGCCGTTTCTTCTAACCGAGCCGCTCGGGCACAGCTTCCAAGATGCGTGACGATCTCGTGGACCGGCCGTGCGGCCGCGCGCGCGAACTCGTCCAGATCGGCTTGGCGATCGAGCCAAACATACTCACGCGCATCCGCGGGCAGCGCGTCGGCGCGCACCGCGGAGTACTGCATACCCGCCATCAGCACGCCGTTTTTGCCTTCCATGCTCGCTGGCAATCCGTCGCCGAAACCGCACCGGAGCATTGCGACCGTGCAATCCATCCCGAGCATGGTACCCCCATACCCTATCCGTGTCCCCGCCGAATGTCGCTCGACGCGAAGAACCGGTGCGCTGAACCGAAGCGCACATGCAACGCCCGGAACCGCAGGCCCTCCGGTCGCCCCAAATAACCCCACGCCGATCCGCACCGACGAACCCCGCCGGATTCCGCGGGCCAGGGGAAAGGTGCTGCAGATATCGGTATCGCTCACGCGCACGCCGGCTCGCGAAAGCTCTTCCAAAGCTTTTTCGAAAAGTTCGAGCTGCCGCTCGGAGTCGTCCAAGTCGGTGATGTGCGTCCACGCTTCGACTTCGGCCGACGCTGCGCGCAGCTCAGGGGCGAAACGCGCAACGTCCCGCGGATCCAGGCCACTCCAGGCCGCGGACATTCTCAGGCCTACGCGCACGCGCAGCGGCTTGGAATGCGCGCGAAACCATTGCGCTGCGGCCGCGAGCTCTTGCACGTTGGAAACCGAAGGCTGCCCGTCCGCGTCGAGCACCTCGCCGAAACGCGCGAGCGGCACGGTTCCGAATACGATGACCGGCGCGTTCGTATACGCGCGTAACGCGCGCAATTCGTCCGCATCGGCTACGCAGTAACTCTGCACCGTGCTCTCCAGTGCACGCACCATCGTCTCCAAACCCCAGCCGTAGCCGTCGGATTTCACCACCGCACGCACGGGAACGCGCGCAAAGTCGCGCCACGCTTTTGCGTTTGCCGCGAGCACGTTCGGATCGAGGGAAAGGGCCGGACGCAGTGCGCTTGCCTTGCTGTTTAAGGCAGGTCCGTCGATGTGATCGGTTCGTCGGCCGGCGTCACGACCTCAACGCGTACGCCGCGCCGGTACGCGGAGTTTGGAACGATCCACAATGTAAAGGTTCGGTATCGGCCCGACGGCTGACCGCCGTCAGCAGGCGGTGCTTCGAAGGCGACCACCCGGAAACGATCGGCGCGCGAACGGATCGATTCAATGATCTGCTTGTAGCCGGAACGATCGTGCGGTCCCATCAGCAGCACGACGCCGAACTCGGCCCGGAAGCGCACGGGTGCGTGAATACCGAGGCGCTCGAGCGAAGGGGCATCCCGCACGACCACCAGTTCGTTGCCCCCAAGTACAGCGGTCTCGCCCTGTCGAAGAGTCTGGACTCGCACGTCCCGGCAGCCGGCCAAGACCAAAAGGGCGGCCAAAGCCCACAGGCGCTTCACGCGCAGGGCGTTCGAGGTATTGTCACGCGGCGCCCTGCGGGTGCATTCTATAGGAGAGAGGTTACCGATGCTGTACAGACTCGCCGTCATCGCCGCTTCCGCCGCGCTCTTGAGCCCGGGCGCAAGTTTCGCCGCCGCTCCTCCGCCGGTCGTTTCGGCTGCGCCCGCTCCCGCGCTCAAAGTTATTGCGAACGTCCGATCGACGTCGCGTTGCGCGGAGATCGTCACACACGCGAACAGCGCGATCGGCAGCGCGCTCAACAACGACGTGCAGCTGCAGCAACTGATCACGCGGCTGCGCGCGGTGAACCTCGACGACGGAAATCCCATTCACCGCCGCAACGGCCTCGACGCGCTGGGTGAATTCGCAAAGACGCTGACCAAACAATCGCTTTCGGCCGAGGACGAAGTGAAACGCTTGCGCGCGCTGGCGGAAAAATCCACCGATCCCCAAGAGCAGAAAGAACTCAAAGCATTTGCCGATGCGCTCGGCGGTGCATTATGGCGCCAGCAGAAAGTCGCCCGCGATCTGAACGGTTATCTCGCCGCGGTAGATTTTCAAGACATGGCCACGTTCACCGAAGGCCAGCAGCAGGCAAACCGCGCCGTCTTCGGCGTTCCCGATCCGTACATCTCGACCGTAGCGGACACCAAGCCCAACCCGGGAGTCGACCGCAACCGCTCCACGATCGATCCGTCTACCGGCATGCGCCCCCCGCCGCTCGGCCACGACATCAACCAGGCGACGGCTACGCAGGAAGCCACGGCGGCGGCCAAAGACTTCGAATCGCGCCTGCCCGACATCACGTCGGATGAAAACGGCGCCGCCGCACATGTGACGGCCGCCTTAGCGCGCTGCTGATACACGACCCACACTGGTCGTTGTAGGGTCCTCGGCCTCGGGGCTAAACTGAAGGCCTAGTGATAAGCTTGGCGCGACTGAGCTGGTGCGCCGTCGCGGTCGCCTTCGGCGAAGTGCTGCTCGGAAGTTGGACGCGGATCAACGGCGCCGGCATGACGTGCCCCGACTATCCGCTGTGCCGCGGGCGGATCGTGCCCGCATTTGACGGCGGCGTGATTTGGGAATGGACGCACCGGTTTGCGGCACTCGCACTTGGCGTCCTCGTCCTGGTGGTACTGGTGCGCGCGTTCTACGGACGCAACAACGCGCCCGGCGTGCGTCCGGCCGGGAGTATCGTCTGGATTCTCTTTATGTTCCAGTCGTTTCTGGGCGCCGCGACGGTCAAGCTGTCGAATTCACCGGTCTCCGTTGTTTGGCACTGGGGAACCGCGATGGCGCTGATCGCGTCGCTGGCCGCGCTTGCGATCTTTGCGGGCGCCCGACGTTCGGAACGCCGGAGCGGGAACGCGTGGGCGGTGGCCGGCGTCCTTGCGCTTGCCGCAAGCATCGCGTTCGCTACGATGTGCATCGGCGCGTACGTCAGCTCGAGCGGCGCCGGCTTAGCGTGCGTGACGATTCCCGGCTGCGCGGGCAACGTCATCGTCTTCGGCAACGGCCAATACGTTCAAATGTTGCACCGCATGGCCGCGGCTGCTTCGCTCTTGGCGGCCGTCGGCGCGTTCGCATTTACGTGGATCCGGCACGCGAGCGCGCGCGTGCGCTTGTGGACGGGCGTGGCGCTGGCGCTGGTCTTCGTGCAAATCGTATTAGGTTTGCTCAACGTCGCTTTGCGGCTTCCGATCGATTTGCGTGAAGCGCACGCGGCGAATGCCGCGCTCGTCTTTCTCACGTTCGCCTGCGCGACCACGTTGGCCGTCGTCGACGCTTCGCCCGCGCGCGAACCCGTGCAGGCCGTATGAGCGTTTCCGTCCGTTCCGAACGCATCGCGCAATCGCGCATCGCCGCGCTCACGTCGCGGCTCTCCGATTACTACGATCTCGGCAAACCGCGGATCATGTATCTGCTGCTGATCACCACGGCTGCCGCGATGTTGATGGCCGCAAAAGGCATGCCGCAGCTCGCGCTTTTCGGGTGGACGATGCTCGGCGGCGCGCTCGCGGCAATGTCGGCCGGTACGCTGAACTGCGTCTACGACGCCGACATCGACCGGCTGATGCGCCGCACGCAGTCGCGGCCGGTTCCGGCGCAGCGCATCTCCATTTTCGCCGCGACGACTCACGCCGTTGTGATGGGCGTGCTCTCGTTCTGCATCTTTTATTTTCGCGTCAATCCGTTGGCGGCATGGCTTTCGCTGGCAGGCAACGTCTATTACGTCGTCATCTATACGATGTGGCTCAAGCGCCGGACGCCGCAGAACATCGTGATCGGCGGCGCTGCGGGCGCCATTCCGCCGCTCGTCGGATGGGCAGCGGTCACCCACGCAATCGGCGGTCCCGCGATCGGACTTTTCGCCATCATCTTCTTGTGGACGCCGCCCCACTTTTGGGCGCTCGCGCTCAACAGCGAAAACGATTACGAGAAAGCGGCGATTCCGATGCTTCCAAACGTGGCCGGCGAACGCCGCACCAAGCGCGCTATTCTGACCTACACGTGGACGCTCGTCCTGGTAACGCTCGCGCTGTTCCCGCTGCACGTGATGGGCGCGATCTATTTCGCGGGATCCGCGGTGCTCGGCGCGGGGTTCATCGCCTACGCGATGCGGCTGCAGCGTGACGGCGAAGCCGCGGCGCGAACGCTCTTCCGCTTCTCGCTGATCTATCTCGCGCTGATCTGCGCCTTCATGGTGATCGACCGGATCGTTTTGTGAACGCGGATCTGCGCAACGATCCCGATCTGCGCGCCGCGCTTCCGCTGCTTCTCACCCTCGGGTTAGGCGTTTTTCTCGGTGCGCTCGATTTGAGCGTGCTTGCCCCGGCGCTGCCGGCGCTCGGGAACGAATTCGCCGCGGCCAACGGCGATCTGTCGTGGGTTTTCACGCTCTATCTCTTGATGAACGTCGTCAGCATCGCCGTCATGAGCACGCTCGCCGACCGTTACGGACGCAAGCCGATCTACATTCTCTGCATTCTGATCTTTCTGGCGGGCAGCGCGTTGGCCATCGTCGCGCAAGATTACACCGCGTTCTTGATCGCGCGCGCGATCCAAGCGCTGGGCGCGGGCGGAATATTTCCGGTCGCGACGGCCGCCGTGGGCGACCGCGTGCCGCGCGCGCGGCGCGGAGCGGCGCTCGGATTGATCGCGGCCACGTGGGGTTTGGCGGCGATCATCGGACCGCTCTACGGCGGATTGATCACGCACTTCGTTTCGTGGCGCTGGATCTTCGTGCCGAACTTTGCGATCGGCGGCGCAGTGATCGTCTTCGCGCTGCGCGAGCTCGCGTCCGAGGCACCTGCCAAACGCAAGGGCCCGCTCGACGTCTTGGGTTTGCTGTTGTTGGCAACCGGACTGCTTTTTCTCATGTACGGGATCACGGGCACGCACGCCGTTCCTATCGTCATCGGAGGACTCTTGCTGGCCGGCTTCTGGCTGCGTCAGCGCGCGATTGAGTTTCCCATACTGCCGCCCGGCTTGTTGCGCAATCCTCAGTTGGTGAAGACGTATTTTCTGGAGCTCATCATCGGGATGCTCGAAGGGTCGCTCTTCTTCGTGCCGGTCGTTTTGGTGGGCGCCGAGCATCTCTCTTACGCAGCCGCGGGCGCAATCGCGGCGATTGGCGCGCTCGCGTTCGTCGTCGTCATCCCGCTTTCGGGACGCGCTCTCGATCGGATCGGCAGCCGCAACGTCCTGCTCGCGGGGACGTTCTTCACCGAACTGGGCCTGGCGATTTTCGCGCTGGGCTTTCACTCGCTGGCGCTTGCCGTGCTGGCGATGATCGTAGCGGGCGTCGGCTTTGGCGCGCTGCTTGGCGCGCCGACCCGCTACATCGTCACCAACGAAGCGCCGGCCGGCTCGCGCGCGACCGCGCTCGGTCTCCTGAGCCAATTTCTCATCGTAGGGCAAATACTCGGCGGCTCGATTGCCGGGGGCATCATGACGGCGGCGGTCTCGGACGATTCGTCTTACCGCTGGACCTATCTCACGTTCGCGGCGCTGGCGCTGCTGGCGCTCATTCTGTCGCTTTTTCTTGCGCCGCGTAGAGCCGAACTCGCGTCATGAAACCTGCCGGAGTGAGCCTCGGGCGGCATTTGGCTGCAAGGCCATGGACCGAACGCGAGCGCGAAATCGTATGGCGCGGGCTGACCGGCCGATTCGCCATCGCGATCGAACCGCTGCTCGGGACGGTTTTCTTTGCGCTGATGACGTGGGGCATCGTCTGGCGCGCGCGCGTCGCTAAGCCGCACGATCTCTGGATCCTCGCTCCCGTTTTCGCCATTATGGCCGTCGGGTTTGCGATCTATTTGGTCGCGCTGCTCGTCGCGCCGTTTATCGCCTACGCGCAAACGTTCAAACCGATCTACATCCTCGACGGCTACGTGCGTTATCGCGGCCCCGACGATTTCTCCGAGCCCCAGGCGACCGGTTACGTCGCCGTGCTTTTCCAGGATTCAAAGCTTTGCTGTGAATGGGAGTGCTTCGGAAAGCACCGCATCCCCAATGCGACGATTCCCGCGCACGTCGAATTCTCCGAGTACGGGGGCATTCACAAAGTGGACGGTAAGTCTACCGGCGTCTTGCCGGACGAACTTCCGCCGCTCGCGATCGGAATTTCGCAGAAGATGCGGCGCTAGCGGTACGTCTTCGGGTGCGCCGGACGCGACTGGCGAGGCGGACCTGGAATTCTTACCGGGGCGCGCCGGCCGTATGGGCTGACAACTTTGTAACTCGCTGAGCTCAGCGGAATCCGCATCGCTTTCTGATCGGGCCACCAGTGGCCATATCCGGCGAGCATAACGACTGAAGCGCCGACTCCGAAAATGCACAGAATACCGATGATCGTCGCGATGCGCACCACCATCGGCGTGCCGCGGCTCACGGGCACTCCGCGTTCGTCTAACGGATCGTACATTAGGCGACCCCTTTGCCGATCAGCACGCCGAGCGCCGCAAGGATACCCAGAATCGCGCCGAGCGCGAGCAGGCCGAGCATGATCTTGAAGACTTGGTTCTCGATGCCTTCGCTCTTCCAGTCGTTTCGCAGCGCAATAACGGCCACAAGAAAGACGACGATGCCGAAGACAATCGCTAAGATGCGTTCGATGTGTGCGACGGTAGCTTCCATCAGCGCCTCACAGTAGGTAGAAGATCGAGAACAGCACGACCCAGATGACGTCAACGAAATGCCAGTAAAGCGTTCCGAGCGTCAAACCGGTGTACTTGGTGAATGTGTACTTGCCTTGCGCCGCCTGCAGCAGCAGCACCGTCAGGTAAATGATTCCCGCAAAGACGTGCAGGCCGTGCATGCCGGTCAGCGTGTAGAATGACGCACCGAAGATGCCGCTGCTCCATCGCGCGCCGATGTGCATGTACTCCAGCACTTGGCCGGTCAAGAAGCCCGCGCCCAGGATGATCGTCATGACAATCCAGTTTGCGAACTTTGTAAAATTGCGGTGCTTCCAGTTTTCAAGCGCGAAGTGCATCGTGGCGCCCGATCCGAAGAGCACGATCGAGTTGACCGAAGCCAGTGCGATATCGAGTTTGGGGCCGCCCGCCGGCCAGCCTTGACCGCTATTCCGTAAGTACAGATAAGCGAAGATGAACGACGAGAACAGCACTAAGTCGCTGACCATGAAGAGCAGAAACCCTTGGATGCGCAGCTCGCGCGTCTCGATGTAGAGCTGATCCGGCTCCTCGTTCATCGCGCCGGCATAGCCGTGGGAAACGCTTGCGACGGCCATCAGTGCAATTCTTCTTCTAAACCGCGATACGGGAGCGGTTCGGCGAAGTCGTACGGCGCCGCAAAGACCGACGGCACGTGCTTGAAGTTGTAGTACGGCATCGGCGAGGGAATCTGCCATTCGAGCGTGCGCGCGTTCCACGGATTGGGGCCCGAGCGTTTTCCGTTACGCATCGACCACAGGGCGTTGATGAGGATCAGGATCAGCGCGGCGGTCATCACGAACGAAAAATAGGAACACACTTGATTCCAGGCTTGGAACTGCGGATCGTACATCGCAACGCGGCGCGGCTGTCCCCACATGCCCAGCCAGTGCATCGGCAAGAACGTGCCGTTGAACCCGATGAAGAACAGCCAGAACGCCCACTTACCGAGTTTCTCGTTCATTAGCCGGCCGCTCATCTTGGGATACCAGTAGAACAGCCCGGCGAGAATGCCCATCAGACTGCCGCCGACCAGCACGTAGTGCAAGTGCGCCACGATGAAGTACGTGCCGTGAGCGTGCAGATCGAACGGGACCGCCGCCAGGAACACGCCGGTGATTCCGCCGAGTGTGAACGTCGCGAGGAAACCGATCGCAAAGAGCATTGCGGTCGTCATGTGGATGACGCCGCCCCACAACGTGGTGACCCACGAGAAGATCTTGACGCCCGTCGGGATCGCGATCAGCATCGTCAGCACCATGAACGGCAGCTGCAGCGCGGGGGCCATACCCGACGTGAACATGTGGTGGGCCCAGACCATGAACCCGAGAATCGCGATCGCGCACGACGAGAACGCGATCATCTTGTAACCGAAGATCGGCTTACGCGAAAACGTCGGGAGAATCTCGGAGATCATGCCGAAAGCCGGCAAGATCATGATGTAGACGGCGGGATGAGAGTAAAACCAGAACATGTGCTGCCACAGCAGCGGACTGCCGCCCTTGGTCGGATCGAAGAACGCAACGCCGAACTGGCGCTGAATGAAGAGCGCTGCGAGCGCCGCACCCAGCGCGGTCGTGGCGATCATCAACAGCGGCGCGGTAACAAACTGTCCCCACACAAAGAGCGGCATGCGCGTGTAGGTCATCCCCGGAGCGCGCATCTTCAGAATCGTGACCAGGAAGTTTATGCCGGTCATCGTCGAGCTGACGCCGATCAAAAAGATCGCCGCGGCCCACATCGAGGTTCCCGGAGCGCCCTGCAGCGACATGGGCGGATATTCCGTCCAGCCGGCGGTCGGGGCGCCCATCAGGAACGACGCGTACAGCATTAAGCCGGCCGGCGGGAAGAGCCAGAAGCTCAGCATGTTCAGCCACGGAAAGGCGACGTCGCGCGCGCCGATCTGCACCGGAAAGATCAGGTTGCCGAATCCGCCGGTAAGCAGCGGAATGATCACCAGCCACACCATCGTTGACCCGTGAACCGAGTAGACTTCGTTGTACGTATCGGGCGTCATGAGCCCGCCGCTGGCTTTCATGAGTTGAATGCGGATGAGTTCGGCCAGCATGCCGCCCAAAATCATGAACAGGAAGGCCGTGATCATGTACTGGATCCCGATGATCTTGTGATCGATCGAAAAGACGTACTTCCGGATGAACCCTTGCGGCTCCGGATGAATGTGGTCGGCCAGTCCTCCGCCTGCGTGCGCTGCTACAGCTGTCATCTTGCTCCGAGTTATTTCAGTGTTTTCAAGTAAGCCACGAGGTTCACGATGTCTTTGTCGCTGAGCCCGTTAGCTGTTTGATTGGGCATCTGTCCCATACTGCCCTTATAACCGTTTTGCAGAATCTTGGCGACGTTTTCCGGCGTGGCTTTGTCGCCGTCAACGAGTTGCGGGTGAGCCGGGTCGTTAAAAATGCCCCGCAGCCCCGGCCCGACGATGCGCTGATCGAACGGCCCGGCCGCGTGGCACGCCGAGCACTTGGCCGCGAAGAGTTTCGCGCCATCTCTTGGTTCGCCGCCATTCAGTTTGAGTTCGCTCGTGCTAGGCGCCTCAATCGCGTTGCTCGCGTGAATCTGCTCGCGCTCGGTGCGCGCATACCACGCCGCGTAACGCGCCGGCTGATCGATGTAGACGTAGGCCGGATTTTGATCGGTGCCGCTGTGCATTTCGCCGTGCAGCGTTCCGCAAAACTCCGTACAGATGATTTCGTACCGTCCCGGCCGCGTGGGCGTAAACTCGAATGTGTTGATCAGGCCGGGAACCATGTCGGCTTTTAGCCGCATGGCCGGAATCCAAAAGGAGTGAATGACGTCGCTCGAGGTGACGTGCAGCGTGACCGCTTGGTTGAGCGGCAAGTGCATCTCTTTGACTTCACCGTTCACGTTGGGATAGCGGAACGTGTAGTACCACTGATGGCCGATCGCCTCAACGACCAGCGTGTTGTTCGGTGCGATTTCAATCCCGTACCAAATGCGCAGACTGAAGATCGCCATGATGACGACGAAGACGGTCGGGACGATCGTCCACCACATCTCGAGCTTGTTGTTGTCGTGAATCTGAATGCCGACGGCATTCTCGGGCGTACCGGCGTGGCGGCGGAACGCGAGCGAAAAATAGACGATGTATCCGCAGACAAAGATGAAGAGCGCGGTACCCGATGCGGCCAGGAAGCGGAACAGCGCGTCGATCTGCTGCGCCTTGTCAACCGCTTCGGGCATGATGCTCGTGATCGGCGCCCAAACCCACCACAGTATTGACATGAGCGCCAGCACGCCCAGAACGGCCGTGACGATCCAGAACTGGCGGTCGAGATGGACGACCGGGTCTCTATTTTCTGGCAAAGGTTATGCGATCTCCAAAAGCAGCCGGTTAGGCCTATTAGATTATAGGAAAGCGCGTCCTACGCAGGCGACGACCTTTGAAGGGCCGCGGCATATTCCCGGGTGAGCCACTCTACATTTGTAATGGCCGTCCCGACCACGACGGCGGCGGCGCCCGCCGCCAGCGCGGCGGCTCCCTGGGCGGGCGAATGGATTCCACCCTCGCAAATCACGAAGGCGTCCAATTCGGCAAACGCGTGGACGAGGTCGAGGGCCGGAAGCGCGCAGCCGGCCGTTTCCTTCGTATAGCCGCAGAGGGTGGTCGCGACGATATCCGCTCCCGCAGCCTGCGCGGCGACTCCGTCGGCGGCCAGGGCACAGTCGGCCATCGCAAGCGCGCCGCCGTTTTGAATTTCGCCGACGATCTGTGCCACGGTGGCTCCGCCCGGACGCGGACGTCCGGTCGCATCGAACGCAACGATTTCTACACCTACGCTCAATAGCTCGCGGACCTCGCGCAGCGTCGGCGTGATGTACGGCTCGAATCCGGAGTACTCGCGTTTCACGATGCCGATCACGGGCAGATCGACGCGCTTGCGAACGGCGGCAATGTTCTCTTGGCCCTGGAGCCGGAGTCCGGCGGCGCCCGCCGCTTTCGCGGCGCCGGCCATCGCAGCCAAGACGAGCGGATCGTCGAGCGCCGATCCCGGCGAAGCTTGCACCGAGACGATCAGCCCACCGCGCAGCCGCTCCAGCAGCTCGTGCTTTCCGCTCATCGCGTCCGCGCCAAGAACAGCGCTCCGGTAACCGCATCGCCTGCCGGTTCGATCAGTTTGGCATGCGGGGCGGCTTCTTCCACAGCGCTCGCGATTGCGGCTTTCATTGCCGCGCTCTTCGTCATTCCGCCCAAGAATGCGAGCGGCCCCGCAGGCAAACGGGCGCGCGCCATCGTTCGGACGGCCAGATCGGCCAGCGCCTGCGCGCATTGCTGTGCGTATCGCTCGCCGCCCGGTTCTTTAGCGAGTTCGGCTAACGTCGTTCGCGTGATCTCTCCCGCATAAAACGAGCGCACGAGCGCGTGCAACGATGCGCTGCCGAAATGATTCAGCAGCGCCTGCGCAAACGGACTTTTTTTGCCGGCATCTTCATCGCGGATGGCATCCTCGATCGCCCGGCGCGCGAACCAAAACGCGCTTCCCTCGTCGCCGAAAAGGTAGCCCCACCCGCCGACCGTCACGCTTTCACCGCGTCCGTTCGCGCCATACGCAACCGAACCGGTGCCGGCGATGACGGCGACGCCCGCCGCGCCTTGGAATGCGCCCGCGTGCGCGATCACCGCGTCGTGCACGAACACCAACTCGCCGCACGGTAATTCCGGAGCGCGGCCGTATACGCGACCTTCGTATCCACTGATACCCGCGACGATGCGCTCGCAGTGCGCGTCCGCCGGTAATTGCGCCGCTGCAGCTGCTTTGTCGAAAGCCGCACGCAGCGCGTCGCGCAAGCGCGTGGAGTTCGCATCTTGTCCGATCTCGTCGGCCGGGCCGGCTTCGCCCCGTCCGAGTTCGCGGCCGGTTTCATCCGCGATTGCAGCGACGGTCCGGCTTTGCCCCGCGTCAATTCCGCCGTAGAGTTTCACGTTATGTCACCCTGAGTAGCGCGCGGCCGCGTCTTCGCGTGCCGCGCGATCCGCGATGACCGGGAGCTCGCCGCAGTGTTCCATATGATGGTAGAGCTCGTGCGCGATGGCGCGCTTCACGAAATCCGCGCGCTCCTCCGGCGAAAGTTTGTCGGCGACGCGCGAGTTAATGCGGATAACGGGGCCTTGCGGATCGTATTCGGAGCGCAGCTCGGCATCGCCCCAATCGCCGAGATCGGCAAACTCGATCTTCATAAGATCACGCCATCGGCCTTAAGCGCGGCGCGCAACTTCGACGCATCGACATTCCGCACGCTCACCTTTTCTTGGCCAGCGAGGGCCGCGGCCGTGCCGGCGGCTTGTCCCAGCGTCATCACCGTCGGCGTTAAGCGCGTCGAGGCCAAGGCTTCGTGGGTCGTGGAGATGCAGCGCCCGGCAACGAGCAGCCGTTCCACTTTCGCCGGCACCAAACAGCGGTACGGAATTTCGTAACTCTCGCCGGCGCGCAGCCGGTGCGTTTGCGTGCCCGTGCCCGAGGGATTGTGAATATCAATCGGATAGGCGCTGCGCGCCACCGCATCGTCGAAATGCTTGCCTTGCAGCACGTCGTCGCGCGTTAGCGTGTATTCACCGACGATGCGGCGCGATTCGCGGATGCCGGCCTGGGTTGCCGTTGCCGCGATCCGTGAATTCTCGAAGCCGGGCACCCGCTTGCGGAAAAAATCGAAGAGCTGCATTGCCTGGCCGCGCGCTTCAACTTCGGCGCGGGTCAAGTCGTCCGGATCGAGCGGATCGATATCCACGACGCGCGTCATGTTTACCGTCACTTCGTCCGGATATGGGGATATGAAAAACGAGACGACCTCGCGCGGAATGGTGACGTCGCCTTGAGCTTGTGCCTTATGCCACAATTCGTACAGGCCGGCGACGGCCGTCAACGCCGGCGCGGTGCGTTCATGCGTTTTGAGCGACGTCCGCATTTGATCGGGATGCATGCGAACGTATGCAGCGGTCTTCGCTAGATCGACGTGACTTAAGCGAAAGATCAGCGTTGCGGGCTGCACGCGGCCGCGCTCGTCGCCTTGCTGCGTCTCGACGCCGGCCGATGCGGCGACGTAGGCGTCCGCGGTCGCATCGATCGTAACGCGCGCGCGGTATTCCCGCTCACCCGCAACGGTGGCAAAAATCGCCCCCGCGACGGCATCACCGTCCATCACCGCTCGCAGAAAGTACGCGTGCACCAGCAGATGCACGCCCGACTCTTTCATCAAATCGAAGAGCAGCGCTTTATGAATCTCCGGATCGAACGGCGTGATGGTCGGAACGTAGTCGGAAGAGTCGTGCAGATGCCCCGGCGATCCGCCCATCGCTTGCAGCCGCGTGACGATCTCTTGCGCGATGCCGCCGACGATGCGCTTCTCGCCCGAGTGGAACGTCATCCACGGTCCGACCATAGCCGCCGTCGCCGTCCCACCCAAAAAACCGTAGCGCTCGACGAGCATCGTGCTCGCTCCATGACGAGCCGCTGCGATCGCGGCGGCGCATCCGGCATTTCCGCCGCCGACGACCAGGACGTCGTACTCTTTCACCGCTCCCGGCCTTCGACGCGCGCGCACCGCCTCCGGCGACAGGGAGGAGCGAGGCAAGGGGTAAACGGCTCCGCATGCTATCACGCGTTAAGCCTCTTGCGACCATTCTCGCCGAAGGCGCAAATCAAGATTCAGGCCTAAGACGTTCGCTGGGACCGTGGGCGCTCACCGCCATGGGCATCGGCGCGATCATCGGTACGGGCATTTTCGTGCTCACAGGAGTCGCCTCAGCGACGCGCGCGGGCCCATCACTCACCGTTTCGTTCGTTGTTGCCGGCATAGTCAGCGCGCTTGCGGCGCTCTGTTACGCAGAAGTGTCGAGTAAAGTTCCGATTTCAGGAAGCGCGTACACATACACGTACGCAACGCTCGGCGAGTTTCTCGCGTGGATCATCGGCTGGAGTTTGGTGCTTGAGTACGCGCTCGGCGCTTCGACGGTAAGCGTCGGATGGTCGGGATACTTCACGTACATTCTCCACACGCTGCACATTTGGGATATCCCGCAAGCGTGGCAGCATAGCCATTGGGATCCGACTCCGGGAATAGCTAATCTGCCCGCAGCCATAATCATCTTGTTGATAACGGCGCTGCTCGTTCGAGGCACAAAAGAATCGGGGACGGTCAACGCGTGGATCGTCGCGATCAAAGTGCTGATCGTGCTGTTCTTCATCGCCATCGGCGTCGGCCACATCAATCCGGCTAACTACCATCTTCCGGCCGGTCCAACGACGGGCTTGGGCGGATACTTCCCGTTCGGCTGGGGCGGTATGTTAGGCGGAGCCGCGTTCATCTTCTTTGCGTACATCGGATTCGATGCCGTTTCGACGACCGCCGAAGAAGCGAAGAATCCGGGCAAAGATCTACCGTTCGGCATTCTGATGAGCTTGGCGATCTGCACCATTCTTTACATCATCGTTGTCGCTATCTTGAACGGCATGGTTCCGTTCAATTCGCTCAACGTTGCCTATCCGGTGGCATTCGCGCTCAATAGCGTAGGGTTGGCTTGGGCCGGCGTCATCATCTCGTTCGGAGCGATCGCCGGATTAACGACGGTGCTTCTCGTGATGATGTACGGCCAAACGCGCATCTTCTACGCGATGTCGCGCGACGGACTCATTCCGCCCAGTTTCGTGAAACTGCATCCGACATGGCGCACGCCGATGTTCTCGCAGATATTCTTCGGCATCCTGATCGCCGCCGCAGGCGCGTTCTTCCCGATTGGCATCCTCGGATCGCTTACGAACATGGGAACGCTGATCGCGTTCGTGCTCGTCTCGCTCTCGGTGCCCATCCTGCGCAAGCGTCATCCCGAACTGATCGGATCGTTCACGCTTCCGTTCGGACCGTACATCATTCCGATACTCTCCGCGGTAACAGCACTCGGACTGATCTATTTCCTGCGATACGGTAACCCGATCGTCTGGGGAATTCCGCTGGTCTGGCTGGGCTTCATCATATGGCTCATTCTCGGACTCGCGTTCTACGGACTGTACGGGCGCAACAAGAGCACCGTCGCCCTGCAAGAAGCCGAAGGCGGTCTGGCTCCGCGTCAACCTCGCGTTAACTAGTCATCTGCCAATCCGGCGATTGATCTCGGCCGCAATGCGGTCGGGATCTCCGTCGGGTTGGATAATTATACTCTTATACGTCTCGTGCTCGGTCTCAAGCACGACGCAACTTCGACCGGTTCCAAAATCCAAGAACGCCAGGCCGCCGTTTGCAAAAAACGTCCCGGCCGTTTTTAAGCCGGGCGCGGATGTTCCGGCGATCTTGCGCCACCAATAATCCCAGCCGTTCTCGTCTTCAACCCTTGCCGACGTGATGTGCGCGAGCGGAATTTTCAAGCCCCCGTGGACCGCCCAGATTTTGTCCATCGTCGAAAGTTCGATGATGACGGTATTATTTTCAACGGTTACGTGCGCCATACGATCTCTTTATCGTCCTTCCGGACGCGAAGTTACGCCGGGCGGCGTGAGGTTATGATGAGAACCGGGGCGTCGGGCTCGCGCCCGCCGAGCTCTTCCTCGGCGAGCGCCACCGCTTGCTCGGCCGAGAGCAGCCCGCTGTAGTCGGCGATGCGCGCGCCGTGCAAGACATACAAGTTGGGCATCGCCCGGCCGACGTCGCCAAAGGCTGTGGCGTCCTCGATCGCGGTGCGTAAATCTTCGGCGGCGCATCCCGCCGCCGTAACCCGGACCGTGCCGTCGCGCAGCGTCAGCCGGCCGACGCCGCCGCGATCGAGCACGCGCAGCATGGCTCCGGACTCGTACACCGTCAGACCCGGAGTCCGCGCGACCGCCCGAACGTCCGCAACTGCCGCGCGCATCAAACGCGCCGCCGCAGCGAGGCGCGCATCCTCATCAAGCGTTCCGTGCGCGGCAGTCTCCGCAAGTTCGGTTGCGCCCGAAGCCGTGGCGCGCACGATGTTGCGCTGCGTGTCGATCTCGACCACCGTCTCCACGCCTTCAGGGGAAGCGCCGGCGGCGACGACGGCGTCTTGCGCCTCGCGCCGGATGCGCAGAATATCGTCCGGAGACGGATCAACAAGAGTGCGCTCCACGACTTCACGCACGAGCGCCAAGGCGACGCCAATCGGCGAGATCACTTCGGCGTCGCGCGCGAGCCGGAAATCGAGCCCGGTCTTTTTCGCGGCATAAGGAATGAGCGCGGCCGCGCCGCCGCCTCCGCCGACCACGACAACCGCATGCCGATCGAGTTCGTAATCCGCGATCAACTCTTCAATCGTTGCGATAACTTTGGCCGATGCGATGTCCAGCATCTCGCGCGCGACCGTTTCGGCGCTCGTGCCGAAATGCGCGCCGAGTATCGCGAGCGCTTTGCCGGCCGACTCCGAATTACCGTATGCGAACGCCGACGCGGGGACGTAGCCCAAAAAATTCGCCGCGCACGTCGGCGTGACGGCGATGTGCGTTCCGTCGCCGCCGCGCAGTGCCACGTAGTCGCCGGAGTCGTGCGCGCTTGGACGAAACGCCTCAAATTGCGCCCCGTCGATCGCGGACGGATCGAGAAAACATGCGTAGCTCAAGCCGGCGATATGTGCGGAGCGCGGGCCAACGTCGACGATCTTCCCGTCGTTTGCGCGCATCAGGCTGCCGCCGGCAATTCCGAGCGTTCGCACGTCGAGCGTGCGCAACATCGTACGGTGTCCGCCGACGCGCGCGGGACGCATCTGCGGCATGCCCGCACGTATCGCGGAGCAATCTGAACTGGTTCCCCCGACTTCGATGAAGATGCCGTCGGTAACGTTTTCGTGCAGCAGCGCACCCGCAACGCCCGCCGCCGGGCCGGAAAGCAGCGTGAGAATCGGCCGCCGTTCCATTTCGCGCGCGTCCATCACGCCGCCGTCGCTGCGCATCACCATGAGCGGCGAATCGATTGCGGCTTCGCGCACTGCGCCGGCCGTCATGCGTGCGGTGCGCACCATTTTCGGAAGAATCGCCGCGTTGATCGCGGCCGTCCGCGTGCGCGCGCGCAAGCCGTACATCGTGCTCACGTCGTGGCCGCTGGTCGCGAACAGTCCGGCCTGCGATGCGATCGCCACCGCATCGTTCTCGCCTTGGGGTCGATCGACCGAGAAAGCTTCGGTCGCGGCCAGAACCTCGGTTCCGCTTTGTTTGAGCGCGCCGACTGCCGTCTCGATGCTCTTGCGATCACGTACCGATGCGAACGCAAATTTGGGCTCGAACGGAAGTCCCGGCGCCAGCTGCAATCGTCCAAAACGCATCTGCATGCGCGCGAGCGGTCCGAGCCCGTTCAGTAAACCCAGGACGCCGACTTGCGCGACGTCGCCTTCGAGCAGCGCGTTGGTGGCTTGCGTCGTGGAATGCGCGATGAACGAAACCTCGGCTGGATCGATTGTTCCGTCGGAAAAGAGCCGCGCAATTCCGTCAACGATGCCGGCGGCGACGCCTGCCGCCGCAGCATGCGTCGTCGGCACTTTTACTCGCGCCACAACTTCCCGGCTCTGGGCATCTATCGCAACAACGTCGGTGAACGTTCCCCCAACGTCCACACCGAGGCGCAATTTACGCATCGGCACGCAGTACGTAGCAGACCATGGCGAGCGAAACGCGTCCGCCTTGCGCGAACCGATCGAACAACGCCGAAGCTTCGCCGCGCAGCTCGTCCGCTCGCGCTCCATCGCGCGGCAGATACGACGTCGATGCCATGCGACCGAGCATCTCCGCACGGTGCAAACTTTGCGCGTAAGCATGCTCGCTACGCGTGCAGTTCAGTCCCGCAAGCCGCGCAAAGCTCGTCAGCGCTTCGGCGCGTCTCTTTTCGATAGGCTCTGTTGAATAACGGCGCACGAGGTCGCCATAGGCCGCCGCGAACGGGTCGCTTTCGTTGCGCTCGTATTGCAGCACGGCGATGCGCCGGCGGCTGATGCGTTTGAACTCCGCGATCGCCGCTTGCGGCTCGAACCAGTGGAAGGCCTGAAACGCCGCGGCAATATCAACGGAGCGATCGGGCAAGCGCGTATCTTCACCCGTTCCGTCAATCCACTCGATGCGCGGATCGGGCTCGGCTTGTTCGGCCATCGAATGATTCGGCTCGACTGCAATGACGGTCGCGCCGCGCTCCGCGAGCAATCGCGATGCGATGCCCGTGCCCGCGCCGATGTCGGCGATCGTCAGTTTTTCGGGCGGTCCCATTCCGTCGAGCAGCGCGTCGAGCGCTTCTGCCGGATACCCGGGACGGTTCTTCGCGTAGGCCGCCGCGCGGGACGAGAAGCGTTCCGACGGGCGATCGATCACGACGCAAACGGGGCGCCGAGTTGCACGGCAATCGTCGACCCGGCGCGTTCGAGCTGAAACGAATGTGGTTTTCCGTCATACGCACGCGCTTGCGTTTGGTAGGTGCCGTACATCCACCAATCGAGTCCGTCCAACTTGTCTACGATATCGTCGGTGCGCATGCCCGCGGCATACGCCGGGCCGCCTGCGCGCACGTACGCGCGCATATTTCCGTCCACGGTTTTGTAGAGCGCGTAATAATAGGAAGGCGGATCGCCCGGCGCAAACGCCAGACCGCGCTGCTGCAGATTGCTCCAGCGCTGCGGGTTGCTCTGCGCCCAGCCCAGCAAACGGTCCACGCCCTGGCGCGCCAGCTGCGCGGCGTCCGCCGCCGAAGGTTGCGCGAAAATGGCATGATCGTGCCACTCCGTCACTTCCCAGCCGCCGCAATCAAAAAGCTGGACGCCGATATCTACGTCGGTTCCTTCGATTAACGTGAAACGCGTCGACGTTACATTCACGTAGGCCGCATAGCGCTTTGCCGAGCAATCCGAACCGTTCGGATTGTCTTGCTGTGCGAAGACTTGCGTGCCCGGCGCGCTTCGCAACGCTTCAACGACCGCGGGGACGGACGCTTGCGCATCGGAAGAACCATCGGACCCGACCGCTATGCGTGATGCGGCCGACGGCCCGGCAAACATTCCCGGCGTGGTGGGCTCCTGCGCGCTCGCGGCCGGAATCATGGCCGTAAAAGGATGCACGCCAAACAGACGCGGTGACGCCGTCACGACGACGATGCACGCGACAATCGCAACGGCGACTTGATACGGCAGTGTGCGTTTGGTGATCTCGACGATCTGGACACCCGTGAAATTGGCAACCCATACGTTCGCGGTGTTCGTGGGATCACACACGTTCTGAACCTGAACGACCGCCATAACGGCGGCAACCAAAATAACGGGCGGCAACGCGTGGCCCGACAGCAGAATCGTGAAGACTGCAATGCCGACGCCCACCGGATTGAGCGGCCCGCGATAGAGCGTGAGCGGACTGAGAATGCCGAAAATGACGACATAAACAAACGGGTTGTGCAAAATTTGCATGGCCCCGAGCCCGCGAAGCGCGGCCACAAACTCAGGCGTCTGCGTGGCTGTATACAGCATGCCGATCCCGATGAACAGCACGATCGCCGGCGCAACGTCCTCGACACCGCGGATCGCCGCCGCCGTTAACGTTTGAACCGCGTGTGACGGGCGCGTCGTCAGCGCTCCGTAGATTGCCGATATCGCAAACGCCACGACCGGATCCATGTGAAATGCGAAGTAGAGGACGATCGGAAGTATCGGCGCGATCAGCGCGTATGCCGGCACGTGCCGGTCTTGCAGCTCTTTCTTCGCGCGCACGGCCCAAGTGGCGTATCCTCGCGCATTCCGGAACGATACAAACGCGTACACCAGGAGCGCAATCAGGTCTATTGCCGCCAAATCGATGGCATAGGAGTACATTTGCTGCTGGTTCACGCCGAAGAACTTCGTGTAAAACGTCCAGTTGACGATGTTAAAGATAAACCCAAGCGCGAACGCCATCAAGAACATCGTCGCGGTAATTTTTCTCGGCACACCGATCGTCATCATAATCGGCAGGACGATCGAGCCGACCATGATGATCGCGCCGAGGCCCGAGAGCGACACGAACAATAGTGCAACAACGGCGCTGAGCGCTAGCGCGACCGCCAGCGGCTGTTCCCCGCCAAACTCGGCCGCGAAGTTTACGATGGCGCGTGCGATTCCGGTATCGAGGGTCACCCGCGCGAGCAGCGCACCGAAAATGACTGCGACGTAGACTTTGACGAGCGCGGCTGCGCCCGTTACGACAATCGTTCCCACGCCCGTGATCGGCACGCCCGTTACGAGCGCCATGAGCACCGCCATCGCCGGTAACGCGAGCAAAGCAGGAACCTTCCGCGTGTACATCAGCGCCGCGAAAACCAGGAAGACGATGAGGATTAGCAGAGGTGCGATCACGAGTTCCCCTCGACTTGGGCACCTGTGGTGCCCTGCTCGGGGTCCTTCGACAGGCTCAGGATGACACGACTGTCTACCATGGCAAGTCGGGGAGCGGTTTGCCAGCATTGTAATCCAGCGTCATCGCATATATCTTATCGGCACGCTCGATGTTTTGCTCAGCGGCGATGTCGTATCGCTGCAAGTTGCCGGCCAAGTGGCTTTCGCGATTCTCGTACCGCCATGCCGCAGCGTAGAGCGGCCTTATCTCTTCGTACCGGTCGCGCAGCTCCCAAAACCAATATTTGGTCCACAAGAGATCGCGTCCGGTTGGAGAGTGCGGCTTGCCGGCTTGCGCTTGCGCCTCGGCATAATAATCGCGAATCTCCTGCGCGGCCTGGAACTTGCGGCCGATGAAATCGTACTTCCGCGCGGCTAGAAACATCACGCGCGCGGCGTTCGCATGAAGCGGCGGTCTGTTTTGCAGCAAGTGCTGCTCGGCGTCTTCGGCCTCTAACCGCAACGCACGCAGGTCGAGCTTCGCCATGTGGGCCGACGCGTGCGAATCGAATGGGTCCGCCCAAAAAAGATAATTGCTCGAGTAGCTGTAGTCATCGGCCATCCGCGACTGCACGTCGGCGAGATCGGCAACATCGCGCCCGTAACGCGCGTCGCTGCTTCCGAAAAATGCGTTTGGAAAATCGGCCTGAAACCGCGCCGGGTCGACCGACCGCCGCTCCCAACCGCTCGCCGCGGAATACAGCACCGGATACCAGGTCGCTTCAAACAGCGACTCGCCGTCGTCGTGCCAGATAGTTTGAAAGAGGCCGAGGACGTGCGAGGCTTTGCCCTCGTCAATGAATGTCCGCGCGTTGAGGAGCGCGGACTTGATGTCGGGATAGACCTGGTTCCAGTTGTGATCGCCCGGCGCAACCATTTGCGCAAAGCCGCCCGACGCAATCAGATCGATATATTTTTGAAAACTCTTTTCGGTGCCGTAGTGCCAGTTGATAACAACGGTGCTCTTCGGGATCATCGTCATGATGGCCGGATCGTTTTCGATGCCGTCATCCCACACCATCATACGAGCCCCGGAAGGCGCTATGAGCCGGTTCATCATCGTCAAATGAGCGGCGTAGACTTGGCTTAGGCCACGCTGCGCGACCAGCGTTTTACTTTGCCCCAGCCCGAGTACCGACGTTTCATCGGAACCAATGTGAAAAAACGCGGGATGCGGAATGACCGCAAGCTCGTCGCGCACGAGCTGCGTGAGATATTCCATAGAAAGCGGCGAGGCGGGGCTCAATAAGAAATCGTGTCGGAACTCTGCCGCGGTCGCGTATTTTTCAACCGTGAGCGTATTGTGCATGTGTGCGAAGCTCTGCTGCTCCGGAATGAACGTGACGTGGTAGCGCTTCGCATAATCGTAGAGCTCGCGTAACTGCGCGGGCGTGATGCCGTCGAGGGGAGCCGGCAACGGATTTCGCGGATCGACGAAGACGTGTTCCATGTACGGCGAGTAGCCGTTCATTTTGAAAGCCGCGATGGTGCGAATACGCTCTTTGAAGTACCGCATGTTCGGCAGCGGCCCGCGTGAAACGTCGTCGCTTAGCACGCGCCACTTCAAAGCAGGCGCGTCGGAAATATCAATGCACGGCAGAACCCATTTGCGGTTTTCGCGTTGCGGCAATTGCGCGAGAGTCATCGCCGCGTAGAATGTTCCGTCGCGATCGCCCGACTGGATACGGATCCCATCCCCGGTGACGCGTAAACGGTAAGACTGTTGCGGCAGTGCCGCATGTCTTATTGTTAGATCGGACTTCGTGGAAAGGATGCTACCTAATGAATATGATCCACGTTTAATAGTACTGCGTTCTTCAACGTATGGCTGCAAGACCGGGATGCCGAGCGCCCGCCATCGCTCATTTATTTCATCCAGCGCAGCTGGATCAAAATCTTTCGGCGTAATGAACGAATACGGACCACTTATCGGAAGAACACAATTCGCTGCTTGCACCGATTGTGGCTGTGGCAACAAGTGCAGCGAGAGCACCGCTGCGAGCAGGAACACGCTACTTCTGAAGCATGGCCGCGTCGCGGCGGTCGAAGGCGTCGTTGATCGCTTTCAACGCATCGCCGGCCGGCCCGGACGCGTCGAGTTTTTTTGCAGCCGCGATCAGCGCCGCGTCGGCTTCGAGCACGGCTTTGATGCGGTCTTCGTTGCGATCCTCATCGAAGATCCGGAACGCTTCCTGGTTCATGAACTCGCAGCGAAAAAGCACGGCTTCGTAGAGGGCCTTGTCCGCATCGGAGAGCGAATCCGCGGGAAGCGCGGCCAGCCGCTCGCCGACGTACGAGCGTACCTGCTCGTCGGAGGCGCGACACTCTTCCTCACCCTCGCATCCCGGAAAATCTGGGATATCGGCGCGAATCTCTTCCATTGCGTTCATCGCCCGAGCCTACGACACGGCAATCCGCAAGGCCCGCCGAAGCGTTAACCAGACCGGGGGAACCTCCCAATGAAGCGAACCGAAATAGGCCTTGGAAAACGCCGCCCGGCTCATGGCACGCGTACGGACGAAAGACGCGGCCGCGTTCGAGACGTTGTATGATGCGTATCACCGCCTGGTGTACGGCATCGCTTTTCGCGTTGTCGGCGATGCAACCGCGGCCGAGGACGTCACGCAAGCCGTCTTCCTTAAGATATGGACAGCGCCCGAACGTTTCGCTGAGGGAAATTTCGGAGGCTGGCTCGCGCGCGTCGCGCGCAATCAGGCCCTCGATTCCCTGCGCCGCAAATCGCACGCGGAGACCGAACTGAGCGACGCGATGCCCGCTAGCGATCTGCTCGAAGAACGGGTCTTTTCTGAAATTGACGCCGACAAGGTTCGCCGCGCCCTTGCGCAGCTGCCCGCCGAGCAACGTGAACCGATCGAGCAAGGTTTTTTCGGCGGCATCACCCATGCGGAGATCGCGCGGCGCAGCGGCATCCCACTCGGTACGATAAAAACGCGAATACGCGCGGGGCTTGGAAAACTGCGAAGCGCGCTTGAGGGTACGGTGAGCGTATGAGCGCACACGACGCCATGCTCGACGACGTCGCCGTCTACGCACTCGGCGCGCTTCCGCGCGATCAGGCGAGAGCCGTGCGCGAGCACATGGCGACCTGCCCGGAATGCACGGCGGAGTACCGGCGGCTCAAACCGGCGGTTGATGCAGTTGCGTACTCGGCCGAAGCGTGTCCGGATGCGGCCAGCGGCGCGGTCGTTCCCAGTCCACGGCTGAAAGCGCGCATCATGGATCAGGTTCGCGGCAGCGCTGCTGTGCGGCGTCTCTCGAACGTCGGTGAAATGCGCGCGGTGCGGCCGATCGTTTGGCCGGCTTACGCCGTCGCCGCGGCATGCTTGGCGATCGCGCTGGTGACGACCGCGTTCAACATCTCTTTAAATGAAGCCGTAAACTCCTCGAAGTCACAGCTCGCGCAACTCGACGCGCAAGCCAAGGTGCTGCATCGAAAGGTCGCCGCCCAAAGCATCGAGCTCGCCGACCTCACCTCGATCGATTCGCAGCGCTACGCGTTCGAAAACGGCGAAGTGGTGCGCCACGGAAACCGTTTGTACATTGCGATGCAATCGATGGGCACGCCGCCGCGCGGCAAGGTCTACCAGGCATGGATCATGCGCAAAGGCGGCAACGCGATGACGCCGTCGGTCACGTTCATGCCCGATCGCAGCGGCGTCGCGGTCGTTCACGTTCCCGCCCCGGCTTCGCAAGTCGTCGAAGTCGCGGTAAGCATGGAGCCCGAGGGCGGAAGCAAACAGCCGACGAGCAAACCGGCCTTCGTTGTGAAGCTCACCTGAGCGCGTACGAAGCGCGGCCGATTCGCCGGACCGACACCGCAGCCGCGCTGGCGTATCTCGACCGGAGTCCGTACGAAAACGTCTTTCTCAGTTGGGCCATCGCGTCTCCGACCACGCCCGCGTTTCGTCAGCGCCTGTATGTGTACGCGGACGCGTCGAGCGTAAAAGGCGTCGCCTTTTTCGGACATCACGTCGTGGTCGCCGCCAACGAAGACGAAAGCATCGACGCTCTTGCCGCGGTAAAGACGGCAGCCAGCTTCGAGCGCATGATCGTCGGGCCGAGAAAAACGATCGAGCGGTATTGGGAGCGCGTCTCGGCGCGTCACGCGGCACCGCGCATCACGCGAGAAAGCCAGCCGGTGCTGGCAGTTGACCGTCAGAACCTGCGCGGCAACACCACTGGAATTGTTGTGCGACGCGCACGTCTTGATGAATGGCAGACGGTCGCAATAAACTCCTCGGCAATGATCCGTGACGAGTTAGGATACGACCCGCGCGCGGGTTCGGCTGAGTTCGACGGCAACATACGTTCCGCCATCGAGCGGGGCACGTGGTGGGTCGGAGAGTTTGAGGAACGGCTCTGTTTCTATTGTAGTGAAGGCCCGCACAGCTCGCGCACGCTTCAGCTCCAAGGCATTTGGACGCCGCCCGATCTCCGCAAGCGCGGCTTGGGCTCGGCGGCCCTGTTCGGGATCTGCGACGCCTTACTAAACGAACACGCGACGCTTTCGCTCTACGTGAACGACTTCAATGCTGCCGGCCTCGCGCTTTACAAGTCGCTCGGCTTCCGGCAAGTCGCCGAATTTACGACGCTGCTCTTTTAACGCGGCGCAGCCGCCAGATCTGCTCCGCTGGCCACTTACGAGCCCAGTCACGAGAGACCCAATCGCGATAGGTCGACGCCGCGTCCTCGGAGGGACGCAATTCGATGAGATCTTCGACTTCAAAACCCGATTTTTTGAAGAGGCTGATCCATTCACCATACGGCAACGAGAAGTTCACACTTCCGTCTTCCTCGTCACTGCGCTTGTCGAAATAGGAGGAATGCAACTCCGCACTGATACGGTCCTGATCGGAATCAAAACAAATGAAATGCAGCGGTGTCTCGGCATTGAATGCAAACAGACCGCCAGGGCGCAGTAACCGCGCGACCTCGGGAACGGTAAGCAGAGGGTCCGCAAACGACATGGCGCCGTGGTCGCAAAAAATTATGTCGAACGACTCGTCAGGTAACGGAACTGATTCCGCGTTAGCATGGATCAGAGAAATATACAGCCCTGACTCTTCGATCGCCTTGCGTGCGAACTCCAGCTGCCGTTCAGAGTTATCGAGGCCCGTGCACCGCGCACCAAGCCGCGCCAATCCGATCGACCATTGCGCTCCGCCGCAGCCGAGTTCGAGCACGTCTTTCTCCCGAACATCGCCGAGTACACGCAGCTCGCTTTCGGGAATCGACCAAACACCCCAGCCCAGCGGTACACGCGCGAGCGGAGGGCCGTGTTCGGCTTGGTAGGAATCGGCCAAGCGATTCCAGTGTGCGCGATTTTTGCGGGCATGTTCGGTAAGTTCCATCAACGCGGCGCGTATCGGTACTGGCCGGGCAGCCATTCGCAGATGCTGCCGTCTTTCATTACGAACGATTCGCAGCCGTCGACTTCGGGATTGAAATCTTCGTTGCGCTCTTTGGTCGCGGGCCAATTGACCGCCGGCTCGCTGCGCGCGGCCGCGCGAGCTTTTGTGTAATTGAATTGCGGCGTCTTGGTCAACGGATTGAGCGCCTGGGAGAGCCTTTGAGCATCGGTCATGCGCCTGGTTTCTAAGGCGGCCCTAACGTTCCCGCGCGCGTTTCACAGGAGATTCTCCGGAACCAGCCTTAGAAAGAAAGTATGAAGAAACTGCTTACGCTCTTTGCGCTGCTGGCTTTGGTTCCGGTGCTCGCCTTCGCACAGGCGCGGCCGCCCGGGCCTGGTGGCGCGCCATGGCCGCGCCCGGACTCCACCCAGATGCGGCAAAACATGCAGCAGATCGACGCGATGCACAAACAATTTCGCGCGAAAATCTTGGGGGCGCTGACGCCGGCGCACCGGAATCTGTTGGCGTCGATCGCGGGCCAGCTCGCGGTTTCGACTAATCCGGATCCGAAAGCGGCGATTCAAAAACTCGACGCCGCCCTGACGAGCGGCGAGAAGCAAGCGATTCTAAACTCCGCGCAGTCGTTCATGTCGCAGCAGCGCGCGATGCGCGAACAAGCGTTTGCAAAAATGCGCGCGGCAAATCCGAACATGCCGTCGCCTCGTCCGCGCCCGAGCGGCATGATGCGCACTCGGCGCGCACCCGATGCGGGCGCGCTGCTGCTGATGGTCGCTACCGGCGGCCCTGGGATGATGGGACCGCGCGGATTCGGAGGCAGCCATGAATTCGGCCCGTCGGGCGGTTACATGCGTCGTCCGCGGCCCTCGCCCACTCCGTAACTTTCCAAGGGGGAGAGAGAAAGAGCGCTCGTGCAAATGAGCGCTCTTTTTTTTGACGAAGCCCGCCTTCGTGCAGTCGAACGAATTGCGGCGCGTGCTCGGCCTGTGGTCGGTCGTCGCCTTCGGCGTCACCAACGAAATCGCGGCCGGACTCTTCTTCGTCTCGACGCAAATCCAGCAGACTGCGCCCGGCGTAGGCGATATGGTTCCGTGGCTGATGATCGTCGGCGGCCTGCTCACGTTTGCAACCGTCATCGCCTACCGCTATTTCTTCGCTTCGGGTTTGGTCGGCGCGGGCGGCGAGTACGTCATCATCTCGCGCGCGGTGAGCCCGTTTTTCGGTTTCCTCGCAACGTTCTTGTCGTGGTTCGGCGTCAGCGGTTCGCTCGGAACCCTCGCGTATACCGCGCCGAAGTTTCTCGCCAACGCCTTCGATGCGGTCGGCGCGACCGGGGCCGCGCAAATCCTGGGCTCGACCGCCGGAACGGTCGTGACCGGACTCGTGCTGCTCTGGGGAATTTGGTTCGTTCACGTCCGCGGTGTGCGCCTAGCCGGAACGCTTGCGGTCGTCGCGATGTGTTTCGTTATCGTCGTCGCATTCGTCGTCATCGGCTACGGATTTTCGACGACGCCGCAAAACTTCGCGCTCGCGATGCAGAGCCGTCTGCACATTTCGGCGGCGCAGGTGCTGGCCGCGGCGCCCGTCGCGCACGTGAATGCGGCGGTCGCATTCGGCACCGCTCTGCCCGTACTGTTCTTTGGTTACCTGGGGCTTTCGACCGCAACGCAAACCGGCGGTGAAGCCCTCGATGCGCGCCGCGCGCTTTCCAAAGGCGTCGTCATCGCCGTCTGCCTCGTCACGTTCATCTACACGCTCTTCGCATTTGCCGTCTACCACGCGGTGCCATGGCGGCTCATCGCCGGGCTCTCCGCGTTGAAGTTTACGACCTACACAACCTCGACCGGCTTGCTCGGCATGGTCATGCCGGCATGGCTTGCGTCGCTCATGAACGTCTTCGTGGCGCTGATCGTGATCAAAACATTTCTGCCGCTCTATCTCGCGCAGTCGCGCTGGATCTACGCTTGGGCGCAAGACGGCTTCCTGCCGCGCCGCTTTGCGATAACTCATGTGCGCTTTCAAACGCCGGTTCTCGCACTTACGATTGCCGCCGTCTTAGGATCGCTGACTCTGGCCGAATCGGTTCCAAGCGGATACGTCTTCGGTGTGCAAGTGCGCGTGCTCGCCTGCATGATCGTCTTCTTTTTCTTGGGGTTGGGAATGTGGCTCTTCCCGCGCACCGCGCCGGAGCATTACGCGCAAAATCAATCGGCTATCGCGCGCAACCGTCCGGTCCAATTGGCCGTTGGTGCGATCATCATGGGGTTTTCGATCTGGTTCGCCATCTCGATCTGCATTTCGTCGTTGGACAAGTACTGGCTGTTGCAGCCCGCGGTGCAAGCGGTTATCGTCGCATTGCTGGGGATCGTTATTTATGCGTTTCGATCCGGATCGTCGCGTCGGGCTGCAGCAGCTCAAGTTCCGGAAGCGTAACGTCCGGATATTTTAGGCCCGTTCCGGTGTTGATGGCCAGCACGCGCTCGTGCCGCGCGATCCATTCGCGGCGGCGTAACTCCGCAGCGGCCGCGAGCGTAGCGGCTCCCTCCGGGCAGATAAACAGGCCTTCGGCCTGACCGATGCGGCGCTGCATGGCAACGATGCTTGAGTCGTCAACGGCAATGGCGGTGCCGCCGCTTTCGTAGAGCGCCTCGAGCACCAAGAAATCTCCGAGCGCTTTAGGAACGTTGATTCCAAAGGCCACCGTCTGCGAATCTTTCCAGAACGTTGATTCCGTTTGACGCGCGTCGAAGGCTCGCACAATCGGCGCGCAGCCTTCGGCCTGCACCGCGACGAAGCGCGGCAAGCGTTCTTCCAGCAGCCCCATGGCCTGCAGCTCGCGTATCGCCTTGTAGATTCCGATCAGTCCGACGCCGCCGCCGGTCGGATACAGAATGACGTCGGGCACGCTCCATGCGAATTGTTCGATCAACTCAAAGCCCAGCGTCTTCTTACCTTCGATGCGGTAGGGCTCTTTGAGCGTTGAGGCGTCGTAGATTCCGTATTCGGCGACGGCTTTTGCCACGATCTTTCCCGCGTCGCTGATCAGTCCGTCAACCAGCCAAACGTGCGCGCCGCTCACAATGCACTCGACTTTATTGATCGCCGGCGCGCCCTTGGGCATAACGATATAGGCTTCGATCCCTGCGCGGGTGCCATAAGCGGCCCAGGCGCCGCCGGCGTTGCCATTGGTCGGCATCGCAAATGCGCGCACGCCGAGTTCGCGCGCGCGCGAAATGCCCACCGCGGCGCCACGCGCTTTAAACGAGCCGGTCGGCAGCAGCCCTTCGTCTTTCAGCGAGAGCCGATCCAATCCAAGCGCTGAGCCGAGCGCGCGCATCGGAACCACCGGCGTAAGCTGCTCGCCAAAGCTGATGCGATTTGCCGTTTCGCGCAGCGGCAAGAGTTCGCTATACCGCCATAACGACGGTTCGCGCGCGGCCAGGCTCTCGCGCGTAAATGTCTTGCCGGCTGCGAGCAGATCGTACCGCGCCACCAGCGGCGAACCGCAGCGGCACAAATGCTGTTCGACATCCGCGTCGTAGCGGGCCGCGCATTTGGGACACTCTAAGTGCGAGAGCGCGCTGCGCGCGCTTAGGCCGTCAGTTTGGATGACGAGAGCCGGTTTCGCAGCGCGGCCGGATTGAAATCCGCCGTGCTCGCCATCGCAGGCTTGGCGATCAAGAAACCTTGCACGGCGTGAACTTTTCCCATTCCTTGAATAAACTGCAGCGCTTCTTGTGTCTCGATGCCTTCGGCAACCAGGACGCTTTCGGTCTCCTGCGCGATCGCCGCGATGCCGGCGAGCACGGCGCGGCATGTTTTGTCGGTCAGCGCGCGATTCACAATCGAGCCGTCGATCTTGATGTAGTCCACGGGCAGAATGCTCAGCATCCACAGTCCGGCATTGCCCGCGCCCGCGTCGTCCAGCGCGAGCTTCACGCCGAGTTCGCGAAACGCGTTCGCCCGCTCCACGACGCGTTCGATATCGGAAATGGCGCGTTCGGTTACTTCGAGCACGACCCGCGTCGGATCGAAGCCGCGGCGCGAAATTCCATACACGAGCCGGCGCGGATCGAATTCGGGGTGCTCGAGCGTCGCGGGCGAGACGTTGACGAACAGCAGAACATCATCGGGAATATGTTTGACCGAACGCACGACCGCTTCGAAGCAGAGCACGTCGAGTTCATGCACCATCTTCGATCCGTGCGCAACGTTGAACAGCTGCTCGGGTCCGGAAAATCCATAGTGTGCCGGCGGACGCGCGAGCGCTTCATACCCGAGAACGCGGTCCTCGCGAAGGTCCCAGATTGGCTGGAATGCCATCTCCAGTTCGCGATCGAGCAAAAGCTGTTGCAAGGCCTTTTTCATAGGTCTGAGCGAGCCGATTCTCGGCGCGGAAAAAAATTCCCACGCGGCAGCGACGAATGCCCTTGCCGTGCTCCTGACGCCGCGCGGCGAGTCCCGCTATTTTGTGCTCGCGCTCTTCACGGTGTCGATGATCGCCGGATCCATGCTCTACGGCGGCATCGGCGCGCTTGTTCCGTACGTCGGGCGCTCGTTTGACTTGCCCCACTCCGAGCTCGGTCTCATCGCGACGGCGATGGTTGCGGGCGGTCTGCTGACGATTGCCGTCAGCGGTACGCTCTGCGACCGCTACGGCGACAAAGCGATGCTGCTCGAATCGGGCGTTTTGATGGGCGGCTCGATGATGGCGGCCGCACTTTTTCCGAACTTCGCGTGGTTGCTGGCGTGCGTATTCTTATACGGGATCGGGAACGCGGCCAGCAATCCGGCGGGCACACACGCGATTCTCGCATTTTTTTCGCGCGAACAGCGCGGGCTCGCGATGGGAATCCGGCAGACGGGCATGCCCGTCGGCGGCGCGCTCGGCAGTTTACTTTTCGCGCTCGTCGCCTGGCATTACGGATACCGCGGGGCGTTGCTGACCGGCGGCGTACTGGTTCTGATCGTGTGCACTGCCGCCGCGCTCCTTTACCAGCAACCGAAAGAACTCTGCGGCGAACACGTCCCCATCTTAAAACTCATCGAAGATATCGGACACATCGGAAAAGATCCGCGATTGATTTTAGTGACGCTGACGGCGATGCTGTTGATGAGTTTGCAAATTATCTTCATTACGTTCTTTCCGATCACGCTCGTACGTGGAGGCGGCTATTCAGCCGAGATCGCCGCGCTGATATTTGCGGGGGGACATCTTTCCGCGGGCGCTGGGCGCTTGGTGTGGGGTCAACTGAGCGACCACCGTTACCGCGGCAGCCGCACGATTCCGATGGTGTATTGCGCGGTATTCGGCGCAGGCGCCGCGATGCTGCTGAGCGGCGTCGGCCACAGCGGCATTTGGCTTCCGTGCGTCGCCGCGTTCGGATTGGGCTTCGCCGGCGAAGGGTGGTTCGCGCTGGCGATGCTGGCGCTGGCGGAGATCGGCGGCGAGGACCATGCCGGCGGCGCGGTCGGTTTCGGCATCATGTGGATGCTTGTCGCGGCGGCCATCGCGCCGCTGCTGATGGGAAGCCTCGTGGGAAGCGGCGGCTACGGAATCGCCTGGCACGTGGCTTCGGCGATTGCCCTGGTCGCGGCGGTGCCCGCGCTCCTGGCTACCAGAATGATGCGAGCCAAGCCCGCAGAAGGGTAGGGCATGCGCCGTTTGGGACCGGCTCTACTCGCTATTTTGTGCGCGGCGCCGCTGCTGGTGCACGCCGACGGCAACAAACAGCTCCAAAACGTGCGAGGCACCGTCTCTTACGAACACGGGAAGACCTCGAAGCATGCGCTCGCGCAATCCGCCACCATCGTACTGGCCGACAGCGATTTTGCGATCACCGGCGACGCGTCGATCGGCGCGGTGGTGCTGCCGGAAAGCTCGCGCATAACGATGGGCTCGGACACGCGCGTTCAATTGGCGTTCTTCAATCAAATTCAAAGTACGAGCGCAAAATTTATCATCTATCAGGGCACGACCCGATTCAAGATCGAACATCCCAACGGCAAACCTGCGAACTACACGTTCCAAACGCCGACCGCTCAAATCGCCGTGCGCGGAACCGAAGGTGACATCGGCGTGGACGGTCGCGATCTGACCGTGAACGTCTATGGATTGACCGATCCGAATCTGCCGGTCGTCGTTACGACCGAAGACGGCAAGAAATACGCGCTCAAAGCCGGACAACATTTGCTGGCCAGCTGGGTGAACGGCCACATTCAAACGACCATCGACGCATTGACGGAGCAGGCGATGACGCAGTTCGCCGAACTCGGCGCGCCCGTTTCGGATTGGCAGAGCGCGGCGCAGAATGTCGCCGACAACGTCACCGGTGGTCTCGTGCCTTCAGGCATTGCCGGCGCCGTCTCGGGGCTCGGCGGCTTCTTGCATCGTTCGAGAAGTACCGCCGAAGCGACGGCGGCTCCGAATGCATCACCCACGCCGTGCGCCACACCGAAAACATCTAAAGTCAGCGGATTTCTCCGGAAGCTCACCAACGCCGACTCGCAGCCGTCCTGCGCATCGCCATCGCCTTCCCCGTCACCACCCGGCGCCTAACGATCTCTCTGGCGCTCGCCGCGTGCGCGAGCACCGCGGCGGCTGCGCTCTATCTCGCGCCGCCAACGAAGCTCACGTTTGCGAACCGGATCGAAGATTACCGGATCCACGTTGACGCATTCGCCCATCCGGGCGCATTAGCGCTTTCCAACGTTCCGGCATACGACGATCCGAACCAGCAGCTGGCGCTGATCGTCATCGACGAAGAATCGATCGGTAATGCGCGGGCCGGACTCGGGCCGTGGCCGTTTGCACGAAGCGTGTACGCAAAATTGCTTTCGCGGCTCGCGAAGGCGGGCGCGAGAACCGTCGCGTTCGATATCGATTTTCTCGAGCCGTCGGTCGATCCGTCGCAAGATGCCGCGTTCGCGCGCGCCGCCCGATCGATTCCAACGGTCATCGGCTATCCCGTCACAACAACCACGGCCGGCATCCCCGGCGCCGAACTTCCGCCGCCGGCACTCCGGCAGACCATGGCAATCGGTTTTACATCGATCGATACACCCGGTGGAATTGCGATCGGCCAGCCCACGATCATTGCGCCGATGCCGCCCGGCTTTCCCGGAGGCGCGGCGCAGTCGCTTGCAATAAGCGCGGTCCAACGATATCGTGCATCCCCGCCCAGCGCGCAAACGGTTCCGGCATTCCGCGGCGCCTTGCTCGAGTTGCCGTTTTCGCTTTCCGGATACACCGACACGACGCAGCGCGTTGGCGCGCAAGTCTTCGACGTCGGTTTCGTTTCCCAGACGATGTCGCTGGCCGGCGCGCTAACCGCACCGGTTGACCAGCTCGCCACGTTTGCAAAGGGTAAGCTCGTGCTCGTCGGCGCGACCGCGCAAGCACTCGGCGATTTTGCACCAACCGCCTCGGGACTCTACCCCGGCGTCTTCGTGCACGCGCGCTTCATCGACCAGCTGCTTTCACGAAGATACATCCGCGTTGCACCGGACTGGCTCGATCTCGCGCTCATCTTTGCGCTGCCGCTGCTGCTGGCCGCCGGCCTCGCGCAGCTTCGCCCGGCGCTCGCGATCGTGCTGGGCGTTGTCGCCGTGCTCGTTTACGTAGAGCTCTCCGCCGCGCTCTTCGATTATCAGCTGTATTGGCTGAATCTGCTGCATGTCGCCGGCGCGATGTTGCTGGGCGCGCTTGCCGTTGTCGCGTATCGCGTCACGACAGAGTCCGCCGAGCGGCGCTTCGTGACCGATCTCTTCGGCATGCACGTCAGCCCAGCCGTGGTCGCAAGCATTCTTCGCACGGAGGATCCAAAAAACGCGCTGGCGCTTTCCGGCAAATTGGTCAAGGCGACGATCTTTTATTCGGATATCCGGGGGTTCACGGCCATGTCCGAGCGTATGACCCCGGAAGCGATTTACGATCAACTCAACGAATATTTCGAGGCGATGTGCGCGGTCATCTTCAAATACGGCGGATACGTTGATAAGTTTATCGGCGACTGCATCATGGTGGCGTTTTCGGCGCCGGTGCAAACGCCCGACGATGCGCGCAAAGCCGTCGATGCGGCGCTCGATCAGCAGCGCGTCATCGGCGAGCTCGGCGAGCGCTGGCGCAAGGAAGGCAAGGAGCCGTTTACCGTGGGGATGGGCATCAACACCGGCAACGTCGTGATGGGGAATCTTGGCGCATCATCTCGCATGAACTACACCGTCATCGGCGACGACGTCAACATCGCCGCCCGTCTCTACAACGTGGCGCTGGGCGGTCAGATCGTCATCAGCGAATCCACTTATCATGAAGTTCGGAATTTTTTCGAGGTCCGCGAACTCGCACCGGTCGTCGTAAAAGGCAAAGCCGCGCCGCTGCGCACGTTTGAAGTCCTCGGCCGAATCTGATGGAGACGATCGAAACCGAAAGGCTGCTCATGCGAAAATGGGACGTCGAGGGCGATCTCGACGATGCGTTCTCATTTTACGGTGACGCGGAGACCATGCGCTTCATTCCCGGTGGCGTGAAAGACCGTGAGCAGACGCGGGCATCTTTGCAGCGCATGTTCGATCGCGACAAGGAAGACGGATTCGGCATTTGGCCGGTCGTGCATAAGGCCGATCGGCGGGTGATCGGCGCTTGCGGCGTCTTCTACATTCCCGATCATGCGCCCGACGTCGAAATCGCTTGGCTCTTCGATAAAGGGTACCACGGACGCGGTTACGCGACCGAGGCTGCGCGCGCTGTGACGGAGTTTTCTTTTGCCGAATTGCGTATGCCGGTTTTGTATGCGCTGATCCATCAGGCCAACGAGCCCTCGATCCGCGTGGCCGACCGCCTAGGAATGAGCTTCACCCGGATGATGTACGCCTACGACCGCGACCTGCGGCTGTATGAAAGGCAGGCACCGCAGTGAACCGGCGTCTCTTCGTGCTTTCAAGCTCGGCAGCCGCACTCGCGGCCTGCTCGAGCTCGTCGCCGTTGGTGCCGGCCGCCCCGACGTTCGTGCGTCAAGAGGTGACGGAATTCGCCGCCAGCCCCGTGCTGGTCAAGGCGTTTCGCGACGGCGTCCGGGCGATGATGGCCTTTCCGGACATCACCGATCCGCGCAGCTGGCAATACTGGCACAACAGTCATTGGATGGCGACGGGAATGCCGCCGGCCGCGATGGCCTCCGTTTGGAACCAATGCCCGCACCGCAAGCCGTACTTCTATGTTTGGCACCGCGCGTTTCTGTTTTTCTTCGAAGCGATGCTGCGCTCGATGTCCGGCAATGCAAATTTCGCGCTGCCTTATTGGAATTATTACAAGCATCCACAGCTCCCGGACATTTTCGCGCAGCCGCTCCTTACCGACGGCACGCCAAATCCACTGTACTGGCCCGTGCGCGAAGGAAGCCTCGTTACGGGCCTCAGTTATGAGGCCTTCAGCCCTGCCCTCACCGCATTTAATCGCGATCCGGCAAACGCCGATACCTTCGAGCAAGTGATGGAAGGCAATCCGCACGGACACATCCACGATATGGTGGGCGGCGACATGGGCGAGGTGCCAACGGCCGCGGCGGACCCGATTTTTTGGGTGCACCATTGTAATGTCGATCGGCTCTGGTCGGCATGGATGAACGCGGGCGGCGGCCGGCGACTTCCGAACGCAGGCGATCGGTGGTTCAACAAATCGTTCACCTTTAATACTTCCGGTTCGTGGACGCTTGGTGTTTCGGACGTGACCGATACCGCGCGTCTGAACTACACGTACAGCGATCTGGCGCTGCCGGCCATTCCGGCGGGCGGCGTCATTCCGGAGATTTCTATCGCGCGACACCTGAACGGACACTACATGCAAGCCGAAGGAGCTCAAGCTCAAGCCCAAGCCCAATCTCAGGTCGCCGGATCGTTTTCGCTCGACTTACAAACGCTGCAGCTAACGATACCGCTCGCGGCGTCGCAGATCGACGCGGCCGCCATCCTGATCCTCGACGGCGCGCAACTTACCGGGACGGGCGGTCTGAGCGGCTATAGTTATAACCTGTATGTGAATCTTCCCAACGGCACGACTCCCGACAACGAAGAAATCGATTTCGATCTCGGCCAGCTCGGCTCGTACGTATACTCCATCGAAGCCATGAACGCCGTGGCCGGTAACGTGCAAATCGCCTACCCGATCGGGCGCGTGATCGCGCAGCAGCTCGCCGCCGGACTTGCGCCGTCCACGAACGTGACGATAACGTTCGCCGTCTTCGGCGATCCGCAAAGCGACGCGTCGTCGACCCCGATGATGCAGTTCAGGCAGCTCTTACTGCAAGGCTAAGGCGACTAGCGCTTCGCCGGACGTTGCCTTCAAGGCTGGAGTTGAACAGCCGCTTTGGGTCTTTGAGCTGCGCACCTTTCGCGAATGTCAGTTTGACGATGCTCTTGTAGGACTCGCCCGTGCAGATGATCCCATCGTGAGACCAGACGGGCACGCCCCGCCATTTCCACTCCTCCACGACTTCAGGATCGGCTTGCTTGATGAGCTTGCGCATTCTTGAGAGCGTCTCGCCGCGCCAGTCGCCCAGCTCTTTGATTCGGCCGTCAATCAGTTTAGATGGAGATCCAACGCTTTTTGCGGCGGCGGTCTTCTTCATGCGCGCTCCTTTAGCAATTGGGCGACTTCTTTCCGGCGGCAGTTCAGTGCACGTTGCAGCGGCGTGTCGCCTTTTCTATCCTTGGCCTCCGACGCAGCGCCGCAATCCAGAAGCGCCTGCGCAGTCTCCTTAAATCCGCGCCTCGCCGCCATATGCAGCGGGGTCGCTCGCGTGACTCCGCCGCACGCGTTCACACCGCTGCCGGCGCGCACCAACGCCCGAACGATCTCCGGCCCGGCCATTGAAGCGCATTCATTAGCCACACTGTAGAGCGGCGTGTGTCCGCCGCCATCGAGCGCGTTCGCATCCGCTCCCAGCTTCAGCAAAGATTCCACCACGTCCACGCAACCCGCACCGGATGCGACGTGCAAGAGTGTTTTTCCGGCAAACCGCGACGTCATGAGCGACGGCTCGCGCTCGACGGCATCACTTGCGAAGCGAATCAGTGCGGGGCGGTGCGATTGCATCATGCGCGCGAGCACGCCCACGAAGACCGAAGGCCGTGAGGCAAATCGCGGCGCTAACGCGATGGCCTCTTGGTCGTTGCCGCCGCTAATCGCCGCGATGCATTCATCCAAGGCGCGCTGCTCAGCCCAACGCGCGCCGATTTCCTCGGACTGCGGCGCGTTCGTTTCTTTTCCAATGACGTAAGCAGAGCTTTCAACGAAAAACCCGCGTAGTGTTTTTCGCGTGTCTTCATCCATCTGGAAGGCATCGAGCGCCGCCTGCATCTGCTTGAGCCACGCGCTTCGCTGCTCAGCGCTGATCTTGAAACGCGCATGCGATTCACGCAGGCTCAGCCACCAACGTTTCTGCGTTTGCTCCTCGTAGCCGCCCAAGAACTGGATGAGGAATGCGGCAAACTCCTCAGTCGCGCATCGAAGAGTTTTGCCGGGGAAGAGCGGGCGCAAAACCTCGTCCTTGCCAACGCCCGCGTAAAATTCAGCCGACAGCCGCTTACAGCCCGCTTCACCGCCAAGCGCCTCCAAGAGGCCGGTGCGCATACTCCACTCATTAGTCTACCGATTGTGCAGCGCCTTGGGGGGCAGGTCGCCGTTGCATCAGCGCGGGAACAAGTGGCTGAGGTATGGCTATGAACGCAAGGAACATCGCGGTGCGAGTTGTTCTATCCCTCATTATCGCCGCGTCGGGCGTAGCGAACGCCGGCGCTCAGGCCCAGGCGATTAGCATTTCGATCAATACATTCAACGCCTGTGGCAATTCGGTACTCGGCAACGTTGCCGTTCAACTGAATGGGGAAACTTACCGGACTAACGCAAACGGCGAAGCTTTTTCCCAAATGCCTTCGAACATTTACAGCGTCGAAGTACGGGCCGCGGCGCCGGGCGTGCCGCCTGGCAAAGTCGCCTACATTCTCTTTTCCGAAGCCGGCCAGTCGGGCGAGCAGAAATACTCCGCCGACGCGTCGGGCATCGCCAGGTTCACCCCCGCTAACGGCGCTCTTTTGGTGTATATGGGCGCATGCTCGGCGAAGACGGTCAAAGTGAAAATCGCAACCACCCGAGCCTGCACCGACAAAGCCGGCGAAGGGTTTAACATGCAGGAAGGCGTCGCCGTGAACATCGGCGGCAAGATCTTTACGAGCAATGCGAATGGCGTCATCGAGGCCGAGGTGCCCGCGGGGACCTATTCCGTCACCGCGGCGTGGAAGGACTACCCCCTCGGTTACGTTGCGCAGAACGGTCTTCGGCAAAAGCAGAACGAGGACGGAAAGTCCACCGTGCGACTGGACGAAAGCGGGGAGACGCTCGAGGTGCGGATGCTGACGTGCGATCCCGACGGTCAACCGAAAGCGCGCGCGGTCATCTCCGCGATCGGCGTGGACTTCGGCGGCTTACCGGCTACTATTCGGGTGATTCGTAGTAGATACCACGGCCACGCGTTCGTCGGCATGAAATTACGGGACGGTGATCAAGTGGTTGTCGGCGGGACTGCAACGCTAAAGTGGCTGCAAGGTAATCGCACGATCTCTTTTGAGGATCCAAGGACAAATTCGATCGTTCTGATCGGACCGGACACTACCCCCACCGGAAACAAGGCGCCGGAGAGCAGAAGCGTCTTTCAAGTCTTGCAAGGCGTGGTAGATTTTCTTACGCCGGCAAGGGAGCCTGACGTACCACAATTCACGCCGTCGACACGTACCTTCGTGGCGGCGGAGAAAGGAACACAGTTTAGCATCGCGTACGATCGGACGACGCAAACCGGCAGCGTCGCCGTGAAACAAGGCTCGGTTTTGGTTCTGCCGAGAAATACGGCACTGAAACCGGTCACATTACAAGCGCGGCAACAGGTTGCAGTCACGTTAAATCGCGTTGGTTCGATCAAAGGGCCCGGCGTAGTCGCGCAGACGCAATCCGGCGGGCAAACGATGCGATCCGCGCACGGCTGCGTCGGATTCGACGGCACCTGGCAAACACCGAGCGGTACGATGCATCTTCTCAACGGAAATGGTTCCTACGCCGACACGATGTTGCAGGGAGCAGTTTCGGGGAACGTATTGCGCGGCATATGGCGCCACCCGACGGTCGGTCAGGGTACGTTCGCATTCACGCTTGCGCCCGACGGCGATTCGCTCACCACGATTTGGACGACCTCGAGCGGCGCCAGCGGTTCCTACACCACCGCGCGCTGCATCGGTCCTTGACATCGTTTCCAAATTCACGAAGCCTGTCACGCGGAGCGAACGTACTACGGACTGTGCAGACAGTTCCCGGTCCAGGTGCCCCCGGGTATCCCATTAGCCCAACGCCAACTGCCGCTGAATCCGCTTTGATCGGCCGACAGCATCAAGTTTACGGTCCCCGACTGATTCGACTGTGCCGTGCTGGTCGGGTGGCTCCAGCGACCCTTGAACGTGCGCCCATGTTCGGTGCCGTTCACCAGGTAACGGCTCTGATCGTAGACGTACGTTCCGAAAAGGGCATGAGTCGCAGTCTTGTGTTAGCCCGGCCGTTGGAAGGTCGTGGGACCGAACGTCGTCGACCACGTCCCCACGAAATGCGGGCACGTTACTGCGCGTGCTGGGGCGGCAAGTAATAACAATGACAGCGATGTCATAGCGACGGCGGCTAATGAGCGCACGGAGCGATCCTTTCTGCGCGAGTCTCTTCGTTCTCGCGTTGGAATCTTTTTCGCCCTCGGAATCGGCGCCTGTTCGCTGGGACGAGAATGCAAGTGGTGCCTTGTCACCATAAGTCCGGCATGTGGTGATTGCCAAGAGACTTGTGGTGATTGCCTCAACGACCCGCGCGACCGCTGAACCATCACTTGTTATCCTTGACCTGCTCCAGGGGCTGCGGTTCGTCGGATCGGAAAAAGGCGAGAACGTCATCAGCAAACCGGCCCGGCTCGTCCATGGTCACGATTCTCATTTGCCGGTCACTCCATTGGCCCTCAGTCCAGAAGTAGGCGCGCACGAGTGGTTGTGGACGATCGTCGAAAGCGGGCTCGCAGGTCACCCACCGGTGCGGGCCAATCCATTGTTCATACCATTCCACGCCGGCAGGCGAACTCGTCATTTTCGGTGCGGCATCTGGATTGGTCTCCGTTGTTGCAATTCGATATTCTCCCAACGCTCTGTCGACACTCTCCGCCCAGTGGTGTAAAGGACCGCCAATGGTCCGTTCACCGCCAGGCAGACCACTATCCGTTCGCGCAGTCCGCGGCCGAAAAGGTGCGGGATCTCCCCTTTGACTTTATTCTTGCTGAGATTTTTTTCGCCGAGCTTTGCTAGGCTAAATTACCGTTTCATGCCGGACTCGTCGCGCCAGTCACCATCTGTCCAGGAATAACGAGCTCCAGCGTCATCACGAATGCGTACCGAAGCAGGTGAAAACGGCGCTTTAGCGGCCGGGGATTTGCCGACGCCACGTCTGTCATATCGAACCACGTGGTACTTCGGACAGCGCAGGCCACATGTCGTCCCATAGCACCGAGTGCAGCAGCCCATCGTGCAGAAGAACGACCGAGCATCCGGCTCCGAGGTGTTCGTAGTAGAGTCGTCCTCCGCCGCTGGTATCGACGAAGCCAGGCGAAGCCACTGAGTGTTGTTGCCCCGTTCCGCGAAGCGCAATGGGCAAGGCCGAAACAACTTTCACCCGCTGCGTTGGATTATTTCGCGGTTCGGTCTTACTATAGGTTTCTCGCGTGATGTCGTCGCCGCTGCTTTGTTGGTAGGCATCATGGCGACTTTCCTTTGTTCGCTAAATAATTGTCCTAGTTGTTGTCGAAAGGGCCGATGAGCGTCGGTATTTGGGGCAAACGTGATCGTGCGCCGCAGCTCGTCAGCGTGTTGCTATACACTCGGTTGTGTGCGCGTTTGCTGCCGCTCGAACTCCACGTAGCTGTCGCGATGTCGTTGAAACCAATTCAAGATCGGATCCGCATGCTGTCTCAAGAGTTGAAACGATGGGTCGATTTCAACATCCGGCTTTAGAATATTGTCGGAATCGCTGACATTGGTATAAGATTTCGTGGAATACGTTATCGTGATTCCTGAGTTTGGAAGCAGCATATCACGCGATTCCTGATAACCGTTCGGCCTTTCGCCGGCGGGTTCTCCCAGCAAGACCGCACCGATCTTCTTTAAATCCACCGCATTGGTAACGCCCGCAGAGAAGGTCGCGCGCCCGATAGCAACATAAAGACGTCGGCTCTTACTGACGATCCGCTTTGAAAGGGGCTCGACAAGGGCCGAGCGACCGACGAGGAAGTCTCCTCCGCCGTTCTCGCGCATATCGATCAATATGCGGGCGCTTGGATGTGAGTCCACGAGGCTGAAGAAATTGGCAGCCGCTGATGGTAAGTTATCATAACTATTAAAAACGGCGTACACCAAATTTTCTGCCGGCAGATAGATTGAAGCGAACGAAGCCTCAGCGCGCTTCGCATATTCCGTGCCGCCCAACTGGGCGAACTGCACTTCCTTGGTGATGGCTATGGGCGTAACGCGAATGATGCGAAGAAATTTATCGTTTCGCACTTTGAAATCTACTGGCGAAGAAGCATCTTTGATGAAGCCAAAGGCTTGCAGGCGTTCCGCAGACATCATATAGACCGGCGTACGGTCGAGCTCATACCAAGCAGTCTCGCCCTTCGAAACGAGCGTATCAGCCGCTTGGCGAATCCGACCGATCGACACGCCGTTGATCGCTATCACTTCGTCTCCAAGGATCATCGACAGGGACGGCTCGGCCGCAACCACGCGCAGGTGATTTCCAAACCAAAATACTTGTAGGGGATAACGGTGAAAACTCGGTGGCGTTACGACTCGCGTATGCGCATCGCCAACATCGGCCGTTATTCTGCCGAGTCCCGTAACAGCGCCCGTCGGTGTAGCGCTCGAGGGCAGTAACTCCATCGCAGCAACTTCCGCTTGAAACTGCGATCGTGAGATTAAATGAAATAAATTTGCATGGCGCAGCGGTAACTGTTGTGCGAAGTACTCGAAGTCCGCGTCCCAATCTGCAGCGGAAAGATCTCGCAGCACAGGACCGTTCGATTCACCGGGCAACATGCGGCGTAGCAAAATGACCCCGACTTCGGGCCCGGCCTGATACCTGCCGTGTAATCGATTTTGCTCTAGGGTGAGATGCAGCGCAACGGGCGTGCCCGAATACTGAAGCGTCGCCGTCATTGTTTCCCCGGAAATGACGACGTCGGTCAGGGATATCGCGCCAGATCCAAGCGAAACATTGCCGCGTATTTCGTTCGTGGCGTCCCGGTCCAAGGTGAGGATGACGTAGACATCCCCCAGAGATGGACCGCTGATAACGCCGCCATAGCGTCCCAGCAGGGCAGCCCCGTGTGCGCCCGTCGGTTGAGCAACTGCCGATGATGCGAACGATGCCAGAAAGAGAACGCCCGAAAAAAACGCTCGCGCGGCGTGATGGCTACGGATCATACTCCCTATTGTAAGACTGGCTGTCTACCGCCGTCTTGTACCGGCTTAGTAGTTTTGATTCGAAATTAGCGCGTTTTCTTGCGATAGGTCGAAGGCGTTAGCCCAGTCATGCGCTTGAAGGTTTTGTTGAAATGCGATTGATCTGCAAAGCCAGCCTGCAGAGCGACCTGCCCGATCGGAACGTTTGACGCTCGTAGTTCGCGCTGAGCGTATTCCACTCGACGAAGCCTAATAAAGTCCGTGACGGAATGACCGAAGTATCGCGGGAATTCCTTGGACAAATGCACTGGGTGAACGCCGACCGATTCGCTGATCAATTCAAGTGTCATCGCATGGGTATAAGAGGCGTCGATCATGTCGCGGGCCTGACGCAACCACCGCGGTGGCTTTTCAGAGTGCTCGTCGATGGTTCGGCGTAGGAATTGCGACGCAACTTGCAAGGCGAGCCCTTCGATAGCGATCGGTGACGCGCCGTCGGACAGCTCCATTTCGAACACGAGCCGACGTACAATTTGGGCGTTTTCCATCGCGTTGCGAATCGCCGGCACTCCAAATGTTAATCGGTCGGTCTGGCATAAACGCTGCATCCAACTATTGCTGATCTCCAGTAAGACGTCGTCTGCGTCCTCGGAACCGTAGTGATCTGAATGTGGCGCACCGGCGGGGCGGAAAAGCACCGCATGGCGGTTCGAAACCAGCGTTTGGCGCTGGAAGCGCTCGGTAAATTCCCCGACGATCGCCAGTGAAAAGCATGCGCGTTCATGCTGATGTTCCCGCAACACGAGATGAGCATGGTGCCGGAGCCGCAGCGCCGTAATCGGTCCGCACCGCGCGAATGTTAGGCACAAGGCATGATGACTGGTCGCGCCGGCAGTGGGGCTTCTTGTTGCTTGTCCATCGCTCGAGATTGTTGAGATCGCCATAGTGAGTTAGATCCTCATTACGATCGCGCCGTCCAAACATCGCTTGCGGCCCATCGTAGCCATGTCAATTCTGCGCGGCACCAAACGTCCCTCGCGCCTTAGCTCCGAAGTTTTCGCGGTTCTGTTTGACCTGAGGTGGAAAAATCGCTTCAGGTTGACCGTTAGTTCCAACCCTTGAGGCGAGGGGAAACACGTTAAAAAGAGCCGCTGTCCGCCAGTCCTCTCCGTATAGAGCAGATCATCTTGCGCCAGCATCGCATCGGAGCCAGCCACAAAGGGAGGTTAGAAGCGCGAACAGATTCGTCCTACGAGAGAAAATCTAGGGAAGGAGGTATTTTGGTGATTGGGTGGCGAGTTGTGGTGATTCGATCAGTTGTGGTCATATGGCCTGCAAGTGGCGGGAAAGTGTAGGAATCGAACCTACCAGCCGGCTTTCACCGGCCTCAGCGGTTTTGAAGACCGTGCGGGCCACCAGACCCGTACTCTCCCATGATCATTCAGGTCTTCCCGCTTCCGGCGCTAAGGCATAACGTTCGAGAAGATGAAATGAAGCGTTCCGTCCGCGTTGACGTAAACCGTCAAACGCACGCGGCCGTGATCGAGGGTAAGGATTGTCCCCCGATTTTCGAGTCGGCGCGAATACTCGAAGAGCGTCTGCTTCAAATGCGTTCTAACGACATGGGCGTAGTACGGTTGATCCAAGGCGGCGCCCTCAGAAAAAAACAAGAGCGCGTCGCCGTCGGGATAGACAATCTTGGCGCAGAGATCGCCTTCGCCGCAATGATCGTATCCGGTTGCGATCGCCCCGTCACTGAAGTGAAGAATTGACTGCCCGGAGCTTTGAGCGGCCGTCGCCGAAGCCGCGAGTGCGAACAGGGCTGCAATCAATGCCACGTGTTTCATCTTGTAGGTCCGAGCGCGACACCGGCGACGACAAGCAAGAGCCTCTTCATGCCCCAAAGCTACCTCCTTATACCGCGTGCCGTCAAGCGACGAGCTATCTCAGTTTACGTCAGCTGCCAGAAAGCACCGGTCAGGCCGAGCTCGGAATATCGCTTGCGCTTCTTGCGGCGTGAACCTGCGCCACTCCGGATTGCGCCGGTGTGCGCTTCCGCAGCATCCGCACGACGCGTCAGCAATTCGCGTACCACGAGCCTCGGCTCGTCGTGACGACAAAGGGCGTCGGAACGGCTGAGAACGGATTGGCCATCAGCACCTCGCCGCTGTCCGGCTGCAAGACGAGCATGTGCGCATCCGCAAGGTTCGCAAGAGCCATACGGAACGTCGGGCTGCGGCTTTCCCAGCGAGCGCGCGAGCGCCGCGATCGACGGAATCTCCCGCCGCCGAATTGCGCCCTCATAAACTTCCGCACGATTCGACAAGTCGAGAGTCGTCACGCCTGGTTACGCTTTGGAAGACGGTTTGCCAGCGATTGGTCTGCGGCCATGCGGCGGACGCCTCTCGGAAAGCTTCCTTCGGGACTGGCGGCAATATGATCTTCGCTTGCGACGGCGAGGTATTCAAAAAACTCCCAGATGGCTTGCGATTGACGGCCTTCCCGCACGTAATGGACGATTGGAGCCAGACTTTCCCAAGTCTCCAGAACATTGGAACTGTACAGCGTACAGACCATTTCTTTGGAAAGGATTCCCGCGTAGACGAAAGCGCCCATGTCCTCGAAGAAATTCGCGATCAGTCGAGGAATGAAGCTCGCCCGGCCACGAGCCGGCTATGAACCCTTGCAGTATTTCGTCGTTTAGTTCACCGGCGCGAAGGGTCCGCACGAATGCAAAGGCCGCGGAAAATTGCGGCGAGTCCCATTCGGTGTTGTATGCGGTGAACAGCGCAACTTGATTGCCCATGCGCATGTGCGCCATTTGGCGAAGCGCCGCAAAAGCCGTAACAGCAATGACCACGAGGGTTAAGCCTGCTGACGCCGCGGTCACCCATTCAGGCGACATTCAAACTGCTGTCCCCTCGTGGGCCGGCAACGCCGGCGATTTCATGCGCGGAAGTCCGCGCGGATAAAGCGACGTGCCATGGCGCTTTTCATAGGCCAGCTGCATGGCAACCAGCGCTTCGAAGTTTTCGAAGACTTCGTTGCCGCGCGTGCTACGCGATAACGCAATAAATTCGCTCCCGGTCTCCCACATTTCGCTCGGAAGCGTAAAATAGCGCAGAACCAGTTGTAGATCTAATGCGCGCGCACACACAAGCGCGCCTACCGACTCATAAAAGTTGAAAACCTTGTTTGCTTTCCGCGTAGGCCCGGCGCTAGGCCGCGCGCGAACACCCTCGCGAACTACCGGATCCTGGAGGTCCGAGTTCAGCGTTCCGATCACGTAGTCTAACGATTCTTGAATCTCCGGTGTTTGGTATTTTTCGGTCAGAGGGAGCAGAGCAGCGACCTGGTTGCCCGACCGCAAATGCGACATCTGACGCATGGCGGCGTACGCCGTCAGTCCGATCACAAAGAGCGTCGCCAAGGATGAGACGGCCGCCAACCATTCGGGACTCACGCGGCGTGGATTCGAGAGCGGTCTTTCAAACTTTCTTTGAGTGTGCCGGCCGGAGGCGCTTGCGGATTGCCCACGCGCCTCTTTCGAACTCTCCACTAAGTTTCGCGACGATTGCAGCGCGCGTCGCTCCCGAAGCGAGCAACTCTTCAAACCTGCAGTGAAGCCGCTCGATCTCAGGTACGCTCCATGACTTGCCGCGGTTGCGCACCACGTGCGGGTCCGGCGCCGGTTCCAGCAGCGAACCCGGAACGATTTTCCTCAAGTCGGGGACTCGGCTTCGAAACGTGCGCTCCGATACCTCGAATCCGATGAAACGCCGGTTCATGCCGATAGCCACCGCCGCAGTCGAACCGCCGCCCAAAAAGAAATCACAGACCAAGTCGCCCTCTTTGCTGCTGTAGGCGAGAATTTTTCTCAGCAAGGCTTTCGGCAGTTCGTTCTTATTCTTACGCTGCCCGGGCTTGTACTCGCGGTTGATGCTCCAGACGTCTTCGCGATCGCGGTAGTTGAGCGACCGGCCGTCGGCGGCGGTTTCGTCCAACGCGAACCGAGACTGCAGATTGAAGCGGCGCCGGCCGCCCGGTTTGGCGTAGTACAGAATATGATAGTGCGACGAAACATACTTTGACGACGTGTACACGCCGAAGTTGTACTTCCAGATGATGTGGTTGATCTCGCGCAGGCTCGTTTTGCGAAGCGCGCCGAGCACGTCGTAAAGGTTGGTATATCCGGATACGACGTAGAGCTGGCCGCCGGGTTTGAGGACGCGTTCCGCCTGCGCGATCCAAGCGCGGCTGAAACTCGCGTATTTGCGCGCATCGACCTCCACATAACCGCCGTCGACGAAACGCTCATCGCGGTTGTAATGCCGGTCGAGCCGATCTCCCTCGATTCCGTAGGGCGGATCGGTCACGATCAGATCGACGCTGCCGTCGGCGAGATGTGCCGCCGCGCCACGCACGCAGTCCGCGTTGACGAATAGATGCTCGCCGATGCGTTCGATCGTTGGCGCGGCCATAACCGGAAGCTTCGCGCCCGAGCGCGAACCCGTCCTTTATGATCACCACCCGTCCCGATATCCGCAACGTCGCCATCATCGCGCACGTGGATCACGGCAAGACCACGCTCGTCGATGCGATGCTCAAACAGAGCGGCATTTTCCGGGAAGGGCAGCACGTCGCGACGCGCGTAATGGACTCCAACCCGCTCGAGCGCGAGCGCGGCATCACCATCCTCGCGAAAAACACTGCAATCCGCCACGGCGAGATCAAGTTCAATATCGTCGACACGCCCGGCCATGCCGACTTCGGCGGCGAGGTCGAGCGGGTATTGCAGATGGTGCAAGGCGTGCTGCTGCTGGTCGATGCGGCCGAAGGCGTGATGCCGCAGACACGTTTCGTCTTGCGCAAAGCGCTGGAACTCGATCTCAAGACGATCGTCGTGATCAACAAGATCGACCGCAAGGACGCGCGCGCCGCTGAGATCGTCAACGACGTCTTCGACTTGTTCGTCGAGTTGGGCGCCAATGACGAGCAAGCCGAGTTTCCCGTCGTTTACACCAATGCCAAACTTGGCATCGCGAAGCTCGAGCTCGACGACGAGAGTCAAACGCTCGAACCGCTTTTCCAGACGATAGCTACGCGCGTTCCCGAAGCGCCCGGCGAAGACGGGCCGCTGCAGCTGCTGGTCTCGGCGATCGATCACAACCAGTACGTCGGACGCGTCGGCATCGGCCGCGTCTTCCGCGGGATCGCTCGGCTCAATGCGCCGATCGTCAAAGTCGCGCGCGACGGCACCGTCGAGACGGGACTGCGGCTGACGAAGATGCTGACGTTTTTCGGGCTGGAGCGAATCGAAGTCGAGGAAGCGATGGCCGGCGACATTATCTGCGTCTCGGGCATCGAGGGACTGAACATCGGCGATACGATCGCCGACGTGAGCGAGCCCGAGGGCGTGCATGCCGTCGCAGTTGATGAACCGACCGTCTCGATGTTCTTCAGCGTCAACAACTCGCCGTTCGCCGGACGCGAGGGTAAATTTCTCACCTCGCGGCAGATCCGCGACCGGCTGATGCGCGAGCTCGAATCGAACGTCGCCTTGCGCGTCGAAGAAACTGATTCGGCCGACACGTTCGAAGTGCGCGGCCGCGGCGAGCTGCATCTTTCGATTCTCATCGAAACGATGCGCCGCGAAGGCTACGAACTGCAAGTTTCAAAACCGCAGGTCATCATCGTAGAACGCAACGGCCAAAAACAGGAGCCGGTGGAGTATGTCGTCGTCGACGTGCCCGACGAATACTCGGGTCCCGTTATCGAGGCGCTCGGTCAGCGCAAAGCGCTAATGTCGAACATGATTTCCGTCGGTGGCTCACGGAGACTCGAATACACGATGCCGACTCGTGCGATCTTCGGATTGCGTGGCGAGCTGCTGACGCTGACGCGCGGCACGGCCGTGATGTCGCACACCTATTATGACCATCAGCCTTGGATGGGAGAATTGCCGAGCCGCAACGTGGGCGCGCTGGTCGCGAGCGATACAGGCAGAACGACCGGTTACGCGCTCATGGGCGTGCAGCAGCGCGGCCGCTTCTTCGTCGGCCCCGGCGTCGACGTATACGAAGGCATGATCGCGGGGCGAGCCAACGACGACATGGACGTTGCCCTGAACGTCGTGCGCGCGAAGAAACTCACGAACATGCGCGCTTCCGGTTCAGACGAAAACGTCAACATCGCCCCGCCCGAGGAGCTCTCGCTCGAGCGTGCCATCGAATTCATCGAAGACGATGAACTCGTTGAAGTCACGCCGAAATCAATCCGCCTTCGCAAGCGTATCCTCAACGAGACGGCGCGGCTGCGCGCGCGGAAAAAGGAGAAAGTCAACGTATGAGTTTTAAAGGCGCGCTTCTAGCTATGCTCTTAGCGCTCGGCGCGACAGCGCCGGCGCTGGCCGACACCTATAACGGATCGGTATTTACGTCTTCACCGGTCAGCGTGACGGCCGGACAAGAGTTCTTGATCGCAATCCCGGGCAATCCGACGACGGGTTATTCTTGGACCGGAAGAAGTTCGAGCGGCACGGTGACCGTCTGGGGCTCGGCCTACGAGGGGCCGTCTGCAACGGTGAAACAAAAAATGGGCGCGGGCGGTCAGCAGATTTTCGTCTGCAAAGCCAACAAGCCCGGCACGGCACAGATCACGTTTTCCTATGCGCGGCCGTGGCAAAAGGGCATGAAAGCCGCACGGACGATGACGTTCAGCGTCACCGTTAAGTAACGATTACGCGATAAGCGCGATAAACGCGATCGCACCGGCAGTGACCGTCGCCGCAAAGGCCGATCGCTGCCGGAAAAGTTTGAGGTCGCGAATATAGGCCAGAGCCATCATCTCGATCGCCAACTCCTCGACCATGCCGCCGCGCGTCGAAGGCAGCGAGGCAATGTACTCGTCAACAGTTTTCGACGATTTCACGGCGAGCCGGTCCGCGAGCGAATCGCGCCAATCCATCCTGAACATTCCGCCGGCGTAAAACGTATTTTGCATCCGGACGCCGCGAATGTGGCCGGTCGCATCGCCGATGCCGACCAGCGTTTTGACGGCAATATACACTGCCGTTAAATAAAGCACGATCGCGAGAACCATGAGCACATGACCCGGGGTCGCCGAAAAACCGCGCGCGTGCCAATAAGAGAAAAAGATCGCGACTTGCGGCAGCGGGATGGCTAATGCCGCGAGCAGGATGCTGACCTTCGTGTCAACCGCCCGGATCGTGCCTTGGATATCTTTGATCGCTTCGAGCAGAAAGTGCATCTGCTCGCTGAACGCGAGTTCCATGAACATTACGGATGCACCGGCGCAGCATCAAACGTCAGCTCGCCGCGCGCTTGGTCATAGTCAACGGAAACACGCTGGCCATCGCGAACGTCGCCCGCTAAAATCTTGCGCCCGAGCGGCGTTTCGACTTCTTTCTGAATCGCGCGCTTGAGCGGACGCGCGCCGTACACCGGATCGTAACCGGTCTTCACGAGATGACGCTTGGCCGCCGTGGAAAGGTCGAGTTCGATGCGGCGTTCGGCAAGCCGGTGCCGCACGCGCTCGAGCTGGATGTCAACGATCTTTTCGAGCTCCTCTTCGCTGAGCGCGTGGAAGACGATCACCTCGTCGACGCGGTTGAGAAATTCCGGCCGGAAGTGCTGGCGCAGCTCGTCGAGCACCGTCGCGCGCATGACCGCGTAGTCGGCGCCGGAAAATCCGCCCTTGTAATCGAGAATGCGGTGGCTGCCGATGTTGGAGGTCATGATGACGATCGTGTTGCGGAAATCCACCGTGCGGCCTTGTCCGTCGGTCAGCCGTCCATCGTCGAGAATCTGCAGAAACACGTTGAAGACGTCGGGGTGCGCCTTTTCGATTTCGTCGAAGAGGATCACGCTATATGGACGGCGCCGCACGGCTTCGGTCAGCTGTCCGCCTTCCTCGAAACCGATGTATCCCGGAGGCGCTCCGAGCAAACGCGCGACCGTGTGTTTTTCTTGGTACTCCGACATGTCGATGCGGATCATCGCGCGTTCGTCGTCGAACATGTACTCGGCGAGCGCGCGCGCGAGTTCCGTTTTTCCGACGCCGGTGGGGCCGAGGAAAATGAATGATCCGATCGGCCGGTTCGGATCGGCTAATCCCGAACGCGACCGCACCATCGCTTCAGCCACGGCGTCTACAGCCTCGTCTTGACCGATCACGCGCTTGTGCAGCTCTTCGTCGAGATGCAGCAATTTTTGCACTTCGCCTTCAAGCAGTTTGGTCACCGGAACGCCGGTCCAGCGGCTGATGACCTCGGCAATGTCTTCCTCGTCAACCTCTTCTTTTGAAAGGCGCGTCTTGCCGTCGCGCTGCGCGAGGCTCTGCTCCTCTTGCTGCAGCTGCTTTTCCAATTCCGCAAGCGTGCCATAACGCAGTTCCGCGACGCGATTGAGATCGTACTGGCGCTCAGCCTGCTCGATCTGCACCTTGGTCTGCTCGATTTGCTCGCGCAGCGCGCGCGCCTTTTGCACCGCGCTCTTCTCGGACTGCCACCGAGACTGCAGCGCGAGTTGCTCTTCTTTTAAACTTGCCACTTCTTTTTCGAGCTGCATCAGACGGTCTTTGCTCGCGCGGTCGCTTTCCTTGCGCAAGGCTTCCCGCTCGATCTCCAGCTGCATGACGCGCCGCGTCAGCTCGTCCAACTCTTGCGGCATCGAATCGATCTCCGTCCGCAGTTTAGCGGCCGCTTCGTCAATGAGATCGATCGCCTTGTCCGGCAAGAACCGGTCGCTGATGTACCGGTTGGAGAGTACGGCCGCGGCAACCAGCGCCGAGTCCTTGATGCGGACGCCGTGGTGCGCTTCGTACTTTTCCTTCAGCCCGCGCAAAATAGAGATCGTATCTTCGACCGAGGGCTGATCGACGAAGATCGGCTGGAAGCGCCGTTCCAGCGCGGCGTCTTTTTCGATATATTTGCGATATTCGTCGAGGGTCGTCGCGCCGATCATGTGCAGTTCTCCGCGCGCGAGCATCGGCTTGAGCAAGTTGCCAGCGTCCATCGACCCTTCCGTCTTTCCGGCGCCGACGACCGTGTGGAGCTCGTCGACGAAGAGCAAGATGCGTCCCTCGGCGCTCTGCACGTCTTTGAGAACGGCTTTGAGCCGCTCTTCGAATTCGCCCCGATATTTGGCGCCGGCAATGAGCGCTCCCATGTCGAGCGAAACGATCCGCTTGTCTTTCAAGCCTTCGGGTACGTCGCCGCGCACTATGCGCTGCGCAAGACCTTCGACGATAGCCGTCTTGCCCACACCCGGATCGCCGATGAGCACCGGATTATTTTTCGTGCGGCGCGAGAGCACTTGAACGACGCGCCGTATCTCTTCGTCGCGGCCGATCACGGGATCGAGTTTTCCGCGCTCGGCTTCCACGGTCAGATCACGTCCGTAACGCTCCAGGCTCTTGTAGGTACCCTCGGGATTCTGCGTGGTGACACGCTGATTGCCGCGCACTTCGCGCAGCGCTTGCAGTAGTTTGTCGCGCGTCAGTCCGGCGTCGCGCAGCAGTTTGCCCACCACGCCGCCGCTTTGCGCAAGCGCGAGCAGCAAGTGTTCGACCGAAACGTAGTCGTCTTGGAGCTGCTTTGCTTCTGCGTCGGCTTGAGAGAACAGCCGCGTCAGCTCGGGCGAAACGGTTACGTTGGCCGATTCGGCTCCAGACCCGGTCAAGCGGGGAAGCTGCCCGATGGCTTGCGTGACGCGCTGCTCGAGCGCTTTGGGGTCGGCGCCCGCTTCGCGCACGATTTCCGGAGTGATGCCGCCGTCTTGTTCGAGCAGCGCGGCGAGCAGATGCTCGGGCGCGGTCTGCGAGTTGTGTTCGTTGAGCGCTTTCGTGTACGCCGAATTGAGCGCGTCTTGAACGCGTTCGGTCATGCGGTCCGCGTTCATGTGGGGGCCGCTACTCCATCGATCTCATCGAGGTAATGCTGTTTGCTCAGATCGTCAATAAAAGACGAAGTAAACGAGTTGCGCGCCAGTTGCATCAGATCGTCGCCGGTGAGCTGCAGCCCCTGTTGCACGGCGCTAAAATTGTCGGCGACATAGCCGCCGAAGTAGGCGGGGTCGTCGGAATTCACCGTGCAGCAAAGACCCGCTTCCATCATGCGCTTCAAGGGATGATCCGCCATGCGATCGACCACGCGCAAGCGCACGTTTGAAAGCGGACAGACCGTCAACGGAATCTGCGTTTGCGCCAAATGCTTGACCAGCAGAGGATCTTCCATGCTGCGCACGCCGTGGTCGACGCGCGAGACTTTCAGCAGCTCGAGTGCCTGCCAAACATACTCGGGCGGTCCTTCCTCACCGGCATGCGCAACCGTGAGAAATCCGGCGGCACGCGCGCGATCGAAAACCGCCTGGAACTTCGACGGTGGATTCCCGAGCTCGGCCGAATCCAAACCGACGCCAATGATCTTGTCGCGGTGGGGTAACGCCAATTCGAGAGTCTGCATCGCCGACGATTCGGGCTGATCGCGCAGGAAGCACATGATCAGCGCTGTCGTTATGCCGAACTCGCCGCTGCTTCGCTGCAGTGCGGCCCACAGGCCGTTGATGACGGTATCAAAACTGAGGCCGCGCTCCAAGTGGGCTTGCGGATCGAAGAATATTTCCGCGTGGCGAACGCCTTGCGCTTTGGCGCGCTGCAAATAGGCGATGGTCAGCTCTTCGAAGTCGCGTTCGGTGCGCAGCGCCGCCATCGCGGCGTAGTAGAGGTTCAAAAAAGACTGCAGATCCGTAAACTTGTACGCTTCTTCGAGCGCGGCGACATTAGGGTATGCCAACTTCACATTGTTGCGCTGCGCGAATTGGAAGATCTGCGCAGGCTCGAATGTTCCCTCGATGTGGATGTGCAGTTCCGCTTTGGGCAGCGTGCGCGGATCGATCGTCATGCTTTCGCCTCATCCGCGCTGCGCAGCATCCGGTAATCGCCGCTGCGCACCGTTATACCGCGCGCGTCGAACCATTCCAAGAGAGGCACGGCATATTTGCGTGACGTGCCGATGAGATCGCGGAACTCCGCCATCGTCATGCGGCCGTGCTCGCGCACGAACCCTTGCAGCCGCGCGCGAATCTGCGTGATCTGCGTGCCGCGATAGAGCTCCTCGTTGACCTTCACGAAAGCACCTTTGGCAAGGAGCATATCGAAAGCCCTTCCGGCGCCCGCGACGGGTGACTGCCGCACGCGCGCGGCGACGGCCGCGATTTCGGCCGGCAGAAACGGGTTCGCCGAATCTGCCGGAACCAGTTCTTCAAAAAACGCCTGTTGCTCGGCGGTGAGCTGAGGGGTATGTCCGACGGTCGAAAAAAAGCCCGCGCGACGCGCGAGGCGGCCTTCTTCGGCAAAAGCATTCAGTAAGCGAACCAGCAGCGCTTCGGGCACGTCGAGGGCGCGTGCGATCGTCATCGACGTGGCGCCCATCGCCCACGGTTCGCGCGTTTCGGCTTCTTCCAAAAAACGCAAGACCGCTTGCAGCAGTTTCTCGGCATGGGTCGCGTCAACAAAAGCCGGCGGCCGCAACACCGCAAACACGTCGCCGCTGCTCTCCAAGTTCTTGAGCAGCGCTTCGACGCGCGCCTCGCGCAGGTTGGCTTCACGCGAAATTTCGACCGCCGTCAGCGCGGCGAGCGCGCGCCGCAAGACGCCGAGCACCGCCTCCTCGTCGTGCGATTTTACGCTGCTTTTCTCTGCCGCGGCGGCGGGGCTTTCGATTCGTCCGCCGCCAAGCAAATTTTTGGGCGAAAGTCGCCGCACGACGAATGCCGTTCCGGGATAAGCCACCGTCGCGCGCCGCAAAAAAATCGTGCCGCCGATCGTCGCGCCCTCGCGCGGGTCCTCACCGAGCACCAGCGTTCCCAAAATTTCCGCCGACCCAATGTACGCGCGGACCGGATTGCGGCGCCGCAAGATCGGCAGCGCCTCGCTGAGCGGAGTGAATTGGACCGCAAACGTTTGCGCGGGCGCGAGTTCGGATGCGACCAGCACCTCGCCGCGCGCGATCTCGGAAACTTCCACGCCCGGCAAGTTAGCGGCGACGCGCGCACCGCCCGCGACGGTTTGCTGCGGCTGGCCGAAACTTTGCAGACTGCGAATGCGCACCGCGCGGCCGCTCGGTTCGAGCTTTACACGATCCCCAACACTCAAGGTTCCTTGCATCAGCGTTCCGGTGACGATCGTTCCGTGACCCGGTAACACGAAGACGCGATCGATAGGCAAATACGCCGGCGCATCGGGATTGCGCGGCGGGAATTGCGCTAAGATCGATTGCATGCTCCCCTGCAGTTCGTCCAAGCCTGCGCCCGTCGTGCTCGAGACCGGTATCAGCGGCGCGTCTTGCGCGATCGTTCCTTGCAGCGCGCGAGCGATCGCTTCGCAGCTGCGCGCGAGCTCTTCAGAGGAAAGCAGGTCGGATTTTGTTACCGCGACGATCGTGGCGCGCACATTGAGGTAGCGCAGAATCTGCAAGTGCTCGAGCGTCTGCGGGCGCACGCCTTCATCGGCCGCGACCACGAGCAGCAGCAATTCCATGCCGGCGGCGCCCGCCAGCATGTTGTGCAAAAAACGTTCGTGACCGGGAACGTCGATGATGCCCGCCTCGACGCCGTCCAAACGCAAATGCGCGAAGCCGAGGTCGAGCGTCATGCCGCGCATCTGTTCTTCGAGCCAGCGATCCGGATTGGTACCGGTGAGCGCGTTCACGAGCGCGGATTTTCCGTGGTCGACGTGCCCCGCCGTGCCGACAATGTGCATGCTTACAGCGCTTTGAGCGCTGCTATCGCGACGGCATCTTCGGATGGCGCGATCGTGCGCATATCCAGAATCAGCTGCCCGCCTTCGATCCGCGCGATAACCGGCCGATCGTTTTTTCTCAACGCCGCGGCAGCCGCAGTCGCTCCGGCCCGCGGCCGCAACGCGACACCCACCGACGGCAGCGCCGATTGGGGCAGCGATCCTCCGCCTGCATATGACGTCGTTTCGATGACCCCTGCGCCTTCGATCGCCTTTGCGTACGCGCCGGCGCGCGCGCGCAACTCATCGATCGTTGCCGAAAGCATCGCGTAAAACGGAAGCTCGCTGCGCCGCTCGGGTGCGGCCCAAATGCGCAACGTTTCCGTGAGGGCGGCCAGCGTGAGTTTGTCGACGCGGAGTGCGCGAAGCAGCGGATTCGCACGCAGCCGCGCGATGAGCGTGGCGGATCCCGCGATGATTCCGGCTTGCGGTCCGCCCAAAAGTTTGTCTCCGGAAAAGGTGACGAGATCGACGCCATCGGCGATGGCCTCTTGCACCGTGCGCTCGTGCGCGAGTCCATACTGCGCGAGATCGGTGAGCGCTCCGCTTCCCAAATCTTCCAGCACGGGAATGCCCGCACGCCGGCCGAGTTCCACTAACTCCTTCGGATCGGGCTCGTGCGTGAATCCGGTTATCGCATAGTTCGACGGATGCGCGCGCATCAACAGCGCGGTGTGCGGCGAAAGCGCACGTTCGTAATCTTCGATATACACTTTGTTCGTCGCGCCGGCTTCCACAAGCCGCGCGCCGGTGCGCTCCAACACGTCGGGCAGGCGGAAGCCGCCGCCGATTTCGATGAGTTGGCTACGTGCGACGATGACGTCGCGGCCTTTGGCAAAGGTGTCGAGCACCAGCAACACCGCGGCGGCGCAATTATTCACCACGAGCGCGCTCTGGGCTCCGGTGACCGAGGCCAGCAGCGAAACGGCGCGGCCGTAGCGCGAGCCGCGCTCGCCGCGTTCCAAATCATACTCGACGTTCGAATAACTCGCACCGATGCGATCGACTCCCGCCAACGCCGCCGCTGCGAGCGGAGCGCGTCCGAGATTCGTATGCAATAAAATACCGGTCGCGTTTACAACCCGAACGAGCGATTCGAAGGCGCCGGCTTGCAGGCGATCGATGACGCTCGTGCAGAGCGACTCGAACGAATAGCCGCTGTTTAACGGAGCGTGGCGTGCATCTTCCAATGTCTGCGCGATGCTGCGCTTGATGTTCTCTCTGCCGACGACGCCCTCGAACGTGGCGATCCGGGGGTCGTCTAAAAACCGGTTTACGGCCGGCAGCTGCCTCAATTCAAATGTTTGCTGAGCATCGATGTGATCGTTTGCTCAGAAACGTATCCCACGATGCGATCGACGGCTTTGCCGCCCTTGAAAAGAATGAGACAAGGAATGCCCGAGACTTGATACTCGCCGGCCAATTGCGGATTGTCGTCGGTATTGAGCTTCACGAACTTCGCACGCCCGGCATGCGCAGTCGCGACTTTCTCGACCACGGGCGAAAGCATCTTGCACGGCCCGCACCACGGCGCCCAAAAGTCGACGAGAACGGGTTCCCCCGATCCTAAGACTTCCTGTTGAAAATCTGTCTGCGATACGTCGGCTAAAGCGCTCACTGGTTGTTCATTCCTCCGTACTGTTTAAAACTTGCTATTGCTACTGGGTTTCGGGGGGACCCCGCGGGCTCCGCCCGCGGGGGGCGCGAAGCGCGCAGCGCGGAGTGCCGGTTAAACCCTATGGGGTCCCCAATGGACCTACAGGTCCATTGGGGTTTGCTGCGGTTCCCCGGTGATCTCCGTGAGTTGCGCCGCCTGCTTGCCCAGGTTGGTGATGGCGATGACTTCGTCGCCTTCGCCCAGGCGCTGCAGGCGAACGCCCTTTGTCGAACGGCCGGCCTTGCGAATCTCGCCGACTTTGATGCGAATCACTTGGTTTGCCGAAGTGATCATCAGCAGCTGGTCTTCGGCCGCCACTAATATCTGATCGACGACCCGCCCGATGTCTTCGCGCTCCTTGGCAAACGCCTTGACGCCTTTGCCTCCGCGCGCCGTATGACGGTACTCGCTGATCGGCGTGCGTTTGCCGAAAGCGCGCGTGGTAACGAGCAGCACTTCGCGGCGCTCGTCTTCGACGACGTCCATGGCAATAAGCGTGTCGCCCGTGTCCAGGGTCATTGCCTTCACGCCCCGCGCGTTGCGTCCCATCGGACGTACGCCCTTTTCGTTGAAGTGCACGGCCATGCCGCGCTGCGATGCCAAGATGATGTCGCGAGTACCGTCGGAGAGGTCGACCGAAAGCAATTCGTCGCCATCGTCGAGGTTGATCGCGTTGAGCCCGTTGCGGCGCACGTTGGCGAATTCGTCAAGTTTGGTTTTCTTGATGACGCCCTTGCGCGTGACCATCACCATGTAGCGCTCGCCGCCGAATTGCGTGACGGGAAAGACCGCAGTGACCTCTTCGCCGGGCGGCAGCGTCAGGAGATTGACGAGCGCGGTGCCGCGCGCTTGCCGCGTGGTATCGGGGATTTCGAACCCGCGCAGTCTATACGCGCGTCCCTTATTGGTAAAGAACAGCACGTGATCGTGCGTCTTCGTAATGAAGAAATTACGCACGATGTCCTCTTGTTTGAGGTTCGCGATACCGATGACGCCGCGGCCGCCGCGGTTCTGCGTCTTGAACGTGTCGACCGAGACGCGCTTGATGTATCCGCCGACCGTATAGGTCACGACGACGTCGATATTCGGAATCAGCGCTTCGACTGAAAACTCGTCTTCGGCCGGGATGATTTCGGTGCGGCGATCGTCGCCGAATTTTTTCTTGACGTCCTGCACTTCGGCTTTAATGATGGCCAAAATGCGGCGCGGGCTTTTGAGAATATCTTGCAGTTCGGCGATCAATTTGATCAGATCGCGGTACTCGTCTTCGATCTTTTGCCGCTCGAGACCGACTAGCGTGCGCAGGCGCATGTCGACAATTGCCGCCGCTTGCACATCGCTCAGTTTGAAACGCTTGACCAGTTTCTCGCGCGCTTCGTCGGTCGTCTGGCTGCCGCGCACGATCTCGATGACCTCGTCAATGTTGTCGAGCGCGATGCGGTAGCCTTCGAGCAGATGCGCGCGCTCTTCGGCTTTGCGCAGATCGTAGGCCGTGCGTTTTTGCACGACGTCTTTGCGGTGCGCGATGTAGTGCTCGAGCAGCGCCTTGAGCGGAAGCACTTGCGGCTCGAGCGGCACGGAGCCATCGGGACGCGGCGGGCCGGCGGGCACCAGCGCGAGCATGTTGTATCCGAAGCTCGACTGCAGCGGCGTGTGCTTATAGAGCTGGTTCAGCACGATCTTTGGCGTCGCGCTGCGCTGCAGTTCCACGACGACGCGCATGCCTTTACGGTTGGACTCGTCGTGCAGCGCGGAGATGCCCTGAATGCGTTTCTCGGCGTGCGCTTCGGCGATCGCTTCTACGATGCGCCCGCGATACACTTGATACGGAATCTCGGATATGATGATCTTATGCTTGCCGCGCTCTTCGACGATCTCGGCCTTGCCGCGAATGATAATCGAGCCGCGTCCGGTTTTGTAGGCTTCCTTGATCGCCTCGTGTCCCATGACCGTGCCGCCGGTCGGAAAATCCGGACCTTGCACGATCGCGCACAAGGCGTCGTCGTCAACCTTGGGATCGTCGATGATCGCCGCGATCGCGTCGGCAATTTCGTTGAGATTGTGCGGCGGAATATTTGTCGCCATGCCCACTGCGATGCCGCTGGAGCCGTTGAGCAGCAGCTGCGGCAATTTGCCGGGCAGAACCGTCGGCTCGGTCCCTTGATTATCGAAGTTGGCAACGAACGGAACCGTCTCTTTGTCGATATCGCTCAGCACCTCGAGCGACGTACGCGCCAGCCGGGCTTCCGTATACCGGTAGGCGGCCGGCGGGTCGGGATCGATCGATCCGAAGTTGCCGTGCCCGTCAACCAGCGGATAACGCAGCGTAAAATCCTGCGCCAAACGCACCAGCGCGTCGTACACCGAACTGTCGCCGTGCGGATGGTAGGATTTCAGAACTTCGCCGATGATACCGGCGCACTTGCGGTGCTGCTTGGTGGGGTCCATCCCCATTTCGCGCATGGCGAACAGGATGCGGCGCTGGACCGGTTTGAGGCCGTCGCGCACGTCGGGGAGCGCCCGGGATGCAATGACGGACATCGCATAGGAGAGGTAACTCTCCCGCATTTCGTCTTCGACATTGATCTGCGTTATGATATCGTTATTCACTGCACCACGCTGATTCGCCGCAAAGATGGAACGAACATTTTACAATGAAGCGCAGCTGCGCGCGTTCGCAGCCGAGTTCGGAAGGGGCCTGAAAGCCGGCGACGTGGTCGGTCTTTCCGGTGCCCTGGGCTCGGGAAAAACGGCCTTCGTGAAAGGGCTCGCTGCGGGCCGGGAGGCGACGAGTCCGTCCTTTACGTTTTGGCACCGCTACGACGGCACGCCGCCGATCGACCATCTCGATCTCTATCGCATCGAGGACGATCGCGAACTGACCGAGCTCGGGCTGGACGAAGCTTTCGACGGCAGTTCGATCGTATTGATCGAATGGTGCGAGCGCGCCGGAAACATTTTACCGCGGCCCAATTACGCGATCGTCATCGAAGGCAAAGGCGACGAACCGCGGAGCGTGCGCGTGCAAACGCAATGATCGTCCTGGGCATCGACGCGGGATTGGGGACGTTTTCGGCCGCGCTTTTCGAGAACGGCCACGCGGGCGCGAGCCGAGAGTTGCCGGGAAAGTCCGCCTTGGAAGACGGGATGCGGGCCATTTCCGATATCGTAGCGGGGCGGCGCATCGAACGGATCGGCGTCGGCATCGGACCCGGCAGCTTCACCGGCGTCCGCATCGCCATCAGTTACGCCAAGGCGCTCGCGCTCGGCTGGAACGTGCCGCTCTGCGGCATTTCGACCTTCGACGCGCTGGAATGCGGGCTCGATACGGGCGGCCGCCCCTTGCTTACCGTCGTGCGCGGACGGGAAGGCGTCATTTCCGTACGCCTGCGGGCGGGCGATTCGGAACGGCGCGCGTCCGGGTACATTCGCGACGTGTTTGAAACGCTGCAACCCGAGCTGCCGCCCGCGGCCGTCCTCACCGGAAACGGCGCGGAGGACGTGCGCGCCGCGCTTGGCGAACGCGCAATTGAAGTGACCATTCTTCCACGCGCAATCGAACCCGCCGCACTTGCGATTGCAATGCTGGCGGCGCAGCGCGAGCCGGCGAAATCAGTACATGAAGTGCGCGCCGATTACGGCGAGCTCCCGGCTGTAAGTCTTCCGAAGAAATGAAGCTCGATCCGCGTCCGGTTGCCGCCGGTGGCGAACATCTCTCGATCACGCCGATGGCCGGATCCGACGTGCGAGAAGTTATGCGGATCGAACAGCAGTCGTTCACGACCACCTGGCCGGCCAACGCATTCTATCAAGAGCTGAACGATAATAAGCTCGCGCATTACTATGTAGGCCGGATTGGCGAGAACATCGTCGCCTACGGCGGCATTTGGGTCATCCTCGAAGATTCGCACATTACGACGATCGCCGTGGAACCGCGTCACCGTGGCCGCCGCTACGGCGAAGTCATGCTGATCAAATTGCTCGACGAAGCCATCGCGCGGGGCGCTTCCTGGATGACGCTCGAAGTGCGCGAAAGCAACGACGTCGCGCAAGCGCTCTACCGCAAGTACGGCTTCACCACCGTTTCCACGCGGCGCGGTTACTACAGCGACAACAACGAGAACGCGCTGGTGATGTGGGCCGGCAATATGAAAAGCGAGATCTACAGTAACCGGCTGCGCGCGCTGCGCTCCACGCTTACCGGGTGACCTTTACGGAGCTTTGCAAGCGCGTTCGCAAACATATCGGACAAGAACACCGCTATGAACATTGCGTGCGCGTCGCGCGCATGGCCGAAAACTTGGCGCGCGTTCACGGAGCGGATCCCGAAAAAGCGCGAGACGCCGGAATGCTTCACGATTTGGCGCGCCTCTACTCTAACGAACGCCTCCTCGCCGAGTGCGAGCAGCGCGGCATGACCATCAGCGACTTCGAGCGGGCGCACCCGATCGTGCTGCACGCGCCGCTGAGCGCCGAGCTCGCGCGCTCGGAGTTCGGCGTCACCGATCCGGAAGTGCTCTCGGCGATCGCCAAGCACACCCTCGCAGCGGGTGAGATGTCGGTGCTGGATTGCGTTCTCTATTTAGCCGACGGGCTCGAACCCGGCCGCGACTATCCCGAGCGGGCGCCCCTGGCGGAAATGGCGGGGCGCGACCTTCCCGGAGCGATGCGCGCAACGATCGAGTCGTCTTTGCGGTATCTCAGCAGCAAGCACTTGCCGCTCGCCCCGCAGACGGCGGCGGCAATGCGAGTGTTCGGCGCACACACTACGACGGAGGCAACCACTGCCCGACATTCTTGAGATCGTGCGGACGGCCGCAGCGGATAAAAAAGGCGAACAGTTCATGGAGATCGACGTCGCCGGCAAAACGATCATCGCCGACAAGTTCGTCGTCGTCAGCGGCCGATCGAAAGTGCAAACGCGAGCCATTGCCGACGCCATCACCGAGAACATCAAAGCGGCCGGCATGCGCGTCGGCCGTCTCGAAGGATACTCCGAAGGTACGTGGATTTTGCTCGACCTGGGGGATATCGTGGTGCACATCTTTACGCCCGAGCAGCGTGCGTTCTATAATCTCGAACGCCTGTGGGCGCCTGCGTCTGAGCGGCAAGCGCAAAGCTCGTGAGCGGAAAATCCAAAGTCAGGTATACGACGCAATCGTCGCGGCGCCGCGGTCAGGCGCTGCTGCGCCTGGGAGTGTGGATCTTTATCTTCGTCTTCGCGCTGACCGTGGTCGGCGGCTTAATCGGTTTTGTCTTCGTAAAATAGCTGCTAGCAGCCGATTCCATGTACCGTTTGCGATGCTTCGACGAACGGTTCGGGCGAAATGCGCACATCGCCCCGGAACGGATAGTCCACAACGGCGATCAAGTAGAGCACCAGCGCAAGGGAAAAGGCCAGCAGCCCGATCATCGCAACTTGCGCGCTTTTGCTCTTGAAGGCGAAGAAATAGGAAAACACGATGACACCCGCTGCGCCCAAGAACAGGATCGACCATAAAAACGTATTGAGACCGCGGTTGCTGAGCAGCAGCCGGTCATTGCGGTCCATCATCGTCGCCTGCAATCCGTCGATGATCGACGTGAGCAGATCTTGTTGCGTGGGCGTGGTGACTTTCAGGTGACGCGCCTGAAAAGCGATGCCTTCGATCAGCGCGTTTGCCTTTTCGCTGCTCTTGCCGGTGTTCATCGCCGGCCACTCTTGCGAGATCAGCACATTCACGTAGCGGGAAATTTTCTCACGCAATTGCGCTCGCTGATCCGGAAACGCATCCACGCGGCGGTACACGACCACGAGCTGGTTGGCTTCGTCGTGCACGCGCGTCTCGGCCGCGTCGAAGCGCTCCCATACGGCTATCGCTAAGAACGCCAGCAGCACCGCATAAACGACGCCGACTACCGCGAACATAAAGCCCGCGATGTCGTTGTGGTCTTCCAGCACCCCTTTGGGGAAGAACCGGTGCGCGATCAGGCTGCCGCCGACCGCGATTCCGACGAAAATACCGACGAAAAGCGGGCCGCCTATATACACCGGCAGCGATGCGAAGATATCCACCGCCGCGGCTTCGGCGCCCGACGAGGGCACGCCTAGAACCAGCGTGGAACTTTACCGTGTGCAATCTGCCGGTGCTGCACGAGAGGGTGCTGTTCTTACGTTCCTCTTTACGGACATCGAAGGAAGCACGTCCGCGTGGGAACGTTCGCCGGAATCGATGCATGAAGCTCTGCGCCTGCACGATGCGATCCTGGAAGAAGAAACGACAAAAAACGCGGGTGCGGTGTTCAAACGCGTCGGCGACGGATTTTGCACTGCATTTCAGCTGCCGCGCAACGCGATCTCCGCGGCCGTAGCCGCCCAACGGCGCTTGCGTGGCGGGCCATGGCCGGAGAACACGGCGCGCCTACGCGTGCGAGTGGGCGTTCACACCGGCTCGGCGTTGGCCGAGAGCGACGATTATTTCGGTCCTTCGCTCAACCGCGTTGCGCGTTTGATGTCCGCCGGACACGGCGGACAGATTCTCGTTTCTTCGTCGGCCGCGGCCGTATTGCGAGACGACGGATGCCAGGGAGCTGCGCTTCGGGAACTCGGTACCTATCATCTTAAGGACCTCAGCGAACCCGAGACGATCTTTCAAGTCGTCGCCGACGGCATCGATACAACTTTTCCCGGATTAAATACGCTCGATTCACATCCAAACAACCTGCCCTTACAGATTTCGAGTTTCGTCGGGCGGGACAAAGAACTGCGCGACCTTGAAAATCTTTTGCAGGATCATCGGCTTATAACCATCGCCGGGCCCGGCGGCATCGGCAAAACGCGATTGCTGCTGCAACTTGCCGCTGAGAAGGTAGGCGGCTTTAAAGACGGCGTCTGGTTCGTAGCGTTGAGCGCCATTACGGATCCGTCGCTGGTCGTTGCCGCAACCGCGGCCGCACTCCGGCTTTCCGAGGTTCCGCAAGAATCACACGAGGAAACGCTTATACGGAATCTCACGCCGCTCGAACTCTTGTTGGCTTTCGACAATGCCGAGCAAGTCCGCGCTTCGGCGAATTCGCTCGTGAGAAAAATTCTCGAACGTGCGCCACGCGTGCGCGTTGTCGTCACCAGCCGCGAACCGCTGCACTTGCGTGGAGAGCAGGTGTATCGCCTGGAGGCGCTGCCGGACGAGGAAAGCATCCGGCTCTTTTGCGAACGCGCCCGCGAAGTGGCGCACGGTTTTGCGCCAATGGAAGCCGACGCGGGTTTGGTGGCCGCCATTAGCCGGCAGTTGCAGGGAATTCCGCTCGCCCTCGAACTGGCAGCCGCGCGAACCGCGACCCTTTCATTGGATCAGATCCAGGCTCGCCTGGATCGCCAGCTCGCCTTTCTCACCGCGCCCGCGCTACCTGACGAGGATCGTCATCGCACCCTCAGAGGCACGATCGCATGGAGCTACGATCTCCTTTCGTCGGACGAGCGCGCCCTGCTTGGCACGCTTTCGGTTTTCGCCGATAGTTTTACGCTTGAGGCCGTTGAAGCTCTCACGCCCGAAGCACAAGGCACGCTGGACCTTGTAAGCTCGCTGGTCGACAAATCTCTCGTATCGGTACGAAAAATTGAAGGCTTACTGCCACGCTACCAACTCCTTGAGGCGATTCGAAGCTATGCCGAGGGCGAGGCGCTTCCAGCGCTCGTACTCTCCGCCCGAAAAAAACACGCCGGCTTCTACCTTGCGATTGCAACAAAAGGTAACGAGGCGCTCCCGCACGAGGAACTCGCCGGGTGGCTAAGGGCAGTCGATGCGGATAGCGCCAATATTCGCGCGGCGCTGAGTTTCGGTTTCGAACAAGATGATAACACCCTTGGGCGGGCACTGTGTGGAATGTGGCGCTACTGGTACTTGCGACGCAGATTCACTGAGGGCCGCGCTTGGCTGGATCGTTTCGTGCAATCTTCGAAACAAGATGTCACAACTTTGGCGCCCGTTCTGCGACACCTCTCTTCCTTTGCCTGCCTTCAGCACGACTATGATTGTGCGGCGGAGTTCGCTCACAGAGCGCTGGATCTGTATGAGCGCCTTAAAGACAGTGCCGGCTGCCTCGCCGCGAAAAACGCGCTTGCAGTCAACGAATATAGGCGCGGGAATCTTATTGAGGCAGAAAAACTCTATAACGAAATCGCTAAGAGCTCGATGGATGCGGGCGGCTCTTACGCCCTTGTCCTAGCGCTGCGAAATTTAGCAACCCTCAAACTTTTCGACAACCGGCTAACTGAAGCAAAGCCACTGCTCGTATCGTGTCGCCTGTACGCCGAGAAATTGGGTGATGCGGAGCAGCTGTCTACCGTGGACGGCCTTGAAGGCTCTCTCGCCTACGAGCAGGGTGATTATGAAACAGCCGAAAAAAAATTCACAAGCGCGCTCGAAGCGAAGCAGCATCTGGGAAACGAGTTTGGAGCGGCTGAGATCGCGCTGGGGCTGGCGTCGGTACGTCTTGCACAATGCAAACTCTATGATGCAAGGCGATTGATCCTGTCAACGCTTGCCGCAAGCCTGAATGTGGAATCCGCCGATCTCGCTGCAAATGGACTAGAGGCGTTAGCCGAGCTCCGCGTCGCACGAGGCGACTGGGATTTGGCGTTCAGACTATTCGTGGATGCCGCGTTGATACGCCGCGCGCACTGTCACGCTTACAGCACAAAATTGGGTAAACGTCGCCTCACCGACCAGCTCAGCGCACATTATGGGGCCGAGGTGGCGATGCAAATCGAAGCAGCTCGGCCGCTTGAATGGAAAACGGCGGTGGAAGGCTGGTTACAGGCTTCCACCGCCGAGCAAGACGATCTCGCTACTTAGTGTAGACGTAAATATCGACGTTTTTCGCGTCGTTAAGTACGTGTTTTCCGTTCTGGCCGAATCCATTGGCCGCCGGAATAAAGTATTTCGGGGTCCATCCCGCGGGCGTCGCCGGCTTCGGTCCGCCGGCCGTTGCGCCTATTACCCGGAAGCCTTTGATCGTTACAAAACCCTTTGCCGTCTTTCCATTACCGGAATTAAACCCATAGTCGCCGGGATCGCAACAGCGCTTACCCGGCGGCGGCGTTGGAGGCGTTGACGAGGCGGCCTCCCCCATTGCCAGCATGGCCAAAAATGCCGCCGCGCCGCTCCCTTTTAATAGCGTGCCCCGGTCAATTTTCTTAAAGCTTTTACTCACCCTGATGCTCCTTTCAAGGGTCAAACGGCACACCGCCGTATCAAGCTGGCGTTTGCTAGCGGTCATGGCCTCCCTTCCGCGAGGTCTTGAGCCGCGCGTACTGAAAGCGGGCGCAATGTCCCGCTTGCTTTCGATGCTCCTGGCTTTGTCGTTCCTTGCGCTCCAACAGCCGATGGCCCTCGCCAACCCAATGCCCGCCAGCTCGCTGTCGGGACTCCACTGGCGCCTCATCGGACCCTTCCGCGGAGGCCGCGCGATCGCGGTCACCGGTGTGCCGGGTCAGCCCGAGAAGTTTTACTTCGGCTCAGTCGGAGGCGGCGTTTGGGAAAGCGACAACGCCGGCCGTACCTGGTCACCGATTTTCGACGGCGTTTCGGTCGCGTCGATCGGCGCCATCGCCGTCGCGCCCAGCGATACCAACGTTATCTACGTCGGCACCGGCGAATCGGACATGCGTTCCGACATTCAGCACGGCGACGGCATGTACAAATCCACCGACGCCGGCAAGACCTGGTCGCACATCGGCCTGACCGACTCGAACCAGATCGGCAAGATCGCCGTCGATCCGAAAGACGCCAACATCGTGTACGTCGCGGCACTGGGCCATCAGTACGGTCCCAACGCAGAGCGCGGGGTTTTCAAGTCCACCGACGGCGGAAAGACGTGGAGCAAGGTTCTTTACAAAGACGAAAACACGGGCGCGATCGATCTTTCGATCGATCCGTCACATTCAAACGTTATCTTCGCATCGCTCTGGCAGACGCGTCGCCCGCCGTGGAACGTTTATCCGCCGAGCAACGGCCCGGGCGGCGGACTCTACAAGAGCATCGACGCGGGGGCTTCGTGGTCACACGTTTCCGGAAACGGATTCCCGGACGGCGTGGGGCACATCGGCGTAGCCGTTTCTCCGGCCGATTCCAACCGCGTCTACGCGCTCGTCGACACAAATGCCGTCAAGACCGGCGGCATCTATCGTTCCGACGACGGCGGCGCAACGTGGTCGAAGATCGACGGCGAAACGCGGATCTGGAATCGCGGCTGGTACTTCAGCAAGGTCACCGCCGATCCCAAAAACGCCGACGAAGTCTACGTCATGAATACGTCGACGTATCGTTCGACCAACGCCGGCAAGTCGTTCACCGCGATTAAGGGTGCGCCGGGCGGCGACGATTATCACCAGCTCTGGATCTATCCCGACGATCCGAACCGCATGATTCTCGGCAGCGATCAAGGCGTTGTCGTTTCGATCGACGGCGCAAAGACCTGGAGTTCGTGGTACAACCAGCCGACCGGGCAGTTCTATCACGCCATCACCGACAACCGCTTTCCATACTGGGTCTACGGCGCGCAGCAAGATTCGGGCGCGATGGCGGTACCCAGCCGCACGACCGCGCGCGGAATTAGTTTCCGCGACTGGCATCCCATCGACGTCGGCGGCGAGAGCGGAACGATCGCTCCCGATCTGCTGCATCCCGGGCGCCTCTACGATGTCAACGGCGTGTATGAAAACATCAACACCGGCTTGGAGCTCTCGATCGATCCGACCATCCAGTATCCGGATAAAGTCTGGCGCAACACGTGGACGCTCCCGATCGCTTCCTCGCCGCAGAATCCGCGCGTGCTGTACATGAGCCATCAGCAGATATTCCGCTCGCCCGACGGGGGCAACTCGTGGTCGATCATCAGTCCCGATCTCACGCGCAAATTCACCACCGTTCCGCCGACCCTCGACGCGCCGACAATCGCTGACAGCAACGGCCTTCCGCGCCGCGGCGTCGTCTATTGGATCGCGCCATCTCCGGCGCGTGCGCATGAGATATGGGCCGGCACCGATGACGGACTCATTTGGATCACCCGCGACGAGGGATCGCACTGGCAAAACGTCACGCCGCCGCAGTTGACGCCCTGGAGTAAAGTCGGCATCATCGACGCGTCTCACTTTGATGCGGGCACGGCCTACGCAGCGATCGACCGGCACCGTCTCGACGACAATCATCCCTACATCTACAAGACGCACGACTCGGGCGCGCACTGGACCGCCATCACCAACGGCATTCCCGCGACCGAATCGGTCAACGTCGTTCGCGAAGACCCGCGCCGCCGCGGGCTGCTCTATGCCGGAACCGAGCGCGCCGTGTACGTTTCGTTCGACGACGGCTCGAACTGGCAGTCGCTTCAACTCAATCTTCCGACGGCCTCGATGCGCGACATCGTGTTCAACGGCAGCGACATCGTGCTCGCCACGCACGGGCGCGCATTCTGGATCCTCGACGACGCTTCGCCGCTTCGCCAATTGAGCGCGGCGATCGCCAACTCGAGCGCGCATCTCTTCAAGCCCGCGCTCACCTATATGTGGCAGCCGGGATCCGATCAGGGCACGCCGATCCCGCCCGACGAACCGACGGCCAATAACCCGTCGTCCGGCGCGATCATCTATTACTCGATCGGTCAAGCGAAGACGCCCGTCGTGCTGCAGATTTTGGGTCCGGGCGGCAACGTACTGCGTCAATGGTCGTCGTCGGATGCACCGACCGTCGTGAATCCCAGTGCGCTCAACATTCCCGCGTTTTGGGTGCAGCCGCAGCAGCCTCCGTCGAGCGATCCAGGGCTGCACCGCTATGTGTGGGACTTGCACTACGCGACAGCGGGAGCGCCGCGGCGCCGCGGGGGCGGTCCGCTGGTCGCACCGGGCAATTACACGGTGCGTATGAGCGTGAACGGCGCAACGTACTCGCAGCCGCTCACCTTAGCACGCAATCCGCTTTATCCGGCAAGCGATAGCGCTCTGCGCTCGCAACTCCAGCTCGCCCGTTCGATCGAGGCGCTCAACGCGCAAGTCACCGACGCGCAAAATCGCGCCGCCACTTTACTGAAATCGCGCGGCTCGAAATTGTCCGCCGAGCAGTCGGCGCAGCTGAATGCGCTCATCGGCAGCGCCCCCAGGAACTCGCCCGACGATTCGGTCGGCAAGCCGGCGATGGATTTTACAAGCCTGCGGTATATCGGCGCGGCGCTCGGAACGCTTGAGGGTAACGTCGAGAGCGGTGCCGCCAAACCCACCACATCGCAGTACTTGTCGTTCCGCATCCTGCAAAGAAAAGCAGCGTCCGCGATGCGAACGCTGCAGGTGCTGGAGCGTTAACCTCTAGCGGATCGCCGAGTCGTACCAGCGCGAGAGGTCGGCTTTGAACTGCGCCAACGACGGCGTATTCACGTAGACCATGTGTCCGGACTGGTAAAACTTATACGTGATGTTGTTCGCGATCGCGGGCGCCACACCCAAGTGGTTCAGCGTGTATTGGGCCGCGAAGTACGGCGTCGCGAAGTCGTAGTATCCGCCCGCGAGCAGCACTTTGAGGTGCGGGTTTTCCGTCATCGCTTGCGCGAGATCCGGTGCAACGTTCGCCGGCGGGTCGTCTCCGTTGTGATGCATGTCCCAACGCGCGCCGAGCTGCGTATAAGCGGTCGAACGGTAAATCAAGTTCGTCGAGTAGTGCAGTTGATCGTGCACGTAGCGTTCGAACGCGCCAACAAAAGCGCCGGTCACAGAAACGTCGGCCGGATCCCATTCCGGCGAATCAGCCGCGGTATCCAGGCCGTAGGTTTGGAATCGAGAGTCTAAACGGCCGACAATTTGATTGCGGCTGCGCAGCAACTCTTTTTGAAAGCTCGGGTAGGAGATGCGCATGTTCGAGTCGCGGATGTAGGTTTCCGAAAGCCCAAGATACGCGTGCAGCTTGCGAACGATATCATCGCGCCCCGACGCGCTTAGGCGGTCGCCTTGCGCGAGTCCGTGCATGTACTGCGTGCCGGCGAACTGCTGCACACCCGCCAGAAACGTTGTCAGGCTTGCCGGGCGGTTCGGAACCATGTGGTGATACCATGCCGTCGCCGCTTCGCTCGGAAGATAGAGCACGTACGCCCAGTCCCCGCCGGCGATCGGATTGGAGCCGCCGAGTCCCGTGAGTCCGAAGTTGAGGATGGTCGAGAGCAGCACCACGCCGTTGAACTGCACGCCCGCGTCTTGCAGCATGTTCACGAGGACCGCATCGCGCGTGGTGCCGTAGCTTTCGCCGAAGAGAAACTTCGGCGAATTCCACCGGTTGAATTGCGTGATGTAGCGTTGGATGAACTGCGTAAAAGCGCGGCCGTCTTGATCGACGCCCATGAAGTCCTTGGGATCGCCGTAGCCGACCACTCGGCTGTAGCCGGTGTTCGGCGCGTCGATGAAGACCAGGTCAGATTTATCGAGCAAACTGTAGCGGTTGCTGTTCATGCCGTAAGGCGCGGAAGCGTTCGGGACGGCATTCGCCGTCACGACGCGAACCGGTGAAAACGAGCCCATGTGCAGCCAGATTGTCGAACTGCCCGGTCCGCCGTTGTAGAAAAACGTGACCGGTCTGCGGCTGGGGTCGGCGCCGTTCTTCGTGTACGCCACGTAAAACATGTGCGCCGTAATCTGATCCTTTTCGTTGCGCAGCGTGATCGTGCCCGCGCGCGCGGTGTACGGAATCGTTTGGCCGCCGATTGAGGTAACGTGCTGCGATATCGCGTCGGGCGGCGGAGCCGGCACGTAGGGTTTCGGGGCCGGTGCAGCTGCGATCATCGAAAGCGCGCTTAGGGCGGTAACTATCGCAAATACTTTTTTCATTCTGTCCTCAGCGTGCCAGCGCGCTGTCGTACCAGCGGGCCAGGTCGGTCTTGAATTGTGCCAGCGCGGACTCGTTGAGATACACCATGTGTCCCGACTGATAGACGTTGAACGTGATGTTCTTCTGTAACTGCGGCGCGATGCTGAGGTGCTGCAGCGTGTACTGCGTAGCGAAGAAAGGCGTCGCGAAGTCGTAGTAGCCGTTAGCCGAAAAGACTTTTAGGCTGGGATTCTGCGTCATCGCTTCGGCGAGGTCGGGAGCCACGTTGGGCGGCTCGCGCCGGTTGTGCGTGAAGTCCCAGGAACCGCCGTTTCCGTAGATGATGCCGTAGATGTTCGGGCGGTACTGCAGCGTCGTGTCGTATTTCAAATCGCTGCGCAGATACTGGTTGATCGCGGTTGTGTACGGCGCGTCGATCGACGAATCGGTCGGATCCCAAGCCGGGCCTTCGTCGGCGGCACGGTCGAGCGCAAACGTTTGATAGCGCGCGTCCAGCCGCCCGATCACGGCGCCTTGCGAGCGCAAGAGCTGCTGCTCGAAGCGCTGGTAGGGAATGCGCAAGTTGCTTTCACGAACATATTGTTCGGAAACCCCCAGATACGCGCTCAACTTGTGAACGACATCGTTGCGCTCGGATGCGCTTAGCGATGCGCCCTTGTAGAGCGCGTCCAAGTATTCGCCGAGGGCGAACTGTTCCACGGGCTGCAAGAACGCGTTGATGTCCGCCGGACTGTTGCGGATTTTTCCGTGATACCATGCGGCCGCGGCTTCGGTCGGCAAGTAGAGCACGTACGCCCAATCGCCGCTCGCGATCGGATCGCCGTTACCAAAATCCAAGCCGAAGTTCAAGATCGAAGAAAGCAGCACGACGCCGTTGAGCGCGATGCCTTGGTTGAGCAGGGTGTTCGCCAGCGCCGCGGAGCGCGTCGTACCGTAGCTCTCGCCGAACAAGAACTTCGGCGAATTCCAGCGTCCGAATTTCGTAAGGTAGCGCTGGATGAATTGCGCAAATGCCGACACATCTTGATCGACGCCGAAGAACGTCTTGGGAGTGCCCGCGCCGGTAATGCGGCCGAAGCCGCTGTCGGGCATGTCGATGAAGACGAGATCGCTCTTATCGAGCAAGCTGTAAGAATTGTTGGCGATGCGGTATGGCGGCGGTCCCGTTGCCGCGGCGTTGGCCGCCTGCACGCGAACCGGTCCGAACGAGCCCATGCGCAGCCACATCGTAGAGCTGCCCGGGCCGCCATTATAAAGGAAGGTGACCGGGCGCGATGCCGCATCGGAACCGTCGATCGTGTAGGCCGTGTAGAAAACGCGCGCGGTCGGGACTTCCTTGTCGTTGCGCAGCGTAATCGTGCCGGCTCGCGCGGTATAGGCGTAGGGCTGGCCGCCGATCGTGACGGTATGCTGTGTGACGGCGTCCGGCGTTTCGCCGTCGGAAATCTCCGGCGGCGGTGATGCCGCGGCTGGCGGCGGTGTGCGCGGCGGGGCGGCCGAAGCCGGCACCAGCGGCGCGCAAAAGGCAAAGAACACTAGGAAAGCGGCGAGTTTTCTCAACGGTAGAGTTCCTTCTTCAGATCCTTAACGGCCGCGCTCATCGCATCGAGATACGGCAGCATCGCGCTCTTTATGCGATTCAGCCGCGCCTCTCCCTCCGCGGTGACCACGTAGACTCGACGCGACCGTTTTGAGGGATGGTCCCACTTCGCGGTGAGAAAACCGCGCTCTTCCAATCGGCGCAAGAGCGGATAGATTTTGTTCGTGTTGACGGCGATCAGCTCCCCGCACGTCTTCTCGATGCGCGCCATCAGTCCGTAGCCGTGATCGGGTTTCTTCTTGAGCAAGTGCAAGATCAAGACGGGAAAGAGCGTTTTGCTCTTGATGGGTCCACGAAGGACCTCATCGAGCTGCAACGGGCTAAGCGCGCGCGGTTTCTTCGGCGTAGAGACGTCCTATCGGAGCTGCGTAGCGGCTTTCGACGACCCGGCGCTTGACCTTCAGCGTCGGCGATAGCTCGCCATCTTCTATCGTAAGATCGCGCGGCAGTACGGCAATGCGCCGCACTTGTTCGAAAGTCGCCAGGTCGGCCGTTTGCCGGCGCACTTGGTCGGTCATGAACGCGATCACGTCGCTGCGTTCGGCCATCGTTCCGGAAGGCACGTCTGCCGCAATGCCGAGTTCTTGCCGCACTAAATCCCAGTTCGGCGAAACCAGCGCAACCGGATGCGCGCGGCCTTCGCCCGCGATGAGCACCTGGCTGACGTACACCGATCGCTTGATCGCCGATTCCAATCGCGCGGGCGCAATGAACTTTCCGCCGGACGTTTTGAAGAGCTCGTTTTTCCGATCGGTGATGCGCAAGAAGCCGCCCTCGTCGATTTCGCCGACATCGCCCGTATGATACCAGCCGTCTTTTAATGCTTCGGCCGTCGCTGCCGGGTTGTGGTAGTAGCCCAGCATCACGCCCGGGCCGCGAACCAGCACCTCGCCGTCGGGCGCGATCTTTACTTCAACGCCGGGAATCGGTTTGCCGACGGTACCATAGCGGTTGTTTTCAAATGTGTTGACGGTAACCACCGGCGAACATTCGGTCGGACCATATCCTTCGACGATCGGAATATCGCAGCCGAGCATCGTCATGGCCACGTCGAAGTGCAGCGGCGCCGAACCGCTCACGAAAAATATCAGTTTATCCAAGCCCAAACGCGGACGGATCTTTCGCAGCACCAGCGAGTGCGCGATACGGTACTGCAGCGAAAGCGCAGCGCCGGGGTCTTTCCCGCGAGTCTTTGCGGTCATGTAATCGCGGCCGACGTTGAGCGCCCAGGGAACGACTTTGGCTTGCAAGCCTCCTTCCGTTTTCGCCGTGCCGACGATGCGCGCGATCACGCGCTCGAAAAGCCGGGGAACGGCCGTCATGGTAACGGGATGCACGTCGCGAAGATCGTCGAGCAGTTTGTCCACATCGTGGGCGATGTAGTGGTGCATTCCGCGCAGCATGTAGCCGTAGAGAATCATATGCTCGTAAATATGCGAAAACGGCAAGATCGAGAGCACGTTCGATCCGCTCGGCAGCACGTCGAACGTATTGCTGAACGAAGACTCGGCGTTGAATGCGACGTTGTCATGCGAGAGCATCACGCCTTTGGGTTCGCCGGTTGTGCCGGACGTGTAGATCAGAACCGCCAGATCGTCCGGCCGCAGCGCCGCCTCCCACTGCGCGGCCAGGCCGCCATTTTGGGCGCGCACCTGCGCGCCGCGCTCTTCAAAGAGCGTCAGAGAATCGGCCCCGGCGCTTGCGAACACGATGACCGGCGCGGTGGTGAGCTCCCTTACGCGTGCCGCCAATGCGGACGTACCCGTGAAGACGAGCTTGGCGTCCGAATCGCGCAGAATGAATGACACCTGGTCGGAGGCTTGCGTCGGAAAAACCGGCACGACCACGCAGCCGGCAAAAAGTGTCGCGAAGTCGGCCATGATCCAGTCAACGCTATTGACGGCCATCAGAGCCACGCGGTCCCCGGCCTGCAGTCCGGACGAACGAATCGCATTCGCCAGATTTTCCACACGCTCCAAGAGCTGTTGCGAGGACGTGGCGCTCCAGCCGGCTCCGGCGCGTTCGAGCAGCGCGGCTTCGCGCGGCTGCTCGAGCGAACGGCGGATAACCGCCGGCAAAGTTTCGCGCGGCGGCAGCGAGGGCTGCATCATTTCGGCTTCGCCGCCGAATAAGGCTCTCTTGCTACCGCAGCACGAGGTATTGCGCCAGCGTGTCTATGCGCCGCGGCGTGAATCCGGAGACGTCGGCCAGCTCGTCGAGCGAGGCAAACGGGCCGTTCTGCGCGCGGTAAGCGACGATTCGCTGCGCCAGCGTCTCTCCGAGCCCGGGCACTCGTGCCAGCTCGCCCGCGCTCGCCGAGTTGAGATTGACGCTCATCCGGACGCGCGCGCGTTTTTTTCTCGTGCTCTTACGTGAGCGGGACGAGCGCGGCGCGCTTTCGCCGGTGCGCGGGACGCGGATCTCTTCCCCGTCTTGCACGATCTCCGCCAAGTTCACGGCGGCGCGATCGGCCGCGTTCGAAAAGCTTCCCGCCTTCTCCACCGCATCGTTGGCGCGCGCGCCCGGCGGAACGCGATACAATCCGGGCCGCCGCACCTCACCGGCGACGTACACGACGAGCGCCGTTGTGCCATGGTGAGCGGCGCGCGCGCCATTTGTGTCATGGTGAGCGGGCGCCATTAGGCGCCCCGGTCGAACCACGGTCGAGCCGGGGCGAGACCCGAGGGTATCGACGGTTTGAACCGGCGGCTTCGGCGCGGGATGCAAAAAGGCCAGTGCCGCTAAGATGACGGCGGCGCCGGCGATAACCAGAATTTTCACGCCGTTCATTCACGCCGGGGCGCGGCTGAGGAAAGGGTTAGCGCCCTGCCCGGCCCTATAATGGTGATTCCAATGGCCGACGCCTACGATTATCGAGCGGTAGAACGAAAATGGCAGCAGCGCTGGGATGAACAGGGCACCTTCCGTGCGCGCGAAGATGCCGCGAAGCAAAAGTATTACACGATGGAGATGCTGCCGTACCCGTCGGGCGATCTGCACGTCGGCCACGCGAAAAATTATTCGCTAGGCGACGCCATCGCGCGGATGATGCGCATGCTCGGCTACAACGTGATCCATCCGATGGGTTGGGATGCGTTCGGCTTGCCGGCAGAAAACGCGGCGATCGCGCACGGCGCGGATCCCGGCAAGTGGACGCGCGCGAACATTGCGAACATGCAGCGGCAGGTCCGGCTGATGGGAACGAGCTATGACTGGTCGCGGGAAATCACCACGTGCGAGCCCGAGTATTACCGGTGGAATCAGTGGCTCTTCTTGCGGCTGTACGAACACGGACTGGCGTATAAGCGCGCGGCGCCCGTCAATTGGTGCCCGCACGATCGCACGGTGCTCGCGAACGAACAAGTGATCGACGGCCGCTGCTGGCGATGTGAAAACTTGGTCGAGCGCCGCAATCTCTCGCAATGGTTCTTGAAGATCACGGACTATGCGGACCGCTTGCTCGACAGTCTCGACACGCTCGACGGGTGGCCCGAACGCACGCGCACGATGCAGCGCAACTGGATCGGCCGCAGCGAAGGCACGCAGTTCACGTTCGCCGTCGAGAACTCGGAAGAGCGCATTAGCGTTTTCACCACGCGTCTGGACACGTTGTTCGGCGTAACGTATGTAGCGGTGGCTCCCGAACATCCGGCAGTCTCAAAGATCGTCACCAAGAAGGCGCGTCATGCCGTCGACGAATTCACGCAAAGTCTGCGCTCCAAATCCGAACTCGAACGCACGAGCCTCATGGAAAAAGAGGGCGTGTTTACCGGCGCCTTCGCGATCAATCCGCTCTCGCGCGAGCGCGTACCTATTTGGGTGACGAATTACGTGCTCGCAGAATACGGCACGGGTGCCGTCATGGGCGTGCCGGCGCACGATCAGCGCGACTTCGAATTTGCGCGTAAAAACGCCCTTCCGGTTGCAAGAGTGGTCGCGCCGCCCGGCGCGGACATCAGCGCTCCGCTGAACGAATCTTTTCTGGAAGACGGGCGGCTTATCGCGAGCGGCGATTTCACGGGGATGTCGAGCGGACGCGCGCGCAAAGCCATTTCCGATAGGCTCGTTGCGCTGGGCCTGGGCGAACCCAAAGTCAATTTCCGCCTGCGCGACTGGCTTGTCTCGCGGCAGCGCTATTGGGGAACGCCGATTCCAATCGTCTACTGCGAAAAATGCGGCGAAGTGCCCGTGCCGGACGATCAGCTTCCCGTCATGCTGCCCGCCGACGTTCCGATTACCGGCGAAGGTTCGCCGCTTGCCAACGATCCAGCGTTCAGCAACACAACGTGTCCGAAGTGCGGCGGCCCCGCCAAACGCGAGAGCGATACGATGGATACGTTCTTCGAGTCGTCTTGGTATTATCTGCGCTATCTCGATCCGCACAACGCGAGCAAACCATGGGACGAAGAGATCGCTGGGTACTGGATGCCGATCGACCAATATATCGGCGGCGCGGAGCATGCCGTGCTGCATTTGCTCTATTCGCGCTTCTTCTACAAGTTTTTTCACGATCGCGGCTGGGTGACCGGCCCCGACGAGCCGATCACGCGGCTATTTCATCAAGGCATGGTGCTCTATAACGGCGAGAAGATGAGCAAGTCGCGCGGCAACGTGGTCGGCATCGACGAGATCGTCGACCGGCGCGGCGTGGACGCAATGCGCTTGTTCTTACTCTATGTTACGCCGCCCGAAGATACGAGCGACTGGACCGACGAGGGCATCAATGGCCGCGTTCGCTTCGTCAACCGCGTGTGGCGTGCGTGCGAGCCGTTTTTGGAACGCGCAAAAAAGGCCGACCCGCGCGCGCTGCCGGACGTTTCAAGCGAGGATGAAAAGGCGCTCCTGCGCGCCGTGCACGTTGCCGCGAAGTCCGCCGTGGACGAAACGCTCTCGCGCCGCTTTCACTTTAACACCACCGTTGCGAAACTCGACGAGTACGTCAACGCGCTCACGACGCTCGAGCAAAGCGCGCCGGATTCGCCGGCGGTTGCTTATGGGGTGCACGCGCTGCCGCTGATCATCGCGCCCTTCGCGCCGCATCTCGCCGACGAGTTATGGGAGCGCTTGGGACATCAGACGACCGTACATGTGGAATGCTATCTCGACCCCGACGAGCGCGCGCTGGCAGTAGAATCCATTACGCTGGTCGTGCAGGTCAACGGCAAAATCCGCGCGCGCCTCGACGTCGCGCCGGGCATCTCCGAGGACGACGCATACGCGCTCGCGATCGCGCAGCCGCCGGTGCAAGCTCAGCTCGGCGGAAAAGCCGTTCGCAAGCGCATTTTCGTGGCGGACAAACTCCTGAACATCGTCGCCAACTAAACGGGGGCGCAAACGATAATCGACTCGGCTGCTGACGTCGGGATTATGCGTTTTACCGCGAAGCCGGCTTGCCGCAACAGCTGCGTGTATTCCGTGCGCGTGCGCTCACGGCCGGTGAGCATGGTCAGCATTTGTGCGTCGGTTAACGAGGCGGCGCTCCAGACGTTGGGGTCGTCTTCGGCGAGCGCTTCCGCGATAAGCACGTGACCGTTGGGCTCGATGCTGCGCCCGATAGCACGCAACAGCTTGAGCGAACGTTCGTCGTCCCAGTCGTGCAAGATATGCGTAAGCACATAGGTTTGGACTGACGGCACCGATTCGAAAAAATCGCCGGGGACGAATTCGACCCGGCCGGCAAAGTCAGCCAGCTTCGCGCGCGCCTTCTCCACCGCCGCCGGCAGGTCCGACAATACGCCGCGAATCTTTGGATAGCGGCTTAGTATCGCATGCAAAACGAGGCCCGAGCCGCCGCCGATGTCGGCGACCGGCGACGCTGCGGAAAAATCGTACGCCTCCGCAATCGCCGCGGCGTGCAGCTTCGCGACGTCGTTCATCGCCCGGTCAAAAACGCCCGCAACTTCCGGATGCTGCTTCACGTAATCGAAGAACCCGCTGCCGTAGGTCAGATCGAACGCAGACTTTCCGGTGCGCAACGTTTCGTCCAGATCCGTCCAGGGCACGAGCTGCCACGGCTCGCCCACATAAGATAAAAAATCCGCGACCGACGCGACATCGTTCGACGTTGCGCAGCGGCCGATTTCCGTGAGCTCAAACTTCTCGCCGGTCGCGCGCACGACGTCATAACCCGCGAGAAAGCGCAACACGCGCCGGACGCTGGGCGCATGAAGCGAGAGATCGTTCGCGACTTGATCCGAGGATGCGGCGCCCTGCGCGAGCCGGTCGGCGATTCCGCTCTTGACGAATGCGCGCAGCATCATGGCCGGCCAGATGCCGGTAGCCATTTCCATGATCGCGAGCTGCGGCGGAATCGCGCGGCGCCGCATCGACGATACGCCCGCAATGAGCGGCGTAAGGGCGTGCACCAGGGCGTTGGGGATCTTCACTTGCCCGACGGCACCGCTTCTTTAAAAAAGCCGTACGTCTCGCCAACACCCTCGTGCAGATCGGTTTCCGGCGACCATCCGAGTTCTTTCTTCGCGAGCGCGCAGTCGAACTGCGCGTCACGCGCATCGCCCGGCCGCTTCGGGGCGTGCTCGATCGGGGCTTCAAACCCCGACACGCGGCACAATTCTGTATAGATCTGATTCACGCTCGTACGCTTATTGGTTCCGATGCAATACATGCCGCCGCCGCCGCGTTCGAGCGCCGCAAGATTGGCCGCCGCCACGTCACGCACGTACACGTAATCGCGCGTCTGCTCGCCGTCGGAATCGATGCGGACGCCTTCCTTCGCCAAGAACTTGCCGATGAAGATGGCGATTACTCCGGCTTCGCCGTTGGGATCCTGGCGTGGTCCATACACATTCCCGTAACGCAGCGACGTAAAATCCAGCCCGCGCTCGTGCTGGAAGAACCGCAGATAATGCTCGCCAACCATCTTGGTGATGCCGTACGGCGATTCGGGGCGCCGGGGCGTCGTTTCGTTCATCGGCAGCCGGTCGGGCGTTCCGAATATCGCTCCGCTTGAAGCGTAGATAATCTTTTGAACGCCGTGACGCACCGAATTTTCCAGAACGTTGAGCAGGCCGACGACGTTCACTTGCGCGTCGTAGATCGGATCGCGCGATCCGATGGCGACGCTAGCCTGCGCCGCATGGTGGCTCACGATCTCCGGCTTAAACTCTTGAAAAATTCGTGTAATCGATTCGTCGCGGATATCCATATGCATGAATAACGCGCGAGGGGGCACGTTTTGACGACGGCCGCCGCCGTGTTCCCACAGTGCGTCGAGGACCAGCACCTCATGGCCGGCGGCCAAGTACGCATCGGTCACGTGCGACCCGATGAATCCGGCCCCGCCGGTGACCATGATCCGCATTGCAGCTCCTTTAATTTTTGCCGTCTCGTCGCAGTTGCGATACGTGCCGGAACGTACCCCGCTTTTGCTATTGGGAGCCGCGGCCGCTTTAGGTGCGGCCGCCGCGCAGCCTTTTCCCGCCGAGGCGCGCGGATTGACGCTGTGCGCATGCGTCGTGCTCTGCGGCTGGATCGCGCTGGCACGTCCGCCGCTCCTGCCGCTTCGCGCGTGCGCCGGGCTCGCCCTGGCGGCGGGCTGGTGCGCGGCGGCGCTGCACGTTACGCATCCCGCGTCCACGTTTGCGGGAAAAACTGCGCGCATCGCGTGCACCGTTCTCGATCCGAACGGCGCGCAAAACGACGGCAGCGCTTTTATCTGCGCAGCGGATGGCGGAACGAAGCTCGCCGTTGCGACGCGCGGCTCGCTTCCGCATGCCGGCGTTCGCGTACTGCTGCGCGGACGAATTGAGCCTTTTGACGAACCTCGCAACCCCGGCGAACCCGACCAGCGCGCGATCGAACGCGAACGCGGTCTCATTGCACGCATCGGCAACGCGCAAGTCCTTCGCTTTCTGCCGCCACGCGCGCCGACGCTCGACGTGCTCATCGCAAGGGCGCACGAATGGGCGCTCGCGCAGCTGCGCGCGCGCCTTGCGGAGCCATCGGCAACGATTCTGGCCGGCGAGCTGTGGGGCGAGCGATCGGCGCTGCCGCCCGAACTGCGGACTGAGTTTCAGGAAACCGGAACCGTGCACGTGCTGGTCACCGCGGGCTTGCATCTCGGCGTAGTCGCCGCGATGACGCTTTTGCTTTTGCGCTTTTTGAGTACGCCGCGCGCGTTCGCGTGCGCGCTCACAATTGGGGCGATTTGGTTCTACGCTGTGTTCAGCGGGCTCCATTTGCCGGCGATGCGCGCTGCGACGATGATCGCGTTCGCGCTGACTGCCTACGCGTGCGGCCGGGCTACGCGAGCCTGGAACATCTTCGGAGCGGCGCTGCTGGCGATCGCGCTCTTCGATCCGCTGGCGATAGGCAGCGCTTCGTGCGCGCTTTCGTTTTCGTGTGTCGGTGCAATAGTGCTCTGCGCGGATTGCATCGACGACGAACTTCAGCGTTACGCGGAGATTCCGGCACGCTTGCGCGAAACGTTTACGCTCACATTGGCGACGCAAATCGGTACGTGGCCGCTGACGGCCTCGGTCTTCCTACTCTTCGCGCCTTACGCGATCGTCGCCAATGCCGCAGTTGTGCCATGTGTCGGCGTGACGATGATTCTTGGTGCCGCGCAACTTGCGCTCGGGGCCGTTCCGCAGCTCGCGCAGGCAATCGCCAATCTCAACGGTTGGGTGCTGGCATGGATCGTCGCAACGGTTCACACGCTCGCGACGCTTCCCGGCTCAACGATCGCCGCGATGCCCCCACCGCTGTGGACGATCGCCGCATATGACGTCTTGCTGGTTGCCGCCGTCTTTCTTTGGAAGCGAGGCGCCCGGCATTTTGCCCCGGCATTTTTCATGCTCGGCGTGCTGCTCGTCGCGTGGCCGCCGCGTACTCCCGACCATCGCCTTCGAATTACGGTGCTCGACGTGGGGCAAGCCGACGCCATCGTCATTCGCACACCGCACGGACACACGCTCCTGGTCGATGCGGGCGGACGTTTAGAGCAAGGGCATGGAAGCGAATCGACCGCCGAAGCGGTGGGCGAGCGCATCGTCGTTCCTTTTCTGCGTCGCGAAGGCGTGCGCGCAATCGACGGCCTGCTCCTTTCGCATCCGCATGGCGAGCCGTAAGTCTCCTGCTCACACAAGCTGCGGCCGGTCGTGAGTCCCTGGTTCATCGTGCTCGCAGTCGGGATCGCGGCGTTATCTGCCGCGGTCGTAGTTCTGGCATTCAGACTGCAAAGCGCTAGCCTCAATAACTACTATGCCAACGCGGAACCGAAGGAGAGCCTGCCGGCGGACCTAAGCCCGAAGTCACCGTGCGGCCAAACTGGATTTTCTGGCATCTACGCGGGTATTTACGAAGCTAGGGTGGTCCCTTGGTTTAAGATCGGCCTAGTATGCTCATCGCTAATTGTCGGTTTAGTTTCCCTTGAGCCGCTCTTTGCAACGGCGATACTAGCGGCGGGCGTAGTTTTTGTGACGCTGCATATTGTTGACCCTCGTTCACCCTGGGCTTAGATTTGCTGTTTGACCCTCTTGGCCAATTCCTAGCGAACGGAATGCCGCAGTACTAAAGCTAACAGCGCACCGATGCCCAAGAAAGTACCGGTGAGGACGGCGCATGCGTAGGCGGCATTGCCAAGTTCATGCTGAGTGCTATGGTCTTTGGTTTGGCGGATTAATAAATAAGCAATTAGACCGGTTGAGACAAACGCGCAGGCTAACAGAATGTACGATATTGGCTGTAGCGTTCCCAAGATGGCCTCTAGCACGTTTACATTTGAAGCACGAAAATCGAATGGGCTAATTTTCTGCGCAGCATAAAACAGGACAATAAAAATCAATGGGATGGCCATTAGCATCATGTAAAGATCGGTTCGTGCCGCAGCGGTGCTCTGAAACAGCAAGATGTATCGGGCGATTAGCATCCAGGTCACAATCCCCATGAAGATTTGCAACGCCAGGATAAAGAGCGCGACGCCGAATAATGCGCCCTGCCTTGAAGCGCTGGCAAACAAATCTGTCGTGTTGGAGACGGCCACGGCTATGGCGGCGGCCATCACTATGTTGTAAAGGTCAAAAAACTTCTTGTAGAGGTCGACAGAGGGAGCGGGCTGGTTGTGTACACCTTCAGCTACACCTCTCCACGCGCGCAAGAAAGCGGCATGAAAGCTTCTTACTGAAATCATGCGGTTACGCGCCCGTTGATTCGTTTTTGGAAGCCACAGAGCTTACACGGGTGTGATTAGCCGGTCGGAGAAACTAGGGGCAAGGAAGAGGCGTTAGTATGGCCTCCACCGTCCCTCCGGCTAATCCCGAATTGACCTGAACGAGACGGAGCCGAAGGGTGGCATGATTCACCGAAAAGATGTATGTAAATCGCTGCGACCATGCAGGGGAAGTCCCCCCCTGCGGCTGCTTTGCAGCGACCGTGAAACCGCTTACTTCTCCATTGTTGGCGATTGATTGCTTCAATTCTGGAGCGTCCTCAAACCAGCGTCCGCTTTGATCTGACGACCCATCGACGGCAATGTTACCGGCAAACGTTCCGGTAACAACGAAGTCCAATGTTGCTCGACAGAACGATATAAACGGAAATGAAGCAGATCTCGGCGCCGATGAGATGGGTCCGCCAAACACATTAATAGGATTGCCCTTGATGGGGTCAGCGGGACTGTCGGTAAGCGTTGCGAGTAGAAAAGCGACCGTGGCTAGGGCGGCTCTTGCGAACATGTATGGGTCCCCTTTCAGTAACCAGATGGCGGCATTGAAGACAAATCTTTCCGTGGCAGTGAAAATCGTTACTGAAGAATTTGCCGTATTTTGCTGGCAGATCCGGCTTCGACGGCTATGGTAACCGTATCGTAGCCTTCATCTATAAGCGCATACAATCGGTGGCGTCCCTCCATTATCGAAACATGCGAACCAGTAGTGTAAAGCTCGGGCCATTCCATTTGATCCATATTTCTAATTCTGCCCAACCACTTTTTGTATTTTCCAGGCGAAAATGTAATATTGTTGTCGTCGATCCGATCTGTATTCCACGATGGGTCATGTTGTCGCATGTGGGCGTCCAGCTTTGCCAGAGAGATATCGAGCCGCACGTATTCTGAGCCGTCCGATCCTGGACGAGCACAGAGGTTAGCATACTTTTTCGGAGGCATTCAATTTTTACGCGACTCCGACGGCGGCGAAGGTGATGGCGTCGGAGCGGCTTGTAGCTTCTGGCACAGTATGGGTCCCGACGGACCAACCCGTTTGCAGTCGTGCTCCAGATTAAGCACAAATTCGTTAGCCCATTGTTCTATAGTCTTCCTCAGCGTCAGGCCGGAGCTGGGGTTGCCGACTGTCGTACTTGATAGCCCCTGCATGAATGTCGCAATCGCCTGATTTACCAACAGCCCGGTTAGAATGCCCTGATCGGTCGGGGTGGCTGTGCCGGTTGAGCCTTGCACGGTCGCCTTCGCGGCGAGGTTTTGGGCTATGATTGTTCCGCCAAGTGCGACCAAGAAGAACGAAGGGCGAGATGTGTGCGAGCCGCTGGAAATGAGGCTCGATGACACGAGCTGGTTTCCCAGTGCGTTTTCGGCATCGCAACTAATTACATCGGCCGAGATGTTTGCTTCCGTTCCGCTGCCCACTGAAATAATGTGAAACGATCCATCATGAGATGTCACCGCTTCATTGATCAAAATCCCGCCAACCGTACCATGTCCGAGTTTGGTGGCGCCGCCACTAATGTAGGGATCGCTTACGCACTGAGTTCGAAAATCTTCGACGGTCCAAGTCGCCTCGGGAACCACGCGAAGCGATGGAACGGAAAATACGTTCTTGCCGACGTGTGACGCGCACGGTCCACTCGTTCCAGGTGTATAGCCATTCACGGATTGCATCGGCGGCTGGCTGTCAGCGCAAAAATCGGATTGTAACCGTTGAGCCAGCAGATAAAGTATAAGCGCACTCGTGCTGTCGGTCGACGCAGTCGCGGATCCGCCGACGCC